>NZ_JAHKQF010000010.1:603-1042 GCF_018860965.1 Alteromonas sp. C1M14 | reverse complement strand
ACGTCACCCAGACTTTTACCACTGACGTTTTACCCGATGGGACGTTTTCCATTGAACTCCCCGCCGATGCCGCCGAAGGGTTATTGGATGTGAATGTATCGGTGCTCGACAGCGCCGGTAATGTCGCCTCCGTCAGTACCAGCGGTTTAATTGATTTAACCTTACCGGTGTTGAACGTAGATGCCCTTTCCAACTTAAACAGTGCCACGCCCATTATCAGCGGCACGTGTGATGAAATCGGTGCGGTAATCACCATTGAAGTGACCGACAGTGACGAGGTTACTCAGACTTTTACCACTGACGTATTGCCCGATGGCACCTTTGCCATTGAACTCCCTGCGGATGCCGCCGAAGGCTTATTGGATGTGAATGTGTCGGTACTCGACAGCGCCGGCAATCTCGCCTCAGTGAGCACCAGCGGTTTAATTGATTTAACCTT
>NZ_JAHKQF010000010.1:0-537 GCF_018860965.1 Alteromonas sp. C1M14 | reverse complement strand
CCCTTTCTAACCTTAACAGTGCCACGCCCATCATCAGCGGCACGTGCGATGAAATTGGCGCGGTGATCAACATTGAGGTGACCGACAGTGACGACGTTACCCAAACTTTTACCACTGACGTATTGCCGGATGGGACGTTTTCCATTGAGCTGCCCGCCGATGCCGCCGAAGGGTTATTGGATGTGAATGTATCGGTGCTCGACAGCGCCGGCAATGTGGCCTCAGTGAGCACCAGTGGCTTAATTGACTTAACCTTGCCGGTGTTGAACGTAGATGCCCTTTCCAACTTAAACAATGCCACGCCTACCATCAGTGGCACGTGCGATGAAATTGGCGCTTCGATCACCATTGAAGTGACCGACAGTGATGAAGTCACCCAGACTTTCACCACTGACGTTTTACCCGATGGGACGTTTTCCATTGAACTCCCCGCCGATGCCGCCGAAGGGTTGCTAAGCGTAGATGTTTCGGTACTGGATAGTGCCGGCAATGTGGCCACGGTAAGCACCAGCGGCTTGATTGATTTAACCTTGCCGG
>NZ_JAHKQF010000017.1 GCF_018860965.1 Alteromonas sp. C1M14 | reverse complement strand
TAACGCCGCCATAAATAGCCGCTTGGAGCGCAGCGTAAAGCGGTCAATTTGATGGCCTTGTTAGCCACTTACTTGCTCCGTATTGCCTTGATTGCTGAACGCGGCACTGCAACAACATACCTTTCCTTTTGGGCATACAAGAAAACAAAGTTAGAATTCCCACCAATAAAACTATTTTCTTTATAGGTCTCATAGGGAGAGTTAAATGTAACAATATAGGGGCTTTCAAAGCTCTCTGACTTAATGTCATCTATATCTTCTTTAATGGTGAAACCAAGGTGCAAAGAAAAGTAGAGAATTGATAAAAATATGGCACCGACAGAACCTCTATTCTTTACATATTTCCATATCGGAAGCCTGAAAAACACGAAAAGACCAATAAGCAGTAATAATGGTGCAAGAAAAACACTTGCAATTTCTCCCGTTTTATATGAATGAGCCACCAACCCCACTGTAAGCATTAATATAAAAAGCGGGAAGGCATAATTGCTTTTCTCTGAATTTACCTCAAATTGATCTTCGTGAAGCTCCTGATCTATTGCGGAGCTTAGGCCGAATAGCATAGCTGCAAGACCTATTACAGTAGATATAAGCACTGGTGCAAGAACATCAATGCTGCTTGATATGTAGTCTGCCGCAGTAAAGAAGTCACCGACTCTTAGCCCTAGACTCCCATACACAAACTTTATATAGAGAAACCCGCTAATCAGAAATAGCGTCGTGAATAGCGATATGGTGAATATTGCATGAGATTGCCCAATTTCTATTGGTTCTATCACCTGCAATTTCTCTCGCTCTAGCCTTTCTGAGTTAAGCTGACGGATTTCTTTTCGTAAATTTTTATGAGTTTTCTTTATATTTTTGTTTAGTAAACTGGCTTCTTCTGTTGCAATAGGTATTATTTCTTCCCCATATACACCAGCATTTGACAGAGCACTTTCAATTTTATCTTTAAAGGTGTCAGAACTTACGCTGTAGGAAAAGTAGTAATAAGCCACTAAACGATAGTAATCCGCCAGTACAGATCGAACTCTTGGGTCTTCTTTTAGCGAGGACATAAGTTGCTCAACGTCCGTACTATCTACTTTCTGAATATTTCCAGGGGTGGGAAGATCACAAATAACCTGCCTTACTTTGAGCGATAGATCGATGTTGTAACTTAGCTTTTTCTCTGGAAATAGAGTGAATGTATAAATATACGCATAACAGAATACAGACTGAGCATGCTTCATCTGACATTTCAATATCCAGCTTCCATGCAGCCTCAATAGTTTGAAGTAGATATTTATTACGATTTTTCTTATTCTCGCCTTCATTGGCACTCGCTAAATATTTTGTGGCTAACA
>NZ_JAHKQF010000004.1 GCF_018860965.1 Alteromonas sp. C1M14 | reverse complement strand
CTGACGTAACAGGTGCTGTTCAATTGCCAGAAGGCGTTGAAATGGTAATGCCAGGCGACAACCTTAAGTTTGTTGTTGACCTTATTGCTCCTATCGCCATGGACGAAGGTTTACGCTTCGCTATCCGTGAAGGTGGTCGTACTGTAGGTGCTGGTGTTGTTGCGAAGATTGTTGAATAATCTCGCTGACATCTGTCATCTTAAAAAAGGCGCTCTTTGAGCGCCTTTTTTGTTTCTAATTAGTTGTTTTCCCTGCTATTAATAAGCCACTCACCCTTCTTATTTTCTGCCATTTATTTCCTCGTGTTGTCACAAAATCTTTCATTGTTAACAAATTTATAATATGTTCACTTTTCGCGCAGCTTTACTTTTAAAGCCGTTAGCAAAGCTGTTTCTGAAACGGGATTATTCAGGACAACAATATGCAATCAATAATGATCGTTGTGCTGGGCATCATAGGTATGTTGCTTGGCTGGTTTGTTTATTCAAAATTTATTGCAACGCGAATTTTTCAACTTGATGATAAATTTGTCACGCCGGCGCATGCGTTGCGTGATGGAGTCGATTTTGTTCCGACGAATAAGGTTGTGCTGTGGGGGCATCATTTTACCTCTGTGGCCGGTGCTGCACCCATCGTGGGGCCGGCAATCGCGGTGTATTGGGGCTGGGTGCCTGCAGTTCTGTGGGTGGTTTTTGGCACCATATTTTTCGCCGGTATACATGATATGGGCGCGCTTTGGGCAAGTAGCCGCCATAAAGGTAAATCCATGGGCGCGCTATCGGAAGGGGTAATCGGAAAACGTTCCCGGGCGTTGTTTATGGTGGTGATCTTCCTTGTTTTGTTGATGGTCAATGCGGTATTTGGTGTGGTCATCGCCAAATCTTTTGTCAGCCAACCTACAGCGGTATTCCCCGCATGGATGGCCATTGTGGTGGCATTGATCATCGGTCAACTGCTAAAACGCAACTTTAGCCTCATTCCCATGTGTATTGGCGGCATTATCGTTTTGTATTTTTCCGTCTACGCCGGCGGATTTATTCCTATTTCTTTACCAGATACCCTGTTCGGGTTAAGCGCCAATGCGAATTGGATCATCATTCTTTTCATTTACGCGGCCATTGCTTCCTTGTTACCGGTATGGATGTTATTACAACCTCGGGACTTTATTAATGGCATGCAATTATTGGTCGGTTTGTTATTACTGTACGGGGCGGTGTTTATGTCGATGCCAGACATTACGGCACCTGCGTTTAATACCCAAACGGCGGTAGATACGCCCAGTTTGATCCCTTTGCTGTTTGTCACTATTGCTTGTGGTGCGGTGTCTGGTTTTCACGGTATTGTTGCCTCGGGTACCAGTTCTAAACAGTTGGATAAAGAAACCGATGCGCGCTTTGTGGGGTACCTAGGTGCGGTAGGTGAAGGGTGTCTGGCGCTTATTACCATTGTGGCGGTAAGTGGTGTCGCCTTTGCTGCTTCGCCAGAAGAATGGCACGAGGTGTACAGCCACCTTGGTGATGGCAGCGTCACCGCCTTTATTACCGGTGGCGCCAACCTTATTCAACAAGGATGGGGATTGCCCGTCGATTTTTCATCTACCATATTGGCGGTCATGGTGGTCTTGTTTGCTGGTACTACGATGGACTCGGGCGTGCGCTTACAGCGTTATATCATTCAAGAGTGGGGCGAAATTTATAACCTTGATATCCTTAAAAATGGCTTTGTGGCGACGATGCTCGCGGTCGGTACCTGCTTGTTGTTAGCTTTTGGCGCAGGCGGTTCATCGGGAAGTGGCGGCATGATTATCTGGCCCTTGTTTGGTTCAACCAATCAGATCTTGGCATCGTTAACCTTATTGGTTATTTCTGTGATGCTCATTAAGATGAACCGGCCTGCTATCTATACCCTCATTCCTATGACATTTGTACTTGTGATGGCGTTCCTCGCGGGGGTGATCAAGTTGCAAGAATACTGGGCCGACGGCAACTACTTATTGGTATTCCTTGACGCCGTTGTACTGGTGGTTAGTGTGTTGGTTATGCTAGAGGCGTGGTCGGTGATTTCACGCTTTAAGCGGGAAAAACAAAAAAGCTAACGCTTTAGGGCAAGCTTAACGGGATTGCCGGCCTGTATAGGCCGGCTTTTTGGTATTAAACATTGCTCAACAAAACTCTAAACTAGTTACCTGTTAGATATGTTACAGTTCAGGTCTATTTCGACGCTTATAGTATTTTCATGTTTCTACTGACAGTTTACGTTCTTATCGCTCTGGGATTTTCTTTTTTGTGCTCCATTGCCGAAGCGGTGATCTTGAGTATTTCTTCCGCCTACATCTCGGTATTGGAAAAAGACGCTGCACCAACAGGTAAATTACTTCGTCAGTTAACGGACAATATTAATAAACCCCTTGCGGCTATTCTCACCTTAAATACCATTGCTCATACCATGGGTGCTGCAGGTGCTGGCGCACAGGCGGCGGTGGTGTTTGGCGACGCGTACCTAGGCGTTATCAGTGCTATTTTAACCCTATTGATTTTGGTGTTTTCCGAAATTATTCCAAAAACCTTAGGCGCAACCTATTGGCGGGCTTTAGCCGCACCGACAGCTTGGTTTTTAAAATACTTAACCTTTATCCTAGCCCCGTTTGTTTGGTTTGCAGAAAAACTCACCCGCGGCTTCAAAGAAGACAGTCCGTTTCGGGGGTTAAGTCGAAATGAGTTACAAGCCATGGCGGAATTGTCTCGACAGGAAGGGCGGCTGGCCGAGAAGGAAACGGCATTTTTACAAAATATGCTTAATATGCATGATGTGAAAGTGCGCGATGCCATGACCCACCGAACCTCGTTATTTTCATTGTCAGAAACTATGACGGTGGAAGCCTTTTTTCATAAGCATTCCCACATGGAATATTCCCGTATTCCTATTTATTCCGATGACGAACACGAAAACATCCATTCCTTTGTCATGCGCTCAGATTTGTTGCTGGCCTACGCCCGTGGTAATAAAGGGAAAGTCCTTGGTGACTATCAGCGTGACATGGTGACGGTACTTAGCAGTATGCCTTTGTCAAATGTGGTGGATTTATTTATTGAGCGTCGCGTGCATATTTTTATGGTGGTGGACGAATATGGCGGTTTAGAAGGGATTGTTACCTTAGAAGATGTACTAGAACATCTGCTAGGCATCGAAATCGTAGACGAAAAAGATAATACTGTCAGTATTCGCCGCTATGCCCAAAATATGGCACGCCGCCGCGCAGCCATGCTAATGAAAAATGTGCCTGATGAAGGACTACCCGATAAAGAATAGCCCTAATTAGCCACTGACCAAAGGTAAGGTAACGATAACGCATACGCCGGTCTTATCAGGTAAATCAGAAAGTTGAATTTGTCCCTTGTGGTAATTGGCGATCATGCTGGCAATAAACAGGCCGAGACCTAAATGGGGATGCTGTGCTGTTTTATGCCGCTCTTCATCGGGACGTACCGATACCATCGACTGCAATAACTGGCTTTTCATCCCTTCGGGTAACGGCGGCCCGGGATTGGTGACAGATAGTTTCATGGTCTTATTTTCTCGCCAGAGGTGAAGCACAATATTATCCTGAAGATGGCTAAACTCCACCGCGTTGGCGATGATTTTATCCATCATCTGCGCCAATAGATCCGGCGATCCTTTCACATACGCACTCTTTAACGACATTTTTAATTCAAATCGACGTTCGTTAAAGACATGGGCATAGCCGTCGATGCAGCCAGAAATCACTGGGGCCGCATCGAAGGTTTCAGGCTCTTCTTGGGCGATGGCGTGTTCTAGACGGGTGGCTTCACTCATGCTGTTTAAAATAGTGCTTAGACGCGTGATGCCGCTCTGCGCGCGTTCAATAAGAAGGGCTTGTTGGGTGGGATCGTTTACCTCGCCAATGGTATCGAGTGATGAACGTACTATGGCAATAGGAGTTCGCAACTCGTGGGACAACCGAGAAGCCATGTTCTCTAAATAAGAATTATATTGTTGTAAACGCACTAAGACGTCAGAAAAAGAACGATGAAGATCGTCGATTTCATCGATATGACCTGGCTGGGGCAAGCTGCCAATAATTTTGCCGTTATCGTCAATAACCGCTTCGGTATTATCTCTTAGGTTACGTACTCGGTTTGATATTCGGTTAGCAAACAAAAAGAGGCTTAGGGTGCCAAGTAACATAACCGCCAAAATAACGTGAAAAAGTTGCTCGAGGGCACGGTTGCGCAGGGTGCGTATCCCATTTGTGGTTTGCTCTACCACCACCGCGCCCATAACCTTATCACCGATAAAAATAGGGTAGGCGGCAGACAATATTACCGCTTTACTATCGGGGGTAAGCCGCCATAAGGAGTCGGCCTTACCATTTAATGCTGCGGTGATATCCATACCCGCTAATGCGTACGCGGTTTGTAATTCATCCACGAACGCGGCTGGCGGGCGCGTCAGAATATGGTAGTAAAGCGGTAGCAAAACGTGAGTTTCTAAGTAGTTCCACCACGCATAATCGCTTTTTTGGGTGGCCGGAACCTGAAACCCTGACGCCGAGTGAATGTCGCCGGCACGGGCTAATACCCGTTTATGGTTGTCGACGACCCACACGCGAGAATTAGCATACTTGAGCCCGGATAAAATACGTTCGATTTCCGGTGATGGGGTTAACACGGTTCCTAAGCCGTTGGCATCGTTTGGATTTGCTGTGCCCACCGCATATTTTTTCTGGCGCGTGGTTGGGTTATCCACATCAACTAAGGCAAAGGCTAGGGCCCCGGTGGTCATCGTTAGCGGAAAACGAAGTTCGATAGCATAGCCTTTTTCAGTTTGCTGCCAGCGGCCTTGAATTTGTAGTTCGTTGTCTACAGCGCGATAACTTTGGTTGTTTTCATCTAGTTTATAAGCGTTTACCCAGCCTGCCTGATAGGGGGCAATAATAAACCGCTTAAGGGTGTTATCTTTCGCAATTACGCTAATAAGTAAGTGATCACTTTGGTCTACAGCAAGAGAATTCGGTGCTCGCCAAATCACAGCATCGTCGGTTACGTCGAACATGACATAGTAGTATTTTCCGTAACGCCCCACCATATGAGTAAAGGATAAGCTCACATCTTGCTGGCTAAGGGTAGGATCAAACCAGGTTACTACTTGCCCACTGTTATACTGCTGACTGACGTTCCAAACCGGTTCCCAATCGTTAAAAGCGCCATCCAGTTGAATGGGCGAGGGAATGGGCGGAGCATATAAATCCGTGCCGGGGCGCACGGTTTTTAAAAAGGCCGATTGGCTGTCAAAAAGGGCTGGACGCTCATGCAAAGCGGTGGCCACAGAACGGGCGGTGCCGATCATGGTTTGTTCCTGGCCGATGCGCAGATATTGTTCTAGCTCCCAAACATAGCGGTAGCCCAACCAAGGGATGGTGAACAAAAATAGGGACAATACCAATAACTGTAGTCTTATCGAAAACCTAAATTTCACCAAGGGTTAGCCCTGCCATCGATAGCCCATGCCGTACACAGTGTCAATATGATCGAAGGTGGCATCTAGCTGTACAAATTTTTTGCGCATACGTTTTATATGGGAAGTAATGGTGGTGTCATCCACCACCATACGAGATTCGTCCATTAATTGCTGACGGCTCTTTACGTGACCGGGGTGTTTTATTAAAGCATGGAGCATCCAAAACTCTGTCACCGTCAATAATACGGGTTGAGATTTCCAGCTTACCGTCATGCGGCTGACGTCTACGCGCAAATGGCTTAACTGAATTTGTTCACTTTGTTGCTTGGGCGATAAGAGCAAGTCTGTTCGCCTAAAAAGGGCGGCGATGCGAGCGAGCAAGTGAGCCATGCTGATGTCTTTGGTGAGGTAGTCGTCAGCCCCCATACGTAGGCCGCTGATGGTGTCTACATCGTTGTCTCTGGCAGTGAAGAAAATAATAGGTAGGGTTTGTGACAACTGGCGTAATTGCTGACAAAGCATAAAGCCGCCTTCCATTTCCTCTTTTAGGCCAATATCCACAATGGCTAAATCTGGCAGCGTTTGGGCGAAGGCCTGGGACGCCGAGGGCCGATCTGCATAGGCATTCACTTGATATCCCTGAGCCTGTAGTGCAGCAATATAGTTTTCACGAATAGCAGCGTCATCTTCTACAAGAGCAATGGTTCTTGGCATGTTCTTAAGGTTTGTTTTTGTTACGTATTGCCACTATACACCATGGCGAGAGGGCATACCCAGATTCAGCCAAATTTCCACCATAACGCCACTTTTCGGCCACAATTGCTAATTTGTTACCCGTTGGGCGTAACAATGTATGCAATTGGGACTTTTTGCCTGTTTTAATCGCCACATTTCCCCTTTTCAGTACCCAGGCCGACAGATTACCAGAGTGAAATGGATGCCACTGAAGCCAAACTTAAAGGAAGAAATGATGAACAATAAACGCTTACTTGCTATGACCCTAACCGCTGTATTAGCCACCCCGGGTTTGGCTTTTGCGGATAACTCAGAAAGTGACCCGCGACGTGATAGCGCGGTGGCGTGGGGGTTGGGATCGGGAGTTGTTATCGGTGCCATTGTCGCAGGCCCCGTTGGCGCCGGGGTTGCCGGCATTTTTGGGGCGCTTATTGGCGAAAACGAAGCCACCCATGCAGAGCTTGACGATACCCAATTGGCGCTGGCATCAACACGTTCTAGCCTTAACGACACCGAGGCTCAATTGTTTACCTTGCGCGACTCGCTCAATGAACTGCGCAATACCGCCAGTTTGACGCCGGCGACCATGACCGTTGAGGCACAGTCCGACCCTATCGCTATGCAAAGTAATATTCAGTTTAAAACGGGGTCTGGCAATATCGAACCTGTGTATAAAGAGCAATTAGATCTTATTGCAACGGCGTTGCGCCATCATCCTGCCTTGTCGGTGACGCTAACGGGGTATACCGATAGTCGGGGCGAGGAAAGTTATAATCAAATGTTGTCACAACAACGGGCTAATGCGGTAAAAACAGAACTCATTAGCCGTGGTGTAAAGTCCCAACAAATTGAAACTATTGCGAAAGGGGAGGCGTTGGCTCAATCAGAACAAGGCGAGGAGGCCTTTTTTCAGCGTCGGGTAGCGGTGCAAGTGCAACCGTCAGCACAATGGATGACTGCCAAGCGGTAACCGTTGATAGATAGCTTTTCTACCTCTCGCGTTTAGCGCCCGCACCGGGCGCTTTTTTCATGTTATCATCGCCTTCTAGCACTACAATGTGGAAAACCTATGGTTTCCTACAACTGCGTATACTCCCTGAATATTCACAACATGGTCTGATCATGCTGCGAGCAACACACATGCGGCTTCTTGTGACGCCATGGACAAAAACGAAAGAGAATGGGCAATAGATGAAAGCGCTGAATATAGCGAGTTTGAAGAAAATATATAAAGGTGGCGTGCAAGCGCTGCGAGGTGTGGATCTTACCGTAGAAGAAGGCGACTTCTTTGCATTGCTTGGTCCTAACGGGGCGGGTAAGTCCACTACCATCGGTATCATCAGTTCGTTGGTTAATGCCACCGAAGGTGAGGTAAAGGTCTTTGATTACGACCTACAAACTCAGAAAGAAAAAGCCAAAGCCTGTATTGGTCTGGTGCCACAAGAGTTTAATTTTAATCAGTTTGAGACCGTACTTCAGATTGTACTTAACCAAGCGGGTTATTATGGTGTGCCGCGCGCTACCGCTAAGGAAAGAGCCGAAAAATACCTGACTCAACTCGATTTATGGGGTAAGCGTGATATGGCCGCCCGTACGCTATCGGGAGGCATGAAGCGGCGTTTAATGATCGCCCGCGCGCTTATGCATGAGCCACGTTTGTTGATCCTAGATGAACCCACCGCCGGTGTTGATATTGAGATACGGCGCTCAATGTGGTCTTTTCTTAAAACCATCAACGAGCAAGGGATCACCATCATTCTTACCACTCATTATCTGGAAGAAGCAGAAATGCTTTGCCGCAACATTGCCATTATCGATAAGGGCATGATAGTGGAAAACACCAGTATGAAGGCGTTGTTGTCTAAGTTGAATGTAGAAACCTTTATTCTTGATTTAGGTGACTATGCTCAACCACCTGTCATCAAGGGGTTCGAAGCCCGTTTAACCGACAGTCAAACGTTAGAAGTGGATGTGGAGAAAACGGAAGGGTTAAACCCCGTCTTTGCCCAATTAACTCAGCAGGGTGTGCCGGTACTGAGTATGCGAAACAAATCTAATCGGTTAGAAGAACTGTTTGTCACACTGGTAGAAAATGGCCGTAAAACAGAAGAGGTAGGCTGATATGCACGAGCAGAATAACTGGATAGCACTGACGACAATCTGGATTAAAGAATGTACCCGGTTTTTGCGAATTTGGGTGCAAACCTTGGTGCCACCGGCCATCACCATGACGTTGTATTTTGTTATTTTTGGCAACCTGATTGGTGAGCGTATTGGCCAAATGGGCGGCTTTACGTACATGGAGTTTATCGTTCCTGGGCTCATCATGATGTCAGTGATTACGAACTCGTATGCGAATGTGTCATCGTCATTTTTTAGTGCAAAGTTTCAGCGTAATATTGAAGAATTGCTGGTTGCGCCTGTTCCTACTTGGGTCATTATTTTTGGCTATGTAGGGGGCGGTGTGGCGCGGGCCATACTTATTGGGATCATCGTGACGGTGGTTTCCATGTTTTTTGTTGATGTTCAAATCTACAATTTTGCCGCTATCGTGGTGACCTTACTACTGACTTCCAGTTTGTTTGCTACCGCAGGATTGGTGAATGCCATTTTTGCGCGTACGTTTGATGATATTAGTATGGTGCCCACCTTTGTACTTACCCCACTGACTTACCTGGGCGGTGTGTTTTATTCACTAACATTACTACCAGAGTTTTGGCAGGTAGTGAGCAAAGCCAACCCCATCGTCTATATGGTAAATGGCTTTCGGTTTGGCTTTTTAGGGGTCTCCGATGTAAACGTAGGTGTGTCTATTGGCATTCTTATTGTCTTTAATCTTGGTTTATATGCCGTGGCCCATCACCTTCTCACTAAAGGTCGAGGCATTCGTAGTTAATGACCGAACAAGGCAATTCCCGAGCAGTAATCAGCAATCAAACGGGTATACACGATAAGCTCGATGCTTTGGTTATGCGATACAAGCAGAGCGAAAGTCAGCGTCCAGTGAGTGAACATACCCGAGGGGCTTTTTTGGCCGTAGAAGAATGGTTGGACGACTGGCAGGGAGACATCGTACTGGATTCGTGTTGCGGTGTGGGTCAAAGCACCGCCACCATCGCTACACAATATCCCGACTGTAAGGTCATTGGGTTAGATAAATCAGCTATGCGAGTTGGTAAGCACTCACATTATCAGTCAGGCGCAGCTAATTATGCGGTATTTCGGGCCGATGTGAACGATTTTTGGCGACTCGCCCAACAAGGGCGATGGTCGGTAAAAAAGCACTATTTGCTATATCCCAACCCCTATCCAAAGCGCAGTCAGATACAGAAACGCTGGTATGGCTCGGCGGCCATGGTCGATTTAATGGCACTATGCCCGAATATCGAAGTGCGCAGTAACTGGTTATTGTACTTACAGGAATTCGCCCAAGCGGCGAAACACTACGGGCTAGCGTCCACCCTTAATGAGGTTGCTACCGACACGCCATTAACGCCCTTTGAGCGTAAATATCGCGCCAGTGGACAAACTTGCTGGCAATTAAATACCCGCCTTGATGAAGGTTAGTGGGTTAGGGGCGCCGACTTAGGTTTGCTAAAAACAAAGCCTTGGGCGTAGTGAATAGGAAGGTGTCTGATCTTATCGAGGGTATCGTCATCCTCGATATGTTCAGCCACAATACTAATATGGCTTTCATAGGCCATATCACAGATCCCAAGGATAAAATCTTCCACTTCAGCAGAGTCCGAGAGGCGCTTTAATAAACCACCGTCTAATTTAATGCCCCGCAGCGGCAGTGACATTAGCTTTCGAATATTGCCTGAGTGTCTGCCAAGGTTGTCTATAAATACCCCCATACCGCTTTCGATAGATTTGTCGATAAAGGTTTTTAACGCGCAATGGTGATTAAGCGCAGCCTCTGCACTGATTTCTACACTCACTCGAGATGGATTGGTGTAGTCGACTAATTGGCCGAGCAGTGTATGAAGTAAGCGCGGATCAGTAATATCTTCGGCATTGAGGTTTATGTTCCAAGCAATGTTGTTATCTTCAAAGTAGGCTGCACTTTTGCAAAACATCGTCGCAGCTAGGGCATGGATGTTTTGATTGCGTTCGATAAGATGTAAAAATTCACTGGGCATGAATATTTTTTGTTGAGGAGTGACTAGCCTGGCTAAGCATTCATAACGCCATACGCGCTCGGTGCGCATATCGACGATAGGTTGAAAGTAAGGCACAATACAGTCTAACGTGTAGCTTTCCGTAATTTCACGCACTGGCATATCACTCGCCTTATGTTATTCCTGTCTTTTTACTATAGCAGAGGTCGTCAGAATACCCATAATGGATGTCTTTAAAAGACGCCAATGGGGGTGTTGTGTGAAACAGAACGGAAAAAAGATCTAACTAACCGGTCTACAGCGTGTTATCTACTTGGCGAAGACGCATTTCTGGGGTAAAGTGCGGGATCTTTTAAAGACGCGCAGGGCGTTTTCACTGTCACTATATAGTCGACGGGAATACGCCCACCGTTGTGCCTTTGTTGTTTAAGGCGAAGCGCGGATTGCTTTAATTTTATATAGAGGTGTGTGCAGTGGGTGAAGCTCAAGTTAGTCTGAAACATTTGTTTCGGGTCTTTACCAAGCCTGAACACAAAGACTCGAAGTTAGCGCAAATCGAACAACATCTGTCCGATAATATTCTCGATTTTCTCTCTCAGCACGTGGTGGCAAAAAACACCTCCCTTGAGGAAATAGAACAGGACTTTTCCGAGTCGGTGGTACCAGAGTCTCCAGAATTTGTTTCTTCCCACGCCGAAACGTTGCTAAACAAGCTAGTGGCACATTCTGTTAATACCTATTCGCCTACCTTTATTGGGCATATGACATCGGCACTGCCTTATTTTCATCTGCCGCTGGCCAAACTGTTAGTCGGGCTGAATCAAAACCTAGTAAAAATAGAAACATCTAAAGCCTTTACCCCATTAGAGCGGCAGGTTTTAGGTATGATGCATAATTTGGTTTATGACCAGGATGAGCAGTGGTATCAACAATACTTGCATAGTGCCCGACACGCTTTGGGCGCGTTTGGTTCAGGTGGGACGGTGGCAAATATTACCTCGTTGTGGGTAGCCCGGAACAAAATGCTTGGGCCCGACGGACAATTTCCAGGGGTCGCTAAAGCTGGGCTAGCCAGTGCTTATCGTCATTACAATATTCAGAATATGGGCGTTATGTGTTCGCGCCGGGGACATTATTCCTTATCTAAGGCTGTGGATGTGCTAGGCATTGGCAGAGAAAACCTTATTTCCTTACCTTGCCCTAACCAAACCTTGTCCCCAGAATTAGCCCTAGCGGAAGGTAAACGCTACCAACAAGATGGCAATAAATTGCTTGCCATTGTTGGGGTCGGCGGAACCACCGAAACCGGCCATGTGGATCCGTTAGATGAATTAGCCGATGTGGCCAGAGAGTTAGGTTGTTGGTTCCATGTGGATGCAGCTTGGGGTGGTGCTACCTTGTTTTCCAAAACCTATCGGGAACGGCTAAAAGGGATTGAGCGCGCCGACTCGGTAACCATCGATGCCCATAAGCAGATGTATGTGCCCATGGGGGCGGGTATGGCACTGTTTAAAAACCCAGAAGACGCCAATACTGTGCGTCATCATGCCCAGTATATCCTGCGTCAGGGGTCTAAAGATCTCGGCGCTACCACCTTGGAAGGCTCGCGCAACGGCATGGCGATGATGGTATATGCATCGCTACATATTTTTGGCCGTCGGGGTTACGAATTACTGATCGATCAAAGTATCAGTAAAGCGGCTAAATTTGCCAGTATGATCAATGACCATCCAGATTTTGAATTGGTCACGGCCCCTACTTTATCCATTCTCACTTATCGGGTATGCCCAGAGAACACCCGGGCTAAGTTAAAAACCGTTAGTCAAAAAGAGCAACGCAAACTTAACCACAAACTGGATAGTCTGGTGGTAAATGTACAAAAGTTGCAGCGGGAAGCGGGCAAATCCTTTGTCTCTCGCACACGTTTAGAAAGCCTGGATTATGAAGGCACATCTGTCACGGTATTTCGGGTGGTGCTGGCTAACCCCCTTACCAGTGAACGTGATTTACACAATATTCTTGAAGAACAGTCCACCCTTGCCCGCGGGCGTCATATTTGGAAAGAACTTAGCGAAGGAAAGCACTCAATTTCTAATTAAAATGAGTGCTTACCTAGTCGTTTAATAAAGGCGAGGGTGTATCAGCGGGTGAAGCTCAGGTTGTCAATGAGGCGGGTGTTACCTAAGTATGCAGCAACAAGGATGACGATGTCGGTGGTATTCTCATCGGCTGCGGTTAAGGTTTCAGCATCACTTATCGCCAAGTAATCCGGTTTGAATCCCGCTTGCTCTATTTGTGCTGTGTAGGCTTCAATCAGCTGGGCATAATCTCGCTTGCCCCCTTTGATATCCTCTTTCAGTGCGATGATCAGCCGATACAACGACGGCGCACATGCTCGCTGACTTTCATTAAGATAGCCATTGCGTGAACTCATGGCCAAGCCACTTTCTTCCCGTTCAATGGGCACACCCTTAATGGTAATGGGCATGGAAAGATCTTGAGCCATCAGACGAATGATCTGCAATTGCTGAAAATCCTTTTCGCCGAAAAAGGCCATGTCAGGACTAACCATGTTAAAGAGTTTACAGACAATGGTTGCCACGCCACGGAAATGACCCGGGCGACTGGTTCCACATAAGATGTGAGATAAGCCGGGCACTTCCACATAGGTTTGTTTGGCCAACCCTCGAGGGTACATTTCAGAAACCGTGGGTAAAAATAGGGCTTCCACTCCCAGGGCTTCCAGCTTTGCCTTATCTTCATCCAAGGTGCGTGGGTAGGCGTCGAGATCTTCATTTTTACCAAATTGCATCGGATTAACAAAAATCGACACCACAACCACATCACAGTGCTCTTTGGCGGCACGGACCAGTTGCAGATGACCGTTGTGTAGATTTCCCATGGTTGGTACGAAACCTACTTTTTGATCGGCATTACGCCAGTTTTTGCGCGCCTGGCGAAGCGCTTGAACGCTAGTAAGAGATTGCATGATTTACTCGAAACTATGTGAAGATGCGGGAAACGCACCACTTTTTACTTCTTCAATGTATTTCTGCACGGCCTGGCGCATATCACCGGTCTCTTGCAGATAATTTTTAGAAAACTTGGGCATATAGTTGGCGCTAATACCAAACATGTCGTGCATCACTAAAATCTGACCATCGGTACAAGGACCGGCCCCGATACCAATTACTGGTATGGTCAATGCCTCGGTGATGGCTTTGCCTAAGGCGGTAGGGACACATTCTAACACCAGTAATTGTGCGCCAGCTTGTTCCAATGCTAGGGCATCTTCTATCAGTTTATTGGCTTTGCTTTCTTCTCGCCCTTGTACTTTAAAGCCACCAAACACATGTACCGACTGCGGCGTTAGTCCGAGATGACCACAGACCGGCACCCCTCGTTCTACTAGGCCAGAAATGGTGTCACTTAGCCATGCTCCGCCTTCAAGTTTAACCATGCTGGCGCCAGCCGCCATAAGGGTTGCCGCGTTTTGATAGGTGTCGGCAGGAGTTGCATAAGACATAAAAGGCATATCGGCTAACACGAAGGCCCGTGCCGTACCTCGGCGCACTGCGCGCGTATGATAGGCCACCTCGTCTACGGTGACCGGTAAGGTGTCGTCCTGACCCTGTAAAACCATACCAAGAGAATCGCCAATGAGCAGGACATCTATTTGTTGTTCATCGAACATCTTTGCAAAACTGGCATCGTAAGCCGTCAAGGCAGTGATTTTTGTTGCTGCTGTTTTTAACGCTTGTAAGCCAGAAATGGTAACTTTTTTCATTGGATTACCTCAGAGTAAGCACTGTGAACAGGCATGAATTAAGCTGGTGTTTAAACGGATTTTACGCCTGTTTGGATGTGGTCAGTCGTCGCAGACCATCAAGATTACATTTTGCCACCCATAACGCGATGGCGTTGCCGTCTGGCATTATCATACTGGGGGCTATTTCAAACAAGGGAACCATCACGAATTCTCTTTCTGCCATGCCGTAGTGGGGCACAGTGAGATCCGGGGTGGAGATAGTTTGGTTGCCATACAATAGGATATCTAAATCTAGGGTACGGGGCCCCCATCGCTCCTCTTTACGTTCACGGCCGTATCGAAGTTCGATATCTTGTAGCTGGGCAAGTAATTCTTGGGGGTCTAAGGTGGTTTCGATCAAGCACACCGCATTCACGTAGTCGGGTTGGTTTTCTGGCCCCATGGGGGCAGATAAATACAACGATGATGTGGTTAACAGTCTGCATGAATGCAAACTGTCGATTTCATCAAATGCCGCTTTTAAAGTGGTTTGTGAATCACCCATATTGCTACCTAAACTAATATAGGCATGCTCTTTATGCATTAGAGTCACTCCGCTTGGGCGCGACTTTTCGTCTGCGCTTGCGGGGTCTCGTAGCGCCACCTTCTTGTTGGCGAAGGGCGGTAAGCATTTTTTTCTGTTGTGCTGATTCGGCATGCTGGAATTGGGTCCACCAGTCAGCCAGTTCTAAAGGATCGCCCCCTTCGATTTCGCCGCGGACACATAAAAAATCATAGGCGGCACGAAATTTCGGGTGGGTGAGCAGTTGGAAGGCCCGACGGCCAAAGCGCCGTGGTAGGCGTTGTTGAAGCATCCAAATGTCCCGTATCACAGTAGAAAAGCGCTTGGGGATCATAATGCGTTGCACTTGACGGTGAATGACTTCACCGGCGGCAATGTTAAAGGCATCGTAGTGGCTTAAACCGCTTTCGGCCTGCAGTTTCTGAGCATGTTCTTCTAGCGGGTACCACAATAAGGCGGCATACAAAAATGCCGGCGTGACACGCTGATTACTGTTGATACGATGGTCGGTATTTTCCAATACCCGCAAAATAAACTGGCATTCACGGCTATCGGGAGTTTTAAGTGCTTCTGCGAGTTGGGGAAACAGGGGCTGTAATAAGCCATACTGTTGCAGCAGTTTAAATGTGGCAACGCCTGCACCACCAAGAAATAACTTTAACGTTTCTTCAAATAAGCGTGCAGGGGGAATATTAGCCAGTAAATGGGCCAGCTGGGGAATTGGATCGCCAGTACGTGGCGTGATGGTCATATCCAGCTTGGCGGCAAAGCGAATGGCCCGTATCATACGCACCGGATCTTCTCGGTATCGGGTTTCTGGGTCGCCAATTAATTCTACTTCGCGCTTACTAATGGCATCTCGTCCGCGAGCAAAATCGGTAACGGTGAAGTCAGCCACACTGTAATACATGGCGTTAAATGTGAAATCGCGACGTTGGGCGTCTTCTTCAATGGTGCCAAACACATTGTCACGCACCAACTGACCTTGGGCATTTTGTTGCCCTAGTTTGTTATCACTTTCCTCAACGCTGTGATGGCCGCGGAAGGTGGCAACCTCAATTATTTCACGGCCAAACACAATATGCGCCAGGCGGAAACGGCGCCCGATAAGGCGACAGTTTGCAAACAAACCTTTAATTTGTTCTGGTGTGGCATTGGTAACAACGTCAAAATCTTTAGGGATTTTCCCCAGCATAAGATCCCGTACACAGCCACCTACCAAATACGATTCGAACCCTGCTTTGTTAAGGCGATACAACACTTTAAGCGCGCTATCACTTATCTCTTCACGAGAGATACCATGTTCTGCACGGGGAATAGTGTAAGCCTCTATCGCCGTTTTTGAGTCGGGGGTTTTACCCAGAGCTCGTTTAACCGTTTTAAACACGCGCGTAATAATGATGTCGTCTCCGCTAAGTTCGAGGTTGTGTATAATAAGTGGATTCCTGCGCAGCGACAATAATTTCCCTTTTTTTCGGGACATTTTCGCACTGCCATTGGTTTATTGCCCATTGTAACACGGACGATGGCGATGAGGTTTCGTCATGAGTAACTGCATCGAAACCTAAAAAAGCCAGTGCGCTGCACAAATTGTGTACTGCATTGTCATCGATAATGGGTGCGGCATGATTCTGTTTGCTAAGTTTTCGTCCTAGTGTCACTGCTGCCACCGGAATATGGGCATAGCGAGGCGGTGGCTGCTTAAGTATCTGATACAAACTTAAATGGGTGGCTGTGGTTGCCAGCAAATCACTGCCTCTTACAATATGGGTGATGTTCTGTTCAATATCGTCAGCAACAACCACCAAATTATACGAAAACAAGCCATCTCGACGCTTCAAAACCGTATCTTCGAGGGCGTGTGGATCATCAATTGTCACTTTGCCAAGTACACGGTCATAAAATTGGGTAACGGGATGGGTTAATTGCACTCGTATGGCCGTTTTTCCGTCAGGGTGGTTCGCATAGCGACAGGTTCCCGCATACACACCACCACTTTCTTTAATCATTCGGCGACTGCAGGTGCAATTGTATGCCAGTCCCTGGGACTTAATGTCCGCGATGATTTCACGATAAAGTGCGTGACGGTGGGACTGATAAACCACCTCATCGTCCCATTCAAAGCCATGGGTTTCAAGTTGATGTAAAATGTGGCTGTCGGCACCCTTAACACATCTGGGCGTATCAATATCTTCCATTCTAACGCGCCATTTGCCGTTATGAGCACGCGCATCAAGGTAGCTGGCCAAAGCAGCCACGAGGGAGCCAAAATGTAGCGGCCCAGTGGGAGAGGGGGCAAATCTTCCGATGTACGGAGAAGAAGCTGGCATTGTACGAAGAATGACTAAACCCCTGACGCTGAAAAAGCTTCAGCGCCATTGGGGTTATGAATAAAGAAAATCAGCCTTGCAGCTGTTTTTCTTTTATTTCAGCCATGGTTTTACAATCGATACAAAGATCGGCTGTAGGACGGGCTTCAAGACGGCGAATGCCGATTTCAATACCACACGAATCGCAGAATCCGAAATCGTCTTCTTCAATACGTTTAAGGGTTTTTTCAATCTTTTTAATAAGCTTGCGTTCGCGGTCACGAGTACGCAATTCCAGACTGAACTCTTCTTCCTGTGCAGCCCTATCTACAGGATCAGGAAAATTCGCGGCTTCATCCTTCATATGCGTTACGGTACGATCGACTTCTTCACGAAGTTGGTCGCGCCACGCTTTTAACAACAAACGGAAATGTTCCATTTGTTGTTCGCTCATATATTCTTCATCAGGCTTTGGCTGATAAGGCTCAAGGCCGGCTAAGGCTAAAAGCCCTAAGGACTTTGTTTCTTTTCCTGTTGGCATGTACCACATCTCCTACACTACGACACCCACACGAGCTGAATAATCGAGTATCTATAGCAGAATCGCTATATTCAGGCAACGTAAAGCGTCAAAGTTACCCTTCCGTTATTTAATGCATCCAGTGCGCTTCGATGCAATGAGCCGGTGGCACAATTGCACCACAACGGTAAAAAGCAAGCCGCAAATATGGCGTTCCTTAGGGAAATTGCAACCACTTTTTTACAAAAATACCGGTAGTGTTTGATTTACCTTGATATTTTGTTCGTTGATTTCACAGCCAAGGGCCACGATTTGCATTCCTTTACTGCGGGCATCCAATACGGCTGCCCCATATTCTGGATCAATATGGTTGGCTAAGCGAACCGAATTAACCCCAGTATGCTGTACGCAAAAGACCAGCATAGTCGGAATTCCCGATTCGGCAAGAGCGCCTAAGGTTTCACAGTGTTTTTTTCCGCGGGTCGTTTTGGCATCGGGAAAGAACCCCTTGCCATCCTCGGCCAGGGTTACGGATTTTACTTCTGCATAAGCTTCCCCGTCTGCGGTGTGCAAATGAAAGTCAAAACGACTGTCAGCACCCGGCGGTGTAACCTCTCTTTTCCAATGCGTGACATCAGAAAATAGGTCGCAGGTCTTGTTTTCTATCGCTTCAGCCACCAAGTTATTTGCATTGTGGGTGTTAATGCCAATAAATTGATTTTGATGATTGCGTGCTAATTCCCAAGTATAAGGCAGTTTGCGTTTAGGGTTGGTAGACGTGCTAAGGTAAACATCATAGCCGGGTTCTGCACAACCGGTCATTGCACCTGTGTTTGGACAATGAGCGGTTACCCGCTCGCCACTATCTAATTCAACATCGGCGAGAAACCGCTTGTATCGACAAATAAGCTTTCCGTGAAGCAAGGGTGTAGTAAACTGCATAGTTACAAAATTTCAAATATTTGATGCCTAGTGTATCAAGCAAAAAAGGAAATGTTATGGCGATTTTTTCTGTATCACTGACTTTCGACAAGGCGCCTGCGCCATGGGGAGATAGTAGCCGTCTTAGTTTTAACGAACAGGGCGCGGTGATACATCTAAGTAATGAAGAAAACGCAGAGCGTGAAATTCGCCAAGCTGGACGTCGTATCGATGGTATGAATATAAATGAAGTCCAACTGCAAGGTGACTGGGCTAAAGCGTACCAATGGGCATTCGCCATGAGTTACACGCGAGCACGTCAGCCAGGGCGTATTCATTGGGCAGACAATAACGACAAACAAACAATAGAAAAAGAATACCAAGCACTGTTATTTACCCGCAAACTGGTTAATGACACGCCAGAAGATCTTTCGCCTGAGAATTTAGCTTTGCGAGCCGCGCAATGGTTACAATCCGTTGGCGGTGACAAGGTAACGACCACCACAATTGTAGGTGAGGGGCTAAAAAAAGCCGGATGGACAGGCATTTACAATGTGGGCCGGGGCAGTGAAAGACCACCGGTGTTATTAGAAGTAGATTACAATCCCAGTGGCGACCCACAAGCCCCTGTAGACGCAGCATTAGTCGGAAAAGGGATCACCTTTGACAGTGGCGGTTACTCCATTAAATCTAGCGAAGGTATGCTAGACATGAAGTGCGACATGGGTGGCGCGGCCACGGTTACTGGCGCGTTGGGGTTAGCTATTTCCCAGGGCCTTAATAAACGGGTTCGTCTGCTACTATGCTGTGCGGAAAACCTAATAAGTGGTCATGCGTACAAGTTAGGTGATGTATTAACCTACAAAAACGGCGTCTCGGTGGAAATCGTCAATACTGATGCCGAGGGCCGATTAGTGCTTGCCGATGGTCTTTTGCGGGCAACAGAACTGGGTGCGCCTTTGATCATTAACGCTGCCACCTTAACCGGTGCGGCAACGGTGGCCCTAGGGCACGACTATCATGGCGTATTTAGCCTAGATGACAAGGCCCGCCAGGCCATGTTGGCAGCGGCTCAAGGGGAAAACGAAAAATTTTGGCCATTGCCATTAGAACGCTGGCACCAAGACAAATGCCCCTCTGCTTTTGCTGATACGGCAAATAGCCGTCCCCAAAAAGGCGGCGGTGTTGGCGGAGCGTCAAACGCAGCCGGTTTTCTATCGCGTTTCGTAAACGAACAAGGTACCGGGTGGGTTCATTTGGATCTGGCTGCTGCCTACCATGGTACGGCAACCAGTGAGATGCCTGCTGGCGCTACCGGTAAAGGCATTCGTGCCATTGCGCGGATGCTGCAAACTTACGGTAGCTAAGCGATAAGTTGAGTTAATTTGGGCTGAATCGGATTGGGAAAGGGGCATTGACGATTAAATGCCGCCCAATCTTTCAGCTAACTGCTTGTATTTCTCCACTTCATTTTGGTCAAACAATGGCTTACCTTCGGTATCTTTTTGCTTGGCTATCAGCAAGTGTTCCCGCGCTAGACGTTCCACTCTGATGGGTTGAACGCCAAGAAATGTGGCCACCTCTTCAATTGACATTAAACTCATAGGTTATCTTTCCTGTGCTAATTAATAGTAAAATCAACGCGTAGATGCGACAATCGCGGGCTACTTGCCGTGTATTGAACCCAATTGGCGGTGTTTTCGACGCCGTTGATTTTTTAAACATAGCACTTACTTTTTAATTTCGCCCAATTCTACGTGGAGAGTTAAGTATCATGGATACTTGGTCGGCAGCCGTTATGTTGTTTTTGATCATGGACCCACTGGGGAACCTGCCCGTTTTTATGTCGGTGCTAAAAACCATCGAACCTAAACGCCGGCGGGTAATATTGATACGAGAACTGGTGTTTGCTTTGTTGATCTTGATGCTGTTTTTGTACAGCGGCCAGGCGGTGCTCGATTTTCTGAATGTGCAACAAGAAACCGTGAGCATTGCTGGTGGTATTATTTTATTTCTTATTGCCCTTAAGATGATCTTTCCACAGGCAGGCAACCCACTAGGATTAGCCGTAGGAGAAGAGCCTTTTCTCGTGCCTTTAGCCATTCCCATGATTGCCGGCCCATCAACCTTAGCTGCGTTGATTTTACTGGCCAATCAAAACCCAGACCGAATGGCAGACTGGACCATTGCACTTGGTGCCGCCTGGATTATCAGTGCGGTCATTTTATTGTTTTCTAATCTTTTCCATCGCTTGTTAGGTGAGCGAGGGCTTACCGCTATGGAGCGTTTGATGGGGATGATTTTGGTGATGATTTCAATTCAGATGTTGCTGGATGGCATTAGCCACTACTTTACCCATTCCAGCGGAGTATAAGCATAATGACAAAACTATCTACTTTTGCCCGGGTACGTCAATTGGAAGGTTGGCAAGCCGTGGCCTTTAGTGCCGCTTTACTGGAAAGAATGCTACCAAACTTTGCGTTGTTTAAAGAGGTTACAGACTTTGACGACGAAGGGGTATGTGAAAAGTGTTTAAGCCTGCTATGGGAATCGATAAAAAGCCCGAAGAGCAAAATTAACTTTTCAGTTCAGCTAGAAAAGGTTGAACAGGTCACCCCAGATACTGCTGACTACGATACCTTTGGCGTGTATCCGGCTATCGATGCCACCATAGGTTTAGCCGCCGCCATTATGCTGGTGCTTAAGCAGGATTTACAGGGATCGGTGGTGATTAGTAAATTGTCTCAAGGCAGCGTAGAGGCCTACTTGCTGGCTAGCGGTGTTGCCGAAGACGAGATAAAAGCCCATCCGTTAATGGAATTTGAGGTGGCGCTGCAAAATGCCTTACTCGATGCTGTCACCACTTCTGGTCCGGTTGCGGGTGTATGTGACACCCTCAAACAATTGGCCTTAGAAGAAGGTATCTCTAATATTGGTATTGAGATTAAAGGTTAACCTTCATCGGTGGAGGCTTGGTAGCGCAATAGCTGATATTGCACTTGCGCTAGCCGTTTTTCTTTAATCTGTACAAGCCTTGGATCCGTAGGTAAAGGGGCTGCGTTAATTTCCTGCTCCACATAAATCACCCCATCGGGATTAACCAAACCATGCTGCAAAATAAGCTGTAGCGCCGGTGGGGCTAAATTTTTGTTAAAGGGCGGATCGATAAAAATAATATCGAATCTTTGGCCTAAGGTGGGCAAGGCTTTTAGCGCATCCGATTGTATGACCTTGGCGTTGGCATGTAAGACACTTACATTTTTGCTAAGTTGTTCGGCAACGGCCCGGTCATACTCGACAAAGGTGCAATGCCCCGCATAGCGAGACAGGGCTTCAAAGCCCAGGCCACCAGAGCCGGCAAAGACATCAAGACACTGGGCATCGTGCAGATCGGCCATCAACCAATTGAATAGGGTTTCTTTGTTTCGGTCGGTGGTGGGGCGTAAACCATCGGTATCAGCAACGGGCAATTTTCGGCCCCGCCACTGCCCAGCGATAATTCTCACATTTCCTGGTTTTTGCTTTTGACGTAAAGGCTTTTTGGATACTCGCTTCATGGGTGCTGACAATGTATGATAACGGCTATTGAAAGTCGGCCAGTGTAGCCGAATTTTGCCGTTTTAATAAGGATTTGACCAAACAATGTCGAAACTTTTTGGCTGGTTCAGTAAGAACAAGCATTCTAAAAAAGATGAAGAAGTAAAAAACAAGCAGGAAACCACCCCTGCAGTTGATGAACCTCAAGTACCAGATGGAGAGCCAGAATTAACCTCTGAGCCCGTTCATCATGATGAAGGGGCCGACACGCCGCCAGCGCAGACCGAGCTACCTCCTGAAGTTCCATCCACGGACGCCCCGGCAGACACGTCGGCGGATGAAAAGTCAGACAATGAGGGATCTACCGAAAGCCCATCGCCAGTGGTAGTCACAGAAGCCATCGCCGGCAGTGTAGACACCGAGCTTGAGCAAACTGATACTGTGCCAGAGCCAGAGCCAGAGCCAGAGCCAGAGCCAGAGCCAGAGCCAGAGCCAAAGAAAAAATCCCTCTTTAGTCGTTTAAAAGAAAGCTTGTCGCGAACAAAAACCAATTTAGGTAGCGGTTTTATCAGCTTATTTAAAGGTAAAGCCATTGATGACGACTTGTATGAAGAATTGGAAACCCAATTGCTGGTGGCTGATGTGGGCATGGATACCACCCAAAAAATCATCACCCAGCTTACTGACAGTGCAAAGCGTTCCCAGCTAAAAGATGCTGAGGCGTTAGTGGATATTCTTAAGCAACAAATGCGAGATATCCTCAAGCAGGTAGAACGCCCCCTTGCTGAAGACATAAAGCAACATGACAAAAGCACCGGACCTTTTGTGATATTGATGGTGGGTGTTAATGGTGTGGGTAAAACCACTACCATCGGTAAATTAGCTAAACAGTTTCAGCAGCAAGGTAAAAAAGTGATGCTGGCCGCTGGTGATACCTTCCGCGCTGCCGCGGTAGAGCAGTTGCAAGTGTGGGGTGAACGTAATGCGATCCCTGTTATCGCCCAACCTACGGGAGCCGATAGCGCGTCGGTGTTATACGATGCCTTGGAAGCGGCTAAATCGCGAGGCATGGATGTTTTGATTGCCGATACCGCCGGGCGTTTACAAAACAAAGCGAACCTAATGGAAGAACTGAAAAAAGTGGTGCGGGTGATGAAAAAAGTTTCTCCCGATGCGCCCCATGAAGTGATGCTTACCCTTGATGCCGGTACAGGGCAAAACGCTGTCAGCCAGGCTAAACTGTTCAACGAAGCGGTGGGGCTTACCGGCTTAACCCTGACTAAGTTAGACGGTACTGCTAAAGGGGGTGTGATTTTCTCCATCGCTGATCAATTTGGTATTCCCATTCGCTATATCGGTGTAGGTGAAGGCATTGATGATCTGCGAACCTTTCAAGGGGATGAGTTTATCGATGCCCTTTTTAGTGAATCCGAAAGTGAATAACACAGGTTACCTTTCCGGCTATCCATCGTTGCAGGACTAACAGATGATTAAATTTGAGCAGGTGAGTAAAACCTATCCGGGTGGACAGCGGGCGCTGTCGAAAGTCAGCTTCCATATAGAGCCAGGCGAAATGGCCTTTCTCACCGGGCATTCCGGGGCAGGGAAAAGCACACTGCTTAAATTGATCAGCATTATGGAACGGCCCAGTGTGGGGCGGGTTCTTATTAATGGCCACGATCTTAATCAGATTAAACGGCGACAAATTGCCTTTATTCGTCGGGACATTGGGATGATATTTCAAAGCCCCCAATTGTTAAATTCAAAAACCGTATTCGATAACGTCGCGCTGCCCCTTATTATTGAAGGCTACGGCCGCCGAGAAACCGAGAAACGGGTACAAGCCGCCCTCGAAATGGTGGGGCTGCGGGATAAAGCCCGCAGTGTACCTATGATGTTATCTGGCGGCGAAGCCCAGCGGGTAGGTATTGCTCGGGCCGTGGTTAACAAACCGCCGTTACTTCTCGCCGATGAGCCCACGGGGAATTTGGATCCCAAACTCTCTATGGAAATTATTCGTTTATTTGAAGATTTTAATCAAGCCGGGGTGTCAGTGTTTGTGGCTACCCACGATCTTGGGTTAATTGCACGGATGAAATACCGCACCTTAACGCTGCGTAACGGACAGATGATCACCGATGGTTTGTCTGAAGACATGATGGAGCATGAGGAATGAGTATTTTATTTAAGGGCCGTTCACAAGGTGCCAGCGATACAAAAATTGGTTTTCTACAAATCATCAGCGCCTTTTTCGTCAGTCATCTTCGCCAAGCCCTTGGCAGTCTTGGCGAATTGTGGCGACAACCGGCGGCATCTATCATGACCGTGGCAGTGTTGGGCCTTAGCATTACCTTACCCAGTACGCTGTATATATTGGTAAAAAATACGGAAAAAATCAGTGCCGGCTGGGATCAAGCGTCAGAAATTTCATTGTTTTTAAGAGACAACACGTCGCCTGCCAGTGCTCAGCAACTGCTTACTCGGTTAAAAACCTGGCCTGAGATTGAATCAGTTACTTTCATTCCGGCCGACGAAGCGCTAAAAGAATTTCAATATTTATCTGGCTTAGGCGATGCAATTGCGTACTTAGAGTCTAATCCACTGCCGGATGTTGTGTTGGTCACTCCCACACCTAAAAATGCCACGCCGACGGCGGCACGTTTATTACTGGAAAAATTGCGCGAGCAAAGAGAAGTGGATATCGGCAAGCTGGATATTGAATGGCTGGAACGGCTGTACGCGTTATTAGATATTGCCCGAGAACTGGTGTCGCTTATAGGTGTATTGTTGTTTATTTCCGTGGTACTGATTATTGGTAACACCATACGACTCAATATATTAAGTAAGCGCGATGAGATTTTAGTGATGAAACTGGTTGGGGCAACCGATGCCTTTATCCATCGCCCCTTTATGTATACCGGGTTTTGGTATGGTCTCCTCGGCGGGCTAATTGCGTGGTGTGCCGTTATTCTTATTTTGTGGTGGATGGATAGCAGCATTCAGGCGTTTGCTAGCTTGTATCAAAAAGAATTTAATATCACCGGCTTGTCTGGCAACGCATTATTGCTCATGTTGGCATTGTCTGTGGGGTTAGGCTTGGTGGGCTCGCTGATTTCCGTTCAACGGCACGTGCAAGAAATCGAACCTAAGTAGCCTCTCTGTTACAGAGTCGGCTTCTTCATAATGGGTTTGGGAAAGTAAGTGGAGATGGTTGCTCTTACCCCATTTCCCCATTGAATGGCTTGATTGTAGAGGGCGTGAAGCTGTTTCTGGTCGATATTGAGAACCTTAGACTGCTGGATAATGTTCATCCACAAGGCCCCTTCAAAGGCACGGGTTAAGGCCAAATAGCTGTTAAATTCATTGGACTTACCTAATAGCGCATCGTTTACATCATCGGTGAGGGGCAATTGCTTAAGGACGTCTGGCATATCCTGATCTAACAACGCATCTAACAACGAAAACAAGCCGACAAGGAAACCCACAGGGGGATCAGTATGAATGCCCCGTTGCTGGGATAACAGATCAAAAAACTTGGCTCTGACTAATGACATGTGTATCAACTCTAGCGGCTTATCGTCGCTAAGGTTGGCCAATGACAGCAGGGCGATAAATTTCTTTATTTCCACCTCTCCCATGTAAGTTAACGCATGTTTCAACGACGTGATTTTATAGCGTTTATTTACCGTGGGATTATTAATGAATTTAAGTAACAAAAAGCTCAGCGCAGCGTCGCGCTCAATGATTTGATTAATACGGCTTATGCTAAAGTCATTTTGTGAACTCTCACCCATCAGATCCACAAGATTCATTTTTGACGCGGGCAGATGACGCTGTATACGGGCTTCAGGTAAAGAGAAAAAGTATCCTTGAAACAAATCAAAGCCAAGAGAGCGACAGCTGTCAAAGTCTTCATGGGTATTAACTTGTTCTGCAACCACCGAAATATTTGCATCTAAAAAACGGGGGATGGTACGCTCGATGAGATCGTATTTGGTTTTGGTTACGTCAACCTTAACAATATCAATAAACGGGAATATTTCGTGTTTGGCGCTCATCATCAGCGGGTCGTCGATGGCAATTTTAAAGCCCATGGTTTTAATATGGGAGCATGCATCGAGTAAGCCGGCAGACGGCGTCATGGGGTCATTAAGTTGCACGATCACCGATTCTGGATTTAAAGACGTAGGAAATCGGGAAATCAGGGTGTCGGGATTAAAATGTATAAACGATTTTTTGTCACCAGAGATATCATCTAACCCAAGGGGATGAAAATGCTGGGCAATAAATTTTGCTTTTTCGGGTGCCAGCTCGGGATAGGCGCCGCCTTTCCCATCTCTAAATACAAGTTCATACGCGAAGACGTCCTTTTCGCGATCAAGAATAGGCTGACGAGCAATAAACGCAAACATACGACCGATAATCCCTTCAACTAATGATTATAGCTTAAGCTGCCCACCTGCGTAATGATTGCAGGTGACCCCAACTTTATATGATGGAACATAAAATATCCATTAGCGAATGTAGCTAATTTTGCCTAAGTGGGTCGACTTACCGGCTATTGCGGTCTTTCTGCGTAGCACTTAACCTAACGGCATTACCCGCCTATGTATTGGTATTTCTCATACCCAGGCTATATTGCTTAGACTGTATTGCGCGTTTTTTTCATTCAGCTGTTTGTTTACAAGGAATTACTATGTTTCGTCCCTCCCTTTTCGTGTTGTTGCTTGCCGGTTTGGGCAGTCACCCAGCGTCAGCGGCATTATCGCATACGCAAATCCAACAAGTAGACGGGTTATTACAGTTTGAAGAGCAAGGTGTTGTCCCTGGTTGTGCCGCGGGGGTGTTTAAAGAGGGACAAGGGCAGTATGTTACGGCGAGTGGGTATAGCAACCTTGCCGAAGAAACAAAAATCAATGGGGATACCCGTTTTTATGCCGGCTCGTTATCGAAGCAGTTCACTGCACTGGGGATCATGAAGTTAGTGGAAAGAGGGAAGCTAAGCTTATCCGATCCTTTGACCCAGTATTTCCCCGAGATGCCTGATTACGCCCAAAACATTACCGTTAATATGCTCATCCATCATATTTCTGGAATACGGGATGGGCTGGGTCTTATTCGTCTTGCTGGGGTACCGGATCTTTCCACCTCAAACTTGTCTACGGCGCTAAAATTGTTGGCCTTGCAGCAACACCCTGATTTTGAACCGGGCACTCACTATGCTTATTCGAATGGCGGCTATTTGCTGCTGGCAGGCATTATCGAACAAGTAAGCAAAATGCCTTTTTCTGATTACATGCGTCAAGCGGTACTAGAGCCCATGGGGATGACGCAAAGCTTTTTTGTTTCTGCGCCTATTGCTGACGGGTTTATGGCGCAGGGATACCTCAAGCAAGGCAGCCTCTTTAAACAACAAAATGATTTTCCGTCTTTTAGTGGCTCAGGGGGATTAATTACCTCTATTAACGAACTTGGTAAATACGAATATGATTTAGCTCAGGGCCATAAGGTTTGGACAGATAAGGCCAAAACGATGATGTTGTCGCCGGCCACGTTCAATGACGGTAGTGTGGTGAGAGAGCAACACGGCCTTATTTATGCTGGTGGTATCAAACTGGGCATACAAGAGGGCAAACAATGGATGATGCATACCGGAGCATCATCAACCTTTAAATCAGCTTATGGTCGGCTTGTGGATAGTCATTACAGCATCATTGTGTTGTGTAACCGTAATGACGGCAAGCCTGCTACTAAATTGGCGGCTTTAGCCGATGTGGTGGCGACCTCATCACCTGATAACCATCAATACGAAGGGCCTTTGCGGTTAATGAAGGTCGCTCCTAAGCCCTCGGCGGTGCCACCTGCAGGGTCGTATTATTCAGGTGAATTAGACGTCACGTATCTGGTTGCGCCGGTAAAAGACGGAGCCGACGTGACGATAATATCAGCCTGGCCTGGTCATCCTCAGCCCGCGGCACAATTTCGTTTACGGTATGATGAAAATGGGGTGCTTAGAGATGGCATAAACGTGCTTGAATATGATCCCCAGACAAAGACCTTTGCGATGAAGCGAGGTCGGATCCACGGTATCGTGTTTACACCTGTTTCTGCTAACGGTTAAAACCGGTAAAAAATGAAGATGAAGCAACGTCGCTTCATCTTCATTGCGATTACCCGTTACTTTTAGGCACGGTTTTTCTTAACGCCTTGCCGGGGAGCACACCGGTCAACTCGCCGTTGGCAATGGCCGCTTTGCCGTTTAACCACAACCATTCCACCCCTGTAGAGACTTCTGTGGGGTTAAGATAATCGGCTTTTGGCAAATAGGTTTGGGGATCAAAAATAACGATATCCGCGTTATAACCTTCGGCTAATTTTCCATAATTGGTGAGGCCGAAAAATGTCGCTGGCAAGGTGCTACTGCGAGCCACAAATTCCTGCGCGCTAATTACCGAACGTTTTGCCACATAGTCATGAAACTTCTTCGGAAAGGTCGCGTATTTACGAGGGTGACCGGTACTGCCGTCCGAGGAAGTCATTACCCATTCTTGTTGCATGAAGGTGTCGATATCCTCTTGGGTCATATTAAAGCTGGCTACCCGAGCATTGCCCGCAAGAATAATTTTACGGGCCGCATCCACCGGAGACATCTGCCACAAATCCGCGACTTCCTGTAACGTTTTGCCTCGAATGTCAGGGCGTTTGGGATCGCTGATGAGCAAAGAATCGGCTCCGCCACGACGACGCAGATTATCCGCCATTTGGGTTTTAATCGTAGGCCATTGCTGAGGGTCTTGTAAGCGCGCATGGTATTGTTCAGCACTACCGGCTAACACTTTTCGCGGCACAAGGGCGCCGGCGACGCTGGTTCCTGACGCACGCCATGGATACTGATCGGCGGTAACCTTCACTCCTTGGCGCTGGGCGTTTTCGATTTGCTTGATAATGGCGGTGCTTTCCCCCCATACATCAACACCTAGCGCTTTAATATGGGCGATGTGTACCGGAATATCGGCATTGATGCCCACATCAATCGCTTCTTGCACAGCGCCGGCCAAGCCAATGCTATAACTGCTTTCATCCCGCAAGTGACTGTCGTAAACACCGCCTTTTCGCGCCGCTACACTGGCGAGGGCAACCACTTCGTCTAAGTCGGCAAAGTTGCCAGGAACATAATACAGGCCAGTAGATAAGCCTAGAGCGCCCTCATCCATGGCTTGAGAAACCAGGTTCTGCATTTGTGTAAGTTCTTCGGCTGTGGGAGCCCGATCTTCAACCCCCATTACCGCGCGACGCACAGCTCCATGGCCAATATACACCGCGACATTGGTGCCTAGCCCTGCTTGCTCGAATCCATCAAGCATAGGAGTGATCTGAGTTTCGCCGCCGCCATCAACGTTACAAAATACGGTGGTAACACCCTGAGTCAGGTAGTTGTTGTTGGGGTTCGGGCTGTCGAAGGTAAAATCGGCGCAGGCATGAGTGTGGGGGTCAATAAAGCCTGGCGCAACATAGGCGTTGCCAGCATCAATGGTTTGTTTGGCATTAACATTGTCCGGAAGGGTTTGCTCAACAAACACAATTTTGCCGTCCTTAATGCCAATTACCCCTTCTGTGGGGGCAAAATCCCCACCACGAAAAATGTGTTTGCCCGTGATCAGGGTATCAATTTGCTGTTGAGGTTGGGCACAACTGCTTAATAGAAGTGCGCAACTGATCGACAGTGACAGACCCCGTAACATGGTTGAATTTAATTTCATTTTTTAACATTCCCTGAACGGTTTATGATGAATGAATCTGAAAAAGCCGCCTTCTTTTCACTGCCTGTCCGCCATAAACGGAACACAAGAATCACAATGAAAAGAAGGCATAGGTTTTATCCGTCGATAAAAGTTTTAAAGCGAACGTAGAAGAAACGCCCCTCTGCACTATGTAAACTGGCTTCGTAGCCGTAAGTTTCGTCAGCAAGTGGGGGTTGACGGTCAAACAGGTTTTTGATGCCCAAACGAATAGTCGAGCCATCCCAGTTTGAACCGTTATCGATGGTATATTGGCCGTAGGTGTTAACGCTTGTCCACGAACTTACCCGCCAAAACTCACCGGTTTCATCATTGACTGCACTGGTATCGTAAAATTCACCTACGTACTTGCCATAGAGACCAGCGCTCCAGTTGTCGTATGTCCATGTGAGGGTACCACTGGCTTGCCATTCAGGACGGCCGTCCATACCAATGAGATCGCCCACATCATCAAGCACTAATCCTAAGGACTCTAGCTGCGCTGATTGTTCGTCAACAGATTGATAGGCTTCGATTAGCTTGGCAGCATTTAATTTAAATTTGAAGCTACCAAACTTAGTATCACGTAACTGATAATACATGCCTAAATCTAGGCCTTCAGTGGTACGGGAGTCTAAGTTTTCGAATTCACCGATTATTTCAATGATATCACCTACGGCGGTTAAGCCTGAGCCGTCAAAAAACGCAATATCGTCTTCGGTCACATCAGAGCGTATAACGTTGGCGTTGCTGCTACCGTTTAAGCGTGCGTAATAATCAAGATCAGCAACGTTTTGGTAAGAACGAATACCGATTAAGTCTTCTTGTTTGATCTTCCAATAATCTGCCGTCAACGTAAGGTTTGCTATCCAATCAGGCGAGTAGGTAAGGCCTAAGCCGTAGTTAAAATCTTTTTCCGGAGCTAGCTCTGTATTGCCCAGGCGAATATTCTCGGCACTGTCGCTAATATTACAGGCACCTAAGTTTGCAATTTCCCCTTTGTTCACACTGGCCTGACAGCGGTAATAGTCAGTAGGATAGTTGACTCGCGTTGTGCTGGCAGTATGCAGTTGCTCTAAGTTTGGTGCTCTGAATCCTTCGGCATATGAGCCGCGAATTTGCAATGAGTGGGTTGGATACCAAGACAATACTGCCTTCGGTTTAAACACATCGCCTACGTCATTGTATCGTTCGTATCGTCCAGCAAGCTGAAAATCTAATTTCTCAACCAGTGGGATGTCCATTTCAGGGCTTACCAAAGCGCCGGCCAATTCTACAAAGGCAGAAAATACGTTTCGGGAACCGTCGGCATCAGGTTGTCCGCTAGAGCCCATGACATCTGACGCATACGCGATACCAGTGACATCATCTTGGTAAGTCACTGTGCCATCTAAGCGGTCATCGTAGTCATTTTCAAAGCTTTCATAGCGCCATTCAACACCGATTGCGGCACCCACATCGCCACCGGGCAAGGTGAACAGTGAAGCATTCGACATTTTGTAGTCCATAAGGCCAAGGGCGGTTTTGCCGGTGCGCTTAACGTCAATAAGGAAATCGTCGATGACCGCTTGGGAATTACAGGTGCCGCCACAAAATGGGTTGTAGGCGCTTTCATCGGTGCGGTTAACCGCATCTTGGAACAGACTTAAACTCGTTCGGTTATGGGTTATATCGTCAGTTTGTGCTTCTGAATATAAGGCAGCGGTATCCCAATCCCATTCTCCTATTGCCCCTCTTGCTCCACCGAGCATACGGTAGGAAGTGTTTTCTACATTAATTTTTCTAGGGCCGGCGTCAAGAATACGGTATGCAGAAACCGTTACGTCTAGTCCACTTGCTGGAATGTCGTAACCTTCTACACGATTTACACTGGTCCCTAGGGGGTTCCAGTATGCATCACTGGAAATGGTCACAGGTGCAGACGTGAGGGTGGCCGTCTCGGCTCTTTGTGAGTTGGATTCTGCCCAGTAATAGCTCAGTTCACCGTACAGCTCAGCACCGTTATCTAAGGCATGATTAAGAAATAAGAACGCGTTAGCGCGTTCGGTTTCGGGAAGTAACGTACGGCTTTGGTTCGTGTTGTACCCTTGGGTATCTGTGGTAATGCTACCGCTGTCGATACACAGACCATTGCTAAGTACACACTGTTGATCGGCATCACCGGCATCGACGTCTTCGATATGAAAGCGCCCAGCCGATGAGGTTAAACCGTCGACGCTACTTGAGGCGTCGAATCGGCCCCAGCCGGTGGTGGTGGAGGTGTTTCTAAAATTGGTATCGCCTTGCCAAGACGTTCCTTCAAGATAGGCGCGACGATCGGCATTGGCGGCGTAGGGTAATTCAGAGGCCATGACTTCTGAACTATGATAATAATTTGCCGATAACGTGATGTTGGTGCTGCTGTTGTTGAGATCCCAGCCACTGAGCATGTTCATGGTGATCTTATCGCGACTGGTATTCTCTGCTTCGCCGTATTGCACATCGAACTGATAGCCAGCAAAGTCTTTTCTAAGCTGGGTGTTTACCACCCCAGCTACCGCATCAGAGCCGTATATCGCCGCTGCACCGTCGTGAAGTATTTCTACTTGGCTAATGCCCGCCACGGGAATGGAGTTCATATTAACGGTGGTAACAGGAACCGAGTTCTCCGTTTGTGAACCTGGGTGTTGAACCAGACGTCGGCCGTTTAACAATACTAAGGTATTGCCTGTACCAATACTGCGTAGGTTGATAGACGCGACGTCGCCGCGAGAGGCGTACACCCCAGATACAACGTCATTCCCATTGAAGCTAACCGTACCGTTACTGGGAATTGATGAAACCAATTCCATACCTGAGGTCGCACCGATGGCGTCGATATCACTTTGGTCGATAAGAGTGACCGGTAAAGAGCCTGTGACCTTTGCGCCTTTGATGCTAGATCCCACCACGAGGATTTTCTCTAATGCTTCGTCGTTTTCGTTGCCAGAGTCTGCGTTCGAAAGCGGGGTGTTTGCATTAGAGGAGGGAGTGGCTTGAGCGATTAACGTTTCATCTACGCTTTGTGCTAATGAGGGCAAAGAAGAACCTGCTAGCGCCGCCATTATGCAAAGTGAAATGCGGTGTGGCCGCATTGTGCGTTTGTGTGTGATTGTCATGTTATTTCCCTGTTTTTTAATGGTATTTTTATCTACGCAGGCTCACTTTGACGAAAAAATGCACACATCACAATAATAAAGAAGGGGGTGCCCTATAGATGCGGGTTATAACGTGAGGTTCTATCAGGTAGCGGAAGAGTCTTAAGGGCCTGCGCTGGATCATAGTTTCTGCAAGGGCAGGGGTGTTATACTAGTAGTATAAGCAAGTTGGCAGGCATCGCTGCAAGAACAACGAAAATTCCCCTTGTGGGGCGCTCATCGACCGAATCAGTAGGTCGGTCGTGGAAAAAGAACTTTTATGATTAAAAAAGGTCTTGAATTTTAGCGAAACGTCACTATATTCCGTCATTGGAGTTAAAAGCTGACAGTTACAGACTCGAAAGGCGTTCCATAGTTTGATAACATGGATCGCTTAGCAAATTGAGGTGAATATGAGCAATAAATTGCAATCAATGGCCCTTTCGGTGCCTCACAGCGGTAGTATTGAAGGCTACATTCAGGCTGTGAGTAGCATTGACATGCTCTCAGCTGATGAGGAACGGAACCTAGCAGTACGCTTGCGGGAAGACGGCGATCTTGAATCAGCGAGAAAACTGGTAATGTCGCACCTGCGCTTTGTTGTCCATATAGCGAAATCCTATTCCGGTTATGGTTTGCCACAGGCTGACCTTATCCAGGAAGGTAATATTGGACTGATGAAAGCAGTTAAGCGTTTCGACCCAAGTGTGGGTGTGCGATTGGTTTCCTTCGCTGTTCATTGGATTAAAGCCGAAATTCACGAGTTTGTACTGAAAAACTGGCGTATTGTGAAAGTCGCCACCACCAAAGCTCAACGCAAACTCTTCTTTAATTTGCGTAAAGCGAAAAAGCGTTTGGGCTGGTTTACCCACGAAGAAGTGCAAACCGTAGCCAGTGAGCTGGGTGTGAGTACCAAAGAAGTGCTTCAGATGGAAGCGCGCATGAGTAGTCACGATCAGGCGTTTGATCTTAGCGCCGATGATGACGACAGCGGTAGCTTTGCGCCGGTGCAGTTCCTTGAAGATAAAACCACTGACGTGGAAATGGATGTGATCAATAACGACTGGGATGCAAATGCATCGAGACGTTTGTATTCAGCCATCAAAACCTTGGATGCTCGTTCGCAGGATATTATCGAAACACGTTGGTTAGCGGATAACAAAATTACACTTCAGGATTTAGCCAATAAATATGAAGTGTCGGCAGAACGTGTTCGCCAAATCGAAAAAAATGCGATGAAAAAACTTCAAGCTGCCATGTCAGCCTAGATTTTTCATTCATAAAAAAAAGCGCCCTACGGCGCTTTTTTTGTTTTTGTTATCGCTTCGTCTATTGCTATCTTAGCGTTGGCCGTCTTGCTTGTTGTCCATATCTGAGGGCAATATCCAAAATACCCCTTTAAATTCGGCTACGGCGACATCGTCATCTAAGATATCGACCTGTAGCGTAAAGCGACATTTATTTTGTTTCTCTAATGGTGCAAATTTTCCACTGACCGTTTCGATATGGCAGGTTGCCCGGGGCTTCATGGTAATGGGTTTATGGTAATGAATATCGCCGTCACCTAATACAATGTCGCCGGCTAATTGGCGCTCTTTAAGCTGTAAATACAACATGCCCCAGCCCGTTAACGTTGCCAATGAGAAAATACTGCCGGCAAACATACTGCCGTGAATATTAATGTTTTTGTTTAACGATGCGCGGGTTTCCAGTGTGCGGCCAGTGTACTGATGTAGTTTAATCCCCATGTGTTCGGTAATAGGGATGGTTTCCGTCCAGGTATCCTGTAATTCTTTACACCATTTAGGGTGCAGCATCACAATGCCAGGATCACTGAGTTTCTTCACCATCTGTTGGCGTTTAAGCATGCCTAGTTCATTGGGGGCTTCTCGTTCAATAACGAAACCGCAGGAAAGGAAAAAGTCGATGGAGGTTTCCCGACTATTGGTTACCGCGCGCTCTGCCCCTAATTCCCGAGCCACCCCTTCTAAGGCACCGAGAATCATTTGCCCGAGACCACGACGTTGGTAGTCACTATGCACCGCGATATGGCGTATCTGCGCTTCTTCTGCGGTATTTAGGTGTACTCGGCCAGCGGCGACGATGTCACCCTTGCCATTAATAATAACCCGGTGTTCAGCAACCAACTCGTACTCATCTTTTTCTGAACCCGGAGGGAAATTCCAAGGTTGACGAAGGTATGTCCATCGAAAGGTGAAGTATTTTTCTAATTCTTCTTCGGTTTTGGGTGTGGCTACTCTAAACACAATACGTAGACCCTTTATTCATTCATAAGCACCCATTTAAACCCATGGGAGGCGTCTTTAACAAGTGTAATTGTCTTACACCGGCTCAAGTGACCTTAAAAACCCTAAGTTCACTGATGATGGTTTGTAATTGGGTACGATTTTTAAACGCAAGACGGCATAACAGGATTACACATTAAATTGGAATGTCACCGGCCCGTCGTTAATCAGAGCAACTTTCATGTCAGCGCCAAACTGGCCAGTGTGTACGGGAATGGATTTTTCCTTTAAGGCGGATACAAATTGCTCGTAGATCCGTTTACCGTGCTCTGGGGAAGCGCCCTTAGAAAAGCCCGGACGATTACCTTTTTGGGTATCCGCCACTAAAGTAAATTGAGAGACCACCAATATAGCGCCATTAACTTGCTGTACATTGAGGTTCATTTTACCCTCCTCATCTGCAAAAAGGCGATACTGGGAAAGTTTGCGCACTAATTTTTCAATTTGCTCATCACCGTCCTGTTTTTCCACTCCAAGCAAGACCAGTAAACCATGACCGATTTGGCTGATGATGTCGTTGTTAACCGTAACACTTGCTTCACTTACCCGCTGCACTAAGCCTATCATTTCTGTTCCTTCAAATATTTCGACATTTCTCGGGTCGCACGGCATAGGGCTAAGGCAATACCGGGTTCGGACGTGCTGTGCCCAGCATCTTGTACAATTTGTAAGGTGCTATTTTCCCATACCTTATGCAGTGTATAGGCAGCCCGAGTACTGCAGATAACATCGTATCTGCCATGGACAATTGTACCGGGGATGTGGGCTATTTTGTCAATGTTGTCCAAAATGAAGCCTTCGGGAATAAAGCAATGATTGGATAAGTAATGGCACTCTAGCTTTGCCAAGCTGGTCATAAGGTTGGGGGGATAATGGCCAGTAAATTCGCCGGTACCCGGCGGTAACGAAATTTTCGATAGCCGCTCTTCCCATATATACCATCGCTTAAGGGCATTCATGCGATGGATTTCATCGGTAGAATCAAAGCACTGGCGGTAATAATCGCAAACCGAGGCGGTGGTAACAGGTTGTGTTACCCCTTCCACAAACAATTCGTAATGGTCCGGAAACAATGATGCCGCTGCGCCTTGGTGAGATAAGAACCAGTCTCTGTCTTCTTGTCGGGCTAAAAACACCCCTCGTAGAATTAATCCATTGATGGTATCCGGCGCGTCAATGGCCGCTAATAAGGCCAGCGTAGCCCCCCAAGAGCCGCCAAATAACGTCCAGCAATCAATGTCTAGTAACGTTCGTAGTTGACTTATATCCTGCAGAATGTGGGCGGTGGTATTGTTGGTTAACGAACCGAATGGGTGGGACCTACCGCAACCTCTTTGCTCAAGGCCAATAATGCGGTAACGGTTGGTATCAAAGAAACGTTGGTAACCGGCAGCTAAGCCTGCGCCCGGCCCACCATGTAAATAAAGTACTGGTAAGCCATCAGGATTACCACTTTCCTCGTAGTAAAGGCGATGACCATCGTCTGAGTCAAAGTACCCACTGCGGTAACATCCGGTGTCAGGGTAAAGTCGTTTCATTTTATTTCAGTGCGTTGTATGTCTTGTTTTTTTAGTTTAGTTTAGCTACTAAAACACATATTTACCTAATATACGAGGACGATTATATGGCTGGTCAGGGATCAGGTGGTAATGTTATTGCGGCAATTTGTAACTTTTTTATTCCCGGTTTGGGGCATCTAGTTCAGGGTCGCATACTTAGAGCACTGTTATTTTTCATTATTTGTTTTGCGTGCTATGGCCTGGCAGCCACAGTGATATTCTTTTTTCTTTGGCCGGTGGGGGCTATCTTTCACCTATGGGCAATTATTGATGCCGCCCGTTATCGGGGGCCAGAGGTGAGGTTATGATGAGGAAATGGCAAGCAGGTTTGATAGGGCTGGCCATCAGTCTGTCGTTAAGTGGGTGTCAATCTGCGTATTACTCGGCCTGGGAGAAGCTAGGCGTAGAAAAGCGGGATATCCTGGTAGACAGGGTGGAAAACGCTCAATCGTCTCAGGAGGACGCTCAAGAGCAGTTTGCTGATGCCTTAGAAGAATTCAGCGCGCTGATCAATTTTGATGGTGGCGAACTCGAAGATGTTTATGATGATCTCAATGGTGAATATCAAGATAGTGTCGCCGCGGCAGAGGATGTTAGCGATCGTATCGACAAAGTAGAAAGCGTAGCCGATGCGCTTTTTGCTGAATGGGAAGAAGAGCTGGATAAATATGACAGTGATAAGCTGCGCCGTGCCAGTGCAGATAAGCTTCGCACCACGCAACGTCAGTACGAAACCATGATCAAAGCGATGAGAAAAGCCGAAGGCAGAATGCAGCCGGTGTTAACGGCCTTACAGGATAATGTGTTGTATTTAAAGCATAATCTTAATGCCAGTGCGGTTGGGGCTTTACAAGGGGAGCTTGAAACCATACAGCAAGATGTGTCTCGCCTTATTGGTGAAATGCAAACGGCGGTGGCAGAGTCCGATGCTTTTATCCAAACGATGAAAAATTAAGTGAATAAAAAAACGGGCTAAGGCCCGTTTTTTATTTCTCACCATAAATAGTGCCACCACTAGTCGATTATTCCACCGGGACTTTACGGGGTTCTTCACTGGCCCGAATATCACCAAAGGCATCTTCTAAGCTACAGGTGAATTCTGCGCCAACCAGCACCACTATCCAAGAAACATAGACCCACAAAAACAAAATGGGTAACACCGCCAGTGCGCCATATATCACCTGGTATGAGGTAAAGTTTGTGATGTAAAGGGCAAAACCTTTTTTCGTAAACTCAAAAAATATGGTGGCAACCACGGCACCTATAAGGGCATGGGAGTATTTTACCCGCCGGTTAGGTACCAGCAAATAAAGAATAATAAACGCCAGTAAAGCGGCAAAACTAGGGATCAGGGTGAGCATAAACGTGCCCACGCCCGGGGTATATTCTTCTGCAAATTCGGCTACGCCCACCAAATAAGAACTGATCGCCACACTCGACCCCATTAACATTGGGCCAAGGGTGATCACCATCCAATAAATGGCAAACGTATAAATAATGGGGCGATCGCTTTGGGTGCGCCAAATACGGTTGAGGGTTTTGTCCACATTGGAAATCAACAGCAAGGCCACAATAAGCAGTGACAGTATACCCACCGCGCCCATTTCAGAGGCATTGGAGACAAAGTCTGACATGTAATTTTGTACTACGTCACCGGCGGTGGGAACAAAGTTCGAGAAAACAAATGCTTCGAGCTTAGTGCGCACAGAGGCAAAGGCAGGAAATGCCGACATCACCGTAAAGGTAACCATGATAAAAGGCACCAGGGACAACAAGGTGACGTACGCTAAATGGCCCGCGGAAATAGTGATATTGTCTTGGCGACAACGGCGTAAAAATATTTGAAAAAACGTCACCGCTTGAGGACGCTTTTCATGCCAGAGTTTCACCCAGCGGTTATCAGACAAAACGATCTCCTTGTATACAACGTAAAATACATGCTTGCCTGATTAGTGTAACCACTGTCAACGCGAGGGCAAAGGATTTTTAGCCACTATGCTTCATTACCTCGTACACCAAGCATGTGACAAATGGCATAGCTTAACTCACTACGGTTCAATGTATAAAAGTGAAAATGTTTCACTCCTTCTTTCGCCAGTACTTTCACCTGTTCCATGGCGATGTTGGCGCCAAGCAAGTTGCGGGTGGTTTGATCATCGGCATCTAGCCCTTCGTACATTTTATGTAACCAGCCCGGAACATGTACGTTGGTAAAGCCGGCAAAACGGATCAAGGTTTGATAATTGGTTACAGGGAGAATACCGGGCACGATATCTAAATCGATGCCAGCGGCTGCAGCGCGATCGCGAAAACGCAGGTACAAACTGGTATCAAAGAAAAATTGAGTAATGGCTTCTGAGGCGCCAGCTTCCGCTTTACGTTTTAAATTTAATAAATCGAATTGGGCGTTGGGCGCTTCAGGGTGTTTTTCTGGATACGCGGCAACAGATATATCAAAATCGGCCACATCCTTTAACAAGCTGACTAAATCTGACGCGTACATCTCGGTTTTATCCATGCCCTTGGGTAAATCGCCTCGTAATGCCACAATACGACGAATTCCCGAGTTCCAGTATTCTTGGGCTATTTGCGTCAGTTCTTCCCGGCTAGCGTCTACACAGGTAAGGTGAGGGGCAGCTTGCACACCGGTTTGGGTTTGAATACGCTTAACCACATCATGAGTGCGATCCCGCTCACCGCTGTTGGCGCCATAGGTCACCGACATGTAAGAGGGTTTTAACGGGGCTAAACGTTCCACTGATTTCCAGAGGGTTTGTTCCATTTTTTCCGAATTTGGTGGGAAAAATTCAAACGATACATCGATATCGCGTAATTCCGATAACGATTGATTTAACGCATCGATACCTTGTGCATAGGAAACCATTTTGCTGACTCACTTTTATGGACGTTTAGACGTCTAAACTAAATAATATATGTCTGGACGTCAAGAGGTTTACACGGCTTAATTGACCTTTTCGCTACATTGTTTAGAATTTCTGCCTATAAATTACAAAAACAGGCAATTTGAGAATTAAAAATGGCAGAATGGAACGGTAAGTATATCCACCCCTACGCAGAACATGGGAAAAAAAGTGAGCAGGTTAAAAAAGTTACCGTCTCAATCCCAATCAATGTCTTAAAGGTACTCACAGACGAACGTACCCGCCGACAAATTAATAATCTGCGTCATGCTACAAACTCAGAATTGCTCTGTGAAGCTTTTCTGCATGCCTTCACCGGTCAACCTTTACCCAACGATGATGATCTTCGTAAAGACAATCCTAATCGCATTCCAGCAGAGGCGCGTCAAATTATGGAAGACATGGGCATAGATTCTAGTGTAGACAACGAAGAAGAATAAGCACAAAAAAGCCAGCATTCAATGCTGGCTTTTTGCTTTTATGCTGTGCTTAACCGTATTGGGGCGGCAGGGTCTCGATACCGGCCACACCGGATTCAATGGCCGCTAAAGCGACAGCTTTGGCGATGCGCAGGCGTAAGCGTTCATCCATGGGTTTAGGGATAATATAGTCTTTACCAAAGGACAACGACGTGGTGTTACTGGCTTTGAGTACGTCATCGGGTACCGGTTCTTTGGAGATGGAACGCAAGGCTTCAACGGCCGCCACTTTCATTTCATCGTTAATGGCGGAGGCTCTAACATCTAGCGCACCACGGAAGATAAAGGGAAAGCATAAAACGTTATTTACCTGATTAGGGTAGTCTGAACGACCCGTTGCCATAATCAGATCGTCTCGCACTTCGTGGGCCAACTCGGGTTTAATTTCTGGATCTGGGTTGGAGCAGGCAAACACAATGGGGTTGGGCGCCATAAGCGCTAATGCTTCAGGTGGCAGAACATCGGGGCCCGATACGCCCACGAAAATATCCGCGCCATCCATCACATCTTCCAATGTGCGTTTATCGGTATTGTTAGCAAACAGCATTTTATGTTCGGTAAGGCCTTCGCGACGGGTATGGATCACCCCTTTGCGGTCAAGCATATAAATACGTTCACGTTGGGCTCCGCATTTAATTAGTAGCTCCATACAGGCTACCGCCGCAGCACCTGCACCCATACATACGATTTTTGCCTCTTGTATTTTTTTACCTTGAATTTCTAGCGCATTTAGCATGCCTGCGGCAGTGACTATGGCCGTTCCATGCTGGTCATCATGAAACACAGGGATTTTACAGCGTTTAATAAGTTCTTGTTCGATTTCGAAACATTCAGGGGCTTTGATATCTTCTAAATTAATCCCCCCAAAGGTGTCGGCAATATTTGCCACCGTATTAATAAACTCTTCGGTAGTACGATGCTTGACTTCGATATCGATGGCATCTAAACCGGCAAAGCGTTTAAACAGAAGTGCTTTACCTTCCATTACAGGCTTTGAGGCTAAGGGGCCTAAATTTCCAAGACCGAGAATGGCGGTGCCGTTACTAATAACGGCAACCATGTTGCCCTTTGCCGTATAGCGATACGCGGCATCAGGATCATCGGCGATTTCCCTTACGGGTTCGGCGACACCGGGGCTATACGCGAGTGAGAGATCATCAACGCTGTCTGCGGGCGTTGACAACTCAACCTTGATTTTGCCTGGTGTAGGGAGGGCGTGGTAATCGAGGGCGCGTTGTCTGAAGTCTGACATTATTTTTTGTGTCCTTCTCAGGTTTCGGTCTTTGCATAACTGCAATTTCGCTGCACTGCCACATATTGCTTTTATAATTTTAGCGACACTTGTTTACAAATGTATCACAACACCTTATTCAGTACATATCAGATAAGGCGCTAACATATAAATAACTGTAATGTGTCTTAAATTTGGAAACAAACCGGAAATTCCAATTATCACTATTCATGTTATTTATTAGATAAGGTGATTATGGTTAACGTTGTGAATATAACCTCGGAGACGGTATTGGCCGTGGGAAATGGATAGGGCAACAGATGTCAGTATTGAAGACACAAAAAAAGCGCCTAAAGGCGCTTTTTTTAAAGAAGGTACAAATTTATTTCTTGCTAAGTGCACCAAAACGTTTCTTGAAGCGATCAACACGCCCGCCGGTATCAACGTTACGTTGCTTACCAGTGTAGAAAGGGTGGCACTTAGAGCATACGTCTAGGTTAAGGTCTTTACCTAAAGTAGAGCGTACTTGAATAACGTTACCACAAGAACAGGTTGCAGTAATTTCTTTGTATTCAGGATGGATATCTTGTTTCATGGGTTACCTCAATGCTAAGGCCGTATCGCTATCCAGCCCGAAGCTGAACACCATACGCAACTATATTCAATACAAGACACGAGGCCTTGCCGTAAAGAGCGGCGCATATTAATGTATGACGCCGCTTTGATCAAGAACTGATGGTTAAAAGTGAAGAAAAAATGGTCAGTTGGCGATTCCGTAGGGATCACAGCCGTCATACACGCCCTGAACAACGATTATCTTTATTGGAAATGTGATGCATTTTGTTGAAGTTGCGGTACCCGTACCGCTACGACAGTCTTTTACCTATAGTAGTGACGCGGTGCCCCAGCCCGGTTGCCGAGTTATCGTGCCTTTTGGCCCTCGCAAGGTGGTGGGGGTGGTGCTGGGTGAAAGCTCAAACCCTGCCAATATCAGTAAAATAAAGCCACTAGACACGGTACTGGATGAGGCCGCCGTTATCGATGAGGTGCAGCTTACCCTGTGTCATTGGTTATCTCAGTATTACTTGCATCCCATCGGCGAAGTCATCCACACCGTGTTGCCCGTATTATTGCGTAAAGGCGAGTCGGCGCGTCCTGTGGATGAGCGTTGGTGGAAGGTGAAGGGGAACGGTGAGGAAAATGTGGCTTCACTCACACGGGCAAAACGACAGGCCGCGTGTTTACAGGTGTTGCTCAATGGCCCAATGCGAGACAGTGAACTTAAAAGCCATTTTGCTACTACGGTGATCAAAGGCCTCGCTGACAAAGCACTGATTGTGGAAGAGAACCGCCCACCGCCACTAAAACCCCGTATGTGGCTGACAGATTTAAAGATTGGCAGTAAGCCACTTCCAGACAAAGAACAAGGGGTGGCGATTGCCGCCATTAACCAATCCCGGGGGCAATTTGCGCCGTTTTTGCTTGAGGGTGTTACCGGAAGCGGCAAAACAGAAGTGTATCTACAGGCCATTGAAGAAGTACTGGCCGGCGGGCAGCAGGTGCTTATATTAGTACCAGAAATTGGGCTCACCCCTCAAACGGTGTCACGCTTTGCAAAACGCTTCGGTATTGATATTGGCGTGCTTCATTCTCAGCTAAACGATAAAGACCGCTTAGCGGTTTGGCAACGGGCCAGAGAAGGGGAATTGGGCATTATTATCGGCACACGTTCTGCCATCTTCACGCCATTAAAATTCCCTGGCATGATCATCGTTGATGAAGAGCATGATGAATCCTATAAGCAGCAAGATGGCCTTAGATATCATGCGCGAGATCTTGCCGTTATGCGGGCGAGTACAGAAAACGTCCCTTTGGTGTTGGGAACGGCCACGCCGTCATTAGAAACCTTAAACAATGCTTTATCTAAACGCTATGGACACTTGCATCTGACTAAACGGGCCGGTGGTGCAGTACAAACGCACCAACATTTATTGGATGTGCGAGATCAGCGTATGCAGTTTGGTCTTGCCGATGGCATGATCAGTATTATGCGTCAGCATTTGTCCATGGGAAATCAGGTGCTGGTTTTTGTGAACCGTCGAGGTTATGCCCCAGCGTTATTGTGTCACCACTGTGGGCATTCTGTGGATTGTCGACGTTGTGAGCGGCCTTATACCGTACATCGCAGTCAGCAGCGTTTACAGTGTCATCATTGCGGCGGGGTGAAACCCATTCCTAAGCAATGTCCCCAATGTGGTGAACACAGCTTGGTGACTGCCGGTGTGGGCACAGAACAAATTGAAGAAGGGCTCGCTCAGTTATTTGCGGGCGTAAAGCAGGTAAGAATCGACAGCGATTCGGTGCGCGGTAAAGATAAATTACAGCGCACCCTCGATGACATTAACGGGCAGAAATACCAGCTACTAATCGGTACCCAAATATTGTCAAAGGGGCATCATTTTCCCCATGTTACCTTGGTGGTGGTCATGGATTGTGATGGGGCATTATTCAGTGCTGATTTTCGTGCCAGTGAGAAGCTTGCTCAATTAGTTACCCAGCTAGCAGGAAGAGCCGGGCGAGCGTCTAAACCGGGAGAAATGTGGCTACAAACCCATAATCCAGGGCATCCCTTGTTACAGGACCTAATTCACAATGGGTATCATCACTTTGCCCGCCAAGCATTGGAAGAAAGAAAACTGGCAGCCATGCCGCCATTTCAGTCACAGGCGGTGATCCGCGCTGAGGCGACCCATGGCGCCATGGCGTGGGATTTTTTAGAGCAAGCCAAACAAATTTTGGCGACAGACAATGTGCGATTAAACGGCCCACTGCCTTGTTTAATTGAAAAGCGGCAGGGGCGCTATCGGTTTATGCTGGTGTTGCAAGGAACCCAACGTAAGGCCATTAATACCTTGTTGCGCAAGGCCCTACCTAATCTTTCGGCATTACCCCTTGCTACTCGGGTGCGATGGTCACTCGATGTTGATCCCTCAGATTTTAGTTAATTGGCAATACAATTGGCGAAGATACGGGCAGCTTTTTTATTAAAATAGCGATACACTGGCGAAAGAAAAACAGGTTTATTTTTACGGGATTATTCGCCGCTTATGGCTCAACGTGATTATGTTTCTCGTGGTCGCACACCACAGAATAAAAAGAAAAACAGCAATAAAGGCAAAGCGCCGCCGCCACAAACTAACAAGAAGAAAGTGTGGGTTCGTTTGGTGGGCGTGGTTGTCGCGATTTTATTACTTATCTATTTTTTGTTTTCCATTAAAGATAATGTGGATGAAACGGCCGATGCGCCCATGACACCGCTGCCGCAACTTACCGAAGAAGAGGAACTTCCAGAGTTACCCGAGGAAGAATGGGAATACATCAAAACCTTACCGGGTTATGAAGTCGAAGTGGAAGTGGCAGAGCAGAAAAAATCAGACAAACTGTATTTGTTGCAGTGTGGTTCGTTTAGAACCCGTTCTCAAGCCGACGAAATGAAAGCAAAAATCGCCTTTCAAGGGTTAGAAGCCCAAGTGCGCGCGTCCACAGGCACTAACGGTGAATGGTTTCGGGTCATTATGGGGCCATTACAAACCAAACGCGATGCAGAGCGCGCACGACACAGCCTACGAAAAGTGAATATTACCACCTGCATGATCCTCTACTGGAACCTGTAGCCTAAGCCATACAAAGTGCTGACTGCCAAATCATGGCGTCAGCCTTGGCGGCTAAATCCCAAAATCTGCCCTTGAAAAAAGCGTGTCATCCCCCACTTATCCTTCATTGGTTTTTTTCGTCTGATATTGACTCAGACAACACCCGCAACATGGGGAATTAACGTGACAACGATAGTATCTGTAAGACGTGATAATCAGGTCGTCATTGCCGGAGATGGTCAAGTCTCTTTGGGCAATACAGTAATGAAAGGCAATGCGAAAAAAGTGCGCCGCCTGTACAACAATAAAGTATTGGCCGGCTTTGCTGGTGGCACCGCCGATGCGTTTACCTTATTTGAACGGTTTGAATCTAAACTGGAAATGCATCAGGGTCATCTCACCCGCGCTGCCGTGGAATTAGCCAAAGATTGGCGAACGGATCGCATGCTACGCAAATTAGAAGCGTTACTGGCGGTGGCCGATGAAACGGCATCGTTTATTATTACCGGTAACGGCGACGTCGTGCAGCCTGAGAACGATCTTATTGCCATTGGTTCTGGTGGCGCGTATGCCCAAGCCGCAGCAACGGCGTTGTTGGCCAATACCGAGCTGCCTGCCAAAGAGATTGCAGAAAAGAGTTTAACCATTGCTGGTGATATTTGCGTGTATACCAACCATCATCAGACAATAGAAGTATTAGATTATTAATCGATTGCAGTGACGGTTTCGTCTACCCAACTGCAGTTGATTGCTGTGACACACAGCTAAAAGAAAAGAAGGTTTATTATGTCTGAGATGACACCCAGAGAAATAGTTCACGAGTTGGATCGCCACATTATCGGTCAGCAAGATGCCAAGCGGGCGGTGTCAATTGCCCTAAGAAACCGCTGGCGTCGTATGCAGTTACCTGAAGAATTGCGTCAGGAAGTCACGCCTAAAAATATCTTAATGATTGGGCCTACGGGTGTGGGTAAAACTGAAATTGCCCGCCGTTTAGCTAAGTTGGCAAACGCCCCCTTCATTAAAGTGGAAGCCACCAAGTTTACCGAAGTGGGTTATGTGGGCAAAGAAGTCGAATCCATTATCCGGGATCTGGCCGATATTGCCGTTAAAATGACCAAAGAGCGGGAAGTGGCGAAAGTGAAGTTCCGCGCTGAAGAAGCCGCTGAAGAGCGTATTCTTGATGTCTTATTGCCGCCGCCTGAAGATGCGTGGGGTAAAAAAGAAGACGTGGAAGATAAAGGCACCCGTCAGAACTTCCGCAAAAAATTGCGGGAAGGCAAGCTTGACGACAAAGAAATAGAAATCGATGTGGCATTGCCGCAAATGGGTGTGGAGATTATGGCACCGCCAGGCATGGAAGACATGACTAACCAATTACAGTCTATGTTCCAAAATATGTCTGGGTCACAAAAGAAAAAGAAAAAGCTGAAGATTAAAGACGCCCTTAAACTGCTTATTGAAGAAGAAGCCGCGCGGTTGGTTAATCAAGAAGATCTGAAAGAACAAGCCATCGAAGCCGTTGAGCAACATGGTATCGTGTTCGTGGATGAGATTGATAAAATCTGTAAGCGAGAGGGAAATAATTCTGCCGATGTATCCCGAGAAGGTGTGCAGCGTGATCTTCTGCCGTTAGTGGAAGGATCAACGGTGTCAACTAAGCACGGTATGATCAAAACTGACCACATTTTGTTTATTGCATCTGGTGCATTCCAAATGAGTAAACCGTCGGATCTGATCCCAGAAATGCAGGGTCGATTACCTATTCGGGTAGAGCTAGCGGCACTGAAAGTTGAAGATTTTAAACGTATTCTTACCGAGCCCAACGCGTCTTTGACCGAGCAGTATCGTGCCTTGATGGAAACCGAAGGGGTTAAAATTGAGTTCACCGAATCCGGTATTCAGCGCATCGCCGAAGCCGCTTGGCAGGTAAATGAACGGTTAGAAAACATTGGTGCTCGTCGTCTGCACACCGTGTTAGAGCGGTTAATGGAAGATATCTCTTATGATGCGTCGGAAAAATCTGGCGAGACTTTTACCATTGATGCCGACTATGTCAATTCACACCTAGAGACCTTGGTGGATAACGAAGACTTAAGCCGGTTTATTCTTTAATATCTTAGGGCGTTCATCGCGCCCGTCTATTTTTTTAGATGGCTGTAAATTAGGTTACAGCCGTCTTTATCATCGCTCCTATCAATGCCTCTGTAATGGGCAGTCCCGTATCCGATTCAAACCGACAAAATGTGGGGCATGGGTTCGCTTCTAAAAAAACATATCGATTGTTAGACGTTCTACGCCAATCTATGGCACACCATTTCATGCCCATTTCCCGGCATAGTCGAATGCTTAAATCCTCAATGTTTTTGGGCAGATTGGTCTTGTGTGCGCTGGCACAAGTATCAATGCGATAATCATCGGCATCCGACGATATCTCCGCACTAAACACCTGATCATCAATGACAAAACTACGTATATCCTCGCCCTCAACCCATGCTTGAAATGTCAACGGTGGGCCGGTTAAAAGAGCAGAAATAGGCGTGGATAACTTACCATTGCGTTTAATTCGTTGGGTATAGGTACCGCCAAATACGGGTTTAACAATGAGGTTGGGTTGCGTACGGCAAAAACTTGTTACGTGGTGAATATGATTGCTGATACAAGTCGCCGGAATAAGGGCGCCAAGTTTATGGGCGGCACTTAACTGCATGGGTTTGGCTTGATGATACCTCACTGCGTGTAGCGAATTGTACCAGCGGTGCGGACAGGTTAAGAAAAGCGGCGACAGGGCACTGGTGAGATTGGCTAACAATGATGAATTAGTTGACTGAATTGGGGGCACAAAGCGCTGCCAGTAAAACACACCGAATGCTTCTAGTGGGTATTGTTCGTTTTGTTGAGCAATGAGGTAGTGGTTATCTTTGGGGGCGAAATGAATATGGATATTACTCGGGAAATGGGCAGTATTGACAATGCATACGTCAACCTTCGAGGTGGCTAAGGCGTTTGCAATGTGCTGTATCTGTGGGTCGGCAGCATCGCCAAGACAAAGGGCAAGCATACAATGAGTATTAATCTAATGACGGCGGCAGCCACTTATGCTGCCGCACGTCGCTGGATTAAAAAAGTGACTCATCGGGATAACTACCACCGGTTTCACCTAATGCCTGGGTGTAGTAAGCCGGTAGGCGAAAGGTTGCGTTAAAAGGAAGGCTTACCTCACCACCCGTTGTACTACCGCCGTTAACATTCGCCTCGTCTTGCTTATCAAGTGGGCAGGGTAACGCTGTATTTACTTGCATGTTGTTCTCCTTAAAAGGGACTATTCCTTGTTGCCAGACCCCCTGTCTGACCTTACCCAGTGTACTATTTTGCTAGCGGGTGTCTGCTGATCCCATGTCGGGTTGATGCAGTTGACGATAATAATTTGCCATCAGCGACGTACGGTTAGGAATACCGAGTTTTCGGTAAATGTTTGCACAGTGAAACTTAACGGTGCGTTCGCTAATAAATAATTGAGAAGCGATTCGTTTGTTGGGTAACCCCTCCATAATTTTGTGTGCGACCTGTATTTCTCGCCTGGAAAGCTGCTCTATCTGTTTGCTTATGGGTATTGCGTGATTGTTCATCATACTGTCCTTCTCATTGTGTTAGGTCCTAAGAAAGTGACGTGTTTGGGTACCGCTAGGCTACCTATGTTTGCTCCCCATGCGAAAGACCGGAGCCTTAAGGGTGATGTGGAAACGCCTTTATTCCCATCATGAGCGCCTAACGAGACGTATCAGCATGAGGCTGACAAATTATATTTTGAAGTGTTGACTGAGGATGACTACTGCATGAAAGACAAGGGGTAAAGAAAGGCTGAAAATTATTTAATATGTCCGTATTTTTTAATTGCTGTCCGTTTAGCACGGGCGTAATAAAGAGGAAGTACTCATGATGCTAAAGGGTCAATAATCAAATGCACCTTGCAGCACGCGGGAAAAAAAGTGAGGTTTATAAGGGTTCGTGTGTGTATAGAGTTTAGCGCGACTGCGTTTCACAATTTTTGATTCGCCGGTTTCCATAACCGAAACACTTTCATCAATACGATCTCTGAAGTTCTTTTTATGCAGAGGCTTACCTAAAATTACCTCATACACCGTTTGTAGCTCAGACAGGGTAAACGGTTGGCGAAAGAAAAAGTTAGGCTCTGTGCTGTACCTCGCGCGGTTATACAAACGCTGAAAAGCTTTTTGAATAACCATTTGGTGATCGAAGGGCAGGCTTACCGGTGGTGCGTCGTGAAGAAAATCTGTCACCGCAAACCAGTGTACGTCTGTTAAGGCAAGAGCATGCTCATCGGTGAAGCACAAATAGGGGCAGGAAATACTCCACCCTTGCGGATCCCGGGCTAAATTACCTTCAAATTCTAACTTTGCTGTATAGGACGGGGTAATGCCGGTCTTACTTTTAAGATGACGTAGCAGGGTGTCGTTGAGCGTTTGGTCACTGTGAGGGTCTATGGCGCCCCCAGGTAAAGCAAGGGTGTTAGCGTACACCGCCGCGTTAGCAGGGCGACGCACCAAGGCGACCTGCAATTGCCTTGTGATGATACGAAACAATACCGCATTGATGGTACAAACTGGGCGGGTGATACTGGATTCAGACATAAACGGAATGGGTAGTGAGGTAAGCTGCCACCGAAGGGGTGACGAATCCACGGATATCTTGGTTATTGGATACGGCGTTTCTTACCATGGTTGAACGCACCGGCACATTTTCTGGCACAACCAGTACATCCCAGCGCTGCGTGATGTCATCGGCTTTGTAGAACTTATTCCAGTTCGCTTTGTTATCCGGACCAATAACAAAGCTAAGGTTATCTTTTTCATACCCATTGTTGTGTAAATATGACAACACGTCGAAGGTATACACAGGGACATCGTCTTTGGCAATAAGATGCTCCACACTGAGGGCGTGCACTCGACTGTCATTAATGTCACGCACAAAGGCTTCGGTTAGCGCCACTCTATGAGAGTAGGCGATCATGGATTTGGCAAAGGCGTGTTGATAAGCAGGAATGAGCAATACCCGATCATAACCATTTTCATGGTTTAACACTGTTTTCACAGCATCTAAATGCCCTCGGGTAGGCGGGTTAAAGGCAGAACCCAATATAGCGATGTTCATTGCGTATTCCATTTATAGAGTATTTTAAAGATACTTATTTCGACATTAAAAAGCAACAGAATGACCGTGAATATCCCTGTTTATCATGCATTGTGATAGGCTTTTCTCCGTGTTATTTTTAACTTATCGTTGACTTTAAAGGGTATTGATAGAATACTCGTTAACTATTGTTATAACAGGATGAGACCAAACCCTTGCATCCGCCAACGTCCAACCACAAAAAACGCCATCTTAATCACTCACTTCGAGCGAATGCCATGGCGCGCAACTCCCTATTTAGAAAAAACCTCAACTTTTCTGCCCTCGATAACGACTTCTACAAAATGAACATGTGGCAGTGCTTTATGCACCAATATCCCTATGTGGAAGACGTGGAATATCGTTTTGTGGTGCGAGGTGATACCGACTTACGGCCCTATCGGGCTGAAATTCAGCAAGAATTAGCCAAAATTGAAGGCCTACGATTTACCTCAGGGCAAATTCAATGGCTAGAGCGCATTCCTTGGTATACCAAAGACTTTATTGAATGGGTGAGAATGTGGTCGTATCAAAATCGGTTTTTGCATATCGGTGAAGAAGATGGCCAGTTAGCCATTAGCGCAAAAGGGCCATTGATGCATGTGCATAATTTTGAAATGCCGGTTTTATCAACGGTGGCCGAGGTGTATAACCGCCATAATTACCCAAATAAGAGCTATGAAGATGTTCGCCAGCCTTTATATGAAAAAATAAAATGGTTGCAACAACAGCATAAAAAGCATGATTTAACCGGCCTACAAATAGCCGAATTTGGCACCCGACGACGGTTTAGTTACGAAGCCCAATTTACCGTTATTGATATGCTCAAAAAAATGCTTCCCGATTTTTTCGTGGGCACTTCGAATATGCACCTGGCTAAAGAGTTCGATATTTTGCCTATTGGCACCATGGCCCATGAAATTTTCATGTTGTCTCAGCAAATTGGGGTGCAACTGGTGCATTCCCAAAAACATACGCTAGAAACCTGGGTAAAAGAGTTCCGCGGCCAACTTGGCTATGCGCTAACCGATACCATTGGCATGGATGCCTTTGTTCGCGACTTTGATTTATATTTTGCCAAATTATTCGATGGCTTGAGACATGACTCCGGTGATCCGATAGAATTCGGAGAAAGGGCGATTGAGATGTACAAAAACCTCAATATCGACCCCACAAATAAAACCATAATATTTAGCGATAGCCTGGATTTTAAAACCATGGTGTCGTTGTTTTTACGCTTTCGCGGGCGCATTCGTACATCTTTTGGCATTGGTACGTTTTTATCCAATGATGTGCGTGGTGTGACGCCGTTAAATATTGTGATGAAACTGGTGCGGGTAAATGGCAAACCCGTGGCGAAAATTTCAGATGCGCCGGGTAAGAACCTGTGTGACGATCCCGAATTCGTCAGCTATCTGAAAAAAGTATTTGAAGTAGACTGGGCATAAGGTCACCAATGGCAAATTACACCCGAATAGGCACAGCAGCGCTGCGTCAGATTCCATTTGATTTTAAAGGTAATGTGACGCGGGTTCTCACCGCTATCGAGCGAGCCGTGTCAGCACATATTAATGTTTTGCTGATGCCGGAGCTGGCTTTAACCGGGTATGGTTGTGAAGACAATTTTAACTACCAAGAATTTAATGATGCCACAGAAGCTGCGTTGCAAGATGTGCTAAACGGTCTTCACCGATTGCATCACAAGGCGAAGAGCGGCCAAGATTTACTGGTAGCGATGGGGATGCCGGTTATGTTTCCCGGTGGCCAAGTTTACAATACCACCGCCTTTGTTAGCGCGAAGGGCTTGCATGGCTTTGCCTGTAAGCAGTATTTAGCCCGTAATGGGGTGCATTATGAACCCCGGTGGTTTGAAGCCTGGCCGCGAGGCAAGGTGGTGAATCATCCCCGTTTTAATGTGCCTTTTGGCGATATCGTTATCGACGCTAGAGGGGTGCGAATAGGCATCGAAACCTGTGAAGATGCGTGGGTGGCTAATCGGCCGGGACGGGATCTGTACCATCGTAATGTGGATGTTTTGCTAAACCCCAGTGCTTCCCATTTTGCCGTGGGCAAAAATAAGGTTCGTGAACAGTTTATTAAAGAAGGCTCTCGGGCTTTCGGTGTGGTTTATGCCTACGCCAATTTAGCGGGCACTGAAAACGGCACCAGTATTTTCGATGGTGGGTCAATGATTGCGTCGGAAGGGCAGGTGGTATCTCGCGGCGACCGCTTTAACGTACGTGATGTGGTTATGAACCAAACCTTGGTGAATTTAAGTGCCAATCGGGTGTCGCGTATAAATAGCAGCGAAACCATTATGATTGATGACAATCACGTGGTTTCGGCGCCGCTAACGTTAGCCTTGCCTAGCGACGCCGTACTGGCTGCTCGCAAGTTCGACCGCGTTGACGCTGCCAACGATGAGCTTCCCTTATTTTGGTCCTCATTAAGTGAGGATGATCACAACTATACCGAAATTTGCTATGCGCTGGGCAACGGCTTGTGGGATTGGACCACCCGAACTCATACCCACGGTTATGTGGTGAGTTTATCTGGCGGCGCTGATTCTGCTTTGGTGGCAGCGTCGGTGTATGTGTCTCATTTCGTTGCTCTAGAACAGCTGGGTGTGGCCGATTATCTTGCGGCTTTGCCAGCAAAACTACGAGAGAAGATCGCGCCTGTGTCGCCCGGCGAAGATAAAGTGGCTTGGTTAAAACACAAAGCCATGCCGCAAATATTGGTGTGTTTATATCAGGGCACCAGCAATTCTTCGGATACAACCTTAAACGCGGCAAAATATCTAGCCCAAGAGATAGGCGCCACCTTTTACAGTTGGAATATCGAACCGGTAGTACAGCAATACCATCAACTGGTAAACGAGCTCTACCCTGATAACCCACTGAGTTGGGAAACCGATGATATCGCGTTACAAAATATTCAGGCCCGCAGTCGTAGCCCAGGGGTATGGATGTTGGCAAACCGGGAAAATAAATTGCTTATTGCCACCTCGAATTTATCCGAATCGGCGTTGGGTTATGCCACTATGGATGGCGACACCTCAGGTGTCATTTCTGTTATTGCCGGCATTAATAAAACCACTATTCGTAAAATTAATCAGTGGTTAGAACAAACCGGCTTGCCGCTAACCATGGATGGCGAAAGTGCTCGCCATCGCCTTGAGCAAATGCACCGGGTGAACGTTCAGCAACCCACGGCTGAATTACGGCCAGAAGAGCAAACTGACGAAGCCGATCTGATGCCCTACGTGGTGTGTGATTTTATTATGAATTGCTATCTTGCACGGCAAATGTGGCCCAAAAGCATACTGGTGGAGCTGATGTTAAATGGGTTTGATAAACAACATGACATACGCCAATTAGCAGGGTTTGTGGAACGGTGGTTTACCCTATTTTGCCGCAACCCTTGGAAGCGATATGGCACCAGAGCCGGCTTTCATATTGAACAGGTATCGCTGGATCCTAAAACCTTCCACCGTTTTCCATTACTGAATAATGGCTTTAAAGAGCAGCTTCAGGTTATGTGGAATTTCGTAGACGATATAAAAAGCGATTAATCTCCAGTAGCAAGCCATCACTGGTAAGGCCGACCTTTACCAGTGATATTCGCTTACCAATAAGGTTTGCTGCTGAGTGACCGCTGTTGGTAGGTTAAATTGAACCCGGTTTGCGGCATCACTGTGCACTCGGGAATATTCCACGCCCACTTGCCAATGATCAGACACATCATATCGCCAGTTAACCGTTATGCCATGGCCGTGACTGTTATTTTGGTCATTTTCAAAAATATCATCTTCATCCACATCAAATATATCAACCCGGGCCGAAAACCGATGACGATCTTGGCGGTGGCTTAGCATGGCGTAGAAGGCATCGTACTGGGTGTAAACAAAGTGTTCACCCATTAGGGTGTCACCGGTCATCCACTGCATAATAAACCGGGTTTTGGTTGTTATATTATGTTGCATGGCCAGTGAGTGAAATTTGGTGTGCCAAGCATATAGTCGCTGATCATTAACCGCATTAGGATCGGCTAGGTTGTCGTAGTAATAGTAACGTAACTGAGTTTGACGTAGATAATCCAGATGAAGGCCGACATAGACGCCCCATTTACCATCAATTTCGGTAAAGGGTTCTACCCAATCTGGGTGCCATATCACGTTAGTATCAATAACCGTTGGGTAAGGGGCAAATTGTAAGCGTTCGTGATGCAGGCTTTGGCGGTCGTGCAGCGCAAATCCACGCCATGAAATAATGGAGCCTAAGGGATCATTACCTTTAAAAACGGCGGCACGAAACTCCCAGCTCCACGGACTACGCACGGCCCGTCCCGGTCGATAGAGAATAAATTCAGCGCCGGCGGTACGTAACTCTTCGCCTATCCAGCTGTTAATGGCTGACTGGGAGTAGGTGTATGGCGATAACCAGTTGGTATCCACATTTTCCAATGACATTTCAGGGTAGAAGAACCCCACCCGAGCCCGCCATTTTATGCGACTGGGTAAAAGGGGTTTATAGATAAGTTGAAGCTGGGTAAGACCAAGGTGCTGATCGCCATCGGCATAATAACTGGCGTCTACCTGCACATCAAAAGACGGTACCACGGTATGCTTGATACGCATGACAGTTTGCTGCAATGCCACATCATTATCGTCAAAGCGGGTAACCCCAGTGCCACTTTCAAGCCAGGTGGTAGGAAGGTCGGATTGGTGCCAGACGGCTTGTACTTTACCGCTAAACTCGGTCCCCAATGACGAAACACTGACCGCACACAGCAGCAACATCAACCACTTCATTGCACCGCTCCCTCTACGATACTGGGAGTGGCAGCTGTGGTAAGCCACTCATCAAACTGTTCGGCAGGAAGGGGTCTGGACATATAATAACCTTGGGCTCGGGTACAGCCCACCTCACGTAAATAATCCAATGAGGCTTTATCTTCCACCCCTTCTGCTACTACTTCTAAATGCAAGTTTTTCGCTAACGACACAATGGTATTCACCAAGGTTTTATCATCATTGCTACTGGCCAGTGACAGAACAAAGGCCTTGTCTATTTTAAGTTCATGAACGGGCATATCTTTAAGTTGAGCCATGGACGAATATCCGGTACCAAAATCGTCGATAGAAAGTTTGATCCCCATGCGTTTAAGGGCATTAAGGGCACGAAGAGCATTTTCTGGATCATGCATGATGGCGCTTTCGGTCACTTCCAAGGTGAGATATTTCGCGTCACTGTTGTATTTGCTTAATAAATTACTCACTAGCGTGGGTAAGGTCATATCAATGAGATCCACCGCCGAAATGTTCACTGCCACCGAAATATTGTGGCCTTTTTCTCGCCAGGCTTTTTGTTGTTTTAATGCGGTACGTAAACCCCAATTGGTTACGTTTCGAATGGCGCCGGTTTGCTCTGCAAGGGGAATGAAATCGTCTGGTGAGATGAAACCGTGTTCTGGGTGGATCCAACGCATAAGGCACTCGACGCTGGTAAAGGTATTTGAGGCAATATCTAGCTTCGGTTGATAGTAATACTGAAGTTGCCCTGCTTGCAGCGCGCTTTTTAGCTCTGACATCAGGTTGAGGCGCTGTACTGAATGTTTATTCAGTTGGGCAGAGTATAGGGCGAAACTTTGATGGCTATCTTTACAGTGATACAAGGCAATATCAGCACACTGCATGAGCCCTTGGGCTGTTTCGCCATCTTGGGGGTGTTGAGAAGCCCCAATACTACAGCTAATTTCCAATATTAAGCCTTCAATATTGAAAGGGTGGTCGAACACCGCAGCCACTTTATTGACCACCGATTCTAATTCGGCCTGGGGTAGACAAGTGACAATAAAGCCAAATTCGTCGCCGCCTAAACGGGCAAGAAATCCGGTCATTTCGTTTATGGAATTTAAGCGTTTGGCAATATGCTGTATTAGCAAATCGCCGGTATCATGGCCCACGGTGTCATTAATGTCTTTAAACCGGTCGATATCTAACATTAATACGGCGACGGTGCCGCATGGATTATCCTTTAACGTGGCTTCCAACTGGGTAATAAACTGATTACGGTTGGGAAGGCCGGTAAGGTCGTCATAATAGGCCAGTTGATTGATTTGTTTTTCACGCACCTGAATGCCGGTTTGCATGTCGTTAATAGCCAGCGACAGAGCATCCACTTCAGCGGTACTGGATTCAGGAAAATGGGTAACATGTTTACCCATGCGGATGGAATTAGCTGCTACGGCCAATTTATTTAGTGGCCCGGTAATGCCTCTTGAGAGCATCAGCGCGCCCAATAAAGAGACGAAGCCGGCAAGTAATAACAAGCCAACAAGTTGGAGCTGCATGCTGTTATAGGACAGATAGGCTTTGTCTTCTAACGTGGCAAGAACAATATACACCGGGTCGCTACCGGCAAATCCCACCTGTTTTGAGGTATAGATATAGTTTGCGTCTTCAAGGGTGGCAGTATGTAGGCCAGGGGTATAGTTGAGAGTAAGATTAAAAAAGGCGTTGGACAGGGCCGTAGGCAATGTGGAACTAAGTAAAGGGGCTTCTCGATCAGGTATCAATAAGCTCACGTCCAATTCCGTTAACTTGGCAATATTTTCATTAATTAGCTTTTTGCCATCATAGCCGAGGAATACCCATGCATCTGTGCGCCGGGAGCGTTCAACAAACTTAACCGGCACCCCTTTCATCAAGTACACGCCATCGGCGCCGTCATACCAGCTTAACCCTTGTTCGAGGAAACCATTAAGGTTAGCCGGCACGGGGGCTAAGTCTGAGGTGCTGGTTAGTCGGTGCATACTTTGATCTAGTACCATGAACATATCTGCATCGATACGTTGTTGCTGGTTGCGCATGGCAACGGCCAGTGAATCGGGATCATCCTTGGCAGCAATGTATTGCTTAATGGTGTAGTTACCGGACAAGTTATCGGCAGCCCGGAGTAATAGTTGGGCGTGGTTATTCAGTTTATCTTCCACCACGCTGGCCGAGGTACGGGTTTGGGTGAGTAACTGTTGTGTTGAGTGCGTAAAGGTGGCTGAGCCAACAAGAAGTAGGGTAAAAAGAACAACAAAGGCAATAACTACCAGAAAAAACAGCAGCATTCTGTTGCGTAGTGAATTTAGCGTGGCTTTCATACGTTTACTCATATTGACCAAACTCATCATCAGCATTGTATTGAGAAAAGTCGGGCAATAAGGCTCGAGTTAGCGGTAATCGCAGGGTTTGATTTTTGGTTAACGTGAGTTCTCGACGGAGTATCTCTTGGGGTTCCTGCATACGAGGGTGATAGATCGACAAGGTATAGCTACCAGGGGGAACGACAAATTCACTTTGACCCTTGTCGTCACTGGCTGAAAAATAGGGTGTATCAACCACATAAATATAACCTAACATCCAATCATGAACGTTGCAGCCAAGCTCTACCACGCCCGGGGTATCAAAGGTTAATGGATCCGCTTCGCTGTCTTTATCTAACAAAAGGGCAAAACGTTTGGCGGCAGAAAAAGAGTAAACCTGATGCTTAATGGAATCGGAATTAGGAAAACGAACTTGGGTGTCTTTGCGAACAATGAGAAAGTGAGGTGCAAACTGGCGGTTAATTTGATCCATTACCGCATGGGGCGTGTCAGTGACCGGGGCCGCCCCTTCAGCAGGCGTCAGGCTTACCGCAAACCCAGGTAAGGGCAATCCGGTATTATCCAGTACGGTAACACTTACGGTGACGGGGGGGCTTTGTGCCCTGACCGAAGCCGTTACACATAATCCTGCCAATAATATAATAAGGGGTGTTGCATAATAACGTAGCATATTTGCTGTCCTGCGATGGTAAACCCAAGTAGCGGACAACAAGTTTGTACGTCCATTTGTTAAGGTAGCAGACCGGAGCAAAAGCGCTATTATTACGATAATACCTTTAACGGTGTCACAATACCTAAAATGGTGGCGATAGAATCACAGTTACAGGTGTACTCTATCGCCAATAGTGTTATGTCATGGTAACAAACTCTTCGGCACTGGTGGGGTGGATTGCAATACAGGCGTCAAAGTCAGCCTTGGTTGCGCCCATTTTAATGGCCACACCAAACCCTTGGAGTATTTCATCCATTCCCATTCCAATGCCGTGTAGACCTACCACTTTTTCGTCGTCGCCAGCACAAATAAGCTTCATTTTTGTGGCCTGACGGTGACGGGTGACAGCGGTATACATAGCCGAAAACGACGAGGTATAAACCGTTATGTTCTCTTTGCCATATTGATCTTCGGCTTCAGGTTCGGTAAGGCCAATGGTACCAATTGGTGGGTGGCTAAATACCACGGTTGGAATTTGCTTATAGTCTAAGTGAGCGTCATCTTTGCCATTAAACAAGCGTTCGCTAAGCAGTCGACCCGCTTTTATGGCAACGGGGGTTAATTCGGCATGGCCGGTGACATCGCCAACAGCATAAACACCAGATACATCTGTATTCTGGAATTTATCAACCTGTATATAGCCTTTATTATTGGTTTTTACGCCGGTGTTTTCTAGTCCGATGTTATTGCTAGAAGGTTCGCGGCCAATAGCCCAAATCAACACGTCGGTGTCAATAACTTCACCGGTGGTTAATGAAATGGTCAAACTACCATCTTCGTGTTTTTCAACCTGTTTAACCCCTGATTGCTTGTGCAAGGTTGGCCCCTCATTGTCAATCATCTCAGTAAGAGTCTCGGCAATGAGGGGGTCGAAATGACGCAGAGGGGTATCATGACGAATAATAAGGTCGGTTTTGGTACCCAGACTATGCAGTACACCTGCTAGTTCTACACCAATATAGCCGGCTCCTACTACGACCGCTCGGGCGGGTTGAGACGCGAGGGCAAAGAATCCATCAGAGTCAATGCCATGCTCCGCCCCTGGAATATCCGGGAAGCGTGGGCGACCACCGGTAGCGATAGTAATGTGTGGGGCGGTATATTTTTCGCCATTAATCTCTAGAGTATGATCATCAATAAACTGGGCATAGCCTTTTATCCAGGTCACATCGTGTTTCGCCAGAACTTTGTCGTAAGAAGCATGGATACGTTGAATGTATGCTTGACGATTGGCGACCAGTACTTCCCAGTTAAATTTATTTACCGTAACATCGAAGCCGTAGTCTTCACCGTATTTGTGAATAGCTTCTGCGATATTGGCCCCAAACCACATGGCTTTTTTCGGCACACAACCTACATTTACGCAGGTTCCGCCAATATCTCCGCCTTCAATTAGTGCTACTTTCTTGCCATATTTGGCAGCTCTGTTCGCCGACGCGATACCGCCGCTGCCGCCGCCAATACAAATATAGTCAAACTCGTTCATAGGTTATGTACCACTTTAAAAAAAAATATTTTTGCACACAAACACCTGCATCGCCAAATACAAAAAAGCGAATTGGGTGATATTTAAAATCGAACATACGGCCTGTTAACCGATTATTCGGTGGTGGTTTCTACGGAGGTGTTGCTACTTTCAATTACCGTAGGCTTGATAGTGATAGTAAAACGACGGTTAGGATCCTGTTCAAATTGCACCAGCTTCGCGATGGTACTTTCAGTAAAAACATGATCTTCCGGTAAAATAAGAATATGGCTGTCGTTATAAAGATTATTGGCTAACACCATGCCCGGAACAAGATCACTGGCGCTTAAGGTATTGTCCATATGCTTGGGTAAGCCAATTTCTTTTGCACTAAGTAATAAGTCAAGAAATTCACCGTCGTAACGGGTATTGCGATGCTTTTTCAGTTCTTGTTTTGCCTCAGCCGGTGTCATGGTTTTATCCACAATACGGCCGGTAACGAATCGCCAATAGTCTCGACTGATGGCTAAGATGCGTGCTCCTGGGGGAATTTCCTTGGCAACTTTATTGTAGAGCCCAGAACCGTTCCAATGTTCAAACTGTAAAGCCAGAATGTCAGAGACAGGCTTCATATGTTCTGCGGGGGTTAAAATGGTGGCTGCCTGTTGGGTTTGCGATAAAAACTTTTTTTGTTGCTCGTAGTTTAATGCGCTAAAAGGCGGCGTGAAATCACAGGCTTTTAGGCCAAGGCAGCCAAATTCACAGATTAAGCTGGCATAGCGTATTTTTTTGATTTCAGCGGGATCTAACCCCGCTTTTTGGGCAATAAAAGCAGACAAGTCACTTACTTCAATAGCAAACTTTCCGTCGATATCAGGGTTAATACTGATCACATTAAACAGCACTTGCTCTAACGCTTTATTTTGTTTTTCTATGCGTTGTAAGGCCATCTTGATTTGCTTTGTGCGTTTCACAACGGTTTGCTCTAACACGCCATTGATGTCTTTAAGCTTTTTATTTTGTAAACGGGTAAGCTTTTGCAGACGGGTATTTTCATCTTTAAGGCGTACCCGTTCTAACCCTTCTTCTAAGGTACGAATAAGTTCCTGGTTATCCCACGGCTTTTGCAAATAGCGATGAATTTTACCCTGATTGACGGCTTTAATGGTGGAGTCCATATCGGCGAAGCCCGTTAATACCACCCGAAATGTGTCTGGGTATAAGCTGGCTACCTGTTCTAGTAGTTCAGCACCGGACATGTGGGGCATTTTCATGTCTGAAACCACCACTTGTACGGAATGTTTAGCTAACAATGCCAGGGCTTTTTCACCGCTTTCCGCCAACAACATATTAATATTCATTTTAAACAGAGCGCGTTTGAGTGCACGTAAAATGTTTGGCTCGTCATCGACAAACAGGACGGTGTATCGCGTTTCTGTCTGAGTTTCTGTTTGTTCATTCATAGTTTGTCCTCAACATCGACCTGTTAGATGCTACGGGTAATGTCATTAGGTGTTTGGCTCTGAAAGAGGGCTTTCTGTTGGCGGTGCAGTAATTGGCAACGATAAAGTGAACGTGCTGCCTTTATTTTCTGTACTGGTAACGCTAAGGGTGCCGCCGTGTTCAGCGGCCAGACTCTGGGAAATGGACAGGCCTAAGCCCGTGCCCTTGCCTTCCGGTTTGGTGGTAAAATAAGGGTTAAATACCTTATCGATATGTTCACGTTTGATGCCGATACCAGTATCTGTAATGTGCACAAAAACGTGGGTTTCATCGTGCTTGGTGGTGATTGTAATCAACCCTTGTTTACTGGTTTCTTCAATGGCTTGCCCAGCATTAATGAGCAAATTGGTGAAGATTTGTGTCACTTTCCCCTCGTTAATAAAAACTTGGGGTACGTCGTCTAGGTGCAACTGCTGTTCACAGATGTACTTTAATTGGTTGTTCACCATGCTCAGGGTCGTTTGCATGCAGCCATTGATATCGCACCATTGACGCTCACCAGAATCGATGCGAGAAAAAAGTCGTAGCCCATTTATAATTTCACCCACTCGGGCTAGCCCTTCAGAAGACTCTGCTATTAACGAAACGATGTCCTCACAAATAAATGGAATATCATGCTGCTCGATAAGCGCTTGTAACGAGACATTTGTGAGGGGGGGAGCATTGGGTGTGTTTGCGGAATCAATGAGAGTGCTTATTACCGTTTGGTAGGCTTGAATATAACTGCTAAGGGTAGAAAGATTACTAGAAACAAATCCCACAGGGTTATTAATTTCATGGGCCACACCAGCCGTAATTTCACCAATTGACGCCATTTTTTCCGCTTGTAGAAGCTGGCGCTGGACTTCCTGTAGATCCTGACGTAACGCCGCAATAAGCCGGTCTTTGTGCGCGGATTGCATTGTCAGCCCTTGGATGATTTTGTCTTGGTTAGGCGCTGTCATGTTATCCACGCCTCTTCTTTAGCAATACTGTTTCGTCCGCCATTTAGCGTAATTCCAAATCGTCACAGGTTTTATAAAAGTAGACTGAAATTACTTGGTTGTCTTGGTGAGGAAGCACAATTGGCTTAGCGAGTACTGCGCATGTGAGTAAAACAAAAACAATAGCCCCCCAAATTGGCGTTTGCCAAATGTATTTACGTGCAGGCATAACTGTTATCCTTCAAAGGGCTATGGCGATCATTTGACCGCCATGAACTTGTCAAAAAGCTCGGTAAGAGCATGGTTATCAAACGGTTTTTGCAGCACAGCATCTGCACCTACTTCTAGGGCTCTCTCTAAGCTACAGTTGTCGAGGGCCGATATCACAATAATTTTTACCCCAAGGTATTTCGCTTGTTCGCGGGTAAATTGAATGACGCTGTAACCGTCCATGCCTGGCATGCTTAAATCTAAGGTAATCACCCTAGGGTTGTGCTGACTTAGCATGATCCCAGCCTGAAAGCCGCCGGTGGCAATGAGGGTTTCATAGCCGGCACGACGGGCAATGCGCTGAATCGACTTAGCTACCGGTAATTCATCATCAACAATGAGAATGCAAGGGTTCGCTTCATGCTGCAATTGGGGGGGGATGGGCATGCCGTGTTGTTCAAGAAAGGCGATGAAATCGTCTACCAAAACACGGTTATTGCCTCTGCCGGGTAGTTTAAACCCCTTTAATTTTCCGCTTTCCAGCCAGCGAATTACCGTTCTGAGATTTACATCACAATAAGTGGCAATTTCGCCTGATGTCAGGGTTTTCATAATTTCGTTTCTCCAGCACAACTACGTCAGATTGCATCGATAACAATCATGGCAAATGAATCAAATACGACATTTAAGGCACTTAAACTGTGCATTAAAAATTTTTTCGCTTGCTTTTACTTTTCTTAAATTTCTGTTTTTAAAGGTTTATTACTGAATTTTGCGTAAGGATTAGACGAATTTATAAAGGTATTTTCGTTTGGTAGACGCTATAAAGTAATGACTTTTCATAATTGTAGCGACTTAATGTTGGTCGTCTATTGAACAATAGTAGAGCTTGAGGCGTTTGTTTTTGGCTTAGCCCCACTATTTTTTGACCCTATAAAATTAGAGGTAACCCATGTCTGCTCCAAACACCGTTTTTACCCAGAGTACTGATCTGGATTTGCTGGTGGTGGATGATGAACCCATGGTTCTTAAATCTATCAAGCGAGCCGTAAGACCTGCCGGTTATCGGGTGCATACTGCGCAAAATGGGCGGGAAGCCATGGACATTTTAGCGAATTTCCCCATTGCGGTTGTGCTTACTGATCACCGTATGCCAGGCATGACTGGAGCTGATTTACTCAAATATATTCATGAGTTTTATCCCCAAACCATTACCTTGATGTTAAGTGCCGAAAGCGATTTTTCTATGGCGGTGGGGTTGTTAAACAGCGGACTGGTGAATAAGTACCTCACTAAGCCCTGGAGCAGCAGCCAACTGGTAACAGAAATTGAACAGGCATTTGGCTATTTTAAAGAACGTCGAGAAAACGGATGGCGACACCGTATCACCCAATTATCTACGCAGTTAGAATCAGACACGCCAGCGCAGCCTGAAAATGTAGTGACACTGAACAAAAGTGGCGCATTTGTGGTTGTTAAACTGGTTAATATGGAAGATATCTCCTATAGCCACGGCGGCAGCATAATGGAGCAATTGCTCGATGAAATTGAGCAACAAATACGGGCAATGGTAGGCACGCCCTGTCATTTGCGACAAGACCAGTTTGGCTTGTTCTCATTTCAGTTTCCGCAAAAAGGTAGCGAAAAATTGGAAAACTGGTGTATGTCGTTACGCCAAACGCTGCAAAAAACCTATGTTATTGATAACCGGGCCGTCTATGGTCAAATTGGCGTGGGATTTACCTTGGTCGCAACCCCCCATGTGGATCTAAACACCCTGACTAAAAATCTTGAGTTAACGATTCTTAAAGAAATGCATGCTCGCCAAGTGACCAACTTAGATTGCCTGACCATAGAGCGCTACAAGCGCCAGCAACATATTTGTGCCGATGTGCAAAATGGGTTGGACAACAATCAGTTTAAATTGGCCTATCAGCCTAAGGTAGATCTGCGCACTGGTATGATTAAGGGGGCGGAAATTCTGCTGCGTTGGCAGCATCATCAACTAGGGTGGGTGCCGCCTGCAGAGTTTGTGCGTATTGCTGAGCTTGATGGGCAAATCGAAGCTATCGGTGAGTGGGTGCTCAGACAAAGTGTACGGGCGGTATCTGAATTGGTACGTTTTAGTGAGGACATCCGCAAGATATCCATTAATGTTTCTGCAAAACAGTTACAGAATTTACACATTGTGCATGTATTAAAAGAAGAAATAGCCCGTTATTCAGTTAACCCTGCATGTATTGAGCTTGAGGTCACCGAAACCGCGGTGGCTTCAAACAGTGAATTTGTACGTAATTTACTTTGGCAGCTTAAATTGTTGGGGGTCAATATTGCTATCGATGATTTTGGTGCGGGATTTACCTCTATGTCTTATCTGGCGCGATTACCGGTGGATGTATTAAAGCTCGACAAGTCGCTGGTAGATAATATTGATACAGAAATTAACAGCAAGGAATTAATCCGTAGCTTAATAGACACTTGTAAACGACTGCACATTGAATCCGTTGCTGAAGGGGTCGAAACCAAAGCCGTATTAAACGTGCTTCGTGAATTGGGCTGTGACCAGGTTCAGGGCTTTTATTACAGCAAAGCGGTGCCGCGAGAGGATTTTGAAAAGCTGGTTATTCAACAGCCCTTTCGAACAATGTGCTAATGCCGCTTGTTTTTGTGTCCTGTGATCCCTACATTCACTTACAGGACTTCAATAAGCAAGCGAGATCAATATGACAGCACCTGCCATCGAGCAAGTTGACGGGTTACCCCTTTTTTCAGGCATTAACCCGGAAGATATCAAACCAGCGATAGAAAAAGCCATTGCCCATTGCAAGGAGACTATCGACGACGTTGTCGCATCCGCAGATTATAGTTACCACAATGTGGTGGAAAAAATTGAAGAGGCTGATGATCGGCTAGGTAAAATGTGGTCGCCGGTATCACATATGAATTCTGTGGTCAGCAGCGACGCCCTGCGAGAAGCCCACGATAGCTGTTTACCTCTATTATCGGAATACGGTACTTGGGTTGGCCAACATGAAGGTCTGTTTAATGCCTACACCGCATTAAAAGAAAGCCAAGAATTTGCGTCTTTAGACGAGCAAAGCCAAAAGCTCATCGATAACACCTTGCGAGACTTTACATTGTCTGGTGTCGCTTTGTCTGGCAAAGATAAAAAGCGATTTGCTGAAATACAATCACGGTTAAGCGAACTCGCCTCTACGTTTAGTAACAATGTAATGGATGCCACTATGGCCTTCACCAAACATGTTACCGACGAAGCGCAATTAAGTGGTTTGCCTGAATCTGCCCGCGCGGCGGCAGCACAAGCCGCCCATCAAAAAGATTTACAAGGCTGGGTATTTACTCTCGATATACCGTCTTATCTACCGGTAATGATGTATGCCGACGACGCCGGTTTACGAGAAGAACTGTACCGAGCCTATTCCACCCGAGCCTCTGACCAAGGGCCCAATGCCGAGCAGTGGGATAACACTGCTATTATCCAAGAAACCCTAGCACTGCGTTCAGAAGTGGCCAAACTGCTAGGGTTTGAAAGTTATTCAGCCCGTTCCTTAGCCACCAAAATGGCTGACTCTACCGACCAGGTACTGGGCTTTTTAGAAGATTTGGCAGAAAAATCCCGCCCACAAGCTCAACAAGAGTTAGAAGAAGTTAAAGCGTTTGCCGAAGAACGATTTGGCAAATCCGCGCTAAATGCTTGGGACTTACCTTATTACAGTGAAAAGCTGAAACAGGAAAAGTACACCATTTCTGATGAAATGCTGCGTCCTTATTTTCCTGAAGACAAAGTGCTACATGGTTTGTTTGAAGTGGTTCACCGCCTATACGGGCTTAAGATCATCGAGCAGCCCGGTGTGGATCTGTGGCACGATGATGTGCGTTATTTCACTATTACCGACGATGCGGATGCCATGCGTGGCAGTTTCTATCTCGACTTATATGCCCGCGCTAAAAAACGGGGTGGTGCATGGATGGATGAATGCCGAGTGCGACGCAAACTACCAAATGGCGATATCCAGTTACCGGTTGCGTACTTAACCTGCAACTTTAATGCTCCGGTAGGGGATAAACCGGCGTTGTTTACCCATGATGAAGTGGTTACCTTGTTCCATGAATTTGGCCATGGTTTGCACCATATGCTGACCAAAATGTCGGTGGCCGGTGTATCAGGAATTAATGGCGTGCCTTGGGATGCGGTGGAATTACCCAGTCAGTTTTTAGAAAACTGGTGCTGGGAAGAAGACGCGCTGACATTTATTTCTGGTCATTATGAAACCGGCGAGCCACTGCCTAACGACTTACTGGATAAAATGTTAGCTGCACGAGATTACCACTCGGCGATGCAGATGGTGCGGCAATTAGAGTTTAGTTTGTTCGACTTTAAACTGCATCAGCAAAATGGCAGTGAAGTGGATGTGCAACAGGTATTAAACGATGTAAGAAGCAAAGTGGCGGTGGTAACGCCTCCGTCGTTTAACCGTTTTCAGCATAGTTTTGGTCACATTTTTGCCGGCGGTTATGCCGCAGGCTATTACAGTTACAAATGGGCGGAAGTGCTGTCGGCGGATGCCTTTAGCAAGTTTGAAGAAGACGGCATCTTCAACCGTGACACAGGTAAAGCCTTCTTACAGAATGTGCTGGAAAAAGGGGGCAGCAAACCGCCTATGGACTTGTTTGTCGCATTTAGAGGCCGCGAGCCGAAGGTGGATGCATTACTGCGCCACTCGGGGATCCGTGTGTAATGGCAGCAGAGCAGTTTTCTGTTATTTACCAAAGGGCGGTAAAACGTAAGGGCTCAGAAGAAGCCCTTGCGGCGCTATTAAGTCAGCCACTTGCCAAGGATGAGGTGGCCTTAATACCCGATGATCGTTTTTTGTCAGCGATGACGAAAAAAGTATTCCAGTCAGGGTTCGTTTGGCGGGTAGTAGAAAGTAAATGGCCGCAATTTGAAGAGGTATTTTTTGGCTTCGACATAGAGAAAATTTTGTTGATGCCTGATGAAATGTTTGAACAAAAGGCCAGCGATAAACGTATTATCCGTAATTACAAAAAAGTGATGACAGTGCGAGACAACGCGCTGATGATTCAGGACGTGGGCCTGCAACATGGCAGTTTTGGCGCTTTTGTCGCCCAGTTTGGTGGCCACGACATTACCGAACTTTGGCGTTATTTAAAAAAACACGGTGCTCGGTTAGGCGGTAATACTGGGCCTTACATGTTAAGAGCGTTAGGGGTAGATACTTTTTTATTGTCTCGCGATACCGAAGATTACTTGCGTAAACATGACATTATTGATGGCACCCTAAGTAGCCAGCGCTCATTGCGCAGTGCCAATGGGTGTTTTGCCCAGTGGCAACAACAAAGTGGTCTTTCTCTGCAGCAAATCAGTCAAATTCTTGCTTACAGTTGGGGCGCCAATGATCGTCACCCGATGTGATGAAAAAATGAGTTTTATTTCAATCATTAGGCGGTAAAGCGCTGTTGCTCACCGCCGGATTTCGTTACACTTCTTCTCATTAGATATAAGAACTTCAGGAATGTCATGAGCGATAACCAGGCTTCGTCTTCAACCCCCACATCTTCAGCTGAAAACAATGACAGTACCACCCATTTTGGTTTTAAACAGGTAGATAAAAACCAAAAAGCATCGTTGGTGGAAAATGTCTTTGATTCTGTCGCTGCCAAATACGATGTGATGAATGATTTGATGTCTATGGGAATTCACCGTTTGTGGAAGCGACACACCATAGATTGTTCTGGTGTACGAGCCGGACACAAGGTGCTGGATATTGCTGGTGGTACTGGCGATTTGACCGCAAAGTTTTCCCGTCTTGTGGGCAGCACAGGTTCGGTAACCTTGGCGGATATTAACCATTCCATGCTGAAAGTAGGGCGAGATAAACTACGAGATAAAGGGTTGGTTTCTAATATCGAATATGTGCAAGCCGATGCCGAAGCTTTGCCTTTCCCTGATAATACGTTTGATGTGGTGACGATGGCGTTCGGATTGCGCAATGTCACCGAAAAACAAAATGCCCTTAATTCGATTTTCCGAGTGCTAAAACCAGGCGGTCGCTTATTGGTGTTGGAGTTTTCCAAACCGACCTCTGAACAACTCAGTAAGATATACGACATTTATTCTTTTCATATCTTGCCTAAAATGGGGCAATTAGTGGCTAATGATGCCGAGAGTTATCAATACTTGGCTGAAAGTATTCGTATGCACCCGGACCAAGAAACATTAAAAAGTATGTTTGAGCAGGCGGGTTTTGAGCAATGTGACTATCAAAATCTTACTGGCGGTATAGTGGCTTTACATCGAGGGTACAAATTCTAATGCCAGCAACGGCTTTGCTAACCGCACTGTCAGAAACGGTGATAAATCGATTGGTTGCGCTGGACGCAGACAGTGCCCAGCGTTTGCGTCCCCTTGCCAATAAACGTTTGTACGTGTTTATCGCCAATACACCGTTGGCATTTTCATTGGTGTTTTCAGATCGCATTGATATGGTGGCTGAGCATCAAGACTACGACGAAATCGTAAAACACCTCGATAGCCAAAGTTGTTGTGTGCAGGTGGCGTTAGATACCTTGCCACAACTACAGCAAAGTAGCCGTTTAACTGCATTGATTCAGGAAGGAAAGCTCTCTGTGGAAGGGGAACTTGCCATCGCCCAACAGGTTAGTCAGCTATTCCAAGGGCTAGACATCGATTTCGAAGAACTGCTTTCTCGATACACCGGAGATATTGCCGCTAACCAATTGTTTAGTACCGCGGGTGCGATTAAACGGGGTTTAGATTCCTTTGCTGATAATTTCAAAGCCGGTTTAAGCAATGCATTAACGGAAGAAAAAAACATTGGCGTTCCTTCGTTGGCAGTGGCCCATTTTGCCGATGAAGTCTCTGATTTACGCGACGATACAGAACGATTTGCGGCCCGTTTAGCGCACCTTGAAGCCTCACTCAGTTTACCCCAAGAAACAGATTAACCTGGAATCACCCTATGCGCATTGGCCGATTGTATTTCATCAATAAAATCATGTTGCAGCACGGTTTAGATGAACTCATCCCGTCTCGTTGGTTACCTTGGTATGCCCGCGCCATGCGTAAGCTTATCTTTTGGATCCCAAACCAGCATAAGGATAAGCCAGCAGGCGAGCGAATTACCTTCGCGTTACAGGCCTTAGGCCCGGTATTTATTAAGTTTGGACAAATGCTGTCTACCCGACGGGACCTCCTATCGCCAGACATTGCTAACGAGCTAGCGCGGCTACAAGATAAGGTGACGCCGTTTTCCAGTGCAGAGGCGGAAGAAATCGTCCTTAAAAGCCTCAATGTTCCGGCACTAGATGTTATTTTCAGTGAGTTTGAAAAAACGCCCCTAGCGTCAGCCTCTATTGCTCAGGTGCACGCAGCTCGGCTAAAAAGTAATGGCAAAGATGTGGTGGTGAAGGTGTTACGGCCTGGTATTCGCAAGACCATCGATGCGGACATGGAGTTGCTTTTCACTTTAGCGGGGGTCTTACAAAAATGGCTGCCTGACGGTAAACGGCTGCGCCCTGAAGAAGTTGTCACCGAATATCAAAAAACCTTAGTGGATGAGTTGGACTTATTAAGAGAGTCGGCCAATGGCATGCAGTTGCGCCGGAATTTCGATAACTCGGACAGCTTGTATATACCCGAAATATACAGCGACTATTGTCGTCGAGACGTGCTGGTCATGGAACGTATTTATGGCATTCCCATTGCCAACTTAGATGCGCTTTTTGCCCAAAAGACGAATATGAAGCTGTTAGCCGAGCGGGGGGTAGAAGTGTTCTTTACCCAGGTATTTAGAGATAGCTTCTTCCATGCAGACATGCACCCTGGCAATATTTTTGTGTCCACAGAGCACCCAGAAAACCCCCGTTATATCGCCATTGACTTTGGCATTGTGGGTACCCTTAATCAAGACGACAAACGTTATCTTGCAGAAAACTTCATTGCCTTTTTTAATCGCGACTACCGTAAGGTGGCGCAACTTCATGCCGATTCGGGGTGGGTGCCTAGCGATACCAATATTGATGAATTTGAAATGGCAATTCGTACGGTATGTGAGCCAATTTTTCAAAAACCACTGGCGGAAATTTCTTTCGGTAACGTGTTGTTGCAACTGTTTAATACCGCGCGCCGTTTTAACATGGTGGTACAGCCTCAGCTGGTGTTATTGCAAAAAACCTTGTTGTACATCGAAGGCTTAGGCAGACAACTATATCCTCAGTTAGATTTATGGCAAACCGCAAAGCCCTTTTTAGAAAACTGGATGAAAGAACAAATTGGGGTGGCGGCCATGTTGTCGAAGGTAAAAGACAATTTACCGTATTGGTCAGAGAAACTCCCTGATATCCCCGATTTGTTATATGACAGCCTTAAGCAGATGAAAGGTTTACCTATTCAGATGACCCGAGGACAACAGGAGTTGGCCCGTTTGCAACTGGAAACCGCCAAAGCCAATCATTGGGTTGTGGTTGGGTCGACGTTCGTTGTTGTTGGGGCAATTTTACCCATCTATACACTACATTGGACGTTACCTGTGACCAGTGGTGTTATCGGTTTATGCTGTTGGTTAAGAGGGTGGCGACATAGCCATCCTAAATAGGTAGCGGTAACGTATTGCTGACAATACAGTTACATAGATATGATATTTTTCTTATATAGGTGAATTTTTGTATCATTTTTTTTCCTAGCTGTTATAGTGAATTTGGCTGTATTGCCAACGGTCTTTTAAGACGAGATAAATTTGTTTCTGCCATGATGTTAAACACTCTGGTTACGTTTGTAATTGTAGTAAGTTGTTTCTCCATTCAATGTAAGACCCAAAATATCCCGTCCTAAATAGATCACGAGTAAAGCGCCTTGTGCGCAGTTTCATAGAAAGTTTTTGAGGTCTACATGTCTAAAGTTACAGGCACCGTTAAATGGTTTAACGCAGATAAAGGTTATGGATTCCTGACTCAGGATAGCGGCGATAAGGATGTATTCGTACATTTTCGTGCTATCGTTTCTGAAGGGTACAAAACCCTGAATGAAGGTCAGCGAGTTGAGTTCGAAGTCGAGCAAGGTCAAAAAGGCCTGCAGGCTGCCAACGTACAGGCTATCTGATTTCAGAAAAACGGTGGCATTAGCCACCGTTTTTTATCTCTATCCACTTTACGTTTGTGCGTAAAGGGCTATTATCGTTCTTCATTTCTATTTTCACTTCCTGTTATCTCTTGTCTTGTTATTCCATCATTTGACCTAGAAATCGTGCATCTTCGTAGTACATGGTTACAATATATTACGAGAAGATAATTTGATATTCATCGCTAATCTGTGTACACACGCTAATAGACTGATGGCTTTGTATAGCCTGCAGAAAATATTAAGGAGCGTTCATGTTGTTCGTCGTTCATCGATTTCTTCGTAATGTATGGTGGGTTGCTTGTTTAAGCTTGCTATCCGTAGGTGTGCGAGCCGAAGGCACTGTGGTTGCCACCCTGCTTGGTAAGCCCATTTACGAAAATGCGGTGATGCCCTCCGCCGAGCAACTAAATATGGTGGCACGAACCCTGGGTGTGTCAAAAGAAATGGCGGTGGCACATTTTAAACATGCAAAGCTTTCCGATATCATTATTGAAGGGGTGCTGGATGACTATGCAAAACAGCATAATATCGAGCCTGATCCTGCATTAGTGACACGTTTTATTGACGTTTTTGGTGAAAGCCTAAAGTCTGCGGCAACATTACCCCAAGAGCCTGAGCAAGAAAGTGAAAAAGACAAAGCCGAGGTAGATAACCTAGTATCGGCTACGCCACCGACGGAAAAACGGGATCCCCAAACCGTTGCCCAAGAACAGATTAAACTATGGTTAATTAACAAAGCCTTATATGCGCAGTACGGTGGCGCTGTGGTGTTTCGTTCTAATACACCACAATTTCCCATTGCTGCTTATAATGCACTGTTCAAAGACTACGCCGCACAAGGCAAGTTAGTGATAAAAGAAGAAAGCTTTGCCGGGTTGTTCTGGCGGAGTTTTGCGCCCCCCTATAATGCTGAAATTGACCCGGAATTTGTAGATTTCAGCCACCCTTGGTGGTTTTAAATAACCCGGTAGAAAAACGGCAGGGTAGCCCTGCCGTGGCCATTATCTTTTAGCGGCCGAATATCGCCATGCCATGGCGCCAAGCATCATCATGACCAAAGCGAAGGTGGATGGCTCGGGTACTTCAGTGCCGGTTACTGTGCTGGTAAGCACATATTCAATAGCGCCAAAATCAAAGCCTTCATTGCCACCTAGGGCTAAAGTATATTCGCCTGCGCCAAGTAAACCGGCAGCCAGTGTATTGTCACCGGCGTTAGGAACATAACCGTCGGTGCCAACTAAATAGGCGTAGCTGTTCCCCATAAAGTCGATAAAGTCGTTGTTATGACTGAACAGAAACGACGGATCACTCGATAAGGTGCCTTGATACAAACTCAGGCCGATGGAAGCTACCGCAGACACGGAAAAGGCAATGTCTGTATCGGCAGTCAATTCGAAAGTGTAAAAGTCCACTGCTGCGGTATTGTCGGTTAACCAGCCATCGCTAGATGATACCGAGCCACTGTTGTCGTTAGTTAAATCCAAAGTATAAATATCTGCGTTCGCGCTTACCGTTACGAACATCGCAGCTAAAAAGAATAGGTGTTTCATTTTCATTGTTCCCTTAATAAATAAAAAAAAGGGGGCTGGCGAAAGCCCCATTTTGCGTTATAGCGCGCCGTCTTCCCACGGACCTGTAATAGCAAACGTAACACCTGGAGACTGTACGTTTACAAACAACCAGCGACCATAAAAGCAGGCGCCACACCATTCGCGACTGGTAAAGCTGGCACGGTCTGAGCCATCAGTTGAGGAGCCTACCGAGTCATAAAAGTTTTCAGCGACACCAGGGTAAATGCTGTCGATGGTTTGTAAGTCACCTTGGTCAAGCTCAATGCGGTTTTCGCAGAATGTGAAGGTGTCACCAGATTGGGTGAGGCCAACTAAACGTTTTGGATTAGAGCTTCCGTCTTCGCACATTAAAATACTGCCACGAGGAGACACGGCAATGTTGTCGGGACCGTCTACGTCTGAGCTGCTTGTTGATTCAAACACAACAGTAAGCTGCTGCTTGCGGGGGTCGAAACAGAAAATTTGGCCAAGGTTAGCGGCGCCGCCTGAGGTGGACACAAAGTAGATTTTTCCGTCATCGTACCAACAGCCTTCGCCGCGCTCGATAATGGCCGCGTCGGACGCTTGGTCAAAACAACGGTCATTAAATGCATCAGGCTCGGGCACTTCCTGCCAGGTCACATCCCATGTTGTGCCTTCAACTAATCCACCACGTAAATCCATTCGGCTAGTGCCATCGAGCACCATGGCATATAAACGACCGCCGGATTTTAAATCGCCCCACTCACCGGTAGGCTCGAATTTGTAAAAACAAGATTGGCCAGCATCTTCGGTTTCGTAAACAAACCCTGTGGCAGGATCCACGGCCACCGCTTCGTGTGAAAAACGGCCCATTTCACGAATGGGTAAACCATCAGAAATACCAAATCCGGGTACTTCAAACACATAGCCGTGATCGTAGCCGCCGGTTGACTGGTAAGTTTCTTCGCAAGACAGCCAAGTGCCCCATGGGGTGGCACCGCCGGCACAGTTTCTAATGGTGCCACCTAAGCTGTTGTACGAAGACAAGAAGCGGCCGTTAACCACATCAAACAATACATTAGTGGTACCGCCATATTGTGCTGGGTTGTAAATACCTCGACCGCTAACAGGATCGCATTTAGATCCTTCTCCTTCGTTTAATTCATGGTTACGAACAAGACAAACGATATTCTGTTTTACCGCGGCCACGGCCATGCCATCGTGATCGGTAGGTGTGATGGTACGGTCAGACTGAATTTGCCCCGTCCAACCGTAAGAGCTGTACTCAAAGCCTTCAGGTAGGGCTAGTAAGGGTAAGCCTGTGGTTTTGTCCGCTTTTACGGTAAGGGGGCCATAGCTAGTGGAAAAGGGCAGGGTAGCGGCCTTTGACGATAACGACGCGAGGGCCGTACTTGCAGCGACAACCGAGCCACCTTTTACAAAGTCGCGACGATTGACTTCGGGTTGGTTTAATAGGGTTTTTTGTGTGTCTTGTGTCATTTTTATTTACCTGTACATAATGTGTGGTGATTAAATGCCAGGAACCCCGTCATCAACGGGTACAACTCCTCGAGGTCTCGCTGGCAACCAATGTACGGTGGAAAAATGACGCTCTTGCGTTAATTTTTTGACATTTTTAATACGACTTTATTACGAGCCCACAGAATCCGATGGGGCCAATTGGCTGTTGTTTGCTTTGGTTTCGCCCATCGCAACCAGCCACACCGACAACTCATAAAGCAAGATAATAGGCGTGCCAAGGGCTATTTGAGAGATAAGATCCGGCGGGGTGATAAACGCCGCCAACAGAAAAATAATCACAATGGCATGGCGTCGATAATGTCGCAGGGTCTGGGCCGTGATCAACCGTGCTTTAGCTAAAACTAATAGAAACACCGGCAGTTCAAAGCAAATGCCAAAAGCCAATATAAGTTTGATCACCAGTGACAAATATTCACTGACTTTGGCTTCTAACTCTACCCGAATGGTGTTGTCTGCCCCAGTGGTTTCAAAACTCATGAAAAATTCCCACGCCACCGGCATAACCACATAAAATGCCAATGCTGCCCCAGCAACAAACAGAACTGGGGTCATTAAAAATAGAGGCAACATGCCCTTTTTTTCGTGTTGATACATGCCAGGAGACAAAAATCGCCACACCTGTATTAGCATTAAAGGAATAGAAAAAAACAGCGCACTAAAAAATGCCACCTTCATGTAGGTAAAAAAGGCTTCTTGCAAGCCGGTATAGATCATTCTACGAGGGTGGGTACCGTCGAATTGTGCAGCCAAAGGCTGCTGTAAAAATTGATAAATTTCTACCGAAAAATAATAAGACACACCAAACACACAAAGGAAAAAGGCTAAGCAGTACAGCAATCTACTACGCAATTCGCAAAGGTGAGTAAGTAGGGGCGCTTTTGAGTCGTTTACCGTGTCTTGTGCCATTACTGTTTCTCCTTAGTCGCATCATCATCTGACGATGGGGGCGTGGGGGTGACCGTTTGACGGGCTACTTCAATGTGTTGTTGTCGGGCTTTGTGATCTTCGGCGCTTAACGAGCCGGGTACAAAGTCCTTGGGTAATCCACGCACTTCCGGCGGTAAAAATTCACGCCAACTCTCGTCCCCAGGCTGGGCTTTACCCGACACAATGTTCACCTCTTTTTGCAATTGGGTCATGCTGCCTTGTAAATCGGCGTACATGCGGCGAAGCTTGCTGGCAAGTTTGGCAAATAATTGAAATAGCTCGGGCAAATCTTTTGGCCCGATAATAATCAAGGCCAGCACCGCAACGAAGAAAAGTTCAGGCCAGCTTAAATCAAGCATGGGTATCTTCCTGTGCCTGACGGGATTGCACGGTAGGGGGTGAGGACGGGTTGATAGCCTTTGCGTTATTGTTCATGTCTACCGAACTAGGCTCGTCGTCTAACCCTCGTTTAAAGCTTTTAATGCCGCTGGCAATATCACCTATTAATGCAGGAATGCGACCGCGGCCAAACAGCAAAATAACCACAATAAGAACTAACAGCAGTTGCCAAATATTAAAACCCATAATGTAAACCTGTTTGGAGAGTTGACTGCCTATGCTGATTGGGTTTTATGACTAGGGAGTGAAACATTTATGAATAAACAATGAGACAAGACATGGCCAGAAAACCTGCTTAATAGCTTAGCCAGTGCTAATTAGTTTGAGTTAAGGAACTAATCGCCTTTAAATTACTGCAGAATAAAGCTATTTTGTGGGATTTTGCGTAGTAACTAGATTATAAACTGAGGTGCTCCAAACCCCCATGAAATTGCATAACCTCGATAAAACCGATAAAGCTATTTTGTCATTGTTGCAAAGTAACTGTGAAACTCCCGTCAATGATATCGCAGAAGCGGTGGGCCTGACTTCGACACCCTGTTGGCGACGTATCCAGCGCTTACAGCGCGACGGCTATATCACTCGGCGAGTCGCTCTGCTGAGTGCTAAACAATTAGGGTTGGCAATGACCGTATTTGTGCAGGTGAAGGCTGCCAGACACGACGACAAATGGTTGGATAAATTTGCCCAACATGCCGCTGGCTTTGAAGAGGTGGTGGAATTTTATCGGATGTCAGGCGAGTATGATTATCTGTTGAAGGTGCTGGTGACCGATATGGCAAGCTTTGATCATTTTTATAAGCGGTTAGTTGCCGGTATCGACTTAAGCGATGTGACATCCAGTTTTGCCATGGAGCAGATCAAGTATTCTACCGAAATGCCTTTGGCTCATTTATAGTGATAATGACTGGAGTGATTGAGACGTATGCTGCAGAAATAAAAATAGGCCTTAAAAGTAAGGCCTATTTAACGGGTGTTTAAGCTTTTGCTAATGGTTCGCTTTTGCGAGCAGCTTGGATTTCTTCTTGATCTTACAATCAAAAATCTTCTCAGCATTTTTCCTTCCAATATAGTATGCAACTGTATATGGGTGAGCCCGCTCAAAAAAGCGTGAAAATGACTTGGTCAATGCATGCATAAAAATGAGCCCTCCTTTTATTTACCCGGTACTATCATAGTATTATGACAGTAATATGTCTAACGTGTTAAAGCGAAAAAAAGTTCACTCCACGATAAAAAGATATGATTAGGCATACCAAAAACACGGGTGTAAATTCATAATTAACTGATATTTATGCAATTTATTATTTCTTTCCCTTAACTTACCACTGGCGAATAATTTTTTTGTAGATCTCTGGATCGAGCAAGCTGTCTCGCATAGTGGGCGCTGTAACCCCCAGAATGTCGTTTGCTTCTTCCCACGAATCGTATTTAGTGCCATCAATAACAAATAATGATCCCGTGTTGGGTTGAGAATTATCCAAAGAATAGGCGTGGGTTAACAGCGCAGGGTCGGTGAGGTGAGAAAGCTGTTTGGTCGATACGTAATCACCCACACCGTCGTTATCTACATCCTTGATAATCCAAGGTAGGCCAAGCAACCGGTTATAGCTGCCGTCTGTCTGCATGGTTTCAATGGTTGCGTTAAAGCGTGCCATTAACTGTGCGCTGTCGGCGGAGTTATCGGTAAGGGTAAGATAAAAACCGCCAGTGATAAGCGGCGCGGCGGAGCGAAAAACCGGCTCTTCGTTATCTTTTACTAGCAGTCGATTAAATTCATCAATTAGTAAGGCCGATGTCATTAAATAGGGAGCACGTTCATCGGCAAATTGTTTAAAGGCGTCGAAGGTGGTGGGGTTTCGTGACCATTTTATTTCACGAATGCCACGTATTTGGTCAGTATTGGCAAATCGGTTTTCGATGGCAATACGACTATCTCGCAGTTGGGGAATCAGATTTATGTCGATGACGTCAGGACGTTTACTGGCCACAAATAGTTTTAATGGCAAATAGGGTTGGGAGTAAAGGAGCCCGGTCTTTTTGGGATCCAAATCGAGAAACGCAAATTCGCCGTCGATTTGCCCCGCGCTTAGGGCGCTGCCTAAAAAGGCCCGACGTAATACCTGTAATTCCACGTCTTCACCCATACGGGTAAACGCTTCTTCCACGATGTGATTCAGTTTTGCCGGTTCGCCGCCATTATCTACATAGGTTGCCAGCGATGATGCCCCTAACTTGATTTGTGCTAAGGCGGTGGTACAGAAAAACACGGTTACCAATAAACAGAGAAAACTACATACCCTTGTCATCTAATATTTCCTAAGTAGTTCAGGGAACCACGGTATAGGTAATTGTTATGAAAGTGTAGGGTAAACCTGTAATAAATGAAAAAAAGCGCGACAAGTTGTCGCGCTTATAAGGTTTACCGTGTGTCGATAAGCGTTAGTCGCCAAAACTACCGGCGGCCCCTGGGAAAACCACGGGGCTTTCAATACCGGATTTACTTACGCTTGCTACTCCAAAAAAGTAGTTATCGATAACCACATTTTCTAAGGTGGCTTCGGTGACATTGCCCACGTACCGGCTAAATTGCCATTGGGGGGCATCGGTATAGCGCCAATATATTTTATAACCAGCGAGTTGGGGGTTTTGTGCGGTATCAGCGCCTTTCCAGCTAAGTGTGGTGGAAGGCTGCACGGCTCCTTTTATGGACACATCAGCAGGTGGTGTGGGTGCCCAAGACATGGCAGCTAGGCTTACCGCATTAAGGCTGGTTAGCTTTGCCGTGTAATCAAAATTTACCCCATCGAGTGTGTCTCCGTACTTAATGCCATCTTCTGTACGTAAGTCTTGATGTTGGCGGGTGTAATTTTCGTTGGTTTCCATTATACGGATCCCAGGGTAACCGAGGTCGTTGAATGGGCGGTGATGGCCGCCACGGCCATACCGATCCAAGCGGTAGATCACCATGGTATCGAGGTTCTCAATGTACTGGTCGGCAATACGATCAATATATCGAGCGAGGTTACGACTTGGAGAATCAACTTCACCGCCGGTAAAACGGCGGGTACGGGCTTCTGCTGCAGTTTCTGTTACCCGTGTGCCTTCGGCAAACAAGCGCGCTGTACTGTTATCGATAACCCCATTTACACCTTCGATATTGCCAATCATGTCGTTATTTAATACGGCTTTAATACGCCATCCATCTTTTTGCGCTTTGGCGGCTAAAATCTTGCCACCAAATAGCCCCTGTTCTTCGCCGGATAAGGCGGCATAAACAATGGTGCCATTAAAGGAATATTGGCTAAGCACTCGGGCGGCTTCTATAGCTCCAGCCACCCCTGTTGCATTGTCGTTAGCGCCTGGACTGTCAGAGGTATAGTCCATCACATCAGAAACCCGAGAGTCGATGTCGCCAGACATGATCACGTATCGGTTCGGATCGGTGGTGCCCCGTTGAATGGCGATAACATTCACAACTTCAACCGGATCAGGAATGCGTTTTTGGCCGCTAATGGTATCGCTAACGGTGATCACTTCTAAGCAACCGCCACAATCTGCCGATATTTTTTCAAATTCGGCTTTTATCCAGCGCCTTGCCGCTCCGATGCCTCGGGTGTCAGATTGGGTTTCAGACAGGGTGTGTCGGGTACCAAAATTCACCAGCGTGGTAATATCGCTTTCTATGCGTTCGGCGGAAATCGCCCCTGCAATATCGTGCAAGCGAGCATCATCATGGAATGTGGGGGCAGCGAATGTTGTGGTGGACATTAGCAAGGTTGCAGCAACAAGTGTGCGTGGCAACATAAACTCTCCTTTTTACTCTTGTTATAGGTTGCCACGTATATTGTGCGTGGCTTTATATGAATGCGTAAGCGTCACCAAACAGCTTGTCTGCTTGCAAGCCTAACGGGGTAAAATCATCGCGGGCGATTTTCGCCATTTCAAAACGACCAGCAATATAAACTTGTGTGTTCGATAAATCTGGAAAATCAGTCATAACTGCTTTGTGCACATAACCTGTTTTTCCTTGCCAATCTTGCTCGGGAAATTCCACCACAGGGGCAAAGGTAAAGGTAGGGTATTGGCTAGCCAGAGCATTGAGTTCTTGGGCTAAATACAGATCTTTTTCGTGACGTCCCCCCCAGTATAAGGAAACTGGCGTTTCAGGGGCGTCGTTTAATACCTGTTGTAGAATGGACCAGGTGTAAGAAAAGCCGGTGCCGCCAGCAATTAATATGATTGGCGTGCCATCAGCGTGTAAGCTGGCTTCTCCATGACCACCGCTTAGGGTAATCACCCCTTCGCGCCGCATTTTATCAAGCACTTCTGTTGCGTAGGCATTATTTTCGTCTGCGCCGATATGCAATTCAATACGGCCATTGTCATATGCCGGGTTAGCAATCGAAAAAGGGCGTTGATCCTTTTCACCCATATGCACCATGATGTACTGACCTGCTTTGAAGTCTACGGGTTGTGCTGGGGTAAGTTCTACCTTGTATACCACATCGGTTAACGGCGTAATCGACGCAACCTTACATTCAAATTCCGACATATTTACTCAATTGGTTAAAAAAAGAAGCCCAAAATACACATGGGCCGAAAAAGCAGAATCTCTGCAATTCGGCGCAAGATGCATATGCAAGTTACTTCATGATACCAAGTTCATCCCAGATGTCATCCACACGCTGTTTCACCTGCTCATCCATCACAATTGGTGTGCCCCATTCCCGGTCGGTTTCTCCGGGCATTTTATTGGTGGCATCCATACCCATTTTAGAACCTAATCCGGACACCGGCGACGCAAAGTCGAGATAATCAATGGGGGTGTTTTCAATTAACACCGTATCTCTGGCCGGATCCATTCGGGTGGTAATGGCCCAAATAACATCTTCCCAATTGCGAGCATCCACATCATCGTCACAAACGATCACAAATTTGGTATACATAAATTGTCGCAGGAACGACCACACGCCCATCATCACCCGTTTGGCGTGGCCCGGATATTGTTTTTTCATGGTGACCACAGCCATCCGGTAAGAACAGCCTTCTGGGGGCAGGTAAAAATCTACAATCTCGGGGAACTGCTTTTGTAAAATAGGAACAAAAACCTCATTGAGCGCCACACCGAGTATGGCCGGTTCATCCGGTGGGCGGCCAGTGTAGGTAGAATGATAGATAGGTTGTTTACGGTGGGTAATATGAGTCACGGTAAACACAGGGAATTCATCTACTTCATTATAATAACCGGTGTGGTCACCATAAGGCCCTTCGGGGGCGGTTTCTTCCTGCGCAATGTAACCTTCAAGCACAATTTCTGCACTGGCCGGTACCTGCAGTTGATTACTTACCGATTTAACCACTTCGGTTTTACTGCCTCGGAGTAAACCGGCAAAGGCGTATTCCGACAGGGTATCTGGCACTGGGGTAACAGCCCCGAGTATGGTTGCTGGATCGGCGCCGAGGGCTACCGATACCGGATACGGTTCGCCGGGATGGGTTTGACACCACTCTCTAAAATCCAACGCGCCGCCACGGTGAGACAACCAACGCATTATGACTTTATTTTTACCGATAACTTGCTGGCGATAAATACCCAGGTTTTGACGCTTTTTGTGGGGGCCCTTGGTGATGGTTAACCCCCAAGTGATCAATGGGGCAGCATCGCCCGGCCAGCAACGCTGCACCGGTAACATGGATAAATCCACATCGTCGCCGGAAATTACGACTTCCTGGCAGGGTGCTTTTTTCACTTCCTTGGCTGGCATGTTCAAGACTTGCTTAAACACCGGCAGTTTTTCCCACAAGTCTTTTAAACCTTTTGGGGGTTCAGGCTCTTTTAAGTAGGCCAATAAGGTGCCCACTTCGCGTAAAGCAGCCACCGACGTTTGCCCCATGCCCATGGCAACCCGTTCCGGAGTGCCAAATAAATTCGCCAGTACCGGAATATCAGAACCTTTTGGGTTTTCAAATAACAGTGCTGGGCCCTTTGCGCGCAAGGTGCGATCGGCAATTTCGGTCATTTCTAGGTTGGTGTCTATTGCTTGGGTGATACGTTTTAATTCACCCTTTGCTTCCAGTTGGTTAATAAAATCCCGCAGGTCTTTATATTTCATGGTTGCTGCTTAAACCGCTCGTCATCCTGTAATGGTGAGCAGTATATCATTGTAAAGGGGGCACTGTTCACTCCCAAAAAGGCAGTATGAAAAATTCGTCATGCTTTATGAATTGCCCCCTAACTGGCACATAATTGGCGGTATGGTCTAAATTAAGGTAGACAGCGCAGTAAAATGGTAGTGTTATAGCGTTGAAGTAGGTTGCTGTGATTGCCTGAGTTTTCTCACCGCGCTTACGAAAATACTTATAATTAGGAGAGCGTGATGGTGTTAGTAGATCAGAATATGGTCGACGAGTTAAATCTTCTTCTTCGTTTCCCCGCATCAAGTCTTATGCAAGGGTTAAAAATTCACAATGATGCCAGCCAGACTGTGGTTCACGCAGCAGGGCGCTTATACGCCAAAGGCATTATTACCCAGCCCGATGGTGGTTACCTTACCGACCTCGGCATTGATTTGGCTGAACACGCCCGTACCTTGCAGGTGGCTCTATCAATGAAGCTTAATTAAATCGGTCATTCCCTGTAGTTTACGCAAAAACAGTTATATCGGGTTTAAGAATTCTGTCATTTGGTCGATACTGATGAAGTGGGTGCAGCAATGTAACGACGTCGTTGTTGCTCGTGCTTTTAATTCTTTTTCCTGTGGCAGGTTGCGACGATGATAAAACATATTTCCTCTATTTTGACTGCTACCTTGTGCATGCTTGTGTCTGCATCTGCCTTGTCTGAGGAAATAAAAGCCGTACAGTTGTATACCCAAGACCAATTGATTTCTATGATCAATAAAAACACCCACCTAAATCGGGTCGTCACCGATCGCTGTCAGCTAGTACAGGATATAGAAGCTCATGCCGAAGTGCTTAAAGAGCCGGCGTACCAGTTTTTGTGGGGCGATATGCTAGCCTGGGGTGTGTGTGTGGAAGCCGATCCTAAGCGAGGCGTTAGTTTTATGCGTGATGCCTCAGAGCAAGGCTTACCCGCGGCCTTAGAGCAAATGGGACGTTATTACGCTAAAGGCACGTTAGTTCAACAAGATAAACAACGAGCGGTGTTTTATTTACGTGAGGCCGCTGCCATGGGTTTTTTGAAGGCTCAGTTAGAACTGGCGCAATTATTCGTTGATGGCTACGGGAGTCCATACGATTACGAAGATGCTTATCGTTGGTTGTACAATGCGGTCACAGACGATAAAGCTACCCACCAACAAATAGCATCTTATCTTGGCCAGCTAGAAAAACTGATGCATCCTAAAGCGGTGCGTAACGCGCGTAGACCCATGGATAGCTAACGGTTACCTGCAAATATCTCCTGCCAAATTTCACACATGACTGTGTTTTGTGACAAAATTGCTGTGACAACAAAATGATAACCGTCGAACAAGGCGATGTTTTCACCAGATAACTGTTATACTAAGGCCAAATTAAGTTAAAAAAGAGAGTACATGAGCGACGATCCCCATTTTCAACGAGAAAAAGAAAAATACGACAAGCCGGTAGCCAGCCGGGAATTTTTAATGTCTGTTATGAAAGAACAAGAAAAACCCTTGTCCTTTCTAGAAATTTGCTCGTTAGTAAATGCAACCGATGAAGAAAGCCGCATCGGCATTCAAAGACGCCTTCGCGCCATGGAAAGACAAGGCCAAATCCAATTTAATAAGCAGAAGAAATATGCGCTGCAAAACCGCGATGAACTGATCCGCGGCAGGGTGATTGGACACCGAGATGGCTTTGGCTTTTTGCGTCCAGAAGATAACAGTGGCGATCTTTACATCACTGCCGGTCAGATGAACCTGTTTATGCACGACGATATTGTGGAAGCCCGAGAAAGTGGGACTGATCGTCGAGGCCGACGTGAAGCATTTATCAATCAGGTTATTGAACCCCGCAGCGAGCCCATTGTTGGCCGGTATTTTATTGAAAACGGCATGGCTGTAGTGGTGCCTGACGATAGCCGTCTACAACACGAAATTATTATTCCAGCTGAGGCCACGAAAGGGGCCAGAATGGGCCAGGTTGTGGTGGTGGAAATCACCCAGCGTCCCCGTCGTCGGGTCAGTCCAGTAGGTAAGATTATCGAAATTCTCGGTGAGCACATGGCACCTGGAATGGAAATCGAAATGGCGCTACGCACCTACGATATTCCTCACGTTTGGCCCAAAGCGGTTGAGCGTTACGTTACCAAGTTTGGCAGTGAAGTACCTGAAGACAGTAAAACCGGCCGGGTTGATCTGCGCCAACTGCCTTTAGTGACCATCGATGGTGAAGATGCCCGAGATTTTGACGATGCCGTATTTTGTGAGCCTCTTGATAATGGCGGCTGGCAACTTTGGGTGGCCATCGCCGATGTAAGCACGTATGTGAAATTAGGCACGGCGTTAGATAAAGAAGCGCAAAACCGGGGGAACTCGGTTTATTTTCCAGAGCAAGTGATCCCCATGTTGCCGGAAGTCCTGTCTAACGGGTTGTGTTCTTTAAACCCAGAAGTAGACCGCCTGTGTATGGTGTGTGAAATGACCATCACAGAGCAGGGTAAATTAGACAACTTTCAGTTTTATGAAGCGGTAATGAACTCTCATGCCAGACTGACATACACTAAAGTTTGGCAGATCTTGCAAGGGGACAAAACCCTGAATCAGCGCTATAGCGATCAGGTTCCTCATTTACGTAATTTGCACGATTTATATCGGGCACTTAAAAAGTCTCGTTCCCAGCGCGGCGCCATAGAATTTGAAACACAGGAAAGCAAATTTGTATTTAACGCCCAGCGTAAAATAGAAAACATTGTGCCTGTGGTGCGCAATGATGCCCACAAGATGATCGAAGAATGCATGATCATGGCAAACGTCAGTGCAGCGCAATTTCTTGAAAAGCATTCGATGCCTGCGCTTTACCGGGTGCATGATAAACCGGATGCCGACAGGCTAACGGCCTTTATTTCCTATTTAAGCGAAATTGGCATTCCTCATCGCATTACCGAAGAGGCGAGGCCAGCAGATTTTACCGATGTGGTAAGTAAAACCAAAGCAAGGCCAGATCAAGAACTCATTCAAACCATGTTATTGCGTTCAATGAAGCAGGCAGTGTATGGCGGCGACAATGTGGGCCATTTTGGCCTGGCACTGGATGCTTACGCCCATTTTACATCGCCGATTCGTCGCTATCCTGATTTGGTAGTACACCGGGCGATCAAAGCCATCTTGAAAAAGCAAAAACAAAAAGTGCACGGTGCTAAAGCCTATACCGATGAAGAAATCGACCAACTTGGCGAGCAGTGTTCCACCACCGAACGCCGAGCTGACGATGCTACCCGAGATGTGGCAGATTGGCTTAAGTGCGAGTTTATGCAAGACCATGTGGGGTCAAGTTTTGAAGGCGTGGTGAGTTCGGTAACTAACTTTGGTTTGTTTGTACGTATTACCGAATACCATATTGATGGCTTAGTTCACATTACCTCATTAGACGATGATTACTACCGTTATGACGATGTTAAGCAAACCCTGGTTGGTGAGTCTGGCGCGCGTCAGTTCCGTTTGGGCGATACGCTAATAGTAAAAGTGGCGGCGGTTAACCTTGATGAGCGCAAAATTGATCTGGTATTAGACGGTGTCACATTGAAAGGGCCGGGTGGCAAACAAGTCACGGTTCGCGCTAAATCTGGCAAGAAAGAACGGGGCCGTAAAGACAGTAGCAAACGCAAAGCCAACAACGGTAAGCAGCAAGACGGAAATAATAAAACAGAGCGTGGCCCGAAAAAACCACGTTCTCGTGCGGGTAAAGGTAAAAAGAAATAAATGGCACAACAAGAATGGCTATATGGTCTGCATGCCATGCAGGCAGTACTGGAAAATGAGCCTGAACGGGTTATCGAAATATTTGCGTTAAAAGGTCGGGATGATGCTCGCTTAACGCAAATTGTAAATCAAGCTCGTCGTTTTGGTATTAGTGTGCAGTTTTGTCAGCGTAAAGTTCTGGATGACAAAGTGCATGGTGAACAGCATCAAGGTGTGGTTGCTCGTGCTAAACCGCAACGGGTGATGGACGAGAGCGATTTAGACCGAGTGCTTGAAAAACAGTCAGAACCCTTCATTCTCGTTCTTGATGGCGTAACCGATCCCCACAATATTGGTGCTTGTTTGCGTACCGCTGATGCGGCCGGCGTGCATGCGGTGGTTGTGCCTAAAGATAAAGCCGGTGGACTGACTGCCACGGTGCGAAAAGTGGCTTGTGGTGCGGCCGAATCTGTTCCTTTTATACAGGTTACAAATTTATCCCGTACGTTAAAACACATGCAGGATAAAGGGGTTTGGGTAACCGGTACCGCCGGAGAAGCTAAACAAACCCTTTACGAGGTAAGCCTTACCGGGCCGACCGCCTTGGTGATGGGCGCTGAAGGTAAGGGCATGCGGCGACTAACCCGCGAGCACTGCGATCAACTTATTAAACTGCCCATGGCTGGAGCAGTCTCTTCTTTAAATGTTTCTGTGGCTACAGGCGTATGCTTGTATGAAATAGTCAGGCAACGTCAGCAATAAACGTTTATATTACACGGTCAGCGTTTACGTTATTGACGTAACGCTCCCTGTTTTTTGGCGACAATTGCACCGGTTGGTTATCAAGTTTTACAAAGCATGTTGAATGTAAAGATTTGGTAAAGCTATGAACTAGCGCAGGTTTCGTAAAGACTTAACAGGGTAAGATAATGCTGTATAATGCGGCTTCGCTGTAGAATGTGGCTTCGGCAAATGTCGTGGCTCAAACACCACTTTTAGTTAAGGATTTACGTTTTTATGGTATTTCGAACACTTACGTCGCTGATGAAATTCGCAGCCGTGCTCGCTGTAGCTGTAGGGCTTACTGCCTGCGGCAGCGATAGCGACTCCGACTATTCATACGCTTATATACAGTTTTATAATGCGTCTCCTAATGGTTCTACTGTTACCATGCAGGATGACGATGGCGATGAACTAGGCTCCGCCCAATTCGGTGATTCAACGTCGTTGATTTCAACCGATAACGGTGATTTGGATTTAGAGTTTATCCGTACTGACTCAGACGATCAGGAAGTGTTGTTACACGAAATGACCGTAAAACTTAAGACGGGCTACAAAACTCTTATCGTATTAAGTGGCGATTTCGACGATCCTGATTGGACTGAATATCAGTTTAAGCGTGAATCTATCGAAGACGATCACTTCCGTTTGTTCGTAACCAGCGTGCGTGAAGATCAAAGTCAATATGACTTCTACATGAGCGATGATGGCGACCCGTTTGAAGCTGCAAACTACCTAGGCACTATGACTTACGGTGAGTTAAACGAGCTTGAATTCTGGGATCCAGATGACGACAGCGACGACTTCGATTCTGATGAATACACTATCTACATCACTAATCCAGGTGAAACAGAAGTGTTATTCGAATCTCAAACATTGGATTTCGATTATGACATCGAATATGTACTTGCAGTACGTGATTTAAGTGGTGCTTTGAATGATGGAATGTCAGTAGATGCCATTTTGAACTCCTCTTATGTAACTAATATCACCGATGTCGATGCCGATGCTCAGTACCGTATTTATAACAGTACCGATTACGATGTGACGGTTACCTTTGGTGGTGAAGACGGCGTAGACGACACTGTATTCACTTTAAATGCAGGTGAATTGTCTGACTTTACCGATATTGACTACGGCGACTATCGCGTTACTGTTGATACTGAAGAAGACGGTATTGAATCGTTAAGCAACAAACTTGTTACCTTGAACCAAGGTGAAAGTAAGGCGATCATGATCGACCTTAACGGTAATAAATTAAGCGCAAACTCCTTTGTAGAAAGTGACTTGCCTCAGTCTTACGACAAAACCGTTAGCTTCGTAAACTTAGTTGATGATTTTGATGACATCGATTTTTATCTAGTACGTAACGATGAAACTATCGATACTGCAGATTACTACACGCTAAACATGGAATTTGAAGAGAGCAGCACATTAGTTCTGCCTTCAGACTACTATGAAGTTATCGCCGTGTATGAAGACGACAACGATGAGCAAATCTTACTGGATAGAACCGCCCTATATGGTTTCACAGAAGATGAAAACTACATTGTTACCGTTGAACCTGCGGATAACGCCACCGGATACGAGATCAATGTTCTGTTTTAACCAAGCAGGTTAATTACAAAATACCCTCGAAATTTAATTCGGACACAAGCGGCAGAAATTTCCTTTTGGATTTTTCTGCCGTTTTTTTATTTGCGTGTTATTCTTAATTCATAATCGTGAGAATATGTTCAAACAGTGCCTAGCTATGCAGACATCATAGGCGACATAGTAAAAGACTGTTTATGATGTTCGGTGCAATGGTGGTTCTATGAATTGCAGGGGTTTATGAATTTACTAAGAGCGCTTCACGAGATATCGTCCGATGCGCAGACAACGACTGATGAAAAATTAGAACGTTTGCTGCGTTTGGGTCTAGATGCGTTGGGCATGGATATCGGTTTAGTAAGTCGTATAACTGAGAATGATTACACGGTTATTGCCGCAGTAACCCCTGATAACAGCATAGAAAAGCACACTGTTTTCCCCCTCGCCGATACCTTCTGTAAGGATACCTTACAAGCCAATTCTATTGTGGCCTATCACAATGTTCCTGAGCATCCTGGCATTACCCATCCGGCCTATCAAAGTTTTTCGTTAAGAAGTTATATTGGGATCCCTTACTTTGTTAATGGCGTTCGCCAAGGCACGGTTAATTTTTCCAAACCCGATGCCCGTGAATGGGCGTTTGAACCCCATGAACAAGACTATATTGTGTTACTGGCCGAGTGGGTGGGTTCAGAGTTATCTCGACAAGAACAAGTGAATAAGTTGCTTGAACAGCAACATCAGATGCAGCATCAAAACCGGCTGCACAAACAAATGGCTGAACTGGCCCGGGTGGGAACTTGGGAGGTAGACCTTGAAACAGGTAACGTCTGGTTGTCAGACTCTCTGAGGTTTCGCTACGAAGTGCCTGAAGGGTATCCACTGACCATGGAGACGACTAAAAATTTTGTACTCCACGAAAAAGACCAGCAGACCATTGGACGTATGTTCAGAGAGTCTATTGAAACCAAAGAACCTTGGTCTTATGAGTTCGAAGCAGTATCCCTGACCGGTAAGCGCTTTTGGGTACAAACCCGCGCTAAAGTAGATGAGCAGGCCGATGGCGGTAAACGCTTTTTTGGTGCTACACAAGATGTTACCCACAGGGTGCTTGCAGCCAAAGAAATGGAACATCGTCGCCAGATCGCCGAGCAAGCGTTGCAATCAAGAAGCCTGTTTCTGGCCAATATGAGTCATGAAATTCGTACGCCCATTAATGGTGTACTAGGCATGTTAGATGCATTGTCGAAAACCCCGTTGTCAGCAAAACAAAAAGAATATTGTCAGTTAGCGAGTCAAAGCGCAGATAACCTGCTGCAAATTATTAACGACGTGTTGGATTTCTCAAAAATTGACGCCGGCGAGCTAGTACTCGAAAGCCTACCACTGAATATAAGTAAGGTTGTACACGAGCAACAACGTGTATTTGCAATGACCGCACAGAAAAAGCAACTTAGGTTAACGGTGGATACCAAGGCCACTGACGGTTTGCAGTTGTTAGGCGATCCTACCCGTATTCGCCAAATATTAACGAACCTACTTAGCAACGCCATTAAGTTCAGTTACGAAGGTGAAGTGAGTGTAAAAACACGGGCAATAAAGCAAACCGATAGCCAGTATTTAGTGCAAATAGAGGTTAAAGACACCGGGGTAGGGATCGCACCAGAACATCAGTCAGCGATATTTTCCCCTTTTCAGCAAGGCGACAGTAATACTACCCGTCGTTTTGGTGGCACGGGGTTGGGGCTTTCCATTGTGTCGCAAATTGCTGAGCAAATGCATGGCGGTATACGGGTAAAAAGTCAGTTAGGAGAAGGGTCGACCTTTATTGTGGCGCTTTCTCTGCCTATCTCTAATCATTCTTTAGAGGCAGACGAACCCACAGAACTTCCCGTTCCTGTGCACCACTCCCGCTTAGAAAAGAAACGGGTATTGGTGGTGGAAGACAACGAAATAAACCAAATTGTTGTAACCGAGCAATTGCGGGCATTTAGCATTACCCCAGAAATTGCGGCGCATGGGGCAGAGTCGGTGGAGATGGTTGTGCAAAGCCTTTCGTCGGGTCATCCTTACGATCTTATTTTAATGGATTGTCAGATGCCCATTATGGACGGCTACCAAGCGTCGAAAAAAATACGTGAGTTGGGAGAAACAGCCCAAGTCATTCCAATTATTGCCCTTACCGCTAATGTGTTGGTAGGGGAAAGAGAAAAATGTATTTTAGCCGGTATGAACGATTATTTGACCAAACCTGTGGATTCAGTACAATTTGGTCGTTGCATTAATCGCTATTTACTGGCTTAATACGCCCATCGGCACAACTTTGCCGATAGAGTGCAGACACAAAATCCCATCCGTCGCATCGTTTAAAAATAATTCACTTTTACGCTATCACTTCCCTATCTTTTCTGTTATCATTTCGCGCCCTTTTTATGGGGGTATGTATATAAAAACGTCAATTTCTGTCGTTTTTAGCAGCGAAACGACTCGTATGAGTCTTAATTTTAGAGCGGAGCACTAACATGATCCAAATGCAAACTAACCTGGACGTTGCAGATAACAGCGGCGCTCGCAGGGTTCAGTGTATTAAGGTTCTTGGTGGCTCGCATCGCCGTTATGCAGGTATCGGTGACATCATCAAAGTTACCGTCAAGGAAGCAATTCCTCGCGGTAAAGTTAAAAAAGGTGACGTACTGAACGCAGTGGTGGTGCGTACTAGAAAAGGCGTTCGTCGTGCAGATGGTTCTACCATCCGTTTTGACGCAAACGCGGCTGTATTGTTGAATAACAATAAGCAACCTATTGGTACGCGTATCTTTGGACCGGTAACCCGTGAGTTGAGAAGTGATAACTTCATGAAAATCATCTCATTGGCCCCAGAGGTACTATAAGGAGTCACGATAATGGCTAGAAAAATTCGTCGTGATGATGAAGTAGTCGTATTGGCGGGTAAAGACAAAGGCAAACAAGGCAAAGTCCTGAAAGTGCTGGTGTCTGAAGACCGTGTAGTTGTAGAAGGTGTAAACCTTGTCAAGAAACACCAGAAGCCTAACCCTCAACTGGGTCAAGCTGGCGGTATTATTGAAAAAGAAGCATCTCTGCACGTTTCTAATGTAGCGGTTGTTAACCCGGCAACGGGCAAAGCAGATCGCGTTGGTTTCCGTGAAGATGACGGTAAGAAAGTTCGTTTCTTTAAGTCTAACGGTGAACTTGTTTAATTAATTGGAGAGTACGATGGCGAAACTGCATGATTTCTATAAAGAAACAGTAGTAGCTGACCTTGCGAAGCAGTTCAGTTACAAAAGCGTCATGCAAGTCCCTCGGATTGAAAAAATCACCCTGAACATGGGTCTGGGTGAAGCTGTAGCAGACAAAAAGGTACTTGAGAACGCGACTGCCGATATGGCTGCCATCGCGGGTCAAAAACCTGTTGTAACTGTTGCACGTAAATCTGTTGCGGGTTTTAAAATCCGTGAAGGTTATCCGATTGGCTGTAAAGTAACCCTACGTGGCGAGCGTATGTGGGAATTTTTAGAGCGTTTGATTTCAATCGCAATTCCTCGTGTACGTGACTTCCGTGGCTTAAGCGCAAAGTCTTTTGACGGTCGTGGAAACTACAGCATGGGTGTTCGTGAACAAATCATCTTCCCTGAAATCGATTTCGATAAAGTGGATAAGGTTCGCGGTATGGATATTACTATCACTACCAGCGCAAACACTGATGATGAAGCACGTGCTCTGTTGACCGCGTTCAACTTCCCATTCAGAAAATAAGGGGTGTAGGGTTATGGCAAAAGAATCAATGAAGGCCCGCGAAGTAAAGCGTACCAAGCTTGTAGCTAAGTACGCCGAAAAACGTGCCGCACTTAAAGCGATTATCAGCGATGTTAACGCCTCTGAAGAAGAGCGTTGGGATGCTGTTCTGAAGCTACAACAACTGCCACGTGATTCGAGCAAAGCTCGTCAGCAAAACCGCTGTCGTGTAACTGGTCGTCCACATGGTTACCTACGCAAATTCGGTCTGAGCCGTATCAAGCTTCGTGAAGCTGCGATGCGCGGTGAAGTCCCTGGCCTTAAAAAAGCCAGCTGGTAAGGAGTAGCTAAAATGAGCATGCAAGATCCTATCGCGGATATGTTTACCCGCATCCGTAACGGCCAGATGGCACAGAAAGTATCTGTGGTAATGCCTTCTTCTAAACTTCGCTCTGCAATTTGTGAAGTATTGAAATCTGAAGGTTATATTACAGATTATGCTGCGTCTGGTGACGTTAAGCCTACTCTTGAAGTGACACTTAAGTACTTCGAAGGTAAGCAAGTAATTGACACTATTGAACGTGTAAGCCGTCCTGGTCTGCGCATCTATAAGAAAAAAGATGAGCTGCCAAAAGTTATGGGCGGTCTGGGCGTTGCTATCGTGTCGACTTCTAAAGGTGTGATGACTGACCGTGCAGCGCGTAAAGCTGGCATGGGCGGTGAGATCATCGGTTATGTTGCGTAATCGGAGGAGTTGAAATGTCACGAGTAGCAAAAGCCCCCGTTAACGTTCTTTCTGGTGTAGAGATTTCTATCTCTGGCCAAGAAGTAACGGTTAAAGGTAAAAAAGGCACCCTAACACGCGTATTTAATAACGCTGTTGAAGTTGTACAAGAAGAAAGCCAGTTGAAAGCATTACCTCGCGAAGGTTTTGCCGATGCATGGGCTCAAGCTGGTACAGTTCGCGCGCTGTTGAATTCTATGGTTCAAGGTGTGTCTGAAGGTTTCGAGAAAAAACTACAGTTGCAAGGTGTTGGTTACCGTGCGCAAGCACAAGGTGCCAAACTGAACCTAACATTAGGTTTCTCACACCCTGTAGTTTATGAAATGCCTGCGGGCATTACAGTTGAAACTCCGAGCCAAACTGAAATCGTCGTTAAAGGCGCCGATAAGCAGGTGGTAGGACAGGTTGCGGCGAACATTCGCGCGTATCGTCCACCAGAGCCTTACAAAGGTAAAGGTGTTCGCTATGCAGACGAACAAGTGCGTCGTAAAGAAGCTAAGAAAAAGTAGGTGGGTGATACGATGGATAAGAAAACATCACGCTTGCGTCGCGCAACTCGCGCACGCGCAAAAATTCGTGAATTGGCCGCGCATCGCCTGGTAGTAAACCGTACACCTCGCCACATCTATGCACAGTTAATCGCGCCTAGCGGTTCTGAGGTGTTGGCATCGGCTTCTACCGTTGAAAAAGATCTGGCTAAGGATCTGAAATCAACTGGTAACGCTGAAGCAGCAGCTATTGTTGGTAAAGCAATCGCTGAACGTGCTATCGAAAAAGGCATCAAAGATGTTGCTTTCGATCGTAGCGGTTTCAAATACCACGGTCGCGTAAAGGCATTAGCTGATGCAGCTCGCGAAGCTGGTCTTCAGTTCTAGGAGTGAAGAATAATGGCTAAACAAGAAGTTCAAAACGGTGAACTGTTAGAGAAATTGATTGCTGTAAACCGCGTTTCTAAAGTGGTTAAAGGTGGTCGTATCTTTAGTTTCACTGCATTGACAGTAGTAGGTGACGGCAATGGCCGTGTTGGTTTTGGTTACGGTAAAGCACGTGAAGTGCCAGCTGCTATCCAAAAAGCGATGGAGAAAGCCCGTCGTAACATGGTTAATGTTGATCTGAACGGTCATACATTGCAGCATCCGATTAAAGGTCGTCACTCTGGCTCTAAAGTTTACATGCAGCCTGCATCTGAAGGTACTGGTATTATTGCCGGTGGTGCGATGCGTGCAGTACTTGAAGTAGCTGGTGTGCAGAACGTACTTTCAAAATGCTACGGCTCTACAAATCCAATCAACGTTGTACGTGCAACAATCAACGCGCTGACAGAGATGAACTCTCCAGCAAGTGTTGCCGCTAAGCGTGGATTGTCTGTAGATGAAATTTTGGGGTAATCAGACATGGCAACGATTAAAGTAAAGCAAATCAAAAGTGCAATTGGCCGTTTGCCAAAGCACAGAGCGACGCTTAAGGGCTTAGGCCTTCGTAAAATCAACCATGTCCGTGAGTTGGAAGACACCCCAGCAGTACGTGGCATGATCAACCGTGTAAATTACATGGTTGAAATCGTGGAGGAGTAAGATATGCGTTTAAACACAATTTCTCCTGCAGAAGGTTCAAAACCATCGCCTAAGCGTGTTGGCCGCGGTATTGGTTCTGGTCTGGGAAAAACTGGTGGACGTGGTCATAAAGGCCAAACCAGCCGTTCAGGCGGTTCCATCAAGCCAGGCTTTGAAGGTGGTCAAATGCCACTTCAGCGCCGTCTGCCTAAATTCGGTTTCACATCGCGTAAAAGCTTTGTGTCTGATCAGGTTACACTGACCGAAATTGCTAAGGTAGAAGGTGATACAGCTTCTTTGGAAACATTGAAAGCTGCGGGTCTTATCAAGAAAGATGTGCAGTTTGTCAAAGTTGTAAAAAGTGGCGAAGTATCGCGCGCTGTTACAGTTAGCGGGTTGAAGGTTACTAAAGGCGCGCTTGAAGCAATTGAAGCTGCCGGCGGTAAAGTAGAGGAATAAGCTAGATGGCTAAACCAGGATTGGATTCAGGCGCGAAAAGCGGCTTGAGTGAGCTAAAGTCAAGGTTGTTGTTCGTACTCGGTGCGATCGTCGTATTCAGACTGGGCTCTTATGTGCCTATTCCTGGCATCGACGCAGCAGTACTTGCTGAGTTGTTTGAGCAACAAAAAGGTACCATCGTAGAAATGTTTAACATGTTCTCCGGTGGTGCGCTTGAGCGTGCATCCGTTCTGGCTTTGGGCATTATGCCATACATTACTGCATCGATTATTATGCAGTTGCTCACGGTGGTTCATCCACCGATGATGGAGCTTAAAAAAGAAGGCGAAGCAGGCCGTCGTAAAATTAGTCAATACACCCGTTATTTAACGCTAGTGTTGGCCACATTCCAATCTATTGGTATTGCGACGAACCTGCCTAACCTAATTAATGGTTTGGTTATAGACCCTGGCTTCGGATTCTACTTTACAGCAGTAGTCAGCTTAGTCACTGGAACCATGTTCCTTATGTGGCTGGGTGAGCAAATTACTGAACGAGGTATCGGTAACGGTATTTCTATATTGATATTTGCTGGTATTGTTGCCGGTCTACCTACAGCGATTGGTCAGACTGCGGAACAAGCAAGACAGGGCGATATTAACTTATTGTTCCTGATGTTAATTGGCGTTATCGTCATTGGCTTAATTTACCTTGTCGTGTTCGTAGAACGCGCACAGCGTCGTATAGTTGTGAATTATGCAAAGCGTCAGCAGGGCCGCAAGGTTTTCGCTGCACAGAGCACACACTTACCGCTTAAGGTGAACATGGCTGGTGTTATTCCACCAATTTTCGCTTCCAGTATCATTCTGTTTCCTTCCACCATTGCTGGTTGGTTTGGACAAAATGAATCTACAGCGTGGTTACAGGATATCGCATTAATGCTTTCCCCTGGTCAGCCCCTGTACGTGATGTTGTACGCAACAGCTATCATTTTCTTCTGTTTCTTCTATACTGCGTTGGTGTTTAACCCGCGTGAGACAGCAGATAACCTGAAGAAGTCTGGTGCGTTCATTCCTGGTATTCGTCCAGGTGAACAAACGTCACGTTATATCGATAAAGTAATGACTCGCCTTACCCTGGCTGGCGCACTTTACATAACCTTTATTTGTTTGGTGCCTGAATTCATGCTTATCGCGTGGAATGTGCCGTTCTACTTCGGTGGTACGTCGCTTCTAATTATCGTGGTTGTTATCATGGACTTTATGGCACAGGTGCAGACGCATTTGATGAGTAGTCAATATGAGTCTGTTCTGAAGAAAGCTAATCTGAAAGGCTACGGCCGCTAAGATTAGTGCACTACGGAGTGATGTAATGAAAGTTCGTGCATCAGTAAAGAAGATTTGCCGTAACTGCAAAATTATCAAGCGCAACGGTGTTGTGCGTGTGATTTGCAGCTCTGACCCTAAGCATAAGCAGCGTCAAGGCTAATCAAAAAGCGGTTAATAAGTTCGAACGGTAAGCTGAGCCTTATACTGGGTTCAGCTTACGTTATTTCGTTTTTATGAACCTTAAGTTGCAATTTTGTCGTCGGGTAAGTATCCTATCGGGCTTTTTAGGTCGTCGACATTAAATTTTAAGAGGAGTGCTGTTAATGGCCCGTATCGCTGGCATTAACATTCCTGAACACAAGCATACTGTAATCGCGCTTCAAGCGATTTTCGGTATCGGCGCAACTCGTGCTAAAGAGATCTGTGCCAATGCTGGTGTTGCAGAATCAACAAAAGTAAAAGAGCTTGACGAAGCGACTGTAGAGAAGCTTCGTGAGCAAGTGGCTAAGTTTACCGTTGAAGGTGATCTTCGTCGTGAAGTCTCTATGAGCATCAAACGTCTGATGGACCTGGGTTGCTTCCGTGGCATCCGCCACCGTCGTAGCTTGCCTCTACGTGGTCAGCGCACTAAAACTAATGCGCGTACCCGTAAAGGTCCTCGTAAGCCAATTAAGAAGTAAGCGGGGGAATAAGTTATGGCAAAAGCACCTACTCGTACTACGCGTAAACGCGCTAAACGTCAGGTTGCAGACGGAATGGCTCATATCCATGCGTCTTTCAACAACACTATTGTGACTATTACTGACCGTCAGGGTAACGCTCTGGCATGGGCAACGTCAGGTGGTTCAGGTTTCCGTGGTTCACGTAAATCTACACCATTTGCTGCTCAGGTAGCTGCTGAGCGCGCTGGTGTCGCTGCTCAGGATTACGGTCTGAAAAACCTTGAAGTTTTCGTTAAAGGTCCAGGTCCAGGCCGTGAGTCTGCGATCCGTGCACTTAACGCAACTGGTTATAAGATCACAAACATTACCGATGTGACGCCTATTCCTCACAACGGTTGTCGTCCACCGAAAAAACGTCGCGTTTAATCGCCGGACAGTTGGAGAAAGATCATGGCAAGATATTTGGGTCCAAAACTCAAACTTAGCCGTCGCGAAGGAACAGACCTGTTCCTAAAAAGCGGCGTTCGCGCAATCGATTCTAAATGTAAAATCGATAATGCGCCTGGTCAGCATGGTGCCCGTCGTGGCCGTTTGTCTGATTACGGTGTACAGCTGCGTGAAAAACAAAAAGTTCGTCGTATGTACGGCGTTCTGGAAAAGCAATTCCGTAACTACTATAAAGAAGCTGCGCGTCTTAAAGGCAACACCGGTGAAAACCTGTTGCAATTATTAGAGCAGCGTCTTGATAACGTAGTATACCGGATGGGATTCGCCAGTACGCGTGCTGAAGCACGTCAATTGGTTAGCCACAAGGCGATCATGGTAAATGGTCAAGTTGTGAACATTCCATCTTTTAACGTTTCTGCCGAAGACGTGGTTTCTGTTCGTGAAAAAGCTAAGAAGCAAGCGCGTATTGTCGCTGCTTTAGAACTGGCTGACCAACGTGAGAAGCCAACCTGGATTGAAGTAGACAGCACTAAAATGGAAGGCACTTTCAAGCGCGTTCCAGAAAGAACTGACTTGTCTGCGGAAATTAACGAACAGTTGATCGTCGAACTTTACTCTAAGTAAAGATAACTAAAGAGGAAGCATTGTGGGTTCTGTGACTGAATTCCTGAAACCGAGATTAGTTGAGATCGAAAACGTTTCTCCTACTCGTGCCAAAGTAACTTTGGAACCCCTAGAGCGCGGCTTTGGCCACACTCTAGGAAACGCCCTTCGCCGCATTTTGCTGTCATCCATGCCAGGATGTGCGGTAACAGAGGTGGAAATTGACGGCGTATTACACGAGTACAGCACCAAAGAAGGTGTGCAGGAAGATGTAATCGAAATTCTGCTGAATCTGAAAGGTTTAGCGGTTCGCCTTGAAGGTAAAACTGAGGCAACCCTGACAATAGTGAAATCTGGCGCTGGCCCTGTTGTTGCTGGTGATATTCAGCATGACGGTGATGTAGAGATTGTTAACCCGGACCATGTCATTTGTACTTTGACTGGCGAAGCTGAAATCAGCATGCGTATCAAAGTTGAAACGGCTCGCGGTTATGTTCCTGCTGCTACTCGTCGCTCCTCCGAAGAAGATGATCGTCCAATTGGTCGTTTGTTAGTTGATGCTTCATTCAGCCCAGTTGAACGTATTGCTTATTCTGTTGAGTCTGCACGTGTTGAACAGCGCACAGACTTGGACAAACTGATCATCGACATGGAAACAAATGGTACCTTGGATCCTGAAGAAGCGATCCGCCGCGCAGCCACTATTTTGGCTGAGCAATTAGATGCCTTTGTTGATTTACGTGACGTTTCTGAACCTGTTCAGAAAGAAGAGAAGCCGGAATTTGATCCTATTCTCTTACGTCCTGTAGATGACCTGGAATTGACAGTACGTTCTGCAAACTGTTTGAAAGCAGAAGCTATCCAGTACATTGGTGACCTGGTTCAGCGTACTGAGGTTGAGTTACTTAAAACGCCTAACCTTGGTAAGAAATCGCTAACTGAAATCAAAGACGTGTTAGCCTCTCGCGGTCTGTCTCTAGGTATGCGCCTAGAAAACTGGCCACCAGAGAGCATCGCTGAGAAAGATTAATCAGGTTTTTATCAAACTGATTTGTAGAGAAGGATAAAACTATGCGCCATCGTAAGAGTGGTCGTCAGTTGAATCGCAACAGCAGCCATCGTCAAGCTATGTTTAAAAACATGGCCGGCTCATTGGTCAAGCACGAAGTGATCAAAACGACGTTACCAAAAGCGAAAGAATTACGTCGCGTAATTGAGCCTTTAATCACACTGGCAAAACAAGACAGCGTTGCAAACCGCCGTCTGGCTATGGCCCGCACAGGTGATAAAGAGGTTGTCGGTAAACTGTTCAACGAGCTTGGTCCTCGTTACGAAGCTCGCCCAGGCGGATACACTCGCATTTTAAAATGCGGTTTCCGTGCCGGTGACAACGCGCCTATGGCGTTCATTGAACTTGTAGACCGTCCTGCTGAAGAAGTTTCTGAAGAAGAAGCGGAAGCAGTAGAAGAGTAAGTTATTACTCGTTTCGATTAGTTTTACACTAATTGAATTTGATAAAAAACCCGCCTTTTGGCGGGTTTTTTGTTTCTAGGATTTAGGCGAACAAATCCATTGCTTATAAGGCTATTAACAGGGCTTGTTGATGTGCGCAGTTAGGCGACTTAGTTAACAGAAAAGGTTTGTTGCGAAATGCCTCGACTGTTAAAATCGCCGATGGCTCTATAAAGTATAGCGGCTGGTGATTGTTGAATCGGCTTATCGAATTATAAGTGATATTCCTCCAAATCTTCTTACGTTGATTAGTGAGCTAATTTAGAATATTAAACGTATTTCATGTCGTTTCGCTTAGTCTAAGCACATATACATGTACTGCCTATCAGACCCAGAAAAATTTTAAGCAAGCGGCTGAATGATTCATTAGTGATTAGGTTGACGCTATTGGTAACTGAGGAAGAGAAATTAGACGATTCAGTAGTACTTCCTCACGATGCGCATGTGTATTAAAGACCTAAAGAGAAGGTTTCATCTGTTGTAACTCTTAATATGAATTGAAGATGACACAGTTCAGTCCTTAAATTGTAGAAACATAAATTAAAAGAAAATATTAATGCTTAAAAATACATCGCTGAAGGAATTTGGTTACAATTTTCTTGGTCCACTCCTTACAGCTTATATGAATGAAGTGCATAAAAAAATTATGTCACTTTCATCAGTAAAAGTGTTCCATTTAGCACGTGAAGGGCATGTGTTAAAGCAAGCCTTCGAGATTGGCAATAGCAGCAATGTGGACGCAGAATATTTGTCGGTGTCACGTACCTTTCTATTTAGGATCATGGCTGATATAGAAGCAGCTTGGCCCTACAGTGTAAAACACAACTATAAAGGTTCGTTAGCGTCTTTTTTCCATGCAAGATTTGCTTTTTCCTATGACGAAATAGCGCTTATCTTACCGCAAGATATGCACGATGAAGTCATATCATTGCCAGACGACTATCCTCGAATCTGTGACATTCTTAAACAGCAAAAGCCTCTTATTAATGAGTTAGTGCAGCCGATTCGGGACATATACCTAAAATACCTTGATTCAGTTGGCTTCACAGACCCAGCCGTTACGCCTTTAGTTACGGACGTAGGCTACTCTGGCACCATTCAAAAGCTACTTTGCTTACTGCTTAGCCGAGACGTTCATGGCATCTATATGATAGCAACTAAAGCTGGTGAACATCCCATCGCAAATAGCACTGCTAACATTGATTATGTCTTTAAATCAGACGTTAAAATGGGCGGTGGATACACTATGTTAGATCGCTCCATGTTTTTAGAGGCGCTGTTAACCGCGCCCAACGGGCAATTTGTAGACATTCTCCAAGATGCTAACACCCAAGAATTTCATTTCTGCTACGGTAAAAGAACCCATACCCAAGAGTGCTTTGTTGATTTAAATACATTGCATCAGGGAGCATTAGATTGCGTACAAAACGCTGTTGAAAATAATTTCTCTTATACACCGTCAGAGGTGGAATCGATATTTGAGTCCTATGTCACCAAGCGTAATTTATTGCCCAGGGCAACATGGCCGTTATTTGTTTTAGATGATGCCATTTCAGGTGAAGGTAACCTCAACCCACTCGATTTTTTTGGTCTGTAATATGAATAGTAACTTAAAAAAATCCGTTCGACGCATTCAGCAATCTCTTGAAATGACAACAAAGCCGAAAATAGCCAAAGCTTTTAAAGAAGCCAAGCGTCTTGGATTATTTGATGTCGAGTGGTACCAGGAACACTATGGCTCTTTTCCGCACGAACTAGCGGCATTTGAGGATTACCTCGAAAAATCCAAATCTTCAAATGTGAACCCTTCGGCTAATTTTGATACCGAACTGTACTTGCGGTGTAATGTTGATATTTATCTTAATGGCATTAGCCCGCTACCGCACTATATGTATCATGGCAGACATGAAGGTAGAAATAGTTCAAGGGTAGTAAATCGCTGGTTACCGGCTACCGAATTGGTTCCCCACGAAACCGCTACCTGGAAAAGTCAAAAGGTAGCGATAGTGCTACATATCTTCTATCCAGATTTTGTAGAAAAGTTTGCCCAGACTCTGCGCAAGTTTCCTACCTCTGTAGATGTATTTGTTACAGCGGCTACCAAGAAGATTGAACGAGATGCCACCGAAACCTTTGGTAGCTTAGATAATGTAAACCAAGTAAAAACGGCGCTTTGTGAAAATAGAGGAAGGAACTTCGGACCTTTCTTAGTTAACTTCAGTAAAGAGTTGCTTGAATACGATTTAATGTGTCATATGCACTCGAAGAAGTCGTTGTACAGTGGCCGCGAGCAAACACAATGGTTTGATTATCTAAATAATTTTTTATTAAAAGATAAGCATGTAGTTAAATCTGTACTGCGATTATTCGATGAACACAAAGAGCTAGGCACTTACTACCCTTCGTCTTTCTGGATGATGCCTTCTTGGGTAAACCACTGGACATGTAACAAACCCCATGCAGAAGGGTTTGTAAATGACTGGGGGTTGGATATTAACGACGATTTTGTTAATTACCCCGTAGGTGGGATGTTTTGGGCCAGGCCTAAAGCGATAAAGCCCATACTAAACAAAAACTATCAATATGACGATTTCCCCGCCGAACCATTGCCTAATGACGGTAGTTGGTTACATGCACTTGAACGGGTAATCGGATTACTGGCAGAAAAACAAGGGTTTAAGCAGTTTTTCTACTACCCACCGTTAGGCCGTTTTACCACAGACAAAACGCAAATATCGTCCAGTTACTACAAAACGCCAGAGCAACTTTTAAGCGATGTGAGTAATTTCGATGTCGTGTCTTTTGATATTTTCGACACCGTGCTGAGACGAGAGTTTACCTACCCTGACTATGCGAAATACAAACTGGGTAAAGAGCTTACTAAGCTGGAGTATTTTGATTCTGCCGAGGAGTTTGTAGAACATCGCAATAATGCAGAGTTGGCTTGTCGTAAGGCGGTAAATTTTGAAGGTGACATTGATATATACCAAGCCTACCAACAGCTGGCCAAGCAAAAGGGCATCGCAGAAGAGCTTGCGGCTTCTTGGGCAGACAAAGAGTTTTACTACGATTTAGCCATGGCTTTACCCAAAGATGAAATGGTTAAAATTGTGCATGAACTTAATGCTAAAGGCAGGGAAATTTGGTTTGTAACAGATATTTATTACACCAAAGCGCAAATAACCAAAATGCTAAGAAAGATCGGCATTTCTGTACCCTATAAATTGTTTGTTAGCTCGGATATTAAGAAGCGTAAGGATGCGGGCACCATGTGGACATTCATAAAGCAACTGGTAGATGAAAGCGGGCAAAGCTTCCTACATGTGGGCGACAACGTGCGCTCTGATGCGCAGATATGTGGTGATTTTGGTTTGCAGAATATGCATATACTCAATCCTATGGATAAATGGAGTATTTCTGGACTAGCCAAGCTAAATAGTTTCAAGTCGCCTGATGAAGCTACAATACAAAAGTGGGGGCCGTTAATTAGCCACCATGGGCGTTATCCGTTTTTTGGAGAGTGAGTAGTCATTGATGACAAGTGATTCTTTACCTACGGTTAAGCTTATCGCAATAGCCAAGGATGAAGCTGCATATTTACCTGATTGGATTTTCCATCATCTAATTGCTGGATTTTGTAGTATCGACATCTATGTTAATAACACTACAGATAACACCTGGGAAATAGCAAAAAAACTAGCAGAATTGAAAAACGTCAATTTCATCGATGCAGATGAGATGTTTTTAAAACACTTACCTAATCCCCAAGACGGTATTTATCGTGAAGCCATCGATAAGGCTGTCGTAGAGGAATATAGTCATGCAATGTTCCTCGATATTGACGAGTTTTGGGTAGATGTTGACGGTAAAACCATTTCTGAGCGTATAGAAGTATTTCCAACTAACGCAGTGGTTGGTTTTGGGTGGTTTGTGAAAACAAACGAGAAGCCATTTAGCCGTCCATTCGAAGATGGTATTGAAGGGTTTAACGGTGCTTGGGTTAAATCTTGCTTTCCGCTTTCTTTTGAGATCGATAGAGTGGACGTACATTCCGTAAAAATAAAGGATGCCCAGTACTTTTACGCAGATGGCGAAGAACGCTCGTTGCCATATTATGCCGGGGGAATCGAAGGGGCTGCTAGGTATACAGCAGTGCAACAGAAGCAACCGGTTAAATCTAGTTTCGTATTGCATCGAATGTTTCGTAGTCAACTAGAATATGTATCTTTACTTTCGAGACAAAACCCTAATGACTTGAACTCGAAAAACGTAAGTTTTAAGAACAACCGAAACGGCTATTTGAAAAAGTTTAAACAACAAACGAAAGTTATTTTAACTGATCAATATACAAAGAATTGGCAAGAAGAGTTTGATGCATTTAATAACAAATATAGCTTAGGGGACGAGAGAGAAAAAGCGATTCGTTTTATCAAACAGCGCTATTTGCAGGTTATTAATGCTATTAATTCTGCTTCCTACAAGGATGTTTTTATTCTCGATAATTTGCTAACCGGCGTGACTGACGAAGCAGTACTCGGCCCGTATAAAAAGCTTAAAAAGAAATTTTATAAACGAGCTTTAGTATATAGACAACGTACGAGACAACTTGAAGCTCTTGAAGTGCTAAAAACTATACAGTCCAAATTAGGGAGTTCGACTCAGGGCTTGAACTTGGAAGTTACTCGATTGGTGTCTAGGGCAGGTTTATTAAAAGATAAAATTTTATATATTCATAACCGTATTAGAGTAATCATGTTTCATCGCAAAGACGGTACATATGAGCCAATTTCTATGACGACAAAAGAACGTAGTGAAGTTATCAATTATGTGCTTAAAAATCTTTCTAAAGTAGAATCGTATAGTCCTTCAATAGCGTACGAATTGATGCTAATAATAAAAAAATTGCGTCCAGGTGGTATTTATATAAATAGAGCCATATGTACTTTAAAAAGAAGATTAGAAGAGAGTAATAATGATTGAATTAGTATTGCACCCAGGGCATTCCAAATGCGGTTCTACATCTGTGCAGCGAGCCTTATTACGTAACCGCAATGAGCTTGAAAAAAACGGTGTCTTCCTTCCTGATTCAAACATGAAGCTATCGTTTGAAGAAGGCTTCCGCAAGCAAGACGATACACCTCGTGCCTACTTTAAAAAAATACATGAAGCGTCTAATGATGATGAACTAGATCGTTTACTAAATGAGATGAGAATCCGTCTTGAACGCATCAGAGAACTTGCAGAAAAATTTAATGTAAAAAAGATAATTATTTCTGCGGAAAATTTAATTAATAAACTCAGTCTGAAAAATGGTTACTCTATTCACAATCTTTTAGCTGAATATTTCGAAAAATCTCGTGTTGTATATTGTATTAGACCAGAAGATGACTTTATTCAGTCATCATGGCAACAGTGGGATCATAAGTTAGGAAATTCATTTGAAGACTATTTATCCGACTGTTTAAATAAAGGTATGCCTAATTATTTTTTTGTAGCCAACTTTCTGGCTAAAATCTATGGTAAAAAAAATATTAGAGTTATCCCTATAAATATGCTTCATCGTTCAAATAGGAACCTAATACGGATGTTTTTCGTTGAATCAAGGGTGCCAGTGAGGAACCTTGACACTTCAAATGAAGTTTTCAATGAAACACTTAACCCTTATATCTGTAAGGTGGCATCTCAAGTCGAAGGGTTATACGAAAATGTGCATGATCAGTCTGTAAAAGATATACTTACTAAGTTTTTCAATGGTAATACATTATTAAACAAAAGTTCGTATACGTTCATTTGTCAAGAGCAGAGAAAAAAGATTCAAGACTTGTATTCACCGAGGACAGAGAAACTATTTAAAAAATTCATCAGTGATTTTCAGTTTGACGAATTTTATAAGAAAACTAGCGAAGATGAACTCGAACCTTCAGAAGCAATTCGGAAAGCATATGAAGAATTAATAGCGATGTTTATAACACAGATAGTTAAACAGTAAACACAAGATAAGGAACATAATTTCTGTGAGAGTTTTGTATATCCATCCAGGTTGGTCAAAAACTGGCACATCTGCTATTCAGAGCGCGTTATGTCAACACAGTACTAGTTTGCAGGAACAAGGTATTCTTTATCCTGAAAGTGTACGTTGGACAGACGGTTCCCATCACACCTTTGCTTGGGCTTTTTCTAAGCAGGATGCTGTTTATTCGAATGATTATACAGCTGCTGACGTTATCGAGATGGTTTACGAAGAAATGACACAAAAGGGATGTCATTCGTTATTACTTTCTTCTGAACTCTCACCGGTTTATCTCAATAACCCACGTTTTAAACAATGGTGTGACAAAACTTTTGATAAAGTGGAAGTTATTTTTACTGTTAGGCGCCAGTCTGAGTTAGTCGTTTCTCTGTATAACCAACTTATTAAAGATCCTAACGTTCGATATAAGGCTTCACTACATACGCTGATATTTAATAATCTCAATTGGTTAAACTTCAAAGAGTCTATCTTAAATTGGACTAAGTTTGTCGGCGACGAGAATATACGTGTACTACCTTTTTCAAGACAAATCGTATCGGAATTTCTAGAATTATTTAATATTAATGAGCAGTTACCGGAAGATAAGGCTACGGTCAATACTTCTATTCCAAATGCAGTGCTAGAGGTAGTAAAAACCTATAATTTAGATACAAAGAGTAATCAAGAATACCTTGAGAAGCGTGACCGAATTATTAATATATATAAAGAACAACAACCTCCGCTTAACCAAATGTTATTCTCGGTTTCAGAACAACAAGCATTAGATAAACATTTTAACCCTTCAAATCAATATATCGCTCAGCGCTTTATGCACAGGGACACATTATTTGACAATAAAGAGTACGAGCCTGTTAGGGGACTAGGATGGCCTTTAATAATGAAGCTACTTAAAGAGTCAGGTTTTTAATAGTGAAGCTAAATAAAGAGCGTATTCCACGTAGAATTATCCAATTTTGCCACGATAAAACATCGCTACCAAATGAGCTGCGCAATGCTGCGAATAATACGCGACGAAGCCAATGGTTTTATGACTATCGATTTTTTGACGACGAAAGCGTGGTTGCTTTTATACGACAGCACTACTGCACTGACACACTAAATTTATACCAAAATAACCATATCGCCGCATCCAGATGTGATATGGCTAGATTACTAATACTATATAAATTAGGAGGTTTCTACGTTGATTTATCAATGGAAATTAAATCTAGTCTTAGTCTATTTCGAAAGAATGATTTAGTGTTATTACAGCGGGATGATATGGCTGTGAAGGCTAATCGCGATCCTGCGGATGCGCATTGTACTAACAGCATAATTGGTGTTCCTCCTGAAAGTGCTTACATCGAAAAATGTTTGATGTTAATGCGTCAAAGATTAAGGTCGAGAAAATACAACTTTGATGTCATTCAAGCTACAGGGCCTGGCATCTTAAATACTGTTTTATCTGAATTTTCTAATATACAGGTATGCAAAGTGCCCTTCTCTCAAGCCAGGGAATCGTTATTTAACTATGTTCGTATACAGAAATTTTCCAACACTTGGACTGAACAACAAAAATTTGGAATTTACAGAGACTAGTTTTGATGGCAATTGAAGTGATTGGGTTTGCATAAATGAAACGAATAGACACTAACTCCTTGTAGCCTCTGGAGGGTTCTTGAATAATAAAGTTCTATTGGCAGCCATCGCTAAGGATGAGGCGGCCTATTTGCCAGATTGGATTTTTCATCATAAATACTTTGGTTTCGATGAAATTGCCATCTATGTGAATAACACTTCAGACCCAACAAGTGAATTGAAGTCGGCGCTCAAAACACTTCCCGGAGTAACTTTTCATAAAGGTGATTGGTACTTTTCTCGCTTCTACAATGCACCACAAATTGCGATATATCGTAAAGTGATAGCGATGGCGAGAAAGAAGGGCTTCACACATATTTTATTCCTAGATATTGATGAGTTCTGGACACCGTTAGATTTTACTACGTCTATAAAGGACTATATAGAATCTTATAAGGCTGACGTCGTTTCGTTTGAATGGTTGATGAAAAATGATGAAGTTAGCCCATTTAGTGCGCCATTTGGTGGGAAAAACCAATGTGAACGAGCCCGTCATGTTAAGTCCCTTTTTCGAACCGATTTAACTATTACAGATATTAACCCGCATAATGTTACGGCCGTAAATGCTGATTATCGATTAGCTGACGGCAGCCCTTGGCCGAGTTTGTTTGATTCGAATTTCCGTGTGCCAAAAATACGAGAAATGCATTCCATTCCCCACTATTTTATTTTACATCGTTTTTGCAGAAGCCAAATTGAATATATTTCGTTGCTCGGACGAGGACGGCCAACTAAAACTGGTTCAATTTTTAAGGACAACCGCAACGGTTATCCGGCTAAATCGGGACCACTAGAGTTTACTATTAGTGACAATTCTCTTTCAGCTTACCTGAACGAGCGTAGCCAATTTTATAATCAGTATAAGCTTGAAAAGATAATCTCTAATGCAAAGGCGTTTATATTGAATCGATATCAAACTGTACTAGCAACAGTAGAATCAGCACCTTTTCGAGAAGCGCCTGTTTTAGCCAAAGTGCTAAGAGACGTAACTGATAGCGGCATACTTAACGCTTACAAAAAGTTTTGCCAAACTTATGGAATACCACTTGGGACGCAAAGCGAGAAAGCAGAACTGTCCAGCGAAGATTTTTTAGTATTAAGAAAAGCTGCGTTTGTGCTGGCTGAAGGTAACCCTCAACTAGCGTTGTCGTTGTTAATGATATTGAAGAAAACAAAGCCTGAAGGCAAAGTGATTAATAGTAAAATTAAAGAACTCAAGCGTAGGCTGAACATAAGGTAAGCCATGATTAAATTTTTTCACAAGCGAAAGTTGCAAGATGAGTATGTATGGTTTTCACACCACATACCAAAAACTGCAGGCACATCACTTCGTATTGCCTACGAAAAGGCGTTAGGAAAACGTAAAGTATATAAGTTGTATAAGCCTTTTGAAGTGAAACAGGCAGAAAGCGGCGACCTTAGTATGCTGCCGAAGAATATAAAGATTGTACATGGGCATTTTAAACCTAGAGAGTGTCATGAGATAGCAAATACAGTGATTAAGCGTGCTGTGTGGTTGAGAGACCCAGTTCAACGAGCCTGGTCTCTTATGCGGCATATCATCTCTGTTCAAAAACACACCAACGAATATAAATTGTTGAAAGAGGTATTCGGCGAGCGATTAAATTCACCGGATGAAACAATTTTTCATTTTTTTCTGACTAACGAGAAACTAAAACATTTAAGGAAGCCTTACAGGAGCTATTTTTCACAATTTTCTCTATCAGGTTTCGATTTCGTGGGCGTTACAGAGAATTTTGCAGAGGATCTTGAAAGGTTATCTCAACTCATGAATATGAGACTTGGCTATCAGGAAAGTAACGTTCGGGTAAATTCTAAGAAGATAGACACAGCACAATTCAAACCGTTCTTAAAAGAAGAATACGCAGTAGTAAAAAAGTACATTCCATACTAATTCAGAGGGAAAGGGCAGGACTATACGAACGATCGAATTCGCTGAAATAGGAAGCTTCTACACGGATACTAAAATAATAGCGCTTGAGGCCCAAATTTTTCCGTATAAAGTGAGATGTCCTCTCGATAGAGTTCGCGTACAGTTTCGATCAATTCATCGTTGTACATGGCTTTGTGACTAGGGCATTGTCCATTACGTTTCATTACGGATATGTCAAAGCCACATGTATTTGCAAAACAATTATTATCTATAATTTCAAATCCGTCTGAGCCATGATTGGTAAGCGGCCTTGCATCATGGACTGTAAATCCAATTTTTTCGCGTAGTGTGTCAATTGCCTCAGGGAAGTTTTCAAGACAAAAGTAGTCTGAATACTCCTGATAAAGTAAAAAGTCGACTTGTTTCCGCCAATGAATATTCGCGGTAAGAAGCCAACCTTTTTTTAATGACAGCACAAAGTCTTTAAATGTAAGGTTGTCTAATTCCACCTGGCGCCCTAACATCTGCCGGTACTGCCAAGCTTCCGGTTCTTTGGCTACAAACTTATCAAGGAATACTGATGATAAGCGTCGAAAGGGGCATCTTAGTATGGTGAAGGTATAGTCAGCTTTTATCGCTTCGCCAAGTGTGGCATTAAAGGTACCATTGTTGCTGTGAATCCAATGCCCCTGTTCTATTCCTTCGATACATCCATTTTCAATAGCTACACTTAGCCTAAGCGTAGAGCATCCATTTTTAGGAATAAAAGTGTAGAGCGCATTTTTGTTATAAATCATCATGCTATGATTCATAGCAAAATTATGTATAGGGTTTTGCCGTAAATTATTTAGGCTGTTCTGCGCGTTTTTTAAAAAATTATTTTTTTTCATAAATGTTCTTATTAAAATTGAGACAGAAGTGTGCGTTGATAATTATTATGAAACCATTTTAAATTAATATTGATTTCTGTAATTTAAAATCCGGGAAAAACCTACCATTTTCTCGTGCTATTAATACAATTTTAGAGGATGATTTAAAAACTCTTTGTATTCATCGGGAATTCCACAAAATATAACATCTTCTTTTGGTATAACTGAATAATTAATTGTTAAACCATTTTCTATTAATATATTATACATAGGCGCAATGTAATATTCCTGAGCGTCTACCTCTTCCAAGTCTAACTTTGAAAACTTTAAAAATGCATCTTTAAAATATTTTGATTTCGAAAAATAATAAAGGCCAGTACAGCAGAATTCTGAAATTTCTTTTTTTTCAGCAGTATATTTAACAGTCCTTTCGTTCGATGATAACGGAACAATATTACTCCAGTTTTTACCGGAACCTACAAATGTCTCTAGGTATCCATCAGATTTTTTAAAATCGAACTCTGAGGGAAATTGGTAACCTGGCCTAAAGGTATCGATATTAAAAATTAATATGGATTCATCGTCTGAAACATTAGCTAAGGATAGCCCTAAATTAACTGTCTCAGCTTGACCGCGGGTAGGCTTTTCTAGAAATACTGTTTGATAATTTTCTATTCCTAACTTTAAACATTCTTCTTGAATAAAAGATCTAGAATCATTCAAATCTAAAGCAATGAACAAAAAACTTTCTGACTTGAAATAAGCTTTGAAGCTATTTAACGAATGATAAAACAACGTATTTCCATGAGCCTCGAGCATATACTTAGGTTTCAAAAATCCAGCTTTTTTAAATCGGGTAGACAAGCCCGCCATGGGTATAACAATCATTTATCAAATCCTAGTAATTTTTCGAATAAGCGGATAGCATTGGCTATAAACGCTTTTTGTCGATCTGGCCGATCTGAATGTAGTGGTAACATTGACAAAAATAGATGAATAGTTATAGCTAGTATTTCTTTTTCAGAATACCCGCATTTATTTAGTAGTTCAGTTCTGAAAGCTTCTTGAATTACTGAGTCAACTTCTAGTTCTTTTGCAAAAGAGATTGATAAAGAATCATTACTTTCTTCGAGTGTGTAATAACCTGCAATGATGAAATCGTATAGACCAATTACAGAATGGTACAGCTTGGCTATATCATAGCGCCTATCGCCATATATGCTACGCTTTCCATTAGGTAGAACTCCGCGCGGATCAATGCATCTTATAGATTCATTTTTACTGTCGAAGAGCAAGTTACTAAAACAAAAGTCGCCATGACAAACACTGATTTCTTTATCTGTAGTTTCTCTAATATATTCAGCGCTATATTCCGCTATCTCTGCTAAATTGACAACGCAGCCACAAGTTAACTTGAAGCGACGTGCAGTGTAACCTTCACGTTCACAGTCTTCTACCTTGTAATCAGCTAACCTATCTATAGTTTTTTCTAAGTACATAGAGTCAAAGACAGAAACGTCCAGTTCTCCCTCCTTCGGCGTCCAGCGTTTAAAGTCAGATATTGTAGACTCTATTGAGTTAAAAACTGTTTTCCACTGCCTTTCAGGTAGTTTTCCAAAGACATAGAGATCACTTAAGGGTAAAAGATATAAATATTCTAACCGATAGATTGAGAATCCAGTGGTGCCATTCTCTTTCTCGAGTGATAAAAGGTGAGGCGTATGAATACGTAACTCATACGGCAAGCTATCGAACCAGCATCCCTCAGCGTATATTTTTTCTGACTTCGATTTGGAGTACTTTTCTACATACCGCTTCGTAATGCTAAGCTCATTAAATGCTCGTTGAGTAGTCATCGCTGTTCTGGAAGCAAAAAAACTATTTACATGCCCGAAATCTAACCATTTCCCTGCACGAAAGATTTCGAATCTATATGCTTTGTCATACTCATAAAGAGCTCTAAGAAAGTTACCGGACTGCTCTACTAATGATTTCATAAAGTAAAGAGGCTCGCTAAACCCAAAAAATCCCGATACAACGACATCATTGTCTGAAGACAATTTATTATGAATGTCGTTAGAATCGCCTTCTCCAGCGTTCCAAATCGCTCTTTGATAAACGCCCTTATTAGGATGAGTCGAAATAGCGTTTTTGTTTGGTAACAATGTTTCTACAAATAAAGTGTCACCATGAAGAATTTTTAGATTTTTATAGTGTTTAGCAGTAGCATTCCAGCAATAAAGTATTGAGTTTCCCAGAGTCAATTCTTCCGCCACGCGTAGAAGCTTTATTTCTAGGGTTTTTAACGCCGCCAGATCATAATCTGTTAGCGCAAAGCTATCAGGGATTGAAAGATAGATATCTTCACCAGGAAAGCTATTTTTAACTAAAGATATTTGGTATTCGTAAAGTCGCTTGTTACCTATTGGGAGAAGACTAGGCGGTAGCGCTCCGACTTCAGAGACCAGTTCTCCCTGCACAAAGGCTCCAGAAGTAATCAAAATCATTTGTTGCCACTATCTCGATTAGGGTTTTCATTGGCAAGGAGTATTTTAATCTCTTCGTAAGTCATTGACGCAAACTCAGAGGGTCTTATAGCCTTGTCATCGACGTAAAAGCCATCTAATCCACACCATGGTTTACCTACGACAACTTCGTCATAGGGCACCTGGTTGTCGTCTAACCAACGAATAATACCAGGTAACGTGTGAATGTTAATCTCTCCAACATTTCCTTTGTAAGTTCGCATATTTCTGGCAGTAAATATCACGATCCTAAATCCCTGATTCTTATACTCTCTTAGTGCATCTAATACTGCGGTATTGATAGGCTTATTCGGATAGGAGGCTTCTGAATCTACCGTAAGTGTACCATCGAGGTCTATAACTATATTTTTCATATAAATATTTTACATCTCTATTGTCGTTAAGCGGTTTTTAAGCTAGGACAAATTCTATGAGCCACGGAGATTATTGTTAACGATAGATTTTCGTCTCGTGAAGCAATAGAAAGCCCCTTATTGTAAAGCCTTTTACCTACGTGATGTTTTACTACGCAATTCTCATCCAATTCTAATAACCTATCAAAATCCCCATTTTCTATGATTCTTATAATAATTGATGAATAAATGGTTTGCTTTACTTTTAGACTTTGTAATAACATCTCGGTGTTATCTTTACAGATATTGTTAAACTTACTAGAAATTTGATCGCGAATCTCAGAAAAACTGTATAATTCGAGAGAAATTAAATAGTTACAAAACCTCTCTCGAATATGGACATTAAAACCACGATTACCCCGCTCAAAACTATCGAAACGTATAGTCGATAAGTAGGAACCCAAGAAACAATTAAAGGCCCTCTCGACTTCACCCATTTGTTCGTATAAATCAGCCATTCTCATCATGACTATATTTTGAAGATCTTGATCATCACAGGACAACTTTGTCGATTTCTTTTTAATACCTTCACTGGCTAGTTTAAGAGCAGAATCTAACATTTTATTCCTGCCTGAAATTGCATCCAGGCCAATAGGATTATCTCTATATAAAAAATCAAATTTAATAAACTTGAGAGGGCGCTCTACTATTTTTTGAGATTTCAAAAATTCATTTAGTTCTAGATGTATTCCACGCCAGATTTCTTTCGAAATTGATTTTGAAAAAAGAGAACAGTAAGTGTCCATAACATCTTGATCGCCATAGGCTATGATATCGTTTGTAAATTTTTTTTCCGCGTCAGGATGAGGTACATAAACCGTCGCTTCCTCAGTAAGATCTATTTCGTCATTTAAAAGAGTGAATTGAGCGTCAGGTCGTGTAACGATAACTAAATCGAACTCTTCAGAGTTATCCATACAGTACTTTTTTAATAACTCATTACATCGCCAACGTTTATACAGCATTTTAATTGAATTCTTATCGCCTCGTTCATATGGAAACTCTAACAGCATTGAACTAGACTCTATGTCTATAATACTGTCCGGAAACCAAGTATTTAAACTTTCTTCAATAAATTTGTCTTCTTTCGGCTTAATGCTTTCCAATACGTGTGGGAGGTGATCCCAGAAAGTGGAACTATAAAAATATGGAGGAAAAATATTGATCGCTTCATCAGAGAAAATCCGTTTCATTTGGCCCAAAGCAATAGCTCCATCTACTTTGTTTCCAATATTACTCCATAAACTAAATACAACCTTGACCTGATGTTTAACTTCCAACACCGATATGATATTTCTTAGGCTATCTAAGCAATTCAAACTGCCCCTAAGTTGTCCGCTTATGCAAAAACAAATTTTCATCTAGACCGGCCGTAATTTAATTTTTGAGACAATGTCGTATCAAGTTCATCAATATTAATTAAGACGTTACGACGATTATATTTTCCGGGATTATGTTTCCAACTTTGGTAGTCAGGAACTTCATACTCTTCATCTCTTGCCAAGATAAAACGATAATTTAGATTGGAAGCTATTGAGATTTTGTAAAAAGCAGGTGTAGCGCACAAAGCTGGTAATATTTCTATAACATTAGTATCTGACTTACAAAACATTACATTTGTCAGGCCGGCCCCATGTACTCCGATAACAAGTTCGGCGCAACTAAATAATTCTATTTGCTCTAATAAACTAAGACTTTCTAATTTCACTTTTTCTATTTTGTATTTATCCAACAAATCATTTAATTGGACAATATTTACAATATTTCTAGAATTTGCTCCTGACCGATCTATAAAAAATTTTCTAGGAATTTTATTGTCGATATTTTGGCCTAAACCCCTAGTAATACGAGCTTTAAGTTTATTAAAATGGCTGTCCAAATTTTGAGCGGGATGTATAAAGCTATATGTAGATGAGGAACTACAGATTAACTCTTTTATTTTTAGAGTGACATATCCTTTTTGCGTAATATCTAATATGTTTAACGCGAGTAGTTTTTTTATCTGATCAATGTAACTATTATTGTGATAGAGAATATATCCATCAGTTTTTATAACTTCTTCGATTTGAAAAATACGTGAAAGCTTGTCAGTTAAAAGGTGGCAAACATTAAAATTAGAGAATTTATCCTCTATAAATCCAATAGATTTATCTACCTTTTGAACTTCATCTAAAATAAAAGGTGATTCTCCATGGGAACAGCGATCTAGGTATTCTTTATTTTCGTTAAAAATGTAAAATTTATAACTATATTTCTTAGTGAAATCGAAACTGATATATGCATTAGGTATTTTTAAAATATTTAATTCTTTATTCTTTCCAGACGCTCTTGATATAGCGTAATGAATATTTTCTTCGTCAAGTGTAGGTAGGATTAAATCGTTTGGTTTTTCGATAGTTTTCGATATATAATTTTTAACTGGTATAGATGTAAATTTTTCAGAGAGATATTTAAGTTCCTCAACCGAATGACCTAAAATTTTATGTATTAAATCTAGGTTCTTATCAAACTTTTGTAATTTAATATTTTTTCTAGGGAACGGTTTTAACGGCGTAAACGGGGTGCCAAGAAATTCTGATAGCCTTATCCATTTTTCTTCATCAGGTAAACCAACATCAAGCATCAATAAATTTGCATCTTTTTTGTTAGAAAAGAATTTTTTTACACGGCGATCAAATTTATTGTAAGCATCTTCCCAACTACTAGCATTGGCGTACAAATTTCGATGGATAACCGCCCAAAGAGGAATGTTGATGATTTTATTTGGCGTAGATTTAGTTCTAAATACTAGCTCTTTAAATCCTTGGAATCCGTTTGACCATTCAAAGTGATTCTCTAAAGATTTAGCCCAACTGCTAACTTCACGGGTAGTATAAATAAAGTAAGCATCTGGGTATGCGTAATAGAGTGTTTCAAATATAAATGAAACAGGAGTATCGCTAACGAATTGAAAATGCTCTATTTCTTCCCAATCTAATATCGGCTTTCCATTTGGTCCATTCCAATGAGCTCCTGAAAGCGAATATTCTCTCAACGCTGTTGATAACGAGTTCGTGCCAGTACGACTCAACCCGATCACAAATACTTTTTTCTTGATTTCTTGCGGAATAGCTAAACCGCGTTCATTTAATAAATTTGTGAGTCCAAGATTATTTCTATACGTAAATGAACCAGTTTGCAGTACTTTATTGCTTAAGTCACAGAGCCCGAGATCGCCAAGTTTCTTAGCTAAATTCATATACTCATTTGGCTTAAGAATATTATTTTTAAGTTCGTGCTCAATTTTTTCTAGAAAATCCATATGATTCTTTACTATAGTAGGTTAGCGTGTATTAGTTCTTTATTCTCATCGTAATTTTTGAAAAATTCCTCGACAAGTTCTGGAACTGTATAGAAACCCCTGTGACAATATTTGCCGCGCTCGTCTTTTTTTAAGCCTCTGCAATTAGTAACAGGGTCATTCTCCAGTTTGAAACCGATAATTTGTGCCGCGTATGGGTTTACAGGAAGATAGAATTGATTCAGTGGCTCTGGTACATCTGTGACAGTAAATGATGTCTTACGCTTTCTACTGAATAGAACAGCTAGTTTTTCAACCACTTCAATTAGCATTTCTAAGCAAGGGTGGTTAAATGTGTAAAACAACCTTTTTATACTCAATTTTTCTCTTAATATATCAGTAACTTCAATATCTAAATCATCCTCTCGATTTGAGAGTTCTGATAAAGACTGTTTCGGTATTAAGGAATATTTGGCTAGCCACATATCTTCATCATATAGGTGCTCAATAGTATGGGTAACGCTATTCCCATGAGCCCAAGAATTAAAAATTAATTCGTTGTGATAATCACCCATTGGGCCAGTTAAGGTGCCTTGGCCTGGAATCCGATAATATCTTAACTCTGGGTTGTACCCCCGATAAAAAAGATTGGGAATTTCTATAATCTTATGGCTATATTTTTTGCGAAGTGTAGCAGTTTGAATAAACTGGCAAGGATAATTGTCTGCAATTTTTTGAGTTATAATAAAATCAGCACTATCAAAGTGTTTTTCATATTCTTCAGCTTGATCATCTTTAAGTAAGTGCACAATAGCAGTAGTTACTACTTTCACATTATCAAGGGCATTTTCTAATAGAAATGCAATTGGCCTTGCTTGACAGTTTGCTACTACAGCTACCTTAAGCATTATTAAACCTTTCCTTCACTAACTTATATAGTTCAAAGTCATTCTGATTGGCGTTTAATATTCGATTATAGAAGTCATCACCTAATTTTCCTTTTACCATTTCTACTTTTTCATCAATAGAAAGTTTTGAATCTTGTGAAACATTCTGTTTCACTGCCTGAATGGAGATACCTTTGAATCCGAACTTAATCAAGAGACTTTCTAATAATTCAAGAGATTTTTCGTAGTTTTCTACTAATCCCACGAAAGGTAGTTCATCCAACGCCTTTAAAGAGGAAATATGTTCGTCTTCAGTCTTCAAATTTGTTGTTGCAAAACGGTGAGCATGAAAATTACGACACTGTCTATCATGTGGGAGTGATAGCCTGGTCTCAATATAACCCTTAAGGTCTGTGTTTCTGGCTAATACAGAACCAAAAGTGTCTACTGTTTGCTTCTTTTCGAAAGAATAGGCGGATGCAATTCTATCGAGAGGATGCCTGACAAAAATAACAGGAAAAACTTCTATATCTTCAAATTTAGGAACTGGTAGCAGTGCAGTATGTGAAGAAAAGCAAACTGCTTTTGGATTGTTTAATATCCATTCTTTTACTTGTTTTTGGTTCAATGCAGGGTTCATAGGAAATTCTTTCGTTACCCACTGACCTTCTTCACTAAAATTTTCTTTAAAAGCGGCGTCCAAAGAAGTTCCTGCGTTTTTAAACAGATGGTAGTGTAAAATGACCTTTCTCAAATTGTTATCCTTCTAGTGAGTCGTGAACAAGCCTACAGAAGCAAATATTTCTTTGAAAGCTGCTTTTCCACCTTCAAAAGAAAAGTTTGATTTAACCAGAGTCAGTTCATTTTCTGCAAACTTGTTCCATAGCTTTTTATCATCGTAAAGCTTAATGATTGCATCTACCCACTCATCCGTCTTTTGAGGTATCAGCGTACTAATGCCGTGGGTTAATCCTGTGCCCTCGGCCGCAATTTCTGAAAGTACACCGGGTAACTGGTAGGCCATAGATTCAAGAACCTTACCTTTAATGCCTGCTCCGGATAACAAAGGTGCTACAAATACGCGGTGGTTATGGAACACATCATCTAAGTGTTCAGCAAATCCTACCATTTTGATATTGTTGCACTCTAACTCTTTCATAACCGCTGGCATATTGCTGCCGTATACATAAAGTGTTATATCAGGCCTTTTTTTAGCAAGGGCTGGCATTATTTTATCTGCTAAAAACTCTACACACTCCACATTTGGTCTATGATTAAAACCGCCTAGAAATACTATACCATTGCGCTTTTCAAAGCTTGGTCCTGCTTGTTTATCTTCTAGAACCCATGGGGTGATATGAAGTTTTTCTGCGTCGAGTATGAAGCTGGTGATCACGGCCTGTTCTGTACTGTTATACGTTAAAATGGCATCTACGCTATTACACACACGTAGTTCTCGTTCTCGAGTTTTAACTGCCGCAGCTAATTTATCTTCATCTTTACCATTTTGCAGCGCTGCGCGTATCTCTCTTAAAAAATGCAGGTCGGCATTATTGAAAACTACCTTTTTCCCTTTTTCTTTAATTTTTGTTAAATAAGCTTCGGCAACATAATAACGGGTAATATACACCGCATCCATTTCATCTAAACGTCGCTCTAATACATCATCCATAGACGTATAAAACGGTGCATACAGTACTTCTACACCTAATTTTTGTAGTGTTGTGGTGTACTTACCAAAATGGGCTAAATTCTCGGGAACAAAGGTTACCTTAAACCCTAGGGAAAGCATTAACTTCATTTCTTGAATAGCGGCGTAGCTACCAGCATCCTTATCCGACTGAGGGCTAGCATAATCTAAAACCAATATACGCTGATCGATATTGCGGTCTTTTTCTATTTTGAGGTTTTCAAGGCTAGCTGTACCGTTATGTTTGAATGCTTTAAACCACTTGTTTCGGAAGGTTTTCTCATTTATAACTTGATAGCGCTTTAACCCTTTCGTAACATCTCGGCCGTGGCTTTGTCCCTCAAAATGCACTACTTGTGAGGTTGGTACATAAATAGTTTTGTATCCAGCGTCACGCACTTTAAACGCCAAATCTGTATCTTCATAGTAGCAAGGGATCAACTCTTCGCTGAACATGCCAACTTCTTCCCAAACCGTTTTGGAAATACACATCGCGGCCCCTGAAACGTAATCAACTTCACGGGCATAATTAAATTCTGGTTGCAGAGGGTTAGCATCTCTACCCACGTTCCAAGGTTGACCATTCTCCCAAACTATACCGCCAGCCTCTTGCATACTGCCGTCTAAATTAAGCAATTTAGAACCTGTTAAACCGATAGAATTATCCGACTTATGCTTTTCTATTAGCTCATCAATCCAAAAAGACGAAACTTCAGTGTCGTTGTTCAGAAAAATAATGAACTTACCATTAGCTTTTTTAGTTGCTCTGTTGCAGCTTCTTAAAAATCGTAAGTTTTCAGGGTTTCTTGATATAACCAAGTTTTCGATTATTTTTTCTGCTCTAGCTGTTTCATCCGTAGAGCAATCGTCTGCTAAAATCACTTCATAGCTGCATTGATTGTAAGCAAGAAGTATTGAGGCAATACAGTGGTAAGTCAGTTCAAATTTATTATATGCGGGTACTATTATTGATACTTCAGGCTTATCAAATTTGGGAAGGCTAAACTCAGGGAAGCTAGATCTTCCTTCATACCCCTCCACAACTACCGCATGTGCCGTCATTACCGATTTCATATCGCTAGAAGAGGTGCCTTTTACAATGGATTCTAGCTGGTAATGTAGAGATTCATATCTGGAGTCAGCTTGGCGAGGTAAACTCATAAAACCAGGCTTTTTGTGGCTTTCTTTTAAATACATCCATGGAGTTACAATTGGCTTTAGGGTAAAAAATCCGCCGCCTAACTTTTGTTCAAAGCCCTTTATTGATATTTCGAGTAAGTGGCACTGATTGTCTAAAACATGAGCCGGAAGCCACACATGTTCCTGAATGTACTTAGCTTGGGTGTTAATTGTATGCTGACAAATTTCTTTACCATCACAGGATATAGCTACAGTTTTTTCGTGAATGGGCGCGTTAGATGCTATAGCAAAAAAGAACTGGTTATCTCTTACTCCTTGGGCTTCTGCCCAACACGAAGGGGAAATAATGCCAACGTTATATCCATTCGTTTCAATTATAGCGTCGGTGGATTGCTCTCGAAGCTCAATGTTTGCATTGTTCACCAGCATGGAAGTATCAACATCTATTTCAAAGCCATGGAAGCCAGAATGAATGTCTGCTTCCTTGAGATCCTGCCTGAATATATCGGCTTTACCCACACCCATTAACTGGTTATTGCAATAAATGGCGATAGAAATGCTTTCTTCAGAATTCAAATTAGCAGCCCACCCACACACGATCCCAGCGTTGAGTACATCTATACAGCCAACTAATTTCATACTTTTTGCGTCCATTGAAATGCCTTTTCATTCGAAATTGTGAGGTAAGACAAGCAGTAAAGCACAAAGATCTGTGTGTGGTGTTACTTTACTTTAATTATTATATAAATAATCTACTTACGAAAAAGCATTGTGTAAGTTTGCACTATTCAGGTCAAGAATAAGGTTTGATTATTTAATTACTCTTGATAACGCGCTACCATACCGACATAAAATCTAGGAGCAGACAAATGCGCAAAGGAATAATACTAGCGGGTGGCTCAGGAACCCGTTTGCATCCGCTGACAAAAGTAGTCAGCAAGCAACTGATGCCGGTTTATGACAAACCGATGATTTACTATCCTCTTGCAACCCTGATGATGTCAGGTATCAAAGATATTCTTATCATCACTACCCCTCAAGAACAGCAGCGCTTTATTGACTTAATTGGCGATGGTTCTAGTTTAGGTATTAACGTGCAATACGCGGCGCAACCGTCTCCCGATGGCCTTGCACAAGCCTTTATTATTGGCGAGCAATTCATTGGCAACGATGCCTGTACCCTTATTTTGGGCGATAACATTTATTATGGTCACGACTTACGTCAGTCTTTAACTAATGCTTATGCGCAAGAGCAGGGCGCTACCGTATTTGGTTATCACGTTACCGACCCCGAACGTTATGGCGTGGTAGATTTTGATGAAAACTGGAAGGCGTTATCGATAGAAGAAAAGCCTAAAGTGGCTAAATCGAATTATGCTGTTACCGGTTTGTATTATTACGATAATCGGGTTGTCGATTTTGCGAAAGAAGTAAAGCCTTCTCCTCGTGGCGAGCTTGAAATCACAGATCTAAATACAATGTATTTAGAAGAAGGCTCGCTAAAAGTAGAGCTAATGGGTCGAGGCTCGGCTTGGCTCGACACCGGTACATTAGATAGCCTGCTTGATGCCGCTAACTTTGTGGCCGCCATAGAAAAACGCCAAGGCTTAAAGATATGTTGCCCTGAAGAAGTGGCTTATCGAATGGGTTATATTGATGCTCAGCAACTAGAAAAGCTTGCTGCGCCCCTAGTTAAAAGCGGTTATGGCACGTATCTATTAAAAGTCATCAACGATCGCATAAGGTAGTATCTTCGTACTTTAAAGTGGAAAGCCATCGTTGGCTTTCCCACGCTACTCAATATATTGTCGTATCTAATAATTTGGAATAGTAATTTCATGCAAGTTATTCAAACTGACATCCCTGATGTTAAAGTTATAGAGCCACGTGTCTTCGGTGACGAACGTGGTTTTTTTATGGAAACCTTCCGCACCGATTGGTTTAAGAAAGAATGTGCAGACGTTGAATTTGTGCAAGACAACCATTCGAAATCTAAGCAGGGCATTTTGCGTGGGCTGCACTATCAGCTTGAACACACCCAAGGTAAGTTGGTACGTGTGGTAAGTGGTGAAGTATTCGATGTTGCGGTAGATATGCGCAAAAGTTCTCCCACCTTTGGTAAATGGGTAGGTGTGCTGTTAAATGCTGAAAATAAGCGTCAGCTTTGGGTACCAGCTGGGTTTGCACACGGTTTTTACGTTACCAGTGAGTCGGCCGAATTTGTGTATAAATGCACAGATTACTATCATCCAGAATCTGAAGTTAGTATTAAGTACGACGATCCCACCATTGGCATTAAATGGCCGCTAGTGAATGGGCAAGCGCCTGCGTTATCAGCCAAAGATGCTGACGGATTGGCGTTTTCAGACGCCCCAACGTTCTAAGGATTATCATGAACATGGTGGTAATTGGCAAATCAGGCCAACTGTCTTTCGAACTTCAGCAACTACTTGGCGATCATGTTTCATGCTTTGGTCGCGACGACATTGATATTACGGATCTTAACGCGCTAACAAAAACCTTGGATGCTGTTAAGCCCGATGCCATTATTAACGCATCAGCTTATACCGCGGTAGATAAAGCCGAAACCGACGAGCAGGCTGCAGCATTAATTAATACTCAGGGTGTGGCCAATTTGGCTTCGTACTGTAAACAAGCCGGCGTGTTTTTAGTGCATGTGTCTACCGACTATGTGTTCAACGGTAGCAAAGGGTCTCCATATACGGTGGATGATGCTATTGAACCCCAGGGCGTTTATGGCAAAACCAAGGCCGAGGGTGAAAAGGCGCTGCTTCAAACGTTACCAGAGGCCAGTTGTCTTATCCGCACTGCGTGGGTGTATTCCTCTCACGGCAATAATTTTGTTAAAACTATGCTGCGCTTAATGGCCGAAAAACCTCAGCTTGGGGTAATTGACGACCAAGTGGGCACACCAACGTGGGCAAAAGGGTTGGCACAAGCCTGTGTGTACGCAGCACAGAATAAAACCCACGGGGTATATCACTGGACAGACGAAGGCGTTTGTAGTTGGTATGACTTTGCCTTAGCTATTCAAGAGTTAGGCATAGAAAAGGGACTATTGGAAAATGCCGTTCCGGTAATGCCCATTCCTTCGTCCCAATATCCTACGCCGGCAAAGCGTCCCCATTATAGCGTGTTAGATAAAACCCTAACGCGAGACACTTTTTCTTCTATTCATCCTACCCATTGGCGCAAGCAATTGTCGGCGATGATGGATGAGCTGAAAGCTTAATACAGAGTTAATAATGATGAGCAAAACAATATTAGTCACAGGTGGGGCAGGGTTTATTGGCTCAGCCGTGGTACGACACCTTATCAACGACACCGATCATGCTGTGATTAATGTCGACAAGCTAACCTACGCAGGGAACTTAGAATCCCTTGCGCCAGTTTCTAATAGCGAGCGCTACCATTTTGAAAAAGTGGATATATGCGATGCTGATGAAATAAAACGTGTGCTTACCACCTGGCAGCCAGATATTATTATGCACTTGGCGGCAGAGTCTCATGTGGATCGCTCCATTGATGGCCCAGGCGAGTTTATTCAAACCAATGTGGTAGGTACTTACACATTGCTAGAGCAAGCACGGGCTTATTGGTCGTCGTTAGACGGTGATAAAAAAGCAGGCTTTAAGTTTCACCACATTTCCACTGATGAAGTGTATGGCGATTTGCCTCATCCAGATGATGTGGCGCCAGGTACAGAGCTGCCGTTATTCACCGAAACAACGCCTTATGCACCTAGCTCGCCGTATTCGGCGAGTAAAGCCAGTTCAGACCAACTTGTGCGGTCATGGTTGCGTACTTATAAACTGCCTACGTTAGTAACGAATTGCTCAAATAATTATGGGCCTTATCACTTCCCCGAAAAACTTATTCCATTAGTCATACTTAATGCGTTGGCCGGTAAGCCTTTGCCTGTTTATGGTAAAGGGAATCAAATTCGTGACTGGTTGTATGTGGAAGATCACGCCCGGGCGTTAGTGTTAGTTGCCCTACAAGGCGAAATAGGTGAAACCTATAACATTGGTGGGCACAACGAAAAGCAGAATATCGACGTTGTTAAAACCATTTGTACCATTTTAGATGACGTTAAACCAAAAGACGCTCCTTACGAAGAACAAATTACCTATGTTCAAGATCGCCCTGGTCATGACATGCGTTATGCCATCGATGCTTCAAAAATACAGCGCGAGTTAGGGTGGGCACCGCAAGAGACGTTTGAAAGCGGTATTCGTAAAACCGTAGAGTGGTATTTAAATAATGAAACATGGTGGAAGGCAGTGCTTGACGGTAGTTATCAAGGCGAGCGTTTAGGCACAGGAAGTTAAATCCCGCCGTTAAACCGTGTTACACTTTTAAGGCCGCTATTACAGCGGCCTTTTTGTTGAATAGTTGAGGAATATCTCGCGGTATGAAGAAGATTGCTATGCTAACGGTGAAAGGGGCCATAGGCCTGTTGCCACTCACCATCAAAAATAAACTCAAAAGTAATCACAAGCTCACCGAGTTTTATAGTAAATCTTTACAGCGTTCGGGCCTGTTCTACGGCTTTCCCAGCAAAAAAAAGCGGATGGCCATGTATGGTAAATATCAACAACAACAAAACCAAACGGTCACTGCATTAGCAAGTGGTTATACAACTCCTGATGCCTTGCAAGTGATTATTGTGGGTAACAGTGGTGTGGAAGTCACCCTTGGTGCATTGTCGCGCTTACGGTTGTCATCTTTAAAGGTCATTGTTGTAGGCGAAAGCGGCCCTCGCACCGATGTGCTGCAGGCAAGCCGGCTTAGTGGCGCCATCGATCGTTTAGACAAGGGCGCTCCGGTTTTATTGCTCAACGCTGGTGATACATTACACCAACATGCCTTAAAGTTACTATTTCATGCACTAAGCACGCATTCCCTCGTGTATTGCGATACCGATATGCGGGACAAACAAGGAAAGCTCAGCTCTCCTCATTTTTTACCCGATTGGAACCCAGAACTGTTTTATTCTACCGCCTATATAGATACAGGCGTGTTAGTAACAGCAGCAGCCTTACAACAGGTGCGGTATACAGATGTACAAAGTATTGCTGGTCTGGTGGCTGAACTGGCCTTTATAAGCCCTGCAATTTCCATGGGGCATGTACCTTATACCGTGGTGCATCGGTCTTCAAAATCTGCCCATATAAAAGTCGGCTTAAATGATGTGTCGAAGGTGCTAACAGATCAAACGCCGGCGGCGTTGGCCTATAATGAAGCCTTACAGGTAAATCACGTGCAATGGCCGGTAACAAAGAACCCTCTGGTGTCGCTAATTATTCCTACCAAAAATGGCAAAGACTTAGTTAAAGCCTGTATCGATTCCATTCTTACTAAAACCACGTATAAACATTACGAAATTTTGCTTATTGATAATGGCTCTGACGAACCCGACAGCTTAGCGTATTTTGAATCATTAAAGCAGATAGCGAACATTCGTGTGTTGTCCTATCCCGGGCCGTTCAATTATTCGGCGATCAACAACTTTGGCGTTCAGCACGCTAAAGGAGACGTGGTGGGGTTGGTAAACAACGACATTGAGGTCATTAAACCCGATTGGCTAACCTTTATGGTCGGTCATGCCATACGGGAAGATATTGGCTGCGTAGGGGCGAAGCTTATTTATTCGGATGGCCGCATTCAGCATGGTGGCGTGGTATTAGGTTACGGTGGTGGCGCAGGTCACGCACATAAGTATTTCCCTCGCTATCATCCAGGGTACATGAAGCGTTTAATAGCCACCCAGAATTACAGTGCAGTTACTGCTGCCTGCTTGCTGGTGAAGAAGTCGCTATTTAACGCAGTAGGGGGCTTAAATGAAAAAGACCTTACGGTGGCGTTTAACGATGTGGATTTTTGTCTTCGGATAAAAGAGGCTGGTGTTAGAAATGTGTATTGTGCCGAAGCGGAACTTTATCATCATGAATCGGTAAGCCGAGGGCTGGATATTGCTCCTGAAAAAGCGGCGCGGTTTCAACGAGAGCTGACATACCTACAAACGAAGTGGGCAGACGTTATAGCCCATGATCCGGCTTATAGTCCGAATTTAACGCTAAAACGAGAAAACTTTTCAATTAAAGAATACACAGAGTAACTTTAAAGGAATTAACGTTACTCTGTGTAAGATGTGCAAGTATGAAAGCTAGTTATTCAGAACTTGTGCAATTTCTGTTTCGTTTAAACCCGCAGTTTCACCATACTCCGTTAGCTTAGCATCTGAAACGCCATAGCTTTGCGCGGTTTGCAAAATACGCATTGTTTGTTCTTTCTCGGCTGACGTCTCTTTTAGCGCGGTAGTCACAACTTCTTCAGATTGGCCGGGAAACACTGCTAATAAGGCATCAACAACATATTCGCCAACATAGGGTACAGCGTGTAACGCTGTAGACATGATCTGCACAAGTTTATTAGGGTGTTCCTGCGACAGGGTTTGTACAATGCGATCCGCCGAGTCAGGCTCAGTTTGCACGGCAACACGCACAATATCATTTAGTTCGTCTGGTGTTGCATTAGCGGCGGCCTGAACAACAAAGTCGACATAGCTCGGTTCGGCTTGAATGGCTAGCTGAACAATCGACGGACAACTACCTACTTCTTTTTCGATAGCCATTCTTACAATATCTTCGGTTGAGGCGGGTTGTGCAGAAATAGCAGCGAAGATGATTTCGCGGTATTTATCTGGATAGGTATCTAACGCAACATCCACAATAGAGACGACGTCTTGAGGGTAATGACTGGCAATCGATCGTATAGCACGACCAATTGACATGTTTTGATCGACCTGGCGTTTTAAAAACTGTACCTGGTACTCATCAGTTTTTTGCGGTTCGTTGTTCGTTGTAGCTAAACACATAGTAGGGAAACACATTGCTACTACGAAAAAGCGTAAGCAAATTATCGGAGACATACTCCACCCTCTGTTGGTTATTTATCCATTTAGGATTTTATTATTGTTCTTATATATGAACAATTGTATACACAATTAGTTCAAGTTGTTTGTTTTTTGACTTGTTTGTTTGCAAAGTGAGCATTCAAACAATAAAACACGATTTTTTCAACTTTCCCTGTTGACCGTTCCTTAGAATTCCCTATAATGCGCACCACTTCGACGGAGAACGTCAAACGGGACACGGAGGAGTTGTTATAGCAGATAACGTAAGTGATTGTTATAACAGTTTTCAAGAAAGCAGCTTAAGAAATTAAATTTCAAAAAGATGTTGACACTGAAAACAAACCGCGTAGAATGCGCGTCCCGCTTCAGGGTAAACCGCTGAAGCCGCTAACGAAAGTTAGCAAA
>NZ_JAHKQF010000019.1 GCF_018860965.1 Alteromonas sp. C1M14 | reverse complement strand
CTTTCCCCTCTTCGAGGGCTGATGCGTGTTCTTTTAAGGCCTGACGAACCGTGCCTTTACCGTTAATGGTATTTTTTATGCCTAAGCCATGGGCCACTTCATGGAACATGGTATTGGCAAAGAACGCATTAAAGGTAATGTGTTCTCTTTGCGCAGGCGCAATTAATTGCTCAGCAATGGGCACCAAAATATGATCAAACTTAGCCTTCATGGCATTTTTCAGTTGCAAGCGACGGGTGCCTTTTTGTAGCTGAACTTGTTCGTCATTTGGCAGGTTAATGGCAATGGTTTTACTGCCCGCATTGGAATGGCCGGCGTAATAAACCACATCATAAGCGTTAAGATCAGCATCCGACCCTGGAGTCTCCGCTTTATATTTATCGTCTACAGGCAACCCAACCTGTAACGCTGGCAAATACTGAGCATATTTGGCGAGTTTTTCGCTCCATGCCATATCCTTAACCAACACATAAGACTCGAAGGCAGCACGGTAGCCAAACAGTTGATCTTCATAAGTTTCAATGGGCCCAATCACCACATCAATGGGATTGTTCTTCATATCCATCCAGGCAAAGTCAGAGGCCTGATAGTTGTCTGTAACTAAGGCTTCAGCACGCATATTGAGGTAATCAGCAAAGGCAGGATCTTCAGCATAGTTGGCTGCTTCTTTTAGAATATGGGCAGCCTGGCTAAGTTCTTTTTTGTACTTTTCAGAATACGGAAGGGTGATGAGTTCACCGTTTTTGTTGCGTTCGACCACCGAATACAAGCCTTTTTTATCGGTAAAATCCTGTTGCTCAAATTCGGCTTTGGTCATATCGTGAGGATAAAATTCTGCGCCATGGGCTTTAGGGCCATATCCACTTAAAAACGGTTTATCACCATTTAACCGATCCCAAGGACCATAGTTAATTTCGGCAAACTTTTTCACTTTAGGATCGTCAAGCTTGGCTAGAAATTGCGCTTTATCTTCACCAAAAGCTTGCTGCCAGAATAGATTATCCATAATTTTAGAGGCATCAATCAGAAGCCCAATTAATTGCTTTTGTTTGTCGCTAAGATCACTTAAATCGGAAGTTAACTCTACCGGGTAGTAAATAGTTAGACGAGACTCATCGGTAAGCAGTTGCACGCCTTCGGTAGTGGCTTTTTCTGTTACCAATTCAGGCTTCGAACAGGAAGATAAAGCACTGACACTCAACAGCACAAGGGCCAGTGTTTTCATTTTAAATGGATGTTTCATAATTATTCTCTATTTTCTTACGTCGTTATACGATGCTATTGCGTTTAGCAAAGTGCTAATACTACGCCCAAATGGAGCACTTTTAAAATCACCTCAAAGTCCGGTTGAATCTTTCGATGAATGAGTTCTGTGTTGGTTTACCAGGTTTGATAAACTCCAGTGCAATACCATGCTCTTCTGCCCAACTGGCCAGTGTGACTGATATGAATTCTGGTCAGTTGTCCATTCTCAGCTTATTGGGGTAGCCACGCCAGGCCACAACGCGCTCCAACACTCTGACAACGCGTTGAGATGGCAGATTAAGGTCAATCTCGATAGTCAGTGCTTCACGGTTGAAGTCATCTACCAGATTGAATGTCCGAAATCGTCGTCCGCATTGGAGACTATCGGACATGAAATCCATGGACCAACAATGGTTCGCCTGTGTCGGAACAGCCATTGGTTCAGGATTTCTCGCTGGTAGACGCCGTTTACCACGGCGTCGCTTATTCAGCTTCAGCTCACAATAAATCCGATGTACACGCTTATGATTCCACCGAAAGCCCCAGCGCCTCAGGATTTTGAAGAGTTTACTGAACCCGTAGGCGGGATATCGCTCGACAGCTTCAAGAAGCTTGGCTATGAGTAAATCATCCCGCGTGTGGTCAGACTGATAACGATAAACCGAATCGCTAATGCCAACAGCGCGACAAGCAAGCCGTAAACTGGCACCATGCTGCTCTCGCGCATAGTCGACCAACTCACGCTTTATCGCTGGCTTTACAGTTTTTTTTCAACAATATCTTTCAGTATTCGGTGTTCCAGACTTAAGTCTGCGAACATCGCTTTAAGCCGCCGATTTTCATCTTCGAGGATATCAATAGCTTTAAATTATGTGAATAAGCTATTAGCTAAAACTAATTCCAGCTAATAGCTATATTTATTGCTATGGAATTCAATAGAAGCATTCAGGAATAACAGCAATGCACTCCATCTTATCCGGATCTTTACTTGAGGGCATACATTTCGTCTGAATCGGTCCAGTATAGCAAGTTTTGTTATTTACCCTGACCCCCACGCCAAACGATCTAACATACTCTCTAAAGTTCTCGTTTTCAGCCAATGTTGAATGATAATACGTACCAGGAACTTCGTCCCTGGTAGTTGGAATACTATTACCATTACAATCTAATGCAGAACCAGGAATTACAGCCATTTGGGGAACATTTGGGCGGTTGACAACACGCATGTAGCCACCGTCAGGAAAAAACACTTCGGTTTCTTTCTTAAATAAATCTACTTCCACACCACCAACACTAACAGATATGTTCGCTACATCAATTAGATTATTCCAAGCGATACTTATACTCTGTCTTACTGGTTGCTGAATAATTGCGTTTTGATAAGCTTCAGTTCTAACACTAGAATCTGTTACATAACTATACATACGTTCGGCACTGGTACACTCAGAACCAGAAGTGGAAGATGCAATAATATTCATCCACTGCGGCTTGAGTTGAGCTTGATAGCGATAGTCGAGTGACATCGAATCTGCCAATTTCAGGAATTGATGTTAGTCGATAAAAATAAATTTTCTTTTTATAAAATCCACCACATAGAAATTATGGAAGGGAGATTCATTTACGTTTTGTCCTGCAACAAGCGACATAGTTTGTGAGGTTGTACAATTATCGCATTTTAATAACTTATTATCAGCACTGGCTTCACCAATAAAAAGTATAAAAAAAGCAATTGATGGTAAGAATAATTTTAATTTTATGCAAAATCCCTTTATTTTAAAAACTACTTATCGAACTTAGAAAGTAAAAAACTTAGAATAAGAAAAATAAAACTTAAAAAAAATGAACCAGCCAATATCCTTAAGCTGTAAGCTGATTTAAATTGCTCTTTTCCTTCTTCAGGCGCTTGAGCAAAGTAAAGGTCAGCAATAAAACCAATTAGCTCTAACAATTGAGGAGTAATAAGGATAATTATTCCAACATACAAAAAAATCTGTGAAATAGACAACGACCTATATCGACTACTGTATTTAAATTCATTTCTCGACATTTCAGCTCCATATTCCAACTTGTCTTTAGATTTGAATATGAGTTACTTTATGGTTGAATAAATAACATATCCTCATTTTTTACCTCTGTAAACCGCATGGAGCTGTGTTGATTAAATGATTTCCGTTATTCAGTCAGTGGCTGAGGATTATTTTTAGCTTTCCAACGATCTGAGCACCTAAATAACTATTTGAATCGCCACTACTAACCTAGACACTTCCCAGCCGTTGAACATGGCGTTTTTCATACTCTACTGGTGACGGTAAATTATTGGAGTCATGTTTGCGTTTGCAGTTATAAAACATTTCGATGTGATCGAATATGTTAGTACGAGCATCGTCTCTGGTTGAGTAAATTTTCTTTTTTATTCTTTCTCGCTTCAGCAGCTGGAAGAAGCTTTCTGCAACGGCGTTATCATGACAGTTACCTCGTCGGCTCATACTTCCCTCCAGACCATTTGATTTTAGGAATGCCTGCCAGTCATGGCTGGTATATTGACTTCCTTGATCTGAGTGTACTGTCACTTTTTGCTTTGGATTCCTGCGCCATACAGCCATCAACAGAGCGTTGAGCACTATATCTTTTGTTATTCGTTGCTGCATTGACCAGCCGATGACCTTTCGGGAGAACAAGTCTACGACAACCGCCAGATATAGCCAGCCTTCGTGAGTTCGGACGTGAGTGATATCCGTTACCCAGGCTTCATCAGGCGCAGCGGGATTAAATTCCCGATACAGCCGATTTGGAACCACAACGTGACTTTCTCCGCCTCGATGACGAGGCCTTCGATAGCCAACCTGGGCACGTAACCCTTCCCGATCCATGAGTCGGTGAACGCGGTTAATACTGCATCGTTCACCGATGTCCCGTAAATCTGAATGGATTTTTCGGTAGCCGTACACGCCTCCAGACTCCAGCCAGAATTGCTTTATTAGTCCTGTTAGGCGTCGGTTGGCTTTATCGCGTTTTGACAGAGGCTTACTGCTCCAGGCATAGTATCCGCTTGGATGAACATCCAGCATCCGAAATAGCCAACGAACAGGCCAGCAATCGCTATTATCCTTGATAAAGGCGTACCTCAATCGGACTGCTTTGCGAAGTACGCCGCTGTAGATTCAGATGATCATCGCAACACCCTAATCAATCATGTGAGATGGCGTTTTAAATTTCAATGTTTTCCTAGGGCGTTCATTTAATTGGCATGCCACAACGGTAAAGGCACGGTCCGTCAGGCCTTAAAAGAACACGCATCGGCCCTCGAAGAGGGGAAAG
>NZ_JAHKQF010000007.1 GCF_018860965.1 Alteromonas sp. C1M14 | reverse complement strand
TAAGTATAAAGCTACTTAGGCGTTGTATGGTTAAGCCTCACGGGCAATTAGTACAGGTTAGCTTAACGCCTTGCAACGCTTCCACATCCTGCCTATCAACGTTGTAGTCTACAACAACCCTTCAGAGAGGTTAAACCTCAGGGATGACTCATCTCGGGGCTCGCTTCCCGCTTAGATGCTTTCAGCGGTTATCGATTCCGAACTTGGCTACCGGGCAATGCCTTTGGCAAAACAACCCGAACACCAGCGGTTCGTCCACTCCGGTCCTCTCGTACTAGGAGCAGCTCCCCTCAATCATCCAACGCCCACACCAGATAGGGACCGAACTGTCTCACGACGTTCTAAACCCAGCTCGCGTACCACTTTAAATGGCGAACAGCCATACCCTTGGGACCGACTTCAGCCCCAGGATGTGATGAGCCGACATCGAGGTGCCAAACACCGCCGTCGATATGAACTCTTGGGCGGTATCAGCCTGTTATCCCCGGAGTACCTTTTATCCGTTGAGCGATGGCCCTTCCATACAGAACCACCGGATCACTATGACCTACTTTCGTACCTGCTCGACGTGTCTGTCTCGCAGTTAAGCTAGCTTATGCCATTGCACTAACCTCACGATGTCCGACCGTGATTAGCTAACCTTCGTGCTCCTCCGTTACTATTTGGGAGGAGACCGCCCCAGTCAAACTACCCACCAGACACTGTCCACAATCCCGATAAGGGACCTATGTTAGAACATCAAACATACAAGGGTGGTATTTCAAGGACGGCTCCATGCAAACTAGCGTTCACACTTCAAAGCCTCCCACCTATCCTACACATGTAGGTTCAATGTTCAGTGCCAAGCTGTAGTAAAGGTTCACGGGGTCTTTCCGTCTAGGTGCGGGTACACAGCATCTTCACTGCGATTTCAATTTCACTGAGTCTCGGGTGGAGACAGCGTGGCCATGGTTACACCATTCGTGCAGGTCGGAACTTACCCGACAAGGAATTTCGCTACCTTAGGACCGTTATAGTTACGGCCGCCGTTTACCGGGGCTTCGATCAAGAGCTTCGCCTAAGCTAACCCCATCAATTAACCTTCCGGCACCGGGCAGGTGTCACACCGTATACGTCATCTTACGATTTAGCACAGTGCTGTGTTTTTAATAAACAGTCCCAGCCACCTGGTCACTGCGACCCCCATCTGCTTACAGCGTAAAGCCTTCACAAACAGGGGCGTACCTTCTCCCGAAGTTACGGTACTATTTTGCCGAGTTCCTTCACCCGAGTTCTCTCAAGCGCCTTAGTATTCTCTACCTGACCACCTGTGTCGGTTTGGGGTACGGTTCACATAATCATAAGTTTAGAAGCTTTTCCTGGAAGCAGGGCATCAACAACTTCACCACCTTAGTGGCTCGTCTCGTGTCTCAACTTTAAGAACCCGGATTTACCTAAGTTCTCGGTCTACGCACTTTCACTTGGATAACCAACACCAAGCTTGCTTAGCCTTCTCCGTCCCTCCATCACTGATTATATAAGTACGGAAATATTAATCCGTTTCCCATCGACTACGCATTTCTGCCTCGCCTTAGGGGCCGACTTACCCTGCCCTGATTAGCATGGGACAGGAAACCTTGGTCTTCCGGCGTGGGGGTTTTTCACCCCCATTATCGTTACTCATGTCAGCATTCGCACTTGTGATATGTCCAGCAAACTTCACAGTTCACCTTCAGCCACTTACACAACGCTCCCCTACCCAGCATAGTAAACTATGCTGCCGCAGCTTCGGTATATTGCTTAGCCCCGTTACATCTTCCGCGCAGGCCGACTCGACTAGTGAGCTATTACGCTTTCTTTAAAGGGTGGCTGCTTCTAAGCCAACCTCCTAGCTGTCTTAGCCTTCCCACATCGTTTCCCACTTAGCAATATTTTGGGACCTTAGCTGGCGGTCTGGGTTGTTTCCCTCTTCACGACGGACGTTAGCACCCGCCGTGTGTCTCCCGGATAGTTCTCATGGGTATTCGGAGTTTGCAAAGGGTTGGTAAGTCGGGATGACCCCCTAGCCTTAACAGTGCTCTACCCCCCATGGAATTCGTCCGAGGCTCTACCTAAATAGATTTCGGGGAGAACCAGCTATCTCCCGGTTTGATTGGCCTTTCACCCCCAGCCACAAGTCATCTCCACCTTTTTCAACAGGTGTGAGTTCGGTCCTCCAGTTGATGTTACTCAACCTTCAACCTGCCCATGGCTAGATCACCGGGTTTCGGGTCTATACCTAGCAACTAAACGCGCAGTTAACACTCGCTTTCGCTACGGCTCCGCTATTCGCTTAACCTTGCTACTAAATATAAGTCGCTGACCCATTATACAAAAGGTACGCAGTCACCCCATAAATGAGGCTCCCACTGCTTGTACGTATACGGTTTCAGGTTCTATTTCACTCCCCTCACAGGGGTTCTTTTCGCCTTTCCCTCACGGTACTGGTTCACTATCGGTCAGTAAGGAGTATTTAGCCTTGGAGGATGGTCCCCCCATCTTCAGTCAAGATAACACGTGTCCCGACCTACTTAATATGTGCCTATTGCAACTTCGTGTACGGGACTATCACCCTGTACCGTTAAACTTTCCAGAATATTCCACTATTGCAATAAACATCGGCTGCTCCCCTTTCGCTCGCCGCTACTAAGGGAATCTCGGTTGATTTCTTTTCCTCCGGGTACTTAGATGTTTCAGTTCCCCGGGTTTGCCTCATTAACCTATGTATTCAGTTAATGATACCCGCAAGCGGGTGGGTTTCCCCATTCGGACATCGATGACTCAAATGCGTTTTGTCAGCTCGTCACCGCTTTTCGCAGACTTACACGTCCTTCATCGCCTCTTACTGCCAAGGCATCCACCGTATACGCTTAGTCACTTAACCATACAACCCTAAATAGCTTCCGCTTGATTACTCAAACGTCGTTGTATCTACTTACCACATGAAAGATAAGCTTCTACAACCATTACATTGTTATCCAAAGCGTGCGACACGCCAAAAGGATGGACTTCAATGCGCCTAACCTTCGCCTTTTTATCCGAAGTCAGGTGAGATGTTATCTCTGTTGTATGCATGACTGTCTAATCAATTTACTTTGCAGCTTACGCTGCGCCGTTTGTCAGATAGAGTAGCGTGAAAGAACATCATTTCGATATTCTCAGTTACTCAATTTGATTGATTACTAATATCAGCTTTCCAAATTGTTAAAGAACAGGTTTAGAGTAAAAAACCCTAATCAATAAGCACTGTAACAGTAGTTATTCATTAGGATTCGAATCCAATGTTGACCAACTTTCG
>NZ_JAHKQF010000015.1 GCF_018860965.1 Alteromonas sp. C1M14 | reverse complement strand
CTAAGTAGCTTTATACTTATGTGTTGTAAGTTAAATGACTGACTAATTTAAGTAAGTTAGAGTAGTAGTTACTCTGATTGACATTGATATCAAGCTTTCCGAAATTGTTAAACAAAGTTTTTTGCCTGGCGGCAATAGCGATGTGGTACCACCTGATCCCATTCCGAACTCAGTAGTGAAACGCATTAGCGGCGATGGTAGTGTGGGGTTTCCCCATGTGAGAGTAGCACACCGCCAGGCTCCCAATTCAAGAAAAAGGCCACTCATACGAGTGGCCTTTTTTGCGTTTGAGGCATTAAAAATGCCTCGCCGATTTAGGCAAAACCAACCGCCTTTCCCCCACGTTTTGTGTATATGGCAATGGCGTGCCACTGCAATGGCCTGAACCCTACTGATGCTTTGTTCCCAACCACACTTCTAGCCTGCGTTGTTCACAGGGCAAAAATAACACTCTTTATTTGCTTAGGTTATGGGTGTCCTTATCTGAATGCAGCACGCTGCAGGCTTAAAAGGCAAGTAAAAGCGACGTTTAAAGGTGGCTTTTTTGCGTTTGATGTTCTAAATATCATATATAAAACAAATAGTTAATAGGTAAGGTTTCCGGAAGGTATCGGTTTGCACAATCTCGTACTATGGCTTTCTCTTTGGGGCGTTAGACGGGGTTAATAAGATGGCTGACAACAAACGTGAAGTGTTAAGTAAGGATGTGTTTCCAAATTACGGTGATGCAAATTTACCTAGAATGGTTAATTTTATAAATGAACCTGTATTGGTCTTGTCTTCTCGCGGACATATTGAAATTATCAATAATCATGGCGCCACTTTATTTGGTGCTCGGCGCGAAGAATTACTTGGCGAGAGCATTCTTATATATATCAGTGATACTTGCCTAACCTTGAAAAAACAGATTATCTCAAGTGCTAATTACGGCTGTGCGGTGGATCTGAGCACAGCCCCACAAGAGGTTAGATTGGTCAGAAAAGACGGTAGCAGTGTGGCTGTTGACTTATCTATCTCCTTATTAGAGAAAAGTACCGATAATAGTGACGCGCTTTATCTTTGTATTATTCACGATTTAACTGCCCACAAAGCGGAGTTTTCAGTGCTTAAAGAAAAAGCGACCACTGATCAACTAACCGGCCTTGCTAATCGGCATCATTTTGCCGAAATGCTAGATCAGCATTGGACTTCTGCAAATCGCGAATCCACGCCTTTAAGTCTCATCCTCTTGGATATTGATCATTTTAAGCAAGTTAATGATACCTTTGGTCATTTAGCTGGGGATAAGTGTTTAAAACGTATAGGCGAGACCATTAAACTCAGTTTACCCCATCGTGATGCGCTTGCTGCACGTTACGGGGGAGAAGAGTTCGCGCTAATTCTACCCCATTGCAACAGCCATACCGCCCATCTGTTGGCTATCAGGATTAAGCGACACATCGCCCAATTGACCTTTAAAGAATTATCCACGGGGTCTGTGCCGTTTTTAACCGTGAGTGTTGGCGTGGCTACTCAGGTTAATCAACGTTTTCAAAATGTGGCTTCTTTTCTTGATGCCGCCGATGTTCTACTGTATCGAGCGAAATCTCAGGGTAGAAATCAAATTTGTTTAGAATAATAACAAAGAAGCAAAGCGCAGCTTCTTTGTTAAACGGGGTCTATCACCGAATGACTGTTAGGACTTAGGGCGATTTAAGATCTGGGGATCAGGGCTGATATAGGTCTGTCGTCCCGGAATAGTAACCAGTTTAAGACAAATGTCTTCCTCATCGGTGTTGGCATCAATAATAATGAGGGTTTGACCATCTGCCGACAGGGTGTAGGAAAGATCGTGATCCGGGTCGCCGGAAATTTCAGGTTCAATAAATCGAAGATGATTACTGTCTTTGTTTAACGTATAGGTAATCACCGTATTTTTATTCTTTACAGAAAGCGGGCCATCGGTAGGGTTATCATCAGAATCATAGATGGTATATACCGGAGGGGATTTTTGCGTATTGACCGAAACCGTATAGTTATAAGTGCATAAAGCCATTTACTTCTCCTTGTTAAAGATACTGAAATAGGGCGGGACAGTGACGTCCTGGTCCGCTAACTGTACCAACATTTGTTGGCTTTTAGTTTGTTTACCTAAACACAGGGCTGCGAAGGTGTTGGCAATTAAATAGTTAGGATTGGCATTCAGTGTCATTTGCACCTCAGATACGCCGTCTAAGTCTCGGCAATATTGTTGCAGCTTTACTTCTTCACCCTCATGGTGACTTTGTCGTATCTGTAATACCAAGGTGCTAATTCGCTCGTTAGTCCTGCCATTGCCGCTATCTTGTGTTTCCTTGGTATGGTTTAACTCATTAAGTATGCGTTTACTTTTTGCCCATTGATTCTCATCTTGATAAAAAGCGGCAAGGGAGAGGTTCAGAGTGTGGGTGATATCTTCGGAAGACGTAACACGCTCAAGCTCATCTAAGGTTTTTCCATAGTCTACGGAATCTGAGGTATGGTTTGCATACAAGAGCGCTTTCATCAACGACACCGTGACCCTCGCATTATCGTTATTCCATGTACTGTTGTCTGCGTCTTGTTGGAGTAACGCCTTCACCGCTTTTTTAGCGCCCAGCAATAACGAAACGGTCTTTTCGTAGTTACCCCGCAAGGTTAAGTAGTCAGCAAGTCTCTCTAAAGTGTAAATGTAGGCTTCTATTACTGCGGCATTGGTGTTGTTTTTTTCGTAAAGGGAGCGCGCCCGTTGTTCTGCTAACTCAATATTGGCAATGGCATCGGATAACCTTCCTAGGTTAATTAGCGTGCTGGCAATCCACGAGTAAGTATCGTTTATATAGATTTCTGCTTGGGTCGTATCGTCTAAAAAGGCGAGATGATGTTTTTTGATTACCAGTGATTGTTTGAAGTAATCGAGGGCTTGTTCGTAGTTTTGCGCTTCGAATGCCACGCTGCCCAAGGTATTGTAGGCATAGGAAAGTTCTAGTTGCGCATCAGCGTTGTCTGGATACAAATCGACCATTTTATTACTTAGGGCGGTATAACGACTAAATGCCTGTTGGGCGGTGTCGAGATCCTGCTTGTCATAAGCAATTTGGCCTAACCAGAATGCATTGGCACCGGCGGCTTTTAATAATTCAAAATGATGAGGGGCTTCTTTTAACAATTGCGTTAGTCGTGTTTGGGCCTCTTCATAAAATTGTTTGGCCTCTTTGACATTATTCCGGTAATAGCGAACTTCGGCCATAGCTTGTAACGATAAAGCATGTTGGAAACGCAATTCAAAGCTAGGAGGAGGCAGTGAAGGGGAAAAAAAGCCCTGATCATTGTCCTGCTGGGATTGCTCGACGTATTTCAGTGCCTGTTTACTGATCCCCTCAAGTAAGTCCATACGTTTTACGCTACGAAGCTTATCGGCGAAATCGCCGATCATAAACCCCATTAAATTTTCTGCTTCTTTCCTTTTTCGCTCTGCCATCGACTGGGCTTGCTGACTGTTAATGAGCGCCACAAAGGCAAAGAGAGTCAAACACGTCAATGCGACCACAATGCCCCGCTTTAACCAGCCTTTTTGGTTCACGCTGCGTACAGAGGCGTCTATCAGGGCATGTTCATCATCAGTAAGGGGAATAATGACATCTTGGCGTAATTCGAGGGCTTCGACCAAAGGTTTGCCTCTTGATAGCAAGAAGGCTCGACTGCGATTATCCCCTACCCATTGCTGGGTTTGTAGGGCAAGTCGGTTTTTTATTGTGAGGGCTGATTGGTGTTGCTTTACCCAATCCTGCACCCTTTGCCAACGGCGTAGCAATGCCTCGTGAGTGACATTAAAACAGGCTTCTGATTGATGTAAATGAGACACAAAAAGGCGCTGCTCCACCATGTGTTGCACAAAGACTCTTTCATGGGGGGAACGCAAACTACGCCACTGTACCGAACGACTGGTTAATTGCTCATTACCGTAAGATAGGTTTATGAGTTTTGACATGATCGAAGCAAAGGCTTTTTGAACCGGGGCTTCTAGCGAAGCATAGAGGCTTTCTGCCTTTACGCCAATGGCACCTTCTACGCCACCTAAGGTGTTATAGGTACTTAGCTGTAGCGTATTGCCCTGTCGTTGCAAATACAGTTCTTGCAGTGTGTACTGTAGTAAAGGCAAGCCGTCGGGGTGGTTAACCGCATCCATGCATAAGCGGTCATCCAAGCCCACGCCCGTATGAGGATCTCTTTCCCAAAGCAAACCCGCAGCCGCCGCGGGTAAACGAATCATTTGACTCATTTCGATGGCAGAGGGAGGCAATAAATCAAAATGCCCACCTCGGTTTTTCAACTGAATAAGCGCAGGGTAATGGGATAGCAACGGATAGAAATCATTTCGACAGATAAGGTAAACCAACAAGGATGTCCCTGTGGATAAACAGTCGACGACGTGAAAAAATAATTCTTTTTCTGCCTGGCTGATGTGCTGATGAGAAAGCACGGCTTCCAGTCGATCAAAAATCAATATGCAGGCCGGAGCGGTGGCGTTAGGTGTCAGTAAATTTAACCGGGATTCAAAGTGTTCTCGTAACACTTCGGGTTCATCTTGTAGTTGTTTTGCTAACTGTTCGGCACTATAACCTTCAAAAATAGGTGTCTCGCTGATTTCCCAGTCGAGTAAAGCACCGGCCAGTTCTATAAATAGCTGGCAAGGTGAGACGTCTGCGCCATCGATACGGGTATCACTGATAACCTGTATGCCGTGATGACCATGACAATCTTTCAGGCGCGGAAGTAATCCGGCGTTAACCAGCGAGCTTTTGCCACTGCCGCTTGGACCTAAAATAACGGTGAGAAGTTGTCGCTGGGTCAGCTGTTTTTTTAAAAGGTGGATTAATGCATCGACAGCACTGGCTCTGCCATAGAACACATCGGCGTGTTGTTCACAAAACGCATGTAATCCGGGAAACGGCGAGCCCTGAGTCCAGCTTGCCCCCGCGGCTTTAGTTTGTTCATCGTAAATGAAGTCCACGTCCGCAATAATGCGGTATCCACGCTTACGGATGGTTTCTATATATTGAGGAGCGGTGGCCTTATCATTTAGCGCTCGGCGCAGCTGGGTAATGGCTTTATGAACAGGGTTGTCACCGACGTCGATATTTACCCAGCATTGGGAGATAATTTCATCGCTACTGACAACCTCGCCGTGTTGTTGGCAAAGTAAAAGCAAAACGTCCATCGCTCGGGGTTCGACCACACGTTTAACTTTCCCCTTCGTGACGCTGTTGTCAGAGGGATCGACCTGCCATTCGCCAATATGAAACTGCGCTGTATTCATCATCTACTAACGGAATCTTGTACTATCCCGTCAACCATTACGCTTATTGTTGTTAACAACAATACTCATTCATATTGGCTAGAAAGGCCAGCAATTTGATTAATTTAGCGAGCTTTGCTGATCTAAGTTTGTTCGTTGGAGGTGCGAGATTGAGATAATTGCATCCACTCCAACGAAAAGAAGGCCAGTAACATAGTGAGGGGCACTTGGTGGTGGGTAATAAAGTCTAGGTGATAAAATAGCAAACTCGCTACCCAAGCAAAACCTAGTAACCCCAAATGCTTATAAACAAAGCCCCATTTCTTTATATTGAAAAATAGTTTCCACTGCGTCATTGGCATTACCATGTTATTCAAATCTACGCCTTCACTTATAGCGAAATACTGGTATGGGTGGAATGACTGTGCGTTTGATTGCAGGGGGCTCGCGGCAAGTGGTTAAAATAACCCCAATTGCTGATTGTCGATGTCATCAAAATGTTGACCTATTGCAGCAAGAATACTGTCTGCGATTGGTTTAATTTGCTTATCAACGTAGTGTTCATAATTGTAAGGCACCGTTGCATGTTCAACGGTTTGGGGTCCTTGCATCGTCATGACGTACTGTACCGTTGTGCTATTTTGATAGCGGGGTGGCTTGCCTGCAGCTAGGTTCTGGGCATTGGCGTGTCGTGCCGCTTTGACGTGAGGAGGCTGGGTGCGAGTATAGCTGGAAAGGGGCTTTCTTAGTCGTCGGCTGTACACCAGCAAATCATCAGATTTCCCCTGTCGTAAGGTACGTAATTGTTCGACAATAAATTCGGTGACGGGCATCTCGTCAAAGATACGGGTGTAAAGTGCTTCTTGAAACTGTCGGGCCAGGGGAGTCCAATCGGAACGTACGTTTTCAAGACCTTTAAAAATGAGTTTTTTCTTGTTCCCCTTTACGGTGACCCCCGCATAGCGTTTTTTGCTGCCTTCTTCAGAACCGCGAATGGTTGGCATAAAAAAGCGATGGAAGTGGGTTTCAAATTCAATTTCTAGGTGACAGGGTAGGTTAAATTCCTGTTCAAGCTTGTGCTGCCAACGTTGGTTGATGGTGTTTTGTAAATCGTGACCAATGTCTTGCGCTTCTTTTTCATCACAGGCTTGGCCAATATGAACGAAGGTTGAATCGGTATCGCCGTATATAACTTCATAGCCTTTCTCTTCAATCCATTTCGCCGTGGTTTGCATGATCTCGTGGCCTCGTAAGGTAATGGAGCTGGCTAATCGAGGATCGTAAAACGGGCAGCCTGAACTGCCTAGCACGCCGTAAAATGAATTCATCAAAATTTTAATCGCTTGAGAGCGCGCCGTATCATGGGTACGTTTCGCTTCATCACGTTGGGCCCAAAGCCGGGTAATGATGGCTGGAAGAAAATGTTTATCCCTTGAAAAACAGGCGCCTTTAAATCCGCTAATGGCCTTATCGGGCGCTTTTAGTCCTTCTGCTAGACCCATAGGATCAATAAGAAAGGTGCGAATGATAGATGGATACAGACTTTTAAAGTCGAGCACGAGCACATTTTCGTACAAGCCTGGTTTCGAGGTCATTACGTATCCGCCTGGACTGGCTAAGCCGCCGGATTTTGGCCGTACCCCCGACACATATCCTGCCCGGTGCAGCTTGGGTAGATATACGTTTATAAACGCTGCGACAGAGCCCCCAGGACGGCTCATGTCTAATCCAGTAAGAGCACTGCGCAATACCAGAAAATCAATTAACTTTGTTTTAGCGGCGATGTCGTTAACTAAAATACAATCCTGTAGGTTGTATTGGATCAGTTTATCCGGTGTCTGTTTGTACAGTTGTTTGATTTCTTCAAGACGGTCGTCGCTTTGGATTAACTTCCTTTTACCGAGGAGTTCATGAGCCACATTATCGAGGGTAAAGCGCTCGAATTGATAGGTCATTGTTTTTAGCGCTTCGATACCATCAATTACACAGCGGCCAGGCACGTCAACGGCCACTTGGGTGCCATCATCCCACTTTCTTACATGCAACGCAGAGCCTGCGCGTCCGATTTTTAACTTGATATTGTTGCGCTCGGCCATGCGATACAAAACGGCCATATCAAACTGTTTTACATTCCAGCCTAGAATAATATCAGGGTCGAGATGAATGAGGGTTTGGCAAAACGTGAGCAGGGTTTGCTTTTCGTCTTTTAAGCATTGAAGGGTCAAGTTTTTAGGCGGCAGAATGTCTGACGATGTATGGGCGCAGTTAAGAAAGACGTAATTACCCTTGTCAGAGGCAATGGCAATAGAAAACAGATTTTCATGCTCATCACATTCAATATCAATGGAAGCACTTTTTAACTCTGGACGAAATTGGCAACCTTTTACATTGGCATCAACAATGGTGTGGTGATTGGGTGTCCCTTTATAACTTACTGCTCCGTAGGCAAACCGTTCCATAAGAAACCGATCCGCGGGTTTAATGTCAGCTTCAAATAAAACAATGTTTTCTGCCTCAGCATAACGCCTTAACTGATGCTGAGTCATTTCATTTTCGCTGCGCAGTAAGATCACCGGTTCATGGTCGAGGGTTTGAAAGGCCCTATCTTCTATTTGTATGGCTAACTGGTGACGTTTAATGAGGGTATAAAGGGAAGCGCTATGAGTTTTGGCGGCGAAGCACACGCTAGATTGCTCGTTAGAGTGTACACATACCGCGCCTTGGGGAGTAGCCAGCCAAAGTTCGATGATGTCTTTATTTTGTCGTCTCAGCGTGCGCCGGCTTAATATTAACCCTTGTCCCTGAGGCGGAAGGTGGGGGGCGCTATTAGGGGTCATCAGTTATGCACTAAGTTGGGCAACTTTAATAAAGTTCCGACCATTTCGTTTAGTGTGGTATAAGGCACCATCCGCTTGTGCTATGACCTGGGTAATATCATCACAGTACTCTGCAGCGACCAACCCCACCGAAATCGTAATATTCAACTCTTGATTGTTAAGGGTGTCACCCATGGTAGTGAGTAAGCTGGAGAAGCGATGTAGCATTTCTTTGGCCTCTTTCACGCTAGTATTAGGAAACATAAACAAAAACTCTTCGCCGCCGATGCGGCCTAGGATGTCTGTTTGACGGAAGTGTTTTTGCGCCAAAGCGCCAAAGAGTTGTAGCACTTTATCACCCGTTTGATGGCCAAAATTATCATTAATTTGTTTAAAATGATCTAAATCTATAATGGCACTGGCCAGCGGTGTTTTATGCCGAATCGCCAGTTGAAATTGCTGTTCAGCATCTTCCATGGCTTTTCTACGGGTAAGTAAACCGGTGAGGTTGTCGCTATTTGCCAATTGTTCTAACCGTTTTTGATGGCGTTTAGTATTAATAAATAACCAAAATAACAATGCCGTCACCAACAACAATAAAGCAATGAGTAAGATGGTGAAATGTTTGATTTTTTGTTGGTTGTTAATTTGATTCTGCTGGCGTAAGTTTTGCTCTTCTAGCAGGGCATTCTTTGTTTGTTGTTGTTGTAATTCAAACCGAGTTTGAAGTTCGAGTAAGCGCTTAGAGTTTACTTCTTTATGCCAGCGCAAGCGGTTTTTCCTATTTTGAGCCAATGCTTCATAAGCTGACTGATAGTCGTTTAACATCACAAAGGCTTGTGCGCGAATATCGTTAATTGCGATACGCTGAGAAAGAAAAGAGTCACCGTCAATCAGGGCATCGGCTTGGGCGAGAAAATCCAACCCTTTGTTAGGGGAATTCATGGCCAGGGCAATGGTCGCTTTTTCCCCTAGCACTTTGATTTGCATAAATGGGTTTTCGGCCTGGGTAAAAAGCGCAAGGGCGTCATCAAGAAAAGAGCCGGCTTTTTCAAACATCGCCTTATTGATCAGTACCGATGCAATGGCTTCATAACTATACGCCGCACCTTGTAAATCTTGTATCTCTAGGGCTAAGTCCGCCGATTCTAGAAATAACGAAAGGCCATCGTTAATCTCATCTAACAGTATATAGTTTTTACCTAACCCAAATAACGTGTTGGCCAATTCAAGGGTTACGTCATTGTCTCGGTAGTACTTTTCAGCTTCGGTGTAATAGGAGATAGCGTGGGCGGGTTCTTGTCGATATTCGTAAACCAGCGCCAGCATTGCGGCAAAATCACTTTGTTGGAACATAGACTCTGCATTGTGATGACGTTGGTACCCCTGCTGAAAATAGCGTAAGGCTTCGGCAAAGTTATTGAGGGTAATATTCAGATAACCATTGACGCTTAGCCCATAGTCCATTAGGTCGTCGTCGCCGTGTTGCAATGCCCACGTTAAGGATATTTGGGCTTGTTTAAGCGCATCCTCAGCGTTGCCTACGCCATCCATGGCTTCGGCATAGGCCAGTGTTAGGTAGTGATATAAGGGGGTGTTTGTGTCACTGACAAGCGCTAGCCCGCCTAAAGCAGATTGACGGGCTTTCTCATGTAAAATTAACGCGCTATAGGCGCGGCTTTCAATATAAAAGCGAATGGCTTTAGATTTGGGTGACTGCTCAGAAGGGGCCTGAGCCAGCGAGTCTAAAACACGTTGTGGGTTCACGCGAATGTCTTTAAGTAAAAGTGCATCGTTGGCATGCCAAGGTGCAGATTGAACAGAAAAGCACATAAGCAAAAAGCTGAAGGTGAAACACCGCAGCCGAAAACAAAATAACCTTACGCTTTGCGCCATTAAATGTCCTACGAGGCATGGTTGCACAGATTGTGCAGAATAATAGCCTGTAGCTCATTCTTATATCAAATACTTACGTCTCAGGTACTGGTTCGATTAACGGTAAAATAACTTCAAACACGGTACCTTTGCCAAGATTGCTGCTTACGGTTATGCGTCCTTGGTGTTTTTCAATAGCGGTGTATGCCACCGATAGTCCTAATCCTTGCCCTAAACCTTCCGGTTTAGTGGTAAAGAAAGGATCAAATATTTTCTTAACGTGCTGGTTTTCTATCCCACTTCCGTTATCAATAACCTTTATCGATGTGGACACCGCGCTTTGCCTTAGTTCAATTTTAACAAAGCCTTTACCCTCGATAGCTTGAGCCGCATTAAGGGCGATGTTCATCACGGCTTGCTTCAGGCTGCCTGGCTCGCAGTAAAGGTTGATAACATCAGGGTGGCTGGTCACCTTAAATACCGGAGTTTTGTATTGCACACTGATCAACTGGATCATTTGATCTAGTGTGTCGTTAAGATTAATGCTTTGCCAACCGCCGGTATCTTCTAAAGCAAACTTTTTAAGGTTTTCGACAATATCCCTGACCCTATCTAAACCTTCTCGGGATTCATCAATAAGAGGAGGCATATCGTCTTTTAGTAAGTCGTAGTGATAGTCATCAAGCAATTGTTCAACAGGGATGGGGGGAGCTTCTTGATGTGCCAAAATACGGTTGTGCAGGGCATCACAAAGGCCAATGAGGTGCTCACCATATTCCCGTAAGGTGTCTAAATTTGCCGTGACGAAGCCAATGGGGTTATTGATTTCATGGGCAATGCCTGCCGCTAACTGCCCGGTAGAAGCCATTTTCTCAGCCTGAATTAATTGGCTTTGTGCGCTATCGAGCTTTTTGATTAGTGCCAGTTGCTCTTCGTGCTCTTTCTTTAAGGCGGCGGCTAGTTCTTGCTGAGCAAGGTAATAGCTGGCTTGGGCGGTGACATCTTGTAAGAAAATGCAGGCTAGCTTGCCGTGTTCTGGTGACGAAATCGGCACGATTTCCATATTCTGAAACATCTGTGTTTCTTCCCCCGTAATCGGGCGACTACTTTTAAAAGGAAAAATATGGGGCCGTTGTTGCCAATAACTGAAGCTAGGGTGTTGTAAAACAAAAACAGATTTTATTCTGCGCTTAAGAAACTTTGCTTGTTCGGGAAACAATGTGGTTACGGGGGTACTGATGTAGTCTTGCGCCGGTTGGGAGGGCATTCGATCAAGAAAAAAGTGGTTGAGAAAGATGACCTGGTAGGCTTCATTGACGATGCAGATCCCTACCGGTAATTTGCCAACTAACTGCTCAAACATTAGCTTAGCAGTTCATCTAATGTTTCGGTTAACTTGATCAGTGATGGACGGTCTAAACAGAACACCACGCGCATGGAAAAAGACGAAAGTTCAATGTCAAACTGTACTTCCATAACAAGACTGTGTTGCCAGTTTAAGTCGACAAAGGAGGCCTTGTTAGGAGAAAATAACGTCGGCATATTTAAATTTGTCACCAGTTCCAGTTGGCTAGATAAGCCAGCGAGACAAGCTCCTGCTAAAATATTCGACAACTCTAAAATGGTTTCTTCTGTATCGGCCTGACTTAAGGGGGCCTCATACTCCAACAAGCTCGCGACTTCGGTCAGCCCATGGTGAGACACCACCGACATGACTTCCCCTTGAATATCCCCTAGAAATGATTGACGGGTGTAGAAGCCGTCATTGCTCTGCTTAATCATGGTAAAGAGTTCTGAAGGGGTCACCGACGATATCTTAGGAATGGATATGCCGATTTGGGTTTCAATAAGGTGTGCCAAGGAATTTGCCGCTTGCCCCATGGAAATATTCATTAGTTCCTGTAAGGCATCTCTTTGGTCTTCGCTAAGGGTGATCACCGAGTTCATAAGTACCCCAGTTCAAACAGTGTCATGGCCAGTTCTTCGCTATCTAACGGCTTTCTAATAAATTTACGCGCCCCTAGGTCCATCACTAATCGTTGTTTTTCAGGCTGAAAGTCTGCACTGATGACGATAACGTCTAACGAGATATCCGATTGTGATAAAAACTCTAACACGCCAATACCATCAATTTCGGGCATAGTGAGATCTAAAAGCAGCAACTTGCATTCATTGTGCTTTAAGTGTTCGATAGCTTCCTTACCGTTACTGGCTTCGGTAATGGTGAACTCGATTTCAGGCGGAAGGGCCTTTACAACACAGCGTCTTGAAAGACGCGAGTCGTCAGCTACTAGTAGCGGTACTGCCATGCTAATCTCCAAACAATGTGGGAGTGTAAAAGTTATCTTTTTTGCACTCTGTTTACGGCCTAGCTACCGAGTGCGACTCCCTAAAATGATAATAACCGGGCTGCGATACGAAGATAAGTATAGATGAGCATGCTCTTCTTTGTTTTATCTTTTAGTCGCATTTGTCCTTGGTTATTTACGTTAAAGTCGACTGCCGGCCTGCATTTTTTGCAGCTGTGACACCATGGATTGAGCAATATTCTCCAGCGGCAGTACTTTCGTGGCTGCCCCCAATGCAATGGCGGCTTTAGGCATTCCAAATACCACACAGGTGTTTTCGTTTTGACATAATGTATAGGCGCCCAAATTTTTCAGGCTCAATAGGCCTTCGGCACCATCTTTACCCATACCAGTTAATAAACAAGCCACCACATTATTGCCTGCGGTTTGTGCCAGCGAGTGGAACATTACATCTACTGAGGGGCGGTGACCGCTTACGCGTTCACCGTCATTAAGTTGAATTCGATAGTCGGCACCACTACGTACTATCAGCATATGCCTGTCGCCCGGCGCAAGATAGCCATGTCCTGGTAACAGCCGTTCGTTGCCTTTGGCTTCCACGATTTTCAGTTTGCTACAGGCATTTAGCCGCTGGGCAAACGTGCTGGTATAGCCAGGTGGCATGTGCTGGGTGATCACAGTGGCCGGTGCATTTGCCGGTAGCGATTGCACAATACTTTTAATGGCTTCGGTGCCACCGGTAGACGCCCCGATGGCTATGATTTTTTCAGTGCCTGAATAGTTGAGGTTGGAGGTGACCTGAGTAGGCTGGCTTTGAGGTTGTCGTACTTTAGATCTCGCTGCGGTTCGTATTTTGGTTAGTATCAAATGGCGATAGTCTTCTATTCCTTGCACAACCCCAAGTTTAGGTTTAGGAATAAAATCCACTGCGCCAAGTTCTAAGGAGCGCATGGTGGCATCAGCCCCTGATTCTGTCAGCGTTGAAATCATAATGACGGGGGTAGGACGGGCCTTCATTAACACACCAAGAAAACGTAAGCCGTCTACTTTAGGCATTTCAATATCGAGGGTGATGACATCCGGAGAAAAATCCTGCACCATTTTTTTTGCAACATAAGCATCAGGCGCGGCGCCCACCAGTGTCATGTCAGGTTCATGGTTGATGATTTCACCAAGCAAGCTGCGAATTAATGCAGAGTCGTCTACAACAAGTACTTTTATAGTCATGGCTTACCTATTTAAAAAAATTCAATGTTTTCTTCTTCTCGTGATTGTCGTAGCCGCATGCGAAATGCACTTTCCCTGTCCATAATTGTGGAGTTGTTATACTGTTTTATACGCTTCACTAACACTTGCCCTGTCTCTGGGAAAAAATAAATTTTTCTTGCCTCATCGCCGAGTACATCGCTGGCAATAACGGGTATAGATTCTTGTCTTAAGTAACGGGCAAGAAAATCCGCATTGAGACGGCCTTCGTTGATTGCCGATAGCCCGGACACCACATTACCCCCTCCAAAAATTTTAGCTTGTAGGTGGCGTTTGTCTGCCCCCTGTTTCATCATTTCATCGATGAGTTGCTCAACGGTATTCATGCCGAAACGCGCTGCTTCACCGAAGGGATCGTCGTAATGGACATGAGAGGGGAGCAAAAAGTTATTTATACCGGCAATTTTATTTTTTACATCGATCAAACAGGCAGACACGCAAGTTCCGATCACACTTACCAGCATGGTGTCCTTGTCGGTTACACAATACTCTCCGGGCAATACTTTTATTGCCTGTTGAACAAATCGAGGGTCGTAGTAAACATTGGCATCGATTGCCTTCCCGTTAACAAAGCGGTTAGCCATAACATTGTACTTCTCGGTTTGGTCGGTAAAGGGTTTTTCCCACGGGTGTCACTAACTCAGGGTTCTTATTGTAGTTTTCAGAGTGTCCGGCCACATACATACCGTTGTCGGGCATTAATGCGACCATTCTTTTTAAAATGGTAAGCTGGGTTTGTTTATCAAAGTAGATCATCACATTGCGGCAAAATATAATGTCCACAGGCCCGCTTAATGGCCAATTCGGTTCCATGAGATTAATGCGACGAAAGCTCACGTTTTTGGCCAATTCCGGTACGATTCGCACCTGGTCTTTATAGGTGCCTTTTCCGCGGTGAAAAAAGCACCGCTTATGCTCTGAAGAAAGCTTTTCAATAGCCTCGCGCCGATAAATCCCCTGTTTGGCTGTGCGCAGTACCTCACTGTCAATATCTGAGGCAATGATGGTAACGGGGTTATCAAAGCAACCAAAAACTTCTGCCACGGTCATGGCAATGGAATAGGCTTCCTCTCCGGTGCTACTTGCTGCACACCAAATGGTTTTGCTCCCCGGGTTGCGACGTAAATAGGTCGCTAGCGTATCAAAATGATGAGGTTCACGAAAAAAGGATGTGAGGTTAGTGGTAAGGGCATTAATGAAATACTCATCTTCATCCGGGGTGGCGTTTAGATAAGAAAGGTAATGGCTAAATTTATGCAAAGACAATGCGCGCAATCGCGGTGTCAGCCGGCTATACACAAGAGTATCCTTGCTGTCGATAAGCCGGATCCCCGATTTGAGGTACAGGGCGTGTCTTATTTGCTCAAAATCATCGGGTTCGTAGACGAACTCCTGTTGATCGTGCCTAGCCATGTACCTGGCTCTGTGTCATGAGGCCGCTTCCTCAGTAGTGGCTGGCGAACACAAGTCTGCAACGGCGTCTGCATCTAAAATCATGGCGACTTGCCCGTCCCCCATAATAGTGGCGCCGGAAATCCCCGGTACTTTACGGTAATGTTGTTCTAAACTCTTAATCACTACTTGTTGTTGCCCTAGCAGGGAATCGACCTGTACGGCGAAGCGACGCTTTCCGCTTTCCATCAAAACGACAATTCCTTTAGATGGATGGGTGATGGCATTGTCTATATGCATGGTTTTATGCACGGCCAACAATGGCCAATATTGATCGCGGATCCAAAGTAAATGGTCATTACCTATTAACTTGATTTGTTCAGAGGTTGGCTGCAAAGACTCCACAATATTCACTAGTGGGATCACAAAGGTTTGATCACCTACGGCGGCACAGATACCGTCAACAATGGCTAAGGTTAGGGGTAAATGTATGTGAAAAGCTGAACCTAGTCCTTTATGGGATTCAATATCGATACGCCCACCGATGGCTTCGATATTTCGCCTGACCACATCCATGCCTACGCCACGGCCAGAAACGTCGGTGACTTCTGCCGCGGTGGAAAAGCCGGCTTGGAAAATCAATTGCCATACTTCGCTGTCTGGCATGTCCGGTGAAACAGCTAACCCATTTTCCTCTGCTTTACTTAAAATACGTTCTCTGCTTAGCCCTGCGCCGTCATCAATGATACTGATTAAGATAGTGCTACCTTTTTGTGCTGCCCGTAAGGTAACCGTGCCTTTTTCATTTTTACCTGCAGCTCGACGGGCCTCGGTGGTTTCGATTCCATGATCAATACTGTTTCTAACAAGGTGAGTGAGTGGGTCGGCAAGCTTTTCAATCATGCTCTTATCGATTTCCGTCGCACCGCCTTCAATGAGTAATTCCACTTTCTTACCTAGCTTGGTAGAAAGATCGCGAACCACTCGAGGAAAGCGGTTAAAGGTCATGTTCACAGGCAACATGCGCATGGACATGGCGGACTCTTGAATCTCTCGGGTATTGCGTTGCAATTCGGCGATGGCCGATTGTAACTTTTGTCCTACCGCGCCGGTTACTTCATCACCAATCATTGCCAGCATCGATTGGGTGATCACCAACTCTCCGACTAAATTGACCATAGCATCAATTTTTGCGGTATCTACACGTATAGACGATGCCTCTTTATTCCCACTTGCCGGTTTACTTTTAACGTTTGCTGGCTGCTTAGGTACACCTTTTTGCGCCGCGCGGGCATCTTCGGTAACCTCTTTTAGCGGCTTATAAAACCCATAACCGTCTTTGTCTTCTTTAGACAGAGGCTTAGGTTGGGGCGAATCAAAAAAGCCGAACCCTTGTAGTTCTTCACTCTTTGGCTGGTTTTCAGATGGGGCAGCTAACGCTGCATCATGGGTTTGTTGGCTGTTATCAGTCGGCTGCTCAGCGTGGATTTCGGTATCACCAGTAACGGTGGCGTCATCGTCGTCATCAAAAAAGCCAAAACCGTCTATCTCTTCATTGTTGTCATCATCGTCATCAAAGAAACCAAACCCTTCAATGGACTCTTCGCTAGGGCTGCCTTGATTCGGTGTTGCGCCAGCGTGTTGGTCACTGTTTGCCAGCGCCTTTTCCAAAGCGGCAGATCCAGCTTCAATATCTTGCTCGGGTAACGGCGTATCGGAACGGTATGCATCCAGAATAATTTTTAGCAGATCAACGGTTTCTAAGAACAAATCGACCGTAGGAACATCAAGGGATATGGTTTGATTGCGCGCTTTGTCGAGCAAATTCTCCATAATATGGGTTAACCCCATGAGGGCATCAAAACCAAATATGCCGCTGCCGCCTTTAATGGAGTGGGCCGCTCTGAAAATACTATTTAGCTCTTCAAGATCAGGGTTTTCGACATCTAACGCCATAAGCAGTCGTTCCATGTCATCCAGGTGTTCCTGACTTTCGTCAAAAAACACGGCGTGGAATTGTTCTATATCGATGGACATGTGACTGCCTCCTAAAATAACTAACCGAGGACTTTGCCAACAACCGCAAGCAGTTTAGCTGGATCGAAGGGCTTGACCATCCAGCCCGTAGCGCCAGCGGCTTTGCCTTTGGCTTTCATATCGTTACCGGCTTCGGTTGTCAGTACAATAATGGGAGTTCGGGCATAAGCGGTCATACCGCGAAGATTTTTGATAAGCGTAAGCCCATCCATCCGTGGCATGTTCTGATCAGTGAGCACAAAATCAAAACGCTTAAACTTGCATTGATCCAGTGCATCCTGACCGTCAACCGCAGTTGTAACAGGATAACTGGCGGACTTTAATGTGACTTCCACCATCTGTCTTATTGATGGTGAATCATCAACGATAAGGATGTTCTTGCTCATAGTACTCCCGGCTTTATTCTCAAATTGGCCTTAGTGAAGGCGTTGGTTAGTTAATTCGTTTACTTAAGGTTGGTGTGCAAAGGCGCTTAAAAAAACTCGACTTCTCCTGCATCTACACTACTGGCCGACACCGGGTTATGGTCTACATTGGCCCGTTGTTTCATGTTATTTTGAAACCTATTAAAATTGTCTTTTATGCGCGCGGTCTCGCCCTGACCCATTAGAGGCAATTGTTCGTTGACGAATCGCAGCATTTCCTGCGTATAGGTAAGGTTCTGGCCATTAATATCGCCAAATTGCATGCCTCGGATAGCCGCACTAATGGCGCTGTCTAGCTGAGTGGAAATGCCTTCCAATTCTGTGGTGGTTTGTGCATCGCTTTCTGCTTTAACAATGATTTGATCGAGCTCACCCTGAATATCTCGTTTAGCTTCAATGATGTAACTTGTATCTTGGGCGGCAAGAGTTCTTACATCTTGAGTAAGCTCATCGATTTGAACGCCAATGTTTTCCATCTGCTTTTTGATTACGCCACTAAATTGAGTGGAGCGATTAGAGAGGGCCCTTACTTCGTCAGCAACCACGGCAAAGCCTCGTCCGGCCTCACCGGCACGAGCGGCTTCAATGGCGGCATTTAGCGCCAACAAATTAGTTTGAGAAGAGATATCATCTATGTCGCCCAATGCTTTAAGCACTGTGGGCATGGTGTCATAAATACGATTGACCTTTTCTAAAATCGTGGTGGTTCCTTGCGAAATCACTTCCGTGGATGACAAAAATTTATCGAGAGATTTTTCTGTTTCATCGGCAAACTTACGCATTCTGTTGGAGTACATTTCTCCGCTATCGGCATCGGCGTGAATTAATAAGGTAATACAATTATTTTGTTCACCTACAAGCCGTTGCAGGTTCATAAAGGCGTCGCTTAAGGTCGTTACCGCATCATTTTGGGTGTTAAAAATATCTGACATGTTTTGTTCACAGTCGTCGAGTACCGTGGTCATGTTGAGGGAAATATCAGACCAATCCTCATCCATGCTGGAGGGCGTGAATTCAGTGGCATCGCGAGCGTCAATAGGGGCTGAAGTTACTGGCGCTGGCGCGTCATTGAGGCGAGCAGATAAAAAGGTGCCAACGAATGTAATAAGTATAGCTGGATATACTAAACCCGCATACAGTAAGCCGATACCCACCGCCAAGCTGATGAGCGCCGCGACATAGGCCAATAGAGGGGTACTTCTTAAGCCTGCTACAAAAGACACGTTATTATTCATTTTTCGTTCCGCAAGTGTTACTGCCTATGGCGATTTAGAAAACCCCGCCGGAGGGAATTCCATTGAATAATGGGACACACCTACCCACATTCACGCTATTTGAGATTGGATATTTTAGTTATAGACAAGAATTTCAGTAATGAAAGGAAAGGGAACAAAAAATTAATACAAGTATGACAAGTCGTGTTTGTCACTTAGTCATTAGTTGGATTTATGTGACAAATTGGGGCAGGGAGAAGGGCTTCAAGGAACAGAAGCCCTGTGTTTCATGTTAAATTTACGCCATCTTGTACATGGCTTCCAATGCCTTAGGCATGGCGTCGACGTACATTTTTACATGTTCAATACGGCCTGTGCTCACCCGTGACCACGGTGTGTAGCTACGATATTGTCCGCGGATAAGTACACTTTGTTCTTCCATGGCGGCACGAAAAGCATTGGCACTGCCATTTTCGCCGAGATTGACAAACACGAAGTTAGTGCTAGACGGAATGGCGGTTAAACCGTTCGCTTTTACCGCTTCCATGATCATGCCTTTTGCCTCAGTCACTTTGTCCCGAGAAAAATCTTTAAAAGCTTCATCGTTATAGCTAGCAATAGCGGCAGCAAGACCTGCTTGGTTTAATGAGTAGCCGCCAAGACCATAACGATTAATAAATTCGATATTTTCTTCTGAGCCTAGCATGTACCCAACACGCATACCGGCTAGACCATAAATTTTAGAGAAGGTACGTGCCACAATGATATTGTGACCTTCTTTGATCAGCGGGATCATGGAATGTTTTGGTCCATCTTGGATTAGCTCATTGTAAGCTTCATCCACCAAGACCAAGGTTTTCTTCGATGCCTTAATACAAAATTCACGTAATTTTGCGGTATCAAGAATTTTACCCGTGGGGTTATTCGGGTTACAAATATGGACCATGGCCACATTATCGTCGATGGCGTTGTACATGGCGTCGAGATCAATATCCAGACCGGCAGTATTGGGGACGCGTTTGATTTCTGGCCCACCTTGACTAATTGGCGCTTTTGACGTGGTATCCCAGAATAAATCTGGGCCTAGGATCACACCCTTGCTGGTGGCAGCAAAAGCAGCAAACGCAAGAATAAGGCTAGATCCGGCGGTAACGGAAATATTCTTCGGGGACAAACTGTATTTTTCGGCGATCATGTCCGTAAGATACATGCCCGCTTCATAAGCGTAGTATGCGCCGCCGGTAGAAGAGGCATGAGCAATGGCTTTAAGCGCTGCTGGGCTAGGGCCATAAGGGTTTTCATTGGCGTTTAGTTTGGCCACACTGGCTTTGGGTCCATACATAACCTCTGGAGTTGCCATTGCTGGGCCAGCCGCGAAACTGGCAGGGGTGATAATACCCGATGCACTGGCGGCAGTAGCGGCTAAACTTCCACCTAAAAATGTTCTTCTGGACGGGTTATAAGTCATTATTTTTTCCTGTTTTTATCGAAGATGATGAATTACATGGCTTTGTAGAACATGCCAAGGGACACGATGACAAGATAAATACCAAATAATCGCTTAAGCATTTTTTCGCTGAAGCTGTGGGCCATATTTGCCCCGATTGGCGCTGTCATAATAGAGCCAATACTGATGGCTACTAGGGCAGGCAGATTAACGTAACCTACGGTTCCAAAAGGAAGAGCCGCTTCCTCTGAATGACGCATGAGTAAGAAGCCCAACGCGCCGGGTAGACCGATTAAAAAACCAACTCCTGCGGCGGTGGCCACAGCTTGCTGGATAGAGCGTTTACACATAACCATGGTGATTACAGTGGGTGTTCCTCCACCAATGCCGAGTAATGCGGAAAAACCACCAAGCACAAAAGCCAGCGAGGCACGACCTATACCTTTAGGCATGGAGAAGTAGACGCCGGGACGTACCACTAAATCGGGAAATAAGAAATAAATTGAGTAGACAAGGACGCCGGCAGCAAAAACGATTTTCAGCCCGCCAGCACTGGTGTTTTCAGCAATTAATAAACCACCAATAACACCCAGTACAATCCAGATAGACCAAGATTTTAGTACTTCAAAATCCACCGCCCCTTTGGCTTTGTGCGCAATCACCGATCGTAAACTTGAAACGACAATAGAGGCGAGGGATGTACCAATCGCAACTTTAACAATTTCGTCCGAATCGGGGACGAAAAATGGGAAGACAATAGACAGTGCGGGAACCACGACAAAGCCACCGCCATTTCCAAACAGGCCTGAGGTTATGCCAGCAATTGCACCTGCTGCGCACAACGTTAGAACAAACCAGACCAACTCAATTTCCATAGTTGCAGAACTCCACATATTAACATTTCGGACGTACGCAATGACTGCGCAAATTAATGTCGACTCGAAGGCCGACGATACTTGTTATCCTTAACCTCAGTTGTTCTTCCTAGAAGGTGAAAACCAGCTTGGTGCAGTAGTGCACCTCCCTAGATCACAAGGCTCAGCAACGTAGAGCTCGCCACAACAACTGTCTCCTAACTCGGATAATTATCAGGGGAATTGTTGAACCGGTTCCGCGCTCCTGCACTCAATGGAAGGCTACCGGTAATAGGTTAAGCGCCTCCTAAATCAAAGAAAGAATTCTTGGCCGAATTCTTCTGTGTCCACCAATGGATTGTCATTGGTATTTTTGAGTGACTACAGGGTTGCTAAGCAACATCAACGCCCAAAAATGGGCCATGGCAGCACCATAAAAAGGCATACTTCCAAAGAAGCCTTGCGCGAAGCCTTTACTACCAAGTGCGTAGAGATTAAAAAAATATAGCTATATCTTGGAAGAAAAAAGAATATATAGGGGTATAAGAAAAATGTTTAGGGGGCACAAAAAATACTAATAATCATATAGTAATGAAATTTTTCTTTGTGAAGATGATTTTTGTGCTCACGACTGCGTAACATTTGATTTACATGCTTGCTGGTTATATTTTGTCTAATGTGGAATGTAAATTGCTTTCAAAATAGAGAGTTACACTTTGACAGATAGTCAAAAATTATTGCTAATAAAAAGTACAAAAAAGCACCGCAACGACAGAAAAGTACATTCGTCAATCATCAAGAGAAGGGGTGACATGAACTCTAAGCAACTACAATACTTCCTCGTCACTTTGCAGAAAGGAAGTATCGCAGCAGCTTCGCGGGAGCTTGATATAGCCCAGCCGGCCATCAGTCAACAACTTGGAAACCTAGAGAGAGAAATGGGTACACCGCTATTTGAACGCAGTTTCAAAGGTGTCACACTCACTAGTGCGGGAACCATATTCGCCACACATGCCCGTCGTTTAGTGGATGAAATCAACGCCGCTAAAGTGGATATTCAGCAACTGATTTTAGAACAATCCGGAAACGTGCGTGTAGGCATGTTGCCTTCCATTGGTAACGTCCTATCTATGACACTGATTTCGGAAGTGAAGCAAGCTGGCAATAAACTTAAAATGGATATCAGTACCGGCCCATCCTATACCGTACGCGGTTGGTTGGAAAACAATGATATTGATATTGCGATTACTTACGAACAAGACGTTGATTCGTTGGCAATGCTGTGTGAGCCTCTTATTGAAGAGTATATGTATTTGGTTATTGGTACCCATCCCCAGTCTGGGGTCTACCGACAACTAAAAGATCGCACAAGCATTAATTTCTGGGAACTCAGTCAATTTGATTTGTTAACGCCTGGCCCTCGGGATGCCCTTGGAAAGCTTATCACTCATTATGAAAATGTTACTGGGGTTGCGCTTAAACATAATAATGCGTATTCCGGGCAGCTTATGACGGGACTTAGACAGCTATTACAAAGCGACAGTGCCATGATTTTACCTTCTTCAGCCATATTTCATCTTGAAGAAAGCGGGCTGGTGAAAGCGTTAAAAATAGAACAACCTGAAATGCGTCGGCAAGTGTTGATGGCCACCAATCGAAGCAAGGCGATGACAGACGCGTGTATAAAAATGCAGGATGTTATCCGCCGAGCTACCCATCAAGAACAAGCGCTTGATCACTGGCGCGGAAAAATGCAATTTACCCATCCTAATGCGGTATGTGCATAATCCGAATCGAAGGTGCTTATGGCAGCGCAATGTCTACCAGTACAGGTAAGTGATCTGATAGGGTTTTTGTTTGGCTATTTTTAAGCTTTTTCACACGCTTGACTTGGATATCTGAGGATGTCCAAACTCTATCTAGTGAAAACAGCGGAAATCGACTAGGAAAGGTTGCGCCCACTTTGTGCTGAGCCAACACCTTGTCGATGCTGCGAAACGCATGGGTGAAAAATTGCCATTCGTTAAAGTCGCCACCAAGTAAAATCGGAGCGGAAGCGTGCTGTTGGATCTCGCCGATGTAGTCGTGAAGCTGAGCAAACTGGGAGCGTCGCTCTCTTTTTTTCAACCCTTTGTGGGTGTTGATTACCGTTAATGGGCCACGCGGCGTGGCCACCTCAACGGTTTGAATATTTCGCGGTTCCACGCCTTGGTAGCTTACATCTAGGGTACGATTACTTATTATGGGGTAACGACTGAGTACCGCATTGCCATACCAGCCCCATTTGGTAAAAACCGCAGGAGAGGCAACTAGCTCAAAGACCTTACCTGCACAGATATTATTGATGTCGGTCTGGGTATCTCTGATATCAGAACGGGTATCCATCTCTTGAAGCAAGACAATATCGGCGTTCTGCGCCGCTAAATAGTTCCCAATACGGCGATAGTCATGCTTCTTGTCTTGGCCTACACCACTATGGATGTTGTACGTAATTATGCGACACATTCATCTGCCTTCGTCTTTTTTGCTTGTTTACGTGCTTGATAGCGTTTTGCTATTTTCTGTGAACCCCAAATCATTAATCCCCACAGAATAATACCGCCCACTAAATAGGAAATGGTTTCTGGTGATGGGTTGCGAAAAATTTGAGTGATTGAGTCGCCCACTAACCCTTTGGCAATCATTGGCGGAAACATGCCAAGGAAGGTTCCGATGAGAAATTGTAAGATGCCGATGGAGGAGATCCCCGCCACTAGATTAACCAAACTAAAAGGCGCAATGGGTAACATTCGAATGGCGGCGACCCCAACAATGCCACTCGATTTCAGTTTATTGTCCACCGCTTCTACTTTCGGGCCACCTATTTTACGTAATCCCGCGTTGCCTCCCAGTTTGCCAATGGCAAACATACAGGCAGAGCTTAACAGCGCGCCAAGGATGCCATAGAGGGGCCCCCAAATAGGACCGAAAATGGCAGACACCGCTAAAGACATCACGGTGACGGGGAAGAAAAAGAAGCCACCTACCACGTAAACCAATAACACCGTGGGGAGGGCAAAATAGGTACCTCTGCTTTCCTCTAAAAAGGCATTGATGTTGTCGGTGGATAACCATGGAATAAAATGGCTGGCGGTTAACAATAGTGCAGCGAAAACCGCCACAGTGAGTACCCCGATGCCTATCATGATTGTCCGTCGACGTGGATTTCTTATTGGCATAATGCTTCCTCCGGGAGTGGGTAACGGGGGAATAAGGGGTTCTTCAGGATCTGAGAGAGACGAGAAAAAGTTTTTACCCGAGGCTTGATCGGTGAATATCTCATCGCGCAATTGGGTTAACACATAACCGTGGGCCAGTTGACCTTCCATCAAGGCTCGCGCCGGCTGCTTTTCCCTCATCAATGATGAAACCGCCTCAAGGGTACGGTTGCTATGTTCTGCCAGTAGGTCATTTCTTACTTTTGCTATGTGGTTACGGTTGTGCTCGGTATTCCCGTGCAAGACCATATCGATTTCCGTGTCTAAAGACATAGAACGGTTACTGATGTTTGATGAGCCAATGACTAAGTATTTGTCGTCAATTGTCATGACTTTGGAATGGATACGCTTAGATGCGTGACGGCCAAATTCGTCGGTAATAGAAGAATATGACATCACGACGCGATCATCACTGATCCCTTCCATCAGAATTTTTTTAAACCCTATTCGCCCAGCCCAAAATGCCTCACATTCAAATTTACCCTTTGGTTCATAGGAACTGACAATAATGACATTAAGTTCCGGCTTTTGTTTTAAGCGTCGGTTTAAGGCTTCGGCAATCTCGTTGCGGGAGGTAAACTGGTTTTCAATATAAATAACCCGTTCTGCTTGGCTAATAAGGTCAAGCAACATATGACGAACCTCTTGCACAGGTTCCACTTCGTCCATAAAAGGGATCGTGCGTGCCAATGCACACTCTGCTTGCTTAAACCAAGGTTCAAAACTATCAGGCCAGGCCTCGGGAAGGGGATCATCAATGGCATTTTTTGCCGTTTCACGAATGGTCACCGGATTATCTTCCGCCACCCGCAACCAACGCCAGCGTACCAGTTCGCTGAAACGCTGTACCACCGGACCAGCGGACACGATTTGTACGTCATGCAAGGGCGAGTAGCTGCCATCAGGACCTTCGCGTTCAGCGCTTTCTACGGGATGATCCCGGGTGTCCCACCGGTTGGTGGAAATGTCCATACCACCGGAAAATACCAATTCGTCATCAATGACCACTATTTTCTGGTGCTGACTGCCTCCCATCGGGATGGTGTCATCAAGTTCGGTGCGGACGTTATCGGGTGTCTTTTCATCCCACACTTCTTTTGCCCACATTTCCCGCTGGGCAAAAAACGCCAAGGAGGAGTCCCAGCGTAATAAGTAGATTTTGATATCTGGGTTTTGCTCTGCTTTCCATGCCAACAAATCACTGACAACTGAGGGCGCGTCAGACTGAGCTTCATCTTTACCACGGAGCAAACGAATGCGGCTGTCTATGTCCCAGCCGACAATAAATATGCTGTGTTTTGCTTTTATAATGGCTTGATGCAGGGCCAAATAATAATTTGCGCAATCAATTAATGGAGTGGCGTAACTTGCCTCACTGGTTACCCAGCAGTTTTCTCCTTCCTTAAATATCGAGCCAGATGCTGACATTGTTCCTCCTCATGCCAACCCCACAATGAGATCAGTAAATAGTCTTGGTCTTACCATCACTTACCGCTGCAGGAATTATTCCACAGAAAAAAAACCAATGAGAAACTCTGTAAGGCATTGAAATTAAGGGGGTTGATGGGTGTTTCTGATAAGCTAGTAACAGCCGATGAAAAGGAACTGGGGAAAGTTTGCGGTGTGATGTGTAGAAATTTCCGAGTGGGATGGGGGATGTTTTACTCGGGGAGAGTAAGCGAATGTATCCGTATCTCGTTGAACGAATCGGCGGGCATGGCCACTGACCAGCGATGGTTACCGAACAACCCCGAGCTTAAGCTAACGCCGTGCTTGGATAACACTTCCGCTACCGGAAGAGGGAGCATTTGAGTTAGCGGTAAAGATAGGGCTTTGGCGAGGGCTTCTTTTGCTGTCCACCGTAAATAAAACAGGTCACTCTCGTCACTGCATTCGGATTCATGAAAGACACCGCTTAAGTCGGCGAAATTTTGCCGTGGTTTTTGCAACTCGACATCCACACCAATATGAAACCGATTAGGATCATAAATACAAAAGGCTAAAAGACCGTGGCTATGGGAGAGACTAATGGCTGTATCAGGTAGGGTTGTGCAAACTAAAAAGTGCTTCTCTAACTTTAGCGTACTGGTGCTAGCTTGGTGCTGTGTCATGCCCAACTGCTTTTTTATTAGCGCCCGACTGAAAATAAATTCCGTTCGTTTATTCGGATGTCGACGCTGTAAACCTTGCTCATGTTCTTGGGGGGAAAGCCAATTCATTAAGTTCGCCTGCTCCTGTTGCCTTGGGTAGGCAAAAACAAATAAGGGCAATATAGGTGGAGAGGGAGAAACGTAAAGTAACACTGTTCGTTAATCTGCCAATGAATTAAACTTGAGGGTCATATTATATTGAGGAAACGAAAAATGTTAAGGAAGCTATTTTTTCTTTTTTCTGTTGTTGCGCTAACGGCGTGTATGACAGGGCAGCCACTGTATAACGCTGATGATGTGAAATTCTATCAACCACTGACCAGCGAAAAGGCAAAGCAGGCAATTGAACAAGCCCTAAATTATAAGCGCTGGCGTGTGGTGAGTGCTGATGCCCAAGAAGTCATTGGTGAAATATACGTGCGTAGCCATTATGCAAAAATACGTATACCTTATTCGACTAATGGTTTCTCTATTCGTTATGTCGATAGCAAAAACTTAGACTACGACGGCGATGATAATGAAATTCATCGAAACTATAACAAATGGATTGCATTTTTAGAGGCTGAAATATTGAGATATGCCTCGATGGCTGACTGAGCCAATGGGCGTTTATTTTAAGGCTGCCAGGTATGGGCAGCCTTTTTTAATGCCAGCGTTTTAAAATCAGTGACGTATTGATGCCGCCAAACGCAAAGTTGTTTGACATAACATAACCGGTGTCTATTTTGCGCCCGCCTGATCCCAGATAATCAAGATCCGCACATTGCTCATCAAGGGTGTTTAGGTTGATGGTAGGTGCGAACCACCCATCGTTCATCATGTTGATACTTGCCCAGGCTTCTATGGCTCCACAGGCTCCAAGGGTATGCCCTAGGTAACTTTTTAATGAGCTGATTGGTTTATATCCAAGTGCATTTTTGGTGGCAGTTGTCTCGGCAATATCACCAATTTGGGTTGCCGTGCCGTGTGCATTAACGTAGCCAATGTCACTGGCGTCAATGCCCGCATCTGTCATGGCGTCTTTCATTACCCGCTCCATCATATGAGATTGCGGTTGCGTAATATGATCGCCGTCAGAGTTGCATCCAAAGCCCACAACTTCGCCTAGTATTTTCGCTCCTCGTGCTTGGGCATGGGTCAACTCTTCGAGGATAAAGGTGCAAGCGCCTTCTCCGATAACCAATCCGTCGCGGTTGGCATCAAAAGGGCGGGGCGTTAATTCTGGCGTGTCATTTTTTAAGCTAGTGGCAAAGAGGGTGTCGAACACCGCGGCCTCAGTGGCGCAAAGCTCTTCGGCTCCGCCGGCTATCATGACCTTTTGCCGACCAAATTTAATGGCTTCGTAGGCATAGCCAATACCTTGGGAGCCAGAGGTACACGCTGAACTGGTGGTAATAATACGGCCTTTAACTGAAAAAAATACACCTATATTGACCGGGGCTGTATGGGCCATCATTTGTATATAGCTGGTGGCTGTTACGCCGCTCATCTCGCCGGTGTTCATCATGTTACCGAAGGCTTTAAGCGGTGTTGTTGAGCCGGTGGAAGAACCATAAGCAATGCCCGTATCACCATTAGTGAGGGTATCGGTGTTTAACAGTCCAGCTGCTTCCAGTGCGATTTCTGTGGCCCGGGTAGACATCAGTGATACACGTCCCATAGAACGGATTTTTTTGCGTTTATAATGAGAAGGCACCACAAAGTCGGTGACGGGGGCCGCTAAACGGGTTTGCATGCCATCAATAAACCCCCATTCCGGCATCACTTGTACGGCATTTTTTTCTGCGCGCAAGCCATGGGAAAACGCCGACCAACTATCTCCTAATGCGGTTACCGCTGATGTGCCGGTGATTACAACCCGTTTCATTATATCAAGCCTCCGTTCACTGAAATCACTTGGCGAGTAATATAAGCCGCTTCGTCAGACATCAGGAAGTTTACGGTGCTGGCAACCTCATTGACACTTCCTATTCGTCTAAGTGGTACCATTTTTAAGATTTCATCGGTGGGTAAATCTGCGGTCATTTCCGTTTCAATGAGCCCGGGTGCCACACAATTTACGGTGATCTTGCGCTTAGCTAATTCCAACGCTAGCGCTTTGGTTGCACCTATTACCCCGGCTTTGGCAGCACTGTAATTAACCTGACCGCGGTTTCCGGCAATCCCCGATACCGAAGACATGGTGACGATTCTGCCCCCTTGCTTAGCGCGTACCATGGGCATAGTGGTAGGATGAATAACGTTATAAAAACCTTCTAGTCCGGTCTTGATTACGCTATCCCAATCGTCTCCTTCCATGGCGGGGAAGGCCATGTCGCGGGTGGTACCGGCGTTGCAGACCACACCATAATAGGGGCCGTTGGCGTCTATATCGGCAACGATGGCCTGTTGGGTTTGTTCTCGATCACAGACATCAAATTGCAATACGGTGGCGGTTCTTCCCATTCCTTCGATGGCTTGTTTCACCGCTTCAGCTTGCTCCCTACGTTGTCGACAGTGTAGGGCGATATCGAATCCAGCGCTGGCAAGGCGAAGGGCAATGGCTTTACCAATGCCTCGGCTTGAGCCTGTGACTAGTACTCTTTTATTCATTCGATTCTTCGCTTATGTTGGTCAAACGGGCTGAAAGACATTCACTTTGGCCGAACTCACCCGGTTTTCCGATAGTGTAATGTGGCAATCGAAAACCCCAAGCCCACTTTCTTCTTGGAATAAACGTTGAACAGTAACCTGCAGTGAACAGCCGTTTTTATAAACGGGAATTGTACTGTTGTATTTGCGTGACCCCAATAGAAAACCGACCTTTTTTTCTCTACCCGCATCTAAATCATTGGCACCAGCAAACGCGGCAATGGTTTGAGCCATATATTCAATGCCAATATGAGAGGGTACACCATTAAGGGTGGGATCAAAAAATGGCGATGTTTCACTGATGCTAACTTCACACTGGGCGGATTCTTCGGTATAGGAATGCAACCGATTAATAAGGATCATCGGGGCTTCATGAGTCAGCACGTCTTCTACTTCATACGCTGTCATATACATGCTCCAGAATTAAACTGATGTTATTACCGCCAAAGGCGAAGGAGTTCGACATACAGTATTTGGGTTGGGTTACCGTTTGGGTCTCGACCAAGTCAAGTGCCGGTAAATTAGGATCTCCACAACGGGTATGATTTCTCGGTAGCTGAACCTGTTGTTGTTCGCTTTTCATCAATAGCCAGCAAAAGGCCGCTTCTAAGGCACCGGCGGCACCTAATGTATGGCCGGTAAGGTGTTTAGTTGAACTACAAGGCACCCCTGCACTAAACACGCGGGCTACCGCAGCGGATTCCATCTCATCATTTTTAACCGTAGCGGTACCGTGAAGATTTAAATAGCTTATATCCTTAGCTCGGCAGTCTGCGTCTCGCAGTGCACTGTTCATGGCGGCTTGGGCGCCGGCGCCTTCAGGATGAGGGCTAGAGATGTGGTAGGCGTCCGATGATTCACCGACGCCAGATAATGCGATCCCTTGGGGGTTTTTAGTCATAAAAAATAGCGCGGCTCCTTCGCCTAAATTAATCCCATCACGGTGGGCATCGAAGGGGCGACATATTCCTTTTGATACGGCTTCTAAGGCGCTAAAGCCATTTATCGGCAATCCGCTTAAGCTATCTACGCCGCCGCAAATGGCCGCGTCAATGATGCCGGCGCTAATAAGAGCGCGAGCGCTAGCTAAGGCTTTGGCTCCGGATGTACACGCTGTAGATACGGAATACACAGGACCTTTTGCATCACTCAAATAGGCAAGAAAATCGGCGGGGGCTGACATTTCCTGCTTACTGTAGTGGAAGCCATGGGGCCAATGTTGCTGTTGAAGAAAATGCGCTACAGCACTTTCACCGCTGGCAATACCGGATGTACTGGTGCCAATGATCACCCCAAGCCGTTGGGATGAATGCTGGGCTTTCCAGCTATCTACAGAATGGGAAATTTGCTGGTAGGCAGCCAAGGCAAGTTGGTTATTTCTGGATTGGTGACAGCTTGGGATAGCCTGCATAGGAGGTAAAGGGGCTGTCACTTCGCCCACCCACATCGGATGCTTCTCAACATGCCATTGGCTATTGCAAGTTAAATGGACAGGCTTGTGGTCGGGGGCGGTGAGCTTGTCACGCACACGGGTACTGTCTGCGCCCAGTGAGCAAACCACTCCCAATGTCTCCAGAGTAATAGGCATCGTTACTTAATGGTCTCCAACGAAATTTCATAGCCTTTATCGATATGTGAGATAAAGATCGTATCCCCGCTCTTCTTTATGTGTACGACAGCCTTGCCAGCCTGGGTGACTGCGCGGCTATCACCGGCTAGATGCACCGCTACCTCCGTGCCTTCTATATGCGCGTTAAGAACGGCTTCAGGCCATAGCGCCAGTTGAAGGTCGGCAATAATAAAGGATGGGGTTAAATTTTCCACCTCAAAATAGGTTTTCGCGGTTGTTCCTACTGTTGGTTGCCAAACCATGGTCATAATGGGTACGCCAGATAAGGTAAAGGCAGCAATGACAATACGCCCTTCGCTAAATTCGGTTTGCACCACGGCCTGTTTTGTTGTGTTGTTGTAATAAGCGGTAAGCAGCTCTGCACGGCTTGTCCCCCACAGTGACGCCGGGGGAGCAGAGAGTTGCAAATAGATCCCGTCACTTAGGCTAACCTTATTCTCGGTGTTGTGTGAAATTGGAGTACTTATACAGCCTGAAAGAAGGCTGAGGCTGATTAGGAACACAAGAAGTACAGAGGATCGGCCCATGATCACAGCTCTTTACATACACTGTGAAGCACCCGGAGTCGGCGTTCACTTTGGGCGACATAAGGGTTTGTTGTATCCCACGCATAGCCAGCTAAAATGGATGAAATCATGTCGCGCACCTTGTCCTGCTGGGCAGCAGAAAAGATAACTGTTTGAAATTCACCGGTGTACCACGCATTCACAAAGGTGCGGAAACAATCAATGCCTTGTTTTAACGGCTCGGCATACTCTTTTTCTAAATCCACAGACTCTCCGTGTAAAATTCGATCCACTAATGGCGCGATGAGTGAAGCAGAATGCAACGCGATGGTCACGCCAGAGGAAAAAACAGGATCTAAAAATTCACCGGCATTGCCAAGTAATGCGTAGCCTTTGCCATGAAGAGAACAAACGCTCGCGCTGTATCCTCCCAAGGTTTTTGCTTCTTGTTGCCATTGTGCATTCGCTAACAAAGGCTGCAGATTATCTGATTGTGCAACAAAACGCTGCAATGTGGCTAAGGGGGAGTTCTGACTTTGGATTTGCTCACTTAGCCCTACCACACCTAGGCTACAGGTGCCGTCAGAAAAAGGAATCAGCCAATACCAAATATCTTCATGTTGTGGATGTACCGAAATGAGGATCTTGTTACGATCAAAGCTCGGATCTGAAATGTTGTCTTCTACGTGGGTGAATATGGCCTTTCTGGTGGGCTGAGAGCTGGGACGATGAAGATCTAGAAGTCGAGGCAGTACTCGTCCAAAGCCGCTGGCATCCAATACGAATTGCGCTGAGACTTTGTAATCTCCAGCGTCGCCATTCACATCAAGCAGTTGTTTGTTATCGGAAAGTTCAACACGGGTAACCTGATGGCCAAATCGAATGTTTAAGCCTTTATTTTGGGCTTCATCGGCCAATAATTTATCGAAGGCAGCGCGTTTTACTTGGTAAGTGGTGCCCGGCCCCGGCGTGAACTTCTGATTAAAGTTAAAATGAGTTTGATGCCCATTTTTGGCAAATGCTGCACCGTCTTTAAACTGAAACCCGAGGTCTTTGGCATGGGCATGTAAGCGGTCAGTAAATCCAGCCGCCTCTAAATACACCATACTTTGGGGTAGCAAGCTTTCACCAATGCTGAAACGGGGAAAGTGGGATTTCTCTAATGCCAACACCCGCCAACCCGCCTGGGCTAACAAACTTCCCGCCAAAGCGCCGGCTGGGCCTGCGCCAATAATTACTACATCATAATCCTCTGTAGTCACGTAAATTCCTTTGTCACAAGTGGCGTTAAAATGAGCGTGAGCAGCACGCCAGTTAAGACAGTCAATCCTAGCTGGTGGATAGCCGGTGTTTGACTGAAGACTAATACGCCAAACACACTTAGGGAGGTTATGCCCGACAGTGTGATGGCAAACTGGGTATTGGGCTCACGGCCCTGACTTAAATAAAAAATAAGATAGTCGGCGGCAAGAGCAAGAATTAACATCACGGCAAGCAGATGAAATAAGGTGAGCATGGCGTCAATGCTAAAGCTTACAAGTAGTGCGCCGCCAACAATATTAACAAGGACAATAAGAGATAACAGCGCGCGGCCTATTCCATGGCGGGCAAAAATAACCACACAGATAATACCAAGGGTTATTAGGGCAATCATTGCTACATGATGAATAAGGCTAGCCATCGCTTGAGACAAGATAAGCACTTTGTCGTATTTCACCCCTTCCTCGAGATCCAAAGAGGCGCTGAATGCCGCTTCCGGCGCTAAGGTGACAGAAAACCACCCAGTTACCCCATCTGACTGTTCATAGATATGACTATCATAGAGGGTGCTTAACGGGGGGCGTGTAAAATCACTAGGCCTTAGCAGTGTCTCAGGGAGAGCAGGAATGGGCGCGGATACCCATTCGCTAACAGGAGAAAAAGTGCCCGTGTTTACCGCCTGCTGCCAATGTTGCCGATTTTTCAATTGCTGGGAAACCGGGGGGAGCCATAGGCTTATGGCATCGAAGCGTGCGCTCGGATAGTGTGTTTGTATTTGCGTAATAAGTTTGGCTTCTTTTTCCAGATACTGCTGTGCTGAAGAAGCGTGTACAAGGTAGCGCTGTTGATTGGCAAATAGGTATTGATAGTGAATGGCTTCCTGCTGTTTTAGCTGGGCGGAACTGGCATTAAGTACAGCGGGTGATTGCACAAAATGAGGCTGAAGGTAAGTCAATGCCAGTATGATTAGCAGTGTACTTATTGTCAGTAGGGTACGGGGTGAAACTTGACACAAAACACGGTTATAGCGCAACGAAAACCGAAAAAGTACACTGTTTTTAAAGGTGGGGGTTGCCGTCTCAGGCACCATCCACATGGCAAACCCCCACGCCGCCGTTAATCCGGCCACAACAAACACCGCAACCTGAATAAGCATTGAAACCCCAGTAAATAAGAAACTGCAATATCCCAGTACCGTGGTAACAAAACCTAAGGAAATGGCTGTCTTTATTGTTTTCAGATAGGGGCTTTTCTCACTATCTTGGTGAGCGATAACGTGGAGAGTATAGTCAACGGCGATACCAATAAGGGTAATACCAAAGACCAGAGCTAAAACATGTACGGTGGCAAACACCATCAGCAACACGCCAAAACCGGCAAGTATGGCAGCCAGTACCGATAAGTGAATATACATAAAGGTATAAAGGTTACGGAATGTGATGCCCATCACCACCACAAGAATCACCAAAGAAAGGGTACTAAATAGCGCCATTTCTTGCTTTGCTAGCTGGGTGTTTTCAGCATTGTGAAAAGGGGCGCCAGAATACATTAAATCAGCATTTGGATACGAGATTTGCCATTGTTTTAGGTGAGTAGCTAAGTGATCAAATTGCTGAATTTCTGTGTTTTCTTGACCCTGATAATCGAAGAAAATAAAAATCCGCGGGCCGCGTTCACCATTAACAATCAGATTGTCGTTGTCTAGGCTAAATAAGGTGGTTTGCTGTGTCATGTAAGCAAGAAACGCCGCCGTATTGAGGGTGGGATCTAAAGCCATTGAGGCTGATACAAATGGCGAGGCGGTTTCGGAAAGCCGAGTATAAAAATAACGAGAATAGTTTGCCGATGTTTGTAGAGCTTGGGAAAAGTGCGGACTTGTAATCAGCGGGCTATAAGGGGCGTAAAATTGCGCCAAGGTTTGCAGTTGTCTGTCAGGTTGCTGCTGTGACACAAAATGGTGTTCAGCTAGGTATTGATGTATGGCTGACAGCAGCGTTTTATTGCTGTCTGCACGAACAGAGATAATTCCTTGATGCATGGCCTGCGCAGAAAAATAGCGGTCTGCGTTAGCTTGGCGAGAATGACTGGCCGCGGGTAGAGCGGCGCGAATATCGGCATTGTATTGGGTGCGCTGTGTAATGACATCGTAGGCGGCAAACACCGTGCAACCGATTATTAAAATCAAATAAATCCATGGGCCTCGACCAAGCTTCATAGGGGACATATCACCGCGTTGGAGTTAAAGAGATAAGGGTGATATTGCCATCATTGTCGGTCATGGTAATGGTGGTTATGTGGGATTTTCCACACACTAAAAAACCTGCAAAAACCGAGGCGATGGAACGGGATTTCGGCTGCATAGACACGCAGTTAGGGCGGTTGGGCTCATCAGCAAAAGTAAAACTATTTGCTAACGCATCAAGATTACCGGTTAATAACTGCTGTATTAACGAGGCAAAGGGCTTGGCTTGGGGCATTTCTCTGCGACCGGCGGCTTCATCCCACAAAAAAACGTTTTGCTTTTCCATGGTCAAAGTTTGCGGCGCAGGAGCGAGGGTTTCCCAGACTAACTGCTCCTGATTAAGACGGTAGCGGCCACTGGAAACAAAGGGGTGTTTCAATATTGCCAAGTGTTTTTCTTGTGTGAAATCGCCTTGAGCTGGCAGCTCAACCTCTAAGGCAAGCCGTGCTTTGGCAGTATCAATACTGATGTCTTTTCCATACGCACAGACAGTGAGCAACCATAAGCAAACAAATACGGTAAATCGATGAATCATGACAGAACCTTTGCCAGTTTTTCGTGCAAGATTGCTGGGCTAGCAAATTGCATTTCTTCGCTAGCCATATCTACTGCAACCTGTACTGTGTAAGCTTTGGTCAGTGTTTTTTGCGTGGCTTTATCTTTGATTAAGTAATCAATCTTAAGCCGGTTTTCGGTTTCCTTTAGGTAGGCGGTCACTTCAATACGTTGGGTAAAACGGGCGGAACTGACGTATTTAATTTGCATATCGATAATCGGCCACAGGTAACCGGATGCATTCATTTGTATGTAGTCGTAGTCAAATAACCGCAGTAGTTCACAACGAGCAATCTCCATGTAGCGAGGGTAATTGCCATGCCAAACTACCTGCATGGGGTCGCAGTCATGAAACGGGATCTCTATCTCTACTTTGGCACTGAGCAAGCTATTACGACTGTTCATACAAACTCCAACGTTTACTTTCTATGGCCTCAACGGTAAAGCGCAGCAGTGCTTCTAATGGCCGGTCTTCGGTAAGAGGCTCAAAAAATGACACAACATCATCATACATAGCAATAACCGGTGGCGTGAGGGTGGATTTTTCTAATTCCCCTTGGGCAAAACGTAAACGTAGCCCCTGAACGGCGGCTAACAGCGTACTGGCCAAAACCTGCTCGGTAAGTTGTAAAACCCGTAACGCATCCCGTGATGCAATGGTTCCCATGCTCACTTTATCCTGATTATGGCACTCTGTAGAACGAGAGAATACGCTGGCAGGCATGGTATGTTTGAGGGCTTCTGCGGTATAGGCAGACGCGCCAATTTGCACTGCTTTAAAACCATGGTTAATAAAACGGGTGGCAGGATCAGCGCCGCTTAAGTTGGGTGCTAAACCATTATTGTAACGGGTGTCGACCAGTGAGGCGAGTTGCCTGTCGGCTAAATCAGCTTGATTGGCGACCAAGACTTTCAAGGTGTCCATGGCCATAGCAATGTGCCCACCATAGAAGTGCCCGCCATGAAGTACGTGCTCACCCTCACCATCAATCAGCGGGTTATCGTTGGCTGAATTGAGTTCATTTTCTATGAGTGTACGTAACCAAGGTAAAGCATCCGCTAAGGTACCAATAACATGGGGCGCACACCTTATAGAATAACGATCTTGTAAGCGGTGGGAATTTCTCGGATGGGTAAAATGGTTAAGATCGTGTTGGATCCAAGCGGCGATTTGCTGTTGTCCCCGATGGGGCTTGGCGGCAAACAGTTTATCATCAAAATGGTTGCTGTTCCCTTTTAGCGCCAAGCTGCACATCGCTGTAATACGGGTCATTAATTGCATTAAGTACTCAGCGCGACCAAAGGCTTCACAGGCTATGGCGGTCATGACGGCGGTACCATTCATGATAGCTAGCCCCTCTTTGGGGCGTAACTCGATAGGCGATAGTTGACGTTGTTTAAACGCATGGCTACTTTGACAGACGGTACCTTCAAAATACACGTCTCGTTCTCCGACTAGGGCGCCAGCAACGTAGGACAATGGGGTTAAATCTCCGCTTGCGCCCACCGAGCCTTCTTGGGGGATCCGTGGGACGATGTCGTGGTTAACCATATTAATTAGCAGGTGAAGCAGTTCCCAGCTCACCCCCGAGTATCCTTTCGACAGTGACGCCAGCCTAGCTGCTAAGATGGCACGTCCTTGAGATTGGGAAAAATACTCTCCCATTCCACAACCATGGAATCGAGACAAATGCAGGGGTAACGCTGGCACCAAGGAAGGAGGCACTGCGGTGGTCACCGAGTCGCCATAGCCGGTGGTCACGCCATAAATCACCCCATCTTCTTTTAAAAGCTTGTCGAGAAAAGCTAATGCCGCGTCGATTTTGCGGCAAAATGCTGAATTTTCTGACAGACTCACTGACGCCTTGCCAGAGGCGATGGCATTGACGTCTTCTATGGTAAGAGGATGCTCGCCAAAAACAACGGTAGGTTTGCCGTGCATACTAATTATTCTCCGTATTAGGTGACCGCGTGACAGATTCGTCTTGCTGCCAAAAATCATAAAAATTGAACCATTGCATAGGATATTGCCCGGCATAATGGGCAAGCCGCTGGGCGTAACGGGCAATCACCTCATCAAGATGCATGTGACGGTTTTTTCTTGGCAACGTGAGTAGGTCACTGAAATGCTCAAATATCATGTGATAGCCGTTGTTTTCTCGCAGGCAGAACAGCAAGTAAACTGGGCATTCCAGTAATGAAGCTAGAATAAAGGGGCCTTGGGAAAACGGCGCCGGTTGGCCCATGAAATCCACGTAACTGACTCTGCCAGACACTGACGCACTGGTACGATCGCCCACAATAACCAAAGACTCACCATCATCAATTTTATCTCGTAACTGGATCATCAACGCCGGTGTAATATTGCTGACTTCCATCATATTAATACTGACATCAGGATGGATTTTTTGCAGTAGGGTATTAAATTTAATGGCGTGCTGGGTAAACACCAGAACATTGATGGGGCTGGCGTACTTGTGGGCATTTAAGGCCCGACAGACTTCAAGGTTTCCTAGGTGGGAACCGATAAAAATGGCTCCCCGTCCCGAGGTTCGAATTTGCTGGAATAAGGCTTCATTGGTATAGGTGAGGTCGGCAATAGATAGCCGTCCAAGCCATGCGTCTATTTTGTCAAAAGCGGCGTTGGCGAAACATAAAAAATGTTTGTAACCACTCCAAAAACCCGTATTGACCTGTGGATTGAAGCGGGCGGCCCGATGCCTAAAAACCGCAGATGCATGGCGGGCTTGCTTACCGGATAAATAAAAATAAAATACCACCGGCGCCATGACACACATAAGAATACGCCTGCCGGCCACACGGTAGATACCCAGTAGGATCTGCATACCAACAAGGGTGCCCCGTTCTTGAATTTTAGACCAGTGTTGCGGTGCACTCATGACTGAAATTTACGCCCCAATAGTGAAGGAATTCGGCGCAGCATGCCGAAAAACAACCGGGTGTGCATCCACGAAATTAAAAGGTTGTCTTTAAACAGCTTAAAATGTGAAGCTCCATCTTCCGGGTAGGTAACCTTGGTCGGCCTAAAAATCACAGGTGTATTTTGCCAATACAAACGCACCAGGATCTCGATGTCGAAATCCATTCTTTTGCCCAATGGCACACGGCGTTGTAGCGAATCATAAGGGGCCAGCGGATAAACACGAAAACCACACATGGTGTCTTTTAATGCAAAAGAAAGGGTCTCGATGGTGACCCAAAAATGGGTGATGTAACGGCTGATAAAACGGTGTTTAGGAATGCTGTCATCAAAGACTGGCGCACCACTAATTACCGCTTTTGGGTTGTTCTGACTCAGGGCTAGCATGGGGGCAATATCGGCTAAGTTGTGTTGACCGTCAGCATCAATTTGAAGGGCGTGAGTAAAGCCTTGGGCATAAGCGGTATTCAGACCGGTTTGCACAGCACCACCTTTACCTTGATTGGTTTGATGGTGAACCAGGGTCAATAGCGGTGTATCTTGTTCTAACGCTTCTAGCACATCACGTGTTTTGTCACTACTTGCGTCATTGACCATAAATATGGGCAAATTAAACGGGGCCAATGTGCGCACCACCTCATGTATCTGCTGATGATGGTTATAGTTAGGTATGATGATGCAATACTTAGTCACGATATAAGATCACACGGCCGGAAGCATGTGTGCCCATTGATGAGGTGTAATTAAACAGGAACTTCTCGTCGCTTTTCTGCTCTAGCGAAAGGGTAATATGTGTCTGTGGCACAATCACCACTTGGAATTTCAGTACTTCTACCTGCTTTACCTGTGACGAACATAACGACAAGTAGGTTGCAGCATAGTGTTTTGCCCAGTCTAGCTGTACCACGCCCGGTAAAATCGGTTGCTCGGGGAAATGGCCGCGAAACCAATGCAAATTGGCCGGCACAAACAGATCGAGTTTTACTGATTCGGAGGACTGTTCACAGTTCACGAGTGTGGGCAATTTAGGGTAATGTTCAGACAAAAAGTGCCTCCAGAGATGAGTAAGATAATTTCCCTTGGGAATTAAATGGCAGTTCAGTAACAAAGCGCCATTTGCGAGGGAAGCAAACAGGCTCAAATCGCTCCGTAAGAAACTGTTTTAATTGGGTCACTAAAGCTCTTTTGCTGGCCGCCGATTGTGGGAGATAGTCTGGTTTGAGTTCAACCACAATGGCAAGACTGCGTTTTTCACCCGCTAGCTGTAGGAGTCGGCAACGATGAACTGCTCGGTGGTGTTGCAGGTGACGTTCCATGTCTTCCATGTCTAACCGTTTATCTTCCACCTTGGCTATTCTGTCAGTGCGACCAAGCAGGGTAAAGGTGCCGTTTTCTGTAATCTTGACGCGGTCGGCTAAGGTCGTCCAATCGTCGACCAAATAAGGTGAGCGAATGCGCAATGTTGCATCGTCTCCTGATGCCACTTCAATGCCAGCAAATGGTCGCCAACCCGTGTCGGTGCCGGTGATTTCTCGCCAAGCAATGCCCCCAGTTTCCGTACTGCCGTACACCTGGGTGGCTGGCAACGACAGTTGCTGGTACAAGGTTGTCGCGGCCTTATCGGGCAAAGGCGCCCCTGACGAAAATACCTTGTTCAGCTGTGCCTTATATCGAATAAGCAAGTTATCTTGCACTAGCCTCACCAAGAAGGCGGGGCTGGCTATCACAATCGCGTTTTCTATACGGGTAAGGGTTGCCGCCATATCTTCAGGGTATAAGTATTGAGGATAAATGGTCATGGACGAGGCAAGGGGCAACAATAATTTAAATAATAATCCGTACACGTGCTGATGAGATACGGTGCTTAATACGCCAGTGTTGCTTGGCGACGGGGTGGGAAAAAAGCTATTTATTAAACACGCCACTTCGGTATTGACCTGCCACCAATGCTTAACAATAGGTTTAGCCTTGCCCGTGGAGCCTGAAGTGAAAAAAATCAGCTTGCCAGTATGAGGCCAAAACAAGGTGTCATTGTGGGGCAGGGCATTTTCCCCGGCGTACTCGTCGATGCGTGAAAGAGGGGTATCTATGATTTTGTCGCCACAATAGGCACTGGCCAGTTTTGCCAATTCGGCGTGGGTTTGTGGCTGGTTGTTGGGCGGTAAAATAATATCGATGCTTTCCATGCCTAAGGCAAACAAGCGTACAGCAAATTCATAAGTGTCTTCACAGAACAAAAGTACGGTTTGATTGGCCAATGCCATCGTTTGCACTTTTTGCCTAAATGCGGTGATGTCTTGTTGCCAGGTTTGTGCATCCACAAACTGGTTATTTTTATAAAACAGTGCGCCGGTTAAGGGCAATAAGAGATTGGCCATCGTCATACTTTCATCACACATTTGCGAAATAAAAACTCCACTGCAAACAACACTCCCATGGCAATATAAGCAATAAAACCGTTATACAACATCCAACTTTGTAAGTCGCTGTACATGGCGGTATAACCGCTAATCAGCCCGTTTGCGATAAAAAACACGCACCAAATTGCAGTTACATTGCGGGTATAGCGTACCCCTGAAGAAGGCAAATTGGGCTGGTGTAATCTGGCTAAGCTTTCAATGATCGATGGCGGTTTAACCAAGGAGACCGCGAAAATAACAAGCAACATGAGATTGATGGCAATGGGATACAATTTAATGCCGGTTGCAGTATCGGCGAAAAAGCTCACCAGTAGAACCGGGATTGCTGCTAATGGAGCCCAAGTTAGCCAAGGCGACACTGATTGACTGGCAGCAGAAAACCACACCCTTAGCGCGACAGTGCAAAGAAGGATGCTAGCTAACGTTGCGGGAGACAGCACCTGTAAACCGAAATACACCACAAACGGGTATAGGGCTAACACAGCACCAATACCCCAGATGATGAGGGTTTTCACTCTGTTTAATTAAGTAGAGCGTGGAGTTCGGACAGAACATCGTCTACGGTGCGCACTTTTTTAAAGGCTTCCGCTTCAATTTTCTTACCGGTTAGCTCTCGCAATTTGACCACCAGATCGATGGCATCAATGCTATCTAGATCTAAATCCTCATAAAGATGCGCTTGGGTAGTGATTGCGTCTTCTTCAATTTCAAAGTCCTCGATGAGCACATCTTTGAGCATAGTAAAAAGTTCATCTTGTGTTTTCATCATGATTACTGCTTTTGTGATTCTATAAACGCCGCCAAATTATCGATGGTAGCAAAATGTTGTTTGGTATTTTCCGCATTGGCATCAATGCTAATAGCATATTGTTTTTTTATAGCCAAACCGAGCTCCAGTGCATCGATACTATCTAAACCTAAGCCATCAACAAAAAGCGGTTCATCGTTTTTAATATCCTCGGGGGTCATATCCTCTAGGTCGAGGGCGTCGATGATGAGCGTTTTTAATTCGAGTTTTAACTCACTCATATTGGTGTATTTCCTCTGAAAAAAAAGCTTGAAGCGAGCGGGTATAGCGCCGCGTTTCTTTTGTAATTACGTCACCTTCTATGGGTAACGGTGCATTATCTTTTATCTTGACCGAAAAGGTAAATCTCTTTTTTGGTACCTGGTACCAAGGTTTGTCTTTGGTGAGGGTAGATGGCGACACATCAATACCCAAGATCAAGGGCGTTGCACCGCATCGCACCGCAATATTGGCCGCCCCTCGTTGCAGTTTTGGGGGCTGTCCGGGGGTTGTGCGGGTGCCTTCGGGAAAGATAATCAGGTTGTTTCCAGCTGCTAATGACGCTTTGCAAGCACTTAGAACCGTTTCGGGGTCATCGTTGCTAATGTAGCCTGTGGCCTGGATCACACGGTTCATAAAAGGGTTGCGAAGCAATGACGCTTTAACCACACAATCTGCACTAGGCAAATAGGCAATAAGCACTACCACATCAATCAGCGATGGATGATTTGCCATCACCAGCTTGCCTTGTTGCTGGGCCAGTAAATGGGCATCAGGAACCTGAAAGTGACCCACGCCAACCCATTGCATTAAATTCACAAAAAAACGGAAGGTTCGGCTGACCCATTTTTTTGCCGCTTGCTGCTTTTTGTGTGGTTGTCGATAAATTATCGACAACAAAGGAAAAAGCGTGAAGGAAAGCACCAGGCCGCCAAGACCAAACACAGCAAAGCAAAAACCGGTTGCCAATACACGATAGGCATACGCTAAAAAAGCTATCATGGCGTGTATTTCCATTGCCAGTCTTGGCTTTGTGTTACCGTCTGTTGAGCACTAGAGATGTTTTGTCCAAACGCGACCGAAAATGGCACGGTTGTCGGTTGGGAGGTGGATGATGGAATTCGCGTTAACCGTACATTGGCTTTTAGCGTCGGTTCGATGATAAAAGCCAGGGCATGGCTTATCTGCCGTTCATCTTCAAAGTCGGCATAGCGGGAAGGCATTGCCTGATCTGCATGGACAAGCAATATTGGGGCTTGCTGTTGTTGCGCTTTGGCTATGGCATCGACGATGGCCATTGCAAGGGTGTCTTGTCCCGCGGCGATTGTTGTTGAAGGGGTCGTTGAGGCATTTAATATTGAAAATAAGCCCGCTACCGCATTATGCACCGATAAGCTAAACCCAGTAGGTGAAAGGGGATCGTTGTTTGCCAGGGTTTCTAATAACGATGACGTTTGGGTTAAATCGCCATGGCGAGAGCTAAACACCGTGGCTAAAGGCTGATTGTAGGCGGTACTGGTTTCATAGGCACAGTGTAAGGCCATCTTCATAAATGGCGATAATCTTCGTCTTTGCATAGCAGGCACCCACGGCAGTGTCGGCCAGCCTTTTTTATCCACGGCAATAGGATCGCCGGCCGCTTGGGGGAGGCTATCTGACTCATGGGCTTTCTGCCAATAAGTCATGTTGGTTAAATGAAAGGTTAAATCCATTGTCTATACATGCCAGTTTACCGAACAGAGACTATCCGTAATTTCCGTTAACTACTACGTAACTGCTTAAAAAGAGCGAAATCTTACCATTAGGGCGAGATACAGTCTATTGAAGCCACCTTAACGGGTGCCAGACATGAGCCCGGCTTTACGCCAAAAGCACTAAGGCAAGATTTTGATAAAATAAGATTTTTTTGTTCTATTTGGGGCGTTATTTTTAGGTGGGTAATAACATTAAATTTTAGTCTAGGGAGAAACTTAGGCACAAAAAAAGAAGCTGCGGTAAACCGCAGCTTCTTTTTATTCGGTTATCAATTCATTAAAAGCGGTATTCTACACCAATGCTTGCTTGTTTAAGATCAGTGTCAAAATCAGCATCATCGATGTCATCGGAGAAGGTATCCGCATCCATATCGGCGTCGTACACCGTGTATTCGGCATTGACTAGGAAGTTTTCGGTGATGTTGTACGACAGACCTGCGCCAATAAACAAGCTTTCGTCGTCATAGCTTCCCGATACCCCGGCTACGTCGTAGTCGGTTTCCCACCAGAGTTGTCCGGCTTTCGCATACACTGCAAATTTGTTGGTAATGGGTAATATCCCTTTTACTCCGGCCGTCCAACCATCGGTGTCGGCGCTTGAAATGTCGTTACCATAATCACCAAAGTCGATGGCAGAGCCTTCAACGGCGAAGTAACGATTGAAGCGATACCCCACAATACCTTGCAGAACGTCGTTGTCGTCATCAAAATCGTCATTGCCATCCACTTTTAGGTAACCGTAGTTACCACCAACATAGAATCCAGGATCATCCTGCCACGGTGTATCTAAAGACTGTGAAAAAGCGGCAGTGGAAGTCAGTGAGGTTAGCGCTGCAATGCCCGCGAAGATTGGAAGTGATTTTTTCATCCTAAATGTCCTCTTTTTAGATTAACTTAATTGAATGGAACACATTATCTATTTCAATCCTCATGCCATTTGGGTTGTTTGAAAATTGGACGAAATAAGGGAGGTAAACCTTAAATTTGTGGGAATAGTGAACAGGGAAAACAAAGAGCGTGAAACAGATGCAAAATGTTTGTAGGGTTTACAAGGCGTATTGAGACGCAGTGGTGTAAAACATTAACGCGGAGATAGGGTGAGCACGATAATTCGACATGCGATAGATTTATATCCTGCAGGTAGCTTAGTGGAAAATGCTCAGCCATCAACGGAATTTATCACTACAAATCGGGAAGGTGAAATGTCGGTGGTGGGGGCTGATAAACCCGAACTGACGCTGGTGGCTCCACCGCGTCAGAAGCGCAACGGCACCGCTATTTTACTGTGCCCAGGGGGTGGCTACGAGCGCTTGGCGATGGATAAAGAAGGATTTCATGTAGCGTCGCGATTAGCGCACAGGGGGATCACAGTATTTGTTTTGAAATATCGTTTGCCCTGTGCCAACCGTATGCCTAACCCGTCAGTTGGGCCAATAGAAGATGCCCAACAAGCGATATGGACTATCCGTTCACAGGCTGCGCATTTTGCTATTGATGAAGCCAAAGTGGGGGTAATGGGGTTTTCTGCAGGAGGGCATCTTGCCGCTACTTTATCTACCTGGTTTAAAAAACCACAGCGAGAGCATTATGGGAAAAAAAGGCTGCGGCCCGATTTTCAGATACTGATTTACCCCGTTATATCTATGGAAAACGGAATAACCCACTTAGGTTCACGTCATGCGCTGCTAGGGCAAAATCCATCTCACCAACAGGTGGAGGAATTTTGTGCTCACAAGCAGGTGACCAGCAATACACCGCAAGCATTTATCGTACATGCCAACGATGATAAGTCGGTGCCTGTGGCAAATGCGCTCTGTTTTCATCAGGCACTTGTAGAAAAGCGGGTGCCCGTTCAGATGTTACTTTTACCCAAAGGTGGGCATGGTTTTGGTGTCCATAACCAGACCGATTGGCTGGCTAACTTAGCCGAGTGGCTTGCCATTCAAGGTTATGGGGACTAAACAGCAAAGCAAAAAAAAGCCCGATAAAATCGGGCTTTTTTAATTGAGTAAGCACTTAAAGGGTGAAGGCAAATAAAGCCGACCCTGCTTCGTGATAGTCAACCGCCATGGCAATAGACAGTAAGGTAATATTGAGTATAGAAAAACCAAATACCTGACGTGCCCAGCCATTAACATCGATATCGGGACGATAGCCGCGCAGCGCCATTAGCAGCCACCAAAAGCTGGTGGTGGCAGCAACAGCCATAAAACCTATGCCTGTATAACCGCTAATGGGAAGCAACAAGGTAACCAAGGCAAATACGGCAATGTATAGCACTATGTGACGCTTGGCTTTGCTGATCCCTTCAGCTACGGGCAGTACAGGTATTCCTGCTGCTTCGTAGTCATCAAAACGGAAAATCGCGATGGCATAAGAATGGGGCATTTGCCACAAACTAAACATCACTAGCAAAATCGCTGCCGCGGCATCAAATTGGCCGCTTACCGCACAATACCCCACAACAGGAGGGACTGCGCCAGATAGACTACCTACCAAGGTGCCATAGACTGAGTTGCGTTTCATATATAGGCTGTATATGCCTACGTACACCACATAGCCTAGAGCTGCGAAGAACACGGCGGTGGCATTGGTAAAAAACGCTAACAGGCTGAACCCCATGATGCCTAACACCACACCATGCCAGAATGCTGCTCTAACAGACATTTCGCCAGTGACGGTCACCCGCGAGCGGGTGCGAGCCATCTTAGCGTCAATATCTCGGTCAATGCAGTTGTTGATTGCACACCCAGAGGCCACAACCAAAGACAAACCAACGAGCGTTGCCGCCATCAGTACGAGATCAATATCTCCCCGAGAAGCCAGTAAGAAACCGCCGGCTACGGAAATCAGATTGCCCATTATGATGCCAGGCTTAGTCACAGTTAAGTAACGACGAAACATGGGGTGTATTCTCCCGTTCACAGTATTCACCGTGCGTAAGATGCACTAGCCGAAGCTAGTACATCATCATCGCGTTGGACTCGTAAATGATCCAGACCGACAAACCTACCACCATAAAGATGATAAGGGCGCTGAACAAAAACGAGATTGTGCTGGCTTTGCCGTCTTCAGTGACAAAATTCAGATGTAAGAAGTATTTCAAATGTACCCAGATTTGCACCAAGGCCATAGTAACAATACTCCAGATGGTGGTGGTTTTTGAAAACTCACCTTCCATCACCATCCAAAACGGGATCGCAGTTAATATCACTGATAATACGAACCCTATGATGTAAGACTTCGCATCACCATGATCTGCAGCGTGAGCATTATGTTGACTCATTACACAGCCCCCATCAGATAAACAACGGTGAAAACACAAATCCAAACAATGTCCAAGAAGTGCCAGAATAAACTTAAGCAGCTAAGACGGGTTACTGTTTGGTCACCTAAACCTCGACGCAGAACTTCAATCATCATGATTGTCATCCAAATCAAGCCCGAGGTAACGTGCAAGCCGTGTAAGCCAACTAATGAGAAAAATGCGGTTAAAAATGCACTTTCTTGTGGGCCATTACCATGCACGATAAGGTGATGGAATTCATAGACTTCCATACCAATAAAGACAACACCGAATACCCAGGTAACCGCCAGCCAAAGCAAGGTGCCTGACTTGTTTTGTTTATGGGCAGCGATCATGGCGAAGCCGAAGGTAATACTACTCAATAATAGAGCAGCAGTTTCTACAGCAACGAAATCCAATTCGAAGATATCTTTTCCAGATACTCCGCCTGCCGTGTTCATAAACAACACGGCGTAGGTGGCAAAGAAAGAAGCAAACAACAAGCAATCGGTCATCAAATAGATCCAGAAACCAAACACATTGTTGTTTTCGTGATGCTCGTGCTCGTGATGCATATCAGCGGCTACTGTACTCATGCCTTCACTCCTTTAGATGCTGCAGTTAAGTGTGCATCTTCAATTCGTTCTACTTCATCAGGCTGCACGTAGTAATCCACATCGCTGGTATAACAGCGTTTAATGAATACTGCGATTGCGCCAACAAAACCGATAATTGCCAGCCACCAAATGTGCCAGATCATGGCGAAACACATGGTAGTTAGACCTGCACTCATCAATACCCCAGCAGAGGTGTTTTTAGGCATATGAATCGGTTCATATTTATCTAAGCGCTGATAAGATTCACCCCGTTCTTTCATATCAGTCCAAGCATCAATATCTTTGATGTGTGGAATGTGAGCGAAGTTATAGAACTGAGGCGGCGACGCTGTTGACCATTCAAGAGTATGGCCGTTCCACGGATCTCCAGTTGTATCTTTCAGTTGTTCGCGGTTTTTGAAGCTAACGAACAATTGTAATAACTGGAAGAAAATACCAAAGGCAATAACCAAGGCGCCAAAGGCAGCAATGTACAGCCAGATATTCCAATCCGGGTTATCGGTGTGGTTTAGGCGACGGGTCATCCCCATAAAGCCAAGAACATACAACGGCATAAAGGCAAGCATAAAGCCTATTTGCCAGCACCAGAACGAGTATTTACCTAAACGCTCATCCAGTTTAAAGCCCATGGCTTTAGGGAACCAGAAAGCGAAGCCAGCCAGATAGCCAAATACCGCACCACCGATAATGGTGTTGTGGAAGTGGGCAATCAAAAACAGACTATTGTGCAGTACATAGTCCGCACCTGGGATGGCCAATAGAACACCTGTCATGCCGCCAATGGTGAAGGTAACCATGAAGCCTAACGTCCACAATACAGGCACACCAATGATCAAACGGCCGCGATACATGGTAAATAGCCAGTTGAACAGTTTGACCCCGGTGGGCACCGCAATAACCATGGTCATGATACCGAAGAAGGCGTTAACGTTGGCGCTTGAGCCCATAGTGAAGAAATGGTGTAACCACACGATGAAACCAAGAATTGCAATGGCGCCAGAGGCATAAACCATTGATTTATAGCCAAACAAACGCTTGCCTGTAAAGGTAGAAATAATTTCTGAGAAGATACCAAAAGCTGGCAACACCAGAATATATACTTCAGGGTGTCCCCATGCCCAGAACAAGTTGATGTACATCATGGAGTTACCGCCAGCTTCATTGGTGAAGAAGTGGAAATCCATGTAGCGATCAAGGGTTAACATGGCAAGTACCGCAGTCAAAATTGGGAATGACGCGGCAATGAGGATGTTAGCCCAAGTACAAGTCCAGGTGAAAATTGGCATTTGCATTAATTTCATGCCCGGCGCACGCATTTTAATAACGGTGACTAAGAAGTTAACCGCAGTCAGCAGCGTTCCGAGCCCAGATATCTGCAATGCCCATATGTAATAGTCCACACCGACCCCGGGACTAAACTCCAGCCCAGCAAGTGGCGGGTAGGCTACCCAACCGGTTTTCGCAAATTCACCCAAACCTAAAGAAATATTAACCAAGATGGCACCACCGGCGGTTAGCCAGAAGCTAAGGTTATTCAGGAAGGGGAAGGCTACATCACGTGCACCAATCTGCAGTGGCAACACAATGTTCATCAGACCAATCATAAATGGCATGGCCATGAAGATGATCATAATTACACCGTGAGCGGTGAAGATTTGGTCGTAGTGCTCAGGCGGTAGATAACCTTCTGCACCGTTAGTGGCAACCGCAAGTTGGGTACGCATCATAATGGCATCAGCGAAACCACGCAGTAGCATGATCATGGCTAAAATGATGTACATAACACCAAGGCGCTTATGGTCTATGGATGTGATCCAATCATTCCACAGTGTTCCCCACTGCTTCGCTTTTGTGATCAGTACGGCAAGTACGAGGCCAAGAAGCGCTACCACACCCAAGGTAATCATAATAATGGGTTCGTGGTAGGGCACTGCCTCTATGGATAATTTACCTAAAAAAGACATAGTTACTCTTCAACTCCCATATGATGGCCTTCATGCTTACCGGAAACTGCGTTTTTCGGCTTGCTGTAGAAGTCCATAGAACCGTGATCTTTCATGTATTTCATGACGATCTCGTGGAACAGACCATCACTTACGTCACCAAAATAGGTGACCGGGTGATATTCCGTGGGTTCTGCCAGTGTTTTATAGCTTTCAGACGTGAGTGACCCGCCTTGCTGCTTCACCTTTGCTACCCAAGCGTCGAAATCCGCTTCGGTGGGCGTTGCAATCGTATTGAATTTCATGCCCGTAAAACCCGCACCGCTATAGTTTGAGGAGATACCCTTGTAGGTACCAGGCTCATTCGCGATAAGATGAAGTTTGGTTTCCATGCCGGCCATTGAATAGATTTGACTACCCAATTGTGGAATGAAAAATGAATTCATCGTGCCTTCGGATGTGATCTTAAATGCGATGGGTTTGTTGGCTGGTATAACCAACTCGTTCACTGTGGCAATACCTTGTTCCGGATAAATAAACAACCATTTCCAGTTCAACGAGACCACTTCAACAGTGAGGTGCTCGCCTTTGTCCTTTAATGGTGCATAAGGATCCAGCGCATGGGTAGATTGCCAAGTAATTACGCCCAAAGCGATGACGATAAGAATTGGAATTGACCATACCGTGGCTTCGATTTTGGTCGAATGCGCCCACTTCGGGGTGTAGACCTCAAAATCACGGCTGGCGCGATATTTCCACGCAAAATACAGTGTCAGCACAATGACCGGAATAACAACGATAAGCATCAGAATCGTACACAGAATGATCAGGTTCTTTTCTTCGATGCCTACCTGTCCTTTCGGATCAAGTACACCACCGCTGCAACCGGCTAGTAATAGCACGATTGTGGCAAAAGCTAATTTAGAAAGGTTACGAATAGACAAAACCATGTTCCTATAACCCGGGTTTAACGTTATTGCCGTCTAAAGACGACACGCATGTTTTTTCGATAGCGATTATCGAAGATTTTCAGATAAGTGAATGCGCTAGACAGCCTAAATGAAGGGCGTTAAGCGCAGTGCGATGTGGCTTAAACAGCAATATTACTTGCTAGCAAAACCACATCATTTTTCACTTATCAGAAGGCGGTGCCCTACAGCCAAATTGTTGTACAAAAGGTTGGCGGTAGTTGTCATAAATGACTAAAAGAGGGTCAGGTGATTCGATAATTACTTTACGAACCGCTTGGGTTCGAACTAATCGAATGCCTATAAAACTGATGAGCAGCAGCGGAGTGTATAAATGCAAGGCATGCTGTACTAATGCGAGGGAATGAGGCTCTACTACAAGGTTGTCATGAAGTGCACCTACAAATTCTGATGAATCTGCCATGGTGCCACTGATGATTAGCACAACATTGAAAATAAGAATGAGACTGGCCAGCCATAGCAGTACCCCAACACATTTTGTGCTGTCGAGGGCTATTCGGTTCATCGAATAATCATTTGCTTGGCCTTGGGTCGTAACCATCTTTACTGAAAAATCCTCACCAGATACTGCTATTAGACGTTTTAAAAGTAATCTGCATGTATTGCTTGGGCGTCAGAGACTAGTGAAAAACATCGTCATACTCAAGAGGAAGGAAAATAAGAAACGACGGTGGCTAGGTGAATTGTTTATATTATGTTAACAGGATTTACATAAATTAAACTCAGTACATGTAGTTGATCTAAGTCAACTAATAACAGTCTGTAGCGAACGTGCTGCAATCAGCGCCGTTATAGCGATATTATTATGTAATTTTACCACTATCCTAAGGTTTCGAAGAAGCCTCAGTTTGTAAGAATTTCCATATTTAACAATAATGAAACAACCGATAAAACCACATATTTTCACGCTAAATGGAAAACCTAGAGGGATTGAAACTGTATTGGCAGTTCAAAAAGTAATCATTAGTAAAGTTTTGGCCTATAGGGCTTTGCAAATACGTTTAGTAGAGTAAGTCCGAAACGTATAAAAATTGCACTATGTCAGATTAAAATTTCATAGACCCAAAAGCTACTGGCAAAGCTGAGCAATTCTTTATAGACTTCGCGTTTTACAACAAGTTCCTGATGAACCGTGGTAAACAATAAAGAACCCAAAAGAGGTTTGACCGCTAGACAGACATTAGGAGAGCAATAATAAGGGTTCATAGAATGTCGTTACAAAAAGTGGGTTTGGTAGGCTGGCGTGGAATGGTCGGTTCTGTCCTTATGCAGCGCATGCAACAGGAAAATGATTTTTCCTTTATTGAGCCAACCTTTTTCACTACCTCACAAAAAGGTAAGGCTGCCCCCGACTTTGCTAATAAAGCCTGTGGTGTACTTGAAGATGCTTACGATATAGACGCGTTAGCTACCCAAGATATCATCGTGACGTGTCAGGGTGGCGATTATACCAAAGCCGTTTATACCAAATTACGTGATGCCGGTTGGCAAGGGTACTGGATAGATGCGGCATCAGCACTGCGCATGAGTGATGATGCAGTCATTGTGCTTGATCCGGTAAACCGCAAAGAAATTGATAAAGGTATTACCGCGGATGTAAAAACCTTTGTCGGTGGTAACTGCACAGTATCATTGATGCTGATGGCATTAGGCGGACTTTTTGAAAAGGACCTTGTGGAATGGGCGTCCCCCATGACTTACCAAGCCGCTTCGGGTTCTGGCGCCAAACATATGCGCGAACTGCTTGTGCAAATGGGTGCTGTACACGGACATGTTGAAGCGTTACTTGCTGACCCTGCAAGTGCCATCTTGGATATCGATAAACAAGTGGCCGAGTTTATTCGTTCGGATGAAAACCCTACCGCACAGTTTGGTGTTCCATTAGCCGGCAGTTTGATTCCCTATATCGATAGTCAGCTACCCTCCGGTCAAAGCCGTGAAGAATGGAAGGCACAAGCCGAGGCGAATAAAATTCTTGGTTTAGAGGATTCGCCAGTACCCATTGATGGGTTATGTGTTCGGGTAGGTGCAATGCGTTGCCACAGCCAAGCCATCACCTTGAAGTTAAAACAAGACATGACCGTTGAAGAAATTCAACAGATACTGGCGAGCCATAACGAGTGGGTAAATGTTATCGATGATGACAGAGAGCTGACCATGCAAGAGCTCACGCCCGCAAAAGTAACTGGTACATTATCGGTGCCGGTGGGTCGGATCCGTAAGTTGAATATGGGCCCACAATACATTTCAGCGTTTACCGTTGGCGATCAACTCTTGTGGGGAGCGGCAGAGCCTTTACGCAGAATGTTGCGTATCTTATTGGAAAAATAAGCCCTCAGAGTTGTCGTGCTAAACGACAAAAAGGCACCCCAGTGTACACTGGGGTGCCTTTTTTCATGGGCTGATAAAACTAATTCTTCTCTTTTTTATCTATCGCTTCTTGTGCGGCCTCGGCATCTAGATCTGTAATCACCACTTTGCCGGCGTTGATAGCTTGTATCTCTCTGATGCGTTGTAATGTTTCTAACTGAGTGGCGGGAAAACGGGCGCCCAATCGTACTTTTTCGGATATGCTCTCACCCAAGGAGTTTTCGACGCTAGACATACCACCATCGCCGTTAGGTTGGGAAGCTCGCACGGCGTCCAATATGGCTGAACCATTTATCATATTGGAACCGCCATATTCACGGGTGCCACCGGTTAAGTTTGCCAGTTGCCAGTCTTTATTGGCAAATTTCAACTCATCGGCATCGAGAATTTCCGTGTACATCTCGTCTTCTAGGAAGTCGAGTAAATGATCCTTAAGCTTTTGTGCATCGTTGTCGAAAAAGACAAAGTTGCGTTCATAAAAGACCGATACTTTGCCGTCGTAGTAGGTACCCCGGTTCGAGTTAACAAACTCGGTTGCGGCTTGCTCTAATTGGCGCCATACATTTTCCCCGGTAAAGGCTTTAGGCTGAATGCTGGGACCGCCGATATTTCCTTGAAATAACCCATAAATTACCAACGGATTTTGGGGGTACTTCTCTTTTAAAATGGTGAATTGGATGTCATCTAAACTTAACGGAATACCTGCCACATTAAGGCTTTTTTTTGCCAGAATGGAATCGCTATTACCGTAATTAAGTAGTCGCTTTATGCTGCCAGAGGGAGAGGCTTTTGCCATTTCATCCAGTAAGGTGAAATTATACAGATTGAGCCAATAGGCAAGTTGTTCATTGCGACTAAGGTATTTTAATGGGACCACAGAAGGTAATGCTTCCAGGCTGTCTTGCAAGGTGGTGAGGATGCCGGAGACTTCGTCATCTTGTAACGACTTAAAATAAAAACGGTTGCCCTCCAGCGCAGTAAGGCGGTTAACCCGTGCCTTGATGCGGCTACCGGTGTTTTGCGTACGAGGAACTTTTTCGCGGGTAGAGCGCCCCACATCTAACACTTGGGATTGCAAAAACACATCTAAGTCATCGTAAGTTACTTCAAGGTTTGCGCTATCATCATCGCCCCGAAAAGGGGATGGAATTTTCTTTTCATCGGCAAAGGTCGGATTACTCCCCACCAAACATAACGATACAACGAGTAGTCGAAGGGTTTTCATCGCAATTCCTTTTTATGCTGAAAATGACTATGTAGAGTATTTATAAGCTGAATAAAAAAATACTTCAAGGGCTTAATGTTTTAAACAAAAGCACCATAGTACAGGGAATTCTTGATGCTGACGGTGAAGGCAAACGTTTCATATATGTGGTATCACAGTCAGCAATACAGAATGTTCAAAATAGGCCTCTAAAGGGGTTTATTTTCTATTTATTTGTTATTTTTTAAAATAAAATGCTATTTGTTTTTATTTTTACAACTGCCAGAGCATGATTATTCTCGTTGTATCAAGGTAATATACTTACTCTCATTGATAAAATAGGAAGGCATGATGTCGTTGTGGATAGCGCAGGCAGTGAATAAAATTAACGCCGATTACCAGCGTTCAGCAGATACACATTTAATTAAATTAGAAAGTGCATCATTACCTGGTATCGATATTTATCTTAAGGATGAAAGTACGCATCCTACGGGTAGTTTAAAACACCGCTTGGCCCGCTCTTTGTTTCTTTATGCTCTGTGTAATGGAAAAATTGACGAAAATACCACAATCGTTGAGGCTTCCTCTGGCAGTACTGCCGTCTCTGAGGCCTATTTTGCCCGTATGCTGGGGATCCCCTTTGTTGCTGTAATGCCTCGTAGCACGGCGCAAAGTAAAATTCAGCTCATTGAGGCATTTGGTGGGCAATGTCATTTTGTTGATTGTCCGACTCAAATGCACCAGGAAGCTAAAAAAATTGCCCAACAGCAAAAAGGGTATTTTATGGACCAATTTATGTTTGCCGAACGGGCTACAGATTGGCGAGGAAGTAATAATATTGCGGAGAGCATTTTTGGCCAAATGTCCGCCGAACCACACCCCATTCCTCATACGGTGGTAATGAGTGCCGGAACAGGAGGAACTTCGGCGACTATCGGCAGATATATCCGTTACCGTGGCATTAACACCAAACTGTTAGTGGTGGATCCTGAGTTTTCCGTTTTCTACGAGAGTTTTAGTACCCAACAACCACAGATCACCACTAACAGAGGCAGTCGTATTGAAGGGATCGGACGGCCGCAGGTGGAAGCCTCCTTCCAACCAGACGTGATTGATGACATGTTAAAGGTGCCAGACGTGGCAAGCATCGCCACCATGCGCTGGTTATTTAGAACTGCCGGTATTAAAGCTGGCGCTTCCACAGGTACCAATTTATGGGGCGTGTTTCACGTAGCTCGGCAAATGCAACAACGGGGCGAAACAGGATCAATTGTGACACTGATGTGCGATAGCGGCGAGCGCTATCTCGACACCTACTACAATGATGACTGGGTGAAACAGGAGTTTGGTTCCACCCAGGCTTATGATGATGAGTTAGCCACTTGGCTAGGGTAGTATTGCCAGCCAGTTAGCACATTGCGGCTGGCACATTGACCTCGCCAGCCCAAAGCCACGGCGCAAGCAACGGCGCTGTTTTACAGAACATGGCATGAGATACTTCGCTGGGATGAGTGATAATCTCACCTACGCGTTTTTCGGTTAATGGACCGTTATTTAAACCCCATAATGAATTGTCGGTAAGGTTCATGTAGATTTCTATGGCTGGATGGTGGTGCCAGTCGTAGAAAAAATCCGGACCAATGAGGGTAATACCCGCAGCAAAATAGTCGCACGGCACAATCCCGCCGTCGCCCACCAACACCGCATAGGCAAAATGCTGCTTAAACTCTGCACCGACGACAGCTTCATCATACCCTGGTGTCCATGGGCAATGGGGCAGTACTGCTTCGGTATGCTGGCAAAACGGCGCTAAATGGCTATGGCTGTTACCAGCCAGTTTGGCATCGTTTAGGGATGGCGTTAACCATCGTGTCACCGGAGCTAGCGCCGGTTTCACTTCTTCAGAGCGAACCATACTATCATCGCTAAGAAAACGCTCAGCAGCGTGAATGGCTTTTTCAATATCCGCGTTGCTGGGTTGTTGTTGTAAATAGAGAACAAATGACGCGACAAATTCGTCGATGGCTTTTACACGCATAAATTACCTTTTCCGAAAAAGAGAAGCTCGATGAAAAATAATATTCACTCCCAAATAGCCCACCGTCAGTGTACCTAAAAACGCTAACGCATAACCTAAATAAGAAAAGCGGGAAGGGGGTGGCAAGGCATTTTTCACATCATAAAATAAAATAAGATCGATAATAACACTGATAATTGTAAAAGCCGTAAAGGCGGCGAGAATACGGTTAGTGCGTTTATTTGACAGTTCCCGCATTTTATCTCGTAAGGTAAGCAAAGACTGTTCGGAATCACTTTGGATCTGTGACAGCGACCGTATGAGATCTTCTGATTTATAGGCATCCCAAATATGGGCATAGCGGATAACATCTTCCCCTTCCACGATGACCTTTTCTGGCTGACTTTCAAACTTAATCATTGAAATGATGGATTGATAATTTTCGATATTTCTAATTTCTTCGTGAATATCGTTTACAGATTTGTATTCTGAAATGCGGCTGGAAGCGGAAATGACATAATAGCCTTCTGACGAACAAAACAGGGCAGACCAATACAGATGCACAAGTGACCAAAGAAATTTGGTGCGTTTAATATTCTCTTTTTCTGCAATGCACAAGGCATTAAAGCCTAAATGCCTTTTTAAATTTTTGCGATACCGAATACAGGACGTTTCGCTTCGGTTAACCACCGCCACCGCCCCTTCAAATCCCTCATGACTAATGGGGATTTTCTCTGAGCCGGTAAATCCAAAGTTTTCGTTCGCGTGGTTTAAAAACGTGTATGCGGTTTCGTGTAGTTGGGCGGCGGTGGCAGTAATTTGTGGGCATACACCTTGAGAATTCACAAATAACAGGTTTCGACTAACTGGCCCACACATGAAAGCCACTCGTTTGGATACCACGCTTTCGTCGTAGACAGGTCGAAGTTGATTTATTACGCCCCCTAAATGCTGCTGGGAGAAAGTGACGTATTTTTCATCAATGTCGGTTAACTCCAGTTCCGCATTTGGCAGTCCTTGGTTAAACTCAGTGACGAATTTGAGCTTTAATGCTTCAGCTTTACTGGCTAAATCAATTAGCTTACCGGTCGATAATATGGGTAAGTTTACCGAGACTTCTATGTTTCCTAACCCATAGTCGAAGATGGTTAAACGGGCAAACACCGAGGCGGACAGATCTTCTTCTGCAATGGAAGAAATCGCCTGCATAAACTCGCTACTGAAATTAAATTCCCGCCATAGCTGGCCGTATTTTCTAAGTTTTAATGTGCGGGGGGCGTGAAACGCTTCAAGCTCCCATTTACCACAATTGCCGCTCTCATTTAATGTGTCCTGTAAGCCTTTCAATAAAGCGGGACGTTCCTGTGGCGACATCCCCACTGACGTGGATGAAAACCAAACCGGGGCCACGAGATAAAGCTGCACTTTGTCGTCGATGAGAAATTCTTGTTCTGGGCTTTGCACTACAGTCCCTTTCCTTGTCTATGTTATAGTTATTCTAAATATCGCATTTGAGAAAATTTTGAAACTACAGCTTGTGGCCGCATCCCTTTGTCTTCATATAATGTCACTCAGTGCCCATGGTGTCGAATTTGTTTGTGAAGATAACATCAATGAGAAAGATCAAGTATCACAAGCACATAAGGTTTTGTGGCAGCAGACACTTCAGTATTTAAAAGGAGTGCAAGAAGTACTGACAAAAAATCAGGGATGTGAGGTTGGCCCTCGCGCCATCATCGAAACCAATAACGGTGCTGGTGGTGTGGCAAAAGATTGTGTGGTCGGTTATCAAGATGTGCAAAAAGTCATTAAGCATATCGATCTGGTGTTGGCTAATCCAGCACAAGCGAAAGCCTGCTTTGATACCCAAAAAGAGTATGCCGAATTTCCGCTTTATACCCCAAGTGCCGCAATGAAAGCTGTGTCGAAGAGCGCAGCATGGATTGACCGACCAACATTGACCGACTTTTTTAAAACCAAAGCCGGTACCATCAAATCGGCAGGACAGGAATTGGCCAGCACGTTTTGGGATATTCTGTTACAAAGCCAGATGCCGGACTACTTGGCACAGGACATCACAGCCAAGGCCTTACCTGATCTTTGGGCAAGTGTGGGCTGGCTTCCCTTTTATGCCGACAATGAACGGGCCCTCAATGAGCGGTTTCGAGGCGGGTATGCCTACGCGGAAGTCATGGGACCGTGGGGCTTGCTGCGGATCAAAGAAATTGATGGTGAAACAGTGGGCGCAGAATTGGGCATGACAATTCAATTGCGTAATACCTTCTACCCTTATCATTATCATCATCCCCAAGAGTTTTATATGCCCCTAAGCACAGCGTCTTGTGGACAGGAAAATACGTTTTTTGTTGCCCATGCCGATAGTGCCTTATTTACCTCGGCTGGGGATGACAGTGTCACCGTCGCCGCAGATGAACACAAAGACGTGCCTGCATGGTTCGTTCCTCAATCGCCTAACGGTAATAATTTCACCTATTTTGAGCGCAATGCGATTCATGCTTTCAACGTTAGTGAAGGCTGCCCATCGCTACCATCTGGGCTGGTTTCTCTTTGGGGGAGGACAACGTCTCAAGATAACAATCAATCGACTCAGCTTTGCACATTAGTTGCCAATGCGGGCACTGACAGACATGCAATGCCCGCATCCCATTATCGCTGCTCTCCTACACAATGGCAGTACTAAGTTTTTTTAAAAAACTTGGGTTTTCAGTGGCGAACCTGACATATCAGGTCAATACTCCTATTTATATGTATTTATTCTCAACACTTATAAAAAAGGATTGGTTACTTGAAAATCTGTCGTGCATTATGCTTTTGCTTATTGCTGCCAGGATTCTCATCTTTTAGCGCAGATGACACGCCCAAAATCGAATTTTCTGGTTTTGCTAGGCTGGTGGCAGGCTATTTAGATACTGATGAGGCGAGTTTTGAAGGCTATGAAAATGAGGTGAGCCTGTCCGAAAAATCCCTATTTGGATTTCAGGTTGATTACACCTTGATACCCGAGCTATCTATCTCCGCTCAATTACTTGCCCATAGCGATGAGGCCCGAGACTCGGGTGTTGAATGGCTTTACCTTCATTATCGACCTTCTCCACAGTGGCAGTTTAAAGCCGGTCGATTACGCACACCCTACCTGAAATATTCTGATGTCATTGATGTCGGGTTTACCTATCCATGGTTGTCTGCGCCACAACAATTGTACGGTAGTTATTTGTTTTTCTCGCGCTATGACGGTATTAACGCTCGCTATCGCTTTAATTTTGAGAAAGTGTATGTTGATACCGAATTATTCTACGGCGGTTTTGATGATGAGATCACGGCAAGTGGCGAAAGCTTTGAGATTGATGTTAAGCACCTTTATGGTGGTGCCGTGCAAGTTACTTATGGAGGTTTGCAATTTAGAGCCGCCACGTTAGCTAGCAAAAATATGCAGGCGAAAATAGACGGCGTTGAGTTATTAATCGGGGCGTTAGATCAGGCCGGCTACGATGAATTGGTAGACTTTTTTAGTTTAGAAGGCAGTGCAGATTCTTATGTTATTGGCTTGACCTATGACAGCCTCGATTGGTTTTTTTCTGCCGAGAGAATGAACGTAAGCACAGACACGGCGGTACTGTCTGGTATTGATAATTACTACCTGACCGTAGGTCGTCATTGGCGAAACTTTCAGTTTCTTATTACGTTTTCCTGTTCCAAGCAAATCCTTGATAAGCCGAATAACATCATTCCGTTGGGTGTTGAACCACAACTCGATGCGCTTTATTACGGTGTAGAAACTTTTGCTTCTCGTTATCCCACCGACGATTTGAATACCATTACGCTGTCGGGTCGATGGGACTGGTCGCCTTCCTTAGCCTTTAAAGGTGAAGTGTCATTTTTAAATGGTGAACGAGGCAAAACGTCATTTTTTGATATCAACGACGATGCCGTTGATTTTGATAGAAATGCGATCTTGTACCAGTTAGGTGTGGAGTGGGTATTTTGATTAAACATATCCTAGTTGCCCTGCTTGTTAGTCTCGTCGTGAACGTCAAGGTTAATGCCAGCGACGAAATTGTAGTGGTCGCCCATACGCTAACATCGCCACCCTCGTTAGAAAAACATGAAATTCGAAACTTGTTTATGGGCGGGGCGTCAGACAAATTAACTCCGGTTATGTTTGTTCCTGGCGTTAAGGAAAGACTTATTTTTAATACCCGAGTTGTGGGCTTGACTGAATCGAGAATTCAGTCCTATTGGGCGCAAATGCGATTTAGTGGACGAAATCACGTGCCGGTTGAGGTGGAAACCGTTGATGACATGTTAGAGTATTTATTACAGCATGAGGGGAGCGTGGGGTACTTACCCGCAGACATATCCCTGCCTCCACAACTAACCATTATTTATAAAACCGGGTAGGCTTATCGAGCCGGTTTTTTATAAGGTTAATTCAATATTATTAGACACTTCTAAAGGCTCAGGTTTACCGTAGTAGAAACCTTGAAGTAGCTCACACCCATGTTGTAGCAAAAAGTTCGCTTGTGCTAGGGTTTCTACCCCTTCGGCACAGACGGTGAGGTTTAGGTTCTTTGCCATTTTTATAATGGTAACGGTGATCAGTTCTGAACGCTCTGACTTGCCAATTTGACTGACAAACTGTTGGTCAATTTTGAGGGTGTCGATATTAAATTCTGTTAAATAACTTAGCGACGAATAACCGGTACCAAAGTCATCAAGTGCAATTTTACACCCAATCTTACGTACCTGTTCAAAAAAGCTATTACCCGATTGGAAATTTTTCAGGTAAGCCGATTCGGTTATTTCAAATTCGATACAGCGGGCATATCTGCCTAAATCTTCCACTGACGAAAGCGCAAATTGGATGAGCTTTTCATCTTGAAGATCAGAGGCCGAGAGATTTAATGATACCGTGGTATCTAACCCGTGTTGGGCTAGAATGTGAGGCACGTCGCAACAGACTTGCGTCACCACCCATTTAGTGATGGCTGATATTTTGTCACTTTGCTCTGCCACGGGAATGAACTCACCGGGAGATACCATGCCAAAATGGGGGTTATACCAGCGCAATAATGCTTCCACACTTTTCACTTTGCCAGTGGCGTCAACCTTTGGCTGATAGACGAGAAAAAACTCGTTATTTTCCAGTGCAGAATAGATACTGGTCGCAATGCGGATCATGCGCTGATTGTTATCCTGCATTATGCGGGTAAAGAGGATGTACTGGCTTCTACCGCTGCGCTTAGCATGATACATCGCAATATCTGCATTACTGATCAAGGTGGCGGGGTTGTATGAACAGTCTTGGGCCAGCGCGATACCGATACTTACCCCGGTTTCTAACTTCCATTGCTCTACCATTCGAGAGGTGCTCAAGGTCACAACCAGTCGATGGGCGATCTCTTCAACTTTCATTAAGCTGGGTTCATCGGTTAAAATCACCACAAACTCATCGCCACCTAGTCTACCGATGATGTCCCCTTCGCGGAGGCTTTTGCTGATTTCATCGGCGATTTGACACAAGAGTTTGTCACCTACGTCATGGCCAAAAGAGTCATTAACCATTTTAAACCCGTCTAGATCGAGAAATAGCAAAGCCACATCGCTGTGGCTGCGTTTGGCTTTTGCTAATTCAATTCGTAGGCTTTTCATTAAAAACTGACGGTTAGGCAGTCCGGTGAGGGGGTCGAAATTGGCCAGCTTTTCCATTTGTTCTTGCTGTCGGGTAAGCAGCCGATTTTTTTGATGAACCAATGCGGTTTGTTGGTTGATGTCTGACATCATACTGTTAAAGCCACTGGTTAACGCTTTGATTTCTGACTTACCTTCTATGTTTACGGCTACGGCATAGTCTTTGGTTTTTTCGATGTGGCGCATTTGGTCGATGAGTTTAAACAGTGGCAGCAATGATCGTCGTTGTAATTCAAGGGCAACGAAAACGGCCAGCACCAGAATGATTAATACAAAGGGAAGGGTTGAAAGCGTAAAATCTAAGCGGCTGGCTGAGAGCGCATTTTTAATTTTATATGACAAAATAAGCTTACCCTGAACAAGCTCAGGGTTGCCGATCATTTTGACAATTTGTATATGACCATCGGTGACATACAGTCCGTAGTCTAAAGAAAGTAGGTGATTCTGTTCATCTACGTCATGTGTGCCGGCGTTGTCAAATGGCGCTGTGGACGTGGCGTCTCCCATATAGCTTGATACCAGCATTCCTTGGGTATTGTATACATGGGCGAATTCAATATTTTCGTATTCATCCAACCGTAGCAATACACTCACAATAGAAAAACTACCGGGCGCATCGTTAATATATGGAAGAAGATCGACGGCCATGTTGTCGGATAGGGATTGCAGTTGTTCAGAGACAAAGTCTTCGTACAAGCCTTCATAAACCTGCAACGATACCCAAATAACTAATCCACTGATAAGAGAGATTGACACCAAGGTGATGGCTGCGATTTGGGTGCGAAGGCTTTTCAATGTGCGACCTCGTGGTGTTTTTTTATAATGCCGTTATGTTTACGGCTATTATTGAATATTAGTCGAAACCTTCTAATTATCCATTGCGGGGTGCAACAACACACCCATTTAAGTTTTCAAAACAATATAGTTAATTATAAATGATTTAGGTTGATTGAAAATCCATCATTGGTCTAACGCTGAAATGATGATGATAGAGTACTAGGGATGGCTTGTAAGGTTAAAATATAACCTCGCTATTTTGATCAAGTCCTGTTAAACTTCGGCTGCCTTTTGAAGGTTCTATTAATATTTGTAAAGCTTCTTCCGTTAGTTCTTTGTGAGTCTCTAGCTCTACTTCCAGAAATCTACTGATTTTAGCCTGCGTTAACACTGATAGCCCTTCTGTGCAAACGGGGTTTAGCCCCTTTAATTGTATTTTATACTCTCCTTTACATCACATTTTGAGGTTTTCATGTCGTTTACCCCGTTGGGTTTAAGTTCGTCGCTGTTAAAAGCGGTGTCCGCGTTGGGTTATGAGTCCCCTTCTCCTATTCAGGCTCAGGCTATTCCCGTTATTCTATCTGGTAAGGATGTCATGGCGGCGGCGCAAACTGGTACGGGAAAGACCGCCGGTTTTGCTTTGCCAATTTTAGAGAAGCTACAGTCGGGACAGCCGGCGAGAGCGAATCAGGTTCGGGCGTTAATTTTAACCCCAACGCGAGAACTCGCGGCACAGGTTGAAGATAACATTCGTGGCTTTAATCAGTTTTTAAAACTGAAAACCACTGTGGTATTTGGTGGTGTGGGTATTAACCCGCAAATGAAACGTTTGCGGGGAGGCACGGATGTACTGGTTGCAACTCCCGGTCGTCTGTTGGATCTGTACCAACAAAATGCGGTGAAATTTGATCAACTAGAAACCTTAGTGCTAGATGAAGCCGACAGAATGTTAGACATGGGCTTTATCCATGACATTAAGCGTATTTTGAAAGTACTACCGAAAAAGCGCCAAAATTTACTGTTCTCTGCCACTTTTTCTCCTACGGTGACGGCGTTAGGTGAGTCCATTGCTTCAAACCCGGTAAAAATTACCACGGCCCGTCCTAATACTACGGTCGATGAGGTACAGCAACGCTTGGTGAATGTGGATAAATCGAAAAAAGTCAGCGCACTTACCACATTAATTAAGCAACAGAACTGGCGTCAAACCTTGGTCTTTAGCCGAACAAAGCATGGTGCAAACCGAGTGGCTACCCGGTTGACTAATTCAGGTATTCCCAGTGCGGCTATTCATGGCAATAAAAGCCAAGGTGCTCGTACCCGTGCCCTCAGTGATTTTAAAGACGGTAAAATAAATGTGTTGGTGGCCACGGACATTGCTGCTCGTGGTATCGATATTGCCCAGTTGCCTATTGTGGTGAACTTGGATTTACCGAATACGGCGGCAGATTATGTTCACCGTATTGGTCGTACCGGGCGAGCTGGTGCAAGTGGTGAGGCTTGGTCTTTGGTCAGTGCCGATGAGCTATCTCAGTTGAAAGATATTGAGACCTTAATTCAGCAATTGTTACCTAGAGAAACCCTGGCCGGGTTTGAACCTAGCCAGGCGTTAAGTGAAACCCGTTTGACTGCGCCGAAAAGACCTAAAAAACCTAAGAAGCCTAAGGCGTCAAACACGTCATCACTTTGATTCTAGTGTAAGGTTTACACCGTTAAAGTCCTCTTTCAGGTGATGCTGACTATTCGTTAAGAACAACCGGTTAGCATCCACCTTTGACTCGTTTACCAAATAACTCTTTACTGCCTTCGCCCGAGAATCTGCCAGTATGGTGAGATCCGCTTCGGTGGCAAGGTAGTGATTGCGCAACTGGTTATACAAGCTAATGGTTAACGCCTGTTGTATGGCGGTTTCAGCTACTGGCGTGTCGGTATCTTCTTGTTGCAGTTGCGTGGTAATGCGCTGTCTTTCCATTGTTACATCGCTATCTATCACCTCGTTAAACAGGGCGATAAGCGTATCTGCTAGCGGGCCTTCTGTGGGGAAGGTGCTTGCAGAGAGTGAATCCGGTAACGCCGTCAGGCCCGAACGGGTAAGCAAAAGTTGTTGCAGGGTCTGTTCAGCTAATTCACGACTGTCAGCCACCGCATCCACAGAACCTTCTATATTGACTCTTAATCCTGGTCGCTGACTCAAGGCTTCAGCAAGGGTGGTAAGCTTTTCTTTGGCCTTGTCGTCCAGTTCACTGATCCCCGCCGTAAAGTCGACAATATCAAGTTCATCATCCGATGACACTAAACTGGCGAGCATAGAAAAAGGCGCAGTCACTGCTTTGGTAATAATGTTACCGATAGCATTGAGTATGATCGAACCAAAGCTAAAGTCTGGGCTATTAACATCACCCGACACTTCTAGGCCTAAATCAATCACGCCGTTTTGATCTTCCAACAGCGCTATCGCTAGCCCAAGGGGAAGCTGTAAGGCGTCTTCAGAGTCGGTTTTTCTACCCAAGGTTAGTTGGTCAATCACTAAGTGATTGTCACCTGCAAGTTGTTCGTTTTCCAATCGATAGCTCACATCTAATGACATTAAGCCTTTATCGATGTAATACCCCATATAAGTGCCCGAATAAGGGTTAACTGAGGTAAGTTCTGCACCGGAAACAGAAAAATCGAGATCCAAATACGGTGCTGAAAGAAACGGGTTTAGCTCGCCTTGTAATTTTACCGGGGCGTAACTGTCTATCTTGCCTTGTAAATCGACACCAGCTCGACTTTCAGCCTGGGAGCTTAATTGAGATATCGAGCCATTGAGTTCGGCGATCCCTGAGGCAAAGCGAGGTGTGAGAGAGTAGTCGGCAAAATACGCACTGCCGTCTGTAATGGTGACGTTGGCAATTGCAAATTGCATAGCCGATGAGTCCTCTTGGCTTTCACTTTCATCGGTGGTTTTATTCGATGTGGAAGCGGGGGCCTCGTCGCTAGCCGGTTGCTCTCGAAGCAAATTGCTAATGTTGGTTTGTTTGTCCTCAGCGATTTGAATGTTGGCGTAAGGAGCGGCAAGCTGCACATCTTCGATGGACAATGAATGGCCTAGGTTATTAAATTGAATGTCCGACACATTAAGGGCGTCCCAGGCTAAAAGGGGCTCATTTTTAATGGTATCGACCACATCTAATTCGGTGAGTCGCGCATTGGCGGCGACCTTGATATCCCCTTGGGCATCAGCAGAATAATCCGCCGAGGCAAATACATGGCCATTATTCATTTTTACATTGGCATATTTTCCAATATAAGGCTGGAGTTGGGTAAGGGCAAAGTCATCAAAAGTTAATGCACCGGCTACTTGCTGCTCGGTGACATCGACCTTGCCGTCAGTACTAAACTTGGCATGCTGCGTCTGAGAAAGTTGGTCGCTACCGGCTGAGAGTGACAGAGCAAAGTCAATTGGCTGGGTAAATTGGGTATCGATTTGTCCAGTATGCAATGCAATGTCGCTAAGTTGCCAGTTGACGGTATCGGTGAGGGCGCTTTCACGAACCATCACTTCGCCACGTTCAATAGCAAATTCCCCTAAAACAACCTGCCACGGCGCGTCGCTAGCAGCGTCGGCCGCTGGTGCGGTGGACGTTTCTTGTGTCGGTGGCGCAATATAGAGCCGTTGAAGGTCGCTTCCTTCTGCGTCTACCATCGTATCCACGCGAGGCTGAGTGATGGCAATTCTATCTAGGGTGACGACTTGTGTTTGGGAGTTGAGGTTGATGTTATCAACCACAATAGCCGGTATGGTAACGGTGGGTTTCCCGTCGTGAATGAGGGTGAGATCGCTCACACTCAATTGCCCGTCAGACACTGCCACGACCACACCTTCCGAGGTTTGGTTTAAGGTTGCGTTTAAATCAATATCTAATGACCCATCGGTGAGGGTGCCATCAATGTGATCTTTGACGAGGGGCCAAAAAGGGGTCAAGCCAAATTGGCTAAGGGCGATGTGGGTATCAACCGCTAACGGTGAAAGCTGAAAAAATCCGTTAACTCTAACGGCGCCACTTTGGGCTGTCATCGCAGTAAAATCGTATTGGTTTGCTGTGTCTGAGTGCTTTGCTGTTTCTGAAGTAGGTGTGGCTTGGGTATCTAAATCCGTTAAGGTGATAGACAGTTCAGGGTAGTCAAGTTCAGCGCCCGTTACATCATCAGTCAACAGCACGTGTCCATTTAGCAGGGCGAAGTTATCGACTTTAACTCGCATTAACTGACTATCTTCAGTGTCTTCTTCTGGTTGTTGTTCTTCGTTAGCGGCCAAATGATCCACTATGTCTGAGATATTGAAGCGTGGTGTGTCACCGCCCTCAAGACGGGCAAGATGCACATAGGGCATATTGAGCCTAACATCGTCAAATGTGGGGCTTAGCGTAAAAATACTTCGCCATGCACTGATATCGACAATGAAGTCATCGAAACGAAATAACGGGGCATCGGCTTGTTTATTGGCAATGGCAAGATCAGAGACATGAGCGCGAAGCAAAAAGGGGTTAATACTCACGTCACCCACTGTGACATCTGCATCTAACGTTTCAGAGAGCGTGTCAGGTAGCGTCCCTTTAAGGTAAGCCGGTACCGCTAAGCCAAGGGTAGCCAGATAGATGCTGTATACACACAGTATCAAGAACGAAATGCGGAACCATTTGGGTTTTGCTTTAAACCGGTTTATCAGTTTTTTAACCATTGTCTTAGATGTCAAAATGAGAAGAAGAAGATGACGGGCTGCTAGAAAGGAAAATGGCAGCCCGTTGAGAGTCAGTTTATAAGCCTGAAAGCAGGTTACCTAGTCCAGACTCAAAGATAGACTGGGTTTCAGTTGCATCTTCAGAATTAAAGTAGCTGCTAATTTGTGAAACGAAGCTGCTGATCATATCCGTGGATAAACCCAATGCTTCAAACTGGTTTTTCAGTTCATTAGCAGAATTGATGGTGTCGCTGTATTCAGAAGCTTTATCCATCAGGCCTGATAGCGCACTGCTACTTGTGCTGCTGCTATCGCTGCTGTCGATATCTGGCACACTTTCTAGTAATGAATCAAGTCCAGTAATATTGCTGGCCATGTCAGTGTAGTCTGAAGTCGATAGGTTATCTTTCACATAGCTGAAAATGGATGCCAGTCCGCCTTCAGATTGAGATTCGGTAACGCCAAGGTTTTCTGTCACGCTGCTTACTAAGCTACTGACGTCTAAGCTAGAGGCGCTTTGTTCTGTGGTTTCACTGGTAGTGTCTTTACCTAAAAGGCTTGAAAGATCACTTAGCGACGTACTTGCACTGGCAGGTAAGGCAAAAGAAAGTGTAAGAACGGCAGTAACAACAGCGGGTTTCAAATTCATGGTAATACTCCTGTACGTAGAGCGAAAGTCGATAGGTAGTGGTGACACTCAGATGACCCAAAGGGGACAATATTTCCCGTCTAAAGGTGTGTTCATCAGAGGATCTACGATTGGCTCAATAAGTTATCCAATTTTACAATCGTCGATGTTAACGGTTTCTTTTGCAACTTGCACTTAGACTTCTTACTGAAGTGTGGGGAACAGACAAAAAGAAACGGCCCATGAAAGACTGTATTTTGGTGTAAAGATTATCAAGTGATTATAAATCAAACGTAATGAGATAATAAACGACCTTTACAATGTGCTGACATTCACTCAAGGTATAGTTCGTTCGTTTGTTGTAAAATAAATTATATTGATTTATCAGAGTACACTCCTTATGCCTGCTAATAAATCTTCTTCGGATACAGAGTCTGCGTTGTGGCAACAGCAACATGCTGCGCCCAAAGGACAGTCTGGTTTAAGAGCCACCAACGAGAGACGGATCCTCGCGCTCATTAGACAGCATCACCAGTTGCCGAAAGCCGATATCGCTAAAGAGACAGGGTTATCAGCTCAGGCAGCAACAGTGATCATCAATAAACTGGAAAAGGAAGAATTGGTTTATCGAGGAAGGCCACAAAAGGGAAAACGTGGACAACCCTCTATTCCATTTTCATTGAATGCGCAAGGCGCATATGGCCTAGGCATACGTATTGGTCGACGCAGTATACAAATCACGCTGATTGATTTTTGTGGCAAGGTGCAGGCGGCGTTACGAGAGCAATGGCAGTATCCCACTGTCGATATTATGCTCCGGTTTGTAAAAAAGGCGATGGCTGCTGTCACCGCGACCCTAAATGCCCAGCAAAAGCAAAAGATATGTGGGGTAGGTGTGGCTATGCCATTTGAAATATGGCGATGGAGCGAGCAGGCCGGGGCGCCGGAAAGCATTCTGGAGCAGTGGCGACAACTGTCTATTGTGCCCGTATTACAAGAGCTTACCTCATTGCCCGTGTTTATGTGTAACGACCACACCGCGGCATGCGCAGCAGAATTATGGTTTGGCGAACACAAAACAATCCATGACTATCTGTATTGTTTTATCGGTACCTTTGTTGGCGGTGGCTTGGTCCTTAATGGGCAACTTCATGTGGGTCGAAACGGCAATGCTGGAGCCATTGGCTCATTGCCTTTTATGCAAGGGCATGGGCAAACGCAGCTCATTAATCAATCGTCACTTTATATCTTCGAGCGCACTTTGAATCAGCACCATATAGACAGTTCATTTTTGCACAGCAATACCGCGGTTTGGCCCAGTGATCTGCCTGGCTTAGATGAATGGATCCATGGTGTAGCTGAAGGGCTTGCTTATGCCGCTCTTAATGCTCACGGCATCCTTGATCTTGATGGGGTGATCATTGAAGGCGCGGTGCCCCGTGATGTGCTGAACAAGATATTGTCGGTTTGCAAACAAAAATTGGCTGAGGCTGACGGTCGAGGACTCTCACCGATTACACTCTTGCAAGGCTCTGTAGGGGCTGACGCTCAATCGTTAGGAAGTGCGCATTTACCCTTGTTGATGCTATACAGTATTTAGTTGTTATCAATTAACTAAAAATAGTTGATTTATTGTTAAAACTGCAATAAATTGCTGCTTCTTCTACACCCCAATGGGTAGTCCACACATTAAGCGGAGATTATAAAATGCAAATTTTGTGCATGGGAGAGGCATTAATTGACATGTTATCTACTAAGGGAACCCCCGGTGTAGATGAAAACAATGAGAGCTTTCGCAAATTTGCAGGCGGTGCACCCGCAAACGTAGCTGTGGCTGCGGCAAAGTTGGGGGGAGAAAGTTATTTATTTGGTAAATTGGGTAAAGATCAGTTTGGTGAATATCTGTTTAATACACTCTCTAACTTAGGTGTGAATACCCGTTTTACAACCTATTCTGACAAAGGCAAAACGGCACTGGCATTCGTTGGCCTGGACAAAGACGGAGAGCGTTCGTTTGATTTTTATATCGATAATGCCGCTCACATTGATTTAACCACTGAGGACTTAGATAAGGGGTTATTTGAAAGCCCCCGTATTGTCAGCTTTTGTTCAGGTTCGGTATCTATGCCTTCTTTGCGAGGCGTTACCGCAGAAGCCATCCAAGGCTTTAAAAAGGCCGGCAGTATATTATGTCTTGATATCAATCTTCGCCCTGCCTTTTGGGATGATGCGGCCCTTGCTCCTGAAACGATAGATGAGACAGCCAGACAAGTTGATTTTATCAAGGCCAGCAAAGAAGAGCTGGTGGAATTGTACGGTGAAGCCAATATTGAAGGGCGTATTCAAACTTGGTTAGCAGCCGGTGTATCCTTGGTATTGGTAACCAATGGCAAAGAGCCCGTGGTCTTTTATAGCAAAGATACACAAGGCGTGTTCCCAACGCCAGATGTGCAAGCTGTGGATACCACCGCTGCCGGTGATGCATTTGTCGGAGGCTTTTTATACCAGTTATCTTCACAGGTAACCGATTGTAATAGTTTTAAACTCTGGTCTCAAAATGCCGAAGGGATCATGCAAGCGCTACAGTTTGCTACCAAGTGCGGTGCCCATGCGGTGTCCTGCTACGGCGCTTTTGATGCGTTACCTTGTCAAGACGATATCGTAAACCAAGACTAGCACGGCCTAAGCAAAGCTTAAAAAAACACGTATACGCGGTGGCGTATACGTGTTTTTCCCTTCTTATTTATCAGCGATCCGTTTAGCTCGGAACGTTCAACTTTCTGCTTGATTCCATCACCTTTATCCACCACTTGATTACAACAAACTAGACCCCTTGTTGCTCAGGTAAATTTGTTGATGATGGAGGAAAAGTCAAGCGCACTGTTACCGTTATCGCAATGCTCTGCAAATAGCGCAGCTGCGCGCTCGCCCATGGGCACATCTGCAGATACCGAACGGGCACCTTTCATGGCAAGGTTGAGATCTTTTAGCATGAGGGCCGATGCAAAACCGCCGTTAAATTCGTGATCTGCCGGGCTATCTGGCCCCACACCTTGCACGGGACAGTAACGGGTCATAGACCAGGTTTGGCCAGATGCATTGGAGGCAATATCGTAAAAGACTTGGGGATCTAAGCCCAGTTTTTGCGCCAGTTGGAAACTTTCGCAGGTGGCGATCATCGACGCACCAAGCAGCATGTTGTTGCATATTTTCGCCCCTTGACCTGCACCATGCTCGCCGGCATGTATGATGTTTTTTCCCATGGCATTAAGTACATCTTTGGCTTGATTGAAGGCCTCGGTATCACCACCTACCATAAAGGTGAGGGTGCCGGCGGAAGCGGCAGAGGTGCCGCCAGACACCGGTGCATCCAGCATCGCCAGTTGTTTTTCTTTGGCCAAGGTAGCGACGTATTTTGCTGTGGCAACGTCAATGGTGGAACAGTCAATCAATAAGGTGTGAGGGCTGACATTATTGAGAATGTCCCCTTCGTATAATGCTTTTACATGTTTACCCGCTGGCAGCATGGTGATCACTATCTCGGCGTCTTTCACCGCTTGTTGTGCACTTGAAGCTATTTGGCAGCCGAAGGATTTGGCATTATCTAATGCCGTTTCATTGAGATCATAGGCCACCACAGGAAACTCACGCTCCACGAGGTTTTTCGCCATACCTGAGCCCATATTGCCTAACCCGATAAATGCTAATTTGTTCATTAGGTTTATCCTCTTTGATGTAAAACGAACCCCACTGCTATTGCTATTAGGGTTTACGCTGTTTAGCCCATAGTGGGAATATCAAACCCATTGTTGTTTTCATCGGCGCTATCAGGCCATCGCTGGGTAATGGTTTTAATTTGGGTCCAGAATTTTACCCCTTCCATGCCATGTTGGTTGGTATCGCCAAATGAGGAACGTTTCCACCCACCAAAGGTGTGATAGGCCACTGGCACGGGTATGGGCACGTTAATGCCCACCATGCCTACATTTACCCGACGGGCAAATTCTCGGGCGGCATGACCATTACGTGTGTAAATGGCAACGCCGTTTCCGTATTGATGTTCACTGGCCAGTTGTAAGGCTTGGTTAAAGGTATTAACCCGCACCATTTGCAGCACAGGGCCAAAAATTTCTTCTTGATACGACTGCATGGAAGGAGTCACATTGTCAAAGAAGGTTGGGCCAATAAAATAACCTTGGTTATCCTGGGCAATAGGGTGCGAATTGCCATCGTAGACCCGTTCGGCCCCTTCGCTGATGGCAAGCTCAATGTAATCAAGAATACGTTTTTTATGTTGTGCGGTGACCACAGGGCCATAGTCTGCGTTTGGATCTTGTGATGGAGCCACCACAATATTTTTCATTGCAGCCACTAGCTTTTCCCGTAAAGCGTCGGCGGTTTCGTCACCTACGGGAACCACAACGGGTAACGCCATACACCGTTCGCCGGCAGAGCCGAATGCCGCACCAAGTAGATCTTTCACCACTTGATCTAAGTCGGCATCGGGCATAATGATACCGTGATTTTTCGCGCCCCCCATGGCTTGAACCCGCTTACCTGCCCGAGCGCCACGTTCGTAAACGGATTGGGCAATAGTTGATGAGCCGACAAAGCTTACCGCCTTAATTTCAGGGTGATCGAGAATGCCGCCCACCACCTCTTTATCACCATGGACCACATTAAGTATCCCCGGGGGTAGTCCTGCTTCTATCATCAATTTTGCCAACTCTACTGGAACGGAAGGATCCCGTTCAGAAGGCTTTAAAATAAATGCGTTACCACAGGCGATGGCAACACCAAACATCCACATGGGGATCATTGCGGGAAAATTAAAAGGGGTGATGCCGGCCACCACACCTAAGGGTTGGCGCATGGAATACACATCAATACCGGGCCCTGCACCTTCAGTATATTCTCCTTTTAAAGCATGGGGGATGCCGCAGGCGAACTCAATCACTTCTAATCCACGCTGTATGTCCCCTTGGGCATCGCTGATGACTTTGCCGTGTTCACTGGAAAGTAATTGGGCGAGTCGATCTTTATGGGCCTCGACGAGGGTTTTAAAATTGAACATAACCCGAGCACGCCGTTGAGGATTGGTCGATGCCCATTCAATTTGCGCGTTACGGGCGGCGGTTACCGCCCGGGCTAACGTTTCTGTCGATGCTAAGGGAGCGCGAGCCTGCACGGTGCCCGTATTGGGGCAATAAATATCCGTGTATTTTTCTTCTTTCCCTTCAACATCCTGACCATTTATAAAATGTGAAAGTGTTCGCATTGTCTCGCCCTCGTTACGTTGTATTAACAATAATCCAACTATTTATTGTCATTAACAAGGCCTATACTTACAGCCATGAGCTGTAAAATTGCAGGTGATTTGATGAACTGGGACGATTTAAGGTTGTTTCTAGTGTTAGCAAGAAATGGACGAGTGGGAAGTGCAGCTAAAGGTGCGGGCATCGATCCCACCACCCTTATACGTCGGGTGAAAAGACTAGAGGACGGGTTAAATTGTACGCTTTTTGAATTGACCAAAAAGGGCTATGTATTAACCAATCAAGGTACTCGGCTGGTTGCCTATATTGAACAAGCAGAGCCGGTGTTATTGCAGGCAAAAAGTGAACTGAGTGGAGAACGTGAACATTTAGCCGGCACTATTAGAGTGAGTGTATCTGAAGGATTTGGTACTTGGTTTTTGGCCCCCTTGTTGGCCGACTTTAAACGGCGTTATCCGGCCATCACCATTGAACTGGTAGCCAGTAGTGGCTTTTTAAATTTAAATAAACGGGAAGCCGATATGGCTATCTTGCTGGAAAAGCCCACCAATGGACATCTTTATACTCAACGGTTAACTGACTACGAGCTGTATTTATACTGTCACAAGGATTTGCTTAATGCCCTTGGCACGCCAACCCATGTGCGAGAATTAGACACCTTTAACCTAGTAAGCTATGTGCCTGATTTATTGTATGCACCCCAGTTAAAATTCATCGAAGAGTCGGTTTTATCTGATCTGCCGGCGGTTCGTAGCACCAGTATTAACGCCCAATATCAAATGTTACTTCATGGGGCGGGGGTAGGGATATTGCCAGCATTTATGGCAGAAAAAGCACCGCAATTAACGCGGATAGTGGCCGACCAAATTCGTATTAAGCGAACCTTTTGGCTCGCCACCCATAAAGAAACCCATGGCCAAGCGCGTTTTGATACCTTTGTGGATTGGCTCACAGAACAAGTTCGCCTGCATCGCGAAGACTTTATCCGAAGGCAATAATCTGTGATGTGAATAGACACAGCATTGGAAGATGTTTCAATCGGTGAAGGTAACCTATGAAACATCTTCCTTTTACTGATCGCCCCTTCGTGAAAAGAAGGGGCTATGGGGTTAGAAGGTATAGCTTACCCCAGCATGAAGTGCTGCTGCACTGGTATTGTAATCAGAGAGATCTTGATAATCTTCATTTAAAGCATTTTCTAGGCGACCAAAAACAGAGAGGTTATCACTGAAGTCATAGCGGGCGCTTAAGTCGATGAGTGCGTAATCTTTAAGCGGTGTGCCATTATCCACAGCGTCTGCTACCAAACGTACATTGGCCGATGCGGTAAACTGATCAGTTTGATAGGTCACGCCCACATTACCTAACTGGCGAGGGCGACGACTACGTTGTTCGCCGTCGGTATCTTCAGTGTGGTTGTAGGTGTAGTTAGCATCTATGCGCCATTGGTTGGAAATGGCCCACTGACCGATTAATTCCACACCTTCTGAGTAGGAGGTGCCTAGATCCTGTAAATACCCCGAGTAGCTCGCGAGATCAAAATAGATACTGTCTTCTATTTCCTGATTAAAATAAACGACTTCAAAAGAGGTTGCCCCAGATACGCGGTATTCCAGCCCGATTTCATATCCTTTTGAGGTTTCTTCTTTTAGATCCGTCTCTGATGCCGGTGCATAGGCATAAGGACCTCGGTTATACTCAATTTCATATAAACTGGGGGCACGGAATCCGGTACCGTATGCGCCACGCAGTTTTAATTCGCCATCGTTAACCTGCCATAAATAGGCTGAACTAAGGCGGTAGCTCACATGTTGGCCAAAGTCTTCGTTATCATCGTAACGTAGCCCTGCGGTGGCGAAAAAGTTGTCGGTGGGGTTAGTTTGCAATTCTGTATAGTACCCGGTTTGACTCCGACTTTGCTGGGCGGTGGTAATGCTTTCTTCTTCCCAATCCACGCCATATACCAGTCGGTAAACATCATTTAACTGGGTGTCACCGATGTATTCAACCCTTTCTATGGTGCCTTTGGTGAGATAACTGCTCTCCCCTAAGGTGAAGTTTTCACGATCAACCCGGGTTTTCGCATAGGCCAATTGGTGATGACCGGAATCGAGGGCATAGTCGGCACTTAAACGTAAGTTTTGCTGAGAAAATTCGCTGGTACAATCGTCCACGTAACCACCGCTGTAACAATGATCGAACTCTCCTTCGCCTTCATTGTTTCGGGCCACAAAACCTAAAGTAAGTCTATCTGTAGCATGCACATCTACTTTGGCATGCACTGTAGTGTTGTCATAGCCATCGTCGTCTTGAAGTTCGTCATCGTCTACCCGGGAATTAAAACCATCGGTACTGTAATCGGCAACGGAAAGATAGGCATCAACGTACTGGGTGCCCGCGCCAACTTCTGCACTAAGATTGGTGGTATCGTAACGACCGGCTTCTGCTCGCAGACCACCATACACGCCTTCTTCGGTGTGGCCAGTTTGGACGTTAATCACACCACCGGCATCTGCACCATAAACGAGTCCTTGAGTACCTCTTAGAATTTCAACGCGGTTGATATTATTACTCAGTAATTGCCCTACACGGGGTTGTACTTGGGTGCCGGTGGGATCAGAGATATCCACGCCATCTACCCTTACTAAGGTACGATAGCCTTCCTCTCCTCGAATGCGCAATGAGGTCGCAGACCCCATGCCGCCACTGCTTGTGACATGAATGGCAGGTTGAACCCGCAGTACATCAGCTAGGTTGGCATAACCACGAAGCTGGATATCTTCTTGTGTCACAACAGAAACCGAGGTGGCAACTTCTCGAAGGGGGGTATAAACGCGGCTGGAAACCACCACGTGTTCAATGGCTTCTTCTGGTTGGGTCTCGGTAGCAGCAAGTGCCGATGTGGCGGCACCCGTTAACGCCATGGCTATAGCCAGCTTATTCAGTTGCATGTGTCATCCTCAATCATAACTTTATCATTATCATGAACGATTGAAGGAGGGGGAACGGGAGTGCGAATACACCAGAGTTGATGAGCAATAGCAATCCAATGAAGCCCTCCGCTTCATTCGTATATAGACTGTCTCACAGGCCGGTGTCGGGCTTAATGCGCAGTGGCATCTTACCGTTGCGGGGGCAGCGGTGGATTCCAATATGATGTTTCATATTGATACCACACTTCCCGTTTAACCTGTCCAGACAGCATAAATACCGCTATCGACAGGCACCTGAAACAGCGGGCGCAACCATACAAACTGATACATACAAAGTCAATCTGAAATAAATTTAATTATTCCCTTAACAGCGGCAAAGAGGCGATGGCATTTTCCAGTTTGCGCCGTTGACTGATGAGGGGTAAGCCAAAGCGAAGGGCGTCTTTTTCGTCACATAGGCGCACATATATCTGATGCTGACAAAGGTGGGAAAACCAGCGGGTGGCATGGGGCGTTTTTATGGTTCTAAATAAGGCTGTGCCGGCAGATCTTATCTGTAAATGTTCAGACAACACATTATCCAACCAGGTACTGTCTTGATCTAGTTTTGCTCGTTGCTGTTGCTGCCAAACCCTGTCGCTAAATGCTTGTGCCGCGATGTGCAGGGCAGGGCCATTAACTGTCCAAGGACCTAATAGGGCGGCGCAGTGATGCAGCCATTGCTTCTGGGCAAACAACATTCCCAAACGAATACCCGCCAAACCGAAAAATTTGCCAGTAGAACGTAGAATGAACATATTGGCCAGCAAAGGCCGAGTAAGCATGGAATGTGCTGGAGTGCAGTCCATAAAGGCTTCATCAATAATTAGCATGCCTGAAAGTTGCTCAAGGCGATTGGCTAATGCAAAAAGTTGCTCTTGGTTCGCCATAAAACCGGTGGGATTATTGGGGTTAATGACTACGACCATATCATTGGACGTTAAGGCCGAAAGTGCTGGCAGATCATTATAAAAATACATTGGGATCGCGGTGCCTTGCCAGGCTTTTTGATGCTCTTTGTAGCCAACGCGGGGCAGCCACACCCGCCCAATTGTTTTACCGTTTTGCGCACACAGCTGAGGTAAAAGTTGGATCACACTTTGCGAGCCTGGAATAGGTAAACCCAGTTCACTGCCATAATATGCACCGGCGGCGTCAGTAAATTGCTCTGATACTTCGGGCAGGCGTTGCCAACTCTCCACCGGAGGTAGGGCTATGGGGTAGGTGTAGGGGGAGATACCCGTGGACACATCCACCCAATCTTCCTTGACTCCTCCGAAGCGCTTAACCATGGTTTGTAACTGCCCGCCGTGTTGCAATACCGTCATAGCATACTCACAAGAAAAACGAGGCCGCCAATGGCCATCGTGATCAAACAAAATTGTCGGCTTGTCCTTTTCAGTAGCGCTAGGCTTGCCATGATATCACTAGGGCACACTTCACGACCTTCACCTAACAGGGGAGCGTGAACTGTGCGGCCATCATAAGTGGCGTTTTCACCGCCAAGACATAAACCTAAGGTATTGGCCCCGGCTGCCATTACCATACCGCCATTCAGGCTTTTATAGTGGCTAGCCTGATGACGAGATAAATGCCAGGCCGCCCATTGTGCGCCAATGGGACGTTTATGCAGAATATATAACAACGCGGTGACCTTGCCTGACGGCCAGCCCATCACATCATCAAAACGGGCTGCCGCCCAGCCAAAATTAATAAAGCGGCTATTTTTATATCCCCACATGGCATCAAGGGTGTTAATGAGCCGGTGCAATACCACCAGGGGTACCCCACCGACAAGGTAGTAAAACAAACTGGCGATAACCCCATCATGGCCGTTTTCCAGTATGGATTCCACCGATGCCCGGGCAATGTCTTTTGGCGTTAATTGCTGTGTGTCACGTGACACTATGTAGCTCACCTGTTTACGGGCGGTAGGGAGATCGTTTTTTGCGAGGGCGCGGGCGATGGGCATGGTGTGTTCATACAGGCTTCGTTGACCGATAGCTAAATACAACATAAGGCACTCGAGGGGGTAGTTCAGGTAATTGGGCAGCTTTACACAATGGGCAAGGTAAAACGCTATGCCCACAATGGGCACCACAGCACATAACAGGGCGACAACGCCCATTAGCTTGCTATTAAACGACGACAGGTTACGGGCGTTGAGCCGCTTTTCCAGCCAATTAGCCAGGTGACCAAAGCCCACAAGGGGGTGCAGTCGCACTGGCTCTCCTAGCCATCTATCGAGAAGTAATGCGCTTAACATTATGGCGCCGCTTAGGCAAAACTCGGTCAAAGTAAGGCTCTTCCTTAATCAGTCATTAGGCTGCTGCTGATAAAACTGCCGAGCCTGATCAATTTGGCGACACATCAATTCCAGCTCATCGAGCATACGAGTCGTCATGCGATGTACCTTGTCAGCATTAGGTTGAAGAATAAAATCATTGGTAACTGCTGGAATTTGCGGCCAAGTTTGCCAGTTGATGGCATCGGGTTGGCTTTGGCCATGCTTTGACGGCTGAATAATTATCTGAGGTTGTTTCGCCAGCACATCTTCAAGACTCACCTGGGGATAATCCTCAGCTAAATCACGGTAAATATTGGTGGCCCCGCAGGCACTGATTTGTTGTTGTAACCAAGAACTCCCAGCGACGGTGCGAAGGGGGCGAGACCATAATTCATAAAACACGGTGACCGGCTGTTTGGCCTGGTACTCGGCTTTAAGGTGATTGAGGCGTTGAAGATAAGCATCGGCCACTTCATTGGCTTTGTCTTGTCGCCCGGTTAATTCACCTAGCAATTTAATTTCTTTGGCCACATCTTCTAATTGGGTTGGTTGGGTATACACCACCGGCATCTTATATTTTTCAAGACGTAGCAGATCTTCGGCTGGATTACCCGTACGCCAGGCAACCACAATATCGGGTCGCAATTGCAAGATCTTCTCTATCTGCAAACGGGCGTAATTACCAATTTGGGGAATGGATTTGGCCTGTTCTGGATAATCAGAATGGGTGGTGGTGGCCACAATCTGTTCTCCTGCGCCAATGGCAAACATGGATTCCACTAAGTGAGGCGCGAGAACCACCAGCCGTCGTTTTTGTTTGTCATCGTTGGAGATATCTTGTGCTTGCGACACGGCACAAGATAACGACAAGATAAACGCTAACATTAACCCTGTTGTAATTCTCACCAATCGATCCCTTTTTGCGCTTTTATACCCGCTTCAAACGCATGTTTTTGTGGGCGCACTTCACTGACTGTGTCAGCAATATCAATAACAGCTCGGTGACAGGCGCGACCAGTTACGATCACACTTTGATTTTTCGGACGATTGAGCAAGGTGGAAACCACGTCATCAAGATCCAAATATTTATAGCTAAGCATATAGGTAATTTCATCCAGCAGCACCAGATCGATACTGTCATCTTGTAGCCAAGCTTTCGCCTGTGCCCAAGCGGTAGTAGCCGCTTTAATGTCGGTGTCTTTATCCTGGGTTTCCCAAGTAAAGCCCGTTCCCATAACATGAAAAGGCACATCGTGCTTAAGCAGCAGGTCGCGCTCACCACAGGGCCAGGTGCCCTTAACAAACTGTACTACGGCGGCGTGTAAACCATGGCCAACGGCCCGGGTTACCGTACCAAATCCAGACGTAGACTTGCCCTTGCCGTTTCCAGTGATAACAATGATGATCCCCCGTTCTTCTTGGGCTTGGGACACACGTTCATCAATACGTGCCTTTTGGGCTTCCATCCGCTTTTTGTGTTTTTGCTTGTCGTGTTCGCTCATGCTAGCTCCTGCAATGTCATTGTTGGGTTGGGGTGAGGTAGGGCAGTACTTTTTGCCATGAAAGATGTTCTTCACACATTTGTGCCAGACGGACAATTTCTTGTTCCTGCTGTTGCTCATAGTCGGCCACAAGGTGGGTATCGACGCCCGCCCAGCGTAAAATATGCTTAAGGGTGTCGGCCTGATCAAACACGCCATGTAAATAGGTTCCTGCTATCTGGTCATCTAGACTGACCGCGCCGTCTAAGGTGCCGTCTGATAAACGACAAAATGGCCGTGGCGTACTTGTATAGGTACTGACGCCGGCGTGGATCTGGTATCCAGATACGCCTATGTCCTTTGCGTGACCTAGACACAAGGTGCCCCGATCATTGGTTAGTTGTTTGCTGGGGGTTAGGGTGGTGTCGATAGGTAAGTAACCTAACCCGCAACTTGTTCCTGGTTGACTTTCAACGCCGTTGGGGTCATGAATTTTTTCGCCTAGCATCTGATAGCCGCCACAGATCCCCAATACCTTTCCGCCGTAACGTAAATGGCGTTGAATATCCTTTTGCCAGCCGGTTTGTTCAAGCAGTCGAAGATCGGCGCGCACGTTTTTGCTGCCCGGTAAAATAATCAGATCACAGGCGGGCAAAGGGGCGTTCTGGGCAATAAATTGCAGATTAATTTGCGGATGGGTGCGCAACATATCAAAGTCAGTATGATTACTGATACGGCTAAATACCGGCACCGCCACGTTAATCATGTTTTCTTGGGCGGTGAGATTCTGGGTGGCGCAGATGGCATCTTCAGCAGCTAATTGTAAGTTGTGCAAATAGGGCAGAACCCCTAAAACTGGCTTGCCAGTTTTGTTCTCTAACCACTCGATACCTGGGGTTAATAAGGCAAGATCACCGCGAAATTTGTTGATCACAAACCCCACAACCCGTTGTTGTTCAGACTCGGATAGCAAGGCCAGTGTGCCGACAAGCTGGGCAAATACGCCGCCCCGATCAATATCGGCAACAAGGATCACCGGGCAGTCCACCGCTTCCGCAAACCCCATATTGGCAATGTCCCTGTCCCGTAAATTAATTTCTGCAGGGCTTCCTGCCCCTTCTACGATAATGGCATCAAATTGCTTAGCGAGTCTTTCATAAGAGGCTAATACGGCGGCCATGGCCACCGTTTTATATTGGTGATAGGGTGTGGCGTGCATATTGCCGATACTTTTACCGTGCACAATCACCTGGGCTCCGGTATCGGAGTTGGGCTTTAGCAAAATGGGGTTCATATCCGTGTGGGCCGGTACCTTTGCCGCCAAGGCTTGCACCGCTTGGGCACGGCCTATTTCTCCGCCGTCCGCTGTCACCGCACTATTTAATGCCATATTTTGCGGTTTAAACGGGGCAACTTGTCGCCCTCGATTGTGCAAGCAGCGACACAAAGCCGCCACCAGCATGCTTTTTCCTGCATCGGAAGAGGTGCCTTGCACCATCAGAGTTGAGCAAACCGGTTTATGCGTCATTGCTGGGCGCCTCGTTACCTTCTAGCCCAATATATCGAACAACGGGAAGGGCATTAGGGTGATCGTCAATGGTAATACGGGTTCGACTGCCGTATCCGATGGCCAGTTGCTGATAAAGGGCGGGTTGTGTCCAATTGATCCCCAATAAGTGGGCTAAAATCTGGCGAATAGCCCCGCCGTGACTAACCACCAACAGGTGCTTACCATCTTGTGAGAGAATTTGCTGCCAGCCGTTGAGCACCCGTTCATGAAAAAGGGGCAATGATTCTGCTTGCGGCAAGGTGGCTTTAGCGGGTTGTTGCCAAAAGGCTTCGAGAAGGGGCCACTGAGATTGCAGATGATCAAAGGGCACACCATCGAGTTCACCGAAGTCACATTCTTGTAGCGACGGTAACGGGTTAACCGGTGCTTTTACTAAGTGGCCGATGGCTTCTGCTGCCGATAAACAGCGTATTAGGGGCGAGCTGATAATATTATCCACGGTTTTCAGTACCGGTAGGTGTGCCAGCATTTGCGCTTTTCCTCTTGGACTGAGGGGCACATCGGTGCGACCGTAAAGGGCCGGTTCACCCTCTACGCTACCATGGCGAAGTAAATCAATGATCCGGTTCATAATGACGGCTGGGGTTTGAGGGTTAACGGCAGGCCGGCGGCCACAAAGGTCACTTTATCTGCGGTGGCGGCCATGGCTTGGTTGAGCCAACCGGCCTGATCCACAAATTGGCGGCTCACTTCGCCCATGGGAATAATGCCTAAGCCCACTTCATTGGAAACCACTACCGTGGTGCCCGTACGTGATTTAAGAGCCGTGGTAAGTTGGCTAAACACGGCGTCGAAATCTTGTTGGGGGTGTTTAAACAGTAAATTATTCAGCCACAGGGTTAGGCAATCAATGAGGATAATGTCGTCATTGTTGTGAGTAGCCACCGCTTGAGGGAGGGTATAGGGGGCTTCAATAAGCTTCCAATGGGCAGGCCGGTCCTGTTGATGGCGTTGTATGCGTTTTTCCATTTGCGCATCGGTAACCGTGGCTGTGGCAATATAAGTCACATCTTGCTGTGTTTGCTGACAACGTTCGCTCACCCATTGTTGTGCATAACGGGACTTGCCAGAACGGGCGCCACCGAGAATAAAATGGATCATGAGGTGGGTCCTAAGTAGGCAATGAACAGTAAGTAAATGAGTAATTCTTGCAGTTGCTGGGCGCCGCCCAAGGTATCACCGGTAAAGCCCTGTATATGCTTGTGCATGCGCTGTTTTAGCAGCAGTCGCAAGAGCAGACCCCCCATTATCACCCACACACTAAGCTGCCAAGGTAAAGCCAATAACATCAGTCCGCCAGACAGCAACATAAATAGCAAGGCGGCTGCTGTAAATGGCTGGGAAAAAGGCATGCTTTTGCTGGCCTTTCCACTGCTTGTTTCTGACGCGTAGGGAAGATGTTGTATATGGCTTAATGCCAACGCCCGGGAAAGGGGGTATGCCAAACACAGTGCCACAATCACACTATCGTGCTGGGCTAGCATTGTCAGCAATAGCCACTTTCCCACTAATGCTCCTGTGAGGGCGCACACGCCGTAGGTGCCTAAGCGACTGTCTTTCATGATCACCAGTTTGTGCTGACGATCAAGTCCGCCGCCAAAGGCATCGGCGGTATCTGCAAGGCCATCTTCATGAAATGCGCCGGTGAGCAATACACTGATGACCACCGTTAAAAACACACTGATTGCAGGGTCAAACACCGTGGCCAAGGAGGTATAAAGTACACTTAAGATAAGGGCCAGTAGCCAACCTACTAAGGGAAATAGCACTCCTGCCCGGTGCATTTTGTGGTCGCTGTAAGTGACCCAACGCCCCACAGGTAAACGGGTGAAAAAGCTTATCGCCAGTAAAAAATGTTGTAAAAAACGTGTGATTTGAGCTGTCATTACAACACCACTTGGGCGCTTTCAAAGGTCGCCATATGGTTATAAAAGGCTTGCGCAGCGGTTAATAGGGGGAACGCTACCGCAGCACCGGTGCCTTCCCCTAAGCGCAAACCAATATTCAATAACGGTTTGGCGTCTAAGTAGTTTAAAACCTGTTGATGGCCTTGTTCGGCGGATTGATGACAGAAGATCATATAGTCTTTGACGGCAGGGCAAATCTTTACTGCCAGCAATGCTGCGCTACTCACAATAAAACCATCGACTAAAATAAGCTTTCCTGCTTGAGCCGTGGCGAGCATGGCACCGGCTATCTGGCCTACTTCAAACCCGCCCGTTTGCTGTAAAGCCAAGGCCGGAGGTAAGGGTAAGGATTGACACTGGTCTTCTACTCGGGCAAGGGTCTTTTGCAATAAGGCGTACTTTAATGCCAGTTGTTTAACATTAATACCGGTTCCGCTACCCACCAAATCATTGACGGGTTGGCCGGTGAGTGCGCTGACCAACGCTGAAGCCATGCTGGTATTGCCGATCCCCATTTCACCAAACCCGATCACCTCGCTGCCTGCTGCAATGTGTTGTTGGGCAATTTGAGCGCCGTATAACAGGGCGTTTTCGCTTTGCTCAGGAGTCATTGCCGGCGTTTCGGACATATCTTCGCTGCCCGGGCCCAGCCGCTTACTGATGAAGCTGGGATCCTCACTCAAAATGGGGGTGAGTATGCCAGCATCCACCACCGTTAACGTCAGATGGTTGGCCTGACAAAAACAATTAATGGCAGCGCCACCGGCAAGAAAATTTTCTACCATTTGCCGTGTTACTGCTTGAGGGGCAATACTGACGTTGTGTTTGGCAATGCCATGGTCGGCGGCAAACACAATGATGGTTGGCTTGCTGACGGTGATAGGGCGTATATGGCCCTGCCATTGGGTTAATGCGATTTGTTTTGCCACTTCTTCGAGCTGGCCAAGGGCGCCGACAGGTTTGGTTTTTTTATCAATATGATCTTGGATAGTGGCAACGGCCGCAAGATTGAGCGCAGAGATAGACCAGCGTTTTGCATCAAATAATGACATGTTTTTCACCTTTTAGGATTGACGTTGGCGCATGGCGAGCAAGAAAAACACACTGCCGATGGCAGAGGTGATGATCCCGATGGGGATTTCCCGGCCCGTAAAGGCGGAACGAGCAAATACATCTACCCATACCATAAAGCAACCGCCTAATAATGCGCTGCCTAAAAATAGAATACGGCTGGTCACGCCCAACCAGTGACGGATGATATGAGGGATCATCAGTCCGACAAATCCGATGCCACCGCAATATGCCACAATGGCAGCGGTTAATACGGCGCAAACCAATAAACTGAGTACCCGCATACGGGTCACATTGACGCCTAAGGTTTTGGCATTATCGTCACCCAGTAGCAAGGCGTCTAATTGTGGACCGTAAAGATAAAGAATGAAGATACTTACCAGGACGATTACCAGCATGACGCCGGCATACCAGCCCTCTACCCGGGCAAGGCTGCCCATAAGCCAAAATACCACTTGATTGGCAGCAAAGGGGTCGCCAACAAATAGCAAAAACTGACTTAACGCACTTAGCATGAAGGAGACGGCCACGCCGGCTAACAGCATGTGTTCCATACGTCGCCCAAAAGTGGTGTGGGATAGCACTTGCACAAGGAGCACGGCGAAGATAGCGCCAATGAGGGCAGAGCCGGGCAATGCCATGGTGTAGAACCCAGAGGGTAACCCCCAACTCATGCCTAGATCGCTGTTAAAAAGTAAGGTGGCCACACTGGCCCCTAGCCCCGCGCCGGCCACCACACCAAAGAGGTAGGGATCAGCCAGCCCATTACGGGTAATATTTTGTAAGGTGGCGCCTGCCACCGATAACCCTGCTCCCACAAGAAACCCCACAATGACCCGGGGAAACCGGATATCCCATAAAATGGCGTTATCGATGGGATCGGTACATTGGGAAACCACGCATTGATATAAGGTTTCTGGCGGCAAGGTGGCGGCGCCAAAAAAGATGGAGCATAAGGGGGCCGATATGGCCAAAACGATCAATAAAGCCCATTTCTTGTTCATGGTTGTTGACCTGTGTGGCTTTGCTGGTATTCGCTAATGGGCGGAATAAATTCAACCCGTATGCCACAAGCTTGCTCGGTAGTATGGACTTTGCAGGGCAAATTAAAGGTGGCGCTTAGCAGGTCTGGACGAAACACCTCACTGGGGCTGCCATGGGCCAAGCATTTGCCATGATTTAGCAAGGTGATCTGATCGCAATAGGCCGCCGCGAGGTTAAGATCATGCAAACTGACAATAACCGTTTTACCTTGCTGTAGGCACAATTGATGAAGGAGGTGGAGGATCTGGTGTTGGTAATATACATCCAAATGATTCACGGGCTCATCGAGAATGAGCAAGGGAGCCCCCTGTACTAAGGCACGGGCAATGAGGCAGCGTTGTTGCTCTCCCCCAGATAGGGCACTGAAATGCTGATGACTTTTGTCTGCCAAGCCTACATCTTTAAGGGCCTGTTCAACGTTTATTTTATCGGCATCTGTATAACGAGATAAAAGCCCCTTATGGGGCAGCAGTCCCATGGTCACCACCTGTTGAGTGGTGAGGGCAAAAACCGTATCGTTAACCTGATTAACTACCGCAATTTGCTGGGCTAATTGTTGTGGCGAATAATCACTGAGCTTGCGCCCTTGCCAGCGGATCTCACCCTCAGCGAATTGCTGACCGGAAATGAGCTTTAACAAGCTGGTTTTTCCGGCACCGTTAGGCCCCAATACGCCATAGAACTTGCCTAATGGAAAGTGAATTGTGATATCGCTTAAAATAGCAATATGATTGATTTTTAGGCTTGTGGCTTTGAGCGCCAATCCAGTTGACATGGTATGGATACCGCATTCATTCTTTGTGATGTGGGGGATAACAGCAGCGTAGATTAACGCTTTCAAAGAAGGTATACCGTTCCCGAATAGCCGGTAATAAGGGGTACACATTCTTCGTGTTTTCCCGCACGAAGTTAAACATTCTGCGTGATGCGGCTGGTATCTGACTTTCGCGTTCAGCAATGCTGATTGGGCGAATACAGTTGCGGGTACAGCTCTGGATTTTCACCAGATTCCCATTTAATTCGTAACACTTTTGCGTCTACGAAACCCCATCACAATGGCCGCGAGTCTACCAATTTTTTGTTACCGTGACATCGTATTTTTTCCCTAGGGCGTCAATATCCACAGGTGAGGTTGCGCACACCTAAACTATTTCATGTTGATGCTCTTATTGATAGGGCTCGACGTAGGTTGCCTCGGGGAAGTCTTCAAGTAATTGGTCGATAAGTTCATTGAGTTTATTTTGCACGGTAATGGCATCACGGGAAGATAACTTTGCACTGCCTGCGGCACTGTAAATAAAGGTATTGCCCGTGACCACATCAATTTGCAGTGCCTGGTAGTCGGTAACTTGTTCGCCCACCGGAATACTAAAAATACTGCCCAAAGATATGCCACCTGAACGACCAAATAGTCCGGTTCCCAACCCTAGGTTTAAACGAGTGCCGTTTTCTTGGCTGGAGGTGGAAGGCTGAAACCCCACCTGCATATCTGCAGAATCCTGAGACACCGAACTATAGCCTTTTTGTTCCAGTATGCCGGTGATGGCAGTGATCAACTGACTTTCAATCTGAGGGTTAACACTGTTAAGGGGAGGCCGCACATAAAAGGTATGTAGTTGCGAGAAATCTTGATTCTGGTCGATTGCTACTTGTGGATTGCGACTGGCACATCCGCTAATTATAAACAGAGTAAGCAGGCTGAGCAGTATGCACCTAGTCGGGTGAGCAAACTTAAAAACCGGTTTTTGTATTTTCATTATGGCTTCACTTATTCAAATCGCGTGTATGTTTAAAAGTAAATTTGTTCATATCGGATCGCTTTTATAGCAAATATATTACGCTATCCCATAAATACCTATTTATGTATTTCGTTGATTCAGCGCAAAGCTGAGCTTACATTGCCTCGCTATACTTTTGTTTAAAACCTCTGATCCCATGCTCTGCTAGGTGGCTAACTTCGTCATCAGCAGTGGCGACATGTCCTGTCAGATGTTCACTGAACTTAAGGATGCTCACCGTGAAGAAGACCCCCTATATTATACTTTCCTTGCTTGTTGTGGTTATTGTTCTCACTTATCTCAACTTTTTTTCCACCACAGACAATGATGATGTAGTAGTAAGTAACGGACGCATAGAAGCCATTGAGATTGGGATTGCGGCGAAAGTGGCTGGACGTGTGGAAGCCATTTATGTGGCGGAAGGTGAGCAAGTTGCCGCCGGAACCCAAGTCGCCAAACTGGATACCAGTACTATCGAAGGGCAGTTAGCGCAGGCTAAGGCTCAGTTACAACAGGCGCAAAGCACAGTGGCGGCGGCTAACATGGCGGTGGCCCAACGCGAAAGTGAAAAAGTGGCGTTGGAAGCCGCCTTACTGCAAAGTCAGGCTGAATTAAAAGCCGCTCAGGCCCATGCCCGACGAACCGACGAGCTTTCAAAAACCGGCGCGGTGTCTCGCCAATTGGCAGAAGACAATGAAACCAGTGTTGAAAGTGCCGAAGCGGCGGGAAATGCGGCGGCGGCCCGTCTGGCGGCCGCCGATGCCACCATACAAGCAGCGAAAGCCCAATATGTCTCAGCCAAAGCGGCGGTGACAGCGGCAAACGCAGCCATTGCGCAAATAGAATCTGAAATGGAAGATATGAGTCTGGTGGCCCCTCGTGATGGTCGCATTCAATATCGGGTGGTCGAGCCAGGAGAAGTCGTTGCAGCCGGTGGCCGGGTGCTCAGTTTGGTAGATTTAACCAATGTGTATATGACCTTCTTCTTACCCGCCACACAGGCCGGCCGTCTTGCCATTGGCTCTGATGCTCGTATTGTCCTAGACGCGGCACCGGATTTAGCCATCCCGGCACACATTTCTTATGTGGCTGATGTGGCACAGTTTACGCCTCGTTCGGTGGAAACCCAAAGCGAACGAGAAAAGCTCATGTTTCGAGTAAAAGCGCAAATTCCTCAAGCACTGTTAGCGAAGCACCTCGACAAGGTAAAAACCGGATTACCCGGCGTCGTTTATGTGAAGTTAGATGATGACGGGCAGTGGCCTGCCGATGTGCCAGAGCGAATTGCAGAATGACCGACAGGGTAATTTGCCAAGAATTGACGGTCCGCTATGGCAACAAGCTTGCGATTGGCAACATCAGCTTGCGCATTCCTGAAGGAAAAACCGTGGGCTTTATTGGGCCTGACGGTGTGGGTAAGTCGACCCTTTTGTCGTTGATTGCGGGAGAGCGGGCCCTACAAGACGGTGCGCTAGAGGTGCTGGGCGGAGATATGCGTCAACATCAGCATCGACGTAAGATTTGTACGGATATTGCCTATATGCCTCAAGGTTTAGGCAAAAACCTTTACCCCACCTTATCGGTGGAGGAAAACTTACAGTTTTTTGCCAAACTATTTGGCCATGGTAGTGAAGCGCGACGAGCGCGAATCGATACCCTTACTCAGCGTACCGGCCTGTTCCCTTTCTTATCCCGCCCCGCAGGTAAGTTGTCCGGCGGCATGAAGCAAAAATTAGGGCTTTGCTGTGCCTTGATACATGATCCTAAGTTGTTGATCCTTGATGAGCCCACCACCGGGGTTGATCCTTTGGCTCGTAGTCAGTTTTGGCAGTTAATTGCAGATATACGGCAAAGCCAGCCTAATATCACCGTGTTGGTGGCCACCGCGTATATGGATGAGGCTGAGCAGTTTGAGTACCTCATTGCCATGAATGATGGCAAGATTCTAGCCACCGGCTCGCCCCAAGCATTGATGACCCAAACCCAAACCTCTGATCTGGAAGCCGCGTTTGTTGCCTTACTACCCAAGGCGATGCAAGCGCAACATACAAAAGTGGTCATGACCCCCATGGCCGCAGACGATTCCGCGCCAATGGCCATTGAGGCGAAGGGGCTTACCATGCAGTTTGGTGACTTTACCGCCGTGGACAATGTCAGTTTTTCCATACGCAAAGGGGAAATTTTTGGCTTTTTAGGCTCTAATGGGTGCGGTAAATCCACCACCATGAAAATGTTAACTGGGTTATTACCACAAACTAAAGGCGAAGTACGTCTATTAGGCAAAACCTTAGATCCTACCGATATTGCCACCCGTTACCGTGTGGGCTACATGTCGCAAAGCTTTTCTTTGTATACCGAACTGACCGTAATGCAAAATTTGGTGTTACATGCCCGTTTATTTGACGTGGCGCCCGACGAGCGGGCTGAACGGGTAGAAGAAATGCTAACGCGGTTTGCCCTCACAGAACATCAAGATGCATTGCCGGCATCCTTGCCGTTAGGTTTGCGCCAACGATTATCTCTGGCGGTGGCTATGGTACACAAGCCAGAAGTACTCATTTTAGATGAACCGACCTCTGGGGTGGATCCGGTGGCTAGGGATAACTTTTGGCGGTTACTTATTGCATTGGCGCGCAACGATGGCGTGACTATTTTTATTTCTACTCACTTTATGAACGAAGCGGCACGTTGCGATCGCATTTCGCTAATGCATGCAGGTAAAGTGCTGGTAACCGATCCCCCAGCAAAAATTATTGAACATAAACAGGCAAAGACGCTGGAAGAAGCCTTCATTGCCTATTTGAAACAGGCGCTGCCGGCACCAGCCTCCGTTACGAAGCCCCATGCTAGCAAAGCTGACGGAAACAGCCTTTCCCAGCAAAAACACGTTAGCAAGCCTGCTCATCAATATGGTCGTTTTTCTTTGCAGCGACTACTTAGTTACGCCATGCGGGAAAGCTTAGAGCTCATGCGGGATCCCATCCGGCTGACCATGGCCTTTCTTGGCAGTATGGTGCTGATGGTGGTGATTGGCTATGGCATAACTATGGACGTGGAAGATTTACCTTACGCCGTGTTTGATAGAGACAAGTCGGCCATCAGTGAAAATTACGTGAATAGTTTGGCCGGTTCCCGGTATTTCATTGAGCAACCCGAGATCACCAGTTATGGGCAAATGGACCGTAGAATGAAAAGCGGTGAGTTGTCGTTGGCCATCGAAATACCGCCTGATTTTGGGCAAAAGCTGCACAAAGGCGAAGATGTTGAAATTGCGGCCTGGATTGATGGCTCTATGCCTTCGCGGGCAGAAACCATCGAAGGGTATGTGGAAGGGATCCATGTCACTTGGCTATTAGAGCAGGCTGCCCAAGCCAGTACCACCGCCAGCACATCATATATCGATGTGCAATCTCGTTACCTTTATAACCCCGATATTCGCAGTTTAGTGGCGATTGTTCCGGCGGTGATCCCCATGTTACTGCTGATGATTCCGGCGTTATTAACATCGCTGGCAGTGGTAAGAGAAAAAGAAATGGGTTCCATCATTAATTTGTATGTCACGCCGGTACGTAAAATCGAGTTTCTACTGGGTAAACAACTGCCCTACATTGTGACCTCCTTTGCCAGCTTTGTGTTGCTGATTGTGATGGCAGTGGTGTTGTTTAATGTGCCCTTGAAAGGGGATGTCATCGCCCTTGGGGTTATCGGCTTATTGTTTGTTACCTTTGCTACCAGTTTCGGCTTTTTCGCATCGGTATTTACCAACAGCCAGATTGCCGCCATTTTATTAACCACCATTGGCACCATGGTGCCGGCGATACAATTTGCCGGCATGATTACCCCGGTTTCCGCTTTAGAAGGAGCTGGTAAGCTGATAGGAGAAATTCACCCGGTGAGTTATTTTTTATTGGCAAGTCGGGGAATTTTCAGTAAAGGGTTGGGGTTTGAAACGTTAGATTTCACGGTTTACGCCATTGCATTGGCCATTCCAGTTACCCTTGGGTTGACCGTCGTTATGTTGAAAAAGCAGGAGCACTAAAAATGCGGTTATCCAATGTTGTGCATCTGTCGGTTAAAGAGTTGTGGAGTCTATGGCGGGATCCGGTGATGTTACTGCTTATTGTGTATGTGTTTAGTGTGAATATTTACACCGCAGCAACGGCAGTCCCAGAATCGTTACACAATGCCCCCATTGCGTTTGTGGATCACGACCATTCCCAGTTATCTAAACGTATTGTTGATGCCTTTATGCCGCCGTATTTTTTAACGCCAAAGGTGATTAGCGAGCAAGAGGTCAATGAGGCCTTAGATACAGGCACCTATACCTTTGTGATTACCTTACCCCCTGATTTTGAAAAACGAGTGATGAAAGGAAGCGTACCGGATGTGCAGGTTAATGTGGATGCCACTCGCATTAGCCAGGCGTTTACCGGCAACGGCTACATTACCGAAATTCTTAACGACGAAGTGGCGGCTTTTGTGACGGGGTATAAAACGGAATCAAGTTATCCGGTCAATTTGATCATGCGTGCACGCTTTAATCCCGCATTAGAAAGCTTTTGGTTTGGCTCGGTAATGGAATTAATCAATGCCGTTACCCTGATTGCCATTATTTTATCCGGTGCCGCCCTCATACGAGAAAAAGAGCGGGGCACGGTGGAGCACCTGTTAGCCATGCCAGTATCTAATGCCGATATTATGTTGTCAAAAATCATTGCCACCAGTTTAGTGGTTTGGTTGGCAACGCTAATGTCGGTGTATGGCATGATTGAATGTGTTTTGGGCGTACCCATTAACGGCGATATTTCTTTGTTTATGTTAGCGGTGATATTGCAGTTGTTTGCCATAAGCAGCATGGGGATTTTTATGGCGACCATTGCCCGCTCCATGCCCCAGTTTGGTCTTTTATTGATTTTAGTTTTGCTACCGCTGCAATTGCTTTCAGGGGGGACGACACCGCGAGAGAGTATGCCGGAATTAATTCAGTATTTAATGTTGTTTACCCCCAATACCCATTTTGTCATGGCCTCACAGGGGATCCTCTATCGAGGTGCAGGTTTGAGTATTATTTACCCTCAACTGTTAGCTCTTTTAGTGATTGGTGGCGTGTTTTACTACGTTGCACTGCGCCGTTTTAAAACCACGGTGGGAAGTTTATGACTAAGCACTACCTCACCCTGTCATCAAACAGGGTGAGGTAGTGGGGTGACTAAGGGGATGTTACGGTTAATTTTGTGGCCAACTGCCGTCGCACTTCATACACATTGGTCATTTTCTTCCCTCTGTGCGCGCGAACTTCATTCGCAGTAAACGGGGTGTGATTTTTCACCTCCACAATATCCGTAGCGATATAATTTAAGACATTGGCTAATTCACCGTCGGTTAATGGCGAATTGGCAGCCCCAGGTACACTGATCCAGTACTGGCGACCTTCCTGCATATGCATAAAGTCGTTGCCGTATTCATGAAAATCCGGCGTTTGGGGGGGCATACCTGTACCGCTTGCTTTATGGCACCCCTGACATTGCAAAATGTAGTCAGTTTGCGCTTTGGTTAACCCTGCGCTGGTGGCCGAGGGCAGATAAAGCAAAAGTGCAATACCTAGCACCCTTAAACACAATGCTGCAAAAAATGGCATAAAGGATCTCCGCATAACAGTTAGGGCATGGTCAGTGCGCTGCGTAGTTCATGGCTACTTTTCCACTGGCCGTTGGCTATTTTTTCGCGGATTTGTGACACATCAGACGCGGTTATTTGACTGCCTTGTTGCAACCCCGGTGAGGCTATTTCTGTGAGCACATAGGCCAAAACTGCTGCTATTTCTGTGTCTGTAAGCGAACTTCCAAATGCCTGCATAAAACCATTATATCCGGTGCCCTGGGACTGGATGGGGCCACTGAGTCCTTGTAATACCACACTGATTAAATAGTCTTTGCCTCCTTCTTTGGCATAAAGGTCCGGTAGTTTGGTAAGGGGAGGAAATGCGCCGGGGATCCCCGCGCCAGTAGCCAGATGGCAAGCTGAACATGTGGTAAAGACTTGCTCTCCGGTTTGTCCTTCGGCCTTCACGAGTGATGAAAAGACCAAGATGCCGGCAACGGCGCAGCGCGCCGTTATCCGTAAAATGCCGGGTTTAGCCATCGACTGCCACTCCCAGAACTACCCCAGTAGAACAGGTGTAAACGCTACTTGAGGTGCCTAAGCACCAGTTAATGTCGTTGTTCGCCTGAGGGCGATAGACCGGTTTATCATTTTCATTTCGGTTACATAAGCAGCGACCACAACTGGTTTTCCCGCAACAATCGTTATAGGAAATGATATAGTCTTTACCATCGGCGGGGTTACGGCAGGTTCCAATCCATGTGATGGGAGACATTTCCGTCCCAGGGGGACAGCTTGACGCGGTGCCGCCACAGCAGGAGCATAAAAAACCGTCAATGGCACAATAGCGCCAGTAGTCACAGCTGGTGGGATCACCGGGATCGCCGTCTAAACCAGATACCTGTTTGCCCACGCCCGGATAGCCGCCGGTGGCTTCGGAGGCTCTTGCCACCGGTAGGAGGGGAATGGCAGCAGCCCCGACCATTAACTTGGACAAATTGGTCAGCATATGTCGTCGCGATGTATTTTGTGCCACCTTGCGGGAGCTACGCTCCATTAATTTATCTAGAAATTTCATGGTTTTCTCCTTAGGCAAAGTTTTTCTGCATGTATTCTTGAAGACTGGCATAGCCGGTCTCTTTTACGTTAAACAAGCTTTCGATATGCTCCCGGGAGTTCACGATCCCCATGGCTTGCAAAGTACCTTGCTCATCAATCAGTACCGCATAAGGCAGTTTTGCCACACCAAAGGCTTTACCCACCAATTCGCTGTTAACCAGATGGGACTTTTCTAATTTTTGCCGTTTGATGAAAAGGTCTATTTCTTCTTCTGAACCGTCGGTGGCGAACACCAGATCCACCCATGACTGTTCTTCACGGGCTATGGATTTAGCAATAGGAATGAGTGATTTACACATAGGGCAGGTGGGAGAAACAAAAAACATCAATTGGCATTTTCCAGCATCAGGTGTGCCGCCAATGGATATCTTCTTGTTGTTCATCAGGTTAATGGCGTCGACAGCCGGCGCCTCATCTCCCACCTTGAGTTGCTTGTTAATGGACAAGGCACCAGCGGGAGCCACACGTTCGTAAAGCACCCCAATTTGGCGTACCAGTGCAAATAGCATAATGGTTAGTACAATAAGGACAATCCATAAAATAATGTTTGAAACGATGAGTAAATTAGTCATGTCGAACCCTCAAGTTTTTCAATAAAGCCTGGTTTTCCAGCAAGCCATCAATGCTGCTGTAAGTGATAAAAAGAATCAGTGAAAAGACGAGCCCGGTGCTCCATACCGCAATTGAATTCCCATAAGAAGCAGAGGCGGCATAAAACAGTGCTACCAAGCTCATGAGAACCAGATTGCGCACCACTAACTTGCTTGGTGACACATGGGCGGAAGTGTTATTTAAAGAGCAACCGCAGTCGGAAAGTGATTTGTTCATTACTGCGGCATAGCCTAAAAATACGGCATAGGTGGCAAACAATAATAAAAACAGCACACTGGTAAGAGCGGGGCTTCCAAGGGCGTAACTTAGAAGGGCCGCAAGGACAACGCCAATTTCAATACCAGGCACAAATTTAGCGGTGGAAAGCGCCAAGGGCGGAGGCAATAGCTCGTAAGCCACTAAGGCTTGACGAAAGCGTCCAGGGTTTTTCAGTTTATGTACGGCACTGGCTAAGATAAGCGATAGAAAAAAGCCCAATAAGCCAATTTCTAATACCTGTAGTAATACAGTCAACATGGCGTTATCTCCCCCGGTGTAACACAATGGGCATGGTGGAATCGCCAACGGAAATAAATCGTTGATAGTCTCCGTCTGTGGTATAGATGTCCAAGCCCATTTCTGTATTAGTTACCACCAACAACGGGGTGGCAGAGCGGGTGACTTCAATGGAAAAGGCATTCTTTTTCAAAGCAATACGTTGGATCCGTTGCTGCGATTGGGTATCAAAGACCCAGACTTCTTCACCACCAAACTTATGGCTGCCGTTATAGCCATCTTTGTGCATAACCACATATAATTTTTGCGCGCCGTCAGAGGTGGCAAATTGCCAACCGCCAGGCCGCCAGTTTTCGGCTGCTTCTTCGTCACTAACTAACGACCAAGTAGGCAGGATCTTAGGTTTTGACGTGGCTAAGTCGATGGGTTGAACCTGGCTTTTGTAAGACAAGAAATACGCGGTAGAACCAATGAAAGCCGGCTTATCAAACAAGGGGTCGTCTTCGACGCTAAAAAAGGGGGGAATATCGTAACGTTCGGTTTCTTGACCGCTTTCATCAAAGGCCACAGCTTTCATACCACCGTTGCCACATAAGGAAGCAAAGCCTTTGTCTCCGGCAGGATAAACGAGGTTACAGCCCGCGATGGGCAGTTCACTTAGCAACTCACCGGTGTCCGTATCCATAACAATGACTGACGTGGCGGGGGTAAAGGCTAAGATCAGTAAATATTTGTCGTTGTCCACCAACTTAAGCATATGCTTGCTGGCTACGATCTGGGCTCGGTTATTCTTCGGTAAAACCACCTCTTTTATGCGCTTGAGGGTGGCCTTATCGTAAATGGAAATGACGTCAGTGCGAGTGCCTGTGGTGCCACGGGAAAAAAAGCTTTCGGCCACGTAAAGACGAGGCTTAACCTTAGATTCAACAAAATTGGCCATCATGGATGCATCGATAAACCCTTTAAATTCTTTGGCATCGGCGGCCACATCGATAATGGCGACTTTTCCGGCAATCATAGAGTTAAAATTAACATCGTGGGCAAATATCCACGAGTCTGGATAGGTGGCGGGCAGTGTTGCCACCGAAGGGATGGGCTCTGGCTTTAGCTCTGCAACAACAGGCAGGGCACAGCAAGCGAATAACAGGGCGGATATCCCATTGAATAGTATTTTACGCATATCTGATTATTCCTGAGTAAGTGACGTAAAGTTGTGGCGTTTGGTCACGCCACACCGTGTGTTTAAAACCATGAATATTTAAAGGAAACGCCCCACCATCTTGGTTTGCCGTAGTATTGTTCGGTCAGGCCAAATACCTCTGGACCCGATAAATCAAAGGCTTGAACGATATATTCTTCGTCGGTGAGGTTGTCTACGAAGGCACTGATTTGCCAAGTGTCATCCCCAGAGGTGTAAGTAATGGAAGCGTTATATAGGGTGTAGGCCGATTGCTGAAGGGTTTCGGCGTCGGATAAGGCAAAGCGTACGTCGTCGCGAAAAACAAAATCCCCTTGAACCGCCAAATAACCGGAACCTACCGGCATGCTGTAACGTAGCAGGCCATTATAATTCCATTTTGGGGATTGTACGGGAACGGTTTTAGAGCCATCAGCAAGAGTCGCTTCAGCATCGTTATAGGCGGCGCCGAGCAAGAGATCCCAGTTGTCGCCTATTTGACCTTGATACTCCACTTCAAAACCTTGAGATGAAGCCTCTGGCGAGTTAATGGTGATGGTATCAAGACCGATAATATTGAAAATTTGATAGTCGCTGTAGTCGTAGTAATAAATCGCGGCATTTAAGCGACCATAATCGCCCACATCGCTTTTTATGCCGAACTCATAGGCATCCAGTTGTTCTGGATCGTAGCTTAAGGTGGCATCGTCGTAATCATTGGGGGGCGCGAGGGGGAAAATCGGGGCATTGTAACCGCCTCCTTTTACACCTCGGTTCCAACTAAGATAAGTAAGTAAATCCTCAGTGGGGTACCAATTTAATTGTAACCGCCCGGCTACTTCCGAGTCTTTTCTGCTTGCCGAATACTGTCCTAGCTCTGCCTGCAATGCGAGATTGTCGCTATCAGCAAAACCGGGTTGGGAGGCCGGATCAAGAAACTCCACCGCATTTACACTAAAATCGAATTCTTTTTCATCTTGAATAAAACGTAGGCCGCCGATAAGGGTTAGGTCTTCGGCAAGGGGATATTCTAATTGGGCAAACACCGAGGTCGAGGTTAGGGTTGATGTATAGGGGTTATATAACCCGCCTTCACTGCCCGCTTCGGTGGTGCCACCGCCGCCGATAAGGGGATCAGAAATTGCACCGTTGGAATCCTTGATATCGAGGTCGAGGTAGTAAGCACCCGTAACCCAAAGTAGATCGCCGGCATTGCCTTCTAACCGAATTTCTTGGGAAAATTGTTGCGCATCGGTGGTAAGGAAAAAGTTAAATAAGGGAACCGGTGATGCATCGCTGTCTTCAATATAGGTACGTTCTACATTGGAGATGTCAGAAATAGACACGATCTTTAAATCGTCGTTAATTTGCCATTTTAAGGTTGCGGTGGCACCGTTGGTTTCAAGTTCATTAAAGCCTGGATCATCATAATCCCCGGCATAAACGTCACCGTCGTTGTCGATGTAACCTAAAACCGGGTTCATCTCGTCTGGCGTTAACTCACCGGGCCTTACTGAACTTACGTTTTCGAAAAAACCTGTATCGATATCTTGTTCGGCATAGCGAAAATTCAATAGGGCTTCAAAGTCACTATTTGGGGCATATAGGAACTGTACTCGTGCCGTTTTATCATCGGCATTATTGAGGTCGTTGCCGGTATAGCGGTTTTCAATGTAGCCATCGGCTTTGTTGATATTAACCGATACCCGAGCTGACAATGTGTCGGTTAATCCAGCGCCTAATGCACCTTCAAATTTCCGTTGATTGTAATCACCAAAGGTTACCTTGGCGTAGGCATCTAATTCTTGGGTGGGTTTGCGGGTGATATAATGCACCAATCCCCCAGTCGCATTGCGACCAAAAAGGGTGCCTTGTGGCCCACGCAAAATTTCCACACGCTCTAAATCAAACAGACTGAATCCCGCACCTGACATCTGGCTGATATACACCTCGTCCACATAGAGCGCCACCGGGCTTTCTACGTTGGTGGTAAAATCAGAATTGGTTACGCCGCGAATTCCCACAGAGTAATTGGCCTCGCCATTGGGCTGTACCGTTTGTACGCCCGGCGCCATGGCCGTAACTTGTTGAGCATTATCAAAGCCAAGGGCTTCTAGTTGATCACCGGACAGTGCAGTGATGGCAATTCCCACGTCTTGTACACTTTGTTCACGTTTTTGTGCGACCACACTGATCTCTTCAAATACCTGTTGGGCAAAGGCGACATGTTGACAGCTCACCCCTAAAGTCAATGCGAGTGCTAGTTTGCTTTTCCTCATTTTCTTCCCTCAGTTCCAAGTTGTAATTGTTATGTGCCCCGCTGCTCACTGAGCAACTTTTAAGCCAAACTAGTACAAGCGAACTAAATTGGGTTGTGAATAGGATGTAAGTAGCACGGGATTGACGTATAATCCGTTTAGTTAGCTGGATATAAGAGGAGCCTGACATTGCCTGAAAACGCGCCGGGGAGGCAGAAAAAAAATATGCCTAAACGAGGGCCTTATAAAGCTGGGTTAGAGCGGCAAAAACAGATTTTAGAAGCGGCGAAAAATCTACTCATCGATGAGGGGTATCACAATTTTTCTATCCGTAAAGTGGCCAAGCGCGTGGGGATTTCACCCGGGAATCTACAGCACCATTTTGCTACCCGTGATGACTTAGTATCAGCCATGCTTGATCACGTAATAAGTAGGTACTTACTTGAGCTTGAGGTTATAAAAAATAAGGCATCATCGCCAAAAGAATGTTTAATCAGTGTGATCGAATTTGTCACCCGTGATTTGCAAACACGGGATACCACCGTGTTCTTTCCTGAGATTTGGTCATTGTCGAATCACGACGAATATATCAATACGCTAATGCAGCAAATGTATAAAGTGTATCGACGTATTTATGAAGATATCGCGCTGCAAATTAATCCTTCGTTGACTGAACAGCAAGGACGATTAATCGCTTTGTTTATTTCTGCGACGATTGAGGGACACACCATGTTTATCGGTTATAAAAAATCTAACAATGGGATGTGTGAAGGTGTAATAAAAATGATCTGTAGCACCGCTTTACAAATCATCGAAAGTGGTGATATTCCCGCCGAAAGGGCTAAAAATTAAGCACTAAAATGGTACGTTTGTACTAGGTTGCACTAATTTTGCGCACCCCAATGGGGTGCATAGAGGCTAATATTTAGCAGGAAAATACCATCGCCCTCACCATATTAAGCATTCAGCGAACCGTTATTTGTCACATTCAGATGCATTTTCGACGCACCTTACCTGCAAATTCGCAATAAACGGATAAAGTAACATTTGTACCCTGTTATACACGCTAAAACCCGCATTGATTGCGAGGTCAATAATCACAAATAAGAAAGGATATGCCATGAAGGCTCTCACTTTTGCACCACGCCGTGGGTTATGTGCGGCGGCAACACTCATTGCCAGTGTTATTACACCGGCTTTTGCCAGCGACGGTAAAGCACTTAGTTACGACGATACTTTTAATTTAGAATTTGTCGCTAACCCGCAGTTTATTGATGATGACACGGTTATTTATAATCGTCAGAGTATGGACATTATGACCGACAGTCGTCAAAGCCATCTTTGGCAAGTCAATTTGAAGACCGGTGAGCACCGTCCCTTTATTGCTCAACAAGCTAGTGTCAGTAATGCCACCCTTTCACCTAACGGTAAAATGCTGGCCTACGCCCAAACGGTTAATGGGCGAAGCCAATTATTCGTTTATTATTTAGATTCACGTCAATCCGTTCGTTTAACCAATGTTGATGAAAGACCAAGTAATATTACTTGGTCCCATGACGGTAAAACTTTGGCCTTTACGTTATTTACTGAACATAAGCAAAAGCCACTGTTCACCGGTATGCCGGCAAAACCCAAAGGGGCTAAATGGTCACCCACAGCCAAGTATATTGATGCAGTACAGTATCGCAGTGACGGCCGAGGCTATTTGCGGGAAGGTTACAATCAGGTTTACGTTTTGCCTGTCGACGGGGGCACCCCTCGTCAGCTAACGACAGGGCAGTTCCCTAATGGTGGCACGCTAAGTTTTAGCAACAACGATGAGTGGATTTACTTTTCTTCTGCACAAAGTGAAGATTACGCCCTTAACCCGCTTACGTCTGACATCTACAAGGTGGACATAACCTCAGGTGAAATTGTACAAGTTACCGATATGGCTGGCCCTGAAAGCCACCCAGTATTGAGCCCCAATGGTAAATACTTGGCGTTTACCCAGTTAGACGACAGGCGTTTGTCCTATCAAAATGGCGATATTGTGGTGATGTCCCTTTCCTCGGGGAAAATGACCCGTGTTACCGCCTCTCTTGATCGGTCCATCGGCAAGTTTGTCTGGGAAAGCAATAGCAAAGGATTGGTTTTCTCCTATCTAGATGGCGGTGAAAATCGTCTGGCGACAGTGGATTTGGACGGTGATATAGAAAAACTGGATGTCGCAATGGGGGGGCAATCTTTTGGCCGGCCCTATACTTCCGGTGATTTTGCCGTAAGTGACGATGGTGATATCGTTTATACCTTGGCAAGTCGGACCATGCCCGGCGATCTGGCGCTGTTTAAAAAGCGTGGGGACGATAAGCAACTGACCCACCTGAATGATGATGCCCTAAGTTATAAAGCCTTAGCAAAGGTTGAAGATCTGGCGGTGACTTCCAGTGTTGATGACAGAAGTATTGATGCGTGGGTGGCACTGCCGCCGAATTTTGATGCCAGTAAAAAGTATCCCTTGATCCTTGAGATCCACGGTGGTCCTCATGCCGCCTACGGCCCCCATTTCTCAATGGAAATTCAATTGATGGCGGCAAAAGGATATGTGGTGGTTTGGGCAAACCCAAGAGGTAGCGCCTCTTATGGTGAAGATTTTGGTAACTTGATCCATCATAACTACCCCTCAGAAGATTATAATGACTTAATGGATACGGTGGATACCGTGATCGCAAAAGGTTATGTGGATACGGATAATCTATTTATTACCGGTGGTTCTGGCGGCGGTGTGTTAACGGCCTGGTCCGTTGGCAAGACAGACCGGTTTGCCGCTGCGGTGGTGGCAAAACCTGTAATTAACTGGGTGAGCTTTGCATTGACGGCAGATGCCTATCCGTATTTTAGTCAATATTGGATGGCCGATATGCCATGGAATATTGCTGAAAAATTATGGAAAAGAAGCCCGCTATCTTTGGTCGGTAATGTCACTACGCCAACCATGTTATTGACTGGCGAATCTGATTATCGTACACCGATTAGCGAGTCGGAACAGTTTTATCAGGCGTTAAAACTACAGGGCGTAGATGCAGCACTAGTGCGTATACCGGGGTCATCTCATGGTATTGCCAGTCGGCCATCAAGACTTATCCAAAAAGTGGGTAATATTTTAGCGTGGTTTGAACGCTATAAAACGCCAGCAAACAGCAACAGCAATTAATCGTTTTTACTAGCAATATAAATTGAAACCGGGCTTAAAAATAGCCCGGTTTTTTTATGTCGATAGTGATGACTTTAACCTTCCCTTAACCCTTCATTGGTTATGCTCTTCATCCTACGTAACGATTACGTATCGTGTAATCGTGCTTTTCCTACCGTCTTGGTATCCGGATAGAAGTAAGGAAATCCGAAAATGAAGTATTTTAGGTTTATTGGTGGTTTATTGGCGCTATGTTTCTTGCTGAGTGGTTGCGAGCAATCAGAAACAGCGTCACCGGCAGGGAATGCGCCGACAGTTTCTTATATAACGGTCACGCCCACGGTTTATACCATGGAAGCGAAAATGCAGGGACGGGTGGTGGCTTCACGGGAGGCGCAAGTAAGGCCTCAGGTTACAGGTATTGTAAAAGAGCGCCTCTTTGACGAGGGCGACAGCGTGACTCAAGGGCAAGTGCTTTATCAATTAGATCCAACTACTTATGCGTCGGCATACAATGAAGCCAAAGCTGACGTAGCCAGCGCTAAAGCGTCTGTGGAAACCGCTCGGCTTAAAGATGAACGCTACGCTTCATTGCTAGCAATTGATGGGGTGTCGCAACAAGATGCCGACGATGCTCACGCCGATTACCTTGAAGCCGCGGCCGATATTGCAAAATACGAGGCAGCACTTGAAACGGCAAAAATTAATCTTGAATTTACCAAAATCAAAGCCCCTATTAGCGGGCGAATTGGCATCTCTACCGTAACAGAAGGTGCGTTGGTTACCGCAGAACAAGACACTGCCCTTGCCACTATTCGCCAGCTGGATCCCATTTACGTAGATATGACCAAAAGCAGTAAAGCCTTATTACAGTTGCGCAAGTTACTAGGCAGTAAAAATATCAGCCAAGGCACGGCGACGGTTTCGCTTGAGCTAGAAGACGGTAGCGACTACCAATATGAAGGGCAAATGAAAATGCAGGAAGTCTCGGTGAATTCCTCCACCGGCGCGGTGACGTTACGAGCCCAGTTTTCTAACCCTCAGGGACTGTTACTACCTGGCATGTTTGTTCGCGGTACGGTAAATGAAGCCGTCGATGAAAATGCTATATTGGTGCCTCAGCAGGGGATCTATCACAGTGCCAATGGTGATGCTTTTGCCTATGTGATTAATGATGCAAATACAATAGAAAAACGAGTGGTGAAAACACTGGAAGCGGTAGGTAATAAGTGGCTTATCGGCAGTGGACTCAGTACTCAAGACAAGCTGTTAGTTGAAGGTAGCATCAAAATAAGACCAGACAGTCAGGTTGAACCCGTTGAAGTCACAATGGATGCGTCTGGCGAAATGGTGGTCATTAGTGAGAAAACGCACAACCTCAACGTTGATTCAACAGCGATGACAGGAGTGTAAACCATGCTTGCTCGCTTTTTTATCGACCGTCCGGTTTTTGCATGGGTAATTTCCATTATTATCATGATGGCCGGCATCGGTGCTATTACCACATTACCCATCGCCCAGTATCCCAGTGTGGCACCGCCTACCATTAGCGTGAGCACTTCTTACACCGGGGCTGATGCGCAAACGGTAGAAAACAGTGTTACCCAAATATTAGAACAGCAGCTTACCGGGTTAGACGGATTACTGTATTTTTCTTCTAGCAGTACATCCGATGGCGCTGCATCGGTAAAAGTAACCTTTGAACAGGGAACTGATGCTGATTACGCCCAGGTACAGGTGCAAAATAAAATCGATCAGATCTCCTCACGATTACCCGAGTCTGTGCAGTCCGAAGGCTTGGTGGTAACCAAAGCCAATACGGATTTTTTGTTGGTGACGGCTGTTTATGACACCACCGATCAAGCGAATGGCTATGATATTGCCGACTACATTTCTTCCAATATGGAAGATGCCCTGGCGCGAATCGAAGGGGTGGGGGACACCAATGTATTTGGCTCTGAATATGCTATGCGCATTTGGTTAGATCCCACCAAGTTGGCAGCCTACGACCTGATGCCCTCCGACATTGCGACTGCCATTAACAACCAAAATGTGCAGGTGGCCGCGGGTAAAATAGGTGCGATGCCTGCGCTCGATAGCCAAGAGTTAAATGCCACTGTAACCGCCCAGTCAATGATGTCTACGCCAGACCAGTTTCGACAAATCATTGTCAAATATGATTCAACCGGGGCCAATGTTCTGTTGGGGGATGTGGCTCGGATAGAAATTGGTAGTGAAAGCTATACCCGTATTCCACGCCTGAATCGCCATCCTGCGTCGGGGATTGCCATCATGCTTTCACCCGGGGCAAATGCTTTAGACACGGCCACCCGAGTAAAAGAAAAAGTAGCGGAATTAGCGCAGAACTTACCTGACGGATATGCTATTACCTTTCCTCGTGATAGTACCGAATTTATCAAGATATCCATTGAAGAAGTGGTTCATACCTTGGTAGAAGCCATCATTTTGGTGGTGCTGGTTATGTGGTTATTTATGCAGAACTGGCGGGCAACATTGATCCCCGCTATCGCTGTGCCAGTGGTCTTGTTAGGGACCTTCGGTGTACTTTCGGTGTTTGGTTATTCCATTAATACGTTGACCATGTTTGGTATCGTGTTATCCATTGGGTTACTGGTGGATGATGCCATTGTGGTGGTAGAAAATGTGGAGCGACTGATGCGAGAGGAAGGATTGTCGCCGCGGGATGCCACAATTAAATCCATGTCTGAAATTAGCAGCGCGTTAATTGGTATTGCCGTGGTACTGAGCGCAGTATTTTTGCCCATGGCGTTCTTTGACGGCTCCACAGGGGTGATCTATCGACAATTCTCCATTGCCATTGTTTCATCAATGGTGTTATCGGTGGTTGTGGCCTTAACGTTAAGTCCCACCCTATGTGCCAGTATGTTAAAGCCGCACAACCAGGATACTGGGGCACAGAAAGGCTTTTTCGCTTGGTTTAACCGTAAGTTCGATAATTTGACTGCGTCATACACTGGGGGCGTGCAGCGCATTATTAAACAGAAAGGTCGCTGGCTTGTACTGTACACCGTGATTGTTGTTATGTTGGGCGTATTAATTGTGCGCTTGCCCACCGGCTTTTTACCCGAGGAAGACCAAGGCAGCATCATGTTTCAGGTTAACCTGCCTTCTGGGGCATCAATCAACCGTACCCGTGCGGTGTCAGAGCAAGTAGAAGATTACTTGTTAAACGAAGAAGGTGATTTAGTGAAGCGGGCATTTTCTATTTCGGGGTCGAATTTCTCAGGCACCGGACAAAATGCAGGAATGGGCTTTGTGTCGTTAATTGACTGGAGTGAGCGAACCGATGATGAGGACAGCGCAGGTGCGGTGATTGGTCGCATGAACAAGAATCTCTCAGCTATCACCGATGCCAAAGTATTTGCGATGTCTCAGCCGATAATTCGTGGGTTAGGACAAAGCAATGGCTTCACTTTCGAGTTGCAGGCAGCGACGGGAACCACTCGTGCTGAATTGGCCGCGCTGAAAAGTGAGCTCATGAATAAAGCCCAACAAAGTCCGCTTCTTACAAGTATTCGCGAAGGGGCACTGTCTACCACACCACAATTGAAAATTGATATCGATACCGTGAAAGCCTCGGCGCTGGGCTTGTCGGTGTCTGATGTCACCAATACCTTATCCTATGCGTGGGCTGGAAGTTATGTTAATGACTTCATTGATAACGGACGGGTAAAAAAGGTTTATATAAAAGGCGATGCTAACTATCGTTCTAAACCTGAAGATCTTAATGAATGGTTTGTTCGCGGAAGTGATGCCAATGGCGATACTACCATGACTGCTTTTTCTGTTTTCTCAGATGTATCATGGTCTGATGCGCCGCAAACCTTATCTCGATTTAATGGCTTAGCGGCTTACGAAATACAAGGCGCACCGGCAGACGGGGTGAGTTCAGGTCAGGCCATGGCTGAAATGGAACGATTAACCCAAGAAGTAGGACAAGGAAAGCTGAGCTATTCTTGGAGTGGATTGTCTTATCAAGAAAAGCTGTCTAGCGGGCAATCAACCTTACTGTATGCCATTTCAATTCTGGTGGTGTTTTTAGCCCTTGCCGCTCTTTATGAAAGTTGGTCGGTGCCTTTTTCTGTGATGTTGGTGATCCCACTGGGCGTGATAGGTGCAGCCATCGCCGCCACGTTACGTGGGTTAGAAAATGATATTTACTTCCAGGTTGCACTTCTAACCACGATTGGACTGTCATCAAAAAATGCCATTTTAATTGTGGAATTTGCCGAATCCTTGTACCAAAAAGGCGCTTCTCTTAGCCATGCGGCACTGGAGGCGGCCAAACTGCGCTTGCGGCCAATTATTATGACATCCTTAGCATTTATTGTGGGTACTGTTCCACTTGCTGTTTCCTCGGGTGCTGGTGCCAACAGCCGTATTTCCATTGGCTCGGGCATTGTGGGCGGCACATTAACTGCCACCGCGCTGGGGATATTCTTTGTGCCTTTGTTCTTCGTGCTTATTCGCGGGATATTTCCTAAAAAGAAGCAACAATACAATGATATAAATAAGCAGGAGACGGGCCATGAATAACCGAGACAAACACTTTCTGAGCAAGGGAAAGTACCTGGTGGTAATGGTCGGTGTGTTGCTGGGGGGATGTAGTAGTTTTTCTACCGAATATACGCGCCCTGCCATGCCTGTGAGCAATCAGCTATCTGCGCAAGCTGGCGCGCATGCCCCAGGGTTATCAAGCCAATTGGCAATGGCAGTGCCTTGGCAGACGTTCATTAAAGACGAGCGTCTCAAGGCGGTGATAACCTTAGCGCTGGAAAACAACCGTAGCTTGCGGGAAACCCTCGCTGATGTGGAGGCGGCACGGGCCACTTACCGTATTCAGCGTTCGGATCTTTACCCGAATATAGATGTTAGTGTCAGCGGTACACGGGCGCGCTCGACATCGGGCGTCACCTCAAGTAGCTATGCGGCTGAGGTGGGCTTAAGCAGTTATGAAATTGACTTATTTGGTAAAAACCAACGCCTCACTGATGCCGAAATGGAAACTTACTTAGCCAGTGAAGACACTTTCAGAGCCACGAAGATTACCCTTATTGGCGAAATTGCCAACGCATGGCTTACCTTGGCGGCGGATCAAAACTTACTGAGCCTAGCTAAGGAAACTGCCGATAATGCTCAGCAAACGCTAACGATTACGCAAAAGCGCATGGAGCTAGGTGTTGATTCTCGGATTGATGTTGCCAGTGCCAAGACCACTTATTATGCTGCCCAGTCAGACATTGCCAGTTATACCACCCAGGTGAATCAAGATATTAACGCCTTACGGTTACTGGTTGGTAGCGATGTTGATCAGTCGGTATTAGCAACCATGTTGCCAGACAGTGATGAACTAGTGACCGACATTCCGGCGGGGTTAGGATCTGATATATTGTTGACCCGGCCAGATGTACTTGCGGCCGAGCATGACTTAAAAGCCGCCCATGCTGATATTGATGCGGCTCGTGCTGCGTTCTTTCCTTCTATTTCCCTTACCGCGGCGGGAGGCCTTGGGAGCCTAAGTCTATCGGATCTGTTTAGTTCGGGTGCTACCAAGATATGGTCATTAGCGCCCTCGATTTCACTGCCTATTTTTAATGGAGGGGAGAACGAGGCAAACCTAGATTATGCCAAGGCCCAACAACAAAAATATCTAGCCGCTTATGAATATGCTATCCAAAGTGCGTTCTCTGAAGTGGCTGATGCGTTGGCACGAAGAGCGACGATTCAACAACAAATAGACGCAGAAGAAGCCCTTGTGGCGGCATCTAAACAAAGTTATGAATTGTCGTTGGCCCGTTATAAAAAAGGGGTAGACAGTTTTCAAACTGCGCTGGAAGCGCAGCGTACCTACTACAGCGCAGCGCAGTCACTCATTTTGACGCGTCAAAGCGATTTGGAAAACCGTATTACCTTATACCGGGTTATGGGGGGAGGCATTGCTCAAAACAATGCCGTTGATCCGGCAACGGATACCGCCAGAAGTGATACCAATACGTAACAACAATGCGTAAAGGCTGGATCATTCATCGGGAATGATCCAGCACTGCTTTTTCCTTACTTTCCCCAATTTTCACTTTCTTGCCTCGGGCTGAAGCCCGTCATTCTTATAATTTGACTCCCCTTTGTCGGCATTACATCTACTCATGAAATGAATAATTGTTAACGGTAGGTGTAACAATATTGTTTAATGTTCTCACGATAATTACGCTTGTGATAACTGCTGTTAATCATGGCGTTTACATTATACGGTTTCTCATCTCATCCTACCAATTATTAAAGTTATGATTTTTAACGGAATTTCCTGTTTTTGAGTGTTAAATGAAAATGCATTGTTAAAAATAGGTTGACGTCAATTTAAGAAAATGGTCATATGCTCCTAACTTGAGCATATGACCATTAAGTGGGTTCTACATCACAGGTCGTTGCTTATGGCGCTCCTAGAGAGCAACCGAACTGATGCGCTATTACGCCATGAGTTCGCGTTTTGAAGAATATCGTTTGTCTTTAAACTGAGAGAATTCACTATGCTAGAAAATTGTAAACGCCATCAAAAAACAAAAAACACAGTTAGCAAGTCAGCTCAATTAGGGGTGTTAGCTGCCGCAATCATTGCCGCTACAACCTCCACGGTAGCCTCTGCCGACGATCAGTTGAGCGATGACAAGCCAATGTATGTTCCACCTAGCGAACCCAATGAGTTTTTAGATGGGCGTGTGCAGGTTAACTTTTTAGCGATGCAAAATTATCAGGCAATCCAGGCTAAAGACGGCGCTTTTCGGCCTGAAGATGAAGAGCAATCTAATGGTTTTGGTCGCTTGAGAGTGAACTTGATGTTCAAATTCAAAATTACTGAGAACATCGTAGCGGATATTGATATTGCCGAAGAGCCCAATGATTTTGGTAATAACGGAGACCAAGATTTTGCCTTTCACCAAGATTTTGCCGGAATCGAGTTTGACTTATTTGGCCTGACCAACACCGAAAAACACAACAACGACCTTACTTTGCGGGTGGGGAATATTGGCGCTTCGGCGTTTCAGTTTAAAGGCTTCCAAGATGGCGCGGATAACCAGGGAAATGCCCTTATCGGTAACGGTATTACCGACTACGCCACCGCAGAAAATGGTATTCAGCTAAGCTACAGCCAAACCTATGATAGCGGTGTAATTCGTGCCTATAACGTTACTGGTCATATGACCACCTCCAGTTTTGGCGAAGCCTTTCAAGAAAATCGCGGTTACAACTACCGCTTACAGGGCACCTTGGAATTTAAAGGGGGCTTTAAAGCAGGGGTTAATTTCCTCAATGCAAATCAGGGCGACCAACTGGTCTTTGTGGATGGCATGGCAAGCCTTTCCGGCGTGACTACCACAAACTATCGCTTTGGTGATGGTGAAAACTACAATTTTTCAGCTTCAGGTTCCAGCGAGCGTGATACCCACGTAGGGGCACTGCCAGGCTTAAACCAATCAACCATGCAATTAAACTTAGCATACCAACCCTCAGATCAAACCAGTGTGGTTGTGATGCTAGGTAGAAGTAGCGATGACTATACCTTTGCTGATACTGAAGGAAATGCCGTTGCTGGGATCACCTACTTTGGCACTGACGGTGTCATTGACCCTACCGGAACTACCTTTGATTCTAATCAGGTTATTGAGGGCGATTCTTCAGTGGATTACTGGGTAGTTGAAGCCCAACAGTACATTTTACCTGAAAAGCTGTATGTGGCCGCCCGCTATGCGTCGGCAGAAAATACTTCGGATCTTATTGAACAAACCGACAATGAAGTGACACGTTTACAGGTGTCTGCTGGGTATTGGATCAACGACAGAACCTTGTGGAAAGTGGAATACGTGGATCAAGACGAAGGGGTGAATTCCGGTGGTCAAATTGGCCGTGGATTCTCCGGTCTTACCTCTGAAATTTCTGTGAAATTCTAACTTATCTAAAGTCGTGTCTTATTGGACGATGCTTCAGTAAGCCACGACATGCCTATCTCAAGGGGGAACCCCAATGTTTAAAAAACTGTCTTTGCTACTTTGTGGCGCACTCACATTCGGTGCTTATGCTGAACAAACCATCACCATCGCCACTGTGAACAATGGCGACATGATCACCATGAAAGAACTTAGTGGTGATTTCGAAAAACGCTATCCAGACATCAACCTTAAGTGGGTTACGCTGGAAGAAAATATTTTACGCCAGCGGGTGACTACCGATGTGGCCACCGGCGGTGGTCAATACGATGTGATGACTATCGGTACCTATGAGGTGCCCATTTGGAGTAAGCAAGGCTGGTTAACTGAGCTTGATGAATTGGGCGAAGACTATGATGTAGATGACTTGCTACCGGCCATTCGTAGCGGTCTGTCTGTGGATAACAAATTATACGCCGCGCCATTTTATGGTGAAAGTTCCATGGTGATGTATCGCACCGATCTTATGGCCAAAGCCGGCTTACAAATGCCTAAAGCCCCAACGTGGAATTTTATCCGCCAAGCTGCAGCCGCCATGACCGATAAAGACGCGGGTGTTTACGGTATTTGCTTACGAGGAAAGGCGGGCTGGGGTGAAAACATCGCATTACTTACCTCTATGTCAAACTCCTTTGGTGCCCGTTGGTTTGATGAAAATTGGCAGCCTCAATTTGATTCTAAAGCCTGGAAAGACACCTTGGAATATTACGTGGATGTAATGGATAAATATGGTCCTCCTGGTGCATCGGCCAATGGATTTAACGAAAATTTGGCGTTGTTTCAAACCGGTAAATGCGGCATGTGGATAGATGCCACCGTAGCCGGTGCGTTTGTCACCAACGAAGCCGACTCTGACGTGGCTGATAAGGTAGGCTTTGCCTTGGCACCGGACAAGGGTTTAGGCAAGCGAGGCAACTGGTTATGGGCGTGGACTTTGGCCATTCCTTCGAGCAGTAAAAAAAGCGACGCTGCAATGAAGTTTATCAGTTGGGCTACGTCTAAATCTTATTCAAGCCTGGTTGCCGATAAAAAAGGGTGGGCAAAAGTGCCTCCTGGCACTCGCACCTCCTTGTATCAAAACCCGCAGTACATGAAAGCGGCACCTTTTGCTCAGATCACCCTCGATTCTATTCAATCTGCAGATCCGAAAAACCCGACCGTAGAGCCTGTGCCTTACGTGGGTGTGCAGTTTGTCGCCATACCCGAATTCCAAGGTATTGGTACAGCGGTTGGGCAGCAATTTAGCGCAGCGTTAACCGGGCGGATGACGGTGGAGCAAGCTTTGCAAACCTCCCAACGCTTGGTTGAACGGGCCATGCGTAAAGCCCGTTATCCAAAATAATCAAGTTGTAAGCCGTAGGGTAGGGGAACGGTCCCTTACCCCGTATTGATTGAAAGAGGTTCAGGTTATGGCAACTACCCAATCGAGAACGTTAGCCAAAATGATGTTACTGCCGTCAGTAACCCTGTTATTGGCATGGATGATCGTTCCACTGTGCATGACGTTATATTTTTCATTTTTAGACTATAACCTGCTGATGCCGGGCGAAAATGAGTTTATTGGTTTTTTAAACTACGAGTTCTTTTTAACGGATCCGGCGTTTATCGAGTCGTTTTTTAATACCCTATTGTTGGTTGGCGGGGTACTTTTTATCACCATAGGCGGTGGCATTGGGTTAGCTATATTGCTGGATCAAGCCATTTGGGGACGTAACTACGTGCGTATTATGGTGCTGGCACCGTTTTTCGTTATGCCCACGGTTTCGGCCTTGGTGTGGAAGAACATGTTCATGAACCCAGTGAACGGGTTATTCGCCCACTTTGCCGAGTTTCTTGGCGTCGCCCCCATTGATTTTTTCGCTGAACTGCCCTTGTTGTCCATCATTATTATTGTGTCATGGCAGTGGTTGCCGTTTGCCACTTTGATCTTGCTTACCGCTATCCAGTCTTTGGATCGAGAGCAATTAGAAGCGGCTGATCTTGATGGTGCCGGGCCGTTTAGCAAATTCACCTATATTGTGTTACCCCATCTATCTCGGGCGGTGACGGCGGTTATTCTCATAGAAACGATTTTTCTGCTGTCTATTTTTGCCGAAATTTTGGTGACTACCAGTGGTGGGCCGGGTTATTCCTCAACCAATATTACCTACTTAATTTATACCCAATCGTTATTGCAATTTGATGTAGGCGGCGGATCTGCCGGTGGGATTGTGGCTGTGATTATTGCCAATATCGTCGCCATTTTCCTTATGCGCCTTATTGGCAAAAATCTGGAGGGCTAGGCAATGGCTATCAATCACAGCAATAAATCAAAACTCGTTTATACCCTATTAGCCTGGGGGATTAGCGGCATGCTTTTCTTCCCCATTTTATGGACTATTTTAACGAGCTTTAAAACCGAAGCCGAGGCCATCGCTTCGTCACCGAGCTTGTTTATGTTTAGTTGGACACTAGAAAACTATTCAGATGTGCTTGCCCGCTCACCCTATTTTGATCATTTCTGGAACTCGGTGGTGGTGTCTTTAGGCTCCAGTTTACTGGGACTGCTCATTGCAGTGCCTGCGGCCTGGTCTATGGCATTTGTGCAAACCAAACGCACCAAAAACTTACTGATGTGGATGTTATCTACCAAGATGCTGCCCCCTGTAGGGGTTCTTATCCCCATCTATTTGATGTTCCGTGATTTTGGATTACTCGATACCAAGTTGGGGTTGGTGATTGTAATGACCCTTATCAACCTGCCGATTATGGTGTGGATGCTTTATACCTATTTTCGAGAAATTCCCCACGAAATTTTAGAAGCCGCTCGCATGGATGGTGCAGGAATCAAAGAAGAAATTTTTCATGTGTTATTGCCCATCGCGTTGCCTGGTATTGCCTCAACCTTGCTGCTCAATGTGATCCTAGCGTGGAACGAAGCATTCTGGACACTCATATTAACAGCCGCCAATGCGGCACCACTGACGGCATTTATCGCCAGTTATTCAAGCCCCGAAGGTTTGTTTTACGCAAAATTATCAGCAGCCTCTGTGATGGCCATCGTTCCCATCCTGATATTAGGTTGGTTTAGTCAGAAACAATTAGTGCGCGGCCTAAGCTTCGGCGCGGTTAAGTAAGGAGAGATTCAAATGGGTAGCATTACTTTAAAGCAGGTTACAAAGAGCTTTGGTGACGTGAATGTCATAAAACCCTTAGATTTACATATCCGTGAAGGCGAATTTATTGTCTTTGTTGGCCCCTCCGGTTGCGGTAAATCGACGTTATTGCGTATGATCGCCGGTTTAGAAGATACCACCAGCGGTACCATAGAAATAGATGGCGAAGATGCCACGGCTATGCCGCCAGCAAAGCGGGGGTTAGCCATGGTGTTTCAGTCCTATGCCTTGTACCCCCATATGTCAGTACGCAATAACATTGCCTTCCCATTAAAACGGGCGAAGGTCGCCCCGGCGATTATTGAAGAAAAAATTACCGCTGCTGCCAAGATGTTAAATTTGACAGATTATCTTGATCGCAAGCCCGGTCAATTATCTGGTGGCCAGCGTCAGCGTGTGGCTATTGGTCGCGCCATTGTGCGTCAGCCATCGGCTTTTTTGTTCGATGAACCCTTGTCGAATTTAGACGCCTCGTTACGTGTTAACATGCGCTTGGAAATTTCTGAATTACATCAGAGTTTAGCCACCACCATGATTTATGTTACCCATGATCAGGTGGAAGCCATGACCATGGCGGATCGTATTGCGGTGTTTAATGGCGGTATTATTGAGCAGGTGGGCACGCCATTAGAACTGTATCAAAGACCGGTCAATCGTTTTGTTGCAGGCTTTATCGGTTCGCCGAAGATGAACTTTATTGATGTGGATATGAAAGCCGGTGATCCGACATGTAGTTTAGGGGTGCGCCCAGAACACCTTAAAATCACCAAACAACAAGGGTTGTGGTCTGGCGAAGTGGGTGTCATTGAGCATCTTGGTTCAGAAACCTTTTTACATGTACACCTAGCCAATGGCAGCACACTGACCGTAAAAGCGGATGGTGAGTGTCCATTGCAACACGGCGACAAAATAAACCTTACCGCCGATGACAACAAAATTATGCATTTTGATGGCGCGGGCATGACCATACCGTCTTTGTCTTGGGAAGAAAAAGCGGTGGTAAAATCGGCCTAATTTGAACTACCCCAAAGCGCCGTTGCTCTAACAATAGGGCAACGGCTTCAATACTTTTATACACGCGGTGAAGATATTATGGCGAACGTTGGTACAGCACGACACAATAGTAACATTGAACTTATCATTTTCGATTGTGATGGTGTGCTCATCGACAGTGAAATCTTGTGTCAGCGTGTGTTGTTATCGTTACTGGCCGAACAGGGGGTAAGAGTCTCTGAAGCTTATTTCAATAAGTTCTTCTTAGGCAAAAGTTATCCGTCAGCCAAAGCACAAATACAGGATGATTTTTCTATTTCCCTCCCCGCCGGTTTTCGGCAAGGGTATCTCGATAAACTGCTTCAGGTTTTTGAAGACGAATTGCTACCTACTCAGCATCTTGAAGAAATGCTAAATTCGCTACAAACACCTTATTGTGTGGCCACAAGTAGTAGCCCAGAACGGGTGACGTTTGCGTTACAAACCACGGGTTTATTTCATTATTTCGCCGGGCGCATCACCACCAGTAGTGAAGTGAAAAACGGCAAGCCCGCACCGGATATCTTTTTACATGCCGCCGCTAAAATGGGCGTAGCCCCTGAGCATTGTTTGGTGATAGAAGATTCGGATGCCGGCATTGCAGGCGCCCTTGCGGCGAATATGCAAGTGGTACGTTACGCAGGCGCGACACACCTTAAAAGCAACACTCCGGATGAAAAGAATGGCCCTTATGGCGTGCATTCCATCGACGATTGGCCCTCATTATTTCGTCAATACCCTAGTTTGTGGTAGACCTAATATAGGGTTAGGAAAAGGACAATGAGCCTTCGAGGCATAAGATGATCAAAACTTTTCTATTTAAACCCTTGTAAAAAAGCATGACAAATAGACAATAGAGGCTTTTAAACCTAAGTCCTTGGCGCACAATCGCTACGGCAGTTGGAGTTTTTCAATTGACGCTACCCGCCTTAAACCCTGAATCGAATTTAAAACAGCAGTATGTTGAATTTTTATCGCACTTAGCGGCGATGAAATTTAGTGGCGACATCGAAACCAGTTACGGTGCTCGTCTTGCCATGGCAACGGACAATTCTGTTTATCAAAAATTACCTCAGGCTGTGGTGTTTCCCCGTTCGAACCAAGATTGTGAAATCATTGGCAAGTTAGCGGCAAGATACCCCGAAGTGGCCTTTAGTGCACGAGGCGGCGGTACAGGAACCAACGGACAAAGCCTCACTGAAGGTATCGTCATCGACATTCGTCGCTATATGAATGCGGTTTTAGAACTTAACCTTGAACAAGGGTGGATCCGCGTTCAAACTGGCATGGTGAAAGATGCATTAAACGATGTTTTGCGTCCTCACGGGTATTTTTTCTCCCCGGACCTTTCCACCAGTAACCGTGCCACCTTAGGCGGTATGATCAGTACCGATGCTTCCGGGCAAGGCTCCTTGGTATATGGTAAAACCAGCGATCATGTACTGGGGCTAACTGCAGTACTTGCCAATGGTGAGCAAATTGAAACCCAACCTGTCAGTATTGAAGAGGCGAAGAAAAAGGCCGCGTTAAATACCGCCGAAGGGCGCATTTACCAACAAGCTCTGGAAACTTGTGTGGGTCATCGGCAAGCTATCTTAGACAAATTTCCCCGTTTAAACCGGTTTCTTACCGGCTACGACCTTGAGCACGTTTATGATGAAGCGCAACAAACGATTGATGTTGGCAGGCTAATTACTGGGGCCGAAGGGTCCCTCGCCATGGTGACCGAGGCGAAATTATCCCTCACGCCTATTGCCAATGAAAAAGCCCTTATCAATATTAAATACGACTCTTTCGATTCGGCGTTGCGTCATGCGCCGGCGATGGTTGAAGCCAACGCCACGTCGGTGGAAACCATCGACAGCAAGGTGTTGAATCTAGCCAAAACCGACATTATCTGGCATTCCATTTCAACATTGATTACCGACGTACCAGACAAAACCTTGCTCGGGCTGAATATGGTGGAATATAACGCCGAAAGCCAAGATGAGATGGCAGGTCACATCGATGCTTTAAAAGCCCGCCTTGATGATGAAGTGGCCACAGGCAAATGCGGCGTCATCGGTTATCAAATTACCTACGATAAAAAAGATATTGGGCGAATTTATGCCATGCGGAAAAAAGCGGTAGGCTTGTTGGGTAAAACCAAAGGAGAACGCAAACCCATTGCTTTTGCTGAAGATACCGCTGTGCCCCCAGAAAAACTGGCCGATTACATTACCGAATTTAGGGCCTTGCTAGACAGTCATGGTTTACAGTATGGCATGTTCGGCCACGTGGATGCCGGTGTATTACATGTTAGACCGGCGCTGGATCTTGTTGACCCAGAGCAAGAAAGTCTGATGCATCAGATTTCTGATGAAGTGGTGGCATTGGTAGCCAAATATGGCGGCTTGATGTGGGGGGAGCACGGTAAAGGCTATCGCAGTGAATATGCCCCGGCGTTTTTTGGCGAGTTTCTGTTTACCGAATTGCGCAAAGTAAAAGCCGCATTTGATCCTCACAATCAAATGAATCCGGGAAAAATCTGTACGCCTTTAGATAGCGATGCCGCCTTGGTGCGCGTGACTGACGAAAAACGAGCCACGTTGGATAGAACCATTCCCGTGGCATTTAAAGAAGAAATGGCCCCGGCGATGAGCTGTAACGGCAATGGCTTGTGCTTTAATTATGACACCAAGTCCCCTATGTGCCCGTCCAGTAAAATTACCGCTGATCGTCGCCATACGCCAAAAGGCAGAGCCGGTATGATCCGCGAGTGGATGCGATTGTTAGCCAAAGAGCAGGTCGATACCCATAGCCTCACGTTCACCCAATTTAAAAGCTCCTTTTGGACACGATTTAAAAATACCTACTTGTCTACTCAGGAAGACTTTTCCCATGAGGTATTAGAGGTGATGAATGGCTGTTTAGCTTGTAAATCTTGTACCAGCCAGTGTCCGGTGAATGTGGATGTGCCAGACTTTCGTGCTCGCTTTTTGTCTATTTACTATCAGCGCTATGCTCGACCGGTAAAAGATTTATTGGTTAGCAACGTAGAAACCATGACCCCTATGCTGGCAAAAGCCCCAGCGATGATTAACAGCCTGATGAAATTCAAACCTGTAGCATGGCTATTAGAAAATAAAGTGGGCTATGTGGATACGCCAGCGTTGTCGGTGCCAGTGCTGTCAAAGCGGATAAATGGTGTGGCAGAGTCCTTTGATCTGGCAAAGTTACAGGCTTTGAGTACAGAGGAACGTAAAAACCGCGTGGCCATTGTACAAGACCCTTTTACCAGCTTTTATGACGCTGCCGTGGTAGAAAGTATGGCCAAGGTGATACAGCAGTTAGGCTTTACCCCCGTATTGTTGCCATTTAAACCCAATGGCAAACCTGCCCATGTGAAAGGCTTTTTAGGTAAGTTTGCCAAGCAAGCGAAAGGGACGGCGGACTTTTTAAACCAAGTGCAGGCTCTGGGTATGCCGATGGTGGGGGTGGATGCGTCATTGGTACTGTGTTATCGAGACGAATACAACAAAATACTCGGCGATAACCGGGGCGATTTTCATGTATTAACGTGTCATGAATGGTTAGCTCAAGTACCTGACACCTGTTGGCCAACCCCGGAAACACAAGACAACCACCGCTATGCCATGATTGGCCATTGCACCGAAAAAACAGCGTTGCCGACTACTGAACGTATCTGGCAGCAGGTGTTTGAGCAACTCGGTTGTAAGCTGGAGATCCTCTCTGCGGGCTGTTGTGGTATGGCCGGTACCTATGGGCATGAACGCACCCATCAGGATAACTCTAAAGGCATTTATAACTTGAGTTGGGCGCAACATGTACAACAACAAGGGACACAGCAGTTACTGGCCACCGGGTTTTCTTGCCGTAGCCAAGTCGCCAGGTTTGAAGGCAGTAAGCCCCGTCATCCCATTGAAATTGTCAGCGACAAATTAGTAAACAAGGTTTAAAGCCCAGTGATTTGGATGCAGATGTTATTTTGTTTGATGAGTTTTCGTTAGATTAACGTATTTTATTGTGGGCCTGTATAAGCAGGCCCCAAGATAGTATCTACCAAATTCAGTTTAACTCAATTAATTCTACCAGCTTTTTAGCGCCAGCCACTGAAGGGTGATCTTCATCAAAGTACAGGGCGGTTCCCTCTTTAACCGCGTAGCAGTTTACAGGATCGCAAAACACATCTTGCGGCTTCAATAAATGCACATTTGCGGGGTAATTGGCGTTGTCGAAATGTTGAATCATATAAGCATTTCGATGTTCGTACCACTGGGTATCCGTGCCCACGATATTATCAAGAGATGCGCCACGTCGTAATTTATCCCCCATTAATTGATGGATGTCTTTAGGTAACTCGGGCACAGGATAAAAGACGTAAACGTTGTCTTTTTTAGCTGCAAAAAGCAAAATCAGTTTATCAATATGACTTGTAAGTTCACGCACTTCATCCGTTTCGGTGTATTGCTGGTGAGCGGGGTAGTGATCAGCATTGCCACCCATTAACTGCTGTGTGAAGCGGTGATTGAACACCACATTTCTGATCCCTTCGTCCTCGATGATATAATCCACCGCATCATTGTACCATTTTGCACAAGGGGTACTTTCCCTGTCTTGATAAGCGGGTTTGCAACCAGAAAAGCTAAAGTGTTTTATACCTTGTCCATAGGGCTTTAATTTCCTTGCTAACGCATAGGCAATTTCGACGGTATGGCTATCGCCGAAGGTGGCCCAGGTGACATTTTTGCCAAAATATTCGCAGGCTTCATCCGGTGATTGGTAGCTATGAATGTGGCAACTATCTCGCTGTGGACTTGGTCGAGTATCGGTAACCAGTTTTTGATATTCAATGGGACTTTGCTTGATAAACCCTTGGGTAGCAAGAATGACCGAACCAAGCAAACCTACGCCCAAGGTAAAGTAAATGGGTTTGCATTTTATAAGTTGTGCGGGCCTGTAAATGTCGCTTCTAAACCGCCGGCGTTCTATAAAGTGATAACTTGCCCAGCCTAAGACGACACTCAGCAGCAGGCCTAAAAAGAGATAGTGCCTGCTTAAGGAAAAGTAGCCGATGGCTACCACAAGGGGCCAGTGCCATAAATAGATGGAATATGACCACTTTCCCAATGCTTGAAAAATGCGATTACCGGTGAATACGCTGTCATTTCTTTGAGCTTGGATCAGCAAAAATGCGCCCAATACCGGGAAGATAGCCAAATAGCCGGGCCAGAAATTTGCTTTTGAAATGAATACATAAGACAAGATAATAAGGGCTAAACCTAGCCACTCAATTCCCTTTTTTCGGCCATCGGATAAATTAAAGGGATAAAGGTATGCTAGCCCGCCTACCATCATTTCCCAAGCTCTAGCATGTAGCAGATAGTATGCAGGGTCGGGCCATCGATAAGTTGCGTATATGCAAAGCAGGTAACCGAAAACAGTGGCAAGAAGTAGGGTTACCTTTATGCTCTTTAATGACAAACACTTACTGAGGCCAACAAGTAGTAAGGGGTACAGAATATAAAACTGCCACTCCACAGATAAAGACCAGGTATGAAGTAGCCATTTTCTATGGGAGTCCACATCAAAATAACCCGCTTCTCGCCAATAAATAAAATTGGATAAAAAGCCAACACTGCTGCCTACATGTTTACCCAGTGTTTGATAATCGGTAGGTGTAAGATAGAACCAGCCGAAAATGACCAGCACAAAACATAAAAAGGCCAGGGCAGGAATGATCCTATTGGCTCGTGAAACATAGAATTTTATTGTTGAGAACGTCTCTTTTTTGATGCCAGTAAAGATAATGCTTGTCATCAAAAAGCCAGATATAACAAAGAATACATCCACACCGGCAAATCCACCGGGCATCCAATTATCGTTAAAATGAAACAGTACGATGGCAATGACTGCTATAGCCCGTAGCCCGTTGATATCTTTTCTAAACTGCAAAATTACTTCCTAAAATTATTCCTAAAGTGAAATAGTCGATGTTGTATTTAACTGATGCGGAAAACTTGAAATGGCAGGATCTTCGACAGCTATCACTACTTAGAAGGCAGTGGGTACGAAGTTTTTTAAAATAGGATCAATAAAAACTACCTTTAACAAATAAGTTAAAAATATGGCGCTATAGAAAGCCGATGATCACCGGCTTATAAGGTGGGTAGGGGTCAATGGGATGTACTGTTACCTTCAACGAGCTCAAAAGGCAGAAGCCGGTTTTCTTTTTCTTGGGTTAAATACAATTGGGCGGCTAGGGCGCCTTTTTTATCGTTAAATTGTTGCACTGTGGTTAAGGTGGGGTGGTAGCGGCTTGCTTCGTCAATACCATCAAAGCCAACAATACGAATATCGTCGGGAACTCGTAGCCCCCGTTTTAAGGCTTCTTGCATGGCAGTTAATGCGATAACGTCACTCATACACAACAGGGTATCGGGCAGAGGTGTATGTGAAAGAATTTGCTCCACCGCACTTTTCGCGTGATTTTGCGTACTTTCAGGTATGTGCCAGATGTCAGTATTAGACATTTTCAAGCCGTGTTCATGGATCGCTTTAAGATAACCATCGAGTCGACGATGAGAAATGGAATACTCACTATCAATCAGTGGCGTGTTTCCTATTGAACGTGTTATTTCACTGTCAATTAGCCTTAACCCGAGGATCACCGGCTTTGTGGCCGTGGCGTTTAGGGCGATTTTTGCAACTTCATAAGCCGCTTGGGTATTATCTATATTGACCGATGGTGCGGTTGGAATATTAAAATCGGCAGTGACAACGGTTTTTTTAATCTTCGTTAACTGGTTAAGAAGCTTAGGGTTTCTCGGTGCACCATAGCATATAAAGCCATCAACAAAATCCACGATGTCATTTACGTTGTCATTGTTTCCCGAAAACAGCAGTAGATTGGCCGGTGTATTTTTTAATACTTGGGTTACGCCACGAATAAATTGACTTGCGACTGGGTCGCTTACCATATAGTCAAGGCTGTCAGGTAAGACCAAGGCGACAATATTGCTCTTTCCACGTCGCAATGATCGTGCTGCTTTATTTGGCCCCATGTAGCCCATTTCTTCACAGGCTTTTAAAATCGCCTCTCGCTTTTTAGCTGAGAGTTGGTCGGGCCGATTAAACGCATTGGAAATAGTGGCCGTGGAGACATTCAGACGACTTGCGACCTCTTTTATCGTTAATTTTGATGTTGTCACACATTACCTTTTTAAATGAATACAGCTAAACACCTTAGCCAACTCATACCTTACTCACTGTACACCCATGGTCAAGGTGTAGCTGCATCAAAAAATAGTAATGGTGGTTTACATTAGGGAAGCCAATGACAGGGTGTCAGTCCCTTTTACATCCACCAACGTCAGTTCAGCATTAAGGGTGGTTATGTCCACCGTTAACGTGGCGCTATTCTGGTGATGTTGCCAATTTAAGGTGAGTTGGTCATTGGAGTATGCCACCGTAAATTCGCCGTTAAAGGCCGGGTGTGTATTTCTGATTTCAATGAGTTTAATTAACCCTTGTACCACCGGTTTAGCTAAGGCCTTATCGATACCCGCTTCATCGATGTAAGGACGGTTAATATCTCGTCCAACATGGGTTTTGGTAAGCAATGCCATGTCGTTGGTGGCAGCAAGAAACCCTCCATAATACACCTGAGGAATGCCTGGACTAAAAAATTGGATAGCGCGGGCTAAGAGGTACTTGTAATCATCCTGGGCTAAGGCATCGTAGTAGGTGCAATTAACTTGATATAGATCCACGTTACTGGCAGCGGCGCCCGTAGCACGGCGAGATTCCCCATTGGAATTAGCATGAATGCGCTCAACCAAGTTATCTATTTCATGCTCATTTAGCAGTCCGGGTTTGTCGCCACTCGCGCCGACATCCACAATGCCAATACCGTCATGGGTATCCAATACGGTGAAACCGTTTCGCGGCGCAATGGACAGCCAGTGTGCTAGCGCTTTAGCATCGTTGAAAAGGAGGGCATGAAGGACAAGTGGCGGCAGCGCAAAATCGTATACCCAGTCGCAGCGCTTGGCAATCTCAATCTGGGTTTCATAGTGACTGTGGATCTCCACCAAACATTCCATCCCCATCCCTCGGGCACGCTGGCTTAACGACTCAATAAAAGCAAAGGTTTCTTCCAGCATAAAGCAGTTGGTGCCCGCCCGTTTTATGGCGTAACCGGCGGCATCCAGACGAATTAAATCAATGTTGTTTTGGGTAAATGATTCTAAAATGGAGGAAAGGTAATTTTTACCTTGTTCAGACTCCACATCAATATCGATTTGGTTCGCGGTGAAGGTGGTCCAAAAGGGCACGGTTTCTTCGTTGTTTACCTTATAGTCGGTGAAAAAAGAAGTCGGGCGAGGACGGAAAACTTTAGCTATATCTTCACTGTTCTCTTGGGAAAACACGTCTTCTTTGGTTAAAAAAAGCGGCCAGTATTGGGAATCACGTCCGTGTTGCAGCACATCCTCAAATGCAGGGGATTGGGCAGACATATGATTGACAATGAGATCCGACATAATATCCAAGGAAGTCCCGAGTTGTTTGATGTCATCCCAAGTACCTAGCCGTTTATCAACCATGGTGTGATCAATGGGGTCAAAACCCGCGTCTTCGCCATCAAAGGGGTAGTAAAAAGGCAGTATGTGTACTCCCTTAAACAAGCCGTTAAACGTTTCATTCATCAAACGGTTAATACCGGCAAGGGTGCCTTGCCCCAATCGGTCTGCGTAGGTGATAAGGTGAACGCCGTTGCGTAAAGACATAAAAACTCCATAAAAAACTATTTTTGTACCGCACAGAATGTTCAGTGCGAGTATTGGTCAAGGTAACGTGATCAGTGGGTGCCGTATTCCTGCTGCTCAATTATCTGTAATCTTGATCGGGTCGGTTGCTTAATGGCGTTGTAGAGCAGGCCAACAAACAGCAATATTGAAAAACCGGTTGCGACGATAAAGCCATATTTTGCTTCCCCCCCGTAGGCATCACTTACCACACCCATAATGAAGGGGCCGACGGCCGCGCCTGCGGCGGTGAAAAATAGAATAACGCCGGCAACGGAACCGTGTTGGCGTTTCTCAAAACAACTAATGCCTTTTGAATTAAAGGTGGGGTAGATCACTGACATAAAAATGCCGGTTAAAGGAAACAGAAAAACGGCGAGGGATGGCCCGGCCATTAATCCGGCGATAAAACACAGCATGATTAAGAAACTAAATAGCACCAGTACTTTGGTCCAGTCGAAGCGTTGCATCATCCAAATGCCAACAAAACGGCCTAGTGCACGTAAGACGAAAAACGCAGACACAGAATAGATAGCGAACCATTGGGTCAGGCTATCGGTGTAACAGGAATACCCCATTTCACCGGTGGTTGGGGTACAGAGTAAATAGCTCGGCATCCATACGTAGATGGCACTTTCTGCGGCCACATATAAAAATGCGCCCACGGAGAAAGCCAAAGCGTAGGGGTCCTTTAATAACGTTAGGCTATCCATAAGCCGAACAGGCTGTTTTTGCTGAGGGTGATGTTGGGGGTAATTCACGGTGAGGGCTAACACAATAAGTAGGGTGCATAATGTGCCGGCAATCACATATAACCATTTCCAATGGATACCTTGGGTAATAAGCCAGGCAACCAGTATGGGACCAATAATCGCCCCCACACCGAAAAAGGCTTCTGCCCCATTCATGGTGCCAGTGTGCTCTTTGGTGGAACGTGAAATGTCACCTATCAGTGCCAGTGCGGCGGTTTTAAATACGCCCACGGCCAGCCCAGATAAGCTAATTAAACTTAAAATAAAGGTGAAGGTACTGCCAAATAAAAATAAATAGCAGGAGGTGGCAAATAGGGCTAGACCAAGTATCAAGGTTTTTTTGCGACCAAATTTATCCGCTAAAAAACCAAGGAATAGTCCGGAAAAGGCAATGCCTATCATAAATAATGAATGCATTAAGCTGGCTTGAGTATTCGATACACCAAATTCCAGTTTAACTTCCTTGATGATTTCCCCTACCGAATCGGATGTCATTGCAAACATCATAAACATCAAGTAGGTCAGGTAGCGAATGAGACCTAAATTGTGTTCGCCTGTTTGGTTTACTGCCATGTCTATTTACCTTTAGTGCTAGAGCTACAACGTAGGTTGATATGTCGCGGGTTCCCCCGCGACATAGGGCTTAATAAAAGGAATACTTCAACTGTAGCGATGATGATCTTCCACTAATGGGCCGAGCACGGATAATATCTCCCGCAGATGCTGCACTTTCTTCCGACTCTGTAATCACAAATTCGTCGGTGGCGTTGTTAACATTCAGAGAAACAGAAAATTGGTCCGATACATACCAGGTTGCAAATAAGTTAGCCACCACGTAGGCATCTTGTTTCAGCTCATTGCTGTCTTGTAGATAGTATTCAGAAGACCCTTGAAATGATGCGCCTAGGGTAAAGGCATCAAAATCATATTGAGGGATAACGGTATAAATAAAGTCGGCTTGTCGGCGAGGGGTTTTACCTACAAGGGCAGGATTGAACTTGTCTTCGCTAATCTCGGCATCGGTCCAGGTGGCATTACCGGAAATTGAAAATCCATTGTTAAAGTCGTAGTTTCCTTCAAATTCTATTCCTGTGGCCTCATATTCACGAATAAATGTAAGTCCACTGGTGACTTCAGCCTGAGTATCTTCTGTAATTGTGCTAAATACGGTGGCGTTTATTTGCAAATTCCCCGCGGCATATTTCAAACCTGTTTCAAGCTGCTTCGTTTCGTCAAAACCTGAGGTTGTGCTGGTTAAGCTGCCATCGGTATTAAGGGTACCGGCAATTTGTAATAAGCGGTCGGCAATGGCGCGTCCCCCTTCGCTATAGCGGGCAAAAAGGGTGAGATCGTCGCTGTAAAGATAAGACCCCCCTAACGAAAACGAGGTGTTGCTGGCATCGTAATTGACAATCTGGCTGCTGGCGTTGGCACGATTAAGCACAATGACGCCGCCGCCAAAGCCAAAACCATTGGATGCCGAAGCATCTTCGGTGTTACCTGAGATAACCCCGTCACCGTTGAGATCCACATCGGTGTTGCCACCACAACATGAATTAATCATTTCGCCGTTGGCTTGTACCGTGTCGTAACGGGCACTTAAATCAAACAGCCAATTATCACCCACTTCAAACCCAACATTAAGGTACGGGGCGGTGGTGGTGTAGTTTAGGTCCCACTCGTAAGACAAGAAGCTGGGTGCCCACAGCCCTTGGTCAACCAGTGCGTTGCCATCGGCATCTTCGATGTGCAGATATTGAGAACTCGTGCCATCTACGGTTTGAATATAGGTATTCCAACTGTTCCAGCTAATGCCAATGTCCTGTTTGGAATAATAGTAGCCAGCAGTCACAGATACGCCATTATCAAATTCTTTGCGCAAACTAAAATCGTTGATCATATTGCCCAAATCGTTATAGGTGGCGTCAAACAAGAGGTTGACGAACGCCAGACCATCATATTGTTCCCCGGCGTTAGGGCCGTTAGCCAGCGTCACCGAGGTCGATGCACAATTAAATGGATTGCCGTCACCATCAAGGGCCGAAGCGCAAATGTTATCAGCCATAGAGCTTGCCGCTTGGGGACCGTAATCGCCGAAGGTGTCGGTAAAGGGGGCAATAAAGCCACCACCTATGTCTGACATCCTGAATTTATTCAGCAGATAAAGTTGGGGAGCCACTTCTAAATCAGCTTCGAAACCGAATGCGGTGACTTCAGATTCTATGCCGTCCGTCAGATCACGGTTTACCCCATTGCCAAATGCATCGAAGGTGGAAATATTGGTGGTGTATGGGGATTGCAGGGTTTCACTGCTGGCGTCAAAATTCTCAACGGAACCGAAGCTGCCGTTACTTTTTACTTTAACGGGGGCGGGTAAATAGGTGGTTACTCTGTCATCTAAATGTTTAAAGTAGAAACGTAAATGGCCATTGTCGAGCAATTGGGTGACATTGAATTTTATCTGACCACCTTGGTCGCCGTTATAGCCCGTATCACGGACCCCTTCGCCGCCTCGGGCAAACCCGCCAATATGAAAATAAAGGTCGTCGTTAATTTCGCCGCCGTAGGCAAAGTCTAAACGAAACTCTTCATAATCCAGGCCAAAAGACGTGCCGATTGAGCCCCCTCCTAGTTCACCGGTGTCACTGATGAGGTTGATTACCCCACCTGGGGAGTTGCTTGCAAAGGTAGAGGCAGAGCCGCCTCTTACTGACTCAACCCGTTTTACTGACCAATCATAGCGAAGAAAGTTATCGGTGTTGGCAAAGTTAATATCCCCGTATTCCAGTACGGGTAAGCCATCTTCGTGGATTTGCATAAACTTGGAGCCCCCGGTGGCTAGAGGGATCCCGCGAATTGTAATGTTAGCGTTACCGCCTCCACCGGAAGATTCCGCACGTATGCCAGGTAACGCCCGGAATACCTCTGCCGTAGAACGAGGGGCCAGTTTCATCACCGCTTCTTCATCAAATGAACTGACAGAAACACTGGTTTCTTGTGCGGAGATCCCAGCGGGACTGGCGGTGACAACAATTTGTTCGTATTTGTTCGGTTCCTCGTTGTCACTTATTTGTTGCGCAAACGCGGCGCTGGGTAGCCCCAGTAAAACGGCTACGCTGAGTATATTTTTCGCAAATGGTGTGTGCATGAGTCTTCTCCAAAGCCAAGTGAGTTCTCCGGGCGCTCAGTTAACTATAAGTGAGCAAAAAGAGAACATGGTTAAAAATTGCGAAAACGTTTTCTTAATCGATTAAGATAAAGTTAGCATGGAGATTTTTATTTGTAAATAAAATGTTTTAAATGTACGCGGAAGACCGATGAAATTAGGCAGTTTTAGTATCGAAGAGTAAGTCGTTAATGTTAGGTAAATCAGTTTCTTGCTGGGGTTTTTAGAGGTGATTTTATAACTTTTGATTTTTTTTTGGAGAGAGCAGGAAATTAAACCTATTGGTGACATAATTGTCACAAAATAGCGCTGGGCTATATATCGTGATGAATGTAACTGTGTCTTTGTAATGAGATTAAGCCTTTGTGATGACATTAAAAAATTTATTTTTTTGTGATGATGCTTTATGGTGCACCCTGCAAAAAAATCTGGATTGTATTACATGGCTTCGACTCGTTCTTTAACCTTAATTCAGCGCTTTCTGGGCACTAATATTGTATTGCAAATTGTCGTGGGTATTGTCAGCGGTATCGCGTTGGCGGTTTTCCTCCCGACTGCTGCATCTTCTGTTGAGATACTTGGTGAACTATTTGTTAAGTCCCTCAAAGCCATCGCCCCCTTGTTGGTTTTCGTTTTGGTCACCGCTTCCATCGCGAACCATAAAAAAAATCAACAAACCCATATTAAACCGGTACTCGTTTTGTATTTAGCGGGCACATTTCTCGCAGCTATTAGTGCTGTGCTGTTCAGTTTTGCCTTCCCAAGTACGCTTAGTCTGGTGACTTCTGATGTCAGTCAATCTGCACCCGAAGGTGTGGGTGAAGTGTTGCATACCTTATTATTTAATATGGTGGATAATCCCATCAATGCCCTGGTGAGTGGAAACTATATTGGCATACTTACATGGGCAGTGGGATTAGGGTTTGGTTTACGGCATAGCTCGGAAGCAACCAAGGCTGTATTACATAATATGGCTGAAAGCGTGACCTTTGTAGTGCAATTTGTTATCCGTTTAGCGCCCTTGGGTATTTTCGGTTTGGTAGCCAATACAGTGGCAAGCACCGGTTTTGGGGCGTTGCTTGGTTATTCCCATCTGCTGATGGTGTTAATTGGCGTAATGCTTTTTATTGCACTGGTTACTAACCCCCTATTGGTGTATTTGACGATCCGCCGCAACCCTTATCCTCTGGTGTTTAGGTGTTTAAAAGAAAGTGGCATTACGGCATTTTTTACCCGCAGTTCAGCGGCGAATATTCCTGTAAACATGGCGCTGTGTGAACGGCTTAAGCTAGATGAAGATACCTATTCAGTGTCTATCCCTTTAGGTGCTACCATCAATATGGGCGGCGCGGCGATCACCATCACTGTGTTAACGCTGGCAACCGTGCACACTTTGAATATTCCTGTCGATATTTCTACCGCTATTTTATTGAGCGTGATCGCTGCCGTTTCGGCTTGTGGCAGTTCCGGCGTGGCTGGGGGCTCGTTATTGCTGATCCCTCTGGCATGCAGTTTGTTTAATATCCCTAACGACGTTGCTATGCAGGTGGTGGCTGTAGGGTTTATTTTAGGCGTACTACAAGATTCGGCAGAAACCGCACTAAACAGTTCGACGGACGTATTATTTACCGCGGCGGCATGCCACAGAGGGGAAACAAAGTTGCGTTAACTGCTTTAAATGGTGGAAAAAAAACTGGGTACATCTAAGATGAACATGTCAGGCTAGTAAAACTCATTTTGTCCAGGATGTTCATGCGCACAGTAAATTTATTCGGATTTATTCTGCTGATGCAACTCCCATTCGTTTACGCGCAGGATGCCGAGAGGATTGAATCTCTTAAAACGGCAATTGTGGCGGCGAGAGAAGCAGGGAAGTTACAACAGACAGAACAGCTCACAGAAGAGCTCGCAGTTATCGCTACAAATCGAGCAGACCCTATGGTGACTGCTGATTTACAGGTTGTGCGTGCACAAAATGATATTAGCCGTAACCAGTATCAAGAGGCCATAGACAAACTTTATGCGGCTATCCCCACTTTAAAAGCGCAACATCAACACAGTCGCTTAGCCAATGCCTATACCTATGTAGGTTATTCCTACTACAACCTTTCTGAATATAAACAAGCGTTGGATTATTACTATCAGGCCAAGACATTGTTTGATCTGTATTCAGATACCAAAGGCCAAAGCATGGTGAATAGTTATACTGGGCTTGTGCTAAGTGCGATTGGTGACTATAAAGGCGCAATTTTAGCGTATAAAACCGCGCTAGAAACGGCCATCGAAGCCGGCTATGAAAATGAAACCTCCCAAGCGTTTTACAGCTTGGGGGGGTTAAATGCCAAACTAGGCAACCACAGACAGGCGTTGGAGTATTTTTCCAGTTCGCTGGAAATTGACGAAAAACAAGGCGTGGTACAGAACATTGCGTTCAATAACGGTCTTATTGCTGAGTCTCTTTATCATCTAGATGAGTTGGAGCGGGCGAAAAGCCACGCAACCACTGCCATTCGTCTTTTTGAGCAAACTCAATCTGTTGAATATGCCTGCATGTATAAACTCACTTTGGCCAAAGTGTATATTGCATCAAGTGAGTATGAAAAAGCCCAAGGGATTATTGACCAAGTGTATAAAGATGCCGATGGCCATTATCCTGCTTTGGCTTTAAATACGCTGTTGGTGGCTGCTGATCTTGCACTGAAAGTGGAAGATTACGATCGCGCGGTCAGCTTAGCTGAAACGGGCATTCAACAAGCGCAAAACGCTGAGCGTATGCCAGTTGAAGAACAGTTTTTTCAAATAAAGGTGGCTGCGCTGGAACACAGCAACCGGTATGAAAAGGGATATCGCGCGTTACAAACCCTGATGGAAATTAACGGAAAATTAAATGATGAAAGTAAGTTAAAAGCCATTTCTGTTGCCCAAGCGCAAACCGAAGCCATACGCAGTAAATTGGAGCTTGAGCTGCAAACCAAAGAGCGGGCATTACAGGAGGCGGAACTCAATCGCCAGCTTTTACTGAGAAATGTGTTTATTGTACTTATCCTTTTACTTTCTATTCTGGTGTTCTTTCTTTTTCGTAGACAATTGCTGCGGAAAAACAATCAATATCTTAGCGAACAGGTGCGAGTGCAAACCCGAGAGCTTAACGAAAAGAACGATCAACTTGTTCAGGCATTAAAACTGGTTGAGTCTGACAGTATTACCGACGCGTTAACGGGCCTAAAAAATCGCCGCTATCTAGAAAAGTTCATCGACACAGATATCCTGCTTGTGGATCGGGAGTATGCCGATTGGCGTGAAGGGAAAAGTCCCAAGCCTCTGCGTTCTGATCTTATTGTTTTTGTGCTGGATATTGACGATTTCAAAGCGGTAAATGACACCTACGGTCACCATATTGGTGATGAAATCTTAGCGGAATTTGCCGAGCGGATCACACAGGTATTTAGGCAATCGGATTACGTCGTCCGATGGGGCGGCGAAGAGTTTGTTGCCGTGGCTCGGTTTGTCGATCGTAAACGTGCCTCGCGATTGGCTGGACGAATTAAACAGGCATTGAATGAGGCTCACTTTGCCGTCCACGAAGGGAAGCTAATCTCAGTTACCGCTTCAATTGGCTATGCCTGTTATCCGAGTATGATAAATAGCGAGGAAAAGGGGAATTGGGAAACCTTATTTGCCATGGCAGATGCGTGTTTGTATCTAGCCAAAGAGGCAGGCAAAAATACTTGGGTGGGGCTAGAATCCGTCAATGATAACCGCTGCTTAAATGACGAATTTAATAAAAAAACCTTATCGCAGTTCATCCAACAAAATTGGGTAACGGTAAAACGGGCGAATAGGGCGGGAGATTAACCAAAGCACAAGACGTCGCTATAGTCACCACGCCTTGTGTTGGTGTTGAGTGTTACTGGGATAACACCTCTACGAGCAATATCTTGCGATATAATCTTGATGAGGCGGTAATTTTTCTACGGTTTTTGTTATGCCGTGGCGTATGCCATTTAAAAGGGCTTCAAGCTCTTGCCTACTCATGGTATCCACAATGGGGTGATAGCTTTCTGGCATCAAACCTTGTCCTATCATTACCTGTTGCCAAGAATCATCAAATAGCTCACTGCCTTCACGAAATACTCGGGCAGTTTTCTTAAATAACTCAATGCGATGAGAAAGCGATTCTGGTATGTCCATGTGTCGGCAATGACGCCAAAATGGCGTATCCGTTCGTTGGGTGACATGATAGTGCAAAATAATAAAGTCACGGATATGTTCAATATCAAAGTCTGCCTGACGGTTAAACTCTGTAATATCTTCTTCAACAATGCCCGCTACGGGAAACATCCGCAGAAACCGCACGATCCCTTGTTGAATAAGGTGAATACTGGTGGACTCTAATGGCTCTAAAAAGCCACTGGCTAACCCTAATGCTAAACAGTTTTTATTCCACTGTTTACGGCGTCTTCCTGTTTTGAAGCGAATAATTCTGGGTTTGGTTAAGGGCGTGCCTTCAATATTGCTCATTAGTGAAGAGATGGCGTCATCATCTGACACATAGTTACTGCAGAAAACGAGGCCGTTGCCAACTCGATGTTGTAACGGAATACGCCATTGCCAGCCGGCTTCTCTGGCAATGCTGCGGGTATAGGGTATGGGCGTGGACACGGATTCGGTTTGCACCGCCACAGCGCTATCGCAGGGTAACCAGTGCGACCAGTCTTCATAACCGGTATGAAGGGCTTTTTCTATGAGTAGGCCGCGAAAACCGGTGCAATCGATAAATATATCCCCTTCGATGACCTCACCATTATCTAATAGGAGATTTTGGATAAAGCCGTTATCTTCACGTAAAGTCACATCGGCGATTTTGGCGTCTACTCGGGTGAGGCCTTCTTTTTCTGCTAGGTTACGCAAAAATAGCGCATATTTTGTGGCATCCATATGAAACGCATAGTTAAGGCCATTTTTGGGTAAGTGGGCAAATTTATTGCCATGGGCTGCCTGACGTTCTAAACAGTAGTCACCGAAATCCGTCGCCAACCCTTCTTTTAACCCTCTTAACCAAAAATGCTGAAAGCCAGCGGCCCAACAATCCTTACCGGTGACTCCAAAAGCGTGTAAATATGCGTGATCCCGATCTTTCCAGTTTTCGAAATTAATACCCAGTTTAAAGGTGGCATTGGTGGCTGCCATAAACTCTTGTTCGTTAATTTTAAGTAGCTTATGGAAAAAGACCAGGGTTGGAATGGTGGCTTCGCCCACCCCCACAGTGCCAATGTCTGAGCTTTCAACCAAGGTGACATCCACTTCTTTTCCGAGCAGACGGGTAAATGCCGCGGCCGCCATCCAGCCAGCGGTGCCGCCTCCGGCGATGACAATGCGCTTCTTTTGCTTTGCAGAATTGCTCATAAATACCTCTGGAATACTACTTTAAGTTATTGGCCAACCAGGCTTTAAATTGCCGTAATGTGGCTTCGTCGATATCACCAAGGGGGCCGTGTTTAGACGGTGGAATATGATTAAACCGTGTTGGTTCATGGTTAAAGACATAAAAATCGAACAGTTTTTGCCACGCTTCACGCTGCGCCTTTGGTAACTGCTTTAGGGTAAGCAAGGCATGATATAGAACATTTTCTGCGCGCCCAATATAAGGCGGTGCGGTACGCCACCAAAAATTCACTAACATATTCATGCTGTCTTGCCCTTCAATGTGATGCCACCACATAGAGGGAATATATAACCCGTCGCCAGGATGCAGTTCCACCACCTGACCGTGCTTTAATGCTTCTTTAAACTTTGGATGTTTATCAAAATCAGGATCCGCAAAATTCACCAAGCTAATGGCTTGCCCTGCGGGTGTGAAGTGCAGCGGGCCTATGTATAAGTTTTCAACTTGCTCTGGGGGGAACAGGGTTACCCGTCGCTTGCCAGCGGTGACGCAGATAAGATTATCAGGCGCGTCATAGTGGGCGGCAATACGGCTTTTATTGCCAATCCACAAGGTGGCGAGAGGGGCTAAGGATGCTAACCCTATATCGTTAGATTGTTGAAAACCTGGCAAGCAACTATCCACGGTAGTGGAACCGATATACAGGGAGTCGGGACTATCTTGTTGTGATAAAACCTGTAAGCGTTCTAACGCGTTACGAAAAGGCATGCGTGTGCGGCTAAAGTTAAAACCCGTCATGTCTTTGTTGTAAAACATACGCCCATGTTCGCCGGCGGGTAACTGAAGGGCATCTACCACCGCCTGGTTATCAAATTGAGATAAGTAGGCACACAAATCAGCATTAGATTGCTTGGCGGCGTGAACGACTGGCCAGTGAGAAACCAAACCGCGAAATACCTTTGGTTGGGTTAAACTCATTAGGGTGTCGGCTAAATTAAAACCCTCGTCGTGCCTATTTGCAGGCGTATCTTCGCCAACAGAGGCGCAGGCGCTGAGTAAATCTATTGATGCTGACAAATGTTTATCTTCCAATTACCGTTAAATGAAATCAATGCCTAAGCGGAGGCTAACGCCGCTTTTTTGTACCCAATAACTTGCCTTAATTGGGAGAGCGATGCCAACATCATATAAATAGTTTGTAAGTGACCACTTTCGTGCAAGGCCGCAATATCATTGCCCTTTAATTGCTTGAGCTTGTCTTCGTTTATGGTGTAAAAACCGGAAAGCCTATGTGTTCCCGTGTCTTCAATATCCATATCAACAACAAAGGATTCAATTAACTCAAGGGCTTGGCATGCAGTCACAAATTCACTGTTTTCGGTTTGGCCGCTATGAATGGTACTGAGTACATTGGCGATATTATCGATGTAATCGGTATTGCCTCCATGGGGTAAAAAAACCGGGTGGGCATTGGCAACGGGGGTGGGTGAATCGATAACCCGAGGATCATCTAAGTCAACATAGATGGACATGGCATCTTCGCCATTTTTTCCGCGACTACGACCGATCAAAAACGGGCCTTTTTCAATAACCAAGGGCTTGTAGGAAACCCGCCATTGGCCGTTATGAATAAACAGGTTTTCGTTTTGCATAACCCCGAGTAACGCCACCATCTGAAACTGACCCTTTTCGTCTTTGGCGAAAACTAAAGGATAGTGTGCTTGGGCGTGTCGAGCTTCGGCGGGAAACACAGGGACACACATTTGATCGTGTCCGTAGGCGTCACCGAATCCTTCAATGATGTGAAGGTGTTTATGTTGATTATTGTTAAGTAGCGCATGGTTTGCCATAAAGAGTCCTATAAGCCCGCGCGATGGCGCATGGCGTTGATATATTCACGATTAGTGGGCAGGGCCGACAGTTGTTGTAGAGTACGTTGCTGATTTTGTTTTACTGCTAGCTGCGCGGCATTTAACTTTTCTGAGGTATAGCGAGCCTTGTTAAGGGCGGTTTTAGGTTGCCTTTGCATGCCGTACAAAATATACATATAGCTTGCTGCAGGAAAAAGCTCTTGCGCATAAATAAAATCGCCTATAGCAACCGGTCTGTGTTGCCATTGTGCTAACCAGTCATTTAGTTGCTCTGATGCGGTTGCTTGGTCACGCATCACCCGCCAGTATTCCGTATCGGTACGTTCACTCAATACATAATGTAGTTTGAGAAAATCGATAATACGTTGCCAGCGTTGACTAAAACTGGAATTAAAATGCTTTGCCATTTGCCTTGCCAGAGTTTTTGTTGCCGGCAGGTATTCGGCGACGTATTTTGCCGAAAGCTCCACCATTACCAAGGCTGACGCCTCCAAAGGTTCAACAAATCCAGCCGATGTGCCAATCGCGACGCAGTTGTTTACCCAAGGTTGCTTCCTATAGCCGGGTGTAAAGGTGATTTTTCTTAAGGCTGCGGTATCCACAGGGGCCGTTGAAGGGTCTTTATCTAAATAATTTAACAACGTACAGATGGCGGTGTCTTCGTCACAGTATTGGCTGCTATATACACACCCTACGCCTTTTCTGGAGGGTAAGCCAATGTCCCACAACCAGCCGTGGGAGTGGGCCGTTGAATAGGTAGCCGATGCGATAGGGCCTTGCTCATGGGCATAATTTGCTTGCACGGCGATGGCGCTGTCATTCTTTAGCCCCGACGAGACAGGCGTTATGGCCTGTTGATAATGACCTTGGATCAGTTTGGCAGCAAAACCACTGCAGTCGATAAATAGATCACCCTTGATAAGGGAGCTTTCGCCGTTTTTGGCGGTGCTTTCAAGGGCAATAATGTTGTCATTACTATCCACTTGTACTTTTTCTATGTGGGCCAGAGTGTGCGTCACGCCCAAGCTATTAATACTATGATTTTTGAGCAATTCAGCAAATTTATGGGCATTAAGGTGATAGCCATAATTAGCCACTGCGGCATAGGCGGGGGTTTGCAACTGTTTAGGGGCTTTGAAATGATCGCATAGGCTCGTTTGGGTACTAACCAGGGTGGAAAATTCACCGTTGTTTAGGGGGTTTGCTTCTTGATTGAGCAACCACCAAGCGGCCATATCTGTATCAAAAAAGCCTGCGGGTAAGCCAAAGGGGTGATCGAAGACGTCTTGTACTGTTGAATCAGTGGCTTCGGTGCGCCAGTTGATAAACCGGGTGCCTTGTTTAAATGAACCGTCGCAAGCCAATAAAAACGTGGTTTCATCAATGCCAATTTTACGCAGTGTATCGCGCATGGTTGGCCATGTTCCTTCGCCTACACCTAAAATTTTCACATCGGGGGATTCCACCAAGGTGACATTTAAGGCAGGGTTATTGGGTAAGTTATGTTCTGCGGCAATAATGGCTGCCGTTAGCCAGCCTGCTGCACCGCCGCCAACAATGACTATAGAGTGGATAGTGTCGTCATTATTTTTTGCTGTCATGGGGCATCATTCCTGGCCGTTGAATGTGATGTTACGATGAACAAAAAAGCGTTGTTGCATCCCTGCAGCAACGCCTTTTGCCATATTTCCGTAGTGCTTTTAGAAGGTGTATCGGGCGCCGATATTGTATCGAGGTTCAGCCGTGTATACACCAACCACCATGTTTTCATGGCGACCGTGACTGCGTTTATATTCGCCGGTTACGTTGATCCCTTCTACAAAGACCTCCAGGTTTTCTGAGAAGTGATAGCGTACATTCACATCTAGCTGCTGGTAGGCTTCAACATAAGTTGGGTTTTCGCCGCCGTTGCCGTCAATGGTAGCCGCAAGGTACTCATCTCGCCAATTCCATGCCGCCCGTACTTCCCAATCGTCGTTTTCGTAGAATAAAACGGCATTGGCGGTGTCGCTTAAGCCTAGTAAGACAAATTGTGTTTCGCCAACCAGGTAATCGTCATATTCCACATCGCCATTGACGATGGTGTAGTTTACCAAGGTACCAAAGCCACTATCGCCAAATAAATACTGAACGGCGAATTCAAAGCCATCGACGGTGTAGGTGTCATCAGAATTCACTTTTTGCGTGATATCAAACTCCAGTAGCGGATCTTCCCCTTCAATGCCCACAATCACACCATCTGCATCGGCATAACCTTGGTCGATGAAGTATTGACGAATATCCACAAGCTCTGCATCGTCACCTAGCACCGACAGGGCTTCTTGATAACGTTCCCCGCCCACTGGCGTATAGACGTCATAAGGGGTGTCGGTATAAACCGTAGAACCGATGAAATTTTTAACGTTTTTATAGAAATAGCCGGCCGATACATAACTACCTTCGCCAAAGTAGTAGTCGGTACCTATATCAATGTTTGACGACTCATAAGGTAGTAAATCAGGATTACCGACTGAGCCTGTTCCGCCTTGTGCCCTCGCACCCTGAGAAACCGTCAGTCCGGCTTGTATGTCAGCATATCCAGGGCGGGTGATTGTTTTACTGTATGAGGCACGGGTGTAGAGATCCTCTACCACCTCAAGCTTGAAGTCGATGGACGGTAAAATATGGTCATAACCACCTGACAAAGACACAAATTGTGTTTCGCCGTCATCTATGACGGAAAACTCATTGGTTGATACCCACTGTACTTCATTGTAGTTAGGAACCAATGAGGTTGAGTCAACGTTGGTGTCTTCGTAGCGCAGTCCTAATGACATCCACGCCACCATGTCACCAATATCAAACTCCATATTCGCTTGCACATAGGCGGCGTATTGTTGTTCTGTTACACGGCGATCGGTGGAATATTCCGGATCCATACACAGCTCAGTGCCACAGGTGCTCAATGTCTCGCCATTAGCCGATGCGATGGCGGAAATGGCATCAATTAAATCGCCAAAATCACTGGAATAATAGAAGGCTTCTAAGTTGTCTGCGTTGCTACCAAGTATGCCATCAAATTGACTGGCTAAATCTTCCTGAACGAAAATATCATCAGGGTAATCGTCAGCGGTGCCATAGCCTCCCCATGTATCCCGTTGAGCAACAGAATAAGCAGAGCGGTTTTTAACTTCGGTACTAGAAATACCAAAATCAATGCTGGTAATGACACCATCATCGAAGAAATAGTTACCTCGGAACTGGGCCTGGTTAATTTCAGACTTCATGTAACTGTTGCGAAATGAAGTGCCTGAGGTAGACATTCTGCTAGCGTCAAGGCCATCCACACCGTCGGCATAGGTAATGCTCATTATTGGGAAATCTTGAGAGTAATCCACTTCTGTGGAAACTCTGTCGAACTGCACCGCACTAATAACGTTACTGCTACCCCAGTTGTTGGCGGGGCCTGCTTCAGCGGTAGAGTGATGAACATCTAACTCAAGGTTGAGGTTGTCATTGGCTACCCATTTAAGATTAAGGCCTAGGGAATTGTTTTTATTAAAGGTCGTGTAATCGCTGGTGCCTAACCCAATATCTGTCCCTGTATCATCAGCGTAAATAACAGGGCCGATAACTGAGCCAACGGTATTTGTGCCTTCGGTGTATTCGCCATAGGAAGGAATTCCATTAAACCAGGTCGACAGCTGTTGTCGTGTGGTGTGGGTCTCGAGTTCTGAATACGTATAGTCCAGTGTTGCAGTAAGATCATCGGTGGGTTGATATTGTAATGTTAACTGACCATTTACCCGGGTACGGCTGACTTCGTCGAAGTTATACACGAGGTTTCGGGGCACCGAGTAAACGTCGTTTTCCCCAGGTGGATTTTCAAAGCTGCCGTCTTGGGGTAACGAGCCCCAATCGCCGCCGTTTCCTTTAATGGTGTACCAACCGCTACTTGTTTCGGCACTGGAAACGCCGCTATCTCGTTTTTGATAAGAGCCAATTAATTGAATACCCAAGGTATCATCATTAAATGTTTGACTATAAATACCGGATAATTCAGGTGTTACGGTACTGCCTGTATCGGTGGACCCATCGTACACGCCTTTTACGGCAACACTGGCTTTTAACCCAGGATTGTCGAGAGGCTTAGCCGTAACCAAGTTAACCGTGGAACCGATACCGCCTGTTGGCTGGGATGCTAGGCTAGTTTTATACACTTCGATGGCTGAAAAACCTTCAGAAGCCAGATTTCCGAAATCAAATGAGCGGGAGGAGGAGGCACTGGTTTCTTCAATATTCGCCGCCGGCATTTGGCGGCCATTTAAAGTAACCATATTGTAATCGGGACCAAAACCACGCACCGTGATTTTACTGCCTTCGCCATTTGTTCTGTCTATGGAGACCCCAGTGATACGCTGTAGCGATTCCGCTAAGTTGGTATCAGGAAATTTCCCCATGTCTTCAGCAGAGATGGCATCCACAACACCCGATGCCGCTTTTTTCGTTAGCATGGATTTGGCCAAGCTGCCGCGTATGCCGCTAACTTCGATGATTTCAACGTCGTTGGTGGCAAGATTCGATCCTTCACTTTGCTGCGCCAGAACAGGCAAAGTGGTCATTGCGCCTAATACGAACGACAAACTTGTCGCTAAATGAGTCTTTTTAAATGCGTTTGGTTTCATGGTTTTCCCAGCCGTGTTGGTTGAAGATGAGCGGACGTTTTAGGTCTTCTTTCTCACTTCACTATTCACTTGGCATGCGCTATTCGATGTTGTTGCTAAATTGATCATAACATTAGATATAGCGCTAACTAGTAATGTAAGCGCTTACAATTTGTAATATAGTGCTTTGTAAGCGCTTACATGTAATTTACGTAGGTTGGAGTTGTAATGCAAGTGTTTTTATAATGTTAAATCCACTATTTACAAACTGCTAACATTTCATTCTTTAATTCTCTGCTTAAGTTGGTGTTGTTGGCTATTTATCATGCTTGTAAGGGGGAAGGTGAGACGAATTGGCGCAAGACAAAGAGCACGGATGAACCTTGGAATGCATTTGCAAATGTAAATAAAGGTAAAATTAGAAAATTATTAGAGGGTTATACAGTCTATTCAATCAACAAGTCATACAGATTTAAAGGTCGGGGCGCACTGTGATTATTTCCCACAAACATAAGTTTATTTTTATCAAAACCGTAAAAACGGCGGGTACCAGTATTGAAGTGTACCTTTCCCAATTTTGTGACGAGCAAGACATTCTTACGCCAATTTATCCTGCGGTGGCGCCGCATCAAGCCCAACATTATCGGGGTTACTGGAACCCGATTCCTGAGATGTGTAAGGCCTCTACAAAAGAGAGAATGACTGTTTTAGGACATTGGATGAAGGGGAAAAAGTTTAGAAATCACGCTTCTGCAGTAAATGTTAAGCATCGCGTACCTAAATCTATTTGGAATAATTATTTTAAATTCTGTGTGGATCGAAACCCTTGGGATAAAACCTTATCTCACTACCATATGTTAAGAAAGCGCCATAATATGAATATGACGTTAGATCAGTATTTTGCTAATGGAAAATTGTGCCTTAATTATCCTAAATATTGCGATCAGAGAGGGAATGTACTGGTTGATAGAGTATTAAACTATGAAGCGTTAGATAGCCAATTAGGCGAGGTTTTTAAACAATTATCGATTCCTTTTGACGGCGGGTTAGGGGTGCGAGCAAAAGGGAACTATCGTGATGATCATCGCCCTTATCAAAAGGTATATACACCCGAGCAACAACGCTTTGTTGCTCAGGCATTTTCCCGTGAAATTGATATGCATGCGTATGTGTTTTAGGGGGTAAACCACATGCTAGTGGCCACTATGGTGCATGTATGTGTGCTCAAGAGGTTGAGACGTAAAGTTATGCAGAATAATGGGGTCTTTGGATAAATCGAAAAACACTGAGCTAACAATGTCTTGATTGTCTTTTACCCAGTTTTCATGATTATGGCTATTTAACGATACGGCAATCTGATTTACGCCCTCTTTTAGCGCAGAGGCAGGGATGTGCATATCGTTTCCATATAGACGACTGAACTTAGTGGCATTAACAAACACATGGGCATGACCTTGCAATACCCCATCATCGGTTAAATCACTTTTGTTCGTTACGTTGTCTGGCGCATCCAGCGAATAATTTTCCACCGCTACGTGTAGATTCACGCCATCCATGGTGTCCTTAAAAATATGGATTTCTATTTTAGGGACCGGTGTATTGGCCCCAATATCTTTTGATACGTGATCATGGATCTCAATGCTATTGGCGGTTAATGGTGCCAATAGCATCGCCAAGATCGGGATAAGGTGAGCTTGTTTCATGACGCTTCCTGTTAATAATGGACAGTCTATAAACCACCGGGACCCGGGCCCTGTACATCACTACTGCATGACGCCATGGCATTATCTTCAAGTTGTCCCGCGTAACGTGTACCAATGATATAGGGGAAGGCTGGAGAGATATTGTTGTCTTCATCTATGGTTAACGTCATGTGATAATGGTAGCCCCGTTCACTATCGGTATGACCATTGTATTGATCGAGGTATACACCGCCTAACGCCGTTAACGAGCTATCCCAATAGTAGTCTTCATAATAAAAGCCATTTTCGGCGACAAACTCGTTGCTGGATAACGAAGTGACCACTTCATCAAATGCTGGACCATCACTGACTTCTTCTGTGCCAAGGCTAATATCATATTGATCAACGAGGCTACAACTGCGCGCTTCATCATCACAGCCTACTGTTGGATCGGAATAATCACGAACCACCCACGAGCTTACAGCCAGTTGGCCGGCAGCCTCGTAAGGACCGTAAATCGGGTAGCCATCGGCGGCATAACCATATAAAGGGGAGTGGGCCGAGCCATCATCTTGCAACAGGTCTGCGAGGCAGGAGCTATAAAAATGATGGTGATAATCTGTACCCGCAGCATGGCCGCCACATATGTCTACATCATATAATTCTGCCTCTGGCGCGAGGGTTTGCCAATCGCCTTGATTGTTGTAACTCATACCGTCGGCCCAGTTGTAAATGGATGTACCATTTACCATTATGCCTACTTTAGAGAGGCCATTCTCGCAGTCTTCTTCCGCAGGTGTAGGTTCGGCAGGAAGGTATACGGTTCTTTCATCTTGAGTTGGGCATTCAGGACCAGGCGGCCAATAACCATAGCCATAATCAAGGGTGCAATTAGTGTTACTGTTGTAGCCAATATCTTCACCAAAAGAGACAACATCGCCTACCGATACTGTAGGGCTGCCATCCGCAAAATCTGAACTGGCTTTAGGGCGCCCGGTTAATCCATCGTGTATATCTTGGGTGATCAGAGTTTCGTAATTTGGGATCCCCTGGGATGAGACCACAATGTAGTCTTTGCCATCAACCTCTTCAAGATCCACAGACTGAACATTGACTTCCACTCCGATACCGGTATTTGAGTCGAGAATATGTTCAGACAATTCACCGCTTTCATTGATGATCCATACACTGGTATCAAGGTCTGAATCACTGCTGTCAGACGTATCATTGACGGTAACCATTACCGTATCTGATACGGCGGCGTTCACACCGTCGTCAACAGAGATTTCGAAGGTAAGCTCATCATCAGCATCAACGTCGGGGGCGGTGAATGAAAGTGAAGCTGAATCAGAATTTGAAAGATCTGCGGTATAGTTACCGCCAGTTTGCGACCAACTGATACTGTAGTCACCATCGTCTTCAATGGTTGCTGATAATGTAACGGTGTCTCCTTCGTCAACGGTTTGATCGTCGCCGGCATCCACCGTCGGTATGGCGTCTACGGAATCTGTATCTTCACTCTCTGAATCGTCTCCCGAGCAGGCTGATAAACCGAGCAGCACAGCTGAACACAAAAGAGATTTTCTTAAAAAGCACAATTTTTTATCCATGATAATTCACTTTTTGTGGCAAACATAAAGTCCTAGCTTATGCCCTAAATATGAAGTGAATGTGCAGATTTGCAGCAGATATACCGTAGCTTTTATTTACCCTTAATTGGCTGGTGTTAGTACCACTCTTTAAGAGTGCGCACCGAACTCGGGAAAGAGTGCTGTGACATCGTTATTTATTGGCTCGTGAGCACGGTATACCTTTGCTTTATTGTATTGCATAACAAAAGGGAACATGGCGGCTGGGGTTAGGTAGCCTGTTTCATTAAACCAGCGGCTGTCATAGTGCACTTTTTGTTTACGGGATTCGCAGTTGCGCATGGGATTGCCAAACAATACATGATGTTTAGATTCGGCTAAGTTGGCTGAACTACTACGACTTGGTAAGTCCAAAAATGCGAATGTGTCGGCTAATACGCTTTCTTTTTCAAAACAGAAAGGTTCGTATCCTGTGGTGGTGTAGGGCAGGGCTAACGAAGACAAAAGAGATTCTCGTTTTTTGTTGTCGATTAACCAACGCAGCATTTGATACCAATGGTGCCCCTTCACTTTTTTGAAACCCTTTCTGTTTTCTGAACGTGCTAAGCGGGTTTGTGAACAAGAGTAAGAACGCACGTCTCGAATCAGAAATACCACACGGGTATCGATGTTGCCGCTATCTGCAAGTAGTTTCAGGTGTTTCACCCCTTTAGAGGTATCTATAGCTTGCATTTGCGGTGAATAAAGATGACGAAATTCATCGAGCAACAAGTGATAGGCCTGTTCAAAATAACCGTCAGTACTTGGTGATGTCACTTTTTGTTCAATGAGCTTGCGTAGCGCCGGCCCCCAATAATCACACTTTGCAGCAGGTTGCCCACAACTGCATATTTTGTCGTTGGCATTTAGCCAATATTCAGGCCCTTCGCGGAGCACCTGATAAACCTCGCCTAAAGATACGGTATTTTGATGACAGGCTAGGGCCATGGAAAAAACCGTAGAGCCAGAATGGGATAAGCTGGTTAAACAGATAACTGCAGGATTTTGGGTCATTGAATTAGTCATAGTGTTGTTGTGATAGTGGTTACTTTTTATTCTGACTGATTCACAACAAAGAGGTTTGTTCTTTTACGGATACTTTACGTTGTTTTAAGTTTATTGACGTAAACTTGGCTTAGAATTCTAGGGCTATAGATTTTGAAAAGATTGCGTAAATCATGGCACTAACACACATTACAGAGTCATAGATAGCAGGCTTGTTGTTCGTCATTGGAACATGGAATGCGGCTTACATTCACCATTTATTGGGCGCATCCAGTAAATCGCCATTCCTTTAATCGTCTATTAAAATCTTGTTTTACTTAATATTTAGTAAAACTAAGCCGGTAATATTCACCAATACTATTTATCAATTTTTGCAAAGGTAAATTTCTCTTTATGATTTCTCACAAATTTAAGTGTGTATTTGTTCATGTACCTAAGACGGCGGGACAAAGTATTGAGCAATTTTTCAAAGAAAAGCATCAATTAAACAGTAAATATTGCCAAGAGTTGCTGTTAGGCAAAAATGACGATCCCTCAAAAGGCCCGCAAAGGCTGGCCCATTTACGTAGCGACGAGTATGTTTCCTGTGGTCATCTTGATGCAGAAACCTATGATGATTACTTTACTTTTGCTTTTGTCCGCAACCCATGGCAACGATTAGTGTCAGAGTATTTGCATAAGAAAATCGACAGCAAGATGTCACTGAAAGAGTTTGTATTGCACGGATTTCCAAAACCGGATCCCGTTTGCGATGCCTATCGCCACGTGATTCCCCAATACGATTATTTGTTCGATTCACAAGGAAATCAAAACGTCGATTTCATCGGCCGGTTTGAGGATCTACAAAAGGGGTTTTCATTAGTGTGCGACAGGCTGGGCATTGATGATGCCACGCTACCCCACAAAAATAATTCGTGCTGCTCCCGCAGGGTGATGTTGCGAAAATTCAGGCACTTATTTCGCCGTCAACAGGATCGGGTGAAAAAACACTATACCGAATATTTTGATGACGAACTGCTTGCTCATGTAAACCGATTGTATGCTAAAGACATTGGGCATTTTGGTTACGTGTTTGGCGAATAGAATGTATTGTCCCTCCTATACATGCTAATAATGTATAGGAGGTTACCTGACCGATACTACACCGTTAATGACTAGACCTCTGTTGAGGTCTTTTTCACTTTAGGTGCTAACCAAATAAGGCTTCCAGCCACGATAAACACAGCAGATAACATCATGAAGGTTTGATTGGTAGCAATCATACCGCTCTGATTTTGCAGCATTAAATCGAATAAAGCACGGCTTTGCTCACCTGCGCCGCCGGCCGCCTGCAGCGACTGATTAAGGGTATCAGATTGATGGGTTACCCCAACTAATTCGGCGTGAACATGGCGAGTTTCATTCGTCCAATAAGTGGTCATGACGGAGGTGGCGATAGCACCAGATAATGTACGGATAAAGTTCATTAGACCCGCAGCAGATTCCATTTCATCTTCGTTTACACATCCTAGAGCAATTGCCGTTAGTGGCACAAAGAAGAAAGGCATCCCTATGCCTTGAATCAGCATGGGCCAGCTGATTTGGTCATAAGTCATGTCTAATGAGCCAAAGCTTCGATACCAGGTCCACAGTCCTAGCCAAATAATACCGAAAAAAACCAGGGGTCTTGGGTCTCGTTTACTGGCCATATTGGCAATAATAGGGGCAAGAAAGACTGCCACCATGCCCATGTGAGCGGTGGTTAGCCCCGAAACTGTCGCGGTGTAACCCATGTAGCCCTGTAGCCAAAGCGGTGTGATGATGGAGATGGCAAAGAACGCGCCAAAGGCGAAAGACAAGGTTATCATGCTTACGCTGTAGCCGCGGTGGCGGAAAATCTTCAAATCCACCACGGGATTTCGTTCAGTAAGCTCCCAAATTAAAAAGGCAATAAACCCGATGACAGCGACAACGGCTAACACTTGAATGCGCGTAGATTCAAACCAGTCGAGATCTTTACCTTCATCAAGCATTAATTGCAGCGCGGCTACCCAAGCGACCAGTAAGAACAACCCCACTTTGTCGATGGCACTTTTTACCAACGGCGTTTCAAATTGTTTAAGTAAACGCCAGCAGAAAAAAGCCGCCACAATGGCGAAGGGCGCTTTGCTGATAAATATATAGTGCCAACTGTATTCGTCACACAAATAGCCTCCTAAGATGGGGCCCATTATGGGAGCGATTAATGTAGTCATACTCCATATGCCAATGGCGGCGTGGCTTTTATCCTTTGGAAAGATACGTATCATCAGAGTTTGTGATAAAGGCATAAGCGGGCCACCGGATAGTCCAAGCAAAACACGAAATATAACGAGCATGCCCATACTGGTGGCCATTCCACAAAGAATCGACAACACCCCAAATAAGGTTAAGCAGGTAACGAATACCCGGATGGACCCAAAGCGACGGGACAACCATCCGGTAAGTGGCACTGAAATAGCTTCAGCGACCGCATAAGAGGTGATGACATAGGTGCCTTGGCTGGTGGAAACCCCTAAGCTTCCCGCTATGTTGGCGATAGAAACGTTAGCAATGGTGGTATCTAAAATAGCAAGAAAATTAGCCATGGCTAGACAAATTGCCCCAATAAAAAGGGCAAAGCCGGTAAGGGGCTGGACTTGTTCCGTAGACGAATTCATTCGACGTCCTATTACCCTTTGCGACTAGGTTGTTGGCTTTGTTGACGATACTGGGCAATTTTTTGAGTATCGATATCTGCGTCGGTATCAATGGTGGCTTTCATTGATAACCCAACTTGCAATGGGTGAGACTCAAGTTCACTGGGCGCCAGTTCTACCCGTACCGGCAGCCGTTGCACCACTTTAATCCAATTGCCGGTGGCATTTTGTGCGGGAATAATCGAGAAGGCAGAGCCGGTTCCTGGTGAAATTCCGGCTACCACACCGTGGTAAACAATATCATCGCCATATAAATCGGCGGTGAGCGTGACCGGTTGACCCACTTTCACATCCGTTAGTTCCACTTCTTTGAAGTTGGCGTTTACGTAGATTTTGTCTAACGGAACAATGGTCATAAGGTTAGCGCCAGCTTGAATACGTCGGCCTACCTCAATATCACTTTTTGCGATCACGCCGGATATTGGCGCGTGGATCACGGTACGGGCTAGGTTTACTTTGGCCTGTTCCAGCGCGGCTTCGGCGGCTAAGACTTCTGGATTATCATCAACCCCGGTATGAAGGATCTTGGCTTTATTCGCCTTTTTCTGACCGATAGTGGATAGACGATTGGCTTTAGCTTGCGCTGCTGCGGCTTTTGCTGCGTTAAGGTTAGCCTGAGCTTGTGCAAATACTGAGCGTGCGTCTGTCACTTCCTGACCAGATACTGAGCCCGATTCTACTAAGTTTTCCCGGCGAGTAAGGTCGATTTTTGCGCGCTCAAAACTGGCTGTCGCCGATGCTAATTCCGCGGCAACTCTGTTTTCATCTGCAATTCGTGCATTTACTAGCGCGGTAAAGCCTTCGTCGTTCGCCATATAACTTTGTACGCGAATTTTCGCCAACGCTAAGTCGGCTTCTGCTTGTTGCACAGCAATTCTTGCATCTGTGTCATCCAAGCGAACTAGTACATCGCCTTTTTTTACCTGTTGGGTGTCATAGATATCCGCTTGGGTAACAATTCCGCTAACCGCAGGAGTAACGATGGCACTCGAGGCGTTAACATAGGCGTTTTCCGTTGAAATATAGTGCGAGCTAACAAAATACCAATAAACACAGTAACCTATTGCTGCCAAAATGATTGCGAGGCCTAGGCGAGTAAAGCCTTTTTTGCGTGAATTGGAGGCTTGTTGCTGATCGTATTGTTCAGTTGATTGGGTTTGAGTACTCATGATAAACCTTTATTTGCGCTTGACTGTGTTGCAAAACCGCCACCAAGGGCATGGATAAGTTGGACATGTAACGCTAACGAGCGAGACTGTAAATTGACGAGTGCACGTTGATTGCTAAGGACGGCATTTTCGGCAGTCAACACGTCTAAGTAAGTGGCTAAACCGCCTTTATAACGATTAGTTGCAATGGTTTGTGCCTCACGTGCGTGGGAAAGTGCGCGCTTGGTTTCATCAATACGCTGCTGCAAACGTTGATCGCTGGTGACCACGTCCGCCACTTCTTTTAATGCGTTTGTTACGTTTTGATTGTAATTACTTACCGCTAACTCATATTCCGCTTCAGCCACTGTTAGCTGGCCTTGCAATTGACCACCATTAAAAATAGGCAAGTAGATGGCGGGGCCAATATTTCCGGCAGACGTATCAGAACTGACAAGGTTGTCGATGCCGAAAGACTGATAACCAATAAAGGCGTTGATACTCACATCCGGATAAAAGTTATCTTGGGCAACGCCGATTTGTTTAGCGGCGGCTTCGACTTGCCAACGAGAGGCGGTGATGTCTGGTCTATGACCTATAAGTCCTACGCCGACATCCTTGGGAAGACCTAAAGGTTGCGTCAGTGCCACGATGGGTCTAGTAATAACTAAGCCTCTGTCTGGTCCTGCGCCGACCAATGCAGCGATGACATTTTTTTGAAGTGCAATTGTTTCTTCAATAGCCAGTCGATCAGCTTCGGCGCTGGCTTGTAGAGATGAAGCCTGATTAACAGCGCCCTTGTTTTCCAAACCATTATCAAAACGTTTTGAAAGTAACTCCGTTGTTTTAGTGCGCATTTCCACAACCTCTTTAGCCGTATCGAGGTTGTAATAAAGCCTAGTCAGTTCAGCATAGGCCTTGGCGATGGATGTGGATATTTGTAAGCGGGCAGATGCCAGTTCAGCTTCTTTAGCGGCGGTTTCACTGACCGCAGCCTCTACCCGTTTGTGGTTTTTTCCCCAGAAATCTAAGTCGTAAGAGAAGTTTAAACCGACGGTGGCGAAATCATTCCAGTTATAGGCTGATTCAGGCACATAAGTGGTGTAGCTATAACTTGCTTTGGCTTCATAAACAGAGGCTTCACCACTTACTTGTAGCGCTTCGCTGCCTTGTAGTTGATGTGTTACACCAAGGGTCTTTTGCAGTCGAGCTTGAGCAGCGGCAATGCCTGGAGCATCAGATAAACCTTCCTCAATAAGACGATTGAGCTGGGGATCGTGTAATGACACCCACCATTGCTGGCTTGGCCAATCCATGGCTTTTATGTCCACGAGGGCCTGTTGATACTGATATTCCTGAATCGCTTTGGGGACGGCTAATTCCTGACTTTGTGGTGTTGCACACCCATTTAATAAAAGCAGACATATCAGGGGGAAAAACACCGTTGATGTATGCATATATTGTCCGAAATTCAGCTTACATTGATGAAACAAAATAAACCTCTTTTTTACATAACTGAACTGTACGGTTTATTTATAGTGGGTTATACTCATGAAGTCAACATTCAATATGTATAAGGACGAATATAAGAGATGAGAGTGAAAACTGAAGCGCGACGTCACGCTATTGTAGAAGCTGCGAAATATGTATTTCGCCAGTACGGGTTTGAAGTGGCTTCAATGGACATGATTGCCAAAGAGTTCGGCGGCTCTAAAGCGACCTTATACAATTATTTTAAATCCAAAGAAGAGATTTTTTTTGCGGTTGTGCAAAATACGGTAGAAACGGATTTTGGTCCTATATTTCTTATATTAAGACAAGATGAGGGAAAACCGCTGTCTAGGTTATTAACCCAGTTTGGTGGCGAGTACCTGCGCATAACCTTAGCGCCAAATGTGATTGCCGCTCGCCGAATGGTGCTAGCAGAAAGCCAACGATCAAATATCGGTCAGCATTTTTACGAGAATGGACCGGGACTGGTAATTAAGCGCATTGCGGAATTTTTCGATCATGAAGTTTCGGAAGGGCGACTGAAACCTTGCGATACCGATGTTGCCGCAAAGCATTTTAAAGCATTGCTCTATGCCGAGTTACATGAACCTTACCAAATGGGATGTATCGACAATGTCGAGCAAGGGCTAATTGATGACGTGGTAAAACGTGCCGTGGATGCTTTTTTGGCCAGCTATCAGGCATAAATAACCGACCTATTAATACATCGAGGTATTGCTTATAACAGGAGCAGTTTGCACTTGAAATGCGCCCGTTTGATGATATGTTATAGTATAACAATATAATATTGATGTCGATAATTTTCCATGCAACCACTCTCTATAGCGTCAAGTGCTTCCTACGTCATGCATTCTTCCCCTCTGGTGTTTAGTGAGGTATTTAAAGAATCCGTCAGCGTTGCTTGCTGGCAAAGGCCTGAACATTCTGTGGTAAGCGCGTATTTTAACAACGCCGCACCGGCGTTGAAAATAGGTATTCGAAGCGTTTTTTCGCTGTCTACGTTAAAAGAAAATTTGCACGAACAGCTACCGGAAGGCATTGGGAAATCCCAGGCTATTGATGATATTTATTTACTTGCCGATATGTTGACATGCTTGTTTGATTGTCAGGAAGTGGGCCTACGACTGGCTGCTCTTAATCAGGCTATGTGTCCTAAGTTTCATAGGGACAATATCCCCGTTCGGCTAATATCTACCTATATGGGGCCGGCAACCGAGTGGATCCCAAACGAGTGCATCTCCCCAGACGAGCCACTGTCGAAGTCGTTAAAACGTATTAAAGATGAACATATTGTGCAGTTAGCTACCCGCGATGTGGCCTTGTTCAAAGGGAGTGCGTGGGATGAAAATCATCAAGGCGCAGTGCATCGCTCCTGCGCCCTCGCACATGATCAATGGCGCGTCTTGTTAACCATGGATCCTATCTAAAGGCTTGGCACACCCGTATTATTGAGCAAGCGCTTGAGACAATAGTTCATCTAAGCCTTTTTTAGATGCTGACACCGCTTGCATTGATGTGAGTCCACAAGGATAAACTTCCTGTTCAAGTACTACCCAAGGAACTGTAGCTAGGGATGTGGTGGTCGCAATAAGCGGGGCCCAGTCAACGGAGTCTTGTCCAATGAGCGGTATGTGAGCGGCGGCGTTTTCAAGCGCACATGCTTTAAAATGTATGCTAGGTAATCTATCGGCATACCGATTTACGTAGAGCGTTGGGTTATGACCGGCATAGGTTATCCAACCAACATCTTGCTGAAGTGCAACCTGTTGGTGGGTGTTTTCGGCAATATAGTCCCAATACGTTGCATTTTTATATGCACCAAACTCCTTGTCATGATTATGAAACCCAATGCCCATGTTATGGCGAGCCAATTGGGTGGATAGCCTGTTGAGATCGTCAATAAAGTGATTAACTTGTTGGGGATGCCAAGCCCTTTCATCGTAAGGAATAATAAGCAAATCAACCCCAAGTTGCTGATAAAACCTCACGGTCGCTTCTTGGTTCTCTTCATCGAGGGTTTCGATTGCCACATGGGCACCACTTACTTCTAAACCCAAGTTGTTCAGGCAACGTTTAAGAGCGCAGGGGTCGTCAGCGAAAGGCCCAAACCTACCAGCCAATTCCACGCCATCAAAGCCCATTTGAGCAAGCTTGGTAAGCGTACCTTCAAAATCCTCTTGTAAAGCATCATTAACAGACCAAAGCTGAACGCTCATTTTAGGGCTAACATGGCAAGATTTATGGTGGCGTGTCATCAAATTTTATTTCCTTGTTACGCTGAAACAACAGTGCAAATTGTTAATTGTTTGTGCTCTACAGATGCCAACTCAACCCAAGGCGCCATCGTAAAGTGGTAGAACAACGGGGAATGACGAACGGATTAAAGGTAATGAGAGTACGCAATGTAATCGATTTCATCTTGGTTGTCTACCAGAGCCATTATTCACGATTTTTATCTATCAGTATGAATGTAAAGGAATAAATATATTTTTTATTGTGTCTTAGAGGCTAAGTGTAAAGCATGAGCCTGACTTAGAGGCACATGCTTTTATTTCATGAGTATATTTTTACAACTAATGCTGAAATATTATTCAATGTCATTATAAAACATGTGTTTATAAAATTTTCCGAGCGGCTTTCCTTACCCGTTGGTGGTGGGCGATGAGGCAAATTTCACGACCATACCGATAAAAATTAGCCCGTAGAGAGTGATAGTAGTGAGTTGACCTTTTGTGATAAATACGGTCTCGCCGCCTACTTTTTGTGTTCGAGTAAAATTGGTATTAACTTTAAAAGCGTTTATTTTTCAATAATTAGTATCATCATTGATATTTTGTAGATGAAACTCTGTTGACAGCCACAGGATTAAAGCACTACTCTGGATAGAAATGTTATCGATTACATTTTGTTAAAGACTTTTTTCAGCTCTGTGATATAACACCGCAAAATTTCTATGGTGTTATAGCAGTAATGTCGCATAGAGCGCGCTATTGGCTATATCAACGGTGAGTAAGCAAATTGAATAATAACGAAAATAACAGTCGCGAGAGTATTCATCCGGGAAGCTGGATCCCCAGTATGTATTTCGCCATGGGACTGCCCTTTGTGGTAATCGCACAGGCGTCGGCGCTTATGTATAAAAATCTCGGCGTTAGCGATACCCAAATCGCGTTGTGGACCAGTCTTATCATGCTGCCATGGACACTAAAGCCGCTGTGGAGCCCGCTATTAGAGATGTTTCGAACGCAAAAGTATTTCGTTATTGCAACGCAACTTTTTACGGGCATTACCTTCGTGTTGGTTGCTTTCACGCTGCCATTAGATAACTTCTTTCAATATTCTATTGCGCTGTTAGGCCTGGTTGCCCTTAGTGGTGCGACCCATGATATAGCGGCTGATGGCGTGTATATCAATGTGCTTAGTTCAGAAGAACAAGCAAAATATATCGGTTGGCAAGGAGCCGCGTACAACATTGCTAAAATCGTCTCCGGTGGCGCGTTTGTCTATGTCGCTGGCGAGTTAGAGAAAACCATCGGTGTGATTTCCGCCTGGTCAATGGTTATGTCAGCCTATGGTATTTGTATGCTGGTAATGGGGATTTACCACATAAAATTTCTTCCCAAAGGAAAGGCGAATACCAATGTTAAGTCATTAAAAGAAGGCCTTACTGTACTGGTTGACGTGATCAAAACCTTTTTTAGTAAGAAGTACGTGATTTGGTATGTTGTTTTTATCATGCTTTATCGGTTTGCCGAAGGGTTTGCCATAAAAATTGCCCCCTTGTTTTTTAAAGCGAGCACAGAACAAGGAGGCTTGGGTTTAGACACCTCCGAAATCGGGGTGATTTACGGTACTTTTGGCGCTGGCGCTTTCGTTATAGGCTCTCTGTTAGGGGGTTACTATATCTCGTCTAAAGGCCTGAAACAGAGTCTTTTTCGCTTAGCTTTGGTGTTTAACATACCGTTTGCCGTTTATACCCTTCTCGCCATGTTTCAACCTGATCAACTGTGGGTTATTTCACTGGCCGTGGTCTTTGAATACTTTGGCTACGGCTTTGGTTTTGTTGCCTTAATCTTATTTATGATGCAGCAAATAGCGCCGGGTAAATACCGTACTGCACATTATGCATTTGCCACTGGGATCATGAATCTAGGGTTTATGCTGCCATCTATGATGAGTGGTGTGCTCAGTGATTGGTTGGGTTATGAAAAGTTTTTTATCTGGGTGCTAATTGCCACTGTTCCTTCTTTATTAGTCGCAAAGTATGTGCCCTTCAATAATAGTTTAGCAAAATAGACTGGAGAATTTTTTAATGTCTAAAAGTAGTGTTATCCCATGGGAAGACAAACCAGCTGATTGCAATGATGTGATGTGGCGATATTCCAATAATCCCATCATTGATCGATATGCAATACCCAGTTCTAACAGTATTTTCAATAGTGCGGTTGTCCCTTTCGGTGATGGTTTTGCTGGTGTTTTCAGATGTGATAACAAAGCCGTTCAAATGAACATTTTTGCTGGTTTTAGTAAGGATGGGATCAACTGGGATATCGAGCATGAGCCAATCGTCATGGAGGCCGGAAATACCACCATGATAGAGTCGGACTACAAATATGATCCCAGAGTCGCCTTTATCGAAGACCGCTATTGGATCACATGGTGTAACGGTTATCATGGTCCCACCATTGGTATGGCTTATACCTTTGACTTTAAAACCTTTCACCAATGTGAAAATGCATTTTTACCCTTTAATCGTAATGGTGTTTTATTTCCTGAAAAGATTAATGGTAAGTACTGCATGTTAAGTCGTCCAAGTGATAACGGACACACGCCTTTTGGTGACATTTACTTAAGTTATAGCCCGGATATGAAGTATTGGGGCGAACACCGTTGTGTGATGAAAACAACCCCCTTTGAAGATAGTGCTTGGCAGTGTCTCAAAGTCGGGGCGGGCGGTGTGCCGGTGAAAACCGATGAAGGTTGGTTGATGTTCTATCATGGCGTAATTAAAACCTGTAGTGGCTTGCGTTATTCCATGGGGGCTGCCCTTCTTGATTTAGAACAGCCAGATAAGGTGCTATACCGAACTCAGCCTTATTTATTAGCCCCTGCGACCTCCTATGAGCAAAACGGTGATGTACCGAATGTTATCTTCCCTTGTGCATCGTTACATTCTGACGATGACAAGATTGCAGTGTATTACGGTGCCGCGGATACTGTAGTCGGGATCGCATTTGGCCATATCAGTGAAATTATTGCTTTTGTTAAAAATAATTCACTCTAAGGGTTTTACAAAGCCTTCATGCTAATACACGATAAGTGGCGTATCTGCGTGTCGTCATAAATCGAATATTCGTTGAAAAATGTGTCAGCAATGCCCGCTGGCACATTTTACCTGTTTTTTTGTTCCTTGCTGCGCCTTAAATTATTCCGTTACCTCATCTTTTCTCGGCCTTTGCTGGCACCCATATCTTCATGATGATTTTGTTTGGTTCGCCAAAACCTGCTCTTTTTCGTAAACTAAGGTAAATATTTGGTTAAAACTCACGTGCTGTGTAAATAATGACAATGAATGCAACCATTAAAGATGTGGCGAAAGTCGCCGGGGTGTCTTTTAAAACGGTAAGTCGCGTTATCAATAATGAGAGTACCGTTAGCGAAGCGTTGCAAGTCAAAGTTAGGCAAGCCATTCAAGAACTGAATTACAAGCCCAACTTGAGTGCCAGAGGGTTGCGGGGAAGCACATCGTCTATCGGTTTTTTATATGATAATCCGAACAGTAATTATGTTATCGATATGCAAAAGGGGATTTTTAAAGAATGCCAAGCTTCCGGTTACGAATTGCTTATCCATCCCTGTGAAAGTGACCATGTCTCGCTGGAAGATGAAATCATTGAAATGATTTCTCGTTCAACGGTGGGCGGCCTTATTCTTACCCCTCCGGTGTCTGACAACATTGCCTTAGTTAAAAAATTAGCTAAAAAACAGATCAAGTTTGTGCGAATTGTTTCAGGTTCTGCCCCTCCCGATGAATTTGGGCCTTTTGTGCTAATTGATGATAGGCAAGCCGCTTATGAAATCTCGACTCACCTTATTGAACTTGGCCATAAAGATTTGGTGTTTATGTGCGGAGATGCCCAACACAAAAGTAATACTGAGCGTTTAAATGGCTTTTTACAGGCATTAGCGAATAGGGGACTTAATGTGAAAGACGAAAACATCTTATCGGGCAATTTTAGTTTTGATTCAGGGGTTTTACGTACAAATCAATTACTCGCTAGAGGTTCCGCATTACCTTCGGCGATATTTGCCTGTAACGATGAAATTGCGGCAGGATGCTTGTTTGCGGCTCGTGCTGCAGGCATTGATGTGCCCACAACATTAAGTATTGCCGGCTTTGAAGATAGTCCCTATTCCCGTCAAACATGGCCATACCTGACAACAGCAAAGCAACATAATGTGGATATCGCTAAAATTGCCACAAAAATGCTGATCAAAGAAATAAAGTCCCCGACGCAAAAACCACAGGATAATCAGGTGTTTTGTCCAGAACTTCTGGTAAGAGATTCCACCACCGAATTTTAACTAGATAGATTTTATTTTTACCAGTTATTACAATGTCTTACAGGGTAATTTTAGGGCTCAAGTTCCACCTTTTAGAAAACGATATCTGGTTACAAAAAGCTGCCAACACGGCGTCATAAAAAAGTAGCAATCTGACAGTAAAATATAAAAATTTTACAAAAATGTTAAATGTGCATTGACAACGTTGTCCCATGGTAATAATTTAGACAATAGCAGGCCAATAACATAATAATATTTTTCGCGTTACACCATTTTTTATTCGTTTAAAATGACAACGTTGCCAGCGGCTTGCAAACCAATAAGTGTCGATGTGGAATTCGAGTAATACCACTACATAAGTAGAATATTCAGAGAGAAATTGATATGAGTTCATGGCTAAAAAATCACACAAACGAACCTAAGCGATTCGCGTTGTCTCCAACTGTTGTCTCTATCCTTGCAGCATTGTCAGGAACTACTCCCTATGCATTCGGTCAAGAGGCTGGTGCGGCGAACGATGGTACTGAGGTCATCCAGGTGACGGGTGTGCGCGGTGCATTAGAAAAAGCGGTGGAAACCAAGCGTTCCTCGGTAGGTATACTGGATGCCATCTCAGCGGAAGATTTGGGTAAACTACCAGATTCTGATGTGGGTGAGTCTCTTGGACGAATTCCTGGTGTCAGTGTGGATCGCGCATTTGGCCAAGGCGCCTCAGTGTCTATTAGAGGTACGGACCCACAAATGACGTACACTACCTTGAACGGTCAGTCTGTGGCGTCAACCGGTTGGTATGACCAGGTGGCTGTGGATCGCTCGTTTAACTATTCAATGCTGCCCTCTGAATTGATCAGTGGTATGGAAGTGTATAAAACGTCTCGCGCCGATTTACCCGAAGGAGGCATTGGCGGCACGGTTATCGTAAACACCAGAAAGCCGTTATCTTTAGATGCCAATACTCTCTACTTAGGCTCGAAATATTCTGTCGGTACAGTCAGTGATGACGGTCAAGAATACTCTGGCTTGTACAGTTGGAAAAATGACGACAATAACTTTGGGGTGCTTGTGGCCGGGGCATTTACCGATGGAGATTATATCCGTCGGGGTACAGAAGCCGATACTCGCTGGTCCAGTGATGTTTCTCCAACTACTTTTGTACAGGAAAGAAAGCGTACTGCTTTTGATATCTCAGCTCAGTATCGACCTACTGATGCACTGGAAATTGGTTTTCATTGGTTGAGTATGACATTGGATGCTGATAACTCAAACACCAGCCATTACATTTTCCATGAAGATAATTGTACGCTTCGTAACGAGGTTACCTCTGACTACAACCCGGACGGCGTTTGTATTGCCAGTGACACATCAGCGGATAATGCCACCGATGCGTTTGTGCAAACCTGGGCACGTGCAGCTTCCATGAGTTCCGATAGCGTTACTTTGGACTTTAAATATACCGGAGATAATTACGAGTTAACGGCTGTGGTGGGTAATACGCAGGCTGATGGCGGAACCGATTTAACCACTAACTATTCTTATGACGCCTCTACTGAAGGTGCCAGTTTACCCACTTGGACGGGAACCATTGATGCCACAGGGCATAAAATTGATATCAACCCCACTTCTGATCAAAGCGTATCGTTAGATAACCTACCTACTGAAACTACTGCATCTGGTGCATGGGCGACCACCAAAGGGCCTAATACCGATGAAGAAACTTACGCTCAGCTAGATCTTGAGTACTATATTGACCGTGGCATCTTCTCCTCTTTTAAAACCGGTGTCCGGGCAACCAGCCATGAATTAGAGCAGAAAAAGTATCGCGCAACCTGGGTCGATGATGATGACATCGTTTATGTGGATACGGCAGACCTTTATAGCGGTACCATCGAAATGGGTGAAAATGGTTGGTCATTCCCTCGCCCGAATATTTCTGCCATGGTGTCAAATACCATAGATAACGTTGCCGGCTGGGTAGAAGAGCGCTCCAATTACGGATTGATTGAAGAAGATAATTTTTCGGTTTACGGCATGTTAATCATTGAAGGGGATAATTTTAGTGGTGACATAGGCCTTAGGTATATTCGCACTAAGGCGTCAGCCAGCGGTTATAGTCTAGATGGCACAGAGATCACAGCCGACGATGTTTCCAACAATGATGGCTGGGGATATGATCTTACCTCTGAGTCTTCCTCTTATGATGACTTTTTACCTAGTTTTAATTTGAAGTACGAATTAGACGAAAATATCATAATTCGAGTCTCGGCTTCCCAAGCAATTACAAGAGCGAACTATGAAAGTATGTTCCTCGCTTCTATGGAAGGGTATAACGACAATATATCAGGAAACGAAGAAGTCACCTTTGGTGATCCTGGTCTTGAGCCGCAAAAAAGTACGCAAGCGGACGTCGCATTTGAATACTACTATGGTCAAGGTAACTTAATGTCGGTGGGCCTTTTCACCAAGCATGTATCTAACTTTATTGTTTCTCAGACGGAAGTGTCTCAGTCGATTGGTGTTGTCAGCCCTGACATTGATGCAGATAGCTGGACAGTAAACCAATATGTTAATGCTGGTAGTGGCGATATATACGGTGCAGAGTTTCAGATTCAGCATGCGTTTGAAAATGGGTTTGGTACGATAATTAACTACACCTATGCTGACGCCAAAGCGCCAAAAGAAAGTTTCACCGATGAAATACCCGTATTTACCAACTCATCTAAGCACACAGGAAACCTTGTTGTTTATTGGGAAAATGAGCAGTTCTCGGCAAGAACGGCTTATAACTACCGTTCAAAATATATGGTTCGTGAAACAGGTTGGTACGGAAACCGTATGCATGACGACTACGGCACCCTTGATGCGAGCTTTGCATGGAATGCCACTGATAACTTCAAATTCACATTAGAAGTAGCCAATATTCTAGAAGAAGACGACGTGCAATATGGTGCCGCAGATATGGACACCTCGGTGAAAGATGCCCTTAAAGAAGGCTACCCAGCATGGTCCTTTATGGGTGAGCGCACAATGAAATTCGGTGTAAGCTACAAGTACTAGTAATACCGTGTAAAAAATAATTGATGACTAAAAAAGCCCAACCCACGTTGGGCTTTTTTTATCCGCAGTTTTCACACCAATAACTAGGTATAAAACCCCACTCACAAGGGCAAGTTCATGTAGTTATGCAAAGGAGGCGTGGATTAGAAGTCAAAAAATGTGTTGACGGTTAAACGTCCGTTTTGCGGGCTGGTACTGATACTTAGTTCACTGTTCTTAATATAGGGGTTGTGGATAAGCCCCCCAGGATAAACCACTAATCGGTTATACACGCCTTCGATATACCCTATTTTAGTGTACTGTGAGTTACTGTCGAAACGATAGGTTGGGGTGGGCAAAGCAGTCGTATTGAGTTCTTCGTAATAACGATCTAAGTAACCATCTACATTTTGCTTGGTGATGCGTTCAATGCCAGTGGAACAATGCCGGTAAAAGGCGGTACCGCCATGTTCTGCGCCGGAAAGGTAGAGAATTGCGGCTAAATGGTTGGGTTCGCTGGAATCAAAATGAGGGGTAGATTGAATGGGGCTCAGGCTGTCTTCTGCCATAGTGAGCAGCGACATGGCGCATAGGCTTTTTCGAATATCTTTACCGGCTCCTACATTAAAAACGCGTTTTAATATCGGTTCGATGTAGGTGGTTAAATTATACGAATAATTTTGCGGTGCCGGAGCCCGTACACCAGGGTAACCTTTCTTTGATTGGTAACCGGGATAGGGGTCGTACTGACTGTGTCTGGCATAATCAATGAGCTGCGTTGGTTGGTCTAAAAAATTGTCAATACACAGGGCCTTATGCTCACCAATTGAAATCGTATGCATAACTTTATTGTTGCTAAGCTTACAAGCAGGATCACTCATCATATTGTTGATCAACAAGACACATTTTAGATAGGCAAAGATATTACAATGAATTACTATAACTGACAACGTTGTCTATGGATGGGGTGGCGCGAGTGACAAGTCAGCCGATGGTTTCATGGGGCGTTAACGTATCTGTGTAGCAAACAACAAGGGGCATGGGTTATCAGTAATATAAATAAAATGACTAGGAACGCTAAACTATCTTGGCGCCAACCGAGTATCATACCCAAACCGCAATACTGTACATTTCATGTCGGAAGGTTTGCATTAGGTTCGCAGTTGCGGGTTTTTACGGCTGCCTGTTTTGTGGACGAGATAACGCGCTGGCAGCGTTGGTTTAAATTAGAGCTTAATGTCTCGCTGCTACTTGACGATGTTAAGTGGGAAGGCCAAGCGACCTCTACTGACAGTCAATCCTTCGCAAAAGCACAAGTTGACGGCGTGCCCAGGCTGACGGTTGAAAAAAACACAGCTCTTGGACCTGAAGAATATACGCTGAAGGTAAGTCAAACTGCTATTGGTGTTGCGGCATCGTCCACAACAGGGGTGTTCTATGCTTTTCAAACCCTAATTCAACTGATACCCAATGCCGCCTTTTTAGACTTTAAGGGAGGTCAGGTAAGCTGGCTCTTACCACAGGTTGAAATCAAAGATAGCCCACGGTTTTCTTATCGAGGGATGCATTTAGACGTGGCTAGACGGTTTATGCCGGTCACCTTTATTAAGCATTTTATTGACTTGCTAGCGCTGCATAAAATCAATCGCTTTCACTGGCACCTTACCGATGATCAAGGCTGGCGAATAGAAATTCGCGCTTTCCCCAAACTGACAGAGCAGGGAGCATGGCGCAATCAAACCGTAGTCGGTCACACGCTGGATGGCGATTTTACCGGGGATGGTATCGCCCATGGCGGGTATTATAGCCAAGACGACGTGCGGGATATTGTGGCGTATGCCCAAACAAAACACGTTGTCGTCGTACCAGAAATCGACTTACCTGGCCATGCTACTGCCTTTTTGCATGCTTATCCAAACTTTGGTTGTACCGGCAACAAGCCACCAGTCGAAGAAAGTTTTGGTATCTTCCAGCATGTATTGTGTCCTACCGAGGAAACCTTCCAGGCCCTTCATACTTTGTTTCGGGAAATTGCCGATTTGTTTCCTGGAGATTATATTCACCTTGGTGGTGACGAAGTGGTTAAGACCCAGTGGCAGCAAAGTCCATTTGTGAGTGAACTCATGAAAGAACAGGGTTGGCAAAGCTACGACCGTGTTCACCATTACTTCATTAAACGGGTTTCTGACATCATTATCTCGTTGGGTAAAAAGCCCATAGGCTGGAATGAGGTAATAGAAGGCGGCGAGATACCTGGCACCACAATAATGTGTTGGCAAAACGCCCAGGTGGGATTAGATGCCGCTGAAGCAGGATATGAAGTTATCATGAGCCCCGCATCGAGTACCTATTTCGACTTTTATCAATCAAAATCTGTTGACGAACCCATGAGTATTCATGGGCTTACGTCTACGTCTGATGTTTATCATTTCCAACCCATACCGGCACAACATCGCGATTCGCCGTTAAAGGATCATATTATTGGTATTCAGGGGCAGCTGTGGAGTGAGTATTTTACTACGTTAGCGCAAGTGGAATATATGGCTATCCCACGCATGACGGCGCTAGCAGAAGTGGCATGGACACAATCAGAAGAAAAAAACTGGGCTGAGTTTAGTGGCCGGCTTAAGCACCTGATGCAACGATTCACCTATATGGGAATAAACGTTTCTGAATCCATTTATGCGACGGATATCTCCTCGTCTTTGATAGGAACTGGGCTAAGCGCACAGCATCACATTTCGTTGTCCGCTGAAATTAAAGATGACATTACTTGGTATTACTCTTTAGATGGCTCTGATCCTAAATATGGTCAGCGCGTTGATAAGCCATTGGTGTTAACAGGGAATACAAATTTAAGCGTCAGAGCGCAGGATAAGATCCATGGTCGATGGTACTCCAAAAGCCGATTTCACACCCTAAACAGTAAACTGGTGGGAGCAAGGTTGAGTTTACGTCATTGTCAGGTCAATCGAGAGTGGAACCCTGCACCAGAAAAAACCTTAGTCAGTGGAATAAGTCGTAAATTGAACTGTTTTCATGCTGATGAATGGGCGCACTTTCCTACCGGCGAAGCGCAAATTGAAATTGATGTTATGCAAGCACAAACCTTCAGCCAGGTAACCTTAGGTTATACACCGGGGTTACACCGACACTTTGCTCCTCCCCGGTACGTTCAACTGTGCCAGTCAAACGATGGGGTTTGTTGGAGTAAAGTGATAACTGCCAAAGAAGATAATTTGCTAAATGATGGCAGTAGCGTAACGCTAAACGTCGCGGAGTTTACGACGCGGTATTTAAAGCTAATTATCAAAACCGAGGCAACAACCTTTCAGCGTCAAACAATGGCTTATGAAATCGTGCCCCTTATGTTAGATGAAATAGTCGCCTTATAAGCCGCATTTACCCCACGCTAACGGTGCGACTAAAAATCATAAGATGTCATCAAATAAAGACGGCGGCGTTCACCCACGTACGAGCCAATGGTTTCGGTAAAGCCACTGATGGCATATTCTTTATCAAATAGGTTCTTCACATTGGCCTGAATTTTCCAATCCTGCCATTGGGTTTGCCACGACAAATCGAAAATTGTATAGGGTTTTACAATTTGATTGCTGCGATTGCGCTGCTCACTCACATAATCCATACCCAAGGCGATAGATGAGTTGATACTGGGGAAATCATAGCGGGTCCATACCCCTAATTGATGTCGTGGAATATTGGCCGTATATTGGTAATCATTATCGGTGTCACTGACGGTGACATCGTTGTATGCATAATTGATATTGGCCACCCAGCGTGAGGTAATATCGGTAATAATATCTACCTCAAGGCCTTGGCTGCGAATTTTTCCAATGGCAACGTTATAGTCATCGTTGTCTACATCTTCGGCTAACATGTTTTTGCGTTCGATATGAAACGCGGCAAGGTTTAGGTTCATTTTTTTATCGAACCAAAAGCTGCGTACACCCATTTCAAATTGTTGGCTTTCTTCCGGATCGAATAAACTCCCGTCTTCAGAGGTATTTTGATCTTCTGCAGACTGGGGAGAAAACCCGGTGGAATAAGACATATAGGGGATCACCTGGGAGTTTAACGAGTAGGTGGCACCAAGACGGGTGGAATAGCCGAGATCATGATATGACGCAGTGGCGTTATCTTTATAATCCGAAAAATCTTCATCAATATAGTCACCCCGAGCACTGACCACCAAGTTTAGCTTATCGGTGATGGCCCATTGATCTTGAGCAAAGAGCCCCATTTGGTTTAACACCGTATGTTCATCGGCATATAAGGTCATGACATAGTCGTTAATATCATCCTGACCATATACGGGGTTAAACAGGCTTAAATTGGATACGCCATCATCTTCACCGGTGGCGCGATAGTACAAATAGTCATTAGTGTTATAGGTATAGTCTGTGCCGAAAACCAAGGTATGATCGGCGAGTTCAGCAACCAGATACCCAGCTACAAAAGCCCCTTTATTTTGTTCGTAACGGTCGCGATATTGGCGTTTGGTTTCATCATATTCACCATCCTCGTCGCTATCAATTAGTGCATTGAGTTCATGGTAATTTTGCGTTTCTTTATTGGTATAGTAACGAGCATTCAACTGACTGCTTAACCAGCTGTTAATATCGGTACGTAAATTAAGTTGTAAAACATTCGCGGTGAGCTCTTGATAATCGCTGGCTTCATTATTATTCCAAGAGGTATTGGTTAAGAAGTTTCCATCATCGTCGGTGGGAATGCCCCTTAGTCTCGCGCCATCAATATGCTGATAGATGTGGTTGTATTGTACGGTTAAGGTGTTGTTAGCATTGATATCCCACCCATAGCCTACATCAATACTTCGATTTTGTTCGTCAACATTATTGCGGTAAGAACCTTCATCACTGATAAACACTCCCACACGATAGCGTTGGGAAGCTGCCTCATTAATCGGGCCGGAAGACTCAATACTGCCGCTTAAAAAGTCTTTATTGCCTAGCCCTAATTCCATGGTATTGATGGCTTCGTAAGTGGGTTTTTTGGTTACGTAATTAATCACGCCCCCAGAATCGCCAGCCCCGTAGACGGCCCCAGATGGACCTTTCAATACTTGGATTTCTTGAATAGAAAATAACTGGGGGATGGAAAAACCACTAAAAGGGTCACCCTTTAATCCATCATAGAGAATTTCATCTTGGGCGAAGCCACGCATGGTGACGGTGGAAAAATTATTGTATGAGACACCTGAAATTGAGCGGTAAAGATCGGAGATTTCATAAGCTGCCTGATCGGTGATTAACGCTTGGGTAAGCACCTGAATACTTTGGGGGATCTTTTCAATTGCTGTATTGGTTCTTGTGCCTAAGTTTGCGTGGTCGGATTTATACAAAGATAAAGCGCGTCCAGTCACTTCAATATGCTGTAGTTCATCATCAGGTATTTGAGGCGCCGCGGTGACATTGTCGTCGCTGGATTCTGACGATGCTGCTTCAGCAAAAGACGTCACTAACAATAAGGTGCATGCAGTGAAAATGGCGCAGGGAAGAGATAAAGACATAATGAGCAAAATAAGGAGTTACTGAAAAATTGCCCGTATAATATTGATTATGATAATCATTTGCAATAAGGGTGGGAGGCAGAGGCTTGTACAGGGGCAATCTTTACGTAATCTTGACCCTTGTCGGCAAGCATTGTATTAAGGTCACCAATATCACCAGATGATGTTCCCACGACAGTCGTGCTACATTGCTTTATTATCATTTATAATTATAGAGGCGCGCCATGCGTATATTACTGCTTTTCTTAATGAGCTTTTCGATTTTGGGTTGTAGTTCGTTAGCATCGTTAACGTCTTATACGGTTAACAATTCAGAACTCGAAACGGTGCTTAGCAAACAACTGCTTAAATTAAACGATAATACCCGTGTATTGGGGGTTCCCGTTGAAATTGCAGTGAATGATCTAGCCGTAGATATTGGCCCAGACAACAAAGATGTGATCCGGTTAACCGTCGATGCCGATGCCATTGCAGGTATGCTGGGGTTTACGTATCCGGCCAAGGTGACGTTAAGTTTAGAAGGTGCACCATCTTACAATGCCAGCGAAAAAGCCATCTACGTGCAATCGCTAACCTTATTAGATAGCAGTATTCAAACCGGTGGCTTTAGTGGCAATTTGGCGCCAGTCAGTAACGATGTCATGGCGTTGGTCAACGCGTACTTAAAAACCAACCCAGTTTACACCTTAGATACCAGCCAACCAGGGGTGGCATGGCTAGCCACTATTCCGTTGAACATGTCGGTAGAAGCCGGAAAAATACGTTTTGCACCCGCGACCAATTAAGAACTTAGTGGTTTTTCAATGGTAAAAATACGATGAATGTTAGGCAATGAACCCAGTAAATGGGCCTTTATGTGGTAACAGAGAGCAAGACGCTGCTGTTACCACATGGCTAGCTGGTTTATTTATATAAGGCTTTTTCGTGCCTAAGTGATCTTGCTTTTACTAACGAAACCTTAGCATGCCTTCATGTAAGTCACTGACAGATTGGCAACCCATTAACATCATATCGCGCTGGATTTCGGCTTTCATTAGGCTAAGTGCCCGTTCCACGCCAGGTTGACCTGCAGCCGCCAATGGGTACAAGTAACACCGTCCGCCTCCCACCGCTTTCGCACCTAATGCTAAGGCTTTCACCACATGAGATCCCCGTTGAATACCGCTGTCCATAATCACATCAATTTTATCGCCCACGGCGTCGACAATTTCTTTGAGTTGATCAAATGGTGCGCGAGAGCCATCGAGTTGACGTCCACCATGGTTAGATAGGATGATCCCTGTACAACCAATTTCCACTGCTTTTTTCGCATCCTCTACCGACATGATCCCTTTTAAACAGAATTGACCATCCCACTCTTGAACCATTTTAGCCACGTCATCCCAATTCATGGCAGGGTCGAGCATTTCAGAAAAATATCGGCCAATAGACATGGCTCCGCCATCCATATCGATGTGTTCATCCAATTGAGGCAAACTGAATGATTCGTGAGTAACGTAGTTGATCCCCCACATGGGCTTAATGGCAAACTGCATGATGCCGCCTAAAGTCAGCTTAAAGGGAATGGAAAAGCCGGTACGTAGATCCCGTTCCCGGTTGCCACCGGTAATACTGTCAACGGTAAGCATCATCACTTCCACACCGGCTTCTTTGGCCCGCTGCATCATGGCACTATTTAACCCACGATCTTTATGAAAATAAAACTGGTAGACCTGGGGCGTATCGTGTTTTTTGCGCAGTTCTTCAAGGCTTACCGTGCCTAAAGAAGATACGCCAAACATGGTGCCATGCTTGGCTGCTGCCGCTGCTACAGCTCGTTCGCCTTGGTGATGGAAGAGGCGTTGCAAGGCGGTAGGGGAGCAATAAAGGGGCATGGCTAATTTCTGTCCCATTACGGTAACGGATAAATCAATATCTTTAACACCCCGCAATACATTGGGTACTAAATCACAAGCCGCAAAGGCGTCGCTGTTGCGCTGTTGGGTTACCTCATCATCGGCGCCGCCATCAATATAATTAAAAATTGGGCCAGGTAAACGTCGCTTAGCGAGTTGACGAAAATCATGATAGTTGTGGCAATCTTTGAGTCTCATAATGGGGCTTCATGTTGAGTTGTTTTGGTAAACATACTTTACCAGTTGTGTTTGGTCAATTTTATTTACCACAAAGGGCTACTCTTATTTGAGGATCACAGGTAAAATTGCCTCATTCTGATGACGTGCCTGTTTACCCGAGTTTCTATGAAATCACCCTCTTTTATCGCCAACGAAACACAAGCGAAATGCCGTGCTGAAATATTTGAATCGGTACAGCAGCACTCGTTATCTGATGCGGTGGTGGAACAACTAGAAAATTATATTCTCGACGGTATTTTAAGCAGTGGGATGCAATTACCGGCTGAACGAGCGTTAGCAGAACAGTTAGGTGTGTCACGACCTAAATTGCGTGAAGCGTTACGTATCTTAGAAGAGCGTGGACTGTTAGTTATTCATCCAGGTAGTGGTGCCGTTGTGGCTCCGTTAAGTGGTGACGTGATGACACCAGCGCTTATTGCCTTGTACTGTCGTCATCCGCGGGCTATTCAAGACCATTTAGAGTATCGTAAAAGTCAGGAAGTGTTTGCAGCCCAATTGGCTAGCGAGCGCGCCACGCAAGAAGATAAACAGGGTATTCAGACCATTCTTGATGAAATGATACGTGCCGATGAAAACGGTGACTTATCTCAGGCATTAGAATTGGATGCCCAATTGCATATGGCAATTGTACACGCTAGTCATAATCGTACCCTTATACATATGATGGCGTCTCTATATAGTTTGAACCGCAGTGGGATGTTTTTCAGTCGTAGTGAAATGTTAAATCAACGGCATTGCGCGCAAACGTTACTTGAGCAGCATCTCGCCTTAGGAAACGCGGTGATCAAAGGCGAAACGGAACATGCTATGGCTGTTGCTGTTCAGCACATCGATTACGTCGCCAATGCCCTTGCTCAATTGTTAGCTCAGCAGCAGCGTGAAGCGTTAGCAGCAAAACGTTACGCTTAATTTTTATTTTTCACGTTTTTCTTAACACGTAGCCAGACCGTTCATGGTCTTTATCTATTTATATTTCAATTTGGAGTTGTTTTGAGTTGGGCCTTTTTTACTCTGTTAGCCGTGGTTTTCCAAACCTTTCGCAATGCATTTCAAAGTCAGTTAAGCCATAGTGTAAGCACCTCAGGCGTTACTTTATCCCGCTTTTTGTTTGCCCCGCCAATCGCCCTGCTTTATCTATTGATTCTGTACTATTTTAAGCCAGTTTCGGTGCCGCATTTTACCCTTAAATATGGGCTTATGGCTGTGGCCGCAGCAATGCTACAAATTGCTGCAACCTCTTTAATGGTGATCTTATTTAAGCAAAAGAATTTTGCCATCGGCGCGGGATTAGCCAAAAGTGAAGCGCTAGCGGCGGGTATCTTCGGCACATTATTGTTTGGCAGTGTATTAACTCCAATGGGGTGGGTTGGCATTGTCATTGGCACCTTTGCTGTATTTGTTTTAAGCGGCTTTCGTCGAGGTGGTGAGGTGAGTTTAAGTACGGTATTTATAGGCTTAGCTTGCGGTACCTGCTTTGCCTTTGCATCGTTACTTATTCGAGAACTAAGTCATTTATTGCCCTTGCCCAGTTACCACAGTGCTGCATGGACGCTGCTTTGGATTTTATGTATTCAAACGTTTTTTTTGTGTAGTTATATCGCTTTACGTCGGCCCCAAACGATGAAGCAATTAGGCAACCACCGAAAGTTTACCTTGGTAACCAGCTTTGCCAGTTGTGTAGGCTCAATATGCTGGTTTACTGCCATGACATTAAACGATGTGGCTTATGTGAAAACACTCGGTCAAGTCGAAGTGCTGTTAACCATGTTTATATCGGTATTTTGGCTTAAAAAGCGGGTGGCCAAACATGAAGTGGTGGGGTTAATGCTTATTGGCCTGGCGGCAATTTTTGTGCTGTGGAGTTAGCGGATTAGTTGTTATATCCTAATAGGTTAGTTCATTATGATTTATAATGATCCATTATCGTGAATAAACCCCACCATATGAGCAATAATAGCCCGCACGACCCTCTGATAAAGAAAACGTTACCTGCCAGCTTGAATGATTTTGTCGGTAATTGGCTTGTGACGCGTACCATTGTGCAAAATAACGGTGATAAATTTCAATTTGTTGGAAACGCTTGCTTTACGTGGTGCAAGTCCCAGCTGCACTATCAAGAGACGGGGCAGGTTACCGGCCCCAATGGCAACACGCTACTGGCTGAGCGGGCCTATATATGGCAACAATCGTCACGCAACAGGTTTGACGTATTGTTTGATGATGAACGCTATTTCCATACGTTTAGTGTGGGGCAACCCCACGGCGAACATCTTTGCGGTGACGATAACTATGTGGTCGATTATGGATTTCAGTCGTGGCCAACCTGGTCATCCACATGGGAGGTTAAAGGGCCAAGAAAAGACTACACAATGCACAGCATCTACCAACGGCGTTAATTTTTCTTTCGGCCTAATGGGGCCGTGGTTAGTTCAGTGAACTAACTTGCTTAGCCGAGTACCGCTGAGATATCCACAACGCGAGCCCTATTACCAAACCACCCAGTAAAAGACGGCCATAATGGGTGTCTTTTTGCCAAAGTAGCAAATTAACCACCAGTCCCGCAGGGATGAGCGCGTTATTCATAATAGCTAAGGTGCCGGCGGAGACTTTCAAGGCACCTAGATTCCAAAAATAATAACCAAGCCCAGATGCCACGATACCAAGCCACATCAGCACACCCCATTGGATATTGGTTTGCGGCAGTTGTTGGGGGTTGCCCAAAAGAAAGAACGCCGGTAGGGCAATGCTAAGAGCGCCAATGTAAAACCACGCGAAAATGTGACGGTAAGACAGGTTTGGGGGAAATGTGGATGCCAGTTTTCGATAGCCGACCTGACCTAACGCAAAGCAAAGGTTTGCGCCCTGTACAATGAAAAAGCCCACCCAAAAATTTTCACTGACACCTTGAAAGCGGATGATCGCGGCACCTGCGGTAGCGATTAGGGCGCAGAGAATATGCAGCGGGGTAAATCGTTTAAATAGGGCGTCGTTAAGTATGGCAACGTAAAGCGGGGTGAAGATAGTGAACAGCAATACTTCAGGTACGGTTAGATATAAAAATGAATGATAAAAGAAGATATACATCACCCCCAGCTGCATTGCACCCAATGCGCTCAGCACGAGCTTTTGTTGTGTGGTTAACAAGCGGGGTTTTAAGAAAGGCAAGAAGACGAAAGATGCCAATGAAACTCGGGTAAGAACAGAAAAATAACTGTCTACTTCACCGGCCAAATATTCACCAATTAACGAAAAAGAAAATGCCCATAATACGGTTATCGCGACTAAATAAAACACGTTCTACTCTTGTTAGCTACTGTTGATCAGGCGAAGTATTGCATAGGGTGCGAGGAAAGGGTACTGGGGACTATGCACCTTTTTACATTAACTGATCCTTCCTATACTTCTACACATATTTAACTTCTTTTATTTAACGAAGACACCGTTGTGAGTTGCTTTGGTTGTCTTTCAATCAATACCACAACCCAATGAGCAGAGCATGGCAGCACTTATTTTAGTTTTAGGCGATCAACTTACTCACACCTTACCTGCCATCAGCGATGCCAGAAAAACCGTGGATACCCTTTTACTGGCTGAAGTGCGTGAAGAAGCGACATATGTTAACCACCATAAAAAGAAAATCGCATTTTTATTCAGTGCTATGCGTCATTTCGCTGCAGAGCTCAAAGCGAATAATTACACCGTTTCTTACATCAAATATGATGATGAAAACAACCAAGGAAGCCTACTCGAACAAGTCAAGCTTGCCTGTGCTAAAGGCGACTTTAGCGAAGTAAGGGTGACCATGCCGGGTGAATATCGACTGTTAAAAAGTATGCAGCAATGGGAACACGTTTTAGGGTGTCCCGTCATTTTTTGCCAAGACAATCGGTTTCTTTCTACTCCCGATGAATTTAGTGCATGGGCGGAAGGGAGAAAACAGCTAAGAATGGAGTTTTTTTACCGTCAAATGCGCCGTAAACACCATGTACTTATGGACGGTGATAACCCGCAAGGGGGAAAGTGGAATTATGATGCCCAAAACCGGGAACCTATGCCAGCGACACAACAGGTACCCAAACATACAACATTTAAAACCGACAAAATAACCGACGAGGTGATACGCCTTGTTGATGACGTGTTTTCTGATCACTTTGGTCACCTAGACAACTTTTACTTTGCGGTGACTCGTGACGATGCATTGGGGGTGCTCGATATTTTTCTGCAAGAGCGTCTGCCTCACTTTGGTAAATTCCAAGATGCCATGGTAGAGGGGCAACCCTGGCTTTATCATTCCCATATTGCCTTTTACTTAAATTGTGGGTTACTGACGGCAAAAGAAGTGATCATGGCCGCGGAGCAAGCTTACTGCGCAGGGCAGGTGCCTCTTAATTCTGCAGAAGGCTTTATAAGACAAATTCTTGGTTGGCGAGAATATGTACGTGGCTATTACTGGCATTTTATGCCTGCCCTCAAACACGACAACTATTTCAACAATAGCCGAACCCTACCGGATTTCTACTGGCATGGACGCACCAATATGAATTGTATGCGACAGTGTATTAAAGAAACCAAAGACAACGCATATGCCCATCATATTCAGCGGTTAATGGTACTGGGCAACTTCAGTTTATTAACTGAATTAAGCCCTCAAGAGGTGCAAGATTGGTACTTGCTGGTGTATGCAGACGCCTATGAGTGGGTAGAGCTACCAAACGTGGCTGGTATGATCCTATATAGTGATGGCGGCAACTTAGCCAGTAAGCCTTATGTCGCCAGTGGCAGCTATATCAACAAGATGTCGAACTACTGTAAAAATTGCGGTTACCAGGTGTCTAAAAAAACAGGCCCTAAAGCTTGTCCTTTTAATTATCTGTATTGGCACTTTATAGACAAGCACAAAGAAAAACTCAGCAACAACCCACGTATGGCACTGATCTATAAAACCTACGGCCGCATGAAAAATGAAAATATCGATGCCATGAAACAGGATGCGGAGATATTTTTATCGAAATTGACACACAATGAAGAAGTCTGAACTGCCTGAAAAAATGTGTCCCGTTTGTCATCGCCCATTTAGTTGGCGAAAAAAATGGGAAAAGAACTGGAGCAACGTGAAGTATTGTTCTAAACGCTGCTCTCAAAATAAAGGAAAGGGGAAAGATTAACGACCCTTTATTATCTGTTCGTTTACGCAGTCTTCCCGAGTTCGAAGGTAAACTGACTGCCTATTCCGGGTTTGCTAGAGACATGAATAACGCTTTTATGTATTTCCAGTAACCGCTTTACGATGGATAAGCCTAGCCCTGCATTGGCAATGTTTGCTTGGGTATTAGAGGCCTGATATTTAGGTTCAAAGATGGCTTCGAGTTCGTTTTGATGAATACCGCGCCCGTTATCGATAATGCTCATGGCCACCTTATCTTGATAATCATTGATTTCGATTTTTACCATACCGCTCGCTTGGGTGTGACGAATGGCATTATCAATTAAGTTCACCAATACGCGCTCTAACTTGCTGATATCGGCATAGGCGATAATGCCATGTTCCGTATCGGCTACGACCCGAAGCTGGACTTGTTGTTGCTCGGCCTGAAAACGAAGGCGCTGCATCACATCGTAGGCGAGTTCCACCACGTTAACGGGTTCGGGAATAAACTGAATATCGCCACTTTCTAGCCGTGCTAACTCAAAGAGTTGATCTACCAGTTGGTTGATCTGCAAACTGTTTTGATACGCTAGATGCACAAGCTCTGGCTTACGTTTGTCTTCGGGGCTAATCAACCAAGTTTCTAAATAGCCGTTTAGGCCTGTCATTGGCGTTTTGAAATCATGGGAAATATGAGACAGCAGTTCTCTTCTCAGTTGTTCGGTATTTTTTATCTGATTGAGTTGTTTATTAATGTGCTGGGCTGCACAAATAAAGCTTGTTTCTAAGTCTTCAATTTCTTTGCTGTTTAGCCAAGTGTTAGGGGGAGCATTTAGGTGAGTAAAGTCATTTTTGACATAGTCGAGGCTACGCTGGCTAAGCTTTTTTAGTGGTTTAGTAATAATGGTAATTATCAACAACATGGCCATAAGACCGAATAAAATGGTTAACCCAAGGGTAAAAGCGCTGTCTTTTACTACTTTGCTACCTGCTAAAAGGGCGGTGGCAGAATCCCGTTTCTGGCCGCCGATAATAACGTATAAATACCCCTGTGCCTGAGCCGATTGGGCGTTGGTGATGGGGGTAACCGAAAATATTTTTTGTGCGCCTGGGGTTCTAGGATCATCGCCATAAACGGGAAAGTGCTTTCCGTTAAGATAATCATGGATAGGTTTTAGGTTAATGCTGTTTAATTTAACTACGCCCTCAGGGGCAGAGTAAGCGAGTACCTTTCCCTTGGTATCGAGTGCGTAAAATTCCCATTCTGGACCTAATAACATTTTGGTGTGAAAGGCCGACACCAAGCTGTCGGTGTCGATGACCCCACTTTCTAATTGAGGATTATCATGAACGATATGGGCCGCCAAATCCCTATGTAAAACTTGTTCAACTTCATCAGCAAACTTTTCACTGCTATGTAAATACCATTGAAATAAAACAAAGGCAGCAATAATGAATAAAGCGCTAATGGCGAGGGTGAGTTGGCTGGCGAGTGTTCGGAACATGGGTAATCTCGATTAATAGTGTCTTTTTAATAGGAAAACTTATAGCCAACGCCCCAAACGGTTTTTAACCAAAATGGGTTGGCAGGATCAGTCTCTAGCTTTGAACGAAGGCGATTAACCGTAGAATTGACGGTGTGGGCCGAGCCTTCACGACGACACCCCCAAATACTATGGAGTAATTCTTCTCGACTAAAAACCCGTTGGGGTTGCTGGGCTAAAAAATACAGCAACTCAAATTCTTTGGCGGTGCATTCCAACACCGTATCGCTAAGTTGTATTCGATAGAGATTTGGGTCAATGGTTAACTCACCAAAAGTTAACACTTCCTTACTTGCTGTCTCGAGTTGCTGCTTACCTTGATTACGCCTTAGGTGTGCTTTAACTCTGGCTTGTAATTCTAAAACGGAAAACGGCTTAGTTAAGTAATCATCAGCGCCATTTTCTAAGCCCTTTACCACATCTAATTCAGTGGTTTTGGCGGTGAGCATAATGATTGCGATATCCGGTTGTAGTTGTCGTAATCGTTTGCACAATTTAAGGCCGTCGGTGCCAGGAAGCGTGATATCTAAAATGGCGAGATCATAAGGATGGTTGAGCTGTTTGTAGGCTTCACTACCATCGTGAAAGACAGCAACTTGATAATCCATCATCGATAAATTGATGGAAATTATATTGGCAATATCCAGACTATCTTCAACTAATAAAATCTTATTGGTCATTGAAGTAACCACTCCTATCTATAAGGTATATAGATAAGAGCGGTTAAATGACTATTTTATTGCACGCGAGTGATAATTAATTGGGCTGTTGGATTATCAAACTTATGCTCAGGCAGTAAAATTGAACCGTCTAATTCATGTTCGGTTAATATACCGGCATGAACGGCAACCCGATCCACGTCGCCTTCACGACTTGCATTGAAGGCTTCACCGCCAACACCAGGCACAGCAATTTCATCATTTTTTTCCGTGCCAGCATCGTAGGCCATTAATGATTGCTTATAGCTTTCATCAAGTTCAAGACTACTGATATCTAAATCGGTTACACCGGTAAAACCATCGTTAGTAATACCTAGCATTACCGCCAGACTAATACTCATGGCGTCGGTGTCACTCAGTTCCAGTGTCAGTGTTTGGGATTCACCAGGCGCCAGGCCAGTTTCGCTTATCACACTGTGCTCAACGTCGGGTAGGGCTACTAGTTCGCTGCTGTCGCCGCTTTCAGCTAACATCTCTAAAGCAACACTTGCCGATTCACCGGCCTCCCATAACTTCACGCCTGCGGCATGTGTAATAACCGCCGGTGGTGAAATCATTTGCCCTTGCGTGATATTCGTCAGGGTCACTTCATAGACATAGGTTTGTGGTGTTTCGATTGGCTCAACCGTGTCGTCAGCACTAGCGTGGTCGTTGCCATCTAAATCACAGGCTGACAAGATAGCCGTCATTGCGATTAATCCGACAAGTTTAAATGTTTGAATTTTTTTCATGCCTAATCTTCCCTTAGTTAACGGTAATGACCAGCTTAGCCACAGGGTTTAACCATCTGTGTACTGTACTGTCTAAGTCAGAAAAACCGCCGTTTGCATCCGTATCGCCAATATTGCCTGGGTGAATATGAACAGTAGTATTGCCTTCGTTGAAGCTTGCCCCTGTACCTCCACTTCCTGCATTACCACTTGGATCGGCTGGAATACCCGCCACACCCACTTCGCCGCCACCATTGACGATTTCGTCATTCACTTCAGTTCCCGCATCATAGCCATTAAGCATAATGGTATAGGTACCGGCTTCGGTGGGGATGTGCCAGCTGTCTAAGCCCACAAAACCGTCATTTGTAGGTAATAACATAGCGGTGAGGGATAAGTATTCGTTGCTGCCTGTATCAATAGAACCCATGGACGTCACACCCGCTAATGTCGGGGCATCGGTAAGATCTAGGTTAACGCCACCGACAGCGGTGACATCGGATTTTAGTCCTGATGTGTCACCACCCTCTGCCATTTTTTGTAATGACAAGCTTGCGGCTTCACCAAGGGTAAATAAGGATGTGTCTTCACCGTGGGCAGCAACCAGTACTGGGGTAAAAGAAATTGAGTGGGTGAGGTTTACAAGGGTAATATCCAGATCCGCGGCGTTAACTTGAGCGGCTGATAATAAGGTAGAGATAATGGCCAATGATTTTGCTGTTTGTTTGAGTTTCATAACTGTCTCCTTGATTAAGTAAGCACAGTTTATGAAGTAAATATCCTAACAATAGGGGGGATTTATCACAAAAGTATCACAGGACTTTTTTCCCTTGTTTTTATCTCGCACACTGTATTCGTACCCGCTATGAAAATAGAGGTACTTAGCCACACCCCTTAACACGTCACTGGCATTGGCTCTGCTGGCGCAAGGTTCGCTAACAGAAAAGCTAGCCCTTGTCTTTGTTTGCAATTATTGCTCTTAGAATGATTTGTTGAAGGGTGATGCTATAACCTAGCGTTAAGACAATGAAGGTTTTAAAATAAAAATTGCCGCTACCTGTTAACAGGAAGAGGATAAATAGCGCGAATACTAATACGCCGTAGATAACACTACATACTTTTGTGTAATTCATCGTCAATAGCCTTTTGTAGTTGCGCTGACGTAATCGGATATTTGTTGTTAAATTGGGTTACCGATCAGCGTAATAGCCGATAAGCATCATGGCTCCCCCCCACAGCTGGCTGTCCAAACTTCGGTCGCGATCGAGTATTGATTGCTGATACTATTAAGACGATTTCTTTATGCGTAGAAAATCAGTCCTCCAAGTTTTTTTTCGCTTCTTCAATTCGTCAATCGTACTTTTTTTAGGATTATTTATGCCCGAATGTTCCCGTCTCTTCGCTCATTTTCTGATAGCTATGGGGACATCGCTTCTATTAACGGCGTGTCAGCATACGGCGGTTCATTCAACCGCCAACATTGACGCCGAGTTTAAAGTGATTGGCTATAGCAGTATTAAAAATCCAAACTATCGCCAGGCCCTAGATGTGCAATTGCCCTACGTTACCCACATTAATATTGCCTTTGCTAACCCAACCGATGATGCCAGTGGGGCGATACAAAGTGTCAATGGTGCCTTGATTGACGAAACCGTTGAGCGCGCCCATGCACTGAATAAACAGGTGTTTATCTCGTTTGGTGGCTGGCGGGGCGACGATAGCGGTTACGATTTGGTGTACGAACGTATTGCCGCTAATGACGAAGCTCGTAGTCGTTTCATTCACAACATCCTTGCTTTCGTGGCTCGTTACCAGCTTGATGGTGTTGATATGGACTGGGAATATCCACGCCTTGAAAGCGCCGATGATTACGAAGGCTTTATTGTTGAATTAAGCCAGGCTTTGCATGCAAAGGGCAAGCAGTTATCTGCCGCGGTCATTGGTACTAAGAATAAAGTCACCGACGATGGCGATGCGGCTGCCTACAGCGACAAAGCGCTTGCCGGTTTTGATTGGCTTAATATGATGACATACGATGATCGCCCCGATAATCACTCGCCCTATGATTTGGTGGAACGCGCCTTTGCTTATTGGGTGGGCGAGCGGCAAATTCCCGCCGAGAACGTGATGTTGGGATTGCCCGCTTATGCACGGCCAAGCTGGCGAAGTTTTGCTGATATTGTTAAACATGATCCAGCCAATGCTTGCGTGGATAATGTGCAATATCAAGGCAAGCAAGACTATTACAATGGCCTACCCATGATTGAAAGAAAAACCAACTTTGCCCGTCAGCACGGCCTTGGTGGCGTAATGGTTTGGGAGCTCCCCCTTGATAGTACCACCCCCGAATTATCAATTATGAAAACCATTTACGACAGTTTGCATGACGGTGATTTTGTGGATCTTTGCGCGATAGACTAGTTTCGCTTGTAGCACATCGCGAAGTGTTCTTAACTCCGGGGCACCATCTGGCTATGAGGGGACCTCGGAAGTTGTTAACGCATATTTTCGTATAAATCAGATGCTGTAAAGGCTAAGTTCATACCCATTAAAAGCGCGGTGTTTACAAGTGTAAGCGATGAAATAACCACTGTGTTTTAGTCAGAGGTTAGTGTTCATCAAACAAGGTTTTATTTCTGATGTATTTGCGCATGTAATGGTAGGTAATTGGCCGTAGTAGCCAGCTGCGTAAGGACCGAAAAAAACGCTCGTATGTGGGAGTGTTTTCGTAGATTTTATCATCGTGTAACCAAAGCATTTTCCCCACATGCCAAAAATAAAAGGGAAAGGGCGGCATAAAGGTGATGATGTCTAAATCGCAACAAATACGGTAAGTTTTACGGTGCAGCAAGTAGTTTTTGTACCAGGAACGACTGCCAACTGCAGGTTGACCAAAAGTGACGACCCGTTTAACCGCCTTAGGGTATTTTCTTTCAAAATAATCTGCCATCAATACGGCTACGGCGCCACCGGAGGAATGGCCAATGAAGGTAAAGCGTTTACCTTGTTGGCGTAGGGGGGCGATAACTTTTACTAATAACTCTCGTAATGGCAGTGCTTGTTCGACGTTTTTTGTGCTCGAATACATGGGTTGACTAAGTAGCCGACTAAACCCCCAATGAACATAAAAAGTCCTGTTTACCTGTTCAATTTTGGCAGGAAGAAAGACTAAGTTTGCCAACCAGTCTCTAACGCCTAGAGAGCCTCTGAAAACCACGATGACTTCTTTTTTCTTGTCCGTCCACAGTAATCTCACGCTCAAACGCCCATACTTATCCACCAATTGGCGTTCATAGAAGGGGTCTAGTATTTGGTGGTAGTGCTCTGCAGCATCAGGGTAGGCAAGTTGGCAAAGAATGGCATATCGCTCGTACTGATAGCGTTTTAGCTTTTTCATGGATAACTAGATTAACCCGCTTGGCTGTCTGTTGGCAGTGAACGCAATCGTCATCGTTTATGGCGCAATGCTAGCGTGTTTATATTGCATTGGTATGACGGTGGGCATCATTATCCATGTGTGAAGACAGAAGACATGCCTTACCTTGTATAACCTCACTGCCAGCCTATCACTTTACTGCGAACACGCTGCGGTGCACTAGGGGGATGCTGTTACTCGCGGCTAGGCCGACAATCGACTATTTTCATCAACTCCCATCGCGCTACCTGTGCTAAACCGTGGCAGTGGAAAGGCATTTTCACACTGTGCAGGTTTAAAGGGCTGATGGAGGTGCCTATCTTTAAGGGGATTGATTTGCGCGCTCCCTTCGTTGGTTAAAAAGGCTATTCCTGCCTGTCGGCCCAATTTGTAATCGGTTCGCAGCTGATCATCACTGCTGCCTAGTAGCTTACTTTGTAACTTGTCTGCAGCGAAAATCTGCACGATTTCCACCCCTTCTGGTGGGTTGTCAATAAAGGCGAGTTCTTTTTGGTACGCCTGTTCGTGCTGTAGTAGATAATCGATGGTTTTTGGACAGTGACCGGTAGAGCACATAACAGCACTGATTTTTTGTAACCAAGGGGATTGTGCTTGAAAGCCCTTATCGACGGTGCGAATGACCACGATTTTTGTGGCGCCACGTCGGTAAGCTTCTGTCACCGGTAACGGGGCCGCTAAACCGCCGTCTAAATAAAAGTCTGTATTGGCAGCCTGTTGTGCCGCCACCTTTGTAGTTAATTTTACCCCTTGCTTATACAGCAATGGCAGGGCGCTAGAGGCTTTGATGAGATCGACCCAGTTGTGTTTACTTTGCATGGGGTTTAAATAATAGGCCTTTCTATCACGGGCGTTAGTGGCAGTGAAAAGTATTTCTCTGTCACTGACATTTTGTTTGGCTACCTCGAGATCAAGCAGACGGTTGGCCTCTTGGGTTTTGTCAAAATACCAATCCAGATCAACAATGTGTTTACCCACTAAGCCCCGACCCATTTGAAAAAAACGTTTGTGCCGGGTTAAACCCCGAATAAGGCGCTTCGCATAACCTTTTTGTCGCGCCACATAGCTGGTTAAATTTTGCGAACCCGCAGAAGTGCCAATGAGTAAATCGAATGGATCGTAGTGTTGCTCAAGCCAAAAATCTAATACACCGGCGGTAAATATGCCTCGTTGTCCGCCACCTTCGGCTACCAGCGCCACTTTTCCGTTTTGCGTGCTGGGTAACTTAGCGCGAATAGATGTTTCAGCCTTGGACTGCTCAGACAACATGAAAAACCTCTTTTAACCACTTAATTATTGACTACATGGTCAAATTGTAACGAGATCACGTGGGACGGGAAAATTGAAAGAGTTAATTGCTCTGATAGGAAAATACTCAGGAACGCAATAGCTTTCAACTTCCTTCCGAGATGGGGATGCTTTTCAGTAGTACGAGTGTCTCTGCTGCCTTGTCTCATCGGTACAGCGATGTCATCGCATTGGCAGAAACCGGCGTTAAACTGGATACCACTTCAACCTTATCACCCTTTACACAGCGGGTTATCTTTTTTCTATTGAGTCAATGTCCGCTTTTCGAACCGGACAGTCATAAGTGTCCGCAGCGGACACATTCTTTAAATTCATTCTAATAAAATGCAATTAAATCAACATGATAAACTTGGCATGATAATGGTATTGCTCCAGATGTATAGCTTATTTGTCCTAGTTCTAACTTTCGGCTAACTCATTTTTTTCGCGTCACTCAAAGAGGAGTAAATACCCAAATGATGTTCCTTAGTTATATCACCCTTCCTTTGTTAGTACTCGTTTTCGGCGTGCTAGTAGCCAACCTGGAAACAACAGTAAGCAGAGTAACAGGATGATCCAAGATACGCGCAACCAAGATATAGCGGTGTCACCTAAAACCGCGAAAAAGAGAGGCATTTTGTTAACTACTGGCGCAGTTATTCTTGCGCTAATCGGGTATCTGTCATTGGCCGCGCCTTCTACTGAACTATCCGTGGAAAGAAGTGCTTTAAAGGTAAATACGGTTTCAAAAGGCAATCTCGTACGGGACATCATTACCACGGGAAAAATTATCGCGGCGAATGCCCCTCAAGTGTACAGTCCACAGCAAGGGTATGTGTTGCTAAAAGTGATGCCTGGTGATTTCATCAACGCAGGGGATACCATTGTTATCGTGGACTCGCCAGAACTGCAAAGTACTTTGAAACAAGAGCAGCTGGTATTAGCCAGTTTGCAAAGCGATCACGCCAGAGAAAAATTGGATGTAAGACGCCAAACCCTGTTACTAAACAAGCAAGCAGACTTAGCGAAGGTGGATCTCGATGCGGCCATTCGTGAAGACAAGCGGGCTACACTATCCATTGCAAGTCACCTCATTAGCCAAATTGACTTTGAGAAAGCACAAGACGACCTTGTAAGAGCAAAAGTCATTCACAAACATGCCATGGGCGAGATAGCACTTGCTACAGATACCTTAGCTTTTGAGCTAAAAACCAGTGCAGAAAAAGTGGCCAGGCAAGAACTGATTGTTCAAGAATTAGAACGACAATTGGCCAACTTAAGCATAAAAGCCAGTGTGTCTGGGATCGTGGGAAATGTACTTATTCAGCCCAATGCATTGGTGAAAAAGAATGAGCTATTAATGACGTTAGTGGACTTATCCGCCTATGAAGCACAACTAAGTGTGGCAGAAAGCTATGCTAGCGATCTAGGGGTTGGAATGGACGTTGAGTTAACCATGGGCGGGCAAACGGTACTGGGAAAACTTGTGTCTATCTCTCCAGAGGTAGTCAATCGCCAAGTTATCGCTCGTGTACGCTTTCCTGAAAACAGCATGCAGTCTATTCGCCAAAACCAACAAGTGTCAGCGCGTATCTTATTGGAAAGTAAAACAAATGTCCTAAAGGTGGCGCGGGGCAGTTTTTTACAATCGGGAGGGGATACCGCTTACCTTGTTCGTGGAAATAGGGCCGAAAAAGTCGCTATTCAAATTGGTGCTACTAGCATGCGCGAAGTAGAGATATTGGATGGGCTTCAAGAAGGCGACCAAATTGTGACATCAACTTACGACAAATTCAAACAAGCGCCTTCGGTGCTACTACGATAAGAAAAGGAATGACATGATGCTGAAAATGCATGACATAAATAAAGTCTATCAAACGGACAGTGTTCAAACATACGCATTGAGAGACTTTTCGTTAGAAGTAAACGAAGGTGAATTTATTGCTGTTACCGGGCCTTCCGGCTCTGGCAAAACCACGTTTTTAAATATGGCAGGGTTACTCGAAACTTTTACATCCGGCCAATATACACTGGATGGTATTGATGTCGGTGAGCTGTCTGATAACCAACGTGCTGACCTACGTAATCAGAAAATTGGTTTTATATTTCAAGGCTTTAACCTGATTCCTGATTTGAATATTTTTGAAAATGTCGAAGTGCCTCTGCGCTACCGTGGTGTATCGTCAAAAGAACGTAAACGTAGCGTTGAAGCCTGTCTTGAACAGGTGGGGTTGGCAAGCCGTGCTAAGCATCTGCCGCAGCAACTCTCTGGAGGTCAGCAACAAAGGGTCGCGATAGCGCGTGCGCTGGTGGGAAAACCTCGTTTTTTATTAGCTGACGAGCCAACGGGTAATTTAGACAGCTTAATGGCAAGACAAGTGATGGAATTACTCGAGGAAATCAATCGCAATGGCTCCACCATCGTGATGGTAACCCATGATCCTGATTTGGCGCGTCGTGTTCCGCGCAATATACAGGTTGTGGATGGCCAACTAGCCGATCTTACTTTATATCAAGGTCAACCAGAAATTGATTCGTCGTGCGTGGTGGAACGTCCAAGTGAGGTAGGGCTATAACATGTTACTTCACTATATCGATTTAAGTTGGCGAAGTATAAAAAATACGCCTGTGATTAGCTTTCTAATGGTGTTCGCCATCGCAATTGGAATCGGCATTACGATGACGAGCTTGTCTGTGTATCACATGATGTCAATGGATCCGATTCCTCACAAAAGTAGCCAAATTTACTATCCACAATTACAAGTTATGGACGAGGGAAACGACTGGTATTCAGAAGATAATCTGCCTTATCAACTTACCTACCAAGATGCCATGAACCTATATAACGCGGATACGGGTGTATTAAGTAGCCCTAGCTTTAGAAGCGGGTTCTCGGTTCATCTCAACTCGCCGGATATCAAGCCGCGTATGGAACCTGCTCGCTTTGTTACAAATGCGTTCTTCGAGATTTTTGATCGCCCTTTCATATTTGGCGCTCCTTGGACACGAGATGATCAAGAAAACAAACCTTACGTGGTGGTTATTTCAAAAGAAATTAATGAGCGTTTCTTCGGTGGTGAAAATTCAGTGGGTAAAGAAATTTATTTAGACAATAAGGGCTATCGTATTGTGGGCGTCACTGAAGACTGGGAGCAACCCGTCAAATACTACGATCTAAACAACGGCGCTTTTGTTTCACCGGAACAGCTGTACATTCCTTTTACTATTGCACCCCTAGAAGAAACTGGTACGTGGGGAAATATGAATAGTTGGAAGCAAGAGCCAATGCGTAATTATCAAGACTTACTGATCTCCGAGAAAGTTTGGATTCAGTTTTGGGTACAACTCGATACTGACATGGCTAAAGAGGCCTACGGCCGATTTTTAATGGCTTATATGGAAGATCAGAAAGCACGGGGGCGCTTTTCGCGGAAGAAACTGGAATATGGCTTACGCAATGTCAATGAGTGGATGGTGTATAACAAGGTGGTATCAGAAGACAACCGAATTTTAGTTGCACTTAGTTTTATGTTTTTGATGGTATGTGTGGCAAATATTTTGGGCTTGTTACTGGCTAAATTCTTAAAACGCGCCCCAGAGGTTGGTGTCAGGCGCGCGCTGGGCGCCAGCAAGCGGAACATTTTTTTACAGCATATTGTGGAAGTGTCGGTAATTGGATTGGCTGGCGGACTCTTGGGTATTTTTGTTGCCCAAATAGGGTTATGGGGCGTTCGTGCGACTAATCCTAATTACGATGCACTGGCTACCATGGATTGGTTAATGCTACTTGCAGCGCCGATTATTTCCCTATTGGCCAGCTTTATCGCCAGTTTGTACCCTGCGTGGCTAGTGTGTAAAACACAGCCCGCCATCTATCTTAAAAGCCAATAGGAGCACATTATATGCTTGATATTAAACCTATACTTAGCGCATTACGTCGCTCAAAAGTTGGGGCTATACTCTTATTGCTTCAGGTTGCATTAACTACGGCCATTGTCAGTAATGCGATTTTTATGATTAGTCAGAACCTCTCTTATCTGCGTGAAGATACAGGCTATCCTCAGCAAGAAATTTTTAGCTTTGTAGTGATGACTTTTGGTAAAGACATCGACTTGGATCAGCAAGCCGAACTCGATGAAACCATGATAAGAAACATACCGGGTGTAGTTAATTCCACATTGTCACAAGCCATTCCTTTATCTGGCGGCGGATCTTCTGCCTCAGTAAGACTTAAACCTCTTCCGGAAACGTCAAAAGAAGGTCATCTAGCCTATTTTTACGGTGATGAAAATGCCCTTGAGACCTTCGGCGTTAAGCTCATTGAAGGAAGAAATTTCAGACCAGAGGAAGTCATATTCAGCAATAATTTTCAGGATAACGGCCCAACTACCATTATTGTGTCTAAGGCACTCGCACAAAGCATGTTTGATAAGGGGGCGGCACTGGGTGAGTTTATTTATGTTGAGGGCAGAGCACTAGAAATAATTGGCATAGTTGATGTCATGGAAAGTGCATGGCCAAGAGCGGATGACAGCGGTACAACCGGTATCATCCCATTTATTCATGCGCAAAATTATCAGCACTTTCTAGTAAGAACAGAGGCAAGTGAACGTGCCAACGTGATGAATATCATTGAAGAAAAAATGCTTCAGGCTTATAACAAGCGGGTAATTATTAATGTTGAGGGACTTGATGAAAGTAAGGATGCCTATGATTCATCTGACGTATTAATGATGCGAATGCTCATTGTATTGGTTGTTGTATTGATATTGGTGACCGCACTTGGCATTTTGGGTCTGACTCAATTTAATATCAGTAAACGAACTAAGCAAATTGGTACCCGTCGTGCCCTTGGCGCAAGAAAATCGGCTATTGTGCGCTATTTCCTAGTAGAAAATGCTCTCGTATGTGCGGTAGGCTTGGTCATCGGTAGTTTTGGCGCTGTATTTCTAGGTAAAGCACTTATGCAGGCTTACTCTATTGATGCGTTAACACTCAATTATGTAATTTTTACCGCTTTTTTCATCTTTGTCATGAGCCTGTTAGCGGTGGTGGTACCGGCTAGGCGCGCGGCAAGTATTTCACCTAGTATAGCCACGCGCAGTATTTAATAAATCAGGCTGTTTGCTCATTCGGGGAAACAACTTATAACGGTTTATGTCACGCGCCTTAAAAAATAATCATTAACACTTAACGGATAAGCATTTCAATGATGAAGATTTTAATAGTAGATGACAATGTTGCCGTATTAGAAGCTTTGTCGCTACTACTGGAGATCCACGGATATCAAATTGTGACTGCGACCAGCCCTAAAGAAGCGCTGCAAATTGTTAATTATCAGTCGATTTCCCTTGTTATCCAAGATATGAATTTTAGCGCCGATACGACCTCAGGGGATGAGGGGCGTGATTTGTTCTCCGCATTTCGCGCGCTTAACCCTTTATTACCCATTGTTTTAATTACCGCTTGGACTGAACTTGAGCAAGCAGTGGAACTGGTTAAGGCCGGTGCTGCTGATTATATCCCTAAACCGTGGGATGACGACAAGCTCATTACAACTATTAATAATTTGATTGCATTAGGCAAGGCCAATGTGCAAAACAAAGTGCTGCAGCAACAATATGGGATCTTTGATAACGCCAAGCAGGCCGCCCAAAGTGTGGGGTTGGTATATGAAAATGGGGCTATGCAGCGTGTTGTTGATATGGCACTACAAGTAGCGAAGTCTGACGTACCTGTGTTTATCAGCGGACCTAACGGCAGTGGCAAAGAGATAATCGCAGCACTTATTCAAAGTCAGTCGCCTTTAAATCAGGCTCCCTTTGTCAAAGTAAATGCAGGGGCATTGCCACAAGAATTAATTGAAGCAGAATTATTTGGTGCAGAAGTTGGTGCTTTTACCAGTGCCACTAAAAGTCGTATTGGACGATTTGAAGCGGCTAACGGCGGCACCCTCTTCTTAGATGAAATTGGCAACTTGCCTTTGTCTGGTCAGGTAAAGTTACTTCGAGTATTACAAACCGGTGAGTTCGAAAAACTGGGTTCAGTAAAAACCCAACATACTACTGTTCGCATTATATCAGCAACCAACGCGAACTTGAGTGACGCTATCGCGAAAGGTGAATTTCGCGAAGATTTATTCTACAGATTAAATGTCATTGAAATAAATGTACCGCCGTTATCTCAGCGTGGAGATGACGCCTTGTTACTCGCTAAGCATTTCTTGCCGAACCGAGAATTAAGCTTAAGAGCACGGCAAGCCATTACTCAACATGCATGGCCTGGCAATGTCAGGGAGCTCGAAAATGCGTGCAAAAGGGTCAGTATTTTACACCCCCATGGCGTGCTTAGCGCCGAAGCCTTCGGTTTGGGCGTTGAGGCTAATTATGCTCTCAATCTACGGGAAGTATTTCTGTAGAGCCTAACCAAGCTGAAATAGAAGCGGCTTTGCTCAACTATAACGGGGTTATTGCTAGGGTAGCGAAACATTTCGGGCTTTCTCGGCAAGCCTTATATCGTCGATTAGATAAATACGCAATTAATTATAAATCGTGAAAAGTACCCGTTATAAGCTTATTGTCGCAGCCATGGCGGCTACCGCTATCGGCATAACTCCTTTGTTATACACTGTGTCGTTTGCTATTCATATTAAGGTGCTTATTGTCATAGGATCTATAGGCATTAGCGGTTTTTGCTTTTATTTTCTTACTGCAAATATCAACAAAGAAATCCAAGCGCTACGGGTGGGGTTACTGAACTTTAAAGATGGTGAGTATTCTTCGACTTTAGTTTGTACCTCAGATAGTGAATTCAGCGAACTATTCGCCTTATTTAATGCCACTGCGGATACATTGCGCATAGAAAAACAGTGGATTCACCAGCGTGAACTGATGTTGGATAAGGTGCTTCAAAGCACACCCGATGTATTGCTGTTAGTAAATGCAGACAACCGAATAGTCTTCAGTAATGTTCAAGCAAGACGCTTTTTCAATGTGCAACAACGCCTGGAAATGAGCTTGCTTGATGGGCTGCTGAAGGAAAAGCCAAGGGCGCTTAGCGATATGATGATGGAGAATAAAGAAGGGCTATTTACGTTACCGTTAGAAGAGAAAGGAATTGAAACTTGGCACCTGGCCAAGGGCATGTTTTTGCTGAACAACCATCCACACAAACTGTTTATTTTGAAACAGATGACACGGGAGTTGAATCGACAAGAAGTGTCGGTATGGAAAAAGGTTATTCGGGTGATAAGCCATGAGTTAAATAATTCGTTAGGGCCTATATCGAGTTTACTTCATAGTGGAAAAATCGTGGGCAAACAAAATGGCGATCCACGATTAGTACGTGTATTTCACACCATGGAAGAACGCATTGACCATTTAAACCAGTTTGTTCAAGGTTATGGCAAGTTTGCCAAGTTACCTTCGCCTGTTTTCGACTCCATACACTGGAATGATATTTTAGCTCAGCTTTCACAGCAATACAGCTTCAAGCTTACTTTGCAAGAACCTGTAGCCCTTCAAGCTGACGCTGTACAATTAGAACAATTGCTTATTAATCTATTGAAAAATGCACATGAAGCGGGTGGCCCGCCCGAAGAAGTAGAGTTAGTCATTCAACAAAATACCGCACAGGTCATCATTGAGGTGTTAGATAGGGGGAAAGGTATGTCTGAAAGTGTCATGGCGAACGCACTGGTGCCGTTTTACTCTACAAAGGCTAACGGAAGCGGTCTTGGCTTGGCATTGTGCCGAGAAATCATCGATGCGCACCGGGGTCATTTGGTCATACAAAACAGAAAAGAAAAAGGCCTTTGCGTACGAGTGGTGTTTGAATAAGGGCGTTTTTCCTATCTAGCTTTGGTCTGATGGTTAAGAATGCACAATGTTCCATCAAGGAATTTATCGACTATGCCCTTGGGATCTAAGCATTCAGGAATTTAGCAATTTCAATCAGGATGTCATGGGATAGATAATGCATGATGATAAGCACCTGAGCGAGAAGGATGACGATGAAGGCTAAACGACTAAGTATCTATGATGAGCGGATAGGGCGTACATGCGAATACATACATCAACACCTCAATGATCCATTAACACTAGAGATGTTGAGCGATGTGGCGGCATTCTCCCAATACCATTTCCATCGAGTTTTTACGGCGTATACAGGTATGACTGTTACGAAATTCGTTCAGCTGGCAAAGTTGAAACGCGCTTCCTACCGATTGGCGTTTGAAGGCGACAAACGTGTTATTGAGATTGCATTGGAAGCCGGGTTTGAAAGCCCGGAAGCATTTTCTCGCACATTTAAAAGAACCTTTGAACAATCCCCGTCACAGTTCAGGGCTGAGCCACAATGGCATGTGCGGTCTCATTCTCATATTAAGCCTTATAGAGATATACCAATTAACATAAAAATCGTTAATTTTGAGGCAACAAAGGTAGCCTTGCTAGAACACTTGGGCGCACCCAATACCGTGCTGGAAACGGCGAGTAAGTTTATCGCATGGAGAAAAGAAATGGGATTGTCACCGGTGACAACCAGCAGAACATTTGGCATTCCCTATAGCGATCCCAACACCACGGAACCAGAACAATTCCGGTGGGATGTGTGTGGAACAATTGAAAGTGATGTACCTGACAACCCTTATGGGGTTAAAAACGGCATGATCCCTGGTGGGCGATGTGCTGTTATGCGTCATAAAGGAAGCCATGATGGTTTGGACGAAAGTATTTATGCTTTTTATCGTGAATGGCTACCCAAAAGCGGAGAAGAAATTCGTGATTACCCCTGTTTCTTTCACTATCTGAATTTTATTCATGAAGTTGATGAGTGTGACCTACTCACCGATATTTATTTTCCAGTAAAATAGATCTGTTCGCGGCGATATTTTTATATTGGGCCAATGAGCTTATATTAGGGGGTTGGTGTGAGCGGGTTTGCAATCTCGTCGAGATCTTTTAGACAAGAAGCAGCAAAGAGGGCTTTCTCTTTGCTGCTTACATAGAACCACAAGGTATATGAATGCCTAGTCAATCACTTTAAAGCTAATGGAACTAGGGTATTGTTCGCTATGATAAACCTTATGGAGTGCCTTAACATAATCGTCTTCTGTGGCGTTAAATATGTTGTCGACATATTTTTGCGGGTTCATATCCATGAACGGAAACATACTGCTTTGTACTTGAACTTGTAACCGGTGGCCTCGCTTGATGGTGTGTAACACATCGTACAATTCAAACTTCACCAAGGTAGGTTTATTAGGTTCAAAAGGTTCGGGGGTGCTCATGCTGTTTCTGTAGCGCCCGCGAATAATTCCCCAACGAACCAGCTCATGACGGTTACCGGTTTCTTTGTCCACTTTATTGGTTGTTTCGTCTACCCCAGGAAATACATCTACTAGCTTTACCACAAAGTCAGCGGCACTTTGGTCTGTGGAGACCCAAAGGTTAACGTCGATGGTGCCGGCAATGGTTTGATCTTCTGTTGCTACCTCACCATTAAACACCAAAACATCTGTACGCCTTGCGGTATATCGCTGATCTTCAGCCATATAAGGGCGGTCCCAACCGCGACTGACTTTATCTGAATGAGGCACAGGTTTGTTTGGATCGCTGATATACTCGCTTGCCCCGCCTTTCGATTCTTTGCTCTGTGAAAGGGTTTCATCGGCACCCATATACAACACAACGTCTTTGCCTTGTTTAGGGGGCCAGGTATCAAATTCACGCCAGCGATTCGCGCCGGTTTCAAACATAGTGGCGGTGGCTAAATCCTCGCCCTTTTCGCCTTTAAGGTTATGTTTGAAAAAGGGTAGCAATACGTGTTCTTGGAACCATGCACTGGTGTTAAACCCAAACTGGGCTTCGCCCATTTTACTGCCATCTTTGGCATTCCACTGACCGTGATACCAAGGTCCCATTACCAGGTGAATATTGTCCTTTTTATTCTTTTTGGACATGGTTTGATAGGTGGCTAATGGGCCATAAAGATCTTCGGTGTCATACCAACCACCTACCACTAAGGTGGCCGGTTTAACATTGGTTAAATGGGGTAACACATTACGAGCCTGCCAGTATTCATCATAGTTTGGATGTTCAGTTAACTCGTTCCAAAAGGGTCTTTCACCGTTAAAGTAATTTTTATTAACGTTACTGAGTGGGCCTAGCTTTCGGAAAAACTCATAACCGTCAGGGGTGGTGGACTTCATGCCCTCGGGCCAATAGGCGAACTGTCCTTCCCGTTGTTTATCAAAGGTATCAAAGAATATAAACGCCATAGGGGTAGAAAAGGCGCCGTTACGATGAAAATCATCATAAAACCAATTGGCGATGGGGGCTTGAGGTGAAATGGCTTTAAGGGCTTTGTGGCTATTGATGGCTGCGACCGAAGTATAATAGCCAGGATAGGAGGTGCCCCACATACCTACTTTACCGTTGTTATTGGGCACATTTTTCACTAACCAATCGATGGTATCGTAGGTGTCTGTGGCATCATCAACGGCGTTGCCGCCTTTTTCTCCGGCGTCTTGTGGGCGCATATTGACATACTCGCCTTGTGACATAAATTTGCCGCGAACATCTTGGAAGACAAAAATAAAGCCTTCTTTTTCGAAAATTTCACTGGGCCCAAGTTTGCGTTTATATTTATCTGCGCCATAGGGAGCAACGCGATAAGGGGTGCGTTGCATCATAATGGGGTACTGGGTTGACTTGTCGTAAGGTACGTACACCGAAGTAAATAACTTTACGCCATCACGCATGGGAATTTGATATTCATATTTGGCGTAATGTGAACGAATATATTCGGCTCTTCTATCGTCTTCGTTTGTCCCTGCTGCATGGGCAAATGCCGATAACATCAGGCTGTAACAGACTACAATGAACCCTAAGAGGGTTTTCTTATTCATTTAATTTTCCTTTCATGATCTGAGACGCAAACACACGGCTATGGTCTCAATACAACGGTAGTTTGGGCAGATTATCAAGCCGAGTTAAATTAACTCGCTTATTAAGACTGCCATTGTAACATTATAACAAAATTCAATTTCAAAATGACAAACAGTAACCGTCGTCACCAAGAGTGACGTATAAATAGGGGCTAGCTAAACCTAGAGAATTTATCTTTGAGCCCCAACTTTTAGGCGTAAATACGGGGTTTGTTTGTGTTGTCTTAAAAAAAGAAAGACAGCAGTCACACTGAAGTAAGCCGCTGGCGGCTGTTTACTTCAGTGATTAGCATCTTAGTTATTGAGTGTTTTTCCAATCAACGTGCTGATTAATATATTGCAAATAGTCGTTTATCACTTTTGCAAATGCTTCTGAGAATTGGGTTTGATTTTGCTGGGAATTTCGGACCCCAAAGAAATTGGATTCGATTTGCATACCGAATACGTTTGGATAGTCCGAAGAGGTATAGCGTCGGGTGTTATACCCGCCAGTAAAATAGCGCTGGTCAGCTAATGGGTAAGGGTCTTGTTGACTAGGAACAGAAGGAAATCCTGCCTCTGCCATCAAGGTACCGAAGGCATATTCACCGGTTAATAGTGTTTTAAGTGATAAATCGTTACTGTGTTGGAGTATATTTTCAACCGAAGTCTTTTCGACGGTTTGTGGCGTCACTGTCGCTTCGTAGTTGGCTTTCAGAGCGGGTGATCTAAGTGAATAGCCTAGTTCTAAACGTCTTACTTTATGACTTTGCCCGTGTAAATCTATGTACATCGCGTAGCCAAATTGACTTATCGCATCATCAAGGGCTGCCTCGATATCTTGATGGTATTGGTGCCACGTGTACGCCATCTTCTGGTTGCCACAGGTAGCCGTCTCTAAGTCTCGGTTTAAATCAATTTTGGCTCGGGAAATTTTAGCGATGACTAAATAGGGTTTTTGACCATACGTTTCGAAGGCTTTTTCAATTTCAAGGGCGAGGTGGTCGGTATTGTCATCGCGCTCTTGTGTTCCGCACTCTCTGTCGGCAATGTTGTCGGGTTTAATCATGCCACCATGAGGTGCACTGATCACCAGGGGCATATTTCCCTTAACCACGTGTAACCAGCTCTTATCAAACACGTCAGAGTGAGATTGTGTATCGTCGCTTTGCAATGAGGTGTGATGGGTGGAACAACCTGTTTGCACCAGTGCCCCTGCCATAAGTAGGGCAGCCAATGTGGCTTTGCTTAAAGGCGAACGTCGTATCGACGCGAATGAGACTTCCGTTAACATTGAATTTATTTCCTGAAAATAGATAGCAGATGGTTGCTGTTGAGTATTTACGTGTGTTTTTAAATCGCATATTTTTCTATTCATTATGATGACAGAGAGAATGTAAAAAGCGATTTGATTCATCGACGATTTTTGTCGTGTTGTAGGTTAAAACACAACCTCATTGTCTATTTAAGTGAAATGATTCTTTGAGTTTTTTCAGGTACCGACGACTCACTGGAATTTTTTCTCCGCTATGGGTGAATATTGTCCCAAGGCCATTTTCAAGTAATTTGATCTCTGAAATAGCGCTCATGCGCACCAGATATTGACGATGGCAGCGGACCAATGATGTTTTTTGTTCTAAGGTTTTGAGGGTTAATTGGGTGTCTGCTTGTTGCTGTGCGGTTTTGATATGTACACCGGCTAAATCGCTAAACGCCACCTCGATATCTGCTTCAGGAATAATTAACACCCGTTGATGTCCCGAGCATGGAATATGGGTTAATGTCGCAGGTGTTATTGTTTCTAACGGGGCTTGTGGTTGTGAACGTTTTTGCAGCCGAGCAATGGTTTTGTTAAGGCGAGCGGGTTCAACGGGTTTGAGGATATAATCGAAGGCGTTGTCTTCAAATGCTTGTATGGCGTATTGTTCAAATGCTGTAACGAGCACCACGTATGGCATGGTGTCTACATCAAGCATGGCTAGCAACTCGAGCCCAGATATTTGCGGCATTTCGATGTCGAGAAAAATGACATCGGGTTTATGTTGCTGAATCATATCCAGCCCTTCGATGGCATTGGCAGCTTGCCCCAGTACCTTAATGGCCGAGGTTTCAGCGAGCAGTTCGCACAGTTCCTCACAAGCTAAAGGTTCATCATCAATAACAATGGCGCTGAGCATAACTTAACCTCTACTTCAGTCTACGAAGTGATTATGAAGATGCATAGGAATAGAAAATGACATCCGCGTGAATTGGTTTTTATGGCATTCAACCACTAACCCGGCTTTAGGGCCAAACTGGTGGAGCAAACGCTTATCAACAATATCCATTCCTAACCCTGAATGCTTCTTTGTAGGGTGTTGATATAAACCTGCATCGTCTTCAACAATAATGCGAAGTTTATCGCCAGTGCAGCTGGCTTTGATACATAGCTTGCCCCCATCCAGTTGCTGTGCAATACCATGTTTAATCGCATTTTCCACTAAGGGTTGCAAGGTAAAGCTGGGCAACAGTACGGATTCTGCTGATGCATCACATTTTATCTTAATGGTTAACCGTTCGGCAAAACGGGCTTTCTCTATGGATAAGTAAGCGTTAACGTGTTGAAGTTCTTCTTTGAATGTGACTAGCGCCATATTTTGCTTTAAATTAATGCGAAAAAACTGGGATAAGTTGAGGATCAGCGCACGGGCTTTATCGGGATCCCGGCGAATAATCGCACTTATCGTGTTAAGCGCATTAAATAGAAAGTGAGGGTTTACTTGCGCTTGAAGTAATTTAATCTCTGATTGCGCTAAGAGATCTTGTTGCTGCTGATAGGCACCATAAACAATTTGGCTGGATAGTAATTGAGCGATCCCTTCTGCCATGGACATTGTCACGGTGGAAAGAAATTTTCTTTTCGGTTCATAAAGCTTGATGGTTCCCACCACTTCTGAACCTGAATGCAGGGGAATAATGACCACCGAACCCAGTGGACAGTGTTTATCTAACGAGCATTGATAGGGCTCATGGGCACCATCAAGATGGACAATTTTATTATTGTGGATTGATTCTAACGTACTGCCTGAAGATATGGGGGTATTGGGTAAATGGTGATCGTCCCCCATGCCAATGAAGGCAAGAATTTTCTCTCTGTCGGTAATGGCAACGGCGGCGACGTTGGTTTCCTCATATACAATGCGGGCAACTTTTTCCGCGTTTTCATGATTAAATCCCGAATAAAGAAGGCCCACTGATCGATCGGCAATGGATAGGGCGCGTTTAGAAAAGGTCGCTGAATATTTTTCGAATATGGTTTTTTTATCCGAAAGAATACTAATAAATAATGCTGCGCCAATGGTATTCGCGATGACCATAGGTGCGGCAATTTCGCCGACGAGTGCGTAGGCTTTTTCGAATGGGGTGGCAAGGGTGAGCAAGATCGCCATTTGTGACAACTCGGCAATGAAAGTAACAATACCCACATAAAACGGATTAAACAGCGATAAATGCTGATTTTTTCGCACAAAATAAATGTGCATTAGACCACCAATAACACCTTCGACCGTGGTGGAAACCGCACAGGCTAAATCCGTAAACCCTCCTAAAGAATAACGATGAAGGCCGCCGGTTAAGCCCACCGCAAACCCCACCACAGGCCCGCCTAAAACGCCGCCAATTACCGCGCCTATCGCCCTCGTATTGGCGATTGCATCATCGATTTGAAGACCAAAATAAGTACCAAGAATACAAAAAGAAGAAAATACAAAGTAAACAAGATAGCGATGCTTTCGGTGGGATGGGTTACTTAAAATCGGAAGGAATAGCGGAGTCTTGCTTAGCAAATAGGCTAATACAAGATAAACACACATTTGTTGTAGTAAAGAAAGTATCAGTTCCATGGCGTTACTGTATTGGCTCTGTTTGGCATTAGGTCGCGATGAAATGAATTATAACTGATTCTGTTTTGCAAAAATGAAAAAGCCGCCCTATAAACAGGGCGACTGGTCACACATCCATTACGCTAATTAAGCGTCTACTGGTTGAGCGGTGTCGTTTGCTTCAACCGAAATGGGTGTAAGGGGCGCTTCACCTTTTCCTTTTGAAATACGAATCACATAAACCGCAGTTGCTAAGGAAGTGATAACACCGACTATGGTTGAGATCTGCATGTCTAGCCCAAAGCCGAGAGTGGCATTGTTTAAAATGAAGGTGACACAGACCGCTGTCATAAACACGGCAGGGATTGTAGTGATCCAATGCAATTTATTATGACGAAGCAAGTAAGCCGATGCTGTCCACAACATCATGACCGCGGTGGCTTGGTTGGCGAAACCAAAGTAGCGCCAAATCACACCAAAATCGACCTGGGTAAGAACGGCCCCTAAAGCAAATAGGGGGGCAGCCATCAGTATGCGGTTACGAATATTCTTCTGACCCACTTTAAAGTATTCAGCCAAAATCAAACGACTAGAACGAAATGCCGTATCGCCTGATGTGATGGGTAAGATCACCACGCCTAAGAAGGCGAGTATGCCACCAAACACACCCAACAAACCAAAGGATGTGGTATACACCACGTTACCAGGGCCACCATCTTTTATTGCAGCAGATAGGCCATCGAGGTTATCGAAGAAGGAAAGCGCAATGGCACACCAAATCAATGCAATTACCCCTTCGCCAATCATTGCGCCGAAGAAAACAAAGCGTCCATTCTTTTCGTTTTCCATACACCGGGCCATTAAAGGAGACTGGGTGGCATGGAAACCTGAAATTGCACCACAGGCGATGGTGATAAATAAAGCAGGCCAAAGTGGCATATCATTCGGATTTAGATTGGAAAACATGTCGCTAACGGAGAACTGACTGAGAATAGAATGATTGTCGGAGAACGACGTAGCGGCTAACAGTCCAACAGACATAAAAATAAGTAATGCACCGAAGAAAGGATAGAAACGGCCAATCACCTTATCTACAGGGACGAGGGTGGCCAACACATAGTAAGCGAAAATAATCGCCACCATGGTACCGACTTCAACATGCCAGGATGTTTGATCGTTCACTAAATTAGTGATCATGCTAGCGGGGGCAGAAACGAAAACCACACCCACAAGCAATAACAAGACAATGGCAAATAGGTTCATAAAGTGCTTAGCACCTCGACCTAAATAACGGCCGGAAAGACTTGGAACCGACTCACCATTATTGCGAACTGATAACATACCAGAGAAATAATCATGGACTGCGCCCGCAAATATGCAGCCAAGAACAATCCATAGCATTGCCGCTGGACCATATAGGGCACCCATAATTGGACCAAAAATAGGACCGACTCCGGCAATGTTAAGTAATTGTACCAAGTAAACCTTGGGGGTAGACATAGGAACAAAGTCCACGCCATCAGTTTGGCTATGTGCCGGCGTAGGGCGGGCAGGAGTAATACCGAAGACCTTTTCAACAAAGGCGCCATAAATAAAATAGCCAGCAATAAGCGCTGCTACACAAATTAAAAACAATATCACAGGTTGTAATCCTTATTGTTTGTAAATGGTAAGAGTGTAAATGTTTGAATTAGGTTAACGATTTGAAAGAATATATGCATTTTAAAAATAACTAAGTGGTCGCATAGCAAATTAAGCGGTAATTTTAAGTGGCAAATAGAAAGGTACAGGGAAGGGATTTTGGACCCGGGTGTGATATTGGCTGCTCTACGATTTATCAAGATAGTGGTGAGTGATCATCTAACGGAAACATAATGTACACGCAAAAATTTTACGCAAATTTTATGCTTCATCACCCCATAGGTTTGCTAAAGTCAATCTCACGAAAAGGCAGACAAGCAGCGAAGTAAAAGCCGTTGAAAAATATCCACGCTCTCATACGAAAAGCCCCTTTTGTATTTGCGTTACTGATCGTGTGCACCGCTGCAATTTTTTCCTTTGCTCTGGACGCTTGGTTTTTGCCCACACAAGGCACATTGCTAATTCTTCAACTGGCTGTAGTGATTACTGCTTTACTCGGTAATAAGCAAAGTGCCATCTTCGCAGGTGTTCTAAGTGGCTTGATTTTCAATTATTTTTTTACCATACCACGCTTCTCACTGCATATGGCGAACGTACATGACATCGTTAATTTGTCTATTTTTCTAATTGTAGCGGTACTAACTGGATTTATGGCCGAATTTTACAAAGCGAAGCAAGAAGCGTTAGAAAGGGCAGAATTGAGAGCCAGTATTTTGATGTCGGTGTCCCATGATTTACGTACTCCGTTGTCAACGATTATAGGCTCATTAGGGACGCTTAAAGAGTATCAACACAGGTTGCCTGACCAAGAAAGAGAAGAGTTACTTCAGGGTGCATTGGAGGAAAGCCATCGACTGCATCGCTATATTGAAAACCTGCTTCAGGCGACTAAGCTGCACCAGGGGATCAAGCTCAATAGCGTAAATCAGGGGCTACTTCCGATAGTCAATAACGTCATTAAACGATTTGAAAATGAACGTGTCACGATTGAACAAGCCGATATGATACCGAATATCACGGCAAGTGGTTATCTACTGGAACAAGCCATTTACAACGTAGTTGATAACGCGCTGAAGTATTCGCCTAGTGAGTGCTCGGTTATGTTACGTTTTGCTGTTGAAGATAACCTGGTGCATTTGGATGTGGTGGACGAAGGGCCGGGAATTGGATGGGAACAAAAGGAGGCGGTATTTGATCTTTTTTTCTCGACCCGAACAGGTGATTCAGGCTATGGAGGTTCAGGAATTGGGTTAACGGTTGCAAAAGGGATTATAGAAGCCCACCACGGTCGTATTTCAATATTGCCCAGTAACAAAGGATGTACTGTTCGTATATCTTTGCCCAGTGTTGGGAGCGAGTAATATGAAGCCGCGAATTCTTGTCATTGATGACGAAATGCAAATCCAGCGTTTCATGAAAATATCATTAGCCGCCGAAGGATTTGATTATGTTTCTGCCCTTAATGCCCTTGACGGGCTGAGAGTGGTTCGTGAGCAGGAGCCCGCCCTCGTTATTCTGGATCTTGGGCTTCCAGACAAGGACGGAAGCTGGTTGCTCTCGCAACTTAGAACCTATTCTCAAATACCGGTTCTGGTGCTGACGGCACGTGATGAAGAAGATGAGAAAGTACGGCTTCTCAACGCGGGGGCAAATGACTATCTAAGCAAACCCTTTGGTATTAAGGAATTGATAGCAAGGATAAGGGTTTTATTACGAGATTTAACTGTTCCTAAAACCTATTCGCCCATTTTGCGATGTGGGGATATCGAGCTCAACACGGAAGAACATGCCGTTTGGCACAAAAACACGCCAGTGTCTTTGACCAAAAAGGAATTTTTATTGCTGCGTTATTTAATGAGTAAGCCGAATGCATTGTTTACCCATCAACAGCTACTTCATCATATATGGGGGGCAACACATACTGAGGATACCCATTATCTTCGTATCGTGGTAAGTCAACTCCGTAAGAAGCTGGAAGACGATAGCAATGCTCCCGCGTATATTATCACTGAGCCTGGTATTGGATACAGACTGATTTGTTGCTCCATTAAAAGCAAAGCCTCAGAGTAGTCACTTACGATGGTTCACCCCGCCAATATCGTTAGGCTACTCTCTCTCCCAGTGTTATGGATGGGTATCGTACAGATATGTTTTGGTATGATTTCATTCGTCGTATTTCAAGACAACGTTGGCAAGGCCTTCATGAAGCCGGCATTCTCTTTCATTGTTATTGCGTTCATCTTGCTGTACCGACTGAAAAAAGGCGATATGAGCAATGTGAGTTATCGTGACGCGCTTATGTTTGCGTCATTAACATGGGGGCTTACAGGCATCATGGGAGGCATTCCCATCATGTTAGTCACGGATATTAGCTTTACGGACGCTGTATTTGAATCACTCAGCGCGCTTACCACCACCGGGGCGACAGTACTTACAGGGCTTGATGCAATGCCCAAATCCTTTCTCATGTATCGGCAGTTTTTACAGTGGATGGGGGGATTGGGCGTTGTGATTTTTGTGGTTGCTGTACTACCAATGCTTAATGTCGGTGGAATGCGATTGTTGAAAGCCGAGACGCCGGGGCCAGTAAAAGACGATAAATTATCGCCTCGTATCGCAAATACGGCACATTACCTTTGGTTTATCTATGTCTTGCTGACAGTGCTCTGCGCTATCGCTTATTATTTTAGCGGCATGTCGTTTTACGATGCAATCGCCCACAGCTTCACCACGATTTCTACAGGCGGGTTTTCTACCCATGACGCGAGCATGTGGTTCTTTAAGAGCCATCTGATATTGTTTGTTTCGAATATTTTTATGTTGCTGGGAGCCATCAGTTTCGCATTGCACTTTAGGGTAATGCACGCGACTTCCCCTTTTTTATACTGGCGAGATGAAGAAACACGGGTCTTTATCTGTCTTGTGGGCGGTTTAATAGTAGTACTGACTATTATGCTTGTTATGGGGGATCGTTATCCGTTAGCTGAGGGGCTTAGTTTTGCCGCCTTTCATGTTATTTCATTTATCACCAGCACCGGTTTTGGGGCGGCAGATTTAAGTACCTGGCCTGAGGTAACAGGCTTTTTTCTTGTTTTTTGTGCATACCTAGGTGGCTGTGCTGGCTCCACCGCGGGAGGGAATAAGATCATTCGTGACATCATCACCTTTAAAGCCATACGACGAGAATTATTTCAATGTGTTCACCCCAAAGCGATATTACCGCTGCGTTTTCAGGGACAGCCCGTTGATGAGCGAGTGAGTCATGCGGTGATGGCGTTCATGTCGGTAGCCGCTGGCTCATCACTGGTATTTACACTGTTACTCATGATGACAGGGCTGGATTTTTGGTCTGCGTTTACTGCTGTTGCTGCTTGTATAAACGTACTTGGTCCGGGTTTCGGTGAAGTCGGCAGTAATTTCATACCGGTTTCAGATATCGGTATTTGGATGTTGAATGTGGCGATGGTGCTAGGACGGTTAGAGTATTTCACTATCTTGGCGATGCTCACCCCCAGCTTTTGGCGTTACTGATTTAAAAAGTAGAATGATTTATAGCTCACTTTACAGTTATTGGTTTTGCAGATTTTGAACCCGGGTGTGTTGGGTTTGATGCTGTTTGGGTGATAGGAGGCGGTGACATTGTCTTCCTATTGTCAGCTGACTTGCACGTATGAAGTATTTCTAGGAAATGAAAAGAGGCTCCTTCCTTAGTTTTTTGATGGTAGTTGGAAAGGAACTGGATATAACCCTCGAGTAATTAACACATGAAGATAAAAAGACAAAAACTTTAATTAAAAGTACACCTAATAGCCACTCTCTATAAGTCATTGATTTTGCATATACGACCTCTGCATTTACTCAATTAAACCAATGGTTCTGGCTTTGTTCACCGCATTGATTCGCTTGTCTACATCTAGTTTCTTAAATATGTTTTTAAGGTGAAACTTGACTGTATGGTCAGTCATATAAAGCGCTCTTGCGATTTCTTTGTTCGCGAGGCCTAGGGCTAATTTGCTTAACACCTCTGTTTCTCGCTTGCTTAGTGCTTGTTTAACTGAGTTATCTTCTCCTTTAAGGAATAATCGATGATATTGTTTAACACATTGGCTAAGAAAAGCGAGTTCTAGCCGATGAATTTTACTATTTTTAAAATATTCAACGCATTCTTCAATACTATCTATTGTGAGTCGGGAAAGAAAAAATGGTGTTTTTACATCAGATTGCGTCGCGTACCCCGCTGCGCTAATTAAATCGTCAAAGCTCTGAGTTTTCTCATTTCGGGAGGCGTACAAGGTTGCTCGTAAAACGAGTAGTCTTATTAAATATAATGTTGCACCTATTCTTTGTGTTCTCTCGATCGCCTCATCAATGTCTTTTATCGTGTTTTCACAGCTATAGCCCTTTAAATCCGCTAGACCAAACGCGAAACTTTTTTCACATAATAAGAACCAGTTTTCATAAAGGACAGTATTGGCGGATATTGAAATTTTCAACTTCTTTATTGCTAACAAAATTTCGTTTGGTTTCTTTTGCGTTAATGCACAAGTTAATCGATAGATATTGCTCAGTTCTTTTAGCCTAGGTAACTGCCTTTTTCTTGCGGTTTCAATGCTCAGAACTAATAGTTTAGAGGATTCTTCACTCATGTTGAAAAGCCGGAAATATTCAAATTGTGAGGAAAATCCAGCTGCGTATATCTCTGACCACCCATCGGTAGTACACGCGGTTTCTATTAGCTCTTGCATCGTTTTGCATGTAAATGAACGAGGGGTCTGCCAGAATTTTAGCGCAAATAAATTAATCTCACTGTTGGTCTTTAATCGGCTATCAATCCCAAAGTTTTTATCTGCCATTCCAATAGATTCAGTAAGATGTTGTTTAGCTGATTCAAATTGTGCACAATGCAACGCTATCTGTCCTAGGTGTAGAATAAGATAGTTTGCTCCAAGTACTGATTCTGCTTGGCGCATTGCGCTAAGCCCTCTAACGGCAGCCATTTTTGCATCACTGAACATTCCAAGCGCCATCGAGCTTATCACAACGACTGATTCTATTATCGCGATCCCTAGTAAATCCGCTTTATTCCAACGCGCCAAGTTCTTTTTCATCTCTTGTAGGGCGGTAATGTTAATTAATTCATCCCGGTACGAACTTAATAAACGTTCGATTAGATAAATATCTCGGATAAGCAACTTGTTTGTTTCATGCTGTGTGGAGAGTTTAATTTTATTAAACTGAGCTTCAGCATCATCAATATATCCATCTTTTAGCAACGAGTATACGTATGCCAAGCGTACACGTGGGTGACGTGCGAAATCGGGTGACTGAAAGTTACGTAATAAACTACGCATTAATCCTACCCCGCCATACAATACTAGCTCCCAACCTCCAGCACTCAAAAATAGTTGGGCGGCCCTGTCCATATCGCCTGATAGTCTAGCATGTGTGACCGCACTAGAAATTTGTTGATTTGATTCAAACCAGAGCGATGCTTTGTGGTGAAGCGAGTTAATAAGTTCGGGCTGTTGATGTTTTAGCTTGTTGTATAAGGTTTCACAGAACAAGTGGTGATAGCGGAACCAAATTTGTTGAGAATCGAGTGTAATAAGAAGCGAACGAATATGTGGTGAGGTATCGATTAAACCTTGCACATTATTGAGACCAGTTACCGCGCTTGCAAGTTCAAAGTTGAATTGCTCTAAAATAGAGGTATACATGAAAAATTTGCGCTCTTGCGAGGTAGACTGATCAAGGATCTGTTCGGTGAAGTAATCAGTGATGTATTGTTGCTTTCCTTTAAAAAGAGCACCAATTTCCGTGCACCCCTTATTCGCTACAGTAGCCAACTGAACAGCTACTGCCCAGCCCTCAGTTTGCTCGAGTAGGATTTGCGCGTATTGTTCACTGGCATCGGGTCCGATAAAGCGTTTTAGTTCATTGAAGGAAAAACTTAGCACACTTTTATTAATTTCAAATGCACTATTACCTAAGATCCGTGATGCAACGTTTAAATTGGGTTGAGAACGGCTACTTATGATTATGCGAAAGTTGTCTGGGAGGTGATCTAACAGTTGGTTAATTAACGCATTAACCTTTGTTGATTCAGCTCGATAGTAGTCGTCTAAAATAAGCACCACTTTTTCATTTATGCAAGATAGCTTTGCGATTAAAAATGTAGAGACTTGTTCTACAGAAAATTCAACAAAACATTTATAAGCGGCAAATTCCAATGATCCTAACGGGACCCCTGCTTCAGTGAGTGCAATTATTAAATAGCTTGCAAAGTGTCGTAGGTCTGAGTCATTCGCATCTAGCGATAACCAAGCTACTTTTACACCACGATTAATTAGAGACTCACGCCATTGAGACAACAACGAAGATTTTCCAAATCCGGCCGGTGCAATAATAAATCCTGAGGTGTATTCATTCTCATTATTTAGTAGAGAGGCCGCGTCCACTCGTTCGATTAAACGTGCATTCGCCCGTGGCGGAATTAGCTTAGTTCTTATGAGCCAAGGTTCGGTAAGTTCGTTATTGCTTAGCATTAGTGACGTATCCCCTAGGTTTCACAAGTGCTTTGTATGCTATCACTTTTCTGCCATGTGTTACCCCCATCAATAGTTTCAAGTCTCTATTTTATTAATACTGCCCATTAGGGTAGTTGCTGGTGACTTTGTATATATGGGATAACTTTTAGGCGAGTTGGCACAGAAGAAAAAATGCAGCGGCAAATAGCTAGAAGTTGCAGGCCATTATTATAAAAATTAAATATCAGTCAGACAAGTAGAAAGGAAAACGTATGCCCAGCCGAAGAGTATTATTAACACGCAAGAGTTTACTAGCGCTTTCGGTGGGAGTTATTTCCTTACCTATATGCACCTCGTTATATGCACAAGAAGGTGTGGAGAAAGCTCAGCAAGAGAAATCAATTGAAAATATTACCGTAACAGCACGTGGTCGTGTTGAAACTATTGTCGAAGTTCCATTATCAGAGCGCTACTTTTCCGAAATGGAAATTGAAAGCGCGAGAATTAAAGGGGTAGATGACTTTATTGGTTTGACGCCAGGCGTTACGTTAGCAAATGCTCAGGATTCAGGTACCAACTTTATTACTATTCGCGGCGTCTCACAAGTGAGGAATGGCGAGCCACCTGTAGCGGTTGTCGTTGATGACGTTATACAAGTTAATAGTCGTAGTTTCGACCAGGGACTTTTTGATTTGCAAAGTATTGAAGTATTGCGTGGTCCTCAAGGTGCCTTATATGGGCGAAACGCTACTCAAGGCGCGATAATTATCAACACGAGAAAGCCCAGCGATGTCTTAGAAGGTTATGTGCAAGGTGCAATCGGTAGGGGCAATGAGTATCAGATTGAAGGATCGGTCTCGGGGCCTATTTCTGATGATCTAGCCTTCCGGTTATCCGCTCGTTACTACGATACTGATGGTATATACGATAACATCACTACAGATGAAAAAATAAACTTTAAGCAAGAAACTAATTTGCGAGGGCACCTTAGTTTTAATCCAACAGACGACTTGAGTATCGATATTCGAGGCAGTCTCTCTGATACCTCTTCGGACGCAAATACCTATACATATCAAGGCGTAACAATAAGTCCAGATACTGGAGAAGTAATAGGTTATCAGGATGCTAGTGCTTTTGATTCTAATATTGTACGTCGCAATACTGCGGCAAATAATAAAGGGTTCGATGAGCGACAAACTAGTCAGTTGTCTGTACGAGTTAACTACGTTTTGGATTGGGCAACATTAAAGTCTGTTACTGCCTATGACACCCTTGAACAACGTAATGGAGCGGATCAGTTTCCCTATTCTGCCAATACCAGTGTGAACCCCGGAATTTCATTTTCTGACGGTACTCAAAGCCAATTCGTTGACGTTGAAGCAATTAGTCAAGACCTTCGTTTTATGTCAAATGATGATGTGATATTTCGTTGGATGTTTGGTGTCTATTATTTAGCGACTGATAGGTATATATCTTCAAGCACCGGATATGACCTGGGAATGGGCATTGAAGAAGTGACAAGAGCTCCTATTTTAGGTGGCGCAGTTAACCCTACAAGTTCCTTTTCAGCAGACGATAACAACAATACTGCTTATGCAGGTTATTTTAACTTTGCTTACGACGTATTTGATGACTTAGAGCTATCTGTTGCAGGACGATACGATAAAGATGAACGTAAACAGTACGTTGATGAGCAGCAGGGGGCCTACTCATTAGATGGTGAATACACGGGACCAATAGGAACACCAGGTGCAGTCAATAAAGCAGAGTTTTCCAGCTTTCAACCTAAGGTGAGTTTGCGTTATCTATTTGATAGCAAGACTTCTCTTTACACTTCTTGGGGCAGGGGATTTCGTAGTGGCCAATTCAACCAAAATGGGGTAGGAGCTCAAGCGGCCGTGCTCGGTTTGAATGTGTCGGATGTTTTAGACCAGGAAAATACAGAAACTTTTGAGGTTGGTTTTAAAACAACGCTGCTTAATGGCCGGTTGCACACCAGTGGGGCGGTGTATAGCACAGAAGTTGAAAATGCACCCTTTTTCGTATTTGTTGGAGAGCTAGGTGCACAAGTGTTAGTAGGTATAGACGAAATTTCTATCGAGGGGGGAGAGTTTGAAGCGTCATACGATATTAGTGATGACTTCAAAATTTACGCCGGTCTCGCCATAAGTGACAGTACAGTGGATGCATATAGCTTAGAACCATCATATGAAGGAAATAAAGCGCCTTATGTTCCTGACTCTACATTTAATGCTGGCTTGCAGTATAGAACAGCCATCTCTGACCGATTAGATTTCTTCAGTCGTGTAGATTATCAACGCCTTGGAGGCCAATACTGGGATCCGGCGAATATTACAAAGCGAGATCCTGTTGAGTTAACAAATTTGCGAGTAGGTGTTGAGTCGGGAGATGGGGTATGGAACGTAGTTGGTTCGATAAACAATCTATTTGATGAAGAGTACAACGCTGAATACGTAACGGGTGGCTTTGCCTATGCTGCAGCACCAAGAATATGGCGTATCGATGTTCGCTATAACTTCTATTAAACCTCTCTACTAGCTCAAACACTTATGTGGTTGTTCAAAGTTTGAGCTATATCTTCTCTTTGTTAGGAAATATTATGCACACTATTAGAGCTGCCAGTGACATTGGCGGCACTTTCACTGATTTAGTATATTATGAGATGGACCCAGAAACGGGGACTGCGTCGGAAATAAAAGCGGTTAAGGCACACACTACTCCTTCCGAGTTCCAACAAGGTGTGCTCAATTCTTTGGAAAAAGCGGATATCCCCATCGAGGAGCTAACCTTTTTTGCTCATGGTTCTACAGTCGTCATCAATGCGTTAACTGAGCGTAAAGGAGCAAAAACCGCTCTTATTACTACCAAGGGATTTCGCGATGTTTTAGAAATTGCACGTGGCAATAGACCCGATTTCTTTAATTTGCAATATCGCAAGCCAGACGCTTTTATCCCTCGTTATTTACGTTACGAAATCACCGAACGGTTATCTTATACTGGCGATGTAATCTCTCCTTTAGCGATTTCTGAGCTTGATCCTATTCTTAAAAGCATGCAAGAAGAAGGTGTGCAGGCTATAGCTGTGTGTTTACTTCATTCCTATGCTAACCCAAATCATGAACAGTCGGTTGCGAACTATATTGCTAAGCATTGGCCCGAAGTGACAGTGGTAACTTCCCATCAAATATCTCGTGAGTGGAGAGAGTATGAGCGTAGTAATACTGCCGCTCTATGCGCATATGTTCAGCCTATTGCTGCACAATACTTAGCGAAAATGGAAGAGGCACTAGATGAAAGGGATTTCAGAGGTAAGTTTTATGTTATGCAATCCAATGGGGGGATTGATACTGTTGAGTCAGTGAAGAAAACGCCAATTTCAATTGTTGAATCAGGACCGGCAAGTGGTGTGTTAGGTGCAGCAGCTCTAGGTAAATTGATTGGTGTAAATAATATTATTGCTTTTGATATTGGCGGCACAACCGCGAAATGCTCCCTTATAGATAATGGCCGTGTGAACCTGACCAGCCAATATATGATAGAAAAAGACGAACGTTCAGCGGGTTACCCTCTTATGACCCCAGTGGTCGATATTGTTGAAATTGGTAATGGTGGAGGGTCTATCGGATGGATCGATGAATTTAATAAAATGCACGTCGGCCCTCAAAGTGCTGGTGCTTTTCCGGGGCCTGTAGCCTATGGGCAGGGAGGTGAATCTCCTACCACAACAGACGCTAATTTGATGCTCGGTCGTATTAACCCAAATTATTTTATCGGCGGTGAAATCGTTGCTGATATGGAAGCGGTAGAGCATGCCTTTGATATGTTAGGGGCACCGTTAGACTTAAGCGCTATAGACACCGCACGGGGTGTTATCAGATTAGCAAACCACAACATGAGTAATGCACTTAAGTTAATATCAATTAATCGTGGTTATGATCCAAGAGACTTTACACTTGTTGCATTCGGTGGCGGCGGCGCAATGCATGCTACTGTATTGGCAAAAGAATTAAGTATTCCGCGTGTTATTATTCCTGCCCACGCTTCAGTTTTCTCCGCTTGGGGTATGCTTATGTCGGATTTGCGACGAGATTATATCCGTACCCAACCTGTAGCATTTGTCGCTTCCAAAGCATGTGAAATATCACAAACCTTAGAAAGTATGTGTAAGGAAGCGCTTTGCACGTATGCCGATGAAGGGTTTGAGGAGCAAGACGTTTACTTCGAGCCGTTATTGGAGATGCGCTATGTTGGACAAGAGCATACGGTGCAGATAGAAGTTGGATTAAATGAATTAATGGGTACAGATATACTAAAACTTACCCAAGACTTTAATAGAGAATATGAAAAGAAGTATACCTATTTCTTAGAAAACGATATTGAATTGGTGAGTTATAAGTTAACTGCATATGCACGAATTGAGCGACCTACATTAGCAAAAATATCAGCAACAGGTGATATTCAAGCGGCAATTAAAGAAACCCGCTCTGTAGATTTTGACGAATCAGGCTTCATTGACACGATTATTTATGATCGAGATAAATTGTTTGCTAATGCTCAGTTTAGTGGGCCTGCAATCGTTGAAGAGTCAGGCAGTACAACGGTTATTCTTTCTGGTCAACAAGTCAAGGTAGATGACTATGGCAATTTACATATTGAGATAGGAGTATAGCGCGATGAGCAATAGTATTGAAAACTGCGTGAAAATAGACCCGATCACCGTTGAAATCATACAAAACTCCATGCGTGCTATCACCGAAGAAATGTTCGCTACAATGCGTAAAACGGCGATGAGTTCGATCATTTACGAAGTATTAGACTTTGGTGTGGCAATGTTTGATGCTCATGGTCAGCTAGCAAGTTCCGGGTCGGGCATCCCAGGATTTATCGGTATGCTAGAGCCAGGCGTAAAGTCTGTATTGGCTAAATTCGATACGCCTGAAGGGATTCGAGAAGGGGATATTTTCATGACTAATATCCCACATCATGGCGGAGTGAGCCACTTAAATGACGTTGTGCTTATATTACCTGTTTTCCATGAAAATAGGTTGATAGGTTGGTTAGCAAATAAAGCGCATTGGGTAGACGTGGGCGGGTCTTTTCCCGGTAGTATCAGTGCTGATGCTATTGATATTTATCAGGAAGGGTTGCAGTTACCTTGTATTAAAGTCATAGAGCAATACACACCTAACCAGGCCGTTATCGATATTTTTATGTCAAACAGTAGACAGCCAGAGGTGTCCAGAGGTGATTTTTGGGCAGGTGTTGCATCCATGAGGGCGGGGGAAAAGCGATTCAAGTCTCTAGTTGAAAAGTACAAAGTTGAAGCCGTTGCCTACGCTATTGAAGACTATATTGAATTAGGTGAGCGGGTGGCTCGAGCTGCGCTTAAAGCACTCCCTAAAGGTACTTTTGAAGCGTCAGAAGTGACGGATGATGGATTATCTATTAAGGTCAAAGTGACCATTACAGACGAAGAGTTTTTAGTTGATCTTCGTGGCAACCCACCCACTCAACCAAATGCATTAAATGCCACATACGACTCCACAATGGTCGACGCACAGATGCTATTTAAGGCAATAGCTAGCCCACAGACATTTGCCAATGCAGGCTCTTTTAGACCAATCCGTTTACTAGTCGATGATGACTCTATGTTTGCAGCCAAATACCCTGCTGCCACCAGTGTGTATTATGAAAATAGTATGATGAGCTTTGACCTTATTTGGAAAGCATTAGCACTTGCTATGCCAGATGCGTTGACGGCAGGCCACTATGGCTCCATTTGTGGTACATTTTTAGGAGGGCCGCATCCTAAAACAGGGCACTCACATAGCATCGTCGAACCACAAATAGGGGGTTGGGGAGCCAGTTCGAAATATGATGGTATAAACGCACTGTATACGGGCTTTCATGGTGAAACCTTCAACGTACCAGTAGAAATATCAGAGCAGCGTAATGGGTTACACATTGACCGTCTAGCCTTAAATGATGAAGAAGGCGGTGAGGGAGAAACGAACGGTGGTAAAGGAATTAAGTTAGACTACAGGATATTAACTGATAATTGGTGGTTGACCATGGCATATGTTCGCTCAGAGAATGGCCCATGGGGGCTAGAGGGCGGCAATAGAGGGTCGACCAATTACGTAAATGTAGTAAGGAATTCAGGGGCAACACAACGCTACAGTGTGTGTACTGCACTTCCTTTAAATAAAGGCGATGTAGTCCAGGTAGTCACTGCCAATGGTGGCGGATTTGGAAATCCAGCTAACCGTCCAAAAGAAAAGATTCTAGATGACATTAAGAACGGTTACGTTACCTATAAAAGAGCGAAAAAAGTCTATGGTATCAACTAAATGAGTAAAATAGATGGTGCAAAAGAAAAGTCTGATGACTTTGCTTTATCTTCGGTCCCCGAGTCAGAAACGAAGTCAGGATGGAGCCTTGCTTTTATCATTATCGGTGGCATCGTGGGTTTTTCGGTATTTCTTGTTTCTTCTCAGGTCGGTGGTTCACTTGGCTATCGAGACGCAACCATTGCATTTTTGTTGGGTGGGGGAATTCTGGGCTGCTTAGGGGCAGTTACGAGTTATGTTGCCGCAAAAAGCCGTCTTTCCACATATATGCTAACGGAATTTGCTTTTGGCCGACAAGGGGCCAAGGTGGCAAATATCGTGATTGCTATATCCCTTATCGGTTGGTACGCAGTGATAAGTAATTTTCTTGGACAGGCAATGCAACATGTTTTGCAAGATATGGTAGGGCTGCTTATCCCCGTGTATCTATTGACCATTATTGCTAGTGTTATGATGATTACGGTGACATTAAAAGGCTTCTCTGGCATAGATAAATTGGCCTTAGCACTAGTTCCCTTCATGGTAGCATTTTTAATTTACGCCGCCTTGAAAAGTGACCCCTTTAGCTCCGCTAATCAGCTAGCCATTGGTGAGAACGCATTTACATTCAAAACGGCCGTTTCAGCTGTTGTAGGCAGTTATATTGCTGGTGTGGTAATCCAGCCTGATTACAGTCGTTTTGCAATAAACAAAAAGCAGGCAGTATGGTCAGTATTCATCTCTTTGGGGGTAGGATACCCACTTATCATGGTGCTATCAGCGATACCCAGTATGGTGGCCGGAAATCCTGATTTGCTTGTAGTTATGTCTTCTATTGGTCTTATTATACCCGCTTGTTTTTTGTTATTATTTGGTTCTTGGTCGAGTAACGTGCTTTGTCTCTACTCTTCAGCACTTTCAATTTCCACGTTGATTCCGAAAACTTCTCTTAAGACAATCACTTTTATTATTGGGGTAATTGGTACGTCGTTAGCGTTGGTTCAAGCGCAGAGTTACCTTATAGACTTTTTGGTCATTTTGGGGCTCACGATTCCGCCTATCGGCGCTATTTATTGTACCGAAATTGTAATTGCACGCCGTCAAGGCTGTGTTGTTGAAGGTTTAGAGTCTGAGCCAGCGGTAAGGATCATTGCGTTTGTTTCATGGTTTGTGGGAACGTTTGTTGGCTATTTGAGCCAAAGCGATGTCGTTACTATCACCTTAATCCCATCTTTAGATGCATTATTAGTTTCATCGATATTATTTGGTTGTGTTAGAGCCATGCAATCTCGGACAATATTGTATGAAAAGTGAAGTCACTAAAATACGTTTTGATACTACCATGGGAGCCTGGACGGCTAATTTGTATCGAGCATTAGCGCCGAAAACGGTCTCGTATTTTATAAACCTCATTAATAGCGGAGGGTTGGACAACACAAGTATTTACAGAATTGTGACGCTTGATAATCAGCCAGCCAGTTTGGAGGAGAAAATAGAAGTCATTCAGGGTGGACAAGCTATACCGACGGACAGCGAATCGTGCGACTTCTTAAGTCATGAATCCACCAATATGACCAAAATACTGCATAGTAAGTACACTCTCTCTATGCCGAGGTTTGACCTTAATGAGGTTTATAGAAGTTTTTTCATCACGATGGGAGATTACCCTTGTCTTGACTACTTGGGTAACAGACATAAAGACAAACAGGGGTTTGCGGCTTTTGGCGAAATAACCAGTGGATTTGAGTCCTTAGATCGTATCTTCAGCTATGCAGAACGCTCTGATATATTGCGTAACCCAATTAAGCTAATATCAGTAAAAGTGACCCAATAGTGTGCTTTTTCAAAAGTTAAAAAGTAGTTTAGGTGGGCTATTTTATCTGTTTAATTTCTTGAAAGGAAAACCGCAATACATCGAATATACTATTGCAGTGGCTTAACTAATTGATTTTTAGCTTACTTAATTTTGGGGCACAAAAAAACCGACTCAAAGGTCGGTTTATTGTTTCTTCCTAAAAGGAAGAGATGGTACCAGAGGCCGGACTTGAACCGGCACGCTATTTCTAGCAACGGATTTTGAATCCGTCATGTCTACCAATTTCATCACTCTGGCATTCCATGGTTAATCAAATGGATTAACACTTTATGTCACTCGCTGTGCTAACGAGTGGCTGGCATTATATCTTCGCATTTTCAGCATGCAAGTATTTTATGCAAAGAACCCTATCAAATGCCCATAAAATAAGCATTAAGAGATGGGCTAGCCAAACGAGGTCGGTTTTGGTTAGATCTGTGGCGCTAACTGCTTTCCTATAACGGGCACATGGCAAAGAAGGTTTTGAAGTGTAATTGTTACTAAATGGTGAAGCAGAGCGTGGGATTAGGTGGTGATCTCATGTGTGCTTGTAAGGTACTATCCGAAGATAATATCGCGCGTTTTGGGAAACTGTTTGGTGTCAAAAAATAAACCCCGTAATAAGCAAAAATCCTTATCTGGTGATATCCCCCAACGGGCAGGTTTTTTTCGTCGTCTACTGGCCATGATTTACGATACCTTGGTGGCGATAGCGGTGGGAATGTGTGCAGCCATGGTGATGATCGTAACGCTAGTCGTGCTTCTGTCCAATGGTGTTCTTGATATACAGGGTTACGAGACACCCGCAGCACTTATTCAACAGTCCCTCGTGTACAAAGTGATGATTCAAATTTGGGTGGGGCTCTGGGTGGCGGGGTTTTTTCTCTGGTTTTGGAAAAAAGGGGGCCAAACCCTAGGCATGCGCGCATGGCGCTTGCGCATCTACAGTACAGTGGATGCACCTATGACATGGGGGCGTTTAACCTTACGCCTGATAGCCTCGCTAGGTGGGGTAGGTACATTATTGGTATTGCTTGATTTTAAAAATAAACAGTCGCTGCAAGATAGGGTGGCAAAAACAGAAATGCTAAAGCTGAGTAAAGAAGCTAACGATCACAAAAGCTGGTGAGCAACAAGTGCTCACCGTTTATCTACGTAGCATGAGGGTAGCCACGCCCGCAAACAGCAAGCTAGGAAGTATAGCGCCCACTACGGGGGGCAGAGAATAGACTAGGCTGAGAGGGCCAAACACTTCGTTGGTAATGAAAAAGCCAAATCCAGTTAACACGCCCATAATGACCCGAGCGCCCATGGTAACACTGCGCAGTGGCCCGAAAATAAACGACAGTGCCATTAATAGCATGACGGCGATGGAAATGGGTTGCAGTAGCTTCCGCCAGAAAGCCAGTTCATAGCGGGAACTGTCCTGACCATTACCTTTACGATACTGCACATAGTCATATAAACCCTGTATTGACAGCGCTTCGGGTTTTATTGCCACAATGCCTAATTTATCGGGGGTTAAGGTGGAATCCCATTGTTGACGGGGGAATTTCTTTACGGTGATTTCTTTGTCCTTAAACTGGGTAACAGACAATTCTTCCAGCCACCAAGTAGACCCATCATAGTGCCCTTCATCGGCATAGGTAAGGGTGTGTAACGTTAAGTCGTCATTAAAATCGTAGATACTGATCCCACGTAGCGACTCCTTGGTTACGACTTGCCCAATACTCACAAAGTGCTTACCGTCTTTGGCCCATGTCAATTCTTCTGAGGCAAATAAACTGCCCCCAGAAATGGCCTGTGTACGTATTTCTTTGGCTTTCGATTCGCTGTAGGGGGTTACCCATTCACCCACCGCCATCACAATAATGATCATCACTACCGCTGATTTCATGGCCGAATTAATAATGTTCCATCGGCTAAGTCCCGCGGCTTGCATCACCACTAATTCACTGTTGCTGGCCAATAAACCCATACCTACCAATCCGCCCAGCAGTGTGGCCATGGGGAAAAATTGCTCTAAGTCTCGGGGAAGGCTTAAAAGTACATACAGCCCAGCGGCCATCATGTCGTAATCCCCTTCGCCTAACTTACGCAGTTGCTCGACGAACTTGATAAGCGCAGACAAGCCAATAAGAACAGATAACGTAACGGTTATGGTGCCTAATAGGGTACGGGCAATATAGAAATCGAGAATACGAAACATCTACTTTCTCCCCAATAGCCAAGCGCGCAATTCGGTGCCGGTGCGCCTGTCACGGACAATAAGCGCAATGCCAATAATCAGCATAATGCCGTGCACCCACCATAAGCCTAACTGGATAGGGATCTTACCGTCTTCTAGCACTCGGCGACTGGCTAGTAACAACATAAAATAGCCTAAATACAGCAAGATGGCAGGAAACATTTTGCCAAAGCGCCCTTGTCGGGGATCCACCGAGCTTAAGGGCACTGCGATTAGCACTAAAAAGGGAATAGACAAAGGTATCGCCAGACGCCACTGCAATTCTACCCGAGCCTCTAAAGAGTCGTCCTCAAGCAGTTCCATGGTGGGGATCACACTGACCTTACGGCCAGGTTCATCCTGACTTTCATCGGCGATCTGTATCTGGTATTCGTCAAAGGTGATTTTACGGTATTGTTTTTCCGTTTGTGTTCCTTCGTACTGCACGCCTTCTCGCAACACAAGGTTGCGGGTGCCATCTGGATTGTTCTGTATATGGCCGGTATTTGCCTGCACAACGCGTACCTGATTTTCGCTACCCACGTGTTGATTTTGCGCCAGAAAAACGCGTTTTAGGGTGTCATCTTCGTTGTCCACATCTTGTACAAAAATAACCGCTTTCTCGTTACCTGTTTGCTGAAAGCGTCCTGGCATAATGGCTGAAAAGCCCGCTTCGCTTCTGGCTTTTTCTCTAAGTTGGTACTCACTTTCAGCGGCGGCCGGTGAAAGATATAGGGTGATGAAACCAGTAATGACCATGATAACTAGCGATAACAGCAGCATCACTCGGGTGATATACCATTCACTGACACCACAGGCACGCATGACGGTCATTTCTGAATCCACGTACAGGCGTCCATGAGCCAGCAGTATGCCAAGATAGGCACTTATTGGCAGCACCAGTGACGATAAGATAGGGGCGTATAAGCCTAAAAAACCAAGCACTAGGCCTGCGGGAATGTCACCGTCTGAGGCATCGCCAAGCACACGAACAAAACGCAAAGTAATAAAAATGGCCATCAAGATAAAGAATATGGCCATTTGTGACTTCAGCGTTTCTTTTATTAGATAACGGAATATCAACATTCCGACACCTCTGGAAAATTTGGATTTATAGTGAAAAAGTGCACGATTTTGAGTAAACTTACCGTTTTTACAAGTTTTGCCTGTGTATCAATAACTCGGTTGCATGAAAACGACGTTGATTTTACGTCTTCCGGCTCTTTCGGTCCGGATACGAACGACAGAATAAACAAATTTATATTCGCAGTTTTTATGCCTGTATGACTGCGTATTAAAACATAAAGCAGCGCAAAACGTTATGCGAAATTATCTTCATGCAACTTACAAGATAAAAACAGCGAGGTGTTATCGTGGAATTTAGTGTAAAAAGTGGCAGTCCGGAGAAGCAACGCAGCGCATGTATTGTGGTCGGTGTTTTCGAGCCGAGACGCTTAACTGCGGTGGCTGAACAGTTAGACGAAATTAGCGAAGGTTACATCAGTAATCTATTACGCAGAGGCGACCTTGAAGGGAAAGCCGGCCAGATGCTATTGCTGCATCATGTACCTAATGTGTTGAGCGAGCGAGTATTGCTGGTTGGATGCGGTAAAGAACGTGAGCTAGATGAACGCCAGTATAAGCAGATCATCGCCAAAACCATTAAAACCCTAAATGAAACTGGGTCTATGGAAGCTGTGTGTTTCTTGACTGAACTGCATGTCAAAGGGCGTGACACCTATTGGAAAGTTCGCCAAGCTGTTGAAGCCACTCAAGATTCCCTTTATACCTTTTTGCAGTTAAAAACCAAAAAAGGCGAACCTCGTCGTCCATTGCGTAAAATTGTGCTTAATGTGCCCACTCGCCGAGAATTGACCGTCGGTGAACGAGCCATTGAACACGGGTTAGCTATTTCAAAAGGTGCTAGCCTCACAAAAGACGTTGCCAACATGCCGCCCAATATTTGTAATCCCGCGTATTTATGGGAACAGGCGCAATCTTTAGCGGCCAATTACGAATCGGTAACTGCTGAAGTGGTAGATGAAGCCAAAATGGCTGAACTGGGAATGAATTCATACCTAGCGGTAGGCCGTGGTTCTGAAAACGAATCGTTAATGAGCATTATTCATCATCAAGGTGGCCCAGCAGATCAAGCGCCCATTGTCTTAGTGGGCAAAGGGCTCACCTTCGATTCCGGCGGTATTTCCATTAAGCCTGGCGCCGGTATGGATGAAATGAAATATGACATGGGTGGGGCAGCCGGTGTTCTGGGCACCATGCAGACTGTGGCAGAATTGAACTTGCCGGTAAACATTATTGGTGTTTTAGCGGGCTGTGAAAATATGCCAGACGGTAAGGCTTATCGTCCGGGGGATATTCTCACTACCATGTCGGGACAAACCGTGGAAGTGCTCAATACCGATGCCGAAGGGCGTTTGGTGTTGTGTGATGCATTAACTTATGTAGAACGTTTTGAGCCTGAATTGGTGATAGACGTGGCAACCCTAACCGGCGCGTGTATTGTGGCGTTGGGAAGTCATGCCACCGGGCTTATGAGTACACATAATCCCTTAGCTCACGAATTGCTGAATGCCTCTGAGCAAAGTTCTGATCGCGCCTGGCGTTTGCCTATTTGGGATGAATATCAAGATCAACTAGACAGTCCTTTTGCTGATTTCACCAACCTAGGTGGCCGTGAAGCTGGCAGTATTACTGCGGGTTGCTTCTTGTCTCGTTTTACTAAAAAGTATAACTGGGCGCACATGGATATTGCCGGCACGGCTTGGCGTAGTGGCAAGAATAAAGGGGCTACTGGGCGTCCTGTTCCTATGTTATCGCAGTTTTTGATGAATCGAGCTGGCGTTAAGTTAGAGGACTGAGTCGTATGCCACAGGTTACCTTTTGGCAACTGACTGATGAGGCAGACGGCGCGGAGCCTCGCGCTTGTCATTTGGTTGCTGATGCCTACGCTAACAAGAAAAAAATTGCCGTGTTGTGTGCTAACCAAGCCTCTGCTGAAGCGGTGGATGAATTGTTATGGCAATTGCCCGCAGACCGCTTTGTTCCCCATAATATGTATGGGGAAGGGCCGGGGCCCGGCACACCGGTAGAAATATGCTGGCAGGAAAATCAGCTTTCCCGTCGCAGTCTACTCGTCAATTTAAGTGGGGAAATGTTAAGCTCCCCAGGATCTTTTCAAACAATCTATGATTTCGTGCCCGTAGCAGATGATGCTAAACAGGCGGCGCGAGTTCGCTATAAACAATATCAGCAGGCTGGCTGCCAATTGCAGTTTAAGTCGGCTGACAGTTGAGAGTAAGTATGGATAAAACCTTCGAACCGCAATCCATTGAGCAGCAGTGCTATAAAAAATGGGAATCTGCTGGCTATTTTAAACCCTCAGGTCATGGCGACCCTTATTGTATTTTATTACCACCGCCAAATGTGACGGGCAGTTTGCACATGGGGCATGGTTTCCAGCAAACGATTATGGATGCGCTAACCCGCTACCATCGTATGAAAGGGAACAATACCTTATGGCAAGTGGGTACCGACCATGCCGGTATTGCTACCCAAATGGTAGTAGAACGTCGACTAAATGCTGAAGGCAAAAACCGTCATGATTTAGGACGTGAAGCCTTTATCGAGAAAATATGGGATTGGAAAGCCCAATCCGGCGGTACCATTACATCGCAGATGCGTCGCTTAGGCACGTCTACCGATTGGGACCGCGAAGTATTTACCATGGATGAAAACCTATCCAAAGCGGTAACAGAAGTTTTTGTACGCTTACATGAAGATGGCTTGATTTACCGTGGCAAACGTTTAGTTAACTGGGATCCGGTCTTGCATACCGCAGTGTCCGATCTTGAAGTACTTAACGAAGAAGAAAACGGCCACATGTGGCACATGCGTTATCCGTTAGCCGATGGTACTGGCGAATTGGTGGTAGCAACGACCCGTCCGGAAACCATGTTAGGTGACACTGCTGTTGCTGTGCATCCTGACGATGAACGTTATCAGGCATTGTTAGGTAAGCAAATACGCCTACCTATTACCGGTCGTCTTATTCCTATTATCGCCGATGATTATGTTGATCCGGAATTTGGTACAGGTTGTGTAAAAATAACCCCGGCTCACGATTTTAACGATTATGAAATGGGCAAGCGTCATAACCTGCCCATGATCAATGTGCTTACCGCCGATGCTAAAATTAACGATGAAGCCCCTGAGGCCTATCGTGGGTTAGATCGCTTTGATGCACGTAAGCAAATAGTGGCCGATCTGGATGACCAAGGTCTGCTGGTTAAGGTGGCCGATCATAAGCTGAAAGTTCCCCGTGGCGACCGTACTGGCGCGGTGATAGAACCGTACCTAACAGACCAATGGTATGTGGCGGTAGAGTCCTTAGCGAAACCTGCAGTAGAAGCAGTGGAAAGTGGCGAAATTCGTTTCGTGCCTGAAAACTGGAATAAAACCTACTATCAGTGGATGAATAACATTCAGGACTGGTGTATTTCCCGTCAACTGTGGTGGGGTCATCGCATCCCAGCTTGGTATGATAACGAAGGTAACGTGTATGTTGCCCGTGACGAGCATGAGGTGCGTGAGCGCTATAAATTGGATGCCTCGGTTGAATTGTTCCAAGACGAAGATGTTCTGGATACCTGGTTCTCTTCGGCACTGTGGCCATTTGCCACCATGGGCTGGCCAGAAGAAACCCCCGATTTAGAAACCTTTGTTCCTTCTGCAGTATTGGTTACCGGCTTCGACATTATCTTTTTCTGGGTGGCCAGAATGATCATGATGACGAAGAAGTTTACCGGTAAAATTCCGTTTAAAGACATTTATATCACCGGGCTTATTCGTGACGAAAACGGCGATAAAATGTCTAAATCCAAAGGGAATGTGCTTGATCCCATAGATCTTATCGACGGTATCGATTTAGAATCCTTGGTGGCTAAACGCACTTCCGGAATGATGCAGCCTCAGTTAGCGAAGAAAATCGAGAAAAATACCCGCAAGCAATTTCCTGATGGCATTAATGCCTATGGAACCGATGCATTGCGTTTTACCTTTGCTGCTATGGCATCGACTAGCCGTGACATTAATTTTGATATGGGGCGTGTAGAAGGTTACCGCAACTTCTGTAACAAAATATGGAATGCGTCTCGGTTTGTATTAATGAATACAGAAACCGAAGATACCGGTCGTGATGGCGGTGAAAAAGAGTTAAGCCTTGCGGATCAATGGATTTGGGCACAGTTCCAAAAAACCTTGAAGGAATTCGAATCTGCCTTGGCTGACTATCGTTTTGATATTGCTGCCCAAGCTGTGTACGAGTTTACTTGGAATCAGTTCTGCGATTGGTATCTGGAATTAACTAAGCCCGTGTTAAATAGCGATGCCAGTAGCGAGGCGCAAAAACGTGGCACCCGTCATACGCTAATTAATGTCCTTGAGCATCTGTTGCGATTGTTGCATCCGTTTATGCCGTTTATCACCGATACTATTTGGCAGCGTGTGGCACCATTAAGTGACGTTGGTGTGGCGGAAAACGACACCAGCATTATGGTACAGCCCTTCCCCGAAGTGCTAGCTGAACGAGACAACGACAAGGTGTTGTCGGATATAGAATGGCTGAAGCGATTCATTATTGGTATTCGTAATATACGTGGTGAAATGGATATCTCTCCGAATAAACCCCTTAATGCATTGCTGCGCAATGTCAGCGAACATGATCACCAGCGCTTAGAATTAGCCGCTCCCTTTATCGATAAGCTGGCGAAACTGGAATCAGTGACCATTTTAACCGATAAGGATCAAGCGCCGGCAAGTGCAACGGCCTTGGTAGGGGAGATGGAAATTCTCATTCCCATGGCCGGTCTTATTGATAAAGATGCCGAGTTAGCGCGTATAGCTAAAGCGATGGGTAAGTTAGAGCAGGATGTGAGTCGAACTAAAGGCAAGTTGTCTAACGATAAATTTGTCAGTAACGCACCAGAGGCTGTAATAGCCAAAGAGCGAGGTAAGTTAGATGAAGCAGAAAAAGCACTGGCTAAACTCAAAGAACAGCATGCCACCATTAGCGCGTTGTAATTAATCGCAGCGAAATGATGATAACTAAAAAAGGAGCGATAACTCGCTCCTTTTTTTATGCGGCTAATTTAAGTAGCTTATTCTTGCCCTTCTAAATGTAAGAACTTGCGTAGCATGGCGGCCAATGCCACACGTTTTAGGGGTTTTGTTAAATAGTCAGTCATACCATGCTCTATGGCTTGTTGCTTATCTTCTTTCATGGCGTTAGCTGACAAACCGATAATGGGCAGATCGTTAAACCCTTTTTGGCGAATTTGTCTGGTTGCTTCATAACCATCCATAATGGGCATCTGCACATCCATTAAAATAAGATCATAACCTGGTGTGTTGGTAAGTTTGGTTACCGCCTGCAGACCATCTTCGGCAATATCGAAGGTCAGGCCTAAAGAAGAAAGCATTTCCCCGGTTACCACTTGGTTTATATTGTTGTCTTCCACAAGGAGAATATGCCCATCAAGCATGGCTGAGGTGGCGCTAGACTCAATGGTAGCGTCGTCAAATTTAACCCCCGCAATTTCGTGTACAAAGCGTTTGTATTGAGCTGGCGTAAAGGGGTGAAGCAGTATGGGTCCCGACCACTGTTTCAAAATTTTCTCTTGCAGTTGTCCGGTTTGGGTTTCCATGATGATGCCCACGTGGACACCCTGACGTTCAACTTGTAACAGCTGTTCTAGTAACTTTCTAAACTCGGCGTAGGTGTTAATTTCAACTAAAACCGACGGCGGTACGCCAATATCTTTTTGTAAGGATGATAAGGGTTGTCTTACCGTATTGAGGCCCAGTATCGACATATAGTCTTGAGGTAAAAGCGGCTTATCGGAGAAATACGCACTGCCTAACGGTAACGCTGGGATATTACTTAAAATCCTTTCTTGGGTGGCATCGGTCCCCAGAGGTAAGGTGATCACAAACATAGACCCGTGTCCTGGCACTGAGGTTACTTTCAGTTTTCCTGCCATAAGTTCGGTTAATTGCTTCACGATGGTGAGTCCTAATCCCGTGCCGCCGAACTTGCGATTAGTCGAACCATCAGCTTGTGTAAAGGGCTGAAAAATTCGATTTATTTGCGCCGGAGTCATCCCGATCCCAGAATCTTTTACCTCAATACGCAGCACCACCTTGTTGCCCGTCTGATTTGCCATGCTTTTAATACGAATATCAATGGCGCCTTTTTGGGTAAATTTAACCGCGTTGGTACAAATGTTCATCAGAATTTGCGATAAACGAAGGGGGTCGCCCACAAGAGTAGGGGGCAAGCTTGGATCCACTTCTAAATGTACGGCCAGGTTTTTCTCTTGGGCCCGTAAACTCACCACCGCCAATAAATTATCCAATATGGAATGCATGGAAAAATTGACTTTTTCAAGCCCCAGTTTACCCGCCTCAATTTTGGAGAAGTCTAAAATGTCATTGATGACGCTGACCAAGATCTGGCTAGAATAGGAGGCTTTGTCTAGGTAGCCTTTTAAAATGGAAGACATGGGTTGTTGATGGGCCAACTCTAACAAACCAATAATGCCGTTGAGTGGCGTTCGGATCTCGTGACTCATATTGGCAAGAAATATACTTTTTGACGCGGTGGCTTGTTCTGCTTTTTGCTTCGAGTCTGCCAATTCTCGGTTTAAGGCTTCTTGCTGAATATTGAGTTTTTGCGCATTGTTAAGTAGCCGTCTTGTTTGATCATTTTTCTCTTGGAAAACCGAAGCTGCGGTGGCCAATTTGCCAATTTCATCTTTGCGCCGTAATTCTGGTAATACGTTTACTTCTTTGCCTTCCGCTAGCTGATTAAAAACAGAGGTAATAGTACGGATAGGCCCGAGAATACGTCTGACGGTAAAGATGGCAAAACTAATGGCAAGTACAATGGCGATGACGGAATATATTTCGCCATTCATGCGTGCCTCTAAGGCGGCTTTTTGTGCACTACGATTAATGGCATTGGTTTGTGCATTCACCCGGTCGGCAAGTTCTCGACTTAAAAATAGAAATTCATTTGCCGACCCCGCCATCACCACGTTGACTAAGAATAAATTGTTTTGGGTAATTTGCGTTAGTTGGAAAAAGGTATCTTGTAGGTTTTCGACTTTTGTTTTAATCACTGAGGATGTGGCACTGGGATTCTCGTCGAGTATGTCATAAGCGGGTAACAGTGAGCGATTAAACTGACTGACAATATCTAATTCTGGTGACAACAAATACCGCAGTGCGGCATTTTCTGCTTCAGTAATTTGGAAGCGCAGGGCATCTACGGCATCAGACGAAATGGTGCTTTGTTGTTGGGCTTCAAGTAATAGCGCATCAAGCTCTTCTGCCGTAATTAGCGAGCCAGAATGAATCAGTTGATCCCGTGCGTGCCTCGCTTCTACCACTTCATGGAAGTTTTCTTTATAAGCAACTAAGTGATTGCGCATGCGTACTAACACATCATCATCAGAGTAGTCATACGTGGTAGAGATAGATGAGTTTTCTAACGCTTCAAGTTTGTCTTTAATGGTAATCATGAGGCGTTCAAAACGAGTTACTGCTGACTGACTGGCTGTTTCTTTAAAGATCAGTACATTGCGCTGCAAGTCGAGAATATCGCGTTCTAGTTCACCTACCAGACCCACATCGATAACGGCTTGGCGGGTATTATTCATACCGTTGGTTAATACTTGTTCGTTGGTTCGACCAAGAAAGCTCTGAACCAAGATCAAAATCACCATTATCATTAAGACAAAAATCAATTGAATGCGAATAGAGTGAAACATATGAAAAAAAGCCACTATGAGGTGATAAATTCATACCATTTTTGCAGACTGTATTCGTAAGTCGGCATGACGGTATTCCAAACAGCTACATTGCTGAATCGATCTTCATAACTGCCCCCAGAACGTTGCGACCCTTTGACAACAGAGACTTTGCCATCGGGACCTTTTAGCGCTTCAGAGGCGGGCATACCTTCATACCAGTACTGCCATTCGGCATCACTTAAGTATGGTTTGGAGCGCAAAGGGTTAGAGATGTAATAACCTTGTCTAGCAATAAATGCACCAGGCCAACCTGACAGCCACCAGTTCATATAGTCATATGCCGCATCTTTTACTCGCCCATCGGTAGCTGCAGACAGGCACATGACACCATGCCATCCTCGATAGCCTTCTTTGGGAGCCGCAAAACGAACCGGAATGTTATTGCCGTTAAGCTGTGAAACGGCAGGAGAAAACATGCTTTCAATGGTCACTCGATTGGAGCTCATAAATCGCACTGACTCGGGTACCGAAGTCCAAAAACCACTGAAGTGTTGCAGTTGCTTTAATTCGATCAAGAGGGAAAATAACTCATCCATCTCGGCACGGCTGATATTGCCGATATTTTTAAATGTTAAGAAGCCTTTTGCTTGTGCCGCTAGGGCTAAATCAAACAAGCCAATGGTCGGATCGTTTACAATTCCAACTTTTCCGCTAAACCTTGAATCAAGTAACCAGCCCCAGCTTTCTGGTTCATTTTTAAGTTCCGGCGGCAGGTTACTACTGTTGTAACCGAAGGAATCCACATTGTGAACATAGGGTAAGAAGCTAATTTGCCCTGTGTGTTGTTCTCCTAATGTGCCATCTTCTTGCACATTAATAATTCTGTGAGGCGCATCACCGGCACCAATTTTTGCACTGGACGTAATTTTGCCGGTTTTCGTTAAACTATTGACTTCATCCCAATAGATTAAGCGTTTCTTTTCGATAGGCTGAATGGATTTGGCTCGCCATAGCACGTTAATGCTGTTAGACCATTGTTCATAAAGATCAAAACTGCTGGGGTTAATGGCGGCTTTTTGAAGAATGGCAGCACTACCACCGGGTTGATAATGTAGCCTGATCCCAAGATCTTGCATTGCCTGGCGCTTCAAAGCTTCTTGCAATGTGACATGGGTACCCATCACTCGGACAAGGGGTTTTTCTTTGCCGATGGCAAAGGGAACAGAGCCCGCGGTAAGCCAAGTGGCTAGCGAGCCTTTAAGTAGTTTTCTGCGAGAAACAGAAGTGTCCGTTTTACTCATTTCTCTTATCATGGGCTAAAGCGTTACTTCATTGTGGCACCGATTAGCCATTGTTGCCAAAGATAAAAGTATGATTTTTTACAATAAATGGTTTAACGGCGAGAACCCAGTAGTCGCCACAAACCCATAATGCCCATTATCGACAACATTGTGCCGGAAAATGTGCCGCCATGTTCCCTTACAACCACTACCGAATCGTCGTCATAATCGGCACTTTCTAGTGGAATATAAGAGAGATCTGCATCATTGGTTTGGTCAGCCACGGCCACAAGATCACCGGTTTGGGCGTCATACAATTCGATCATCACATCGTAATCAAAGGGGCGAAAGCCAGAAATTAAATCCGTTTCAATAACAAATTCGTCGGTGCTGCTTTCACCATAAATGTAGAAATCAGATGACGTATGTATGGGATAGAAAGCCTCAGCATCGCCAATATATATCACCACATACACAGATGCCTGAGCATAGACGGTATCGGCATCGAAACTCACTGTGAGAGAGCGATAATAACCATCGTAGTCAATATCCCTTTGCCATTGTGTCCAAGCGTCATAGATCCAAAAATCTGGCGTGGTGACTGAATTGGCCCCAAGTCGTGCTTTGGATGATGGTGTGGTTTTTGCCGCGATGGCAGGTGTGGAGGCTACAGGGGCAGGTTCTTGTTCGCTTTGATAGGGTTCGCCAAATTGATACTCTTTGGTGTCAGTGAGCTTTATTCCATCGTCAGCGACAGCGGTGAAAGGTACGGCTAACATGCCTACCAATATTGCAGGTACGAGTGTTTTTGCTGGTTTGCAAGGGGTATTGAGCATCATTCATCCTTTGTGCTGCTACGTATCTTATGATGACTAGTGTGCACAAAGGAAGATGAACAAAAACTGAAACAACCCTTAACCGGTTAGTCGTCGTAGGTTGTTTCGCCGTCTTGAGGCATAAAAAACGTACCCCATCCATCGTAATGAACGCTGAATTTATCTGCTATTTTTAATAAGGTATCTGTGTCTTTGTCTATTAGTGTGCGGTCAAGTTTACGTTCTGTTACGGCATCAAAACAAAACACCGTGCCGCCATCATCTAACATAAGCTCTTCTGCATCAGAGACTTCAAACCCCGCTTTAAAGGCTTCTACCGCTGCTTTTTCTAGTACATCGAAGTCTGTTGACGCAAGATGGTGTTCAATGGTGTAGTCGGCGTCAGCCTGACTACCATCTTCAAGTAGCGCATCAATGGTTTCCTGATTAAACGCGTACCATTCTTCTCGTTCGTCAAATTGATTCATTATGTTTACCTAACCTATGTTGATAAGCGTAGTGTAATTTACTGATCATCAGGATGCTATCTATTTGCCACATCTTCCTTTGCCAGTTCTTGATTTAGCTGTTCAAATTTAGTGGTCATAGTAGCGTGAAAGAAAGATGACCATTGTTTAATTGAGCGGCTATCATCAAGAATGATGGGGGCGTCCAGATCCACATACACGGTACCGTTGTTCCAACGATTCCAGCGCACTTTTTCGTGCAGATTACTCGCGGTTACCATAACCACAGGTTCATTGACCGCTTGAGCGAGTCTAAATGCACCGGTTTTAAAGGGTAAAATGCCTTTACCATAACTACGGGTTCCTTCAGGAAATACCCATACAGAAGTACGTTTTTGACGAATTTTTTCACCGGCAATTAGCAGGGTGTCTCTTGCTTTACCACTATTTTTTCGGTCAATCATAATGTTCCCGGATAACCAATAAATCTGGCCGAAAATCGGGATCCATTTTAAGCTTTTCTTACCGACGGTTACGACGCCGGGCAGTGCCGCTTTACAGATCGTAATCAGATCAAAACTATTTTGATGATTGGCGATAAAAATATAGGGTGTGTTTGGGTCGATTTTGTCATTTTTTCTGACCACAACTTTTAAGCCGACGATCCACGACATCAATGCATATGCCTGACCAGCAACGTGCACATTGTCTCGATGAAAGGGCCGAACAATACAAACAATAAAAACGAAAATATTAATAAAAATGAATGCAAAAAAAAGCGCAAAAATGCGGAGTATGGCTAACACACGATATCCTGTTGACTATTTTGCGCGAAGTATACGGGATATTCCGTAAATCAGATGTCCGATCAGTGATTCTTTTGCAATTGTTGTCATTTGTATCAAAGAAGTGTTGGCTTGATTAGCGAATCTGCCGATGAGGTGATATAACTTTACAGATAAGTTTGATCCGGTAACGCAGCATGCAAATTTTTACGCCAGAGGAGCTCGAAGACGATATTCTTAGCGAGCTCATGGAAGAAATTAACGAATTATATGAAGCCAGTGAACAAACGCTGATTGAGCTTGAACTTCGCCCTGAAGATAACGAGCTTCAACGCAGCTTGTTTCGGTCGGTGCATACGATAAAAGGGGATCTGGGGCTGGTTAACTTTTCCCCTATGGTGCCTTTACTTCAACACGTAGAAGATCTACTGGATTTCTTACGTAAAGGCCAGATTCATTACACTAGCACCATGAGCGATCTCGTTTTGCTCACCATGGATCAAGTTAAAGGCTTTGTGCAAAGCGTTATGAATGATGGACGGGCCAGTTACGACGAACATCTTCATGAACAGCTCGTGCAGGCAATATCCCGAATCTCTCCCCAGAACCATGCAGATCATGAACGATTGCTCACCGAAGCGGTGCAACTTTTAAATCCTGAATTAGGAAATACCGCACTGGGTGACGTGGATGGACTACAACAGAGCGTTTCTGGTCCTCCGGAGACGGTGGCGAACACGGGCATTCTTAAAACAGTCAGTGGTGATAAACGAGACGACATGGTTTTTTTCAGAAATCTGATGCAAACCATCGAACATCGGTCAAATTACTGGGCTGGAAGAGGCGATCGTATTGCCAAATTAGCCTTGTATATTAATCATGAAGCAGGAAGTCCTATTGACGATGACCAATTGTCAGTCGCTTGCTATGTACACGACTTTGGCATGGCGTTTATGCCATTAACGCTACTGAATAAAAACGAGCCTTACACCCAAGCCGAATTTAACCTTATGCGATCCCATGTTTATAAAAGTTCACGCTTACTAGAGCATTTAGAGCATTGGAATCATGCCCGTAAAATTGTGATGCAGCATCATGAGCGGGTGGATGGCAACGGGTATCCGTTGGGTCTAAAAGAAGAGGATATTTGCGATGGTGCAAAATTGTTGGGTATTTTAGATACCTTCGACGCCATGACCCATTCGCGGGCTCATAATCAAGATAAACAGATGTCTAAGAAGCAGGCGGTCATTGCCCTTAATCGGGCGGCAGACGGGCAGTTTAGTGCCAAATGGATACGCCATTTCAACCGCGTGATGACCCGCCTTTTGACCCAAGGGGCATAGGCTCACGCCATGACCGTTTGTTCATCTACCGGCATGGCGTGTTCTGGCAAAGAAAAAGCGGCAAACGTTTAATCGTTCACATCAAGTTCTTTGAGTTTGCGAGTCAGGGTATTACGACCCCAGCCTAAGCGTTTAGCTGCATCTTGCTTGTGCCCATGGGTATAGTGAAGCGCCCGTTCCAATAAGATTTTTTCAAAGGTGAGCATGGCATCGTTGAGAATATTAAAGTGTCCCTCTTGCAACTGTTGATCGGTCCATTTTGCCAACAACTCAGGCCAATCACCAACAGTGGCAGCGCCAGATTTTTCGATGGTATTTTCAGAGTGGATCTCTGGGGGTAAATCGGTGGGTAACACTTCCTGACCACTGGCCATTACGGTTAACCATCGACAGACGTTTTCTAACTGCCTCACGTTGCCGGGCCATGCCAGTTGCGCCATGAGTTTTTCCGCTTCCTTGCTTAAAAGTTTAGACTCTACATCTAATTCTTTTGCCGCGGAACGTAAGAAATGTCGAGCCAATAGAGGAATGTCTTCTCTGCGCTCTGCCAGAGAGGGAATATGGATCCGGATGACGTTTAAACGGTGAAACAAATCTTCCCGGAATTTGCCCTCGGCCACACGTTGTTCCAAGTTCTGGTGGGTGGCAGCGATAATACGCACGTCAACGGTGACAGACTGGTGCCCACCAACGCGATAAAACTGCCCGTCAGCAAGTACACGGAGCAACCGTGTTTGCACATCCAGAGGCATATCTCCAATTTCATCAAGAAATAAAGTGCCGCCATTGGCTTGTTCAAAGCGACCTTGGCGGGCGGTTTGTGCGCCAGTAAAGGCCCCTTTCTCATGGCCAAAAAGCTCTGATTCCACCAGATCGGCGGGAATGGCAGCCATGTTCAATGCAATAAAGGGGTTAGCAGAGCGTGGGCTATGACGATGCAGTGCATGGGCCACTAACTCTTTACCAGTACCGGATTGACCATTTATTAATACGCTGATAGAAGAGCGAGATAAACGACCTATGGCTCGAAACACTTCCTGCATGGCAGGCGCTTCGCCAATGATTTCGGTGGCCGTGTCATCTTGGGGAGCTTGATTCTGTCGAGATTGTTCTCGGGCATGAGCCAGAGCTCGTTGTACCAAGGTGACGGCTTCGTCGATATCAAAGGGTTTGGGCAAATATTCGAAGGCACCACTTTGATAAGCATTAACCGCACTGTCTAAATCAGAATGAGCGGTCATAATGATCACAGGGATAACAGGATCAATATTATGTACTTCATTAAGTAACGTCATGCCATCCATTTGTGGCATGCGTATATCAGAAACGATGACTTCTGGGCTTTGGCCACTGTTAAGTTGCAACAGCAAATCTTCTGGGTTCTCAAAGCTTAGACAACCAATATTTGCTGCTTGTAACGCTTTTTGTAGTACCCAGCGAATGGAGCTGTCGTCATCTACAATCCAAACGGATTCATTATTCATTGTCCGACTCCTTTCTTGGGATAGGAAGATAAAGCGTAAATTCAGTGTGTCCGGGATGACTATCCACTTCTATTTTACCGCCGTGGTGGTTAATTAAGGTTTGTGCAATGGACAGGCCTAAGCCGCTACCATTTTGTTTACTGCTGACCATTGGATAGAACAAGGTATCTCTGATCTCTGCTGGTATCCCAGGACCATTGTCGATAATTTGGATTTTAGCGACCAAAGAATGTCGCTTGCCTAATATGGTCATTTGCCTGTCAATTCGGGTAACAAGACGAATTTGCGGTGAGGGCGTTTTGGCTTCAGTTAACGCTTGTACGCTGTTGCGTAAAATATTGAGTACGGATTGCTGCACCATATCTTGATCGACCCGCAAATCAGGAATGCTGGGGTCGTAATCGCGAATGATGGTGATGGGGTTATCCGAGTCCACACTCATCAAGCTGCGTACTTTTTCTAGCGCTTGGTGAAGGTTGCTCCACTCTAAACGGGGCAACGCGTTGGGACCAAGCAAACGGTCGACTAGATTTCTAAGCCGGTCTGATTGATCAATGATCATCTGGGTAAATTCACTATGTGCCGGGTTTGTCAGTTCTTTTTCCAGTAACTGGGCTGCGCCTCGAATTCCCCCTAATGGGTTTTTAATTTCATGGGCCAAGCCTCGAATCAGCTCCCGAGCGGCATCATACTGGGCATTTTGTTGATTCTCTCTGGAAATACGACGTTGCTGATCAATACGGCGTACCTCAAACATGAGTTTAGGGCCGTCTTCAGTTTGTAAGTTCGTGACGGTAAGATCGGATAACACGTTGCGTCCATCTTTAAAGCATAAACGCATGTCGTTTTCGGTAAAGTCTTCACCCCGGCGCATCGCGGCACGTAACCGTGCGCTGTTTATTGCATTGGGTGCAAAAAACTCCGCAAGTTTGTGTCCAGATAATTGTTTTACGCCTGTTTCAAAAAGCGCTTCACCCGCGTGATTGGTATAAACAATCTGAAGTTGGCTGTTTACCATCACCAACGCAGTATTGAGGTTATTTAATAAGTGGTTTGTTTCAAACTCGGTAGCAAGCATGCCGAGCGGCTCCCCTTTGCACATTTATGGTGCATTATAGATTAATGTGCTCGATCAGCGAAGATTCAAGATAAAAATTAATTTTTGATGAACCCCTATGGTGCGTGGCATGCGCCACCATAGATCGCTAATTGCTGTTAATTAACACTGATGCTTGATGCAAATACAGTGTTTGTTGAGGGGATGATGCAAGACTCTTGCCTTTATTATCAATCAGATCCACATGATAAGTGTGGGCGCCGCGGTTAACGCCAGTAAGTTTAAAGGTGCCGCTGCTATTGCGCCAATTTGCTTGGTTATCAAAGGTTAGGCGGTATTGACCTTTAAAGGTAGGAGATGAGGAGGCGGTGATTGTTACGTTGCCCAGATTGTCCCGTAGGGTCGCTTCAGGCTTAGGTGAAACGATTGACACCTGATAACGAATCGTCGGCTTTTCTTGTTGGGGAATTTGAGGTTTAGGAACGGGTTGAGGATCGGCTACGTTCTTGGTGTAGTCATCCAGTTCCATGGGCTCGGCCCCAGACTGAGGGGTATCGGTATACAGTATTGTACCGTCTGGTTTAACGATTTTGTAAACTGTCTGAGCAGACAGCAGGGAAGAAAAGAACCAGACTACCAATAACTGTGTTTTCATGAGCGATGGGCCCTTCGTTTTCTTGTAAGTTTAGCAAAGTCACTGACGAAAAAAAGCCCGCTTTTTAGGCGGGCTTTTTACATAAACAAATGGGAACTAACAGCAGATATTAAACGCTGTAGTACATGTCAAACTCAACAGGGTGAGTCGACATACCGAGTTTGGTTACTTCTTCAGATTTCAGTTCGATGTATGCATCAATCATATCGTCAGTCATAACACCACCGGCTTTTAAGAAGTCGCGGTCATTATCAAGGGCTTCCAATGCCATTTCTAGTGAACTAGCAACGGTAGGAATTTCTTTGGCTTCTTCTGGTGGTAAGTCGTATAAGTCTTTGTCCATGGCATCGCCAGGGTGGATCTTATTCTTAATACCGTCAAGGCCAGCCATAAGCATAGAAGTAAATGCCAAGTATGGGTTAGCTGTAGGGTCAGGGAAACGTACTTCGATACGACGAGCTTTGTCGCTGGTCACATAAGGAATACGGATAGACGCAGAACGGTTACGGGCTGAATAAGCCAGCATTACAGGTGCTTCAAAACCAGGGACTAAACGCTTGTACGAGTTAGTAGATGCGTTAGCGAAGGCGTTGATTGCACGAGCGTGCTTAATAATACCACCGATGTAGAACAAGGCTTCTTCTGAAAGGCCTGCATATTTATCACCAGCAAAGATGTTTTTGCCATCTTTAGCAATTGATTGGTGAACGTGCATACCTGAACCGTTATCACCAACAAGAGGCTTAGGCATGAAGGTCGCTGTTTGACCGTATGCATGTGCTACGTTGTGAACAACATACTTATAAATTTGGATTTCATCAGCTTTTGATACCAGGGTATTAAAGGCTGCGGCAATTTCGTTTTGTCCGGCTGTTGCTACTTCATGGTGATGAGCTTCGATAACCAGCCCCATTTCTTCCATTACTAAGCACATTGCGCCACGAATGTCGTGGGCAGAATCTACTGGAGGTACTGGGAAGTAACCACCTTTAACACCTGGACGGTGACCAAGGTTGCCGCCTTCGAAGTCCGCACCTGAATTCCATTTTGCTTCAGCCGCGTCAATCTTGAAGAAAGAGCCGGCCATGTCTGTGTGGAATTTCACATCATCAAACAAGAAGAACTCAGGTTCTGGACCTACGTAACAGGTATCACCAATGCCAGTAGATTTTAAGTATTCTTCAGCACGACGTGCTACAGAACGAGGATCACGCTCGTAACCTTCCAATGTGGTAGGTTCAACGATGTCGCAGCGGATATTAACTTGGGCTTCCTCAGCAAACGGGTCGATTACTGCTGTGGTTGCATCAGGCATTAGAATCATGTCTGATTCATTAATGCCCTTCCAGCCAGCGATAGAAGAGCCGTCAAACATTTTACCTTCTTCAAAGAATTCATCATCGATCAGGTTAGCAGGAATCGATACGTGCTGCTCTTTACCTTTTGTGTCGGTAAAGCGCAAATCCACAAATTTCGCTTCGCTTTCTTTGATCAGCTCTAATGTCTTTTCTACTGACATCGTGTCCTCCGGATTTATTAGCATAAAAAGTGGGGTGAACAATTTCACTCCAAAATAATTAACAATTTGTGAAGCGATATTCGTGCCATATAGCTGCTTGACGTATTTACGCGGGGTAGCAGGGAACGACAGTGAATTACGGCTCCCGATATGCACTATAATGGTGCTTTAAGGCTTCATTATGGTGCGCACCGGCATGACGCCGTGCTTCGGACCCTAGCCTAGAGCATTCTCCGTAGTGATACCAGTATAACCCTCGTTTTTCCCTTCTCTTGCAGGCGTATAGATGGCTGTAATATAATTGCTAAAATAAAAAGTGAAAAAATGTGCGCAATGTAGTGGGAATTTCTGTACAATCCGCGCACATTTTACTATCCCGTTACCGCAAATAAATCTGCAAGGCGCTATTCAGCCTCACAAACGCGGATCTCCAAGGCTTTGACCCAATGAACACCACTGATATAAATAAATTACGTAATATTGCAATTATCGCTCACGTTGACCACGGTAAAACTACCCTTGTAGACAAATTGCTTCAGCAATCTGGCACGCTTGAAAGTCGTGGAGAAGCCCAAGAGCGGGTAATGGACTCTAACGACATCGAGAAAGAACGCGGTATTACGATTTTGGCGAAAAATACTGCCATTAACTGGAATGATTACCGCATTAATATTGTAGATACTCCTGGACACGCAGACTTCGGTGGTGAAGTAGAGCGCGTTATGTCTATGGCCGACTCAGTATTGCTGTTAGTTGATGCGCAAGAAGGACCTATGCCGCAAACTCGCTTTGTAACACAAAAAGCGTTTGCACAGGGCCTGAAGCCAATTGTCGTGATTAACAAAATTGACAAGCCAGGCGCACGCCCAGATTGGGTAATGGATCAGGTTTTCGACTTGTTTGATAATCTTGGCGCCACGGACGACCAATTAGATTTTCAGGTTGTCTATGCATCAGCATTAAATGGCTGGGCGTCAATGGATTCCGACACGCAGGGTGAAGACATGACTGCGTTGTTCGAAACCATCGTTGAACAAGTTGCCGCGCCAGATGCCGATGCAGCAGGTCCTTTCCAGATGCAAATCTCCCAGCTTGACTACAACTCTTATGTTGGTGTTATTGGTGTAGGCCGAGTTAAACGCGGTAGCGTTAAAATGAACCAGCAGGTTACTGTGGTTACGGCTGAAGGCAAAACGCGCAATGGTAAAGTTGGACAAGTATTAGGTTATCTTGGCCTTGACCGTCACGAAGTAGACTCTGCTAGCGCCGGCGACATCATTGCTGTGACTGGCCTTGGTGAACTGAAAATTTCAGATACCATTTGTGATATCAATACCATCGAAGCGTTGCCTCCGTTATCGGTAGATGAACCTACGGTTACTATGACTTTCCAAGTCAATACTTCTCCATTTGCAGGGAAAGAAGGGAAGTATGTAACATCCAGAAACATCTTAGAACGTCTTAACGATGAACTGATTCATAACGTGGCATTGCGAGTTGAAGAAACTGAAGATCCAGATAAATTCCGCGTATCAGGCCGTGGTGAATTACACCTTGGTATCTTGATTGAAAATATGCGTCGTGAAGGCTACGAACTGGCTGTATCTCGTCCAGAAGTAATTCTTAAAGAGATTGATGGTGAATTGCACGAACCGTTTGAAACCTTAACCATCGATTGTGAAGAAGCACACCAAGGTTCTATCATGGAACAACTTGGCCTGCGTAAAGCTGAGTTAACGGATATGTCACCAGATGGAAAAGGTCGTATCCGTATGGACTTTACCATTCCAAGCCGTGGCTTGATTGGTTTCCAAACTGACTTTATGACCATGACATCAGGTTCTGGCTTGCTTTATCATACATTCGATCACTACGGCCCTCATAAAGGCGGTGTAATCGGTAAGCGTAAAAACGGTGTACTGATTGCCAATGCTAACGGTAAAGCATTAACCAATGCCTTGTTTAACCTGCAAGAACGTGGTCGTTTATTTATTGGCCATGGTGTTGAAGTGTACGAAGGTATGATTATCGGTATTCATAGCCGAGACAACGACCTTACTGTTAATGCCCTTAAAGGTAAGCAGTTAACTAACGTACGTGCATCAGGTACAGATGAAGCCCAGACCCTAGTACCACCGGTGAAAATGACACTGGAACAGGCACTCGAATTCATCGATGACGACGAATTGGTTGAAGTAACACCAGAAAGTATTCGAATCCGTAAGAAATTACTGACCGAGAACGAACGTAAGCGTGCTTCCAGAGACAAAAAGTAACAATTTACGATGAAAAAAGCGCCTAACGGGCGCTTTTTTTTTAACTAAAGCAGGGTAGTAATTCGGTGTAGACCGATTATCCTTGTCATTTCCCGTTGCAGTTGAGAAGGAGTAGTCTGGTCTATGAGTAATTATTCTATCGTTGTCATCGACGACGATACCGTGACTTTGGATATTGTGACCTATGCCTTAGAAGAGGCTTTTGAAGTAACCGTGTTAGCGTTTAGTCGTAGCGAGATGGCGCGAGAGTTTCTGCTTAGTCCGGCAGGGAAAAGCTTGGCGCTCATTATCAGTGATCAGAATATGCCAGTATATGATGGCCTGACTTTACTGAAAGAGTGTCGTGGGGTTGGCGTTGACGCGCCCTTTATTCTACTAACCGGCGATGCCACCAGAGAAACCGTACTGGCGGCTAAGCAAGGTGGAGCTACCCAATTTTTAGCCAAACCTTTTGCCAGTGAAGATTTGGTCAGTAAGGTAAAGTCGTTGCTGGACAAGATACCGCCTCTAGTCAACTGACAGCTTTTTCGATTACACTGACAACCAAGGTGTAAAACCTAAGCGATATCTTTTCTTTTTTCACCCTAATCACAGGATATTTTCAGTGTCTTTTAATTTTGATGATACGCCTTCTCGCCAGGGTACTTATTCTTTCAAATGGCAGAAGTACGAAGGACAGGACGTTATTCCTGCCTGGGTTGCTGATACCGAATTTCGTTGTGCACAGCCCATATTGGATGCATTGGCCGCTAAAGTTGATCATGGCAACCTTGGGTATGTACTTCCTGCCCAATATCAGCCAGCTATAGAAGCGGTGCAGCGATGGCTTAAAGAGAAACATAATTGGGAAATTGATGCCGACTGGTTGGTATGGACACCAGGAGTGGTGCCGGGGTTTAACATAGCTTGTAAAGCGTATTGTGAACCCGGCGACAAAGTGATGGTACAGACCCCCAATTATCCGCCGTTATTAGCCGCACCCAAAATTAACGGGTTAGAGCGAGTGGATATTGGCACCGTGGAAGTGGATGGCCGTCCTACATTGGATTTTGCTGAGCTTGAAACCCAAGCCGCCGATCCAAAGTGTAAATTACTGATCTTATGCAATCCAATGAACCCAGTGGGCAGCGTATTGAGCCAAGATGAAATCAATCGTATTGCTGAACTTTGTCAAACCCACAACGTTAAATTGTGTTCAGACGAAATACACTGTGACCTGATACTTGATGAAACCGTATCACACATTCCTGCAGGACGGGTTGAAGCCTTAAAGGACATCAGTGTTACCTTAATGGCGGCCAGTAAGACCTTTAACGTAGCGGGGCTAGGCGCATCCTTTGCGATTATTCCAGACCGGCAGATACGTCAGCAATTTACACAAGCCGCAGCGGGGCATATGCCCTGGGTCAACTTGCTAGGGTTAGTGGCGACTGAAGCGGCCTTTACTCAATGTGATGATTGGCACCAACAGATGCTCAGTTATCTGCGAGGAAATCAGAAACGGGTTGTCGAAGCCATTAATGCCATTGACGGTCTAAAAGTACACGCCTCTCAAGCAACCTTTCTTGCTTGGGTGGACGCCAGTGGTTTAGATGTGCCTAATGTACAGACCTGGGCAGAGAACCGTGGCGTTGGCCCTTCACCGGGTATTGATTTTCTAGCACCGGATCATTTCAGAATTAATTTTGGTTGCAGTCGCAGTATGCTCGACGCCATACTTACTCGCTTAGCCGGTAACTAAACTCACTAATTTATAACCGGTCAACGCGCAGACAAATAGCACAATGAGAGCCCCCACAAGGTTGCTTATTGTGCTATTTCTAAAGCTGCTAGGCACGCTATCTCGGTTCATAACAACCAGCAAAAACACCGCAATAATTGGCAATAAAATACCATTGGCTGCCTGAGCAAATAAGATGGCGGTCAAGGGTTTAAAGCCCATGCTGGCCACGCCAACCCCTGTGGCTATCACAACAAACCCAATGATTCTAAACAAGGTGCTGTCGAGTTGTGCCGGTTTACCCATTGCACCGCATACGGCGTAGGCGGCGGCAAGGGGAGCGGTGATGGTACTGGTTAATCCTGCAGCAAAAAGCCCAGCGGCGAAAAACCATTTTGCGCTATGGCCTAACACCGGCGCCAATTGCTCTCCCATATTGCCGGCATTCAACGTGGCAGCCTGCCCGAAAAATGCGGTCATGGCAGTGGCGACAATGACAAGGGTAATGGCTCCGCCCATACCAATCGCGATGACTGATTGGCGTCGGCATTCTTTTACGGCTTGTAGCTTATTGGCGCCTTTATATTGCTGCGATACCAGGCTGGCATGGAGAAAAAGGTTGTACGGCACGATGGTGGTACCAATGAGCGCTAACACCATGGTGATGGACTGAGCATCAATACGGGGAGAAAACAACTGTGTCAGCATGGTTCCAATATCGGGTTGGGCTACCGCGAGGGTAACCACAAACACTAACGCCATGATGGCGACTAGGCATACTAACGCAGTTTCAATCAGTTTGTATTTACCGCTAAGAAGCAGTACGCAGGCAACCACCCCCAGCAACATTGACCAAGACGCGTTACCTAAAGGAATTATGGTATTTAACCCAATGGCTGCACCCGTTAGGTTACCGGATTCATAAGCGGCATTGCCAATACCAATGGCGGCGATAATGAGAAAGGCGATGAAAAAACGTAAGGGTTTAAGTGTGGTGAGATCCATTAGGCAGGTGGAAAGGCTTTTGCCTGTGCCAATGCCAAGGCGTGCTGCCATATCTTGCAATACCATGGTGGCGAATATAGAAAACAACAACGCCCAAGCTAGATGAAAGCCATAGCCTGCACCGGCAAGACTGGCGGTGGTTACCGTACCTGGCCCGATAAAAGCTGCGGCGACGATATACCCTGATTTATCTTTTGACATATTTTCACTGCCGGTTAAATGTTATTGTTTATTCAAGCAGTGCCAAGCATAGCGATGATTCCTACCTAATGACAAGTACATAAATTGAAATGAAGAACAAAGTGACAACATTAGATGATTTATACCTTGAGCCGACTTTACAGGTGTTGTTACCTGAAAAAGCCTATACCCAAGGCTTTACCTTTGCCGTTGCGACGAGCCCAGAAATACCTATGCCGGAAACTTGGATGCCGTGGTTGATGACAAAGTCTGGCGATTTACCTTCAACCTCATTGCTCGATACGCTGGCTGAAGGGCTTATGGATGGCTTAAGAACGCACCTTAATGCCATGCGCCTTAATGCCGCCTTATTGCCACAAAGATACCTTACGCTTAGCGCGGGCATGCCCAATCCTACGTTATCATTATGGCTAACTGGATTACTGGCTGCCCACGCAAAACTCGAACCCTGCTGGCAACGGGCTTGGACCTTAGCCAAACAATCGTCTGCTGATGACTTAGCGCAAGATAAAGAAGATCCCAGCAAGCGTCTCACCCGATGCTTAAAGCTTTTTACTACCTTGGCAGATGCACAAATGGCATTGTCGATGAGAAACCAAGAACAAAGGTTGTTATTAAAGGAAAATATGTCGAAATTGGTGGCGCAAATACCAGCCATACTTGAGGATTACGTTGAGCTTGCAGGGGAGTTAGCGGGGGTATTACCTAATCAGTTTGAAAACTTCACGCAGCCGAGTCAGTAAAACAAGGCGATTACCGCTGACGCTTAGCTAAATTATTGCGAACCGAACTGATATATTGGTTTAATTCTTCTTTAGCTGATTCATAGGCACGATTTAACTCGGCGGAATCCGGTTCTTTTAATAATGCTTGGAACGCCCGGTCTGTCTTTTCTAGCAGCGCTTTTAAATGTTCGTTGTTTACGTCCATGTTTATTTCACCTTATAAAAATAAGTAGACCAGAGTAAAACGTAATTTCTTCCTTTAATTACGGGATTAAAAGTCTATAAGCATCAAAATGGTTTAACCACTGCTAGAATTACGATGGCCAGTAACAATAAAACTGGGGCTTCGTTAAGGAAGCGATAAAATTTGGCTGAATGAACATTTTTGTCGTATTCAAATTGTTTCATGAGTTTATATAAATAGATGTGATAACCGTAAATGGCAAGTAATAGTACGAACTTTACATGCAACCAAGCAGACGCCTTTAACCACGCCAGTCCATACATATAAATAAGCGCAAACCCAAAAATAGCGGTTAAAATGGCAAAAGGTGTGATAAAAAACCACAATCTTCGTTCCATTATTTTAAATTGGTCTTTGACTACCTGATGCTCAGCGCCAGCATGATAAACAAATAGTCGTGGCAGATAAAAAATACCTGCAAGCCATGCTATAACGAAAAAAATATGCAGAGCTTTAATCCAGAAAATCATAAAATACCTGTTTAATATTGTGCTCTTTGCAAGAACGACTGCAGAATATTCCAAGTAATGACACCTTGAATTTCCTGTTTATTTTGCTCAAAAATATACACGGCACCAGTGCGACGGTTTTTAAGCTTTTCGTACACTTCATTTAATGTTGCCTGACTCATGACCCCTTCCATGTTGTGGTAACTTAGCGGCTGAGCATTGTGTTCTAAACTCACATCGTATTGTACTAGCTTAAAGGTGACATCGCGCTCCGACCTGATCTTTTGTACAACCACATGGGTTGGACTGTCGGAAAGGTAATTTTCGATGACCTCTTCCGGCGCATTGTAAAAAAGCTTGTAATCTTTTGTCATGGCAGCAAGAACCCCGGTTTTTTCCAGAGATTCCTGCACCGACGAGAGAGCATAGGGTAGTTTTTGATAATCTAGCTGTCTAATGAATATCGAGCGATTGCCTAAAAATTGAGTTGCAGTGACGTAGGCCGGTACGATCACTAACATAGCCGGTAATATAATTTGTGGGCTGTAGGATAATTCCATTACCGCGGATAACGCAGCCAAAGGCGCATGAAGCACCGCAGTGAGCATACCGGCGACCCCTAACAGGGCAAAGCTACTGGTAAATTCATCGATATCAACAACCCCTTGTAATGGCATTAATAATACCGAGCCCGCTAACATCCCTATCACCATCACCGGGCCAATGATGCCGCCGGGCACCCCAAGTCCGATAGCAAATACGGCAAGAAAGAATTTTGCGATTAAAATAGTGATAAGTAGTAACGCACCAGGGTGAGTGCCAAATAAATGCTCCACATCTTCAAAGTTTGCCCCCAGGCTTTCCGGTTGCAGGGCGCCGACACAACCGGTAATGACCGCCGCTAATATTAAGCGCCACACCATATTGAGGTGTCGGAAAGATTGCATGATGCGCATGATTTGAGAATTAAATAATGTCGCGAGGGCACCCAATACAATCCCTAAAAGAATAAAATACAAATACATCCATTCTTCTAATGCCGTGATTGCCAGAAATGACAATTCATTGACTTCACCAAATACCATGCGAGTGAGCACCGAACCGATGGCGGCGGCGAGCATAACGGGAACGAAGATATGAATTTTATACTCCCGTAAAACCACTTCCATAACAAAGATAACCGCTGCAAACGGTGTATTGAACGAAGCCGAGATCCCCGCGGCGATACCGCATCCTGCGAGGATCCGAATGCTGTTGTAGGGGAGGCGAAGCCATTGGCCTAAAAAGCTACTTCCCGACGCGCCTAGATGTACCGAGGGGCCTTCTCTGCCCACTACAAATCCGCCAGCTAATGCCATCATGCCACCAAAAAATTGATTTACCGTGGTACGAAACGGCACCATGCCATAGTAGTATTTTATGCGGTGAATAATGAAAGGAATGCCCATTCGGTAATGCTTAAAACCGGTAAGAAAGGCAATAAAAAGAATAATTAAGGCGGCGCCGATGGGCATGACGAACCAAATAATCCGTTCATCATCGGTGAATTGGCGAAGTTGAGAAAGGGCACTACCTTGCACCCATTCAATGCATAAGCGAAAAAGGATAATCAAACCCGCCGCAATGAAGCCACCTACAATACCAAGGATACAAAGTTGGACCGAGGTTCGGGGGTGGGCAAGTTCCTGTCGCAGCGATAAAAAATACATTAAACTGGCTTATCCTGTAGCGTTGAAATTTATCGTAACATAAGTTACTGCTTTTCTTAATAAGTGATAACAATTTCCGTGCCGGATTAGCGCACGGCGTAACCTGAGATTACCATGGCAAAACCGAGTAAGTTTTTTGTGTTTACTTCCCATCAAAAACCGCGGGATTTAGGGGTGTTTAGCATCGTGGCAGTGGTGATGATGTTGTTCGGTTATTTAATCGCGTCTTATCAAAAGCAAGCTCTTGAATTAAAACTCGAAAATGAAAGTCATACTCGAACGGTCCTCGAACAAGAGAACCAACGCTTGCACACTCGGCTAAGCGAACTTGAAGTGAGCGAAATACTCGCCACTAATAAGCGAGAGAATACCGAGGCGGAATTGCGCACATTACAAGGGCAGGTACTAAAATTAGAAGAACAACTCAGTTTTTATCAACGGGTAATGGCACCAGAAAAGACCCAAGATGGCTTTTTCATTGATAGTGTGCAGATTACTCCGAAGGCAAGTGAAAATGCCTATCGCTTGCAAGCCCTCTTGTTGCAACAATATAGTCAAAAAGTGTTGCTTAAAGGGGCACTGAAAATCGTCATTAAAGGAAGTAAAGGCGGTAAACCTTATTGGTTAGCACCGGGAGAAACCGGCTTCTTACCCGATGGACCAATAGCGTGGCGTTTTCGTTATTTTCAGGCCTTGGATTTTAGCTTTACACTGCCGGTGGACTTTATTCCTGAGCAAGTCGTATTTAGTTCTGATGTCTATAAGTGGAAAACTAACCAAGGTTATTATGAATTGACCCTGAGTTGGCCAGAGGTTTTCAACGGGACAGAAGATGAGGTGCAGTAACTAAAAAAGCGGTCAGGTCGGTAAAAGCGCTAGTCTCGTTTATGGTAATCTGGTGACAACTGATCGCGAGTAGCGGGTAATAGTTGATTGCGTTACTCAGGTATTAGATAATTGGGCGAATCGGGCGGGTTCGCCTAAAGCGTTTGTGAGGTAACTATGTCTGTAGAAATGGCGATGCCCATTGAGTTTTCTGACTCAGCAGCAAAGAAAGTGAAAGAGCTGGTTCTGGAAGAAGAAAATCCAGCATTAAAGTTACGTGTGTATGTCACAGGTGGGGGCTGTTCCGGCTTCCAGTATGGCTTTACCTTCGATGAGAAAGTCAATGAAGGTGATATGACCATTGAAAAAGATGATGTCACCTTGGTAGTGGATCCCATGAGCCTGCAATATTTAGTGGGTGGTGTTGTGGATTATGTAGATGGCTTGGAAGGCTCTCGGTTTCTTGTTAACAACCCGAATGCCACTACTACCTGCGGGTGTGGTGCCAGTTTCAGTGTCTAATATCCATTGATATTATTGTGATGATGTATTTGTAATGACGTTACATCGGATGAGAAAACGTTTCTCACGATGTATAAATTAACTTATTAGATCCGGTTTAAGAGAGCTGTTTTATGAAATTATATGGTTCAACAACGTCGCCTTTCGTTCGACGGATTCGCCTCCTTCTTGCAAATACTGCGCATGAATTCATTAATCTGAATATTTTTGAAGGCGAGGGTCGGGAGATCCTTGCATCGAAGAACCCCACATTAAAAGTGCCTTGTCTGGAAGACGAGGGTCAGATGATCTTCGATTCTCGGGTAATTTATAATTATCTTAAGGCCAAATTTGATTATCCTAGTATAACTTGGGATCAAGAAAATCAACTTACGTTAATCGATGCGGCCAACGACTCTTTCGTGTCCTTGTTCATGTTGAAACGTTCCAATATTGAAGCGGATGCAGACGCCTTGTTTGTTCGCCTGCAAAAGGAACGTGTTATCTCTACCCTTACTTTGCTAGACCAGATGGTAGAAGCTGGTGAATTTGATGGTTGGAGTTATCCTTCTATTGCTTTATTCACACTTATTGACTGGGTAGAGTTCCGTAACTTGCATCCGTTGAATGACCTTGGGCATCTAAAAGCCTTTCGTGAAGAGCACATCGAACGAATTGAGGTGACAGCCACGGATCCCCGTCTTTAAACGGTAAGCTGTATTTACCGTACTCCCTGACAATCCAATTTAGCGGCCCTAACGTACTGGTGTTATCAGTGTGCTAAAGGGCCGTTTATCATGCCAGACCTCCATTTATCTGCGGATCTACCGCTAACGCCGAGCCGAGCTTACGAAGCATTTTCTCATACCGAACTGCTGAGCGTATGGCTGGTGGCATCGCCACAAGCGCTGCTTTCTCTATCCATCGATTTTATTGAAGGCGGTACGTTTCGTTTTCAGCTACTCAATATTGAAGAACAATGTATAACCTGTAAGGGCGAATTTGCTAGGTTGCGACCGAAAGAACAAATTTCTTTTTCTATGCATATAAGTGGTTTAAGTGATGATGTGGGGGAAACCAGTGTGGATATTCGTCTCTTTCCCCAAGCACAAGGGGTGCATATTGTGGTTCATCACGAAGGGATTAATAGTTCAAAGATGGCAGATAAACTCACTGTTTACTGGGAGCAAGCGATTAGCCGTTTAGGCTTATTAGTTTAAGCAAAGAAGAACGGCACCGACCTAAGCCGGTGCCGACCTAAGATTATTGAGCAGTTTCGTTTACCACAATAACTTTACGGTGGGGGAATGGGATCTCAATATTGGCTTCATCCAGTGCTTTTTTGATTTGCTCTGGAATAGTATAGCGAACATCAAAATAGTGCTCACCGTGACAGAACGGGCGAACGATAAAGTCCACAGAGCTGTCGTTTAAGGTCTCGACTTCCACGAAGGGAGCCGGGTCTTGCAATACATGAGGGTGCTCGGCTAATACTTTATCAATCACCGCACGTGCTGCGTCTGTGTTTTCATCGTAAGCAACACCAAAAGTCATATCGACTCCACGAATAGGGTGGTGTGAATGGTTGATGATTTGCTCGCCCCAAATCTGGCTATTTGGAATAATAATATGTTGGTTATCAAAAGTTTGTAGAATAGTAGTAAACATATCCACTTCCGTTACCTTACCAAATTTTCCAGCAGCATCCACAAAGTCACCTACTTTATAAGGGCGGAAGATAAGCAGCATGACGCCAGCAGCTAGGTTCGATAAGGTGCCTTGTAGCGCTAAACCGACGGCAAGGCCAGCGGCGCCGAGCAGAGCGATAATTGACGCGGTTTGCACGCCAAAACGATTTAATACAGCGATACCCACAAAAGCAAGAATGGTGTAGCGCACCACACTACCAAAAAACTTAAATAAGGTATCGTCAAGCTGTGGATAACGGTTTGAAATAGCAACCATGGCTTTGTAGGCTTTACCAGCCACGAATATACCGATAATAAGTATAAATAGGGCGAGCAGAATATTCGTTGCCCACGCCAGTGCCGCAGGTAAGTATTGATTTACATCCAAAGATGCAATGAAATCTTCCATGTTAGGTGATCCTCTGTATTGGAAAGTCATTGACCAAAGCGTTGTTGTGAACAATGAAACCAAGAGGCTTGATATCCACGTCTAAACTTAAGTGCGCTATTTATAATACAGAATGGGAAAAGACACTATTCATCAATAGTATGAAGTGATATTACCCTGCCTTTCTAGCGCGACCAGAAAGGCAGGGATTTTTTTATTTCATCGCTAACATAATGCGTTTGGTGTTATCCAATTGCTCCATGCGTACTTTGGCAATTTTCATAAAATCATCACGCTGTTCCTCGGCAATGGGACGGGCTTTCGGTAAGTCCACAGTGCGAGGATTACGATGCACGCCATCAACAAGGAATTCGTAATGTAAATGGGCACCGGTGACCATTCCCGTGGCACCTAGGTAGCCGATGGTTTGCCCTTGTTTTACGGTTTCACCTTTCTTCACGCCCCGTTTTTTAAGGTGCAGATATTTGGTAACGTATTTTTCACCGTGCTGAATAAACACATAGTTACCATTGAAGCGGTTGTAGGACGCCTCGATAACTCGTCCATCGCCGGCGGCCATCACTGGCGTGCCTACAGCGGCAACATAATCGGTGCCGTTATGGGCTTTCCAGCGTTTTTGTACCGGATGAAAGCGCGCCTTAGTGAAGTTTGAACTAACATATTTAAAGTTAATGGGGGCGCGCAGAAAGCTTTTTCGCATACTCCGCCCTTCGGGAGTATAGTAGTTTCCGTCGTCAGCTTGAACGGCAACAAATCGCTCGCCTTGGTTAATAAATTCTGCCGCTACGATGTCTCCGTAACCCACAAACTCACCGTCTATGTAATTTTCTTCGTAGACGACATTAAATACATCGCCCTTACGAATACCCACCGCAAAATCGATGTCCCAACCGAAGATCCCTGCTAAATGCATGATTTGATTATCGGATAAGCCTGCATCAGCCCCAGCATTCCAAAAACTGCTACTGATTACCCCTTGAGCAAAATTGTAACGGGTCTCCGTATTTTTTGTTTCAAGCTCGGCTTTGAGTGATTGGTCGTCATCACTAGGAGAAATTAACAAGGTTTCTTTATAGGATACTTGATAGCGTAAGCCATCAAAGCCGCCTTGTTCGTTGGCTTTTAGTTGTAATTCGTCACCAGGGATCAGTGTTACCAGCGTTTTTGCTAGCTCTCCAGCTTGGGTGACTTCGTAAGTGTCGCGGGCAGAAAAACCTGCTCGCTTAAATATTTTGGCCAATGTGTCACCACGGCCTACTTTGAAGGTTTCCCAGCTACCTTCATCTTCCTCCAGTTCGAATGCTGGTGCATCGAGTACAGAAAGTTCCACTGGATAACGAACTCCGGCATCAAGGATCAAGGATTCCTGATGACGACTCGCTTCGACCGATTCAGATGGCAGAAGAATTAGCCCGCCTAAAAAAAGGCTGGCAATGGCCAATCCGGTTCGGTGTGGCTTGGGAAGTTTTTTTAACGTTTTTACTACCACGGTAATTATCAACCTCATAGATCTCACCCTTGTGAGAATATCGTGTTACAGCACGAGTTTCCACCAAAGAGCCTGTAAAATCCTATTATCATCGCACTAAGCACGCCTTTTTGACGGCGAAGTCTTTCAAAGGTTCACGGGTATGCGTAAAATGCCCGGTCTAATTTATCCCAATAACTGTAATGTGTGGAAATAGCATGACCGATTGGCAAAGCGCTTTAGCGGAAATTAAAAGGGGTACAGATGAAATTCTGCCCGAAGCTGAGTTAATTGAAAAACTCAAGTCAGGAAAAACGTTAACCATAAAAGCCGGGTTTGACCCGACGGCGCCGGACCTTCATCTTGGCCACACTGTGCTTATCAACAAGCTGCGCATCTTTCAACAGTTAGGCCACAATGTGGTTTTTCTTATTGGTGATTTTACCGGCCTGATTGGCGACCCTACGGGAAAAAATGTTACCCGTAAACCGCTGACCAAAGAGCAGGTACTAGAAAACGCAAAGACCTATCAAGAACAAGTATTTAAAATTCTTGATAAAGAGAAAACGCAAATTCGCTTTAACTCGGAATGGATGGACGAGCTTGGGGCCGCAGGTATGATTAAACTTGCCGCCAGCCAAACGGTAGCCAGAATGCTTGAGCGTGATGATTTTAAAAAGCGCTACAATAATGGCCAACCCATTGCCATCCACGAATTTCTCTACCCGCTGGTACAAGGTTGGGATTCGGTGGCGTTACAAGCCGATGTGGAAATGGGGGGAACCGATCAGCGTTTCAATTTGCTGATGGGGCGCGAACTGCAAAAGGAAAATGGTCAGGCGCAGCAAGCGGTTGTGATGGTGCCATTGTTAGAAGGCCTTGATGGCGTTCAAAAGATGTCAAAATCGCTGAATAATTACATCGGCATTACAGACGCACCCAATGACATGTTTGGTAAAGTGATGTCCATTTCCGATGACTTGATGTGGCGTTACTATGACCTGCTAAGCTTTAAACCCATCGAAGACGTGGTGGCGTTGAAAAAACAGGTCGCAGACGGGGCCAACCCCAGAGACATCAAGATCCTGTTAGCCAAAGAACTGATTGCCCGGTTCCATGATGACAATGCGGCAGAAAAAGCCCATGAAGACTTTATCCAACGCTTCCAGAAAAATGCCATTCCTGATGATATGCCTTCGGTAACAGTGGCACTCACCGATGGCAGCATCGCCATTGGGCATTTGCTGAAAGAGGCCAACCTCGTGGCATCTACGTCAGACGCCATGCGCATGATTAAACAAGGGGCAGTTAAAATTGACGGTGAAAAAGTGTCAGATACCCGTCTTTTATTGACTGAGCCCGGTGAACAGGTTTATCAAGTGGGCAAGCGTAAATTTGCTCGGGTTACCCTTACCAAGTAATGAAACTAAAAATGCCCGGCTTGATACCGGGCATTTTTTTCGTGGGGTTGTCCACCGATACCCGCTTCGGTGCGGTTTACATTTTGTCGATGGGTAAACCCGATTCTCGCCAGCCCATGATGTCGCCTTCCAAATGACTGACGTTCATGAACTCTTGTTGTTCAAGCTTTTTCATCGCAATGGTGGCGCGTCGCCCTGAGCGACAGTAAATAATCAGGGGTTTGTCTTTGGCTTCGCCAAGTTGGCCAATGTAGCGTTCAATGTCATCATGGGGCATATTTATGGCACCGGGAATATGCCCTTGTGCATATTCCTCTGGGCTTCTTACATCAATAAGTGTCCACTCTTGGCTTTTGACTTTTTCAAGCAAGAAAGACGACGGCGCCACTTTGTTATTACTGTTTGCTACTGCGTTTTCAGGCCAATAAAAAAATGCCGAGATAGCGACCAATGTGATAAGTGAAGCAAGAAGCAGCCATTTGGGCATGGTTATTACCTACCTTTTATAAAAATTTAGCCGAACGCCAAAGTTTATTCATTGGCTCATCGTTTAATATTACATCGATGTTGGGCGAGCAGTGTACCTTAACAAAAGAAAATTGTGCAGATCTTCTTATGCATTCACTGGATGAACATAACGTGCATACTGGTCATTAAAATAATAATGACACCGCATAACAATAATGAGGTATGTGAAATTGCCTGGATACAGCGGTACATATCTGAATATTTAACGTTCAATGGACCGCCAACGCGGTGGTAGCGCACCATATTGCCGCCATAAATAGCTGGGCCGCCTAATTTCACGCCTAAGCCTCCACCGCTTAATGCCAATAAGAATGACGTAGGATCACTGTGTTTACATTGCGTGATTGCTTTAAACCCTCGTACTGGATGGGTAACGATGGCAAGCATGAAAGCGCCGATAAATGCAGGCACTATGGCCAGTAATCGAGCTAATCGCCGGACGGGTAAGCCAAACCAATAATATCCTGGTAAACGCCAGTGCCACTCCCAGCTAAAGACCAATAGCAGCCTGTAACCTAAAGCAATGGCCGGCCCACCAATAAGAAACCAAAAAATCACACCGCATACTTGATAGTAGAAGCGTAAAAGCAAGCTTTCCATGGCCGCTTTGGCGATCCCTAAATCGGATAAACGCTGGCAGTCGCGGGCGACAATGGTACCAAGTATTTCCCGAGCTAATAGCTTTTGATCTTTGGCTAAGGCCGCCATGATACGGCGATATTGTCTTTTGGCCTGGGCAAAATCTAGCAGGCAAAGCAAAATGATAGCGTCAAAAAAAAGTGGATATTCAGCCATATAAACCAATAACGCCACTAGCACAACAAAGGGCGCGATGAGCACGATGGCACCTAAACTACCGGATATTCGGTGTTGTCTAGGTGGATCTGTCGCCTGGGGTTTCACTTTTTGCGCCATTCCTTTGGCTAATAAACGAAACAGGGTTAATGGGTGATACTTTTCCGGCCAACGCCACACGCTATTAATGGCTATTGCTAAAATAACAATAGCCAAGGTTTGCATGTGTGTACTCGATAAAACGGCATCCATACGTCAGTCTGCACTTAGGCGAGGCGAGCAATCATACCCATGACCAGTTCTGCGGAGTTTTTCGCGGCGGTATCGAGGTATTCCTGAAATGAGACAGTAGAGGTTTTGCCGGCAATATCAGAAAGAGAGCGAATCACTAAAAAGGGCGTGTCGGTTAAATAACAGGTTTGCCCAATTGCTGCCCCCTCCATTTCTACCGCCTTTAAAGAAGGAAAGGCCTGCAAAATGACCTGTGCTGCTTCGTCAGATCCGACAAAGGAATCACCAGTACAAATTAATCCCTGACGTTTTTTGATATCTGAAATCGCCGAGGTGGCGGAAGTAGCGGCATCTATCATGGTTTGATCGCAGGTATACTGCTCGGGCATGCCAGCACATTGCCCCTTTTCATAGCCAAAATGCGTGATGTCAACATCGTGATACTTAACCGCGGTGCCAATGACCACATCACCAATATCCAGCGCAGGATCGAAGCCCCCCGCCGAGCCGGTGTTGACCACATAATCAGGTTTGTACTGCTCGATTAGTACGGTTGTTGCAATGCCCGCAGCAACCTTACCAATACCGCATTTTACTAGCACCACCTCTGCGTTATTCAGTGTTCCTGTGAAAAACGTAAGGTGCTTCCATTGTCTAGTCTGACAGTTTTTAAGGGCCGATTTGATCAGGGCTATTTCCTGATCCATAGCGCCTAAAATACCAATTTTCATAGTGTTATCCGTCTAATCTGTTTTCTAAGTGTGACAAGTGTAACTGTACAGAGGGGTTACTGTGGCGTAATAGTAATATGAAAGTAGGTAAACTGACAGAATTAGAACAAAATAGGGTCGATAACTTTTGGGGGAGCGTTATCGACCCGAAAATAAAGCGGTGAAGGTACCCTTTTTTTATGCGGCGGCGCGACTTGAGCGGACCGGACGGGTAGGCCGTTTGGGTGGTGTCGGGTTCAACGTTGGAGTTTGTGCAATACGCTGTTGTTTGCGACGATAAGGCACTAATTTAGTTTCGATGCATTCTCTTATTTCTTCCAGCGAGTAACCGGTTTTTACTTTAATTCTGGCGTGGGGTAAACCTGCAGCATCTAGGGCGCCGGTCACGAAAAAGTCACGTTGAGACTTATATTTGTTTTTGCCATCGTTATATACCAGATCAATAGCCATGATTGGTGACATATCGTCTTTATCACACAGCACAAAATCCAGTTGTTTAGCGGCGGCGCGAGACATGGCTGAGGAGGCTTGCTTTTTGCCAGCTTGTGCTCTTACAGCGAGCACGTCGCTTAGGCGTACACGGCAAAGAATGCGAAATTCCCGCCCCACGGCCTGCTCGATGAGCTTTAAGAAGTTATGTTCCACTGGCGTAAAAAGTTGTGGCTTACGTCGAAAGGGAAAACTGATGCCGCTGTCTGACAATTTCATGGCACCTACTGTCACTACCATCAATAACATCATTAATATTATTGCAAATTCCATAATAACCCTCACAAAACCCGAATGATCGTCAAAAACATGACACTTTGGTGTCAGTTATTTGTTAGTAATGGGAGTATTGCAAAGCAAGTGCCATATCGCGTTATATGTTTATCGGAGGCGTATTTTCTTGTGGCGTCGGTGTTTACCCACAAAGATCTATGGCGGTAGCGTGATAACGGATTACTTTGATGTTGCAGATAGGTTTTGGCTATTGACCATCATATCAACCTGAGAGCCTTCGCTATCTGGCGAGACAATAACCCGTACGGCATTGTTGTCAGCCGTGAGCAATGTACGGCCTTGAAAAGTGGAACGTACTTTTAGCCCAGGGTAGGCCGTTTTATAGTGTTCAATAAGGGTTTGTTGTGGCGCCGAAGAATAAAACACCATGGTTGCAGGCTCTTGGGATTCGAAGCGTTGGCATAGTGTTGCCGTTCGCGGCATGGCAACAGCGTGAAACTCAGCAGGGCAGGGCTCATAGTGAGGGGTTTTGTTCGTTGACGCTTCTACAGGCATTAGGGCTGCGCTAACCACCAAAGCCATGCTTAGAGAGGCCATTTTTATTGTCATGCATTTAGCTCCAGTGTTTTTGCTTTTATAGCTAACGTATTGTCTTAGACTATAAGGAATTTTGAAAATTGCAACCACTGGACCAAGGTATGATCTTAAAAAATGGGCGTTTTTCACAAAAAAAGCCACGCAATAACCTTTGCGTGGCTTTCTATTTACTGGCGGGACGATTTAAACGCCTAAATAATCCATGATCCCATCAGCGGCTTTTCGGCCTTCATCGATGGCCGTAACCACAAGATCACTGCCTCGAACCATATCGCCGCCGGCAAAGATTTTCGGATTAGAGGTTTGGTAGGGGAATTTACCTTTAGACGGTGCAATTACCCGGCCTTTTTCGTCTAAAATAATACCGTACTCTGCAAACCAGTTGGCAGGGCTTGGCTGAAAACCAAAGGCGATAATAACCGCATCAGCTTCAAGCACATGTTCAGACCCTTCCACTTCCACAGGGCGTCGACGTCCATTGACATCTGGCGGCCCCATTTCGGTTTTTACAAATTTCACACCAGCGGCGGTACCATCATCATTAACAGCAATGTCCAGAGGTTGCAGGTTGAACATAAATTCCACCCCTTCTTCTCTGGCATTGATAACTTCACGGCGTGAACCAGGCATACTTTCTTCATCTCGACGATAAGCACAAATCACGTGCTTGGCACCTTGACGAATAGAAGTACGAACACAGTCCATGGTGGTATCACCGCCACCAAGTACAACGACCGTTTTGTCTTTCATATCAATGTAGTCTGAGGGGGACTTTTCCAGCCCCATTACCCGGTTGGTGTTAGCGATGAGGAAAGGTAACGCTTCAAATACTCCCTCAACATGCTCATTATCAAAGCCGCCTTGCATGGATTTGTAGGTTCCCATACCGAGAAAAACTGAGTCGTATTGGTCAAGGACGGTTTGGAAATCAATGTCTTTACCAATTTCAGTACTCATCACAAATTCCACACCCATTTCGGTGAAGATTTCACGACGACGTTTAATGACGTCTTTTTCTAACTTAAAGGATGGGATACCAAAGGTAAGTAACCCACCTATTTCTTCGTACTTATCAAAAACCACAGGTTTCACGCCGTTGCGTACAAGGACGTCTGCACAGGCTAAGCCAGCAGGTCCCGCACCGACAATGGCCACTTTTTTATTGGTCCATACCACATCGGACATATCGGGACGCCAGCCCATTTCAAATGCGGTGTCTGTGATGTACTTTTCAATACTGCCGATGGTGACCGCGCCGAACTCGTCATTTAGCGTACAAGCACCTTCACAAAGTCTGTCTTGAGGGCACACCCGTCCACACACTTCTGGCAAACTATTGGTTTTATGAGACAGCTCGGCTGCCTCTAAAATACGGCCTTCGTTGGCTAAAGCTAGCCATTGAGGGATGTAATTGTGTACGGGACATTTCCACTCACAATACGGGTTACCGCAGTCCAGGCAGCGATCTGCCTGGCCTTCTGTTTGTGACTGAGATAAGGGTTGGTAGATTTCAGCGAACTCACCTTTGCGCACCACGATCGGCTTCTTAGGCGGGTCAATCCGTTCTACGTCAACAAATTGGTATACATTTTTAGCCATTACTTCACCTATCTTGTTTATTGCGCCTGGATCCGCAGCTCATCGCTTGAGCGGCTGATATGACCCAACAGGTTCTTCACTTCACTGGTTTTAGGTTTAATTAACTTAATACGCTTAAGCGATTCAGCGAAGTTAGTGAGTAACGACAGAGAGTGTTCACTGCCGGTTTCTTCATAGTGCTGATTAATCAGACCACGTAAATGCTCTGCAAGGATCACCTTGTCACCAATGTCCATGATCTCTACCAGTTCAGGGTTCACCCGATTGTCTAGATCACCGGTTTCATCAAGTAGGTAAGCAAAACCGCCTGTCATACCGGCACCGAAGTTTACACCTACACTGCCTAACACGGCGACAATACCGCCAGTCATGTATTCACAACCGTTGTCACCAATGCCTTCGACCACGGCGGTAACCCCTGAGTTACGAACGGCAAAGCGTTCACCGGCACGTCCTGCAGCAAATAACTTACCGCCGGTTGCTCCGTATAAGCAGGTGTTACCCATGATGGCACTATTATGAGCATCAAAACTGATATTTCTGGGCGGATAGATAACCAGTTTACCACCGGTCATACCTTTACCGACGTAATCATTGGCATCGCCTTCAATACGCATGTGCAGACCACCGGCATTCCAGACCCCAAAGCTTTGTCCCGCGGTACCTGTGAACTGTACTTCTACGGGGACATCTTCCATATCGTGATTACCATGGTGTTTTGCAATTTCACCTGACAACATGGCACCTACCGAGCGATCGGTATTTCGAATGGGGTAGCGTAATTGAATACCTTTACCCGCCTTAACCGCCTTTTGGGCGTCGTTTAGCAGTTGAACGTTAAGTTCACCTCTATCCATGGGCTGGTTAGTGGTTTCTGAACAGAACAAGCGGGTGTGTTCGCCCTCTACTGGCGTTGCCAGTAATGGTGAAAGATCCAGCTTGTTTTGCTTGGCAGAAATTCCATCTATGACTTTCAGCAAATCAGTGCGTCCCACAAGTTCATCGAATTTGCGTACGCCCAGTGCGGCCATAATTTCCCGCACTTCCTGCGCAATGAACTTAAAGTAGTTCATGACCATTTCAGGCAAGCCAATGAAATGTTCTTCGCGCAGTTTTTGATCTTGTGTTGCTACACCGGTGGCGCAGTTATTCAAGTGACAAATTCTTAGGTATTTACACCCTAACGCCACCATAGGACCAGTACCAAAGCCGAAGCTTTCAGCACCCAAACAGGCTGCTTTTACTACATCTAAGCCCGTTTTTAAGCCCCCATCGGTTTGTACTCGAACTTTATGGCGTAGCCCATTTTCAATAAGGGCTTGCTGGGTTTCTGCTAAACCTAATTCAAAGGGACTGCCTGCGTATTTCACTGACGTTAATGGGCTTGCACCTGTACCACCGTCATAGCCAGAAATGGTAATGAGGTCAGCATAGGCTTTAGCGACGCCGGTAGCAATGGTACCCACACCAGGTTCAGACACCAGTTTCACAGAGATAAGTGCACTGGGGTTGACCTGTTTTAAGTCAAAAATCAACTGAGCCAAATCTTCAATAGAATATATATCGTGATGAGGCGGAGGAGAAATTAAGGTAACACCGGGTACCGAGAAACGTAATTGGGCAATGTATTTGTTGACCTTGTCACCCGGTAACTGACCGCCTTCGCCAGGCTTGGCTCCTTGGGCGACCTTAATTTGTATTACATTGGCATTAACCAAGTAATGGGGCGTGACACCAAAGCGGCCGGACGCCACCTGTTTAATCTTGGAGTTCTTGTCTGTACCGAAACGGGAAGGGTGTTCACCACCCTCGCCAGAATTCGATTGTCCACCCAAACGGTTCATGGCAATGGCCAGGGCTTCGTGAGCTTCAGGGCTTAACGCACCGATGGACATGGCCGCAGTATCAAAACGGCGGAACAAGTTGGTATCTTCTTCTACTTCACTGATATCAATGGCTTCATTGGGCGAATTTAACGCCAATAGATCGCGGAAGTGAGACGGCGCACGCTCGTTGACATGTTTCGCATATACTTGGTAGTCAGAATATTCGCCTGACACCACAGCGGTTTGCAGCGATTTAACCACATCAGGGTTGTACGCATGATATTCCCCATCGTGAACGTACTTCAGTAGTCCACCATGAGAAAGTTGTTTGCGTTTAAGCCAAGCCACGCGGCTTTGATTGATGAGATCCTGTTCGAAATCCTCAAAACCTGCACCTTGAATACGCGATGGCACACCCTTAAAGCAAAGGTTAACCACGTCGCTATTGATGCCAATGGCTTCAAACAGTTTAGCTGAACGGTAGCTAGCTACGGTACTGATGCCCATCTTGGACATGATCTTATACAGACCTTTGTTAATCCCTTTGCGATAGTTCAGTACCGCATCGGTAACACTGCCGGCTAACTCGCCTTTTTCACATAACTGTTCAATGGTTTCGTAGGCGAGGAACGGATAAACCGCGGTTGCCCCTAAGCCGATCAATACAGCGAAATGATGGGGATCACGGGCACTGGCGGTTTCCACTACGATATTGGCATCGCAGCGCATTTGTTTATCGACCAGACGGCGATGCACCGCGCCGGTGGCCATCGCCGCCGGAATGGTTAATCTGTCTTTTTTGATGTTTCGGTCAGACAAGATAACAAACGCGGCTCGTTTTTGCTTAACCAGGTACTCCACTTCATTACAAATACGTTCGATGGCTTTGCGCAGCCCTTCTTCCTGTTTGTATTGAAGCTCTATTTTTTCTGAATAGTAGTACTCAGGATTGAATTCCCGCAGTTGTTTTAAGTCGGTATATACCAGTACTGGGGAATCAAACAAAACTCGGTCAGCGTAACCTGATGTTTCGCTAAAGACATTTTGTTCGCGACCAATACAGGTGGCCAAAGACATAACGTGGTTTTCACGCAATGGGTCAATGGGCGGATTGGTTACCTGTGCAAATTGTTGGCGGAAGTAATCGTAGATAGTACGTGACTTCGAAGACAGCACTGCCATAGGCGTATCATCGCCCATAGAGCCCACGGCTTCTTGGCCATCTTTGGCCAACACTTTGATGATTTGCTGAATTTCTTCATAGCTGTAATTGAAGAGTTTGTGATAAACACCGATGGTGTCATCGTCAAATACCCGTTTGCCTAGCTCGGAAGAATCCACTTCTTCAATGGGTGCTAGATGGCGGATATGTTTGGCTAACCATTCTTTATAGGGATGGCGATCTTTTAATTCAGCGTCAATTTCATTCGAACGCCAGATTTTGCCATTGTAGGTGTCCACCGCCAGCATTTCACCGGGACCAACGCGCCCTTTTTCAATAACATCTTTTTGATCGTAATCCCAAATACCGACTTCAGAAGCTAACGTAATGAAGCCGTTTTTGGTGATCACATAACGGGCAGGGCGTAAGCCATTGCGGTCGAGGTTACAGGCAACGTGGCGACCATTGGTCATGACGATACCTGCCGGCCCATCCCAAGGTTCCATGTGCATGGAATTGAATTCGTAGAAAGCCCGTAAGTCATCGTCCATGGTGGCGTTGTTTTGATACGCCGGTGGTACCAGAAGACGCATCGCGCGGAATAAGTCCATTCCGCCAGCAAGAAACAGTTCGAGCATGTTATCTAGCGACGATGAATCAGACCCTTCTGTATTTACATAAGGGGCAGCATCTTTAAGGTCGGGGATAAGCGGGGTAGAAAATTTACCCGAACGGGCCAATGCCCAGTCGCGGTTACCTTTAATGGTGTTAATTTCACCATTATGGGCAAGAAAACGGAACGGCTGCGCCAACGGCCATTTCGGTAAGGTATTGGTTGAGAAACGTTGGTGAAATACGCAAATTGCGCTTTTCAGTCGTTCGTCGGCTAAATCCAAGTAAAAAGCCGGTAAATCTCGGGGCATGACCAACCCTTTATAGATGGTCACTAAGCCAGATAAACACGCGACGTAAAAGTCAGGATCGGCTTCTAAGCGTTTCTCGGCACGTCGGCGTACCATAAATAAACGGCGTTCTAGATCCCGTTTGCGCCACCCTGCAGGGGCGTTAACAAAGACCTGTTCAATTTGAGGAACCCCAGAAAGCGCTAACTCACCCAGTACTTCATGGTTTACCGGCACAGCGCGCCAGCCCACTACGGTCAGGGTTTCTTTCTCTAGTTCTTCATTTAATACGTCTCGCGCTGCTTGCGCAAGTTCGGTGTCCTGATTGAGAAAAACCATGCCAACGGCATATTTTTTACTCAGTTTCCAACCATTTTCATCGGCAATTGCCTGAAAGAAGGCATCCGGTTTTTGTAACAGTAAACCACAGCCATCACCGGTTTTACCGTCGGCGGCAATACCACCTCGGTGCTGCATTCTATCCAGGCCTTGAATAGCAGTCTCAACCAGTGTGTGACTGGCTTCCCCATGGGTGTGGGCGATTAAACCAAAACCACAGTTGTCCCGGGAATCATTGGGATTGTATAAACTCATCTTTAAAAACTCCTTCAACCTTCGACTGGGCAAGGCAAGTGTTGGATCGTGGTCCGCGGAGGGTCGCGCATCGCAACAATTTTAGTATAGACGTCTACGTGAGATGGAAAAACCAAATCTGTAGCGTCTATTAATGTCGTTAATTATTATTAGTAGGACGCCAGTCGTTAACCGCATTTTTATGCATGATTGCTCAGCGGGCCGTACAAAATACATACATTGCTAAGCAAAATCAAATGTTAATAAACGACTGATACCCTGTATTTTTTGTATTTATGAAAAAGGTTTTTATATTCAGTGATTTGGGCGATCATTAAGTGTGGTTATATTTTGCTCTTGATGGCTAAAAATATATCACTACAGAATAATCGTACTTTGTAGCAGGCTGTTTAATAATTTTTATTTTGAATAATCATTCATTTTTATTGTTTATTTATATAGATTTAGGCGGGTAAATATGAATGATTATAATTTGTTGACAGACTGCACGCGTTTCACCAAATACCCATGCTCTTCTGACATAGTCTATTTACCTCAATATACAGCGGGAAAGATAAGAGTGCAAAGGATGAGCAAAAACTGGCACAAAGTGACATGCAGCGTGTAAGTTGGTCAGGGTTTTGCTTAAGTCTATGTAACGGTGGATGAGTGTGGCGCACTGGGAAAAGTTGTAAGCACAGCTACTGTTAATCCGTTTTCCTTTTAAGCTATGGGTTATTAATAATTTTTGGAGATAAAACAATGAGATATGATTTGGTCGACGACGAAGATATGGATGGCATTGCAGTGCCTGGCTATAATTAACGTAACATACGGTACGCGGGAAGGCGTTTACGTGTCCCAACTTCCCGCGTTCTGCACCAGTATGGCGCAACTCTGTCGTTATACGGCAACACATTCTTCCGCTTTTTTCTTTTTCTTCCCTTTATATATGACCTACCCAGTAGGCTTTACCATCTTCCCGTGATATAAGTGCATTAAGACTAGATTTACTCTGCAGTTTGTTTTTTATGCATCAAGACTCACCTAACGATTCATGGGCTATCAAGTTTGCTCAATTTATAAAGCGTTTTGGCACTCTCAAGTTAAGTATCTTGTTTGTGGTGGTTACGTTAGTTTTTACCCTCGGCGGCTCGTATGTTATTCGCGTGGCTATGGGGTACTCAGTACAACCGGATGACTTCATTATTGCTGTCGTGCTGACAATGATGTCTGCGCCCTGGGTGTTGTACTTTTTAAGCGAACTGGTTAAACAACTGGAAACGTCTCGCACCAACCTCAAAGAGGTGGTGAGTCAACTTGAGCGCCTGCGTGAAGAAGATGTATTTTTAAACCGAGAATTACAAAGCAATATACGTCAGCTTAATCACGAAATGGAGCAACGTCGTAAGGCCCAAGAAGACAGAGAAGCGGTATTTAAAGATCTAGAAAAAGAAATTGAAGAAAAATCTCAATCTGAACAACAAGCACGACATCTATCTACATTGTTGCGTTCTATTATCGATGCCTCGCCGGATCTTATCTACTATCGCAACGAAGAAGGGCGCTTCGCCGGCTGTAACCGTATTGCCGAGATGTTAACCGGAAAAACCGAAGAAGAATTAGTGGGGTTAACCCTTCACGACGTGTTTGAAGAGGAGTTAGCCCGGCAGATCGTCGCTTCTGATCATGAAGTGTTAGAAAATAACGCGGGTATGACAGAAGAGTTGTGGTTACGGTTTGCAGATGATCGACGCCGATATTTTGAAATGAAACGGGTTCCGTTTTTTGATAATGAAGGCAAACGGTTGGGCCTACTGGCCTTCGGCCGTGATATGACCGAACGCAAGCAAGCCGAGAATGCTGCGGCGAAAGCCAGTACCGACAAAACACGCTTTATCGCCACCATTTCCCACGAGTTACGTACCCCTCTAAACGGTATTGTCGGGCTAAGTCGTATGTTACGTGACACGGAATTGTCCGAAGAGCAATTCAGCTGGGTAAGTACGATCTATGCCAGTGCCATCACACTGGGCAATATATTTAACGACATCATCGACCTGGATAAGTTAGATCGAGATAAACTAGAGCTGAGTTTAAAAACCGTTTCTTTGCGAGATTTCACGCAGGAACTGTCGAGCATTATTCGTTTACTCGCTGCTGATAAATCGCTGGAATTAAAAACCAATATTATCGAACCCTTACCCGATTTAGTTGAAGTTGACGGTACTCGGTTGCGTCAAATTTTGTGGAATATCTTGTTCAATGCGGTGAAGTTCACGCAAAAAGGACACGTGAAGTTAAGTGTCTCTGCGACACCCGCGAAAGATGACATGACACAAGTAACCTACATCATCGAAGATACCGGTGTGGGCATACCTGAAGTGGAATTGGATAAAATATTTGCCATGTATTATCAGGTTGATCATCCGGATCATCAATCTGCTACTGGTACGGGTATTGGCCTGGCTATTTGTAAGCAGATGGTCGATTTGATGCACGGCACTATCGATGTATCCAGTGACGTAGGCAAGGGCACACGCTTTGAGATTACCTTACCGCTGCATATCTCGAAACGGCCCATGCAGGTATCGCAATTGCAAGTAACCGACCTTAACATCTTGTTAGTGGAAGATATCGAATTAAATGTCATGGTGGCAAAAGCACTATTGGAAAAGCTAGGTCAAACCGTTGATGTCGCCATGACAGGGCAAGAAGCTATTGATAAGGCAAGAAACAATCAATATGACCTGATTTTACTTGATATACAGCTGCCAGATATGACCGGCTTTGACGTGGCAAATACCCTGCGAGATGAAGATTTAGTAATGGGCACGCCTATGGTTGCCCTTACCGCAAACGTAATTAAAAAGCGCGAAGAATACCTGCAAAATGGTATGGATGATGTTATCGCTAAGCCGATTAAGAAAAGCCGTGTTATTGAAGTGTTCAACAGCTTGTTTACCGAGCCTGCAGCTCCCCTTGATACCGAGGTAGCCAGTAAGCCGAAAACCGACCGAAGCAAAGCGCTGTCGACCATTTTAGATATGGAACTGTTGCAAATGCTTATCGACACCATTGGGGAAGATATGGTGCGGGCAAGCGTTAAAGTATTCCAAGAGAAAATGCCGGAATATATGGAGATCTTGCAACTCAGTTTAAGCGCAGATGAAAAATCTGAAGTCTGCTCCCAAGCCCATAAAATAAAAGGGGCTGCCGGCTCCGTAGGGTTAGCTCGTGTGCAGCGTATTGCCAATCAAATTCAACAAGGTGATCATCCTGCTTGGTGGCAGAATGTGCATGATTGGGTTGAAGAGCTACAAATGGCCGTGGCCCATGATATGAAAACACTTCATGAGTGGCTTAATCAGCAAATGATTGAAGACTAGGATATTCCATGTCTGAAAACCTGTTCAGTAACGATAACGTTCCCTCGCATCATTTACCCGACTTAGCTGAATTGGCTTTCGAGCCAATTTCGCCGGTTTATCGTAAGGTGAACCTGGGTATTTGTGTGGCCATCATCAGCGTGCTGATGATCATGGCCCTTGTGATAAGGTTTCAGGCGTTAATTTCAGTACCGCCACCACTTTTTAACGCCAGTCAGTATGCGTTGGTTATCGTTCCGCTTATCGGTGTGTTGTTTTGCGTTTACCAATGGTTTGCCGATAAGCAAGTGATGTTTGCGTTGCGAGAACAAGACTTATCGTTAAAGCAGGGGCTGATTTTTCGCCGCCTAGCGAGTCAGCCGGTTTTACGCATTCAACATGTCGAGCTAAAGCGTGGCCCACTCGATAGGTTGTCAGGCTTGGCCAAGTTACAGGTGTTCTCTGCTGGCGGTGCTGGGCACACCTTTGAAATTCCAGGGTTACCCATTGCCCGAGCACAAAAAATCAGGCAGTTTATTCTTACCCATAAGGATATAGGGGCGCGTTAATGGCTGACAGTGACAAGCCTGAGGGCGCTGGGGGAAAAACGCCCTGGCAACGCTTGCCGCCGGTGGCCATTGTCTATTTTATCGTCGCTAATGTTTTTCAATTTGTCCGACAATTTATTGTCGGGGTTTCCGTACTCGCTTATTCGGCCTCTACCTACGACATTCAAGGATCCGAGTATTTCATACCGGCGCTTATAACGATCTTTGTCGCGACGGTGTGCAGCGGCGTGATCAGCTATTGGTTTTATCATTATCGTATCCGCGACCAACATGTGGAGATTCGTGATGGTGTGCTCAAACGCCGGAACATGAATTTGCCGTTCTGGCGTATTCAGAATGTGAAGATAGAGCGCCCTTTTTATTATCGTTTCACCCAGTATGCGGTACTCGTGCTAGATACGGCGGGTTCGGCTGAAGAAGAAGCAAAAATCGTGGCTCTTTCTTGTGACGACGCCAACGCACTGCGCCAACAGATTTTATCTGCCGAGCAGCATAAGAATAACGATGAAAGCACGACACCGATGTGCACTGAAGATTCACCGGATGCCGGTTCCCATCTCAATGAAACCGTGATTAACCGCCGTCAGCTGTGGGATCTCATCTTACATGGATTAACCAATAATCGAGTATGGCTCATACTCGGTGCGTTAGCGCCATTTTATGACGATATAGGCGGCGCCTTTTATGGCTGGATAGATGCTATCGGTTTATCACCGGAAAAATTATTTCCTTCAGACCAAGTGGCCTGGTGGCAAATATCCCTCTACGTGGTCTCGCTTATGTTGGTGGTGTTTGCAGTCATGGCGAGTGTTTCTGTGGCCGGTTCGGTGATCACCTATTATAACTATACCCTTAGCCGCACAGCCGATCGCTACATCCGCCGCTCGGGCTTATTTAGCCTGCAAGAAGTCAGTATGCGGCAAAGCCGAGTACAACAAGTCGCCATTAAACAAGATTGGCTGGATTTTCTGCTGAAGCGAGCAAATCTCTTTTTTGAACAAAATAAAACCGGTAACCAACAAGAGCAGGAATTACATGCCACCAACAAGTTATTGGTGCCATCGGTTACCTATGACGAGGCATTTATTTTAGCCCAAGATGCCTTGCCTGATAATCGACTTGATGATATTTCCTATTTGGCCATTAGCCGCCGCTTTCTATACCGTTATTTCGCGCTTTTCGTTTTGCCTGTCAGTTGTGGGGTATGGGCGATTACCCATTTAGAAGCTAATCTTGGGGTGTGGAGTTATTTGTGGTCATTGGTAACAGCGGTGGGCTTAATGAGTGTGGTGTATTTGCGTTGGCGACGCTGGGGCGTTGCCTTTGACTCACAGTATTGTTACGTACGTAAAGGGCTGGTGGGTTTGGACAAATACTGCTTCGCGTTGCATAAAGTACAGCAGGTGGTGATTTCTCAAAGTATTTTTATGCGCAGAAGGGGCTTAGCCAATATTCGTTTTGTGTTGGCCAGTGGCGATGTCACGGTCCCGTTTTTATCCCATAAAGAGGCACTGCACATGGCGAATCGGGTGTTATGGGAAGTTGAATCCCAGCGCCGCTCGTGGATGTAGTTAAGTGTTAGGTGGTAAAACGTTATGGATAAGAGTGATTGGACACGAAAGGCCACTTTCGCCCTTCGTGCCATAAACTCAATTGTTGCTGACGGACCGTTAAGCCACCGCTTTTTGCCCGTAGTTATTGAGCTTGTCTAGATAGCTGTCTTTTTCTTTTGTGTCTAACCAGGCCACTTTAAATGCATTGCCTGCCAACGTCAGTAATTCCTCTTTACTAAAATTACCCTCTTCTTGTAGCGCCATAAAGTTCTCATTTAAGTAGGCGCGAAAGTACGCCGGATCATCGGAATTTATGGTCGCCAAAAGGCCTTTTTCCAGCATCTTTTTTATTTCATTTGAGGTTAACGACTGCACCACAAACCGATTGGATACGGGGCACACCGTCAGGCCTAGCTGCTTGGCTTTTATTTTCTCACAAAGGGATTCTGACTCTAATGCATTCACGCCGTGGTCAATACGGTCTACCTCGATATCGTCGAGCACCTGACCGATGTGTTCTAAAGTGTTTTTCTGATTCACATCGCAATGCATGGTGAGTTTTAATCCCCACTGCCGGGCAAGGGCAAAAACATCTTTAAACTTCAAAGGAGGATTATGTAGTTCATCAGAATCGAGGCCCACGCCAATTAGCCAATCGAGGTAAGGTTCTGCCATTTTTAAATGGTCCATGGCCGACTCGGCTGACATATCCCGCAGAAAGCACAGTATGAGTTTTGAGTCGATCCCCAATTTTTCTTTGGCGTCTTGCTGTGCTTTATGAATGCCGGTAATGACAGTTTCAAAGGCCACGCCCCGTGTGGTGTGGCCTTGCGGGTCGAAAAATAATTCGGCATAAACGATATTCTGTGATGCGGCTTTTTCCAGATACTCCCAAGTGAGCCGATAAAAATCCTCTTCCTCAATGAGTACGCTCATACCAGCGTAGTAAATTTTCAAAAAAGAGGGCAAATCATGAAAGTCGTAAGCCGCAATTAATGCCTCAGGTGTGGAAAAGGGCAGGGCGATATTATTTTTTTTTGCCAGGGCAAAACTGAGTTCCGGCTCAAGGGTACCTTCTATATGAACATGAAGTTCGGCTTTGGGCATGTTCTCGATAAAATGACGCATCGTATGTTCCTATGATGACTAAGGCTATTCTTGCTGGAGTGCATGCAATAAAAGTACCGCAGGCAAAGCCGCACCTACTTTTTTATATGGCTGGTAATCTTACTTTGATTCAATAAGTTATGTGAATTTGGAAAATATGATGTGGTCAATATTGGCTGGTGCACCAAATAGCGGGGATGATGGAACACCAAAAGGGGAATAGCGCACTTATTTAGTGCGCTAGTCAGGGTTAAGGTTCGAGCACATCACCAGGGATGCATACCCGCCCTTCCATTAGCACTCGAGCACTTCGGCTCATCACCACTTTTGTCACTGTCCATTCACCTTTTTGCATTTCTGCTTGGGCACCTACTTTGAGTGTACCAGACGGGTGTCCGAATACGACGTGACTGCGTTCCCCGCCGCCAGCAGCGAGGTTAACCAGGGTGCCGGGAATAGTCGCGGCAGTGCCAATGGCCACCGCTGCTGTCCCCATCATGGCATGATGTAGTTTCCCCATAGAGACTGCACGAACATTCAAATCAATACTTAGCGCACTGATTTTTTTGCCACTTGAAGCGGCATAGTCGGCTGGGGGACTGACAAAGGCGACCTTGGGCGTGTGCTGACGAGTTATCGCTTCGCCAATGTCGCTGATAAGGCCCATTTTGACGGCACCATAGGCACGAATAGCTTCCAACCGCGCTAACGCTTCCGTATCGTTATTGATGTCGGTTTGCAGTTCGATCCCGGTATACCCAATATCCTGCGCATTGACAAAAATAGTGGGGATACCGGCGTTAATTAATGTGGCTTGCAAGGTCCCTATGCCAGGTATGGTAAGCTCATCAATTAAGTTGCCGGTGGGAAACATAGCGCCATCGCCATCGGCAGGATCGAGAAAGGCCACTTCTACTTCGGCCGCCGGAAAGGTAACACCGTCAAGCTCGAAATCGCCGGTTTCTTGAACCTGACCATCGGTAATTGGAATTTTAGCGGTAATGGCTTTACCGATATTCTGCTGCCAGATGCGAATTACCGCCACACCGTTTTGTGGGATGGCGTCACGCTCCACTAACCCGTTAGTAATGGCAAAGGCACCTACCGCGGCAGTTAAATTACCGCAGTTGCCTGACCAATCAACAAATGGTTTGTCGATGGCGACTTGGCCAAATAAATAGTCGACGTCAAATCCCGGCCGTTCACTTTTCGACAATATGACCGTTTTACTGGTACTTGATGTGGCGCCGCCCATGCCATCCGTATGCTTGCCGTAAGGATCCGGGCTACCGATAACCCGAAGTAACAAGGCATCACGAATTTCACCGGGCTGCTGGGCAGCCTCTGGTAAATCAGAAAGCTTGAAAAATACACCTTTACTGGTTCCGCCCCGCATGTAAGTGGCGGGGATTTTTATTTGTGGCGCAAAACTCATAAGGCCTCCTTATTGGGTAACGGTGTCTTCAGCTTCAAGGAAATCTTTTGCGAAACGTTGCAATACGCCACCAGCGGCATAAATGGAAACTTCTTCGGCGGTATCTAGGCGGCACTTCACGGAGACGTCTACGGTTTCACCAGAGAGGCGGTGTATTTTCAAGGTCAGTTCTGCGCTAGGGGATGGTTCGCCAACCACATCATAGGTTTCGGTTCCATCAAGCTGCAGGGTTTTGCGCGTTGTGCCCGGTGCAAATTCTAAGGGCAATACACCCATGCCAATGAGATTGGTACGGTGAATGCGTTCAAAACCTTCAGCCACAATCACTTCAACACCAGCAAGTCGAACGCCTTTTGCCGCCCAGTCTCTTGATGAGCCTTGGCCGTAATCGGCTCCCGCCACGATAATAAGCGGTTGCTTGCGGTTCATATAGGTTTCAATGGCTTCCCACATGCGTACCACTTTACCTTCTGGTTCAATACGGGCTAGAGAGCCTTGTACAAGGTTGCCATCGTCGGTGACCATTTCGTTGTATAACTTGGGGTTAGCCAAGGTGGCACGTAGTGCTGTGAGATGGTCGCCTCGGTGAGTTGCATAAGAATTGAAATCTTCTTCGGGCACGCCCATTTTCGACAAATATTCGCCGGCAGCACTGGTGGCAAGAATGGCGTTAGACGGCGATAGGTGGTCTGTGGTGATATTGTCACCTAGCAAGGCGAGGGGACGCATACCTGTCATGGTGCGTTCTGCTGCCAAAGCCCCTTCCCAATAGGGTGGGCGTCTAATATAGGTGCTACTTGGACGCCATTTATAAAGCGGGTTCAAGTCTTTACCATAATCCACTTTTAAGTCGAACATGGGTTCGTACACTTTTCTAAATTGCTCCGGCTTCACCGCGCTTTCAACAATGGCGTCGATTTCTTCATCTGACGGCCAAATGTCTTTCAGCGTGACTGGGTTTCCGTCGCTGTCGGTGCCTAATACGTCTTTTTCAATGTCAAAGCGTACGGTACCGGCTATGGCATAGGCCACCACAAGGGGAGGCGAGGCCAAAAAGGCTTGTTTGGCATAGGGATGAATACGGCCATCGAAATTGCGATTGCCGGACAATACCGCGGTGGCATAAAGATCACGGTCGATGATCTCTTGTTGAATTTCTGGCTTTAAGGTGCCACTCATGCCGTTACAGGTGGTACAAGCAAAGGCGACGACGCCAAAACCTAATTTTTCCAGTTCAGACAGTAAGCCAGCCTCTTCAAGATACAGTTTTACTGTTTTTGACCCCGGAGCCAACGAGCTTTTTACCCACGGCTTTCTAATCAAACCTTTGGCATTGGCGTTGCGAGCAATTAACCCGGCAGCAATAACATTGCGAGGGTTGCTGGTGTTAGTACAGGAGGTAATGGCAGCAATGATGACCGCGCCATCTGGCATTTTACCTTCTTCATTTTCTACCTCACCAGCAATGCCTTTGCTGGCTAAATCGCTGGTGGATAGGCGGGCATGAGGATTCGACGGGCCGGCCATATTACGACCCACGGTAGACAGATCAAACTGCAATACTCGCTCGTATTTAGCCTTGACCATATCATCAGCCCATAGGCCCGTTTCTTTGGCGTACTGCTCAACCAACGCAACCTGCTTGTCTTCTCGGCCGGTCAGTTTAAGGTAGCGAATGGTTTGTTCGTCGATATAGAACATGGCCGCGGTCGCGCCGTACTCTGGGGTCATATTCGATATGGTGGCCCGATCGCCCACGGTTAAGCTGGCTGCGCCTTCGCCAAAGAATTCAAGGTACGCCGATACCACTCTTTCTTTACGAAGAAATTCGGTGAGTGCCAGCACTACGTCGGTTGCGGTGATACCAGATTGCACTTTTCCTTTGAGTTCAACCCCTACAATATCCGGCAGACGCATATAGGATGCTCGTCCCAACATAACGCTTTCCGCTTCTAGTCCGCCAACGCCTACAGCAATAACCCCAAGGGCATCAACGTGAGGGGTATGACTGTCTGTGCCCACTAGGGTATCGGGAAATGCTACGCCGTCTCGGGCATGTACTACCGGAGACATTTTTTCCAAATTAATTTGGTGCATAATGCCGTTACCTGGACCAATCACATCCACATTTTTAAATGCCGTTTTTGTCCAATTAATAAAGTGGAAACGGTCGTCGTTACGTCGATCTTCTATGGCACGATTTTTTTCAAAAGCGTCGTCTTCAAAGCCGGCATATTCTACCGCCAGAGAATGATCCACAATTAGCTGAGTGGGGACGACAGGGTTCACTTTTGCGGGGTCACCGCCTTTTTTTGCAATGGCATCCCGCAGGCCGGCTAAGTCTACTAATGCGGTCTGGCCCAATATGTCATGGCAAACTACCCGTGAAGGAAACCAAGGAAAGTCGAGATCCCGCTTGCCATAGACAAGCTGTTCCAACGAGGCGTTGAGTTGTTCAGGGGCACATTTTCGTACCAGGTTTTCGGCTAAAACCTTTGAAGTATAAGGGAGCGTCTCGTAAGCCCCCGGTTTTATATCATCAATTGCTTGGCGGGTATCGAAATAATCTAGTCCGGTGCCAGCAAGGGGTTTTCGGTAATCAGTATTCATGGTCGGTCTTCTCCTACACAGGCACAGGCAGTGTGGGCTGCCTGTGTGGGTAAACTTAGTCGCGTGCTTCCATTGGCGGTACAGGACGCAATGCGTCTCCTGTGTATTCCGCTGACGGGCGGATAATACGGTTGTCTGCACGCTGCTCCATCACATGGGCGGCCCAGCCCGTTAAGCGAGACATCACGAAAATGGGGGTAAATAACTTGGTGGGGATCCCCATGAAGTTGTAGGCCGACGCGTGGAAAAAGTCCGCGTTGCAGAACAGTTTTTTCTCTCTCCACATGACTTCTTCACAACGCACCGATACTGGGTATAACACATCGTCTCCCACATCAGCAGCGAGCTTTTCAGACCAGTTTTTGATGATTTCATTACGTGGATCAGACTCTTTATAAATCGCATGACCAAATCCCATGATCTTCTCTTTGCGAGCCAGTTTCCCCATCATTTCTTCTTCTGCATGAGCGGCACTGGTAAAACCTTCAATCATTTCCATAGCGGCTTCATTCGCCCCACCGTGGAGTGGGCCACGTAACGAGCCAATGGCACCGGTAATACATGAGTGCATATCCGATAAAGTAGAAGCACAGACGCGGGCGGTGAAAGTGGAAGCGTTAAACTCGTGTTCTGCATATAAAATAAGAGACACATGCATCACCTGCTCGTGCAATTCACGGGGTTTTTCACCATGAAGCATATGCAGGAAATGGGCGCCGATGGAGTCATCGTTTGTTTCCGTATCAATGCGCTTACCGTCATGGCTAAAGCGGTACCAGTAGCAAATAATGCTGGGGAAGCAGGCCAGCATTCTGTCGGTCACTTCACTTTGCTGACTAAAGTCGGCTTCCATTTCGAGGTTGCCAAGCATGGAGCAGCCCGTGCGCAGCACATCCATTGGATGCGCATCTTTCGGAATTCGTTCGAGCACTTCTTTCAATGCTTGTGGCAAACCACGTAGCGACTTTAACTTTTCTTTATAACTGAATAATTCTGTTTTATTGGGTAGCTTTCCTTTTAAAATCAGGTAAGCCACTTCTTCGAATTGGCACGTCTTTGCCAGGTCTTTTACGTCGTAGCCACGGTATGTTAAGCCAGAACCTGATTGTCCTACTGTGGAAAGGGCTGTTTTGCCTGCGACTTGTCCGCGAAGCCCGGCGCCAGTTAATTCTTTAGCCATTGTGGTGTCTCCTGCTAATTATTTTGTAAAATACGATCGGGTTTTAGTCTTTGGTTTTCGCGAACAAGGCATCGAGTTTTTGTTCGTAATCGTGGTAGCCCAAATAGTCATACAAATCCATTCGCGTTTGCATGCTATCGACCACCGCTTTTTGATCACCGTTTTCTAATATTGACTGATAGACCTTTTCTGCCGCTTTGTTCATGGCTCTAAATGCACTTAGTGGGTACAGCACCATGCCAGCGCCCCATTCACCTAATTCTTCTTTATTCCACAATTCGGTTTTACCAAATTCTGTGATGTTGGCCAGAATCGGTACCTCTAATGCTTCAGAGAAGGCGCGATAGTGGGCTTCGGTTTGGATGGCTTCGGCAAAAATACCATCTGCGCCAGCAGCGACGTATGCTTTGGCGCGTTCGATGGCTTTTTCCAGTCCTTCTTGGGCGAACGCATCGGTGCGGGCCATGATGAAAAAGTCAGGATCTGTGCGCGCATCCACTGCGGCTTTAATGCGATCTACCATCTCGTTGGTCGGCACGATCTCTTTATTCGGACGGTGACCACAGCGTTTTTGTGCCACTTGATCCTCTAAATGTACGGCTGCGGCGCCGGCCTTTTCCATGTCTTGGATGGTCTTAGCAATATTAAACGCGCCTCCCCAGCCAGTATCGATATCCACCAACAAAGGAAGATCACAGGCCGAAGTAATGCGTTGAACATCAACAATCACATCGTTTAAAGAGGTGATGCCTAAATCGGGTAGCCCATAGGAGGCATTCGCTACGCCACCACCGGAAAGGTAAATAGCTTGATGGCCTATTTGTTTTGCCATCATGGCAGAATAGGCATTGATGGTACCGACGATTTGTAACGGTGAGTTATCGGCTAATGCCTGACGGAATTTTTTTCCTGCGCTTTGCATGAGAGTGGCTCCTTTTTAGGGCTTGGAAGTTTGAAGAAGTTTGCGTTCGATATTATTTTTGGAATACAAAATATGTCGACGCATTAAAATTTCGGCTAATTCGCCGTCGCGGTTTGCAATGGCTTGAACCACATGACGATGCTCATCAAATGCCGTGGTTACCCGAGGTCCCGCCATACCCAGTTGTACGCGGTACATACGCACCAAATGGTAAAGACCATCTATAAGTACTGAAATTAAGTGATTGTTTTTGCTTCCTAAAACAATGCGGTAATGAAAATCCACATCGCCGGCTTCCTGGTAATAGGATTCGCCTGATTTCACTTCATCGAAGTGATCGCTCAACAGCGCTTGCAGGGCATCTATTTCTGTTTGTGTCATATTATGTGCCGCCAGCCGAGCGGCCATGCCTTCTAACGCTTCACGAACCTGATACAACTGAACGAGACCAGTTGCCGATAATGTGACTACCCGCGCGCCTACATTTGCCTTGCGCTCCACCAAGTGACTGGCGGTAAGGCGATTAATCGCTTCACGTACCACAGCCCGGCTTACATCGTACTTTGTCGACAATTCTGTTTCGCTCAACTTAGAGCCAGCACTGATGACCCCTTCTACAATGTCGTTGCGGAGTTGAAAAAACGTTCTGTCAGCATGAGTGACAGGGCTTTCTGCGGCCAATTGCATGGTGTTTTCTAACCTGATTATTCTTTGAACTGTCGACAATGTAGGGGTTTGACTACCTAATGTCAACGGTATTCTGGATGTATTGTCGACAATTTTGGGGTGGAAAAGGCGGCTAGCATGGCGTACGAAAGGGCTAAGAGGAGGGTACAGACTTTGGTCTTACCCTTAAAAGTGAGAATTGTAGACAATAAACAGGAGAAGGGGCGTTCCCGAAAGGGTAATTAAATTTGTTTGAGGCGGCGCTTATTGAGAATAGCATCACCGGCATTCGCCGGGAGGCGTAGACTGTCAACTAAGGACAATAAACTAATGCCAGCGACGATATAAAAGGTCAGTGAAAAGTCGGCCATGGCCGGTTCACCGTTTTGTGAGCCAGTAACAATCGTCGCCAAAGCTAAAGAGAGGGCGCCCACAGTGATCCCCAACCCGCGGGTCATCTGCATTACCACTGAACTGAGGGTGTTTGCATCGCGCATTTGGTGCTGCGGAATATCGGCAAAGCTAATGGTATTGAGCACGGTTAAGTGCATCGAGCGGTTCATACCACTGATAAAAAGTACCAGCGCCATATACCAACTAGGGGTGGTGGTGGAGAATTGGCCAATAAGAGCAAAACCGATAGCAATAAGCAAGGTGTTCACCACTAACACGGTTTTAAAACCTGCGGCGTTCATTATCCATGTGGTGGCGGGCTTTATGGTTAGGTTGCCAGCAAATAGCCACAGCAGTAGCAGACCCGCTTCTACCGGTGAAAAGCCCAATGCTAACTGCAACATCAAGGGGATCAGAAAAGGGGCGCTAGAAAGGGTAATACGAATGGCAGACCCACCTAAAATGGTCATTCTAAATGTGGGAAACCGCATGGCTTTAAGGGTGAAGAGCGGCGCCGATGAGCGTGCCATATGTATAAACATGAGCAAGAGAAGTAGCAAACCCACTCCGGTGAGTAGAGCCGGCAACCACAGAGATTGAGGGCGGCTACTGAACGTTTCTAACCCCGCCATCAGCAAACCAAAGCCGGTGCCGCTTAGTAAAAAACCGATTGTGTCGAAGCGTTGTGGAGCGCCTTCTTGGTTGTCTAACAAATAAGCAGCAAACCCAAGTGCAATGCAACCTAATGGCACATTCATTAAGAAGATCCAGTTCCAACTGAACGTTTGCGCTATCCATCCCCCTAGTACGGGGCCGATTAATGGGGCTGCGAGTGCCGGCCAGGTTAACATTGCCATGCCGCGAACAATTTCGTCTTTAGGCAAGCCTCGCAGCACCACAAGACGCCCCACCGGCACCATCATGGCACCGCCAATGCCTTGTAACACTCGCGAAGCGGTAAAGGTGTAAAGGTCGGTACTGAGTGCGCAGCACACCGAGGCAATAACAAATACACAAATCGCTGCGCAAAAGAGGTTTTTAGAGCCGAACCTATCTGCTGCCCAGCCACTTATGGGGATGAAAACCGTTACTGCTACTAGATAGGCCGAAATGCCCACTGATAAATGGGCGGCTGCGACGTCAAAATCCCGGGCGATGATAGGTAACGCAGTACTAATCACCGTGGCGTCGAGGATTTCCATAAATAATGTGGCGGCGACCAACAAAGTGATGGCCGTGCGACGACGAAGTTTAATCATGTGTCTCTTTAATTATATCGATGTTGTTTGCTGCTTGGTAGCAAAGGGGACAGCGGAAGGGTAACGAACTACATGATTTCGAAGGCTCTAATCACCCGGTTTACTCCGCTAACATTTCGAGCAATTTCTACGGCGTAAGTGCCTTCTTGGTTTGATACTCGGCCCATAAGAAAAACTTCGCTATCTTGTACTATTACTTTTACTTGTAGCGAGGGGACACGCTCATCGGCAACCAGTTGGGTTTTTACCTTCGAGGCGAGCCAGATATCGGTAGCCTGAGCACCGGCATCGATGGGCATTTTAAGTCGAATTTGATTATGCACTTTGGTGATGTAGGCCACTTTTTCTACGGCGGTTACCGCTTCGTCGATTAACGTTTGGCTGGGTGCCTGACCTGTAATGAGCGCCACGCCGTTGTATACATCAATTTGCAGATGGGAGTGCTTTTTTAACGCATCGCTTTTTGACCATTGATAGGCAACTTGTCCTTCGGCAGTTTGGTCGTCTAGCTGGGTGCCCACCGTACGACGATCTTTTGCTACCTTAGCCGTAAGGGCGCCCGCTGCGCCTACGGCTACGAGGGCGCAGCCATTCACATTAATAAGCACCGCTACGGCTATCAATACAGAAAGTGCTTTTTTCGTGATTATCATAATGGGTAGTCATCTCCGTGATCGGCCGGAAAAAGGCTATCATCAATACATTCGCATAAATTGTGAATAACAAGTAGATGAGCTTCTTGTATTCGCGCTGTACGGTTTGACGGTACTCGAATTTCTACATCATGCTCGCTAAGAAAGCCTGCCATTTCGCCACCATCTTTACCTGTTAATGCCACAATGGTCATGTCTCGGGATAAGGCGGCTTCTACTGCTGCAATGATACTGCGAGAGTTACCGCTACTGGAGATGGCAAGCAAGATGTCTCCCGGTTGCCCAAAGGCACGTACTTGTTTGGCAAACACCTCGTCAAAACTGGCGTCATTGGCAATAGAGGTAATGGTTGAGGTATCAGTAGTCAACGCGATGGCGGGTAGGCTAGGACGATCTCGTTCAAAACGATTTAGCAATTCAGATGAAAAACGCTGGGCTTCGGCTGCAGAACCGCCATTGCCACAGGACAAGATCTTATTACCACGAATCAGGGCTTCGACCATCATGTACGCCGCTTTTTCTATGCTCTCGGGTAAGATCTCAATGGCGGCGATCTTAGTCTGGATACTTTCAGTAAAGTTGGCTTTGATTTTTTCTATCATTATTATTTAGTGATCTTGTCATGGGCTAATTAAACGTTCTTCAACCATGATAACTGGTTTCCGTCTAATGCTATCACATCTATTCGCATCCGTGTGTGTAATGGATTAAGACCCTGAGCCATAAGAAAATGTTCAAAAGTACGTCGTACTTTAGCTAGTTTGGCTGGAGTGACAAAGTCTACCGCTCGACCAAAGCCGTCATCTTCACGAAACTTAACTTCAACGCAGACCCAGGTTTCGGCATCTTGCATGACAAGATCTAACTCGCCGGTTTTGGCCGAATAATTAGCGCAGCAAAAAAGCAATCCTTGCTCTTCTAAATAGCTTCTTGCCCGCGCTTCCGCCTTATTGCCGATATCCTTGGCAGTTACACGCATCTATCGCCCCGAATACGCCGTGGTATTTGTTTGGGATTGAAGCGATGAGGTCAGTGGACGCACGCTTTGATTTTGAATCACCGCTTGGGGAAGAGTGCGGACAATATTGCCTTGTTTATCTATACGCAAAGCGCCTGTTAACGCCTCTATTTGCGTTTGCGACAAGGTCATCAGTACCGCCACATCAGGCAGTAAATTATAGGCATCTACACCAAATGCAAATAGGCGCGACATCTGAGTATTGCGCCGTGGCCATAATGCTTTTACCGTGGCTTGAAAATCTGCCCATTGGTTTTCTGGCATCATCCATGGCATATCCAGAAAACGTACGTTTTGCAGATCCCGCCACTGATTTTTTGTATCGTCATAAGCAATGGAGCGAGACGTGGCAAACACAGGAACTGTCTTGCCATTAAAGGGGCTTAGGCTGGCTTCTACCATGGGGTTAAGTAATTCGGTTTGGGCTGGAGATGCAAAGACTATGATGCCATCAACATCCCGACGATTGCGCGGTACGTTGTACAGTTTTTCATTTTGCATGTATTCAATTTGTCGAATTCGGTCGCGGCTTTGGGCCACCCCCAACGCTTCTGTAATACCGGTTTTAAGGCTATTACTGTCGGTAAAATCCACCGACACGAGTTTAACTTTATCATTGTGATCTCTACTGGCATTTAACGATTGCCATTGGGCCTCAAACGCACTCTTCATCCGTTGGTTGATGCTGCTTTGTGCCGCGACCACAATGGGAGAGGCGAAGCCTTGATGAAAGATGTATTGCGCCAATTGTCGTGCTTCGTCTTCGGGGGCCAATGCAAAAAACGCATGGGGTTTAGGGCGAGCAAGAGAAACCGTAGGAAGGGTAGCCTCAGGTAAGACAGTGGCGGTTGTGTCATCGCTAACGAGGTTACTGACCGGTAGCAACGGAGAAAGTGTCTGGGTGTCTTGGTTCGTATCACTGCGGTTTAGTGCTAACAACGTGGTTGTAGCCGGAACATAGGGGGTAATGGCATCCACATTCTCTTTTAGCAAAGGGCCCACAACCCATTGATAACCTGAAATGGCATCAACGAGGGCATCAGTGTCTTTGTTGACAGTATCAAAAAACGTCAGGGTAGTAGGGTGCAGTTGAGGATTTTTGGCTAGTTTATCGTAGTAAGCGGCGAGCATTCCCGCTTTAATTGTGCGCCCTGTATCACCGAGTTTGCCGCTTAAAGGCAGTAATACCAGAATGTCATCAGGGGCGCTAGCAGGCAAGGCGAGGCGAGCCTGAATATCATCAGGTAGGGTCGCTACTAAGGGGTGCCCACGGTAAACGTGTTTAAAGGTTTCAATTTCCTGACTAAAACGCTGGCTATCAAGTCCAGCGGTTTGGGCTATATTATACAGGGCAAGGTAAGGTTCAAGATTGGGATATTGGCTTTCTGCTTGTTGTCGTTGTTGGCTATCGGTTTTCTTGACCCATGTCCAAACCTGCTTGGTGGCTGCGGGGGTTTGGCGATTCAGTGTAACCAGTGTATTGGCCGCAGCTAGCCATTGTTGCTGTTTTTCGTAAAGTGCTTTTTGGGCTTCAAGCTGACGTTGTCTGATGTTTTCATCTTCTGCTAGTGGACTTAAAAGGGTGAGTAAGGTGGCCTCATCGGCTTTAGGGTCGTGCAGGTAAGACTCTACGATGTAAAGATTTAGACGTTGAGTTTGTTGGTCGGTGAGCGACGATTTTTTGAGTGCAAATAAGAGCTGTTGGGCTTGAAGACGATTACCCTGGGCGAGTGCTATTTCGGCAGCATCAAGTAAATAGTCATCCCGTTTAATTTCGTCTCGCTCGGTTTGCCAACTGTTACGGGCTTCGTTTATTAATGCTTCAGCGGTTTGTGTAACCGCAACAACGGTTTCTTGCTGCTTTGTTGGCTGTGGTTTACGTACCTCAGTAGGTTGTTTAGGCGTTGATTCGCACCCTGCCATTATCAAGGTAATAGCCACTAAACTAAAGGTAGCAACGGGAGAAATAAAAACAGACAAATTCACAAAGGATTCCTTTTACGGTCAGACTTGGTCAGTTTAACGAATACAGGCAGAAAATCTATGCTTGCGTCGTTAAACTGTACTTGGGTCATGGTACACTCATTTTGTTCGTCGGCGGAATTGTGCCGTGTCAGTATCGACATTGAGTATGACAGTAATAATACCTCACCTTGAGGTGGTTTTTTTAAAGGAAATGAATGAATGGTCGAGACAGCGACACTTTTTATTGTGCCAACCCCAATTGGGAACCTTGATGACATGTCTAGCCGAGCCATTGAAACGCTAAAAAGCGTAAGCTGGATCGCGGCGGAAGATACCCGCCATACCCAACGGCTATTGCAACACTTTTCCATAAATACGCGGTCATTATCGTTACACGAGCACAATGAAAGCAAGCGTACTGCCATGCTTTGTCAGCGTCTGAAAGAGGGGGAGAGTATTGCTCTGGTGAGTGATGCGGGTACGCCACTGATTAGTGATCCTGGTTTTGTGTTGGTGCGCCGTTGTCGTGAAGAAGGTATTAATATTGTTGCCTTACCAGGCCCTTGTGCCTTTGTAACCGCACTCAGCGCATCTGGGCTTGCCACTGATAAATTCATGTTTGAAGGTTTTTTACCGCCTAAAACTGGCGCGAGAAAACAAGTCTTAGCCCCTTTGAAAGATCGCGAATTCACCACGGTTTATTATGAAGCGCCCCGACGTATATTCGATACGGTAAGCGATGTCTGTGACACCTTAGGGCAGGATCGCCGCATCGTGATTGGTAAAGAGTTAACAAAAGCATTTGAAACCTATGTAGATGGCACTGCCGCTGACGTTTTAACCTGGTTAGCCGCTGATCCGGTCAGGCAAAAAGGTGAATTTGTGCTGATGATTTCAGGCGTTAAGGGAGAAGAAAAGCCGGTGCCTGCAGAAGCCATGGATTTGTTGATCATGTTGCAAGCAGCATTGCCGCTGAAGAAAGCCGCAGCCATTGTGGCAGAGCATTATTCATTAAAAAAGAATACCTTGTATCAGGCGGGGCTCGAACACAAAGACTCTAACTAACGCCCTATACACGATGTTGGCGTGTTTCATTTGGGCCTCATGTTGAATCAGTTCGTAAAGTAAGGATCGTCTGTGTTAGAAAAACATTTATCCATTGAAATTACCAAAGGCACCTGGATGCTGGATGTGGTTGCAGAGCGTAACGATGACGGCGTTTATGATTTGGTTTATCCCAAAAAAGAAGCCACCATACATGTGAAAGAAGATCACATGTATGGGTTAGAATACAATATTAGCGCACCGGAAGGGACGCCGTTTAAAATTGTGTTAGATGGCGAAATGCTATTGGACAGCCAAGTCGACCATACGGGCATTTGTCGCGGGAGTTGCGTCATTTAAGGGCGCCTAAGATAAACGCCCGGCAAAGTCTTCAAAAGTGAATTGTCGTATTAACTCGAAGTCACCGTTTTGTTTCAAGATGCCGATGCTAGGGTGCTCTACACCATTAAAGAACGTGGTTTTCACCATGGTGTAGTGCATCATATCTTCAAACTGCACACGGTCGCCCGGTTGTAGGGGCGAATCAAAGGAGTACAGGTCAATAACATCGCCGGCAAGGCAGGAATTTCCGCCTATTCGGTAGTTATAGGCTTTTTCGTTCTCTTCGCCAGCCTGTAAGATGGTTGGGCGGTAGGGCATTTCAAGCACATCGGGCATATGGGCGGTGGCCGAAATATCCAAAATGGCGATCTTGCCTTCATTTTCTACAATATCCACCACTTCAGCAATTAGAGGCCCTGTGTCCCAGGCCACGGCAGAGCCGGGTTCAAGAATCACATCGAGGTTAGGAAAGCGGGCTTTAAATTGCTTTAATGTGGAGATGAGATGGGCAAGATCATAGCCCTTCTTCGTCATCAGATGGCCGCCGCCTAGGTTTAACCATTTCATTTTGGGTAGATAATCACCAAAACGGGTTTCAATGGCCTGTAAGGTTCGGGCGGTGGCGTAAGAGTCACATTCGCACAAATTATGACAGTGCAACCCTTCTATGCCGGTAATATCCACCGATGCAAGCTCGCTGGCGCGGATGCCAAGTCGAGAACCCGGCGCAGCGGGATCGTACAGCGGTGTATCGGCTTCCTGGTGTTCAGGATTTATCCGTAACCCCATGGAGATACCGCTAAGTGCTTGTCGATGTTGATGCCACTGATTAATACTATTAAAGGAAATGTGGTTGACCAAATGCTTTAACTCGGCGATGTCCTTATCTTTATAAGCTGGCGAGTAAGCGTGGATTTCTTTACCCATTTTCGCCGCCAACTTGGCCTCCCAAACCGAACTGGCAGTGGCACCATGCAGATAAGGTTTAATAATATTAAAACTCGACCACATGGAGAACCCTTTAAGCGCCAAAATAATACGCACACCAGATTCGTCTTGAACGCGCTTCATTAGCATGAGGTTGTGAATAAGCTTATCTTCTTCTAACACATAGCAAGGAGAAGGAATATCACGACGTAATGTTAAGTCAGTCAACCACCCGTCTCCCGTTAGCGTTTAAAAGGGCTTTGGTCGCACTCAAGTACCTGCCAAGGCAGACCATGTTTGTTCAACTCTTCCATGAAAGGGTCCGGGTCGAATTGTTCCATGTTCCACACGCCAGGGGCTTTCCACTTGCCTTGCAGCATCATCATGGCGCCAATCATAGCCGGCACACCGGTTGTATAAGACACCGCTTGGGCACCCACTTCTTCGTTACATTTTGCATGGTCACAGTTATTGTATATAAAGATGGTTTTCTCTTTGCCGTCTTTAATACCGGTGACATAGGTTCCGATACAGGTCATACCCGTGTAGCCTTCGGCAAGAGAGCCGGGGTTAGGCAATACGGCTTTAAGGAATTCAAGAGGGACGATCTTTTGGCCTTGGAATTCCACCGGTTCAATACTGGTCATGCCAATCCCTTCTAGCACCTTCAGGTGGTTGAGGTAAGCATCACCAAAGGTCATCCAAAAACGCGCGCGTTTAATGGAAGGAAAATGTTTTACGATGGACTCGAGTTCTTCATGGAACATCAGGTATGAAGCACGTACCCCAATGTTTTGATAGTCTAAATCTTCCCGCAGACTTAATGGGTCGGTCTCTTTCCATTCACCATTTTCCCAATAACGACCCCGTTGGGTAATTTCTCGAATATTAATTTCAGGGTTAAAATTAGTGGCAAACGCTTGGCCATGATCACCGCCATTGCAATCCACGATATCCAAGTAGTGAATTTCGTCAAAATAGTGTTTTGCGGCGTAGGCGGTATACACATTGGTAACGCCAGGATCGAAGCCTGAACCCAATAACGCCATGATCCCCGCATCCTTGAATTTATTTTGGTATGCCCATTGCCAGCTGTATTCAAACTTGGCCACATCTTTGGGCTCATAGTTTGCGGTATCTAAATAATCGGTTTGGGTGGCCAGACAAGCATCCATAATGGGCAGGTCTTGGTAGGGAAGGGCGAGGTTTATTACCAAGTCAGGTTGTACCTCAACAATAAGATTTTCTACTGCTTTGGCATCGTCAGCGTCTACCGCATATACCGCTTTTACTCGGTCTGCGCCTACTTCATTTTGCAGCGCTTCACATTTGGAAACGGTTCTGCTAGCAAGAAAGATTTCATCGAAATACTCGGGTAACCGAGCACATTTTTTTACTGTTACAGCGGCAACACCGCCGGCACCAATAATGAGAACACGAGACATAATTTTTGATTCCGAACCGTTAGGTAAATTTTCGCTGAATGCTAGCAGAGATCAGCATTTTGGCAAGCATAGTTGTTGATAAACGATGAAAACTCAACCAGGAATAGGAGGAGAGACCACAATTTTCTTACCCACACGAAAGTAGGGATAAAGCAGCATGGTTTCGTCTCCCTTCGGGTCGGTGGCATTGATGGCTATGGCATTAAGTTGCTTGTGCCTGTCCGTCGTTACCGTGGCAGCGTAGACAAGCACACTGTAACTTTGTGTGTCTGTGGTGGTATCAATAATACGCCACTGTAGCTGTTCAATGAGATAACTCTCGTTTTGCTCGCCGCTGCGATCATCGGCAAACAAGCACCCTACGCGCCCTTCTTCATAAATGGCAGCAAAGGGATAAAGGGCGCTACAGTGTGGCAGCATAAGCTCACACAAGTGCAGCGATCTGCTTACTAACAATTGCAAGGGTTCGGGCAGATTTTGCGGGTTTGTAATCAAAGCTTGTCCCCTAAAAGATCACATTAGCGACAACAACCATCGCCTGCTTTATAGTAACGGGAAAAAAACACGTGTAGATCAACTTGGCCTTGCGCCCTGCATTCCGCCGGTGTGAAGTAATAAGAGCCGGCTGTTATCAGGGAAATACCCCGTACGTAACATTTCTTTTACTGCAAACATCAATTTACCTGAATACACAGGTTCTATAGGTATTTCGAACTCTGTGGTAAACAGGTTACAAAATTCGACGAGGGAAGAGGGGGCTTTTCCGTAGCCTCCACCATGGTAATCATGTGCAATAGACCAGTTTTTATCGGTGTACTCGCGGGGCAGTAGCCCACGTACCAAGTCCTCAAGATATCCCTTGCCTTTGAGAACTGCAATGCCTATTGCGCTTTGTGGCGGTTTCAATGCGGTAATTAGTCCCGCGAGAGTCGCACCGCTGCCGACAGGAACCAGAACATGGTCGAAGGTTTGAGGATTTTCACTTAGTAGTTCAGCGACCCCTTGTAGCGCCGGTGCGTGACTGCCGCCTTCTGGCACGATGAAAGTATGTGGATATTGCTGATGTAAGTGAGCCAGGTAGCCGGGCTCTGTACGCCTTTGATAGGTTTTCTTGTCGACGAACTGAACCCTTGTTCCCCAGTTTTTAAGATCGTGAAGCATGGGCGTTAGATTGTGTGAGTAGTCGCCTCTTACCATTGCCGTCATGGCAATATTATTGCGCATACATAAATAGGCACAGGCATGGAGATGATTAGAGTAGCCGCCACCAAAGCTCATTATGTGTTTACAGGCAGGTGGAAGGGCACGAAAGGTATACTTTAATTTGCGCCACTTGTTGCCGGAAATAACCGGATGGATGAGGTCATCACGTTTAATGTGCATGGTTACCTTTTCTGCACCTGGCCAGTTAGGTGAAAAGGGAAGCACCGGTGAAGGAAGGGTTAAATTGAGCGCAGATTCAATCTGCATGGCGTTGTTCATGATTTCTCAATACCGAGCAACACAAACCTGCAGCAGGTTTTGTCGTAAAGGTGGAAGATGAACAAATAGTAATAAATGATCATTCACAAGGCAAAAGTGGTAACAATACTCATCAAACCAAATCGTGACATTCATAATGAAATACTGGATTAAACCCTGCATATTCTTGTTTTGCTGTATCTCCCTTTCCGCCTACGGTGAAGAAGGGAGAACTAGCGTAGAGAAGACGGCGAGCTTTGCGCTAAATGATTCTACTAAGGTGGGAAGTACTCGCTTTACGTTTATGTTCTGGGATATTTACGATGCCGTGCTGTATGCCCCCGAGGGCCGTTGGCAAGATCAACCGCCATACGTGCTAACCCTAACTTATTTGCGAGAATTTTCAGGTAGCGATATCGCAAAGCGTTCGATCAAAGAAATGAGTCGGCAAGGCAAGTATGAGGCTGATACCTTATCTCAATGGCGTTCAACCATGACCGACTTATTTCCTGATGTGAATGAGGGCGACAAAATCTCTGGGGTGTTTGACCGCGAAAATGTCACGCATTTTTATTTAAACGGTAATTTACTGGGTAGCATTGATGATAAAGATTTTTCCTCCGCGTTTTTTGCTATATGGCTAGGAGAAAAAACATCAGAACCGAAAATGCGCAGCGAGTTAATTGGAGAGTAAGAAATGGCGAAAGTGACGCAATGGTGGATGGTGCTTGTGGGCGTTTTTATGCTAACAGGATGCGCCCGGTCACTAGAGGGTGAACAATATCAAAACCAACAACCTGTTTTTTCTCTGAATGATTTTTTCAGTGTGCCGGTGAAGGCTTGGGGAATTGTTCAAGACCGTTCGGGCAATGTGATTCAACGCTTTACGGTGGATATCATGCCAAGCCAGCAAGGTAATGTGCTTGTACTCGATGAATCCTTTACTTACCAGTTGGGCAGTGGCCCAGCCTCGAGAACGTGGCGGATAACCAAGATAAATGACGCTACATTTCGCGGTGAAGCCGATGACATTACCGGTTTTGCTACAGGCACCAGTTATGGGAATGCCTTTAATTTTAATTACAGCATGGATTTACCGGTGGGTGATGATACCTATGCGGTGACCTTTGACGATTGGTTCTTTTCGATGGGAGAGGACGCCATGATGAATCGTTCTTACATTAAAAAGTTTGGTATTGAAATGGCAGAAGTGACCATTTTTATGCAACGTCAGCCTCGTTGAGGGTCACCCCCCGTTTTTTTGACGTACCGGCAAACTTATCACCGTGCCAAAGCCACTGCCGGTACATAACGGGTCGTCAACGAACCAGATCTTACCGTAATGCAGCGATGCCACCGCACTTACCATGGCAAGGCCCAATCCATTACCGGGAGTGGTGCGACTTTGCTCTGCGCGGTAAAAGCGTTTTTCTAAATGGCTAAATTGGGCCGCAGCAAGGCCCGGTCCAGAATCGAAAATACCAATAATGACTCGCTCACCTACCACAGACAATTCCACTTTAATTTGGCAGTGCTCGCCGGCGTATTTAATGCTGTTATCCAAGAGGTTGCTTAACGCTTGAAACAGCAAGTGCCTGTCACCCTCTATGGCAATGGGGTGAATATTGGTGGTAATCGATATGCCGATATCGTCTAAAATCGGTTCATACAGCTCGACAATGTCAGTGACCACTAAATCTAATTGCACCTCACTAAACCCGGCACGTTGGCGTTCACTTTCCACATCGGCAATGCGTAGCAGGCTATTGAAGATAGCCAGAAGACTGTCAGCCTCATGTAGGGCATCATCCCGTAAGTGACTGTCGGGTAAACGTTCTAATTTACTGCGTAAGCGAGATAAAGGCGTACGTAAATCATGGGCGATATTATCAGAGACTTGTTTTATATTTTTAACCGAGTTTTCGATTTTCGCTAAGGTGTGGTTGAACACCACGGCTAGACGACTTAAATCATCCCAATTACTGTCAATTTCCATCCGTGCGCTCAAGTTGCCCGTATCCATGATATCGCTGGCCGTGGTGGACATACGATTTATACGATTAACCACATACAAGGCAACTAAGAAGCTAATGATAGCGATGGCTAAAAGCATGACGACAAATAGTCCACCTAGCGCCTGACCAAGAAACTGACGGGTGTAATGGTGTTCCACGTCTTTGCCAATCACTAACCGTAGTTGTCCAAGAGATAAAGAATCAACAAGCACGCGGTGGTGACGGTTAGCGCCATTATCCTGTTCAGGAAGGCGATTAAAATAAACATTAACAGGCAACGCCATTACCGTGGGCCCAGATACATTATCGGTTACAGGTAGCGCGCTAAGGGGGGAAGGAAATATGTTGCCATCAGCGTCTTCTAGCCCAATGAAGCTAGTGGGTTGCAGCGCGGTTAACCGTTGTTGTGCCGAGTGCTTGACGGCTTTTTCACCGCCTAACCGATAAATTTCTTCGAACGCGAACCGTTCCGCTGCCAACGCTTGGCGGGTTTCGGTGATATTATTTTCCGTATCCGCGACGGACCAATAATAAAAAACAAAGAAGATCCCCGTAAAGGACAAGGCCGTAAATAAGATCCCCACCCGAAAGCTTGAACTTCGAGTAAAGGTGCCGATGGCTATCAATCGTGGGTCTCGGCTATGCGGTATCCAGTACCTCGAACCGTCTCAATCAAGGGGATATTAAAGGTACGATCCACCTTCTGCCGTAGGCGACTGATATGAACGTCAATAAGGTTTGTTTGCGGATCAAAGTGATAATTCCATACCCGTTCTAACAGCATACTGCGGGTAACCACTTTGCCTCGGTTACGCAAAAGGCATTCAAGCAGTTGAAACTCTTTGGCCTGCAAATCAATTTCTGTATCGCCGCGCATCACTTTACGGCGCAGTAAATCCAAAGTGAGATCGCCTACACACAGCTTGGTTTCACCGGCATTGTTGGCGCCGCGTCCGGCTAACCCCTCAGCTCTTGCAAGTAACTCTTCAATGGCAAAGGGTTTGGTGAGGTAATCGTTAGCCCCTGAACGTAACCCTCGAACTTTGTCATCTACTTGGCTTTTGGCACTAAGCAATAAAACAGGAAGGTGGGGTTTAACTTCGCGAATGTGTTCAAGAACCGTAAATCCGTCCATTTGAGGTAGCATAATGTCTAGAATCACGAGATCAAAATCGTCTTCTAGCGCTAGGTTTAGCCCGCTGGCACCATCGCTTTTATGGAAACTTGTGTGCCCAGCTGTTTGCAGCCCAGCACTCACGTGAGTGGCAACGGTGTGGTCATCTTCAACGATTAATACTTTCATAATTACAACTCTGTCACCTTAATGCATGTATGAATAAGGAAATCGACTTCCCCATGTATGATTACGGCAACAGGACTGGAAGTTGATCACTTCCATTTTCTGAAACGGTCACATTTTTATCTATATGACATAAGTTTAATTTTTCGTTGGCCGCACAAATCGCTTATCTGGATTATAGGGGGTGAAATCAGTTATTTCCCCTTTTGCCGCGATAACCTGTACCGACCGCCAATATTCTGGGGTCATAAGGTCGCCGTGAAGGGCTTTCAGTATGTCTTTGAATTGCTTTTTGCCAACAATAAAGTGTTCAAATTGCTCTGGGAATACATCGTTTGGTGCCACGGAAAGGGTATCGAGGGCGTAGGGGTCGTCTGATTTGGGCAAGGCGCGGAAATTTCGTTCTTTCATCAAACAAATTTCATCGTAGTCGTAGAAAATCACCCGTCCATGACGGGTAATACCAAAATTTTTGTGCAGCATGTCGCCCGGGAAAATATTCGCTAATGCGATTTGCTTAATACATAGGCCAAGTTCATCAATGGCATGGCGTAGTTTATCGGCATCGGTTTCCTGTTGCAGATACAGGTTTAATGGCGTCATCTTACGCTCTATGTATAAATGTTTAATGATCAGCGCGTCTTCAGTGATCACAAGACTAGAGGCGCAGGTTTCTTCTAATTCCTGCAACAGTTCTGGTGCAATGCGATCTAATGGAAAGCGAAAGTTCACGTATTCATGGGTATCGGCCATGCGCCCCACGCGATCAGACATCTTGACCCGCTTATAACAGTCTTTAACATGTTGTCGGGTAATTTTTTTACTCTCGGCAAAAGAGTCTTTGATGATTTTAAAGACCACACCGTATGAGGGCAGATGAAACACCATCATCACTAATCCACGAATACCGGGGGCCCGTTCGAACTTATCACTGCTGTCTTCCATGTGGGCTAAAAAGTTTCGGTAGAAAACCGTTTTACCGTGCTTGTGGTGGCCCAAAGACATATACAATTCAAAGTGTTTTTTGTTCGGCATCAACTCTTGTAAGAACGAAGCGACTTCCACAGGGTGTTGGGTATCCGCCATAAAATAACTACGGGCAAAACCGAAAATCACCGATAGATCTTGGCGTTCTGTGAGTAAAGCATCCACGTAAATGGCATTGTCTTCGTTTGTATGCAGGGAGATCACAAAGGGCAGGGTTTCATCGGGCATACAAATGCGACCAATTAAGTAGGCCGACTTTCCTCGATAGAACACCGGTTTTAACATTTCCACGCTATAAACACGGGCCAGTTGCTCGGTACTTAGTCGACGACGTAAGGCGGCTTCCAGATGTTGAATGTCGCGGGCTTTATCTTCAAAGGGGGCTTTAAATCGATAGATTTCAAAAATGGCCCCGTACATTTGCGAAACGGTGTGATTGGTATCAAAGCGGTTAACGACCTTATCTCGGTCGTGCCCAGGTAAAAAACAGCGACTAGGGAGCACAAACATTACGCTGTTATCAAAAGATTGGTGGCGGAAAAGCTTGCCAATAATGGAGTTGTAAAAGGTTTCGGCCAATTCAAACTGAGGGTGTGCGCCTAACAACAAGCTGTAGGCGTCTTTCATAGCGCGCCAAAACGCCGGATTTTGCTGGTGGATCTCTACCTGATGATATATTTCGGCCGTGGCTTTTGATACGCAGGTTTCGTAAATATTAATGCGTTCGGTGGAAGCGAGTTGGGTTGCGGCCCATTCACCATTTTCGAATCGTTGCTGGGCACCTCGGGTGATGCGCGTAAACCAGCGGTAACTTTTGTCAAAGTGGGTCAGAATTTGAAATGCGATTTTTTTAGCCAGTCGGGTATCGGTCATTACCATTTCCGTTAAAACTTCTCATCCTAACCCTACCATATCGGTGTGCTCAGTGAAGTCACTGTCATGAATGACCACTATAATCAATTTACACAGTAAACAGAGCAGTAAGGACTAAGGCTTTTTATTAAAGTGAGGGGGAAGTCTTTAATGTTTTAAGGGGTAAAAATGCGGTTGCGCGAAATTGTTGCCGTTGCCGGGGAACGGCGTCGCTTGTTATGGGAGGACGGTTGATGGGCACTGAGTATTTGATGAAAATCTATTAAGTATTCTGATTTTAGACTTGTAGACGTCTATAGTGTTATGATTTACTGTCGCGCAGTCAGCTACTATGAGCTTTGCCATTCTAATAATAATAAGTCTATACAGACTGTCTCTCGCTGTGCCCTGACGTCAGAAAAGACAAAAAATGATCGGATTGCTGCTGTTTAGTAAGCCGAAAATAACACTCAAATCATCCAGGAACACAACTATGCAACAAGACAAGTGCAAAATCCGCACGTTTACTCCGTCGTTGATTGCGGCGGCCATTGTCGGTTTACCGTTATCTTTTGCCTCTTCTTCTGCCTTTTCGCAGACCGAATCCACTGCCGCTTCAGACGAAGATCTGGAAAAAATCCAGATTGTTGGTTCTCGACGTGTCGGTCGAACGATAAATGATTCTCCCGTACCCATTGATATTATTGATGCGTCATCGATTCAGGCAACGGGGTTGACTGAAACCAACATGATCCTCAACTCTTTGCTTCCCAGTTTTAACTTTCCTCAACCTTCGGTTACCGATGGCACAGATCATGTGCGCCCAGCACAACTTCGTGGTTTAGCGCCGGACCATACCTTGGTTTTAGTTAATGGAAAGCGTCGCCATACCAGTGCTTTGGTTAACCTAAACGGCTCTGTCGGCCGGGGATCTTCTGCGGTGGACCTTAACGCGATTCCTGCTAATGCCATCAAACGTATTGAAGTTTTACGTGACGGTGCTGCGGCTCAATACGGTTCGGACGCCATTGCAGGGGTTATCAATATTGTTTTAAAAGACGCCAGCGAAGGCGGTGAAGTATCAGCGACCTATGGCGCTAACGTGACCACCATGGATGGCGTGCCCGATTTAGAAGGCGTAAGCATTGATGATAATGGTGATCTTGCTTTTGCCACGGGATCGGATCGGGAACTGACGGATGGCCAAACACTCACATTGCGAGGCAATATCGGTTTTGAATGGGGTGACGATGGGTATGTGAATGTGTCTGCCGAATACCGTGATCGTGGTGAAGCCAATCGCGCTGATTTTGACCAGCGTGAAAACTATGCACGTGATGAAAATGGCGATCTTGATCCTAGAGAGCTCACCGTTAATCGCTATAACCATGTGTATGGAAACGGCGAAGTTGAAGACTTTGCTTTATTCGTCAATGCCGGCAAAGCCGTCAGTGACGATGTTGAATTTTACGCGACCGCGGGTGCCAGCAAGCGTAACTCTATTGGTGGCGGTTTTTATCGAAGAGCGTCAGACGATAGAAACATTCTATCGATTTATCCTGATGGCTTTTTGCCTTACATCAAAACCGACATAGCAGATACCTCAGTACTGGCAGGGTTAAAAGGTTATGGCGATGTGTGGAACTACGATATCTCAGTTACCCATGGCCAAAACGCATTGGAATACGGCGTAGTAAATAGCCTTAATACATCGTTAGGGCCAGATAGCCCTACAAGTTTTAATGCCGGTGAATTGAAATATAACACTACAGTGGTGAATGCTGATGCCTCTCGTTTGGTAGACACCAAACTTTTCTATAGTGAAATGAATTTTGCTATGGGGGCTGAATATCGCCATGAAAGTTATGAAATTGTCGCTGGCGAAGAAAGCTCCTATATCCGCGGCGAGTATGGTGTGGGCGGAACAGTTAGAGAAGATGAAGATGATGCCTATGGCGCGGCAGGATCCCAGGTATTCCCTGGCTTTACACCGGAATCTGCAGGTGAAAACAGCCGCCACAACTACAGTTTTTATGTTGATGTAGAAGCTGATGTACTGGAAAATTGGAACGTAGCCGTCGCAGGGCGCTATGAAGATTATTCCGATTTTGGCAGCACATTTAACTGGAAAATGTCACATCGTGTGACGGTTACTGAATCCTTTGCCCTTCGCGGTTCAATTTCAACAGGCTTTAGAGCACCGTCGCTGCAACAACAATACTTTACCTCTATCGCTACGGTATTTGGTGCTGATGGCGAGCCGGCTGAAACTGGTACCTTTGCCCCATCCAGTGACGTTGCCTTGTCGTTAGGCAGTCCAGGCCTTGATGCGGAAGAATCTGAGAACTACAGCGCAGGTTTTACTTACTCACCTAACGCTGATTTTAACCTTTCTGTGGATTTCTATCGCATTGACATCGATGATCGCATTGTATTGTCAAATAACTTATCTGGGGATGCTATCGAAGCCTTGTTAGAGGGTTCCGGTGCCACCAGTGCTCGTTTCTTCTTAAATGCCATCGACTCTCGCACCCAAGGTGTCGACATTGTGTCAACCTATACCTTGCGTACTCAAGAGTGGGGAGCGTTTAACTTTAACGCCGGTATTAACTTCAATGATAACGAAGTGACGGATATCATCGAAGCACCGGCTATTTTGGCGGAAGCGGGCTTTGATCAAAGCAACCTATTTGATGATGTTGAGCTACGACGTTTTGAGACCAGTTCTCCTGATAACAAGGTTAACTTAGGCGTTACTTGGAGCTACGACCGTTATATGGTGACATTGCGCACCACTCGTTACGGTGAAGTGGAAGACCCTTCATCCATAGAAGCCCGTAACGAGATTGTACCGGCTGAATGGATCACCGATTTAGACATGAAGGTGGCGGTGACAGACAGTGTGTCGGTCTCTTTAGGTGCCAACAACCTGTTTGATGTTTATCCAGAAGCGACTCGCAACTTAGTGGACGATGTAACGACCTTTTCCAATATCTTCCCTTACTCTGGCTTTTCACCGTACGGCTTCACCGGCCGCTACGTATACGGCAAAATTGCCTATACTTTCTAATACAGTGATATAACAAGTCATACTGACTAAAGCCGAAACGACGTTGTTCGTTTCGGCTTTTTTTATCCAATGTCTTCCCGCAAACTGGCTTTCAACTGGTTGATATTAAATACGTAAAATACCCCATGCCTTCAAATATTTGTTTACTGTATGCTGAAAGGATGACAAATTATTAAAACAGTAACGCGCTGTTCAATTTTTGAGTGCCTATGTATACGGTTTTAGTTGTCGATGATTCACCAGATTCTCTTAGTTTGATAAATGACATTCTTGAAAAAGAAGGGATCAGCACCCTGGTGGCCTTAGAAGGGAATCAGGCCATCACCATAGCAGAACAAATTCGCCCAGATATTATTTTACTCGACGCCATGATGCCTAAATTGGATGGCTTTGAGACCTGTGCCCGATTAAAGCAAAATCGTGAGTTACAGCATATTCCTGTGGTATTTATGACAGGCCTTACCGATTCGGAAAGCACCCTCAAAGGGCTTAACGCCGGTGGCGTAGATTACATCGCTAAGCCGGTGAATCCTGATGAACTGATTGCCCGGATTAAAATTCATGCAAACAATGCTCAAATTACCTCAAGTGCTCAGCAAGCACTGGATTCAATAGGGCAAAATCTGTTTGCCGTTAATCAAGCCGGTGAGCTGCTATGGGCGACCCCACAAACCCATGACTTTCTTACCAATATTCCCCAGGCGGATGATTGGTTTAATGAGGTGATGATACCTGCGGTAAGAACCATTTTGGCTAACGCCGAGTTACAACACAGTGCTCAACCTGTGGATTACGATACCGGCACCTGTGAACTTGCGTTGGTGTCACGGCGAACCAACGGCGATTGTACCTTTAGAATTAATGACGCAGCAGAAACGATATCCGGCGAGGAAAAACTGCGTAATCAACTAAGTTTAACTACTCGGGAATCTGAAGTGTTGTATTGGTTATCTAATGGTAAAACCAACAAGGAAATCGCACAAATTCTGGATATTGGCGCCCGCACGGTGAACAAGCACTTAGAACAGGTCTTTGCTAAACTGGGCGTGGAAAATAGAACCACGGCGGCGGGTATTGCTATTCGTGCGTTAGCCACATAGTGATCGCGTAATCGTTTTTTAAGAACGGAAAATAGCGGCGTATTGGCGTGTATTAAAGCTTACTTCACGTACTTAGGGGGTTCTTTTAAGGGGGGTTATTTTTTCTCGCCGCTATCTTGCAACATTAAGTTATCTAGTTTTTTGATCACCTTTTTAAACTGAATTTGGCTGGCCAGCTGCTTGAGCTCTTTTTTAGCATTCGCTGGTAATTGGAAGCTATCGTCGATGGCATTCAACTTGGTCATGAACCCAGATAAATAGCCTATTTCAGCCATAGACTTAAGGGTTTGATACTGGTTTCGTCCTGCTAATGGTTTATTTTTTGTGTCCAAACTTAAAGCGGCATCTTGGTCTAGATCACGCTCCTTCCAGTCAAGCTCAAGCCACTGGCCCACTTTGTTCATTAGGCTGGCAATATTAAAGGGTTTAGTTAGATAATCATTGTGGTTTTGCTGAGCGCTGTCCTCTACATCTAAATCTCGCACATTGGCTGAAACGATAATAATAGGAAGTTTGTAGCCTTTGTTGCGCACCTGCTCGGCACCTTTCCAGCCGCTGACATCAGGCATTTTTAAATCAAGCAATAACAGGTCTATTTTGTGGCTATCTAATATGCTTAGTCCGTGCTGCACAGAGGCCGCAGTCAGTACGTTAAAGCCAACCGGCGTTAAGATATCCTTCACTAATTGACGCTGGCAGGCTTCATCATCAATGGTAAGAATGTTTTTTCGCGGGCCGTGATAATCGAAAATCAACCTATCCGTTAAGATTGGAGCGCGGTAACTTGAACGCAAGCGCGGTAGCATTAAACTGAGTTTGAACAGACAGCCTTCACCGGGCTTACTGACAAGTTCGATGTCCCCGCCCATTAGCTCTGCCAATGCCCGAGAGATGGTCAGACCCAACCCTGTACCTGGTACGGCTGTGGTAGGGTCAAGCACCCGTTCAAAGGGGTTGAAAACCGTTTCTTGAGCGGCGCAATCGATACCAGGGCCTGTATCTTGGACAATAAACTGGGCCACTTCATTACGATAGAAAATGGTAAAGGAAACCGAGCCAGACTGAGTAAATTTGACGGCATTAGAGAGCAGGTTAATGAGTATCTGACGTAGACGTTGTTTGTCACCGGCTACCATATCTGGAATAACGCTTTGCCGATGGAAATTAAATTGCAGTCCCTTTAATACCGCTTGAGGTTCGAAGGTATCAACCAGTTGTTCTAATAATTGGTGTAACTGAAACTCCTCTCGGTAAACCGATAAGCGGCCAGCTTCCAGCTTGGATACTTCCAACACACTTTCAATAAGATCGCCTAAATGTTCACCGTTGCGCTTCATGGTTTGTAATGAGGTTCGGGCGTTATCTGGCAACCGTGTATCGCTAGCTAACAACTGAGTATACCCCAGCAGGACATTAAGAGGGGTTCTTAGTTCATGGCTAAGACCAGCAAGATAGCGACTTTTGGCTTTGTTCGCCGATTCAGCTTCATCCTTCGCCAATTGATAGGCCAGTGAGGTTTTTTCATGCGCTGCCACCTCTCTAATTAAGGCATTGGTTTGCGCCCGTAGTTCGCTTAATGCTGCGCGGCTATTCAGTCTAGCTACGGTAAATAACCAGCTCACAACGCCAATCATAATGTGTAATAAAATAAATATCTTAAATAAGGTAGCGGCAAAAACAGCCCGCAGCTCGGGCGTGGTGATCGGGATGTGACAATAAATGGAAAACAAAATTGCTGCAGAAATACCGCTTAATACCGTGGTTAGGATTAGGGTTTGAATTAAAGGCTTGATGCGTCTTTTAAGAGGCGTGATGCGGCAATATCGCTTTAACACCCTCAATACACGGGCAAAGAAGGCGGTCTTCTTGTTACAATTATTAGTGCAACAAACATCCAAGTTGCAACAGGAGTGTTGAGGCTTGGTCTGTGCCTGTTTAGTGCGCTTACTCACAAGGTCGCAGCGCTTTTAGATAAACTTTACACATTGGGCAGGGCGATACGTTGGCCGTCGTTTTGTTATAGGCACGGTGACAGGCAGAAGTTTTAGGTTTGAATTGCATAAAAGGTTAGATTCCAGCGACTGAAAAGCACATTTTTGTTTGCTATCGGTGTTAAACAGACGAAATGATTGGCCGAGTTTACCCGTAAATGACTAGTGGCACTATGGGGATAAAGCGAGCATCGTCTACGTTATTTAACGCATTTTTTTCTTTCAGTGATGGAACTGTTTTGGCTGGCGCTAAGTGTGACACACTCTTTAATGAAAAGGGCAATTAAAAGCAATCCTAATGGCGAAAGTTGCTATGTGGCAGATAAGACGTTAGCCCAATAAACGGCATTAAAAAACGCCACAACGTATTGCTACGTGGCGGCGTTTTGCGTGTGTAATGTAACCTAGTGTTGTTTACATGGCGGCTTTAAATATCGCAACCACTTCCTCGTGAGTCGGCTGAATTGGGTTGGTTAAACCACAGGCATCCTGCATGGCATTTTCTGCCAATGTGTCGAAGTCTTCTTCTTTGGCGCCAAGCTCTGCCAGTCCTGACGGAATATTCACACTTTGAGACAGCTTGCGGATAGCGGTAATCGCAGCATCGGCCCCTTCTTTGTCTGCCAAATCATCGACAGCTACACCTAGGGCTTTAGCCACATCTTTTAAGCGGGGTGCGGCTTCTTTAGCATTAAAAGCTTCTACGTGGGGCAACAACACGGCGTTACAAACACCGTGGGGTAAATCGTAAAAACCGCCTAATTGGTGTGCCATTGCATGGACATAACCTAAAGAGGCGTTATTAAATGCCATGCCGGCTAAAAATTGTGCGTAAGCCATTTGTTCTCGCGCTTTCATATTGCCGCCGTTATGCACAGCTTCATGAAGGTTATCGCGAATTAACTCTATGGCTTTAATTGCACAGGCATCAGTAATAGGGTCTGCCGCCGTTGATACATAGGCTTCAACCGCGTGCGTGAGTGCATCCATTCCCGTTGCTGCGGTTAAAGATGGAGGCATGCCTGCCATCAGGCTTGGATCGTTCACCGATAATAGCGGGGTAACGTTTTGATCCACAATGGCCATTTTAATGTGGCGTTCTTGATCGGTAATAATACAAAACCGTGTCATTTCTGAAGCCGTACCCGCAGTGGTGTTAATACTAATTAGGGGCAATTGAGGTTTTTTCGAGACATCCACACCTTCGTAATCGCTAATATGGCCACCATTAGTGGCAACTAACGCAATGCCTTTAGCGCAATCGTGGGCAGAGCCACCACCCAATGAAATCACACAATCGCATTGATTGGTGTGCAGTACATCGAGGCCAGCATTGACGTTTTCAACCGTTGGATTGGGCTGCACACCATCATAAAGGTGATGCTTGATACTTTGTTGGGCTAATAGGTCTTGAACCTGTGCTGTGACACCGAGTTGGGTCATACCAGGATCTGTGACAATAAGTGCTTGTTTAAATCCGTAGTCGGCGATCTGCTGAATAGCATCGTTGAGGGCGTTTTCACCCATAATATTGACGGCGGGAATATAGAATGTGTTGCTCATAGCGGAATCCTCACTGAGAGATTAAAAGTGAAACCCTGCGAACTTGGATTGGCAGTAACCGCTATTTTATGCCTATTAGTGACAGACTTATTGTTTTAGATCAAATAACTACCCGTTATGGCTTTTCATCAGCTCTGAGGCTGTTCGTGCATTTCTCTGTCAGTACCCAATTGGCCAAATAGAGGCCGCCCGTTTTAGTATTGATTACCAATTTTATATACCGCACGGTATGATGGTGTACTTCGCTCTTTGCAAACTTCAAAAGAATATCTGTATGAATTATAAACTAAAAATAAGCTTGTTATTGTTTATAGGCTTAACTTTCCAAGTTGTATCAAACGCGGCAGAGTCCCCCTTAGGGTCGCGCCTATCAAAACAGATCCTTGCCAACACTCAGGTTACCGCCAGCAGCAATTTTGATGAATTTCTCACTCAGTTGATAACGAGGAATCTCGTCGATGAGGAACAGACCCGAATTGTTCGACAGTTTCAAAACAATGAGACATTACAAGGCCACGACTTACATCTAATGCAACGCTTACTTGGCCTTTATACAAGAGCAAAATACGGCCAACAAGCCATGGACACATTGGCAGAGTTGGTGGCAATCCCTACCTTTAGAAACGAAGAGGTGGCGCAGTACGACAACCCTGAGTTTCATAAAATGGCGGATAAGGTCCGTCACATTGCTGAGGACTTCAATTTAGCCTTCAGAAACATCGATGACCGTGTGTATGAGATCTCTCTTGATGGAAGTGGCAATGAAGTTGTGGGTATTCATGCCCATGCCGACGTTGTGCCAGTCACGCCCTCACTATGGGTACTGGATGATGGTACCAAGCTTGATCCATTTAAACTTACGCTGATTGGCGATCGTATGTATGGACGGGGCACCGAGGACGATAAAAACGGCATCGTGGTGACGCTATATGCCATGAAGGTCATTAAAGAAGAAAACCTGCCTTTGCTTCGAAATTTTAAACTACTGGTAGATACTACAGAGGAAAGCACAGGGCAGGCTATACCTTACTACTTCAAATCTAATCCTACGCCAAACTATAACCTAGCACTCGATGGTGGCTATCCAGTTGTTATTGCTGAAAAAGGCTTTGGTATTGTCTTGGCCAACTTTGCCGTACGACCTGCAAAGCAAAATGATGTGGCAAATGCCGAGGTGGTCAACATCACCGGCGGTTTAGCCATAAACCAAATACCCGCAGCAAGTGTGGCCACTATTACCAGTTCGTCACCTATTCAGTTAGCCAGTCGTTTAAATGCCTTAGGTAAGGTTTTCGTGGCCGAAAAGGGGAGTGATTTTTCTATCCTCGCAACCGCTAACTCACAGGGCGTCGAGCTGACCGTAAAAGGGGAGTCTGCCCATTCTTCAGAACCCCAATCTGGCGTTAACCCTGTTTCGAGAATGTTTGTTTTTTTAGACTACGTACAAAGCCAACAAGCACTGTTCAAACCTAATCATATTACCGATGCGGCCAACTACGTGGCGGCAAATTGGGGGGTAAACTACCTTGGACAACCTTTAGGTATTGATTACAACCATGACTTTATGGGGCCATTAACCAATGCCGTTACCTTGGTTAAGCTTGATGACGACCATTTAACCGTAGGGGTGAATTTACGTATTCCCGTAGGGCGCGCAAGTGACGGCCTTAGAAAAGATATCCTTAACAAGCTATCTGCATGGAAGGCGAAGGACAATATAGCGAGCGATTTTACTGTCACACTGCGTGATCCTATGTATCGTAATCCAGAAGGAAAGTGGGTTAATGCGCTATTGGATGTGGCGACAGAAAACCTCGATATGCCGCGACAGTTTGGCGCATCAGCGGGCGGAACCTCAGTGCATAACTTACCCAATGGCGTGCAATTTGGATTGGCTATGCCTGACCAAAAATACACGGGTCATAATGCCAATGAATTTAAACGGGTGGATCAATTTTTAGTGGACTTGCAAATTGTCACTGAAATGATTGCCCGCATTGGCCAAATGCCCAGCTTAGAATAATAAAGCGCATTATTGATTCGATGTGCCCTGTGTCTATGTTTGTTTGGCAAAAGCTTGATGTGCATTGACTCATAGCAAAAGCAAAAGTCGGCTTTTCGGCAAAGGGCAAAGAAAATGCGGGTTAAAGTATGGGCCAGTTGTGATAAAATGCAGCTTCAAAAAAATAAAAACAATAAAAATATATAGTATTCAAACGGTTAAGTTAAAGTGCCGGTGTGCTTTGACCAATATGTTTTGATGCAAAATTACCAGCGACAGAGAAAAATAGATCAACTGGTGGTAGTGGTTTTTTACTAAACCTATGAAAGCAAAGGGATTACCCTAAAGGGCAATGCCTTAGCTAAATAAATAATGATCAAATTTATACATAAATAGCAAAATGTCGGTTGACAGATAGACGTCTATACGGCAAATTGACACTATGAAAGCGATTATTAGCACCACCAGCATGACAATTATTACCACCTCGATGAGGGCGGTCGCTGGTTAGTGCGCATTTGCAAACAAACACCAAAAGCCCGCCCTTCACAAGAGCGGGTTTTTTTTTACACAATTTTGCGTTGTTAAAACAAAATAATACCGAAAGGAGCATTACATGAAAGTCTTAAAGTTTGGTGGATCTTCTCTGGCCGACGCGGTTCGCTATTTGCGCGTCACCGAGATTTGTATGACCACCCACCAAACCGAGGGGGCAGCCGTGGTGCTCTCTGCGCCTAAAGGCGTAACTAACGCCTTATCGCTATTATGCGAACAGGCCGCCCAAGGTGACGATTTTCAACCTCTGTTCCAAAAGCTGACAGACACGGTGCAAGGCATTGCCAATGAACTCAATCAAACACTGGATAATTTTGCCCATCAAGACGTATCCGCTTTTATTGAGACACGTTTAACGACCTTAAAACAGCAATTAGAAGGCATTAAGTTGCTAGGATGTGCGCCAGATAACGTTGCGGCGGGCATTTTAAGCGTAGGCGAATATATCAGCGTTAATTTATTTAGTGCGATTTTGCAAAGCAAAGGCGTAACAAACCAAATTATCGATCCGGTGGAATACGTTCTTGCCCATGGTGACTACCTAGACAGTATCGCTGATGTAGCATTAAGCAAAGCCCGTTTTAGTGAAGTACAAAGTGATGGCTCACAATTGCTGATCATGCCCGGTTTTGTTGCTGTCAATGAAGAGGGAGAGAAAGTCACTTTAGGACGAAATGGCTCTGATTACTCAGCGGCTATTCTTGCGGCTTGTATTAGTGCGCAATGCTGTGAAATCTGGACCGATGTTGACGGCGTTTATAATGCGGATCCAAACCAGGTGGAAGGCGCGGTACTGTTAGATAAACTGACCTATCAGGAAGCCATGGAGTTATCTTATTTTGGGGCTAAAGTTTTGCACCCTAAAACCATCGGCCCCATTGCGCAACACCATATACCCTGTTTGATCCGCAATACCCTCAATCCAGCGGCTCCAGGCACCTTGATCAGTGATGAAGCCAGTGAGAAATGGACATCGGTTAAAGGTATCTCTCAACTTGATGATGTCACCATGTTCAATGTGGCAGGCCCAGGTTTAAAAGGCATGGTAGGCATGGCCAGCCGTGTATTTGGTGTAATGAGTAATGCCAATATCTCCATCAGTTTGATCACCCAATCTAGCTCGGAATACAGCATTAGTTTTTGTATTTTAGAAAAAGATGCACAGCGCGCTCTGCATTTACTTGAAGATGCCTTTGCTTTAGAGCTGCAAAACCAGCTTCTTGATCCCATCGAAGTGCGTAATAAGTTAGCCATTGTTACCTTGGTGGGCGATGGTATGCGTCAAACTAAAGGGTTAGCAGCACGCTTTTTCGCGGCACTTTCTCAAGCACGGGTGAACAACGTCGCCATTGCTCAAGGGTCTTCAGAGCGTTCTATTTCAACGGTGGTAGAAGCAGAAAAAGCGAAAAAAGCTGTCCGTGTTATTCATCAGAATTTCTTCTCTAATCGTCATACTATTGATGTGTTCTTAATTGGTAGCGGAAACGTTGGTACAGAATTACTTAGTCAAATTGCTCGTCAACAGCCCACGTTGCTAAACCGCAACATACAGGTACGGGTTTATGGTATTGCTAACAGCCGCAAGTTGTTACTGAATACCCATGGTATTGATGTGAACAGTGACTGGCAGAGTGAATTAAATCGTGCTGATGAAGCAATGACCCTTGGCCGTCTTAAAGCATTTGTGAATGAAAACTGCTTAGTGAATCCGGTTATTGTCGATTGTACCAGTCACGAAGCTATTGCATCTCAGTATGTGGATATGATGGAGCAGGGCTTCCACGTGGTTACCCCGAATAAAAAAGCCAATACCGATTCCATGGCGTATTACCGCAAGCTACGTAAAACCACACAGACCACCAACCGTCAGTACTTTTATGAAACAACCGTGGGTGCAGGCTTACCGGTTATAGACAACTTGCAGAAGTTGTTTGCTGCCGGTGATGTGTTACACCAGTTTGAAGGTATTTTGTCCGGAAGCTTGTCTTATGTATTTGGCAAATTAGAAGAGGGCATGACACTGTCTCAGGCTACGGCCGCGGCGAAAGAAAACGGCTACACAGAGCCAGATCCCAGAGACGATTTAAGTGGTATGGATGTGGCCCGCAAGCTGTTGATCATGGCTCGAGAGGCGGGTTTATCGTTAGAGCTTGCAGACATAGATATAGAATCTGTGTTGCCTGAAGGGTTTGCTGAAGGAGCCTCCATTGATGAGTTTATGGAAAAACTACCCGAACTGGATAATGGGTTCAATGAACGGGTAGAAGCCGCCAAAAATAATGATTGTGTGCTGCGTTATATCGGCAGTATTGAAGGCGATAAATGTAAAGTTACCATTCAAGCTGTGCCCCTTAGTCATCCTCTGGCGGCGGTTAAAGATGGCGAGAATGCCTTGGCCATCAGTAGTGATTATTATCAGCCTATCCCGTACGTTATTCGTGGATACGGTGCCGGTGGCACAGTAACCGCAGCAGGTGTATTTGCTGATATTTTACGTACCATGCCGTGGAAACAGGCCGCGTTGTAATAGGAATGGGTAGTATGAAAACAACACGTGTATACGCGCCGGCGTCAATCGGCAATGTCAGCTTGGGGTACGATGTACTGGGGGCAGCATTAGCGCCAGTAGACGGTACAGAATTAGGTGATGTGGTTGAAGTAAAAGATGCTGATGTCTTTTCTCTCACAGCAACGGGCCCGTTTGCTCACAAATTACCGCCTGGCGAAGACAACAATATTGTCACGCTTTGCTATGCGCATTTTATGGAAGAAATGGTAAAGGCGGGTAAGTCTGTTCATCATGTTGGGATGACATTGCATAAGAACTTACCTATCGGCAGCGGATTGGGCTCTAGCGCCAGTTCTATCGTTGCAGCGTTTGAAGCCTTGAACGTGCACTTTGATCGTGCCTTTGATGATAATCAACTGTTGTTGATGATGGGCGAGTTAGAAGGTCAGATTAGCGGCAGCATTCATTATGATAATGTGGCACCGTGTTTTCTCGGTGGCATGACGCTCATGACCGGTGATAACGGGAAAGTGACGGTTTCTTTGCCCGTGTGTCCGTCATGGTATTGGGTTATCTGCTATTCTGGGATCAGCGTATCTACGTCGGCGGCAAGAGATATACTGCCAAAAGACGTGGATATGGCCACGGCGCTGTCATTTGGACGTCAGCTAGGCGTGTTTGTGCATGCACTTCACAGTCAAGACTACCCCTTAGCGGCCAGTGTGATGAAAGACGTCATTGCCGAGCCTTATCGCAAATCTCTGTTGCCAGGGTTCGATGACGCCCGATCTTTTAGTATGACAAAAGGGGCTTTAGCATTCGGAATTTCCGGCTCGGGTCCTACTGTGTTTGCGGTATGCGATAATGCAGAAAACGCCGAATTAATACGTGAGTGGCTGCAAGCTAATTACGTACAGAATGAAGATGGATTTAGCCACGTTTGCCGTATTCCGGAAAAAGGAACGGTAGAGCAGCAAGTGAAAGAATAAAGGTATCCCAAAGTGGAATTAGTTAATTTAAAAGTAGCATCAGACACCGCATCCTTTGCCGAAGCGGTAAAGCGGGGACTCGGACAAAACCAAGGGCTGTATTTTCCCACCAATGTGCCAAAGTTGGCCGATGTGGACAGCTTGTTGGAAAAGCCCTTTGTTGAACGTAGCATTGAGGTGTTAACGGCCTTAATTGGTGATGAGCTAGGTGAAGGTACCATTGAGAGTATCGTACAAGATGCATTCACCTTTCCAGCACCGGTTGTTAGCGTGAGCGACAATGTCGGTACCCTGGAATTGTTCCACGGTCCTACCTTGGCATTTAAAGATTTTGGTGGGCGTTTTATGGCGCAAACACTGGCTAGAATTAGCAAAGGTGAGCCCATTACTATTTTAACTGCGACATCGGGAGATACCGGTGCTGCAGTCGCTCATGCTTTTCATGGCATCGAAAATATCAATGTGGTGATTTTGTTCCCTAAAGGCAAAATTAGCCAGCTGCAAGAAAAACTGTTTACCACTTTAGGCGATAACATTCATACCGTTGCCATCGAAAGTGATTTTGATGCCTGTCAGGCTATGGTTAAACATGCCTTTGATGATCCGGATGTACGGGAAGGCTTGCACCTTAACTCTGCTAACTCTATTAATATTAGCCGCCTGCTTGCTCAGGTTTGTTATTACTTTGAAGCGGTAAGTCAGTTGACTGCAAAGCAACGGGAAGAGTTAGTTATTTCAGTGCCTAGCGGTAATTTTGGTAACCTAACGGCGGCTATGATTGCTAAGTCTATGGGGTTACCCATTAAACGTTTCGTCGCCGCGACCAACCTTAACGATACCGTACCTCGCTATTTAAAAACCGGTGAATGGGATCCGAAAGCCACCATCGCAACCATGTCTAATGCGATGGACGTGAGCCAGCCTAATAACTGGCCACGTATTGAAGCATTGGTAGAGCAAGGGTATGTGGATAAGTCTTGCTTGCGCGGAGAGTGTGTTGACGAAGAGTATACTCAACTTGCCATGCGGCAGTTGGCACAACTCGGTTACACCAGCGAACCCCATGCAGCGATTGCCTATCGTGCACTCAATCATGACCTGGCAGATAACGAATACGGGTTATTTTTAGGTACGGCCCATCCAGCTAAATTCCGTGAAACCGTTGAGAACGTGTTAGGGCAACCTTTAAGCCTTCCTCAACCGTTGGTGGCGTGTTCTAGTAAAGAAAGTCAGGCTGTGCCATTACCGGCCGATTACGAGGCGTTAAAAGCGCATATGTTCTCAATTTTAAAATGAGTTCATGGGACGATGTGCTGAGCCCTGAAAAGGCTCAGCCCTACTTTAAAACACTGTTGCAAAACGTACATGAGGCCCGTCAGCGAACCACCGTATTTCCCCCACCAGAAGATGTGTTTAATGCCTTTACCCTAACACCGTTAGAACAAGTGAAAGTGGTGATTTTAGGGCAGGATCCTTATCATGGCCCAGATCAAGCGCATGGTTTGTGCTTTTCTGTAAAAGGTGATGTCAAAATCCCTCCATCTTTAAGAAACATCTATAAAGAATTGACTACAGATATACCCGGGTTTACGCCCCCTTTGCATGGCAATCTTGTGCCTTGGGCAAAGCAGGGGGTGTTATTGCTAAATACCGTACTGACGGTAGAGCAGGGGAAAGCCAACAGTCATGGAAAATATGGCTGGGAACAGTTCACCGATGCAGTCATTGAAGGGGTTAATACGCACAGAAATGAGGTGGTGTTTCTACTATGGGGAAGCCATGCGCAGAAAAAAGGGGCAAAGATAGATCGCCAGCGTCATTTGGTGTTAACTGCGCCGCATCCTTCTCCGCTGTCTGCCCACAGAGGATTTTTTGGCTGCAAGCATTTTAGCCAAGCCAATCGATGGTTAACAGAGCACGGGCAACAACCTATTGACTGGCAGGTATAAAACACCCTTTAACCGGCGGTAACCTTTCTATATTAAAGGCACACCGGTGCAAGCCACAATAAGTTGTGAAGCAGAATAAATGAAAACGGCCACCTGATACAGGTGGCCGTTTCACATTTTATCTTTCCATTGTTTCGAGTTCGTATTCGAACCCACAATCAATTTCTGCCAGTTCTTTTTCTAGACGGAAGCGGTCTTGCAGTGCTTCGATTTCTCTCCATTTTCGCTTTTTCTTACTTTTGGTTTTTGCCGGAGTTTCTTCAATATTTAACATCGCAAACAGATCTGACTTATCCACTAGGATCTCCTTTTATACCACTAACAACAAGTGCCAGAATTGAATGTTACCCATCCATCTGGTTACTTTTGTATCACAGCTGTCACAAGAATAGAATAATAAAATTTACTTTTTATTAACAAAATGTGACAGTTGGATGACAAAATGTGGATTTGTCCAATGAAAACGGCCAGTAAAAACCGGCCGTTTGTCAGATGCACTGTTTTGGCTAAATGCCAAACGTTATTCCTTAATCTGGTGCATTGGCGTTTCTGAAGCGGCGAATGAGTTGTTGGGTTGAAGCATCGAAACTGTCGTCGTTTACTTTACCCTGAATTCCGTCAAGGACTTGATTTCCAAGTACTTTTCCTAATTCAACACCCCATTGATCAAAGGAGTTCACCTGCCAGATAACGCCCTGGACAAATACCTTATGTTCATACATTGCAACCAGCGCGCCAAGTGTGAACGGATCCAGCTTTTCAAACATAATGGTGTTGCTAGGTTTGTTGCCAGGCATGGTTTTATGCTGGGCCAGCGCCTTACGTTCATCTTCCTCTAGCCCTTTTCCGTCTAAGTCGGCGTAGCATTCTTCAAAGGTTTTACCTTGCATTAATGCTTGAGTTTGGCCAAAGCAGTTTGATGCCAACATAGCATGATGGGTATCGTCCTGATTAGGCACATGCAGCGGTAACATAAAGTCAGCAGGAATAATGGAGGTGCCCTGGTGAATGAGCTGATGGAAACTATGTTGTCCATTGGTGCCTTCACTTCCCCAAATAATCGGTCCGGTTTGCCAGTCAACCACCTTTCCGTCCATGGTGACTTGCTTACCATTACTTTCCATATCCAACTGCTGTACATAGGCAGGCAGGCCACGTAAATAATGGTAGTAAGGCAGTAACACATGGGATTGAGCATCGAAGAAGTTGCGATACCACACACCCAACACCGCTAAAATAACCGGCAGGTTGTCCTCGAAGGGCGTTTCGCAGAAGTGTTTGTCCATTGCATGGGCGCCATCTAGCAAGCCTTTGAAGTTGTCAAAGCCCAATGCCAGACAAATTGGCAAACCAATAGCAGACCATAGGGAATAACGTCCGCCCACCCAATCCCACATAGGGAAGATGTTTTCTTCTGCGATACCAAACTCGGTGGCCGCTTTAACGTTAGAAGAAACCGCCACGAAGTGTTTAGCGATATCTTCTTGGGTTCCACCTTGTTTAAGGAACCAAGCTTTTGCACTTAGGGTATTTTGCAGGGTTTCTTGGGTGGTGAAGGATTTTGATGACATCACAATAAGGGTTTCTTCGTGATCCATCAAAGAGAGTACATCGTGAATATGACAACCATCAACGTTAGCCACAAAATGCACTTTTACTGCATCGTGGGTGTATGGCTTTAACGCTTCGGTCATGATTTTAGGACCGAGGAATGAGCCACCAATACCAATGGCTACCACGTGTTTAATCGGCTTACCGGTATAACCCTTGTGTTCACCTGAATGAATTGTTTGGGTAAAGGCTTCCATTTTCTCAAGGGTTGCCATGACTTCAGGCATCACATCTTTGCCATCTACCATCACAGGTTTGCCACTGAAGTTTCTTAACGCAGTATGCAGTACCGCTCGGTTTTCCGTGGTATTAATTGTGGTGCCGCCAAACATGGCGTCGCGATGGGCTTCTACGCCTTGTGCTTTAGCCAATGCAAACAAGGTTGAAAGGGTATCTTTGGTTACTCTGTTTTTCGAGTAATCTAAAAATATGCCACAGGCTTCTGTTTGCATGCTGTCGGCGCGAGAAGGATCGGCTTCGAACCAGTCTCGCATATGGGTATTTTTTACTTCTTCGGCGAGCTTTGAAAGATCGGCCCAAGCAGCTTGTTGTGTTAAATCAGTCATAATATTTCCTGCAACTAAAACAAAACTGGCCTTAAAGGCCTAGTTTTTCTTTCAACATGGTTTCCAATTTTACCTGGTCAGCGGCAAAATTGCGGATCCCTTCGGCCAGCTTTTGGGTGGCCATGGCGTCTTCGTTCATATCCCAGCGAAAAGCGATTTCATCAAGCTTTTCTGCTGGTGTGGAAGACGCGCCCTTGTCCTGCAATTTAGCCGTTAATGGCGCTGTGGTATTTTTTAACTCTTCCAATAGTTGTGGACTAATGGTGAGGCGGTCACAACCGGCTAGTGCCTGAATTTCACCAATGTTGCGGAAGCTTGCGCCCATTACTACCGTGCTAAAACCATGCTCTTTGTAGTAATTATAAATACGGGTCACTGAAATCACGCCGGGATCTTCTTCTGCGGTGTAGTCTTTTACATCCGTATTGGCTTTATACCAATCCAAAATACGACCTACAAAAGGAGAAATAAGGAATACACCTGCTTCTGCACATGCTCTGGCTTGAGCAAAGCTAAACAATAGCGTCAAGTTACACTGAATGCCGCGCTGTTCCAGTACTTCGGCAGCTTTGATGCCTTCCCAGGTTGAGGCAATTTTGATCAGGATACGGGATTTATCGATCCCCTCATCGTTATACAGTTCCACTAACCGTTCTGCTTTTTTTATGGTAGCTTCAGTGTTGAATGATAAGCGCGCATCCACTTCGGTGGAGATCCGCCCAGGAATCAATGCTGAAATCTCTTTGCCGATGGTAACGGCTAATTTATCTGAAGCATCGATAAGCTGCTGTGCTGGATCTTGAGATTGCAACTTTGCCCAGGCAACCGCATCGTCAATGTATCCTGCGTATTCTGGAATACTGGCAGCTTTAAGCATAAGTGATGGGTTAGTAGTGGCATCTACCGGTTGGTATTTTTTTATCGCCTCAATATCGCCGGTATCGGCAACGACGGTAGTAATTTCACGCAAAGCGTCTAATTGATTGCTCATCGTTTCTCTCAAAATAGGTGACCTAATTAAACGAATAACACACAGCCTGACCGGTTGTGCGTTTACAGAATATGATGGTTGTAATATTTTTAACAACCACAATGTAGGGTTAGTATGTCTGGACATTAAAACCAGATCGAATTTGCTAAATTTATAACAGACTGGCGGTATAATTAACACCGTAATGCGCTAAATACTGCAATCTAAATGATGTTTGCACAGCGGTTTGTTAACCAACAAAGGAGTTTTACATGTTAGTTGTGGTTTCCCCAGCGAAAAACCTTGATTACACGTCGCCGGTTCCCGTCAAAAAAGCAACCCAACCGGTATTGTTGGATGAGGCTGCGGCGCTAGCAGAACATTGTCGTACCCTCTCTCCCGCTGATTTAGCGTCGTTGATGAAAATCTCCGATAAATTAGCCACATTAAATGCTAATCGGTTTAATGCGTTTACGCTGCCCTTTACCGAGGAAAATGCTCGCCAAGCGGTATTTGCATTCAATGGTGACGTTTATACAGGCTTAGATGCGGCCACTTTGAGCAAGGAAACGCTGGATTATGCCCAGTCTCACCTGCGTATACTGTCAGGGTTGTACGGTGTATTGCGGCCATTAGATTTAATGCAACCTTACCGGCTGGAAATGGGCACCAAACTCAGTAATAGCAAAGGTAAAAATTTGTACGAATACTGGGGCGACATCATTACTACAGAATTAAACAAAGCGCTGAGTCAGCAGGGCGATAACGTGTTGGTGAACCTGGCGTCTAATGAATATTTTAAGTCAGTTAAACGTAAATCTTTAGATGGCATGATTGTGACGCCTGTTTTTAAAGATCAAAAAAACGGCCAATACAAAGTGATTAGTTTTTTTGCTAAAAAAGCCCGCGGCCTTATGGCACGCTACATTATGGAGAATCAAACTGAAGATGTAGCGGCTTTAAAGCAGTTTAGTGAAGCAGGGTATCAATTTTCAGAAGCGCAAAGTTCCGATACCGAATTGGTGTTTTTACGGGATGAGGCCAAATAACACCTCGCTACACTAACGACTCCTGTTAACAACATTGTGCGAAGGCACCGTACAAACATGCATCAAGGGTTAGTGATGCACACCCATCGGAGAACACAACAATGTATACTTTATACGGTTTCCCTCGTACCCGCTCAGTTCGCGTAGCATGGGCGTTAGAAGAACTAGGCTTACCTTACGAATACACATGCGTGAATCTTAAAGCCGGTGAACATCGAACTGAAGGGTTTGTTGCCTTAAATCCGGCCGGCAAAATACCGACCTTACAAACCGAGTTTGGGTCGATGAGCGAGTCTGCCGCCATTGTTACTTGGTTATTGGACAAACACGGTCAGCAGGAGTTTATGCCGGTGCTAGGCTCTGGGGAACGATTGTTGTACGAACAGGCGATGGCGTTTTTAATCACCGAATTAGAACCCCCGTTATGGAACATGGTTAAGCATGATTTTGCGCTACCTGAAAGCCACCGAATTGCCCAAATGCAAGAGGTAGCAAAATACGAATTTAATACTGCCATGACCACGTTCTCAGCGTTGTTAGCTAACAACGACTATTTAACCGGGCCCTTGTTCACTGGCGTGGACATTGTGGCTGGGCATATTTTGTCGTGGGCCAAAGGCAGTGGCTTTGAATTAACGGATGACAATGTGCGCGCTTATGCCGACAAGGTGCTGTCTCGTCCGGCCTACCGAGCCGCGTGGAAAAATGAGGTGGCTCACTTACCCACCTAGTACGAAACGTCGTGCTCACGGCGTAACCCTATCTCACTGCTAGTCATCATTACTTTACGTTGTGCGGTGCCTGATTGCCGCCACAGTATTGTTTAGGATTTGTTGTATGCAATCATTACTCGACGGAATTTACTCAGAAATTAAGCCTTTGCTGGGACAGGGCAAGGTGGCCGATTACATCCCTGCCTTGGCAAAGGTAGATCCTCACCAATTTGGAATTGCCATTTGCAGTAATAATGGCGAGATCACCGAAGTGGGTGATGCAAATAAACCCTTTTCAATACAAAGTATTTCTAAAGTGTTTAATCTTGTATTGGCAATGAATCACTACGATGACAGCTTATGGCAGCGGGTAGGGTGCGAGCCTTCCGGTTTACCCTTTAATTCTCTTGTGCAGTTAGAATACGAAAATGGGATCCCCCGAAATCCATTTATTAATGCCGGGGCATTGCTCATTAGTGATATCGTTCAATCTCGTTTTGCGTCGCCTCAGGTGGCCATGCGGGATTTTTTACGGACGCTATCCGGCAACGCGGAAATTCATTCTAACCCCGAGGTGGCGGACTCAGAATATGCCCATCGTGACCGCAATGCCGCCATGGCTTATTTAATGCGAGACTACAACAATTTTGACAATGAAGTCGAAGAGGTATTGCAAAACTATTTTTTCAATTGTGCCATGGAAATGAGTTGTGTGGACTTAGCCCGAGCCATTAATTTTCTTGCAAATCGTGGGTATTCCTCCATAGCCGAGAAGCAGATTTTGTCGGCAGATCAAACGCGCCAAGTTAACGCATTACTGGCTACCAGTGGTATGTACGATGAAGCGGGAAGTTTCGCATTAAAGGTGGGACTACCAGGTAAAAGTGGTGTTGGCGGTGGAATAGTGGCCGTGGTACCTGGCCGTTTTTCTATCTGTGTGTTTTCGCCAGCGCTAAATAAAGTAGGAAATTCCCTATTGGGTGTGGCGGCTTTAGAGTCTTTGAGCAAGCGCATCAGCTGGTCGGTCTATTAATTATCTTCTCCAACAAACCGATAACCCGGCCTCCATGGCCGGGTTGTTAATCTTTGGGTTTACAGTTTAACCAGTAGCTTGCCTTTGTTTTTCCCTTCAAACAGCATATTTAATCCTGACACTGCATTTTCCAGCCCGTCAATGGTGTGAGCACGGTACTTTATTTTGCCTTGTTGTACATAGGGAGACAGTTTTTCCAAAATTTGTGGAATTTCGTCCCAGTGATCAGGCATGGTAAAACCCTGAATATTTAACCGTTTTTTGATAATCGGTAACCAGTTTGGGCCGGCAGAGGGTTTGTCAGCTTGATAGTCGGCGATCATGCCACACACCACAATGCGTCCATGGTCGTTCATACGATTTACAATATGGTGCTGAATAGGGCCACCGGTATTTTCGAAAAACACATCAATACGTTTCGGTGTTAAGGATTCAAGCTTGGCTTCAAGATCATCGGTTTTATAATTGATGGCGCCATCAAAGCCCAATTCGTTGATAATCCAGTCTGCTTTTTCATCACTGCCTACCACACCGATAACCCGTAACCCATCGGCCTTCGCCAATTGACCAACAATAGAGCCCACAGAGCCTGCTGCACCGGTGACAATTAAGGTTTCACCTTCTTTAGGCTTGCCGAAATGATAGAGGCCCGTGGTGGCTGTCAGGCCGGGTAGGGCAAATACACATAATGCCATTTCTTCAGAAATGCCATCCTGAAGTTTATTCAGTCTTTCGCCGTTGCTGATGGCATATTCTGTCCAGCCCATCATGCCCATGACTTTATCGCCAACGGCAAAATCAGGGTGATTGGATTCGATAACTTCACCCACACCACTAGAGCGCATCACATCGCCCAATTCAACCGGCGGAATATAGCTTTCACGATCGTCACTCATCCATCCAAGCATGGCGGGATCAAGGGACATGTGCGTTTGTTTGATCAACAGTTCGCCGTCACCAGGCTGAGGAATTTCTTGTTCTCTAGTCGCAAATAAATCGGCGCTGATTTGGCCATTTTCAGGTCGTTTAACCAACGTAATTTGTTTATACATAGACATCTAGTTACTCCTATTTATTTGTTGCATAAGAGGATGGGGGTGTATCTTGCTCATGCAATGAAAAGGTATGATTTGTACGCTGATAGGTACGTAATTTGCGATATTTGGATTGTTGTGGCGGGCACGAATAGCAGACAGTAAAGATAAATGTAGGGGCATTGATGGCCCCTAATTCTTGTTTAGTAACCCCTTATTCGACAAACATCTCTTGTTGAAACTGGAGCGTTTGGGTGTTGTTACCCAATTGAATATTAATGGAAAATCGAAAGGTCTCACGATCACTAAAGGAAATGGGGGCCAGGTAATAAACCGCATCGCCTTCATTTACCCGACGAAAGGTGAGGGCTTTGCTATTGCCCAATAAATTTCGTGCATTACCTGTAACCGATACCCTCTGTGCAGCCTGGGTTTCACTATCAAGCACAGAAATATTAACCAAAGCATTAAATTTGCTGCGCACGATACCGTATTCACGGGCCACCTCAGGACTTAGGAACGTGGTATTAACAACCATATAGTGCACATCCCAATCGCCCAGTGTTTGTTTTTGCTCGGCGTGACTGGTGCTGCTCACACCCAGGGTAAGCAAGGCTATAACAACGAGAAAAAACGAAGGTAATCGGGACATACTATTATGACCTTTGGTTAATCGCTGGGGTAAAAAGGGCCGCCATTAATACAACCCAAATGTATTTTGTAGAAGGATCTGAATAAACTGCAAGGCGATAATGGCAATTAACACAGAGAGATCCAGCCCACCAATAGGAGGAATTATACGTCTTATGGGCGCTAAGAAGGGTTCGGTTAATTGATACATCAAGTATTCTATGGGGTTTTGCCCTTGGGAAACCCAGCTTAAGATGGCCCGAATAATCAGGATCCAGAACATCAACGACAGCGCTTCTTTAACAACCGTAACTAAGGCCAGCACCACAATTGAAAGGGGGTTGATGTTACCGCTACCAAACAACATCACTAAGGTAATAAATTTTAATGCGGCCACGGCCAGTGCTAACACGAACGTCGCGGTGTCAAAACTGCCTATAGAAGGAATGAAGCGACGCAACGGCGCGACAATAGGGTGGGTTGCTTTTACGATAAACTGGCTGGCCGGGTTATAAAAATCAGCCCTGACCAGCTGTAACCACAATCGAAGTATCACTACCATTAAATATAAATTAAAAAGGGTACTGATAAGAAATACCGATGCGTTGCTCATTAACTGTTTTCCTGTGACGCTTAAAGTTGTTTAGCCATTTCATCTGCTCGGGCAACTGCAGCGCGCATGGCTTTGCTGACAGTTTCCTTAAGACCTTCATCAAGCAGCGTGTTGACTGCGGCGGCGGTGGTCCCACCTTTAGAAGTAACTTGGGCCCGAAGTTCACTTAATTCAATGTCTGGATTGTGACAAACCATTTCTGCGGCACCCAACATGGCCTGTTGAACCATGGTTCGAGCCGTCGATTCATCGAACCCCATGTTGATGGCTTCTTCTTGCATGGCTTGTAAAAACAAGAAGAAATAAGCGGGACTACTGCCTGCCGCTGCAATGACTCCATTGATGCCGTCTTCATTGTCTACCCATACGGTTTCGCCTACTGCATTCATGACAAAATCAGCATAATCTTTATCATCCCGGTTCACTGTGTCATCAGCATATAGCCCTGACATCCCTTTACCGATGAGGCTAGGCGTATTGGGCATAATACGAATGATGGGATATTCGCCACCCAGCATTTCTTGCAAGCGAGCTACCGGCAGACCAGCCGCGATAGACATAAACAGTTTACCGGATAAATCATTATTTTCCCGAAGCATTTTTAACATATCACCCATCATCTGGGGCTTAACGGATAAAATAATTGCATCAGCAAACTGGCAAGCCTCGTCGTTTGACTGGGTAATTTGAATGCCGAATTCTTCGTTCAATTTTTCCAGTTTCGGTTTGGAGGGATTACTGGCCAGAATATAGTTGCTATCGTACCCCGATTGTATGAGGCCACTGATGATACTGCGACTCATGTTGCCTGCGCCAATAAATGCCAATTTTTTTTGTTGCATGAAAACCCTTTTGTATTAGTGAGAAAATTAACAGAACGGTATATCTATATCGCTAATTTCGCGAACCAAATATGGCCGTTCCAATTCTGACCATGGTAGAGCCACATTCAATGGCTTGTTCCAAATCATCAGACATTCCTACGGACAGGGTATCAAAATCGCTCAGGTTTGTGTGATAGCGAGTGAATAATTCTTCTAACTGTTGCAATGAATGAATCTGTTCTTCTTTACTCGGTCGGGCTTTGGGAATGGCCATCAATCCGCGAAGACGGAGATTTTCAAGGGCCGTTAATTCATCAATAAATGCCGGCACATCTGCCGGTGCTAGCCCGGATTTTGTTTGTTCATCGTCAATATTAATTTGAATACAGATATTAAGAGGTGGCATGTCGCTAGGACGTTGTTCGTTTAGTCTTCGGGCTATTTTTAGCCGGTCTACAGACTGCACCCAGTGAAAGTGTTCGGCGACGACTTTGGTTTTGTTCGATTGTAGCGGACCAATTAAATGCCATTCGATATCATCAAGATGACGGAGGTGTTGAATCTTTTCCACACCTTCCTGAACATAGTTTTCACCAAACTTTCGTTGTCCCGCTTCATACGCTTGAGTGATTTGGGATACCGGTTTGGTCTTGCTAACCGCTAGTAATTCAACCGAATTTAGAGGACGATGCGCATTGGCAGTGGCTTGTTCCATTCGCAAGTGTGCGGATTTCAGTCGTTCTGCTATTGTTTGCATTAATCACCTGATGTGTGGAGACGTGGTTGTGGATATTACCGAACTTTTGGCTTTCAGTGTTAAAAATAACGCTTCAGATTTACACCTCTCGGCGGGCTTACCGCCGATCATTCGTGTGGATGGCGAAATGCGTCGTCTTAACGTACCCGAATTGGATCATAAAGAAGTTCATGCCCTGATTTACGAAATAATGAACGACAAGCAACGCAAAGAATATGAAGAAAACCACGAGGTGGATTTCTCCTTTGAGGTAAAAGACTTGTCTCGTTTTCGGGTCAATGCGTTTTTGCAAAATCGCGGCGCAGCCGCGGTGCTAAGAACCATTCCTAGTCGTGTACTCACGTTGGAAGAATTAGGCGCGCCAGCGGTATTCAAAGACATCATCGACCAACCCACAGGTTTGGTGTTGGTTACGGGCGCTACGGGCTCGGGGAAAAGTACCACGTTGGCGGCCATGATTGATCACATCAATAACACCAAGCGTGAGCACATTCTGACCATTGAAGATCCCATCGAGTTTGTGCATAACAACAAGCTGTGTGTATTGAACCAACGTGAAGTTCACCGCGATACCCATAGCTTTTCCAACGCCTTGCGCTCAGCTTTGCGGGAAGATCCCGACGTCGTATTGGTCGGTGAATTACGTGATTTAGAAACCATTCGTTTGGCCATGACTGCGGCAGAAACCGGTCACCTCGTGTTTGGTACCTTGCATACCAACTCGGCACCGAAAACCATCGATAGGATCATCGATGTATTTCCGGCCGAAGAAAAATCCATGATCCGCTCGATGTTATCCGAGTCTTTGCGGGCTGTTATTTCCCAAACATTGCTGAAGAAAATTGGCGGAGGACGAGTTGCCGCCCATGAAATCATGATTGGTATTCCCGCCATTCGAAATTTGATCCGTGAAGATAAAGTCCCCCAAATGTATTCCGTTATCCAAACAGGACAATCCCATGGCATGCAAACCATGGAGCAGTGTCTGCAAAAGCTCGTGGCGCAAGGGGTGATTAGCCGTCAGGATGCCTTGGCAAAGTCCATCGATAAAACAAAAACAATGTAGGAGCGGTGCGTGAAACTGCAAGCATATTTTGAAATGGCCACCGAACGAGATGCATCGGATATTTTTGTAACGGTGGGATTTCCGGTGAGCGCAAAAATTGACGGCAAGCTGGTACCACTTGGCGAAGAACCGCTTACACAGTTTCAAGCCAAAGAACTGGTGCAAAGCGTCATGGAAGACCGTTTCATGCGTGAGTTAAACGATCATAAGGAAAGCAATTTTGCGGTGGGCATTAAGGGCTTAGGCCGATTCCGTTGTAGTGCGTTTTGGCAACGAGATTCCATTGGTATGGTAGCCCGTCGTATTGTAACTGATATTCCTAAAGTGGATGAGTTGGGGTTACCGCCGATTTTGAAAGATATCATTATGAGTAAGCGTGGCTTGGTGTTAATGGTGGGAGCCACAGGTACCGGTAAATCGACCTCCCTAGCGGCACTCATCGGCCATCGAAACCACAATTCTCAAGGCCATATTCTCACCATTGAAGATCCCATCGAATTTATTCATCGACATGGCTCCTGCGTGATTACCCAGCGTGAAGTGGGTATCGACACACACAGCTTTGATGATGCTTTGAAAAGTTCGCTACGACAAGCTCCGGACGTTATTTTGATTGGTGAAATTCGGTCTATGGAAACCATGAATTACGCCATGTCCTTTGCCGATACCGGCCACTTATGTGTCGCGACCTTGCATGCCAATAATGCGAACCAGGCGATTGAACGTATTATGCATCTGGCCCCCAAAGAGATGCACAACAAATTACTGTTTGATTTAAGCTTGAACTTGCGCGCCATCGTGGCTCAGCAATTGATACCGAAAAAAGATGGAAAAGGGCGGGTGGCTGCCATTGAAGTCTTGTTAAATTCGCCGTACGTGTCAGATTTAATTCAGCGCAACAAAACTGCCGAGCTTAAAGATGCCATGCAAAAAGGTAAAGAGATGGGCATGCAGACATTTGATATGGCGCTATATACCTTGTACAAGGATGGTCGAATAGATGAAGAGCAGGCATTGCACCATGCCGATTCTCCCAACGATTTACGTTTAATGATTAAATTAGACAATAGCGAAGGCACAGACCTCGGCTCCCTGTCCAATGTATCGTTCGATATGGACGACTGAGTTTTTACTATGCTTAAACTATTTAGCCATGATGATCGCTTTTTAATTCAGCAATTGCGCAGCGAGCTGGAACGGGAAGGTATTCCCCACTTTATCAAAAATGAATATGCCAGTGGTGCTGTAGGAGAACTTCCCTGGCAGGATGCACAACTGGAAGTCTGGTTAGTGGATGACGATTGGTACGATAAAGCTGCACGCATTGTATCGGCGTTAAATCCTGCAGAGGTTGCGCCAGTTCGTTGGCGCTGCAATCACTGCCTGGAAGAAAATGAAGGGCATTTTGATTTGTGTTGGAAGTGTCAGGCGTCGCGGGTGGTTAACGACGACTAATATTGATTTTCTGCCCAACTGGTGAAAATCACGCAGGCTGACACACTGTCTACTTTTTCTTTGGTGAGTTTTTTATAGCCCCCTAATTCAAAAAGCATGGCCTTGGCGTCGGCAGTGGATAGACGTTCATCCCAGGTTTCCACGGGCACCTTAAAGCGGCCAAGTAACCGATTGGCGAAACGTTTTGCCAGCTGTGTAACATGCTGCTCGGTGCCGTCCATATTAAGCGGTAAACCCACCACAACCAGGTTAGGCAACCAGTTGTCGTATAGTTGCTGTACTTTCGCCCAATCGGGCACCCCATCAGTCGCTTTTAACGCTGAAAGGGGAGACGCTGTGCCTGTGATCTCTTGACCAATAGCTACGCCTATGCTTTTGGTGCCAAAGTCGAAACTAAGTACCGTACGTGAACCAATATCAGGCATGTCCTACACCCGGGGTGAGTTGCCATACATCAATGCCTAGTTTCTGCACCGCCGCCTGCCATTTTTTGTGGATGGGAGTCGTAAATAAAATATCGGTATCCGCTTCGATGGTTAACCAAGCATTTTCTTGCATCTCAGTTTCTAATTGCCCAGCTTCCCATCCCGCATAGCCCAACGCAATAAGTGCGTTATCCGGACCGTCTTTGTGGCCGATGGCAGAGAGAATATCCTTAGAGGTAGTGACAACCACATTGGGCGCAAGAGTTAAACTAGAGCTCCATTCCCCTTGGTCGGTATGCAGCACAAACCCTCTTTCTTGTCCCACCGGGCCGCCAGCCAAAATGATCTGCTCGGCGGTATCGTTTGAAAACTCTGCGTCTTTATCGGTTTGTTCCAGTAACTCTTTTAGCGTCATCGTCGACGGTTGATTGATAACAATGCCCATTGCCCCTTCCGCGTTATGTTCGCAAATATAGGTGATAGAGCGGGAAAAATACGGATCTTCCAGCGATGGCATGGCAATAAGAAAGTGATTTTGCAATGTTTTTAATTCTGTCATCCAATACTCCCGTTGGCGGTTAATTTTGACTCGATTGCATCAAAAAGTTTACCCATGATGCTAATGTCAAAATGACTTTCTATTTCTCTTACGCAAGTGGGGCTGGTAATGTTTATTTCTGTTATGCGATCGCCAATCACATCAAGGCCAACAAACAGAATGCGGTGGGCTTTTAATACCGGCGCAATCGCCTCGGCCAATGCTCGATCAGACTCACTGATGGCTTGGGGTCTGCCGGTACCGCCAGCAGCCAAGTTACCCCGAGTTTCCCCTTTGGTGGGAAGACGGGCAAGGCAATAGGGCATCACTTCTCCATCAACAATTAAAACTCGCTTATCGCCATCTTTAATGGCGGGTAGATAAGCCTGAGCCATCATTTGTTGGGTACCGTTTTGTGTAAGGGTTTCAATGACCACCCCTAAATTATTGCCATCGGATTTTACCCGGAAGATGGACGTGCCGCCCATGCCATCAAGTGGCTTACAAATAATATCTTGATGCTGTTGATGAAATTCTCGTACTCGCTGAGGATCTCGTGCTACCAAGGTAGGCGGAATCAAATCTGGGAACCAAGATGTGAATAATTTTTCGTTATAGTCTCGTAACGCCTGTGGATTATTCACCACTAGGGCACCTTCGCTTTCCGCTAAAGAGAGCATCTGAGTGGCATACAAAAACTCGCTGTCGAAGGGAGGATCTTTACGCATCATAAGTACGTTTATTTCACCTAACGGTAACGTCTTTGCCGGAGAAAGGGAGTAAAAATCCTGCGCCTGATCCCTGACGATCACTTCCTGAACCGAAGCCATCGGTTTGCCGTTGTCTAAAAACAAATCAGACAATGTCATGTAATATACGGTAGCGCCCCGTTTCTGGGCTTCTAGCATCATGGCAAAGCTAGTGTCTTTATGGGGCTTAACGGACGTAATTGGGTCCATGATAAAACCAACGGCATACTTCATGTGTGATACTCTTTTTTTGCAGGGATCAAGTTACCTTTACTATGGCGATCATACGAATAAAATCAACTGTGTTAGGGCGAAAATAGCTGTGTTTAAGCGGATTGATTAGCGAGGTAGGGGAAAATACAGATAAAAGCGACTGCCAGCACTGTTCGCATTGTCATAGTGAATACTGCCACCTAATTTTTGTTTTACAAGACGGGCGCAGGTGGCCAAGCCTTTTTTATGGCTAGCAAAGTCATCTGTTAGGGTCGGGCCGATGCCGTTATCGTCCGTGTTCTTGCCTATTCCTCTACCGTGATCCTCAATCACGATTTTCATCATGGTTGTATTGCCTCTGCGAGTCAGCGCCACCGTTATCCAAAATTGACAGTGATTACTGTTGATATAGGCGTGACGTACGGTGTTGGACACCAGTTCAAAAATCACCTGAGTAAAGGTACCCACCGGCAACATGGCGGTTAATTCACTATCTACTGTGATACAACCCATTGCATTGGTGGAGGGCAATGAGGTCACCGATTGCAGTATTGGCATTAACGTCTCGGCGATATTAATGGTGCGTACCGGGTTTTCAGCAATATCGTTGAGTAAGCGTTCAAAGGTTTGCAAGCGGTTGTGTAAATTCACCGATAAAAGCGTGTTTTCTGCTATCCCTCGATTGGCCGATTGACGCAGTTTTTGCTGCAGCTTGTGATCCGGGGTTTTATTCCCAAGGCCTTGAGATGCCTGTGTTGCGATAACATGTAAAAACCCGTTTAAGGAATTTGACATGTCTAGCATGGATCGAATATCCCCTAACAGGTGTGTGGTCGCCAAACGCAGACTCGGCGGCACCGGATGCGTTAGCTGGGCAGATTCTAATTGTGCCAACTGGCTAAATAAACGCTCACAACTGGCCGTTAAGCTAGCGATTTGGGTTTCATGGCGCTTTGCTTTTTTTTCCAGGGCCCATTGTGTCCGCGCCTTTTCTTGCTGAGACTCGGCATAGGCAAATAATTTAGTTAATTGCTGGCAAACCTGCTCAAAGGGCTCAAGGGACGTTAACTCAGAAGCTTGTTGGTAAGGGCCGGTGACCATTAACGTCCCAATGCAATGATTATCGTGAAGCAGTGGAAAAGACCAAAAATTAATCGCCCTTGATTGAGGTAACGTGGCGGAAAACGTGCGCCATTTGGGATAAGCCGTAATATTTTCGATATACAGGGGTTGTTTTGACTGCGCCACAACCGCACAGGGGGTAGTCTGCTGGCTAATGACAACGTGATCAATGGCATCTAATTGGGAGGCAGATAGCGATGGCGCGGCAAGAACTGATAAGGTTTGCGTTTGCTGCACCAACTGCATAACGGCCAACTGATAGTGTGGCAATTTAGCCTCTACATGGCGCAAAAAACGCTCTGTCACTTTCGCAAGTGGCGCGCTTTCTAGCACCATTTCTAGGCATTTGCCATAGATTAACGACGTGTCGAGTTGACCCGTTTCTATCTGCGGTATGTTACGAGAATAAACAACATTCATCATTGCGAGACATTATTATTTTTATAAGCCAATACAATTATTAACGTGTTTATCTATATAAAACAAGCATCCATCACAAATCGCCGTGAATGGCTTGCAGAATACTTAAGGCAGAGATAGCTGCTGTTTCGGTACGCAAGATGCGAGGACCAAGGCCAGCGGCCACATAACCGCTTTCCAGTGACTGATGAATTTCTTGTTCTGTTAAGCCGCCTTCTGGGCCTACGAGTAATCGATAGCCATGGGTGGCGTAGCTGACTTTTGCTAATGGGTGAGCCGCATTAGGAGCCAGTACAAGGCGAGAAGCTTGGGTCGATGTGGCTAACCATTGATTCAGTGTTTGTGGCTTGTGTACCGTGGGCAAGGTATTTCGTCCACATTGTTCACATGCTCCAATAATGATTTTTTGCCATTGGTGTAGCTTTTTTTCCCAACGCTTTTCATCAAGCTTTACCGCGCAACGCTGGGTGATGACAGGAGTAATGTGGCTGACGCCAAGCTCTACGCTTTTTTGTAATACCCAGTCCATTCTGTCGCCTTTAGATACTCCCTGACCTAAATGCAGGGGTAACGGAGATTCTTTGCCAATGGCAAGACAAGCGTCAGCTTCTACATGTACCTTATTTCGATTAACGGCGATAATTTGGCCACTATATTCATTGCCATCGCCATTAAATAGAACGATGGGATGATTCGCTTTTAAACGCAGCACGGTACCCACATGATGGGCGGCATCATGACTGAGTAAGAATTCTTCGTCTAAGGGGATGGGGTCAGGGTGAAATAGGCGGGGAATACGCATTACAAATACCACATTGAATTAATCGTCTTGGCATATGATACCGACTTAAGCACGGCGGACGCAATGTCCACCGTGTTGTCTCAATCTCATACGGGGTTTGCAGACAATGGCAATAAGTAGCTGATTACTACGTGGCGATGAAAAGGCTAGTTGACTTGCACGCCATTGGGATCAGTGTTTTTACTGATTGATTTTGTGTCAGGCTTGGGACCGTTACGACGGGCGTGAATGGTGTGCTTTCCTTTGTCTGCAGTGAGCGCAAATGCGAGCAAAAGAAGTATGATTACAAAAAGTGCCGATAGAAATAACATGTTTAAATCCCTTATTTTAGCAAACCGAAAATGGCGATAGCTAAACAACCAGACACACCAGAGCGATAAATTCTGATAATCCTGCATCAGATAACGCCCAGTCGGGGAACATCACTTATTCCGAACATCTGGTTAGTGTTTCCTATCACTTCCTCACTGGAGCAGTAAGAAAATGAGACAAGAATATAGACCAAAAAAAGGAAAAATACAGCCTTTAACGAAGCTGGATTTATTCAATTTTGTTATTAGCCTTAAAATCAGTTGTTTAGAAATACGCTTTTTTCAAACCATCTTAATAAGAGGGATTTTAACCGCTGGCCATTACACAAATATGATGGTAATTACATCGCTGTTAATTATGCCTCTTTATACCATTGTATAATATAGAAAAACGTTCTGGACTATTGCGCTATATATCAATCAATTGGTATCTTAGCGTCGCATGGTGGGACGACTCGCGTAACATTTAAATAGGAAAAATAAAATGGAAGAAAATTTATCAATGTTTAGTGCTTCAGATATTGAAGGATACATAAACACGTACGCAATTCCATGGGGTATCAATATTGCAATGGCGCTTGCCATCTTTATTGTAGGCCGCATCGTTGTTGGGATATTGCTTTCTGTCTTTCGCCGCGTAATGGTGAAATCGAAATACGATCAAATGCTGGTGGATTTCTTAGAATCTATCATTAGCGCTATTTTGATGCTCTTCGTGATTGTCGCCTCACTTAATCAATTAGGCGTTGATACCACATCACTGGTTGCTATTTTAGGTGCAGCTGGCTTAGCCATTGGTTTGTCGTTGCAAGATTCTTTGAAGAACTTTGCCGCGGGTGTCATGTTGTTAGTCTTCAAGCCGTTTAAAGCCGGTAACTTTGTTGAAGCCGCAGGTACTGCAGGTTCAGTAAACAAAATTGGTATTTTTACGACCACAATGACAACCCCTGATAATAAAGAAATTATCATTCCAAACGGGGCTATCTACAGCGGGACTATTACTAACTTCTCTGCGAAAGAGACTCGCCGTGTGGATATGGTTGTAGGTATTGGTTACGATGCTGATTTGAAAAAGGCGAAAGCCATTCTTAACGAAATGGTGGCCGCTGATGATCGTATCTTACAAGATCCAGCACCCACTGTAGCGGTATCCGAACTGGCAGACAGCAGCGTGAATTTTGTTGTTCGTCCTTGGGTTAAAGCGTCTGATTTTTGGGGCGTGAAATTCGACTTTACTGAAGCGGTTAAACTACGCTTCGACCAAGAAGGTATTTCTATTCCGTTTCCACAAATGGATGTGCATCTTCACAAAACAGACAGTGAAGAAAATGCCTAATTAAACAGGTACGTTAAAAAACGCCACTTATGTGGCGTTTTTTTTTAATTGCAATTAGGGCGGGTAGCGGTCTTGTCATAATCGTAAAGGGCTGCGGTCATGTTGGCTTGCAGATTTTCAATTCTTGATTGGGGAGCAGGGTGAGTAGATAAAAGCTCGATGGGCTGCTGTCCACCACTGGCCGCTTCCATATTTTGCCAGAGTGTCACCGATTCTCTCGGGTCAAAGCCTGCTTGTGCCATTAAGGCAAGGCCAATTAAATCGGCTTCCGACTCATGGGTGCGAGAGAAGGGTAAGGTAATGGCCACTTCAGATCCCATACCGATGGCTGCCATAATCGCGCCGCTGTATGCCACCTCATTGGCATTAACAACTTGAGCAACGGCTTGGGTACCCAAATTAGTCAGTGTGGATGTGGACATGCGCTCATTACCATGGTGTGCAATAACATGGCCAATTTCATGGCCTATGACCGCAGCCAGTTGTGATTGGGTTTTCGCCACATTGAGTAATCCGGTATAAACCCCAATTTTTCCCCCAGGTAGCGCAAACGCATTAACCTGCTCATCTTCAAACACCACCACTTCCCATTCACCGCTAAAGACACTTTGCGGTACATAGGGGGTCAGAGATTTAGCCACGCACTGCACATAACTGTTTTCTACCTGTTTACTGGATACTTTAAGTTCTTCTTTCATGCTAGAAAATGCTTGTCCGCCCATCTCGGCCATTTGGGTTTCTGAGTACAGTAACATCTGGTTACGTCCAGTGGGTGATGTGGCACACGCACACAGCACTGTGATGAATCCTGCGGTGGCAAAGGATTTTAACCTGCTTTTCATGTCTATTCCTTTTTCTAGATTGGCGCCGGCGTGATCATCATGGGCTGTTTTCGTGTTGCCTTTATCAAAATGGCAATGACACAGGCAGACTGATTGCCGAATCCATTGTTTCTTTACGTTTAGTTTACAGTGCTTTTTCGAGTTGGGGAAAGGAATGGTTCACTTTCTCCTCGTGCTTAGAGCATGACCGCTTTAGCGAGGTAAAAAAACTGAGACTAAATCGTCACACTATTGTCGTGAACCTGTCATACAGCATCCCTAGATTAGAGAGGTTTAGCGGCCGATAAGGCCAGCAGCACATACGTATTTTAAAAAAGAGATAGGAACACACATGTTGGTACAGAATACATTTAAAGCGGGCGTACTCGGGTTATTAATTTCAACGGCGTTGTCTGGCTGTAGTTTAGATGGTGATGATGGCGCTCAAGGCCTGCAAGGTTCCCAAGGTGAGCAAGGGGACACCGGTAGTGATGGCAATGATGCCAGTCTTGGGGTGACGCTAAATGTTGTCGGGCGCGCAGTGGTAGGTGGCGAAGGGGCGGCAGAAATTGTGCAATATCATCCCGATACTCAAACCATCTACGCCACCAATGGTGAGTCCGGTACGATTTCTGTTATTGATATCGCGGGGTTGACAGGCGAGGCCCTGACGTCACCCCAAAGCCAAACCAACTTAACCCACACAGCACTGACATTGCCCACCGATATTGAAGGTGTTGAGCTTGATGGACTCACCAGTATCGCTGTAGCAGGTGACCTACTGGCGGTGGCGATCCCCGCCGCCGAAAAAAGTGACAATGGGTTCGTATTATTTTATCAAGGATTGAATTCTGCGACGCCAACCTTTTTTAAGGCGGTGGAAGTGGGTAATTTGCCCGATAACGTTACCTTTACGCCAGATGCCAGCAAAGCGCTGGTTGCCAATGAAGGCGAGCCGTCAGCAGATTATACCTATGATCCTGAAGGGTCGGTGAGCATTATCACCATCACCGATGGGGTGCCTGCCGATGCATCAAGTACGGTGTCTTTTGAGCTTTTTAACGATAAACAAACTGAACTCGAAGCCATGGGCATGCAATTTCCTAACCCTTCGGGACGCACCATTAATGGTGTGGCCATCAATACCACCGTGGCTATGGATTTAGAGCCTGAATATATCACGGCTACCAATGAGACGGCCTATGTGACTTTGCAGGAAAATAACGGTATTGCGGTGATTGATTTAGATACCTTGGCCGTGAGCATTAAAGGGTTAGGTGTTAAGGATTGGAGCCCCTATGAAATCGATATTCAAGAAAACAGCAGTGTGAGTTTTGGTCAATATGAGGGCCTGTATGGGGTCTATATGCCAGATACCATTACCAAGATGACATGGAAAGAGGCCACCTTTTTGCTTACGGCCAATGAAGGGGATGCCAGAGAATACGTGTTTGATGCTGACGACGAAGACAGTTGTTTAGCTGCGGGCGGCTTAGATTATGATGACGGCGATTGCCTTGCTTATACCGATGAAGTGAAAGTGGAAGATCTCGACGCTGAAACAAACTCGGCACTGGCCTTGTTGCAAGCAACCGGTGAAGCTGATGATTTGCGGGTGACCTTGGCCATGGGCGATGCAGATGGCGACGGTGAATATGATGCTGCCTATTCCTATGGTGCTCGCTCTTTCACCATCTGGGATGAAAATGGTGAGGTGGTATTTGACTCCGGCGATGACTTTGAACGTATCACGGCCTCGGTGCATCAAGGTGCCTTTAACAATGGCGATGATGAGAACGAAGGGGACAGCCGCTCTGAAAATAAAGGGCCTGAGCCTGAAGCCATTACTGTGGGCACATTAGGAGACCGAACTTATGCCTTTGTGGGTACTGAACGCATGGGCGGCATTTTTGTTTATGATGTGACCAATCCTTACGATGTGTCATTTGTCGAATACGTCATCAACCGGGATCTCACCGAAGGGTTAAAAGCAGAAGATAATATCGGTGATCTTGCGCCAGAGTCACTGGTATTTGTCCCTGCTGAAAATAGCCCTAACGGCGAAGCATTGCTAATTAGTGGCAATGAAATCAGTGGCTCGGTGACCGTATGGCAAGTATTAGCGCAGTAGCAAGCGACACTTTATAATTTGAAGTGAGTACGTATATTTTGACATTGTCCGGCACAGGGTTCTAGGTGCCGGATCCTGTTCTCATTTGTCGTCCCATCTGATTTGCGTCATGACATTTCTTGTCTAAAACGCTAAGCTAGAGGCCGATAAAATCCGTTAATAGCCGGGGGTTCCGGTGAAATACGGGCTGAGGCTTGACCGATAAGCCACAGACGAGAACAAGAGAATATTACATGTCTAAAAAGATAGTGATTAGTGGTGTGGGCCTGTGGACACCAGAACATGTTATTACTAACGACGAATTAGTTGCCAGTTACAATGAGTATGCGGACAAACACAACGAACAGTTTGCTGCGGAAATTGCGGCGGGTAGCAAAGAGGCCAAAACCCATTCTAGCGCTGCATTTATTGAGAAAGCCTCGGGTATCAAGCAACGTTTTATTTATCAAAAAGACGGTGCCCTGGATATTTCCCGTATGCGCCCTGCCATTCCTGAACGGGGGGATGACGAGCTGTCCCAACAAGCAGAAATTGCGTTGGCCGCAGCCAATAAAGCGCTTATAGATGCAAACAAAAAGCCCGAAGATATTGATGCGGTCATTGTTTCTTGTGCTTATACCCAGCGCGCGTATCCGGCCATTGCCATTGAAGTACAAGAACGCTTAGGCATAAAAGGGTTTGCTTTTGATATGTTGGTGGCGTGTTCTGCCGCAACCTTTGGTATGCACCGTGCTTATGAGATGGTGGCAGCCGGCACCGCTCGGGCCGTGCTTGTCATTAATCCAGAGTTGGTCTCTCCGCAGGTCAATTATACCGATAGAGACAGTCACTTTATCTTTGGCGATGTGGCTACAGCCACGGTGATAGAGTCGCAAGACAGTGCTAACTCCGACAAGCTGTTTGAAATTCTCAGTACCAAAGCGGTTACCCAATTTTCAAATAATATACGTTCTAATTTTGGTTACATGAGCCGGACCCACGATGGAGATCCTTACAGTGCCGATAAGTTGTTTCATCAGGCCGGGCGTAAGGTATTTAAAGAAGTTTGTCCGATGGCGGCAAAACACCTAGAGGAACACGTGGCCAGCCATGGGTTCACACCCGCTGATGTACGCCGCTGGTGGCTGCACCAAGCCAATATTAATATGAATCTACTTATTGGTAAGAAGCTGTTAGGCCGGGAAGCCACAGCAGATGAAGCGCCGGTGGTGCTGGACCAATATGCCAATACTGCCTCTGCCGGATCGATTATTGCCTTGGCATTGCATCATGACGATTTGGTTGTCGGTGATATCGGCGTGTTATGCTCTTTTGGCGCGGGTTATTCCATTGGCAGTTTAGTCATTCGCCGTTGCTAAAGAGTCACGGCGGTATACAGGGCTAAAAAAAGGGACGTTATGATTTCAGACATTGGCTATGGCCTTAGCGCTTTTGGGTATTTGGTGCTGCTGTTGTTGCTGTTTACGGTGCGTAAACCCGGTTTAGCAAAACACTTGCTGGTACTGGCCACACTGGCCACGCTGATTTGGTCGCTTAGCTTCATTACCTTGCTAACCGGCCCCATTTCAATGCACCAGTTGTTAACCGCAGATACCCTTAAACAAATGGTGTGGTTGCTATTTATCGCCGGTTGTTTACGAGACGATTTCAGTACCCTATGGGATGTATTGCGGCGGCCAGCTACCATGGCTATTTTAGCGCCTCCAGCGGTGGCGCTGCTGTTGCCTTTGATAACCCCTGTGCCTGCTGAATGGCGCTTTTTATTCCTCACTGTGCTGTCATTAGAAGTGTTAATTTTACTTGAAGTCATGTTTCGTCAGTCAGGAGAGAACCAATGGGCATTTAAACCCTTGGTGCTATACCTCGGGGCCATGCATCTTTTCGAGTTCGTTATGTATGCCAACGCCACCATGGTGAACAAGGTGGAATTGGTTTATCTGGTCTCCCGAGGGTATATCTATCTTATTATGATGCCCTTGTTGGTGGTGGCAATAAGACGCATAAAACATTGGGGGGTAGATATTTTTATCTCCCGAGAAGTGGTACTTCACAGCTCATTATTATTGGTCGCTGGGATCTACCTGATGGTAATGGCATCAGCGGGCTATATCGTGAATTTTATTGGCGGAAGTTGGTCGACCACCATTCAAACCGTCTTGGTGGTGCTCTCGCTGGCATTGCTGATTACCTTAGTGTTATCAAACGGTTTTCGTACCCGTATTAAGGTATTTATTACCAAGCATTTTTTCGCCAACCAATTCGATTATCGGGTTGAGTGGGTGAAACTGACCAAGGCATTGTCTTCGCCACCGGAAGATAAAAACCATGTGTACCAAATTGCCCTTAAAGGCCTGCTAGGTGCAATTAACTACGAAACTGGCTGTTTGGTAAAAACAACCGGCATGGATCTAGAAACGGTAGCCTGTGAAAGCATGGGCAATTTGCTGCCACAAGAGGAGCGAATCATTAACCAATTGACGCCCTTTTGCGTCAAAACCGGGTGGTTAGTTGATATTTCTGAATATACGTCTAAACCGTTTGAGTATGATGGCTTACAACTGGATCGAGAAGCGCTAAAACGGTGCCGCTTTCAGCTTGTGCTGCCGTTGCTTAAACAAGATGAAATTTGGGGCGTGGCGCTACTGCAAACAAAAGACAGCGAAGCATTGGCGCTAAACTGGGAAGTGCGGGATTATCTTAATGCTGTCACCGAACAGGTGGGGACCTATCTTTATCATCATGAAGCTGCCAACGCAGTGGCCGAAAATGCTCAATTTGCAGCATTTAACCGTATGTCCGCCTTTGTGTTACACGATTTGAAAAATGTGATGGCGCAAATCGATCTCATTTTATGTAATGCCGAGCAACATAAAGATAATCCAGAGTTTATTGAAGACACCTTCGAAACCCTGCATTATACCAAAGCGCGTATGGACAAGATGCTACGTCAATTGACAGAGAAGAAGATAGATGAGGTGGGCGTGTTCTCGGCACACAATCTTTCGGTATTAATTGAAAAGTTAATTGACAGTCGATGCCAATCATTAGAGCCTGTACCGGAGATCCACATAGACAGCGAAGAAAAAGTTGTGGTGGACCCAGAAAAGTTTACTAATGTTATTTATCACCTTGTGAGTAACGCACAACAGGCTACCCCCGACAGCGGAACGGTGACGGTTTCTCTTTCATGTGATGAACAAAATCAGCGTCAATTGGTGCACATAAAAGATAATGGTTGCGGTATGGAGCAAGCCTTTATCGACCAGCGCCTGTTTAAACCTTTTGATACAACGAAAGGCAATGCAGGTATGGGGATAGGTGCTTTTGATGCAAAAAATTATATGCAATCTATTGGTGGCAAACTATTGGTAGAGAGTGAAGTTGGCAAAGGAAGTTGCTTTACTCTGGTGTTTCCACTGGATTAAATCTATTCCTCAATGAAGTTATAAAGATGGGATTAGTACAATGACGGATACGATTCTCGTTGTCGATGATGACCTTGGCATCCAGAAACAACTGAAATGGAGTTTTACCGACTATAACGTGGTATTTGCTGATGATAGAAGCTCAGCGATTGCCCAGTTACGTCGCTATGAACCGAAAGTAGTTACCCTTGATCTTGGGTTACCGCCTGATCCTGCCAATGCCTCAGAAGGACTGAAAACGCTGGATGAAATCATGGCACTGGCACCACGGACAAAAGTCATTGTGGTCACCGGCAATAATGATAAAGAAAATGCATTAAAAGCCATTGATTCAGGGGCATACGATTTTTACCAAAAGCCCATAGATTCTGACACTATCAAATTATTAGTGAATCGGGCGCTTAATCTTGCCAACCTAGAGCATGAAAACCAAATCTTGGCCAAAGCTCGTCCTGCTATGGGGCGGATTATTGGTAATTCAGATGCCATTCAAACCGTCATGCGCAAAGCCGAAAAGATAGCCGGAACTGATATCAGTACCTTGCTGCAAGGTGAAAGCGGTACTGGTAAAGAAGTCTTTGCCCGAAGTATTCATGAACACAGTCCACGTAAGGATAAACCTTTCGTGGCTATCAACTGTGCCTCGATACCGGAAACACTGCTTGAAAGCGAATTGTTTGGTTATGAAAAAGGCGCTTTTACCGGCGCCAATAAAACCACGCTAGGTAAAATAGAAACAGCCCAAGGCGGAACGCTTTTTCTTGATGAAATTGGTGATATGCCCATCGGGTTGCAGGCAAAAATGCTGCGCTTTTTGCAAGAGCGGGTTATCGAGCGAGTGGGCGGTAGAAGTGAAATTCCGGTAGATATCAGGGTGATATGTGCTACACACCGAGATTTGCAGCAAATGGTAGCCGATGAGACATTTCGTGAAGATTTGTATTACCGGATCGGAGAAATCCCCATTTTTATTCCGCCCTTAAGGGAGCGAGAGCAAGATATTATTCTTCTGGCCCGCACCTTTTTAACTATCTACCGCGAAGAGTTCAATGCCAAAGCAAAGAGCTTTTCTGAGGGCGCCATGCAGGCCATGCTAGCCCATCGCTGGCCGGGTAATATCCGCGAATTGCAAAACAAGCTTAAATCAGCGGTGATTATGGCAGAAGGGACGGTGGTACAAGCGGAAGACTTAGGGCTTATGCCACCCCGAGGTGATAACGAAATCGAAACTCTCAACTTGCGAGAAGTTAGAGAGCAAGCAGAAAGTCGAGCTATAAGACGGGCCTATCAGACGGCAGATAAGAATATGTCGAAAACTGCCGAGTTACTGGGCGTGACCCGTCCTACCTTGTATTCCTTGATTGATAAATATCACATGGAAGATATTAAAACAGGGGTGTAACCGCCAATGAAGGCCAGCTAGTCAGCTGGCCATTCAATACTGGCAAAATTCGTTAATGACGTTTTTAACATGGTTTCGGATAATCCAAATTTCGATTCCAATTTGTTAGGGTAGGCCTTCGGCGGCTTATCCGCACATGCCTCCACTGCGCCTACCCAGCAGTCTCGCTGGGACAACTTGGCCGCATATAAACAATAATCCATCACTGCGAAGGTTTTAGGCCAATCTAAATCAAAGGGTTTACGTCGGCATAAGGGGAGTGCGCAAAAGCCGATACTGCACGTCGCCTTAATTTGGGTATCGTCGGGAAGGGAAAACGTATGGTTTTTTACCGCAGTTAACAGTCTGTCAGCCAGTTCAACAGAGTCCTCTCGGTTAGCATTACGACACACGGCTAAGAATTCTTCACCACCCCAACGGATCAGCAAATCCGTTTGACGAAATACCTCTTTAAGAATATCGGTAAACTGGGTGAGGAATCGATCTCCCGCGAGGTGACCATGCTCGTCATTAATGCGTTTAAAGTAATCAATGTCTATTAAAAAGCAGATTAAATCACTATTGGGTATGTTTGTATCGTCGGTTTTCGACGCGTAGTGATGTTGTACCCGCTGAATTTCACCGGGTAATTGGGCATTGAGGAAGTTTCGGTTGTACAAACCGGTTAAGGGATCACGCATACTAACTTGTTCAAGGGCGTGAAAAGCCTCTTCTAGTTGCTGGTTTTTCTGTTCTAATTCGTTGGTTCTATTTTTTACTTCTCGGGCTAGGCGCCGGTTTTGTAAATATTGGTTGTACCTGCTCCACAACAGAAAAATAAACAGCAACAAAGACACTAAACTGCCTAACGCTAACATGTTTTGCAAGTTCTGTTCGCGCACATTCGCCAGTTCTACACTGCGGTTTTTTTCTTGAATTTCAAAAGCCTGCGCTTGCCTTTGCATTTCAATTTGCGCGTTTGCTTTTGCCAGTATCACCGATTGGTTGACGTCTAGTTGTTTGGCCTCTAATGCGGTTTTTACGTTGAGGGCTTCAAAGGCGTGCTGATAGTCTTCTCGGACGGTATAAGCTTGTATGGTTTTCTCTTGGGCGAGAATTTGTGCATTTAGCTCACCGTGGCGCTCGGCTTGATAAAATGCCCAGTTGCTATGTTTTAACGCCCGTTCGGTATCTTTTAGCTGCAAAAAAGCATCAGATAAAGCCAGGTGGATCTGTGTGGCCAATGACGAGTAGCCCTGGGCGCGTGCCTCTTCTAACGCATTGCTTAGGTATTTAAGCCCGGTTGCGTATTCCCCTTTGGCTATTTTTACACGGCCTAACGAGGCTTGCGCTGATTCGAGATCAAGAGGGGCGTTCATGGCACTGAACGCTGAAAAGGCGGCGAGCAGATTGTCTTCTGCCGCATTATGGTTGCCCATCTTCAAATACAGTTCACCCAGAACACTATGGGTTCTCGCCATTTCATAGGTGCGACCGAGTTCTTTGTTAATTCTCAGCGCGTCTTCCAGATAGGTTTTGGCCTCATCGAACTTTTCCAAATCGAGGTAAACACTCCCGATTTCAGATAATGTTCTAGCGATTTTTTCGTTATCGTTCCTGTTATTGAAAACGGTTAGGGCGTCTTGTAACGCCAAAAGGCTTTTATCGAACTGACCTTCGGCGTGAAGTAATACCCCAATATTGAGTTGTTGTAAGGCGACACCATGGGCATCGCCTTGTTCGGTAAAAAGGGTTTTGGCCTCGTTAAAAAGCGTAAGGGCTTGGGCATACTGAGATTGTAAGTAGTTAATTTGACCACGCTCAGCCATGGCTTTGGCAACCATGTTGAATTTTTCGTGGGCTTTGAAGGTGTCCTCAGCATTGGCAAAAAACGTATTGGCCAATTTATATTTACTTTGTAAACGGGCAATTTTGCCTAGTTCATACTGAATCGCTGCGTTTTTTAATGGTTCGGTCTCCGGCGCGTTTTCTTTTAGCAGACTAACAGCAAGGGATTCTGCTACCGACAGTTGACCTGCATTATACGCGGAACGTATCCGTTCCAATAACCCGGTTATTTCATTGGCTTGTTTAGTTTGCTCTTGCCCGTGAACCACAAGTGGCATGACGCTACAAAAAAACAGTAAGCTGCCAACTAATTGGCTTCTCATAATCATCCTAATATGAAAAATACATTCGTGGAAAAAAGTGAATTTTCTCCTTCCTAGAACCGAACTGTTACAAAGGTAATCGCCGGATCAGACTTTGTTTATCGCTGTGTCATCCATTCCACAATAGTAAGCCATTGTCATGCTTTTAAGTAATACTTCAAAGAGTTTGTTTTTTACAAACAAATACTCGTTATTCAATTTTCTTATAAGTGCTTGGTTCTGCACTTTAATATTAAGTTTCATTTCTGGCAAGCAGGGGGGGTATTTTTATCTGACATCCGCTAGGGGGAACGATGATGAGAGATGACTGCGCCTGCGCCAGAGTGATGCAAATCCGTATTTTTTGCTGGTTCATCATAATGATTTCACGACAAAATCGGTAGCATGTTTTAAAATATATAGGGATATTTACATATACCTTAAGATTTACTTTACGGGCTTGGGTTGGCAGGACGCCCCAGCCGCGTTGACAGAACGGGCGCGCGTTCTAATTGTGCTGGGATACTGTTAGTATTATCTTTTTGTAATGAATAACTTCGGTTAAGGAGAAATGCTTGGTAAAAGCTACCGTGGTATCAATGTTGTTGATGATGTTCAGTGCGTGCACGTATGCGCAGCCTGATCTTGATGACGCATTTGATAAGTTTAGTGCCTTGTATGAACAACGATTTGGACAAGTACGCGCTTGCCTTAACCCTACATCCTCCCGTTTTAGCGTTTGTTCACCGGCTTTACGAAACGACGGCAATGCACCCTATATTCTGCATCACGCAAAACCCACAGAAAAAGTGGTGGTGTTGCTTCATGGTCTTAGTGACTCGCCTTTCTACATGCGTGGTATCGCCCAAGCCTTATTCGATGAAGGAATGAATGTTATCGTTCCCCTTAATGTTGGCCACGGTCAATTGGATGCAGATGATGAGATGAGTGACAGTGAACTGGCCGCACGCTGGTCGGCCCATCTCAGTGATGTGGTGAAGATTGCGCCGTCTTTGGGCGATAAAATATATTTAGGTGGCTTTTCAACAGGAGGAGCATTGGCGGTAAAACAGTATTTGCATCATCCCGAAGGAATTGAAGGTATCCTGCTATTCTCTGGTGCGTTGGCACTCGATAGTGGTGTGGAAAAGCTTTCTCGTATTTGGGGGATACAATGGGTAGCAAGGTTGCTTGACGGCGATTACATCACCCAGGGCCCTAACCCTTACAAATACCCTACCATTGCAAGCTTTGCCGGTCTTGAATTGATGGAAATCATTAACGACATTCGAGAGCAATTTGAACAGGGTAAAACCATTGATGTACCGGTGTTTGCCGCGCACTCGCAAGCCGATGCAACCACGCCAATTAGCGGCGTCGAAGACCTGTTAGCCCATACCACCGCCACCAATACATTATTTGTCATCGATGAAAGTTATAAATTGTGTCATGCCAACCTTGTGATCAATCAATCTATGGTGAATGACATGCACTTTAACAAACAGAATATAGACTTAAGAGATCCATGTGCGGTACCCAGTAAAAACCCGTTGTTTAGTCAGATGATTATGATGATGGATTCATTTGTCAATAATTAGCCATTCAATTGGTTTTGCTAGATAAAGGGTTGAAAAGATAAGTTTTGTCGCCATATATAAGGCAAAAGAAAGCAGTAAAGAAACAAGTGCGTTAATTGATAGTGGTTTTTAAACCTTGGCCAATACCCTTTAGTGTGAAAAGGCAGCTGTCATCGACGTAAATACTGCGATAGATCAAACCACGGCTTTTTAATAAACACCATTGTTGCCCGCAAGATTGCGGTTCAGGCATTATTTTAGTATCTGTATTGGTGGTAAAAGCGGGGAAACAGGAAGGGAAGAGTGTACATGTTCGCTATTGATTATCAAATTCTCATTGCTGCGGTATTGCTGTTTGTGGGAATTTTGGCGAGTAAATTATCCCCAAGATTGGGGCTACCTTTGCTGGTTTTGTTCTTAATGGTGGGTATGCTGGCTGGAGAAGATGGCTTAGGCTTGGCGTTTGATGACGCGCAAACGGCCCATGCACTTGGTACCATCGCATTAGCTTTAATTCTATTTGATGGCGGCCTACAAACGTCGTTATCTTCAATAAAACAAGTCTGGAAGCCGGCGTCCTTTCTGGCTACTTTTGGGGTTGCCATTACTGCCGGTGTCACCGGGGTAGCCGCCGCGTATATTATTGGGATCCCCCTCGAGGTGGGCCTGCTTCTTGGTGCCATTGTTGGCTCAACGGATGCCGCCGCTGTCTTCTCCATTTTGCGAAACGCCGGTATTCATATTAATTCAAGGCTTAAATCGACCCTTGAAATTGAAAGTGCATCTAACGATCCCATGGCTATCTTTCTTACTGTGGGTATTCTTGAACTTGTTACCAACCAAATGGACTTCGGCTGGGATTTGGCCATTCTGTTCATTCAACAAATGGGTGTGGGGACGGTGGTCGGCCTTGGCGTAGGGTGGTTAGCGGTAAAACTGATTAATCGCATTACCCTCGATGCTGCAGGACTCTACCCGGTACTGGTGGCTGTTTGCGGTTTATTAACCTTCGGCATCTCAGCGAGCTTGGGCGGCAGCGGGTTTTTAGCCACGTTTATCGCAGGTGTGTTTATTGGTAACAACCGCTTTGTTTTAAAACGCGCTACATTTATGTTTCATGATGGTATCGCATGGCTAGGGCAGATCGCCATGTTTGTTATGTTAGGGTTGTTGGTCAATCCTGCTTCATTACTTGATATCTGGTTAGAAGGCTTACTAATAGCCGCGACGCTTATCTTTATTGCGCGCCCATTAGCGGTCTTCCCATTTTTGTCCTTCGCCGGGTTTAACCGCAGAGAAATTACCCTTATTTCTTGGGTAGGGCTACGGGGTTCAGTTCCCATCATTTTGGCCATTTTTCCGTTGTTGTTCGATATACCTCAAGCCTATCTTATTTTTAACGTGGTATTTTTCGTCGTTTTAATCTCCGCTACCTTGCAGGGATCGACTTTACCCTGGATGGCCAAGCGTCTAAAGCTAATAGAAGATGCTCCGGTAACGCCGGCGGCGACGTTGGAAATCAGTGCGTTGGGCGACGTAGATGTGGATATTGTTCAGTATACCTTGGGGCATTCGGCTCGTGCGGTAAACCGTACGCTGGCGGAATTGGCGCTGCCTGAGGGGGCGGTGGTGGCAATGATAACTCGGGGAAGTGCGGTATTTCCGCCTCGAGGATCATCGGTATTGATGGCGGGCGATCATATCTTCATCTTGCTAAAACCGGGTTTAAGGCCGTTCATAGACTGTATCTTTTCTCACACTAACAGTTTAGGAGAGGTGGCGCTTGCTAGTGGCTATCTGGTGCTAAAAGGGGCGGCGCGTTTGGAAGATATCAGCCATTCTTACGGTATTGAATTTCCGTCGAAGCATACGTCTACCTTGGATGAGTTTTTAAAACAACAACTCGGTGGTCGTGATGTCAGTGATGGTGAAGTGCTGACATTGGAAAACGGGGTGTTTGAAGTAAAAGCGGTGAGGCGAGGGCAGATTGTGGCGGTTCAATATAGCAGAGAACCATAATGCCTCCGACCGATGGTGTCGGTCGAAGGCATGAGAACTAGTGTGTTGCAGCGTACTTTTCTACGTCAGACCACACACGTAATAAATTGCCACTGAGCACCTTTTCAATGTCTTCGCGGCTATACCCTCGGTCTAGCATGCCCTGAATAAGGTTGGGGTAGGTGGAAACATCTTTTAAACCAATGGGAAGAGAATCGCCTACGCCGTCAAAATCAGAGCCAATACCCACATGATCAATACCAATAAGCTCTACAACGTGGTCGATATGATCGAGTACCTGACTCAACGTGGAGTAGGGGTACGGGTTTTTAGCACGGAAAGTTTCATCAAACTCGCTAACTAAGGGGCTGTCTTTACCCACTTCGTCAATTAGTTTGTTTTTCTGCTTGGTGTAATTCGCGCGCCAGTCTTGGGTTTCTTTTGAAACAAAGCTGGAACCAAAGTTAATCATAACGACGCCACCGTTCTCGCCCAGTTTCTTCACCATGGTGTCATCCATATTACGCTCAAACCCTGGGGTGTATTTGCGTAAGGAGGAGTGAGACGCAATGACCGGGACTTTACTGATTTCTACCGCCTGATAAAAAGCTTCATCAGAGACATGGGATATATCGACCATGATCCCCAGATTATTCATTTCTACCACCAACTTCTTACCAAATGGGCTAAGGCCATGCCATTGACGGCGTAAATCGTAGGAAGAGTCAGCGATATGGTTAGATAAAGAGTGGGCTAATGTAATATACCGGATGCCACGCTCGTAAAAGGTTTTTAGATTTTCCATGCTACCTTGGATGGGAGAGCCATTCTCCATGCCCATAGGTAAGGAAATCAGCCCTTGTTTGAACTGCTCTTTTACATCGGCCACGGATTTTGCAATGGCAAATTTATCCGGTGAGCGATAGACCATGGCTTCCACCAAATCAATCAACTGGTGAGCCACGGCGGTGGACTCTTCAGAGTTGTCCAAGCTGGCCGGTACGTAGATTGACATAAAGGGGGCCGTTAATCCGCCTTGCCGCGCCCGAGGGTAATCGAAGTTCCCCCTTTGTGTGGCCATACTGACATCTTCCCAATGACGATGAATTCGATAAGGCACGTCAATGTGACCGTCAACGATAATCGTTTCTTGCGCGATACGATTGGCTTCATCAGAGACCACTGGTACATCCGCAGCCTGCAACGATACACTTGCTAGCGAAAGAAGAGCGGGTATTAGAATGGCAAGTGGCTTTTTGCCTTTGCGTCCCATGTTATTTCCTTTTTTCTTTTTAGTGTGAGAAGAGTGTAAAGGCCTTAAATTTTTAAAACCAATACGGCCTGTGCAAGCACAGGTGACATCAGATTACGGAATATTATCCAATCCCTCAATGATCCGGCTTGTATTGATGGTCTAAAAAGGCAAAAAAACACAGATAATGCCTTTTTCTGCGTCTTTCGGTCATTAGGACGTGTAATAAAAGTTTAAATTTTGATATGGTTTTCCCGCGTGACTTACCGGTTTAAATACGGGATACTGCTTCACAACCTGTCGCAGTCGCATGTGTGCCTAAAGCAGGCTAGCAAATTAATCTTCGTGGTAATCCTCTGCTTAGCAGTGTTAAGAGAACCTGGTGACCGCACGTGTTGAAGGTCATAGACGCGGGAACTGCAGGCTTTCATCCAAGGGCTTTCCCTGGCGAATTTCACTTATTGATTACCACCAATAAACGTAATGAGAAAAGAATTATGGCGATAAACTACGTACCGCTAAACAAAGAAAATCATAAAGATATAAAAGTAGCGGTAAGCAACGCGTTTGCGTTTGCAAAAGATACCCATTTATCAGCGGCTTCTATCCGCGAATATGCACAATTAGCTTCATCTATGCCGATTGTTTTTATTCAAGATCCTAAATCAGAGCGTTACCACACAGTGGCAATGTTGGGCATGGAACAAGGTCAGAACTTGTTTTTGCTTACTGACAAATGGAAAGGCCCACACGTACCAATGAATATTCTTCGTTATCCGTTCGATATTCGCCCTGAAGGTGAAAAGTTGGGCGTTTATATCGACGAAAACAGTGAGTTGGTGGGTAAAGAAGAAGGCCAGCCTCTGTTTAAAGAAGACGGCGAACCGGCTGAATTCTTGGAAAACCGTCAAAAGTTCCTTGGTGACTTGGCAAACAGTGAAATGATGACTCAGCGTTTTATTAAGCAAGTCATCGACCTAAACTTACTGGATCCTATTCAGATTCGCCTGACCTACAAAGACGGTCAGCAGCGCAATGTTACTGGCATGATGAGCATCAATGAAAAACGCTTAATTGAGTTGCCAGAAGAAAAAGTGGTTGAGCTGCACAAACAGGGCTTCTTAGGCGCACTCTATGCCATCATGATGTCTATGGGCCAACTTAACCGTTTGGTTGAGCTGTCTAACGACACCGAAAACCCCATTGCTAATATGCAGATCACTGCGGCACAGCCAGAACCAGAGTCTGCTGAGAACGCTTAATATTTTTGAGGATTAATTATCCTTAGAAATAGCAAACAGTAATAGCGATAAAGCGGGCCTAGCCCGCTTTTTTTATGTCAGGAGAAGAAATGATAGAAATTTCACAGGCCAAGGTTAGGTTATCTGAAGATTATCAGTATCGTGTTGATGATTTTATCTGTGATGACGGACAGCATACTGCCGTGGTCGGTGCCAATGGTAGTGGAAAGTCGTCGTTGGCGGCGGTGATTGCCGGTGAAGGCGAACTTGAAGCCGGTAGGCGACAACTAAGTGAAAGCGTAGGCTGGGTTAGCGTCGCTCAGCAACAGGCATTAATTGCACAAGAAAAGCAAAAAGATGATGCAGATATTCTTGATGTTGTTCCCGAGCCTACCCCTGCCTTTGAGATCATTACCGAAAAGGGCGCGATTTTATCACCACAGCAACAGGCTCAATTGGACACCCTGATAGCGGGCTTATCCATGGGCCATTTTCTGCACAATGCATTTCTTGGCTTGTCCACCGGTGAAACACGTAAAGTGTTATTGGTAAAAACGTTACTGGATATGCCATCTTTGCTTGTGTTAGATGAACCTTGGGACGGGCTGGATAAAGCATCTTGTGAGTTCCTCACAGGTTATCTAGAGGAACTGGCTCAGCAGGTTACTCTGGTGTTAGTGGTGAATCGGATCAGTGAAATTCCCCCTTTTATGAAACGTGTGGTATTGATGGATGAAGGCCGTATTGCCTGGCAATCGACGCCAGACACCCCCATTGGTGACGACATTGCCCATCTACAGCAGCTATTTCATCTTCATCAACCGGTTTCGTCCTTGCCCGAGCGAGATGAATTACGGTTTTCGCCCAACATGCAGGGGGCAGACAATGACTTGGTGATCTTACACGATGGCCACGTTAGCTACGATAATCGGGTTATTTTCTCGGGCTTGAACTGGCGAGTTAAAAAAGGTGAACACTGGCAGGTCGTTGGGCCCAATGGTTCGGGAAAAACCTGTTTATTGTCTATGATCACCGGCGATAATCCACATTGCTACACCAATGCGTTAACGGTGTTTGGCTACAAGCGTGGTTCGGGAGAGAGCATCTGGGACATCAAACAGCACCTAGGCATTGTCTCAAACAGTTTCCATCTTCAATATACGGTGAATTGTTCCGTGCTTCATGTTGTGCTATCAGGTTTTTACGACAGTATTGGCCTTTATGAGCAGCCCACAGCCAAGCAGAAACAGCTAGCCAAAGAATGGCTTCGTGTGGTGGCGTTAGAAGATAAAGCCAATACGCCGTTTCAAGGGTTGTCTTTCGGTGATCAACGCTTGCTGTTGATTATACGTGCCATGGTAAAACACCCCACCTTGTTAATTTTGGATGAACCTTGCAATGGCCTTGATGAAATTAACCGCTTAAAAATTCTGGCACTGCTTGCCATGCTGGCCCAAACCGGTGAAAGCACTTTACTGTATGTGAATCACCACAGTGAAGACAAAATTGCCGGTATCGACAACGTACTGGATATGCAGCACTTCTCACCCTCTCGATAACCCCTTTACTCCCTTCACCCACCCCGGTTTTGGTGTGAAGGGATTTATTTCCTTTTTATCTTTCTTCGTTACTGACTATATTTCTGCACGTTTTTCAGACACTTTGTTACATTATCTGTATGTATGAACAGTGCTTAGCCCACTATTTACGCGGGTTTCAGCCATGTTTTTCCTTGACAGTGGGGAAACTAGAGACCAAACTGTCCAACAGGTGGGTAAAAGTGGCAAATTGTGGATCAAAGCATCAACGTTTTGCAGATTCAGTACTCAGAAAACAAGAACAACAAGAGCACTAATAAAAGGCTAGGGGAATGTTCCGCGGCGCTAATGCAATCAATCTAGATCCCAAAGGCAGACTGGCTATACCAACAAAATACCGCCAGTCGCTTCTGGATGATTGTAACGGACAACTGGTCTGCACAATCGATACACAGCAAAGTTGTTTGCTGCTTTACCCCCTTCCCGAATGGGAAGAGATCGAGCTGAAATTAAGCAAGTTCTCTAGCATGGTTCCGGCTGAACGCCGAATGCAAAGGCTGTTACTTGGTTATGCCACCGAAGGTGACATGGACAAGAGTGGTCGCTTCTTATTATCCGCACCTCTGCGGCAACACGCAAAATTATCCAAAGAAGTCATGCTTGTCGGCCAGCTAAATAAATTTGAGATTTGGGATGCTGAAGTTTGGGCTAACCAAATTAATGCTGACATGGAAACAGAGCGCGAAGGAACCTTTGAATTGACTGATCGCCTACAGGAATTTTCTTTATGAGTCAGCCGGCATTCAGCCACATTTCGGTATTGCTGAACGAGTCTGTGACCGCGTTGGCTATCAAACCTGACGGTATTTATATTGATGCGACTTTTGGTCGAGGTGGACACTCGGCACAAATTTTAGCTGCTTTAGGTGATGAAGGTCGCCTGATCGCGTTTGATCGTGATCCTCAAGCGATTGCGGCAGCAGAACGCTATAAAGATGATCCTCGATTTACCATCATCCATGAACCTTTTGGTGAAATGGTGCGGGTTATTGAGAGTTTGTCGCTCAAAGGCAAAATTGATGGCGTGCTAATGGATTTAGGGGTTTCTTCACCACAGTTAGATGATGCGAGCCGTGGATTCAGCTTTATGAAAGATGGTCCACTTGATATGCGCATGGACACCAGTCGAGGACAAAGTGCTGCAGATTGGCTTGCGACTGCTGAAGAACAAGATATCGCACAGGTGATTAAAGAGTTTGGGGAAGAAAAATTCGGCAAGCGCATTGCCCATGCCATTGTGGAGCGTCGACAAACCCAACCGGTTTCTCGCACTGCTGAGCTGGCTGACTTAATCGATAAAGCCGTACCGGTTAAAGATAAGTATAAGCATCCGGCAACCCGAGCTTTCCAAGGCATTCGTATTTATATCAATGCCGAGTTGGAGCAACTGCGAGTAGGACTAAAAGCGGCGGTGGAAGTGCTAGCTCCCCAAGGGCGACTGGCAGTGATTTCTTTTCATTCCTTAGAAGACAGGTTAGTTAAACGTTTTATCAAAGAGCAAAGCCGAGGCAAGGTAGTACCCCATAACCTTCCTATTACACAGGCCGAAATTGATGCAGATAAAGTGTTAAAAGCACTGGGTAAGGCCATCAAGCCGTCAGAGGAGGAAATTGCACACAATGTGCGGTCCCGAAGCGCGGTACTTAGGGTAGCCGAAAAGCTATGACGAACTCCCAAAGCCAGAGGGCGCCCACCTCAACAAACTTCAGTCTCGTACTGATATTGGTCTCAGATTTGGCCCGCAACAAGTTGCGGGTTTTGTTGTATTTAATGGTTGTGACCACAGCCATTAGTGTGGTGTTGGCCAGCCATCTAAATCGTCAGCAAAATATTGTCATGGAATCGTTAATGCAGCAGAAGGATGATCTCGATGTGGAATGGCGCAACTTGGTGCTAGAACAACGCGCATTAACGGAACATAACCGAATAGAAAACGAAGTGGAAAAGAAGCTCGACATGTATCGGCCTTCCGCTGAAGAAGAAGTGGTGGTGAAGTTAAAATGAGTCTGTTCACACTGCCAGCCAAAAAAACCAAAACCGGTGCCAAGCAAAATGTGACCCCGTCACTGGTGCAGTGGCGGTTTGTCTTGGTTATTGCCTTGGTTGTCAGTGTTTTTACTGGTTTAGGGGTGCGTGCTGCGTATATTCAAGTGATTGCGCCAGATAACCTGATCCAACAGGGTGATAGTCGCACCATGCGTACCCGTAACATGCCCGCTTATCGAGGTATTATTACCGATCGCAACGGCGTAGAACTAGCGGTCAGCGTACCGGTACGGGCTATTTATGCCGACCCTAAAATTATTCATGAGCAAGGCGGGCTGGAGCAACGAGAGCGCTGGGAAGCCTTGGCTGACGTGTTAGGCCGAGATGTAGAAAGCCTGCGAAGCAAAGTACAAAACCCTAAAAGGCGGTTTGTTTACTTACAACGTCAAGTGTCGCCAGCCATGGCAGATTACGTTGCTAAGTTGGCGATTCCCGGTATTTATCTGCGTCGGGAAAGCCGTCGTTACTATCCCAATGGGGAAGTGACCGCCCAGTTAATCGGCATTACCGATGTGGATGATACTGGTATTGAAGGGCTAGAGCGTCTCTATAACGATTGGCTTACCGGCACACCTGGCTCAAAGGTCATCAGGCGAGATGCCAAGGGGCGTCAGGTTGAAATTTTAAAAACCACAGACGGTGAAAAAGCCGGTGATCTCACCCTTACCATCGATCAGCGTATTCAAGCCCTAGCGTACCGAGAAATCAAAGAGGCCATGCTTTATTACCAAGCCGCCTCGGCGTCAGCCATTGTGGTGGACGTGCATTCCGGCGATATACTTGCCATGGTAAATGCGCCTTCGTTTAATCCTAATGATCGCAGTAACGTTTCGCCCCATCGTATGCGCAATCGGGTTATTACCGATGCCTTTGAACCCGGCTCATCGCTGAAACCCATTGCGGTTTTGTCGGCGTTGGAATTTGGCAGTGTGAAAGTGGACGATGTTATTGATACCAACCCGGGGTGGATGCGCTTAGGGGGCAGCTTGGTTAAAGATCATCGAAATCTAGGTAAGCTGACGCTAGAAGAAATTATTCAGCATTCGTCAAATATGGGAACGTCCAAATTGGCGCTTGGGGTGCCGAAACCGTTTTTGTTAGACACCTATTACAACATGGGGTTAATGAGTGATACCGGCACCAACTTACCGGGCGAAAGCAACGGCCTATTTCATGAACGTAGCCGCTGGTCTGATTTTGAACTGGCCACATTGTCCTTTGGTTATGGCATATCTGTAACCACGGCACAGTTGGCGCGCATGTACGCCACCATTGCTAACGGCGGTATCAGTATGCCGTTGAATATTGTGAAAAATACACAAAATTTAACTTATCAAGCTGAGCCACAGCGGGTGGTATCAGAAAAAAATGCCAAGGCTGTGTTGGCCATGTTAGAAAGTGTGACCCAACGGGGTGGCACGGCGACGAAAGCTGCGGTACCCGGGTATCGTGTTGGCGGTAAAACCGGTACCAGCAGAAAGGCCATTGCCGGCGGTTATGGTGATGAATATGTGAATATTTTCGCCGGCGTAGCTCCTTTGACCGACCCTCAAATTGTCACCGTGGTGTTAATTAATGAACCCGGTGGAGACCTTTATCATGGTGGTGATACCGCCGCACCTGTCTTTTCGGCAATTACCGGTGGCGCGCTGCAACTGTTAAATATTCTGCCCGATGATAAACAGGTTACGTCGACAACATGGTTGAACGGAGGGCGCGATGGTAGTTAGCGCATTCGAACAAAGCTTAGGTGTATTGCTAACCAAATTTGGCATTAACGCACCGGATATCAGAATTAAAGGCCTGACGCTCGATAGCCGAGAGGTCTCGCCCTCGTTAGCCTTTGTCGCGGTAAAAGGGCACAGTCGCGATGGTAGAGAATTTATACCCCAAGCAATTAGTTTAGGGGCAAAAGCCATTCTGGCCCAGACCGACACGGTACGTGAACACGGCAGAATGGAAATGCGCGGCACCACTATCATTGTTCATCTGTATGAATTAACCGACATATTGTCGTCTTTAGCAGGAGCATTTTACGACTATCCAGCGACTAAAATGCGGTCTGTGGCAGTCACCGGCACCAATGGTAAAACCTCGGTAGTACAAATGTTGTCTCAGCTGACCACCCTAGATGGCACGCGGTGTGGAGCGGTGGGTACGTTAGGCGCTGGGATTTACCAAGGTGAAAATACCCGGTGGAAACCCACTCCTGCAGGCAATACCACTCCAGATGCCATTCGCATGCAATACGTGTTGGCAGACTTTGTGCAACAGAACGCGCGGCAAGTGGCATTTGAGGCATCTTCTCATGCTTTGGTGCAAGGACGTTTAAGCCACGTTAAGACTGACGTGGTGGTATTTACGAACTTAAGCCGAGACCATTTAGATTATCACCAGACCATGGCTCAGTATGGTGGAGCCAAGCGTCTGGCCATGCAGTTGCCCGGTGTACGCACAGTGGTGTTAAACGCCGACGATAAGGAAAGTCACCTGTGGCATACCAACAAGCCTAAAGGGGTACAAACGGTTTGGTATGGCATGGGCGCATTGCCCACCGATTTGTCAGAAGATCGCCATTGTTTGGCCACAAACGTGAAATATCATGCCAATGGATGTCAATTCAGACTCGCTACCAGTTGGGGCGTTAAGGATATTGATGTGCCTTTATTGGGGGCATTTAATATTTACAATCTGCTGGCGGTGATCTGTGTCATGTTAGTTCAGGGCCAACGCTTTGACGACATTGTGAAACTGTTACCGAAAGTCAAACCGGTTGCAGGTCGCATGGAAGTGTTTTCTTTTGCGCAGCATGCCAATGTGGTTGTGGATTACGCCCATACCCCGGATGCATTGACTAAAGCGCTAGACGCTGCGCGAGCCCATACCGAGGGCGCCATTTGGTGCGCGTTTGGTTGTGGTGGCGACAGAGACAAAGGAAAACGGTCGTTAATGGGGCAAGCCGCAGAAAGAGGGGCAGATCATCTTGTGATCACCACTGACAACTGCCGCTCGGAACAGCCTGAATCCATTGCTGCAGATATTCGAACTGGGTTGACGTCACCACAAGATGTGGTGGATGAGCCTGACAGAGAAAAAGCCATACGCCACTGCCTTGAACACGCAGCACCAAACGATCTTATCTTATTGGCAGGCAAGGGCCACGAAGATTATCAAATTGTTGGTGAAGAGAAAAAAAACTATAACGAGCGAGGGGTAGTTACTCGCTTGCAAAAGGAGTACAGCAAATGATTGCTACCACGCTGCTCTGGATTGCCGATAAGGTGAAAGGCACCTTAAAAGGCGAAGATCAGAACATTAAAGGGGTGAGTACAGACACCCGTACATTACAGCCTGGTGACCTTTACATTGCTTTGTGTGGCGAAAATTTTAATGGTCATCGGTTTATTTCTTCCGCCGAACAGGCTGGTGCAAGTGCCGTGATCGCCAGCGAACCGGTGAAGACGTCTCTGCCGGTTATTTCCGTGAGTGACACCAAGCAAGCATTAGGGTTGTTGGGCGCCGCGGTTAAGCAAAGGGTCGCGCCGGCAACCATTGCTATCACCGGTAGCAGTGGCAAGACCACCGTAAAAGAGATGACAAGTGCCATTTTATCATGTCGGGGTAAGGTGCTAGCCACCGCTGGCAACTTCAACAACGATATTGGTGTACCGCTAACCTTATTGCGTTTAGAAGCCCAACATGATTTTGCGGTCATCGAGTTAGGTGCCAATCATGCTGGCGAAATTGGGTATACCACACAATTGGTGAAACCTGACGTTGCCACTATTGTCAACGCGGCAGCATCCCATTTAGAAGGGTTTGGCAGTACATCGGGTGTGGCCGAGGCAAAAAGTGAAATTTTTGAAGGCTTAAGCGATACCGGTGTGGCCATTATTAATGGCGACAGTGAGTTTGCCTCTATGTGGCAAAGTAAAGTCGGCGATAAAAAGGTGCTTACCTTTTCACCCGAGCAAAAAACCACAGCAGATTTTAACGGCGCAGACATTCAGATGAATGAAGATGGCTGCGCACAATTTACGTTACAAACTCCGGCAGGAAATGTAGCCATTAAGTTGGCCATACCTGGGGTACATAACGTGGGTAATGCTTTAGTGGCGGCCGCCTTATCGTTGCAACTAGGGGCCACTTTAGACGATGTGGCAGCGGGCTTAAACGCCATGACTCAAGTTAAAGGTCGCTTAAACAGTAAATTATTAACGGCTAAATTGCGCTTACTCGACGACACCTATAATGCCAATGTGGCATCCGTGATGGCGGCCATGGACACCCTTGCTAGCTTTACAGGTACCCGGGTATTTATTTTGGGCGATATGGCCGAGTTGGGCGAAAATGCCCGTCAATATCACGAACAAGTTGGCCAGTATGCACGCACTAAAGGCATTGATTATCTCTTTACCATGGGTGTATTAAGCCAACAAGCCAGCAATGTCTATGGTGATAAGGGCGCCCACTTTACGGATATGCCCGCTTTGATAGATACCCTTGACGCAATTTGTGCCGCAGGGAAAAGCCGTGTTTCTGTGCTGGTAAAAGGGTCTCGAAGTGCACGAATGGAACGGGTCGTGGACGCCATTGAGGGGTCACGCTTGGGAAAGAATGAAAGCCGTCGGGAGCGCGTAGCATGTTGATCTGGCTAGCCGATTGGCTGAAACAATTTGAACCTGGCTTTTTTGTTTTCTCTTACCTTACGTTAAGGGCCATCCTCAGTACGCTAACAGCGCTGCTGATCGCAATATTTGTGGGCCCGAAAATGATTCGTTGGTTACAGCGTTTGCAAATTGGACAGACGGTAAGAGACGACGGGCCTCAAAGCCATTTGTCGAAAGCCGGAACACCGACCATGGGCGGCTTGTTGATCCTCTTTGCCATAGTGGTGAGCGTACTGTTATGGGCAGATCTCACTAACCGGTACGTGTTAGTTACCCTGGCTGTGGTGGTGGGGTACGGCATTATCGGCTTTGTAGACGATTACCGAAAAGTCATTCGCAAAGACTCAAAAGGCCTGATTGCTCGGTGGAAGTATTTGTGGCAATCGGTTATTGCCCTTGGGGTGGCATTTTACCTTTATGCATCAGCCGCACAAAGTGCTGAAACGGCCTTGATTGTGCCATTTTTCAAAGAGGTTATGCCCCAACTAGGCTTGTTCTATGTGGTGGTGGTGTATTTCGCCCTGGTGGGAACCTCAAACGCGGTAAACCTGACCGATGGACTAGACGGATTGGCCATTGTGCCGACTATCTTAGTGGCAGGGGCATTATCTATTTTTGCCTATGTAACCGGCCATGTGAACTTTGCCGAGTATTTAAATATTCCCCACATTCCATTAACCAGCGAACTGGTGATTGTGTGCACTGCAATTGTTGGTGCTGGGTTAGGCTTTTTATGGTTCAACACCTATCCGGCGCAAGTGTTTATGGGCGATGTGGGTTCATTGGCATTAGGGGGAACCTTGGGCGTACTTGCCGTGCTAGTGCGCCAGGAAATCGTATTGATCATTATGGGCGGGGTTTTCGTTATGGAAACCGTGTCGGTTATTTTGCAGGTGGGCTCGTTTAAAATGCGAGGTAAACGTATTTTCCGTATGGCGCCCATACATCATCACTTTGAATTAAAAGGCTGGCCAGAACCTCGGGTTATTGTGCGGTTTTGGATCATTTCACTCATTCTTGTGCTGGTTGGACTAGCCACACTTAAATTACGGTAATCCATGGACGAAATTCTCGCTAAACAACGCATAGTAGTGGCAGGCCTGGGTTTGACAGGTCAGTCTGTGGTGCGTTTTTTAACTGGTTTGGGCGTCACGGTCTCGGTATGGGACACCCGTGCCGAAGCCGTGGTGCCATCGTGGATCACAAACCCTGTAACATTGGGTAGGGTGAATGAGGATTTTTGGACTGACATCGATATGCTGATCCTAAGTCCTGGCATTTCCCCAAGCCATCCGGGAGTGCACCTCGCCCGTCAAGCCGGCGTTGAGGTGATGGGTGATATAGAATTATTTGCCCGTTTGTCTCGTACGCCATTGTTTGGCATTACCGGTTCTAATGGCAAAACCACGGTCACACTCTTGCTGACCCATATACTCAAAACGGCCGGTCTTAAAGCCTGTGCAGCGGGGAATGTGGGACAACCTGTTCTCGATACTTTGGGTGAGCAGTGGGATGCCTTAGTGTTGGAATTGTCCAGCTTTCAGCTCGAGACAACGTCATCGTTATCACTAAAGGGCGGCACCATTTTAAATATTTCTGATGATCATCTTGACCGTCACGGAACCATCGGTGATTACGCGGCGGCTAAGCAGCGAATTTTTTTACATTGTGAGCATGCCTTGGTGTGGCGAGATCACCAAGAGTGCTTCCCTGCATCCCCCGTTTCTAAAGTCACTGGCTACGGCGTTGAAAGTTCCAATACCGAATTTGGTTTTAGCAATAACTGTATTACTTGGCAGGGTAAGCCCGTATTGAATATGGTAGATGTACAGTTGGTGGGTACTCACAACGTGCTTAATATTCAGGCCGCTCTTGGGTTAAGTCTGCTAGCTGGTGTGTCTATGGCGGACGCGTGTGAAGGGGTAAAAAGCTTTGTTCCTGCGCCTCATCGCTGTGTGCAAATTAGCACACGTGGCGGCGTGCACTGGATAGATGACTCTAAAGCCACCAACGTAGGGGCCACTCTTGCCGCCTTAGAAGGTATTGGTAAACAAAAAACCGGTAAGCTGTTTTTGATTGCAGGCGGTGACGGTAAAGGCGCTGATTTATCGGTGTTGCAAAGTGCATTGCTTCGCTATGTGGATGTGGTGATCACCCTGGGTAAAAATGGCCCGGACATCGCCGAATTGTTTCATGATGCCCATCAGGTTGATGATTTACCGGCTGCAGTAAACTTTGCTGCAACACACGCTTCTAGCAAAGATACGGTGCTGTTATCACCCGCTTGTGCCAGCATTGATATGTTCGAAAATTATCAACACCGTGCCACGGTTTTCGCTGATGCCATTGCTAAGGTGGAATTATAATGTCGTCGACTACCCAGCGTTTAGCTGATCTTTTCGCCCAACGTCATGGCCCAGCTAAGACTTCATCACCTTATGATGTCGGCCTTGTATTGGCGGCATTGGCACTGGCCACTTTGGGACTAGTCATTGTTACGTCCGCTTCTATGCCTATGGCTGATCGCCTTTACGACAACCCATTTTATTTTTCTATTCGACACGGTATTTACCTGTTGGTGGCGCTGTTGGCGTCTGGCGTGGTATTGCAAGTTCCCATGAGTTTTTGGCGTGTTATTAACCCCTGGCTTTTATTGGCCGCCATCGCCATGTTATTGGCCGTGTTGGTAGTGGGGCGAACCATTAACGGCAGTACCCGTTGGATCGTGATTGGCCCATTGACATTGCAACCAGCAGAGCCCGCTAAGCTGTTTTTCTTTACCTATTTAGCTGGTTATTTGGTTAGGCGCTACGATGAAGTGACCGAAAATATCAAAGGCTTTTTGAAACCTTTAGTGGTGTTTTTTGTATTGGCCTGCCTGTTATTACTTCAGCCTGATTTCGGTACCGTGGTGGTGATGTTTACCACCACCATGGGCTTACTATTTTTGGCTGGCGCCCGATTATGGCAGTTTTTCGCCATTGTTTTTGTTGGCATGCTGGCCATTGTGTTTCTTATTGTGTTTGAAGAATACCGAATGCGGCGGGTCACCTCGTTTCTCGATCCTTGGGCCGACCCTTTCGGTAGCGGGTATCAGTTAACTCAATCTCTTATGGCTTATGGCCGCGGCTCTTGGTTTGGTCAAGGGTTAGGAAATAGCTACCAAAAGCTAGAGTTTCTTACCCAAGCCCATTCTGACTTTATTATGGCCATCGTAGCCGAAGAACTGGGCTTCGTTGGTGTGTTAGTGATCTTAGCGCTGATTTTGTTTGTGGTGGTGAGAGCCCTCAATATTGGTAAGCAAGCACTGGCTAAACAACGCCCCTTTGAAGGGTATTTAGCATACAGCATTGGCATTTGGCTAAGTTTTCAAACCGCGGTGAATGTGGGCGCAAGCGCCGGTATTCTGCCTACAAAAGGGTTAACACTGCCGCTAATCAGTTACGGTGGTACCAGTCTTATCGTGCTGGCCGTGGCGGTGGCGATGCTTATTCGCATTGATTTTGAATTGCGGGTGGATGGTGTGCAGGCGTTAGGCCGAAAAGACAAGAAAAAAGCCAAGCCTGCGGTAATTAAACAGGATGAAGAAAAACAGACCAAAGATAACATTAAAGCCATGTTGGAAGAGGTAGAAATGGGGGCAGAAAATGAGTAAACGCTGCCTTATCATGGCCGGTGGAACCGGAGGACATGTTTTTCCTGGATTAGCTGTGGCCCATGCCCTTTCCGCTAAAGGGTGGGACGTGCATTGGCTAGGCACAGCCGAACGTATGGAAGCCCAGGTGGTGCCGCAACAGGGTATTCCCATTCATTTTATTCATGTGCAGGGCTTACGAGGTAAAGGCTTGTCTGCTCGTTTAGGTGGCATCATTGCCCTTGGTCGAGGGCTAAAAGAAGCTTTTTCGTTAATGGGAACATTAAAGCCCGATTTGGTTATTGGGTTTGGCGGGTATGCCAGTGGTCCTGGCGGCGCTGCCGCATGGCTTCGGCGTATTCCACTGATTATTCATGAACAAAATGCTGCGGCTGGTATGACGAATCGTCTGCTTGGAAAGCTGGCGCGGCGCATATTACTCGGTTTTGACGATGCCCGAGGCGGCTTTAAGCGAGCGGCTACAAAATGCCTGACTATCGGTAATCCGGTGCGTAAAGAAATTACCGCTTTGGCGGCAAAAACTGAAACCCATTCTCCTTTGAGAATGCTGGTGATTGGCGGTAGTTTAGGTGCCCAGGCGCTAAATCAGACCGTGCCCATGGTTTGCAGTAATTTGTACGGGCTAACCATTCGTCATCAGGCGGGAAAAGGCAACGCAGAGTCCGTTAAACAGGCATATGCCAGTGGCAGTGTGGATGTTCAGGTCAGCGAATTTATCGATGACATGGCAGCGGCTTATGAATGGGCGGATTTTATTGTTTGTCGTGCGGGGGCGTTAACAGTAGCCGAAGTGGCTGCGGCAGGGTTACCGGCGGTCTTTGTTCCGCTGCCTCATGCGGTGGACGATCATCAAACAAAAAATGCCTTATCTTTGGTGAATGTGGGGGCGGCGAAAATGTTATCGCAAAATGATATGGCCGAAGAATTAGGACCCATATTGGAAAGTTGGCTGCGCCAACCACAGGCGTGTCTGGCGATGGGACATAAAGCCCGCCAAGCCGCGCGAACCGAGGCAACAGAACACGTCGTTGAACAATGCCACTTGCTGATGGGAAACAAGCACTCATGATGTCAGAAAATGCGTTTCAAAGCCCGCAAATGCGAAAAGTGTGTCGGATCTTTTTTATTGGGATTGGCGGCGCCGGTATGGGCGGTATTGCCGAAGTTTTACTCAACGAAGGCTATGAAATAGCTGGGTCGGATATTCAGCACGGCGCCATGACCGCTCGCTTACAAAAATTAGGCGCAACCATTTGCCTTGGCCATCGAGCAGAGAATGTGCAAGGGGTTGATGTGGTAGTGGTATCCAGTGCTATCAACGAAGATAACCCTGAAATTCAGTATGCGCGAGCACACCGTATTCCTATTATTCGCCGGGCTGAAATGCTGGCTGAATTAATGCGTTTTAGACACGGTATTGCGGTTGCAGGCACTCACGGTAAAACCACCACCACCAGTTTAATAGCAACGATTTTTGCTGAGGCTGGACGGGATCCTACTTTCGTTATTGGCGGTTTACTTAACAGCGCCGGTACCAACGCCAGATTAGGAACAAGTCGCTATTTAATTGCCGAAGCGGATGAAAGCGATGCGTCGTTTTTACACCTTCAACCCATGGTTTCTGTTGTCACCAATATAGAGCCAGATCATATGACCACCTATGATGGTGACTTTAACAAGGTCAAAGATACCTACCTGGAATTTCTCCATAATTTGCCATTTTACGGGCAGGCCATATTGTGTGGTGATGATGAGGTGATCCAGTCTTTGCGAGACAAAATAGGCCGGAATATTCTGACCTATGGGGTACAGGCGCATAACGACGTGCGGGCAGAAAATATTTCACTTAAATTTGGTCAGGCGTCCTTTGACGTACTGCGGCCTAATTTACCTGCGCTACAGGTAACGTTAAATTTAACCGGTATGCATAATGTGCTTAATGCCTTGGCGGCTATCGCGGTGGCTACCGATGAAGGCATTGAAGATGAGGCCATTGTAAGTGCGCTAAGTGCTTTTGGTGGCATCGGTCGTCGTTTTGAAGTACTCGGTGATTTTCAATCACCCGCTGGCACCGTTACTTTGGTGGATGACTATGGCCATCATCCCACCGAGGTGAAAGCCACCATTTGTGCGGCGCGGGCGAATTGGCCCGAGCGACGATTAGTGATGGTGTATCAGCCCCATCGGTATACCCGTACCCGAGATTTGTACGAAGATTTTGTGGATGTGTTGTCTCAGGTAGATGGATTACTTCTGCTTGATGTTTACGCTGCCAGTGAAGATCCCATCGACGGCGCAGACAGCAAATCCTTGTGTCGGTCTATCCGTTTACGGGGGCAGGTAGAGCCCATCTATGTGTCAGATCCCGCTAACTTGCCCCAGTTATTGGCAAATGTGATGCAGGAAAATGACGTGATCATGACCCAAGGCGCGGGAAATATCGGCCAAATTGCCAAAGATTTGGCAAATTCAGGCTTAGAAGAAAAAAAAATAAAAGCGAGTGTCGGCAATGGTTAAACAGGTAAATCCACAGCGTTTTGGACGAGTAGCAGTGATGCTTGGTGGCGACTCAGCAGAACGGGACGTGTCGTTGTCGTCGGGACAGGCGGTGCTAAATGCGCTGCTTCGGCAAGGCGTAGAGGCGGTAGCCTTTGATCCGGCTGAACGGCAACTAACTGATTTGATTGATGAAAAGTTCGATAGAGTGTTGATCATGCTGCATGGCCGTGGCGGCGAAGACGGTGCCATGCAAGGGGCGTTACAACACCTTAAAATACCCTATACCGGAAGCGGTGTAGTAGGTTCTGCGTTAGCCATGGATAAAATCCATACCAAGCAAATATGGCAATGTTTAGGGCTGCCTACGGCGAAATATCGAATTGCTGATAAAAGTGACTTTGAAGCTGGATCGTGCGGGGCTATAATGATGGAATTGGGGAATGAAGTCATGGTCAAGCCTGCCCGAGAAGGTTCGAGTATCGGCATGGCAAGAGTGACAAGCGCTAAACAACTAGAAACTGCCATACAGGACGCCTTTAAGTACGATGATCAGGTCCTGTTAGAGCAGTTCATCGATGGCCCCGAGTTTACGGTTTCTGTGTTACAGAACCGAGCATTGCCATCGATCCGCATGTCTACCCCCCATAAATTTTACGATTACGCGGCTAAGTATCAAGATGATACCACCGTGTACCATTGCCCCAGCGGCTTGTCTGCGGACAAAGAAGCCGAATTGGCAGCCGTATCGCTGCGTGCGTTTAAAGCGCTGTCATGTAGTGGCTGGGGACGCATTGATGTCATGCAAGGTACGCAAGGCGAGTTTTATTTGCTTGAGGCCAATACTGTACCCGGTATGACAGAGAAAAGTTTAGTACCAAAAGCTGCGATGGCGGCAGGACTCAGTTTTGACGCACTGACGCTGGAAATTCTGGCGACCAGTCTGGCACAGACGTAGCGAGGCTGGATATGGCGGAAAAAACACAAAAACGGATCCGGTTATGGTCAGGTGTTCTGTTTTTGGTCGCTGTGATGGCGAGTCTTATTATCGGTGGATTACAAATTCGCGATTACTTGCAAGATGCCCAACGGGCACCGGTGCAGGTGGTGGATTTTTCAGGCGAGTTCAGTCATGTGGATATTCCGCGGCTGGAACGTTTGATCCGTCAGGCTCAGCCAGGAAGCTTTTTCTCGCTGGATGTGAATGAAGTCTATCAGCTGGTTGAGTCTCAGCCTTGGATTTACCGCGCATCGGTACGTAAGCAATGGCCAAATACGTTAAAAATCTATTTGGTCGAGCAAAAGCCGGTGGCACAGTGGAACGATGATTTTTTGTTGAATCCTTATGGCGATACCTTTAGCGCAAGCGCCGAAGGTCTATCCTTACCGAAATTGTTCGGTCCAGGAGGCAGTGAAAAAACGGCGCTGGAAGGTTTTAACGCCATGCAGTCGTTATTGGCCACTACCGCCATGCCGATTACAGAGTTGTCCTTAAGTGAACGATTTGCTTGGGAGATACAACTGGCCAATGGCATTGAATTGAATTTAGGTAGGCAAGAATTTATTGATAGATTACAGCGCTTTATTGATGTCTACCCGTTGTTGGCAAGACAACCTAAAGCCGTAAAGTATGTTGATCTACGATACGATACCGGGCTGGCCGTAGGCTGGCGAGATGTAAATGATGAAAAAAGTTAATAAGAGAGTTTATAAGCACAATGTCAAAACCTGCTGAGCGTAATCTGATTGTCGGACTGGATATCGGCACCAGCAATGTTAAAGCTGTTGTCGGTGAACTGCTAGATGATGAGCAGATCAGTATTGTTGGTGTAGGTACACATGCTTCTCAGGGTATGGACAAAGGCGGCGTGAACGACCTTAATCTGGTGGTTAAATCGGTACAGCGTGCTGTTAGCGAAATGGAACTGATGGCCGATTGCCGAGTCTCTTCGGTGTTTATGGCCATTTCGGGACGGCATGTGAAATGCCAGAATGAACGAGGCATGGTGCCCATTAACAATCAGGAAGTAACACAAGAAGATGTAGACAACGTAATACATGCGGCACGTTCGGTTCCCATTGCTGCCGAGCGACGTTTACTCCATGTGTTACCGCAGGAATTTACCATTGATGTGCAAGAGGGCATTAAAAATCCTGTGGGTATGTCCGGTGTGCGTATGGAGGCTGAAGCCCATATTATTACCTGTGCCGACGATATGGCTAAAAACTTGGTGAAGTGTATCGAGCGCTGTGAACTGAATTCAGATCAGTTGATTTTTTCTGCGCTAGCATCAAGTTATGCGGTGTTGACCGACGATGAACGGGAGTTAGGCGTTTGTGTGGTTGATATTGGTGGCGGGACGATGGATATCGTTATTTACACTGATGGTGCTATTCGGCACACTGCGGTGATCCCTGTGGCCGGAAATCAGATAACCAGTGATATTGCTAAGATTTTCCGCACGCCAATTAGCAATGCTGAAGAAATCAAAGTGAACTATGCCTGTGCGTTAAAAGACATGGTGAGCATGGAAGAGAACATTGAAGTACCCAGTGTGGGTGGACGCCCGGCTCGGGCCATGTCTCGTCACACACTGGCAGAGGTGATTGAACCTCGGTACCAAGAGTTGTTTGAACTGGTACAAAAAGAAATTCGAGCCAGCGGTTTTGAAGAACAAATTGCCGCGGGTCTTGTGCTAACAGGGGGAACGGCCAAAATGGAAGGGGCAGTAGAATTTGCCGAAGAGCTATTCCAGATGCCTGTTAGAGTAGGAAAACCAATAAATATGCGCGGGTTGTCGGAATATACCGATGACGCAAGTTTTGCAACAGTAGTGGGCTTGCTTCACTACGGAAAAATGCAAGCTGATAATAAGAAATCCAGTAAGCAAAAATCCGGCGATAGTTTTATTCAACGGGTGCAAAGCTGGTTTAAAGGTGAATTTTAATTTTAATTTTTGGGGGCGCTAAGACAATGGCATACGATCGCATGGAAGCAGGTGATCGGCGAATTATGACCTGGCTTAGTGTTGTTAGACGTACCAATCCGGAGAGTAAGTATGTTTGAATTAATAGATAGCCACGGCGAAGAAGCCGTAATCAAAGTCATTGGTGTAGGTGGCGGCGGCGGTAACGCTGTAGAACACATGGTGGCACAAAACATTGAAGGTGTGGAATTCATTGCGGTGAATACAGACGCTCAAGTTTTGCGTAGCTCCAGTGCTGATGTCACTTTGCAAATTGGATCATCTGTCACTAAAGGTTTAGGCGCAGGTGCCGATCCTAATATAGGACGGGAAGCTGCCCATGAAGATCGTGAAACCATTCGTCAATCGTTAGATGGTGCCGATATGGTCTTTATCACTGCCGGTATGGGCGGTGGTACAGGTACGGGAGCCGCACCTGAGGTAGCAAGAATTGCTCGGGAAATGGGGATATTAACCGTTGCCGTAGTCACTAAACCTTTCCCTTTTGAAGGGAAAAAGCGTACCGCATTTGCGGAACAGGGCATTGTGGAATTGTCGAAAAACGTCGATTCATTGATCACTATCCCTAACGAAAAATTGTTGAAAGTGATGGGCCCAGGCACGCCTTTGTTGCAAGCATTTAGCGAAGCAAACAACGTGTTAAACGGCGCGGTACAGGGTATTGCTGAACTGATCACTCGCCCTGGTTTGATTAACGTCGACTTTGCAGACGTGAAAACCGTGATGTCTGAAATGGGCACTGCCATGATGGGAACCGGTGTGGCGTCAGGCGCTGATCGGGCCGAAGAAGCGGCAGAAGCAGCCATTGCTTGTCCGTTGCTAGAAGACATCGATTTGTCGGGTGCGCGCGGTATTCTTGTCAATATTACAGCCGGTCCTGACTTTTCTATCGATGAGTTCGAAACCGTGGGTAATGCGGTTAAAGCCTTTGCCTCTGAAAATGCCACCGTGGTTGTGGGTACGGTTATCGATATGGAATTGGCCGAAGAACTGCGTGTGACAGTGGTTGCCACCGGAATTGGGGCTGAAAGAAAGCCTGATATTTCCTTGGTAAGCTCTGAAGGATCCCGTTTATCTGGGGCAGCACGAGAATTTGGCACGGGAAGTGCTTCTACTACAGATACAAACAGTGTAGGTACCACAGATGGTAACCAAGCATTGAAAGTCGACAATGATGCGCAGCCGAATAATGACCTTGAATATTTAGATATTCCGGCATTCTTGCGCAAACAAGCTGACTAAGGCTTTTGTTAGTAGGAACTAATTCATTGTAATTAGTGTCTGATTAACAGATAAGGTGTTAAATAACGGCGCCGTAATGGGTGTATTTGACTTTGTCAACGTACATCTGTACACTATGCGACCGCTTTTTGAACAGGTAAAAGCAACGACATGATTAGACAACGTACAATCAAACAATCGGTGCAAGAAACCGGTATTGGTTTGCACAAAGGGGAGAAGGTCACTATGACTCTCCGGCCTGCGCCTGCGAACACGGGAATTGTGTTCCGTCGCATCGACCTTGACCCTTTTGTGGATATTCCTGCCCGTGCAAATGCGGTTGGTAATACCATGCTTTGTACGTGTGTAAACAATGAAGATGGCGTCAGTATTCATACTGTGGAACATCTGGCGTCGGCGTTGGCTGGCCTGGGCATTGATAACATCATCGTTGAGGTAGACAGTCACGAACTGCCTATCATGGATGGCAGTGCTAGCCCCTTTGTTTTCCTTCTGCAAGCGGCAGGTATTGAAGAATTAAACGCACCTAAGCGCTTTATTCGTATTACCAAAACCGTACGCGTTGAAGATGGTGATAAGTGGGCAGAACTACGTCCTTACGACGGCTTCCGTGTGGATTTTCGTATCGATTTCGACCACCCGGTTATTAGTCAAACTCGCCAGCACATGGTGATGGATTTTGACAGTTGTTCTTATGTGAATGAAGTAAGCCGGGCGCGAACTTTTGGCTTTATGCGCGATTTGGAATACATGAACGCAAATAACTTAGCCTTAGGTGGCAGCATGGAAAATGCTGTGGCACTGGACGATTTTAGGATCCTCAATCCTGAAGGTCTGCGCTACGACGATGAGTTCTTAAAGCATAAAGTACTTGATGCAGTGGGCGATCTTTACATGGGTGGTCATAGTATCATCGGTGAATTAGCCGCCTTCAAAACAGGGCACGGTTTGAATAACAAATTGTTAAACGCTGTGTTATCCCAGCAAGATTGTTGGGAGTTCATTACCTATGAAAATCAGGATGAAATGCCCATCCGTTATGCAGAGCCTGTACTGGCTTAATAGAAAAACCGCCTCCCCCGGCGGTTTTTTCATTTTTAACACCGATAACTACGACTAATAGACCTGCCAGCAATAGAGAAAAGCGGGCTTTTACATGCTATTGTGATTATATACGCCGTGCTAAGCGGCAAATTGAACCCTTTTATAGTAGTAGTAAAAAGTGGGGACATCTTGAACATGGCAAGCCTCTGCATTTTCTTGAATGTTCTTTCCTATATCTCATGATCAAACTCAGATACTTGCGATTTATCGTTTCTTTTATTTTGTCTGTTATGACCGCAATGTCTATGGGTCAGACGCTCCCCTATGATGTCGCTAATCAGCAACAGCAAGTGATCCCTTATTCCGTATACCACCAACGTTTGTGGGACACCCGGGATAATATGCCGCAAATTTCTGCAGTCAGTATTACTCAAGATAAAACTGGCTACATGTGGGTTGCCACAGAAGGGGGGCTTACCCGATTTGACGGCGACCACTTTCGTAATTTCAATAGTGAAGATACCCCCGCTTTATCTGATCCCATCCTGCGCACGGTGTATGTTGATGAGTTAAACCAACTATGGATAGGCAGCACTAATGGCCTTATCGTTAAAAGGGATAGCGCGTTTATCGAGCCTGATTTTGGTTTTCAAAGCCCCGGCAAGATTGAAGATATTGTCGAATTTAATCAGCGCATTTATATTGCTGCCAATGGGTTATTTTCCGTCGATCGGACTTCTCTGGCGGTAGATGCAATTGAAATGAACCGTGGGCAAGTGACGGCTTTGGCGCGCCAAGGAGATAAACTCTGGGTGGCATTTAACAATGCGCTGGGCGTTATTGATAGTGAGGGGCAATATCAGTTTATTAAACTTCAAGGTCAGCCTCAGCAATCCCAAATTGAACATCTAACCGATTACAACGGTTCGTTAGTGGTTGGTACTACTCGAGGCGTGTTTAGGCTATCTGATGAGGGACAGTTAACGCCGGCATTGTTTTCTGGCAACCCTATTACTGATGGCGTAGAGATGCTGTACGCTGATTCTAAAGGTAACTTATGGATCGCATGTAAACAGCGTTTAATACAAATACATGGCAATGAAATCATTGAAGAAGTCACCAGTATTGACGATAAAACCTTGCCATGGTTTGTTACCGCGTTTGAAGATCATCAGGGCAATTTATGGTTTGGAAGTCGGACCCATGGTCTACAGCGCCTGCGTTATGACGGCTCTCGTAATTTTGGAGTAGAAGCCGGGTTAGCCGAGCCTTATGTGTGGACCTTTGCTAATCAGCAGGATCATGTGTTGGTAGGTACGAATGGGGGGCTCTATCAATTTAAACAGGGTCGCTTTACGTTATTAGTTAACGACGACAGGCTGCCTAATAATGTGGTTTATACCCTGTTTATCGACAGCAAGGGGAACATATGGGCGGGTACCCGTGCAGGTGCCGTGCAATTAACATCTGATTATCAGGTTATTCAGCAATTCCCTTCACTGCAAAACTATCAAATAAATGGGTTTACAGAAACCGCCGATGGTGCCATTTGGATAGCAACATTAAAGGGGCTGTATCGCTGGGATGGCCATCAGCTTACGAACCAATCTGAACAGTTGCAATTGACATCAGACAATACCCGAGCCGTGTTTACTGATAGCGCGGGGCAATTGTGGATAGGCACAGCTGCGGGCGCTTACAAATACGCCAACGGCAAATTAAATGCATTTACAGAAGACAGAATACTGCATTCAACGTCTATTTCATTTTTTACCCAACTGAAAGATAAACGCATGATTATCGGCACACTCCAAGCTGGGTTTGCTATTGAGCATGATGGCAACTGGTATTGGCCACAAATCGATAAATTGCCTGCTGAAAATTTATTATATGCCGCAGAATATGATGGCTCTCTTGTGGTCTCCAATGTTAAAGGCGTATACAAGGTAGCGTTAGCATCCTTAGCCCCAAACACCCCTCTTGATATCCGCGTGTTGGTGGACGACTATGGACCAGAGGCAAATAGAGATGGTATTCGTTGTTGTAATGGTGCGGGTAATGCCAAAGGCACGCTCAAAGACGGCATACTGTATCTGCCTACGTTAAATGGTGTTGGGGTAATCAATTTAGCACAGGCTATAGATGCGGTTTCAGAGCCTATTCCTGTAATCGAAGGAATGGTGATTGATAATCGCTGGTATACCCAAAGCGGGGCCACGTTACCCTTAGGGAAACGCAATGCTCGCTTTGAATTTTCTAGCCCTAAATTTTACCGTAATAGCGCGCTGCGTTTTCGTTACTTTTTAGATGGATATGATGCGAATTGGACTGGCACCATTAGCCGGCGAGAAGGTTACTATACCAACTTACCGCCAGGAGAATACCAGTTTAAAGTGCAGACCCGTATGCAGGAACAATCCGCATGGTCCACACCCACCGTTTACCACGTTGTAGTGCCAGCTTATTGGTACGAACAAAACTGGATGCGGGTTGTGTTTGTGTGTATTGGAGTGTTGGTAATATGGGGGCTCATCCAACTGCGAATGCGTCGTTTAGAGCGCAGCAAAGCCCGTTTAGAAAGCATGGTGGCAGCACGTACGCGACAACTAGATAACGCGAATAAAAAGCTGGCTGAAGCCAACAAGCAGCTTGAGAACGCCAGCCTCACAGATTCTCTTACCGGTCTTAGAAATCGGCGTTATTTAGATGTATACATTGACAATATTCTTGCACGCTCAAAACGTCTAGAACAGGGCATCTTTTGTATTATTCTAGACATCGACAACTTCAAGATCCTAAATGATCAACTTGGCCATTCCGTTGGCGATGATATCTTGGTGGCCTTTAGTGACATTTTAAGACGGGAAGTGCGCCATAGCGATCATATAGTACGCTGGGGCGGAGAGGAATTTCTTATATTGCTAGATGCCGGCGTGTCGGTGGCCGAATTTATGGAGCGGCTAATGTCCGCCATTGCTCACACCGATTGGCCCCATGGTTCACGTTTACCGACTAAGCCAAGTTGCTCGGCAGGGGTATGTTACCACCATAGCGGATTGACAAATTGGCACTGGGAACACTCTTTGATTTTGGCCGATAAGGCCATGTATTTAGCCAAACGTGGTGGCAAAGCAGGGTGGTTACATATGCAGCCAAAAGCGGATGTGCCCGAAGATTTACGGACCGATGTGACCACATGTAGTGCCGAAGCCTTGTTATGCAGTAATTATTTTGATTTACAAGGTTCCGAACATATTATGTCTTCGGCCGCGCAAATAAAGGGAGTTACACCAACATAAGGTCAAAAAATAGTCATTTTTAGGCCTTATGTATTAAAAAAAATCGCTGGGTATCTCATTGTGGTTTGTTCATTTGTCTGAACAGCGTTAAACTAGCGCTGATTTTATTGAGAATGACGAATGAAACTAACCATCACCTTCATAGGTAAACAGCGTCGCTACCGAAAAAGCATCAGTGTGAGAACACTGGTGAGCTTTACGGTGTTGTCCTCTCTGTTCATGTTAGTTTCCAGTCGCAGCACCGACTCAGTGTCTGAAGATATTGCCAGAATCAAGTTGGCTCAGGCAGTGAACGAATCTGAAAATTCCGAAGTTGAGAAACTCACCACAAAAACCCGTCAGCAGTTAACGATGTTGGCAGAGCGTTTGGCAGCAGTGGAATCAACGGTGGCTCAACTCGATGAACAAGGCAAACTAATTGCCAACGAATTCGGGATGGAGGCGGAAGATTTGTCTGCTTTTATCCCAGACTCTACACCGAATAACGTTGAAAATGACCCCCTAATGCAACAATTGGCATTGGTAGCGCAGTCTGTTGAAGCAAAAAAACAGCAGCTAGCCATGCTTGAAAGTTTGGTGCGGGGGCATCATATCCAACAACAGAGTCAATTATCTGGCCGACCAATAGCGTCGGGATGGTTGTCTTCTTATTACGGAATGCGTACCGATCCGTTTACCGGTAAACCTGCCATGCATAAAGGGGTGGATTTTGCCGGTAAGTCGGGAGATGACGTGCTAGCCACAGGCGCAGGTATCGTAACCTGGGCCGGCGAACGTTCAGGTTATGGCGTGCTAGTAGAAATTGATCACGGAGATGGCATGGTGACTCGTTACGGGCACAATAAAGGGCTATTAGTTTCTGTGGGCGATGTGGTTACCAAGGGGCAACCTGTTGCCATTATGGGAAGCACCGGCCGTTCTACCGGCACACATGTACACTACGAAGTAATAAGAAACGGACAACCGATCGATCCTCTGCCTTTTGTCGTGAAACGACGGTAACAGGTAGCAGCCAGAATCAGGCTTATGGGAACGTAAGCTGCAGAATCAGATAGGGTGGCACAGTGCACGTAACGCACGGTGTCATTTTTTTAAATCGACGAGAGTATCCGGGACGCCGGTTTCTCGTACAAGTAGTGGAATCATCAACCAAATGTTTGCAAGCATCCTGAGAAAAGTATTCGGTAGCCGAAATGACCGACTATTAAAAAAATTAAAAAAGAACGTCGATGCCATTAATGCGCTTGAAAAGGACTATGAAGCGCTGTCAGATGAGCAGTTAAAAGGCAAAACCGCAGAACTCAGAGCCAGACTGGAAAAAGGTGAAAGTGTCGACGACATTCTCATTGAAGCCTTTGCCACTGTTCGTGAAGCCAGCAAACGGGTTTATGGGATGCGTCACTTTGACGTACAGCTACTTGGTGGCATGGTTTTACACTCAGGGAAAATCGCAGAAATGCGTACTGGTGAAGGTAAAACCTTAACCGCAACCCTGCCTACCTACCTCAATGCCCTAAGCGGTAAAGGGGTGCATGTGGTGACGGTGAACGACTACCTTGCCAGTCGGGATGCGGATTGGTCCAGAGAGTTGTTTGAATTTCTTGGTATGACTGTTGGGTGCAATATACCGGGCATGTCGCCAGACATGAAACGGGCGGCCTATCATGCCGATGTCACCTATGGTACTAACAACGAATTTGGTTTCGATTACCTGCGGGACAATATGGCATTCAGCCCCAAAGATCGGGTTCAGCGTCCGTTGCACTACGCGGTTGTGGATGAAGTGGATTCCATCTTAATTGATGAGGCCCGTACTCCCTTAATTATTTCTGGTGCCGCAGAAGATAGTTCTGAATTATACAAAGCCATTAATACGGTGATCCCAGAGCTTGTTCAGCAGGAGCAAGAAGACGAAGAAGGCCAAGAAGGCGACGGTGACTACACCGTGGATGAGAAATCTAAGCAAATCCACCTTACCGAACATGGTCAAATTCACGTAGAAGAAATCTTGCATGAAAAAGGCATTTTACCTGAAGGTGAATCATTATTTGCTGCCGGGAATATCTCTTTACTGCACCACATTAACGCGGCCTTACGTGCCCATAAATTGTTCCAGCGGGATGTGGACTACATCGTCAAAGACGATCAAATTGTTATTGTGGATGAACACACCGGTCGAACGATGGAAGGACGTCGTTGGTCTGAAGGCTTACACCAAGCGGTGGAAGCTAAAGAAGGGGTGAAAATTCAAAACGAAAACCAAACGCTGGCCTCCATTACCTTCCAGAATTATTTCCGTATTTTCGATAAATTGGCAGGGATGACAGGTACTGCGGATACTGAAGCGTTTGAATTCCAGCATATCTATGGCCTAGAAACGGTGGTGATCCCCACGAACCGGCCCATGGTACGTAAGGACATGGCAGATCTCATTTACCTGACTGCCCAAGAAAAATATGATGCTATTGTGGCTGACATTCGTGCCACCGTGAAAAAAGGCCAGCCTGTATTGGTTGGTACGGTATCTATCGAGAATTCCGAGTTATTGTCGCGGGTTCTTAAAAAGGAAAAAATTCCTCACAAAGTACTTAACGCCAAGTTCCATGAACATGAAGCGGATATTATTGCCCAAGCGGGTAAACCCGGTGCGGTGACCATCGCCACTAATATGGCCGGTCGTGGTACGGATATCGTGTTAGGGGGTAACTGGCGCGCAGAAGTTGAAAAACTAGAAAACCCCACAGAAGCACAAATTAAGAAGCTTAAAGACGAGTGGGAAGAACAACATACTCTTGTTCTTGAAGCCGGTGGTTTGCATATTATTGGTACCGAACGCCACGAATCTCGTCGTATCGATAATCAGCTTCGAGGGCGTTCTGGCCGTCAGGGCGATCCTGGCTCAAGCCGTTTTTATCTGTCTCTTGACGATGCCCTGATGCGTATTTTTGCGTCGGAAAAAATGGCCGGCATGATGAAGCGTTTAGGAATGGAACATGGTGAAGCCATCGAACATCCTTGGGTAACGCGCGCCATCGAAAACGCGCAGCGTAAAGTAGAAGGTCGTAACTTCGACATTCGTAAGCAACTGCTTGAATACGATGATGTGGCTAACGATCAACGTAAAGTCATTTACGAGCAACGTAACGAATTGCTGGACGAAGGCGATATTAGTGAGACCATTGCCGCCATTCGCGTCGATGTGGTTAGCGGTATTGTCGATGAATATATTCCACCCCAATCGTTGGAAGAAATGTGGGATGTAAACGGCTTAGAAGAACGTCTTAAGGCCGACTTTAAAGTGGATTTACCGGTACAGCAATGGTTAGACAATGACGACAAGCTTTACGAAGAGCGTATTCGCGAGCGTATCTTAGAAGAGATTGAAGGCGCCTATAAAGCAAAAGAGGATGTGGTGGGGCCTGATGTACTGCGCCAATTTGAAAAAGCCATTATGCTGCAGAACTTAGATAGCCATTGGAAAGAGCATTTGGCAGCCATGGATCACTTGCGTCAGGGCATTCACTTGCGTGGTTATGCACAGAAAAATCCGAAGCAAGAATACAAGCGGGAATCTTTCGAGTTGTTCTCCAGTATGCTTGAAGCGCTTAAAGTGGAAGTGATCACCATTTTAAGTCGAGTACAGGTACAAGCGGAATCTGATGTGGAGAAAGTCGAAGAGCAACGTCGTCAAGCTGACGATGTGCCTAAGAAGTTTCAACATCAAGATGCCGAGGGTCCATCTGATGCGCCAGAAGCTGCCGGTAACGCACCTGTGCGCACGGCAATGCGTGAAGGGCCTAAAGTCGGCCGTAACGATCCCTGTCCTTGTGGCTCAGGTAAAAAATACAAACAGTGTTGCGGTAAGCTGTCTTAATGAGCACAGTGCACGTTGCCGTTGGGGTTATTCTTAAAGGGGCGCAGGTATTTATCTGTAAACGCCCCTGTGATAAGCACCAAGGCGGCAAATGGGAGTTTCCCGGTGGCAAGGTTGATAGCGGCGAAAGTGCCCTTGAGGCATTGGCTCGGGAGCTGCTAGAAGAAGTGGGCATTCAGGTTGTTGCCGCCAAGCCCCTTATTACCATCGAGCATGATTACGGCGATAAGCGCGTGTGCTTACATGTGTTTACGGTATCTGAATTTACTGGTGAACCCGCCGGGTTAGAAGGTCAACCAGGCCAATGGTGCGCGCTGAACGCACTTGATGCTAGCCGCTTTCCTGCCGCCAATGTGGCAATTATCGAGGCATTGGTGAAAGGTTAAAAAAACAAAGCAGCGTGAATAAGCATCACTAACATTAGTGATAAACAATAAAACCAGACGTTTAGTACGCCTGGTTTTTTTTATGGGTATTTATAGCGTAATACGCTGGGAAGTGGCAAAGGCCACATCTAGCTTATGGTACGCGGCTTCATTGATAAAATGGGGGTAGGTGGTGTCTTCTTCCCATAGGTAGATTGTGCCATCAAAGCCAGTAAAAGCCGGTGCTCCTTGTTCCAAGGCGATAAAATCTTTATCTTGCAGTTGATGGTGGATCATGGCTTTTCGTTGTCCATGGTCATCTAACGGAAAACTAATTTCTCTTCCCAGTCGAAAAGCCTCGCAAGGGGGCAAGGTGGATAAATCCTGTTTTTCATTCCAGGCTAAGCAAAAATCGAGAATGGCCTCGGCCATCTTTTGCGTCAGCAAATACACGTCTTCGCGAAGCACCCCTTGAGGTTGACCGCCTACCTCAATCATCACCCCTTTTTTACCGAGGGTGCAAAGATAGCCATGGGAGGCAAAGGTCTTTTCATCTTCTATCAGGATATTTGCCTCTGGCATGGCATTTTTAACAAAGCGGGCCAAGGCAATATTAAACGCGTCGTGCTCCAAAATAATTAAGGTTGCGCCCATTTCACTGGTGGTGTTGTGCACATCAATAAAAAAATCCGTCGCAGAATCTGGGCCCTTAGGACCGTATAGTTCATTGAGTTGTTTCGCTAATACGGCTTCCGCTGCCAGGTTATCACTGGCGAGGCGCTCAACAGTAAATTGGCGGTTAAGATCTTCTTCTAAAAAGCGCACATTGGCGTCAATGGCGTTTGGGTTTGCCAGGCCACAACGTACATTTAAGTTGTTAAAGCGTGCTGGCATACCGCTTAGTTGCCATTGTCGAATTAATTCAATGCCACTGGTTTCATTACCATGGGCGCCACCTGTCAATACAATGGAATTGAGCATATTTCACTCACCTTTAAATAAAATGAAACCGGCACTAAGAAGAAACGTGTCCGGCGAGGATCAGTGTTTAAAAAAGTCGTCCTGTTGCTGGCTTAACATGGCTTCTATATCTTCAATATCGGGCATGTTTTCTGGCGTATCAGGGGATTGTTTCGTAGCGGGAATGGCCCGGTCTTCTGCTGCCCATTCGCCAAGATCAATAAGCTGACATTTTTTTGAACAAAACGGGCGAAACAGACTGGTCGACGACCATTCCACTAAGGTGTTACAAATGGGACAGTTTACTTTCACATCAATTACTTTGTCAGAAACGCTTTGCGGCAAGTTTAGCAGGCCGCTAGGGTAAATGTCACCGGCTTTTCCACCGACGGAGACTGACCTGACGAGGCCTCAAACCACATAAAACGGATAGAATAGCGGTACTTATTTCCACTTAACGTGGGATAAAAGCCTTCACTGGTATCGCATTTTACGCGAATGAGTTCATTTTTATCATCTGCTACACCTTGGTAAAAGCCGTTTTCTGCTTCGACGGTATCAAAGGCCGATTTTTCACGCAGAAAAGACAACAAGATAGCCACAGCATCTTCCAAAGAGACTAAGGATTTTCGCCAACGGGCCATGTCTTGCTGTTGGCTTTGTGCGCTGCTGCTAAGCCAATAGTGAAGGTTAGGTAGATCAAAACTGCATACGCCACCGGGAATAGAAAAACGCTGACGAATAGCCGATAAAAAAAGATCTTCTCTAAGGGCAGTACCAAATTTTCGTTCGGCTTTGATATTGCCTCTAAGGGCGACAATGGACTGTAAGGTTTGATCTAAAGCTTGTTTATCAATGTTTGGATAGCTGGACCACAAAACCAGGTTTTTTTCATGGGCATCGAGATCTTTCAATAGATCCGAGCGCAGATCAAGACGCTCTAACAGGTCCATAAGGGTAAACAGTTGCTCGAAAAAGTACACTTGTAACGCGGTATTGTGGGTTGACGCACCGGTTTTCAATTGCCCGAGCAAATGTTCTATACGCAAATAATTTCGCACCTTTTCTTTCAGTGGAAATTCAAAAGTTGTGGTGGTCATGAAGCCCTCTCTGTTGTATCGCATAGCACTACAACGCAAAAGCGTCAAAATATCAACCCTTGGCGTAAATTTGACGCCGCCGAGACGGTGAGAGACGGTTTTAGTCGGCAGAAAGCCTTAAATACTGTTGATGCAGTTGTTCAACCTTCGCCGGTAAGGACGACAAGCTACCGTTGTTGTCTATTACATCATCTGCCTTCGCTAGGCGTTCTGCTCGGGTAGCTTGGCTTGCCATAATCGCGCGGATGGTGGTTTCGTTACTGCCGTCTCTTGCTAATGCTCGGGTTAGCTGTGTGCGCTCATCACAATCTACCACTAAAACACGGTTTGTCATTGTATCTAGCTTATTTTCAATCAGCAGCGGTACCGAGAAGATCACATAGGGGGTAGTGGATTGGGCAAGTTGCGCCCCCATGGCTTGTCGAATCGCCGGATGAAGCAAATCGTTTAGCCATTGTTTGTGCTCGGCGCTATCAAATACAATTTGGCGTAGCTTGGCGCGGTTTAGGTGGCCATCGTTGTTAACAATATCGCTACCAAAACGGCGAACAATACGATTTAAAGCAGGCCGTCCTGGGGCGACAACCTCACGGGCAACAATATCGGCATCCACCACATCAATGCCTAATTTAGCAAAGAGATCGCTAACGGCGGATTTACCGCTGCCAATGCCGCCGGTTAAACCCACAACAAAAGCGGTGCTCATGAACCTAGCACCCACGCTAGGTACATCTCGGTAATGGGGGTTTTATACAATAGGGTTAAATAACCGGCCACGGCCAAATACGGGCCAAAAGGAATGGCAACCGATTGGTCTTTGCGCTGGGTGATCATAATAACAATACCCACAAAAGCGCCAACCACCGACGATAGCAATATGATAATGGGTAAGCCTTGCCAACCGGTAAAGGCCCCTAAGGCGGCAAGGAGTTTAAAATCACCATAGCCCATGCCTTCCTTACCAGTAAGTAGCTTAAAGGCCCAATACACGCTCCATAAACTTAGGTAACCGGCTGCGGCACCAATAATGGCATCTACTGGGTTTACAAATACCGATTGGGTACTTAACAGTAGACCTATCCACAGTAACGGTAGGGTAAGCTGGTCGGGCAACAGCATTTTATCTAGATCAATAAATAATAATGCGATCAGTATAAATACGATCAACACTGCCCATACACCTTGGCTAGTGGCACCAAAGTGCCAGGCAGTAAAGGTAGCCACCAGGGCGGTGAATAGCTCTACTAAGGGGTAGCGAATGGATATGGGCGCTTTGCAGTTTGCGCATTTGCCACCTAAAAATAGGTAACTGATCACCGGAATATTTTCCCAGGCACGAATTTTATGCTGGCAATGGGGGCAGGTACTATCGGGTTTCACTAAATTAAAGGGCGGCGAAGGTGTAGAGGGCGCTGCGGTATCGTCGCTATGAAAATAGCCTTGGTATTCGGCTTGCCAAGCCCGTTCCATCATAATGGGCAAGCGGTAGATCACCACATTTAAAAAACTGCCCACCAGCAAACTAAATATAAAAACGGTAATAAGAAACGTTGGCAGGCTGTGCTGCATTAATGAGAATATGGCGTCCATAGGTGCTTATATAACTGCTTATAATTAGGTGATTAACCTTACTAAGACTGCCTGAAATAGCGGTTTGTCTCAATGGCAAATTAGTATTTTTGTTATGAAGGTAGGGGTATAAGGGGGCGTTGCCCTACACTAGCTCGGATCGGAAGCGTTTCATTATGATGATATGAGGATCTAACGTATTGATCTGAAATGGTATTGCTTATCATAATTCTGCCCTTTGTTACTTTGAGTGTTTCATAAAAGCAGCCTTTTGCAAGCATTTTCACCAAATTTATCTAAAATGAAACGTTTTGGAAACCTGTCAGTGTAATCCCCATGATTAAAAATGAAATTTTAATAAGGGGGCAGTTATTCTTACTCTTTAATATTAATCATATGATGAGAGAGCGATATGTCACGTACCATCATATTTGTACAATTGATGAAAACACCACTGACCAATTCAATAGAGAATTCATCTGGTAAGAAATCAATGATCTCTACTCCCTTGTATGTAAAGAATGACCAATCAGGCAACTTAGTATTTGACCGTAAAAAGGAATCTATAATATCTTGCGTTATTGCTATCATAATTCAGTCTAGTAAAGTCTGGTCGATTCATTATGCTACTATAATAGCGGCTTAAATCAGGTGGCAAAACTTATAATGCCACTACTTTACCGTATGGACAGAAATATTGAAAATAATAGTAGTTACAGTGGTAGTAGCATTATTTATTATCACATTTTTATTCACCAAGAATGAAAATACGGGAGAATCCTTCCCTAATACATCATTGATTAGCGAAGGTAGCAAAGGTCAGGCAGTTCTTGTTGATAGAAAATCAGAATACGTAGATGCAGAACAGAGCCAGAAAGTGTTAAGCGTGCCTGAAACCTCGCAGAGAAGTGATTGTCTGACATTAGCTGAATTCTTAGAAAATGAAGAGGTAAATGCTGTAAATGAATTCATACTTGAAAACAACCTTTCTCCAAACTCGGTTGATGACTATCTAATAGAATTGAGTGAAGAAGAATTACTATTGGAAGCAGATTCTGGTAACCAAGATGCGCTATATGTTCTCGGAATGAATAAGCATTGGTCTTCACATCGTACAATTAATACGAATCCAGCGTTGAATAACTCCCGCCAAATTGGAAAAGCACAGCCATTAGACAAAAAAACATTATTGGAAGCAAGAAAGTATCTCTGGCAAGCGGGACTCAGAGAGTTCTCTATTGCTCTATTAGAGCTTGGCTCTACATACGACACCGAAATTAACAGTTCAAGATTAACTGACGATGAGAAGCTGGAGTTATTAAGAAAAAAATACTTATATCGTCGTCTTTTTATTTCGGTTTCGCCTGTCATTAGTAATTTTTACTCATTGGAAATGGAACAGCTAAACGATGATTTTGAATTTCTCGAAACTTCTGATGTTGAAAGGGAATACACTGAAATTTATGACCAATGGAAAGTAGAGCGTGCAGAATTAGGGAAAGGTGAAAAAGTTGCTTTAAAAATACCTGATTCAATAAGTACATCTTGGGGTGATAAATACATAATATGTAAATAAGGATAACAGAAAATGGATTTTTTAAGCGGATTATAGCTGTGTTTTTAGTTTTTTTTCTAGCACAGTATTTGCGAAAATAATAGATGTCAATGTACCTGAGACTTTCACCGGAATGTTGGATGACGCGACAAATGCAAGAAGAGCAGTAATGCTACAATATAGTCTTTATACAATGAAAAGAGGCGATTTAGTGGTTGCTACCTTTTCAGATTGTCCACTTCCCCTTTGATTCGGCTATCTTTCTTACTCTCAAGTGAGCGTTCCAGTGAGTAATCGATGTTTTTGTTCTTGTAATCTTTTACTAGCTTCTTGACTCTCTCAAATTCATTTCTAAAGTCTTCGTTGCGTCAAAGTGTTGCTTTACTAGGTTCTAGCCTTTCCAGAAAAAAGTCCCAACGGAAAAGCTTTGATTCCGGCAATTTTCTTTCAAATTTACTGAGTATTTCAAAGGTTTTATGGTTGGTTTTCCAACCCCCGTAGATAAGAGGGTTGGAATGTTTTTTGTAAGTAAGAATGAAACGTATATAATTTTGCTTTGGTAACTATACCACATTACCCATATCAAAAATTGGCAGGTACATGGCAATGATCAACCCTCCTATAATAACTCCAAGAACCGCCATAATAATGGGCTCTAGCAGGCTGGTAAGGCCATCTACCATGTCATCCACTTCGGCTTCATAAATGGTGGCAATTTTCGATAGCATTTCATCCACCGCGCCAGATTCTTCCCCAATGGCCACCATTTGGGTGACCATATCGGGGAACACATTGGTGGCCCGCATGGCGGTATTCATTTGTAGGCCGCCGGCCACTTCCTTTTTAATAAATTGTATGGCATCGCGGTATACCGCATTGCCCGAGGCGCCGGCAGCAGAATCCAATGCCCCAATTAAGGGCACACCGGCAGCAAAGGTGGTAGATAAGGTACGAGCAAACCGGGCCACCGCTGCTTTTTTTAATATGGCCCCGACTACTGGCGTTTTTAGAATTAATTTGTCGACGTTATCTCGCAGTTTGGGGGATTTTCGGTGAGCGCGAACGAATAAAAAGGCTGCAGCCGCCATAATTATGGCGATAAAAATGCCGTAGTCCTGCACAAAGCGGGAGATACCTAATACCATTTGAGTGAAAGCGGGGAGTTCTGCGCCAAAGCTAGAGAAGATCTCTTCAAATTGGGGTACCACAAATACCAGTAAGATGGTGGTGACAATAAAGGCCACTACGACAACCGCAATTGGGTAAAACATGGCCTTTTTAATTTTCGATTTTAACGCTTCGGCTTTTTCTTTATAGGTGGCAATGCGGTCATAAATGGTTTCTAGCGCGCCGGATTGTTCACCGGTTTTTACCAGATCGCAATATAAATCTTCAAAATACAAGGGGTGCTTGCGTAACGCAGTCGATAGGGGGTTACCGGCTTTAACTTCGTCGGTAATTTGGCTTAATAATTTGCGCATGGCCGGTTTATCGTGGCCTTGGGCAATCATTTCTAATGACTGAATCAGTGTGACGCCTGCAGTTAACATGGTAGCAATTTGTCGAGATATTACAGAAATGTCTTTCGCATTTATTTTTTTACCGTTACCAAAAATAGATTTAGGTTGTTTTTTTACTTTTTGGGCTGATATGCCTTGACGACGTAAAAGGTTTTTCGCTTCTACTAAATTAGCTGCGGAAATTTCGCCTTTCTTATTGCTTCCCTTTCTGTCTTTGCCTTGCCAGAGAAATATTTCTGCAGTTTTAGCCATGATGTAGATCCTCGAAAAAAGCCCGAACAATTTGTACGGGCTTTGGTAATCTTAGTTACTTAGCAGTAGTCTGCATTTGTACAGGTTTCTTCCCAAGTAATTAAACCCTTAGTCTCATCATATGTACCTTTAAGAGTATAAAGTTCGGTCTCGAGAAGGCCGCCCTCTTTCTCTGGAGTTACAACGATAGAGCCAACTGTTGCAGAGGCTGGAGTCCATGTTACGGCGTTTACATAAGTTGAAACTCCGCCGCTTAGGTTAGTAGGTACACCATTTTCACTTGCTTCGCATTCCTGTAAATCTGCTTCTGTTTGTACACAAACTTCAATGGCAGTTTTAAAAGCTTGCGCCGCTAAAACTACTTCAGAAAAGCGTGCTTTCTTTGTATAGTTGTTATAAGCCGGCAATGCCACAGCAGCCAGGATACCGATGATCGCTACCACGATCATGAGTTCGATTAGGGTAAAACCTTTTTGGTTTTGGTTAGATTTAGTGAAGTTTTTCATGGTCTCTCTCCGGGTGTGCGTATAATACGCTAAATTAAACTTATGCATTCAAAGTTACGTTTTATACCTGAGTCGTCCGTTTCAACGTCCCCGGTACTTGATTCTCAGTATATGCCGAGATCGGTATCTGACAAGTATCCAGAAATATACATATGAATAGGAATTAGCGGTGTATGGGTATTGAAGTGGATATCTATAGGAGAGAAAGTAAAGATATCCACATATATGATTTATAAGCAGATTTCTTTACTTCATGGTTACCCGAAGCGATAGATCGATGGCTTGCACATGCTTGGTTAATGCCCCTGAAGATATATAGTCAACCCCTAATTTAGATAAAGATCCCAATCTTTCTTTCGTAATATTGCCAGATACTTCCAGTTTACTGCGCCCTTTAGTGAGATCCACTGCGCTTCGGATCTGATCATTGGTGAAGTTATCTAGCATAATAATATCGGCACCAGCGGCTAACGCTTGCTTTAGCTCGTCAAGGCTTTCTACTTCTACCTCTACCGGTTTGCCCGGTTGCATGGATTTTGCCGTTACCACGGCCTTTTCTATCGAGCCACAGGCAAATATGTGGTTTTCCTTTATAAGGTAAGCATCAAATAGCCCGATACGATGGTTTACGCCACCACCACAAGCAACAGCATACTTTTGCGCCAGGCGCAAACCGGGTAAGGTTTTACGGGTATCTAAAATGCGGGTATGGCTATTAGCCAATAATGCCGCATATTCATGGGCGGCACTTGCCGTTGCCGAAAGGGTTTGTAAAAAATTAAGGGCGGTGCGCTCGGCGGTAAGGATCCCTCTTGCCGGGCCCGACAAACTTAATAGGGTATCGCCGGCTTTAGCTGTGTCGCCGTCAGCCACATGCCAGTTCAAAGATATAGAGCTATCGACTAAGGCAAAGGCCTGTTCTGCCCATTGAATACCACATACCACACAGTCTTCCCGGGTGATCACTTTGGCTTCGGCCTGGGTGTTGCTGTCGATAAGGTTGGCAGTTATGTCAAAAGCGGGATCGGGCGTGCCGCCCAGATCTTCGGCAAGCGCAAGGTTAACCTGCGCGCGGATAGTTTCTGCAGAAGGTTGCGTCATCATTGATTTAATGCTCTTAAAGGGTTCGCAATATTAGCCAGTCACCGCGTTGAGTAAACTCCAATTGGGTTAAAACGCTCATGCCCAGCAATATTTGGTTATCGTTCATTCCGGGGTTTAAATTGGCGCGGACGTTTCGTACTTCAATATCGCCGATAGTAACAGAATCTAGGGTGGTACGGCTAACTCGTACTACGCCGTTAGCGGTTTGTGCCAGCCCACTACCTTGAACTTGCAAGCCAAGTTTATTTTGCATGTGCGCGGGTATAGCCACATCGGTGGCACCTGTATCCACTAAAAATTCTACGGGTACGCCATTAATCGTCCCGGCGGTAACATAATGCCCGGCACGGTTTTGCTTTAGTCTAACCTCAGTTTGATTGGCGAGGGTGACAGATTCTGGCGCTCGATTGGGGTTGCTTTGGCGATCCAACAGATCACTAAATACAAACGTCATTAAGCCTAGCCCACAGATCCAGGCTAAAATATACATCCATTTTCCCGCTTGCTGGTGACTACTCATCACACCACTTAAGTTGATTACCATGAACACAGATAATAAGGCTATCCTTGAGTAAGGCAATGGGGAGTGTCAAACTTAGTACTGCCATTGCTATTGACGCTCATCCGTCTTATGGTGATTTATTCTCATGCCGCCGTTCACCCATTAATGTTTAATAAAGGACAGTTAAGTGATTCTCATCAGTTTATTAATAGCAATTGGATTAGACCGAGTCGTTACCCGCTCTGATTATTGGCGATCTGCCTGGGTAACAGATAAAACTCTAGGGGTTGTGTGTAAAAACAGCGACGGCGACACGGGAAAGTGGCGTATATGGCTTGGACTAGTAATACCCGCCTTGTTATTGATGGTGCTTGAATGTGTCTTGTTTGGTAATTTTATTACATTTATTGTGCAAACCCTGGTGCTGTTTTTAGCCCTTGGTTGTAGCAGTGCGCGCAGCACCTATAAAAATTGGTTGCAAAGCGCCCAACGTGAAGATGCAGAAGCGTGCGATCTTTATGCGATGCAATTGCACAAAGGCTTGCTGGGTCGTGACGATGACAGTGCGCTAGCCGACGATGGCACCCTTATTCAGCGGTTGTTATTGTTAGCCAATTTTCAATTTTATGCAGCAGTGATTATTTTCTTTATTGTATTGGGTGGGCCAGGTGCGCTGCTTTATATGACAGTAAGAGAGGCGCATCGCTATTTCATGGCGGCTAACTTTGCCTGTGCAAAACACAGCGCTAGTCTTTTACATATTTTAGAATGGATACCGGCACGGCTTACCGCGTTTGGTTTTCTTGTGGTGGGGCATTTTTCAAGGGCGCTACCGGTTTGGCTTGAATATGTATCTTCCCGCCACATTGTTGCTGAACAGCTATTATGGCGAGTGGGCCGTCAGGCCGAAATTATCGAGCCCAAAGATTGCGATGCATGCAGCAAGATGATGGCATGTACCCATGTGCTGGCCAGTGTGCGCTTAGCCAAGCGCAATATACTCTTTTTATTAGTGGTCGCGGCAGTACTTACTCTTTCAGGTTGGTTGGTTTAAGTGCTTAAAGGCAAAGGATTGGCCGAAAAAAGTGGGCAGTAACATACCGAATATAGGGTGTTTTCTTCTGTTCGTTTACATAATTAGGGCATAAATATAACGATTCGTCTTTTGAAATACTCATCAGACCAGAATGAAGTGTAGAAAATTTTCAACAAATTCAATATTTAGGGGCTTTTGGTGTAAGTTTACGCACGACTTTTTGCCCCTAACTATTTACCTCTATTTCGATCTGGCCTAAACTAGATAGGTAAATTGGTATTACCAATGAAGGGTGGCTAACAAATTTGTTTACAATTTGGCCGCCTTTTTTATAACCGAGGATCCGTCAATTTATGCGTCAAGGCCGAAGAAAACTGTCAGATGTTATCACTGAACAGCTGGAATCTATGATTCTTGACGGCACCTTATTGGCTGGGCAGCAATTGCCCCCCGAGCGCGAACTGGCTATGCAGTTTGATGTATCCCGCCCGTCTTTGCGGGAAGCCATCGGTAATTTACAGGCTAGAGGGTTAGTCGAGCGTAAACAGGGCGGGGGCACCTTTGTCAGCCGTAACCTAAATGCAGCCATGACCGACCCATTGATGGCATTAATCAGCCGCCGTCCGGAAACCCAGTTCGACTTGCTAGAGTTTCGTCACGCCCTTGAAGGCATGGCGGCCTATTATGCTGCGTTACGTGGGCAACCGGAAGATTACAAAGCATTGCAAGCGGCGCTAGATAATTTACCGGCACCCGCGCCAGGTGAAAGTAAGCGAGCACTGGCCGAAGCGGTTGGCGAATTTTATATGGTGATGGCTCGGGCCTCACACAATATGGTGTTGTTACACGTAATGAGTACGATGCAAACCATGTTGGTAGAAAATATCGAGCGCAACTTTGATATGTTTGCACTACATCATGATGATGAAACAGATATTAACGGCGAGGTGACTCGTCAGCGAAAAGAAATTTTAGCGGCCATTGCGTCTCGTGATCCAGAGGCCGCAAGGCAAGCGTGTAATGCACACCTTGCACTAATAGAGAAAACGCTTCTGGCGATTAATCAGCGCGATAGTCGTGTTCAACGCGCGTTAAGACGTCTGGAGATATAGGGCGAGTGTCCTATGAAGCAGAACACTTACCTGCAATTTTTTGGTAAGAAAATAAAAAAACGGTGAGCTACTTAGGCTCATACAATGTACAACCTAGTTTAGTCTTATCATCCTCCGGCTGTGGTCGGTAAGGATGGTTTTTACTATCAGCAACAATAGGATGGCACCATGACTGAAATGATGCACCAAGATGTGGATCCCCAAGAAACACAAGAATGGCTGGAGTCGTTAGAGTCAGTACTAGAAGAAGAGGGCGTTGAACGTGCTCACTTTTTACTTGAATCACTGATTGAGAAAGCACGCAGAAATGGTGCCCACTTGCCGTACGACGCAACCACGGCCTATATCAACACCATTCCACCGGGGCAAGAACCAACCATGCCTGGTGACCAAACTATTGAAGGTAAAATTCGTAACGCCCTGCGTTGGAATGCCTTAATGATGGTTTTACGCGCCTCTAAAAAGAACTTGGATCTAGGTGGACACATATCCAGTTTCGCCTCATCAGCCATGCTTTACGATGTGGGCTTTAACCACTTCTATCGTGCACCTAATGAAAAAGACGGCGGCGACTATGTCATGTATCAGGGCCACGTGGCGCCAGGTATTTATTCCCGTGCCTTTATTGAAGGTCGTTTAACTGAAGAACAGTTAGATATGTTCCGTCAGGAAGTGGATGGCAAAGGGCTGTCTTCTTACCCTCACCCTAAGTTAATGCCTGATTTTTGGCAGTTCCCAACGGTTTCTATGGGCTTAGGTCCAATGCAAGCCATTTATCTTGCTCGTTTCCTTAAATACCTTACCGATCGTGGAATTAAAGATTGTTCTGAGCAGCGCGTATGGTGCTACTTAGGCGACGGTGAGTGTGATGAGCCAGAAAGCTTAGGTGCAATTGGCTTGGCTTCCCGTGAAGGGCTGGACAACCTGACTTTCGTGATCAACTGTAACTTGCAGCGCCTTGATGGCCCGGTACGTGGTAACGGCAAGATCATTCAGGAATTGGAAGGGACTTTCCGTGGTGCTGGCTGGGAAGTTATTAAGGTTATTTGGGGTCGCTATTGGGATCCACTATTAGCCCGTGATTCATCAGGCAAGTTGCTTGATCTCATGAACGAAACCATTGACGGTGAATACCAAAACTGTAAAGCGAAGGGCGGTGCATACACCCGTGAAAACTTCTTTGGTAAGTACCCAGAGCTGAAAGAAATGGTATCGAACATGTCAGATGAAGACATCTGGCGTCTAAACCGTGGTGGCCACGATCCAGTAAAAGTGTATGCCGCTTATGATCGTGCTGTGAAAACCAAAGGTCGTCCTCAGGTTATCTTAGCGAAAACCGTAAAAGGTTACGGTATGGGAGCTGCGGGTGAAGGTAAAAACATTGCTCACCAAGTGAAGAAAATGGATGTGGAAGCGGTGAAACATTACCGTGATCGCTTTAACATTCCAGTTACTGATGAACAGCTTTCTGATTTGCCTTACTTTAAGTTCGACGAAGACAGCGAGGAAATGAAGTACTTGCGCGCTCGTCGTGAAGCCTTACATGGTTATATGCCGGTACGTCGTGCTAAAGCCTCAGAAGATTTACCTGTGCCTGCACTGAAAGCCTTCGAAGCGGTAACAAAAGGCTCTGGCGACAGAGAAATTTCTACCACCATGGCCTTTGTACGGGTGCTTACCGCCTTATTGAAAGATAAGAAAATTGGTAAGCGTGTTGTACCTATCATTCCTGATGAAGCCCGTACTTTCGGTATGGAAGGCTTGTTCCGTCAAGTGGGTATTTATTCTTCACAAGGTCAAAAATATGAGCCACAGGATTCTGATCAGGTTGCTTACTACCGTGAAGATAAAAAAGGTCAGGTACTGCAAGAAGGTATCAACGAGCTAGGTGCCATGGCTTCATGGTTAGCAGCCGGTACTGCTTACAGCACCAACGACCTGCCAATGGTTCCGTTCTATATCTACTATTCCATGTTTGGTTTCCAACGGGTAGGCGATCTCGCCTGGGCCGCAGGTGACTCTCGTACACGTGGTTTCCTTGTTGGTGGAACGGCGGGCCGAACAACCCTTAACGGTGAAGGTCTGCAGCACCAAGATGGTCATTCTCATACCCAAGCGGCGTTGATTCCTAACTGTGTGAGTTACGACCCGACTTACGGCTACGAAGTGGCGGTTATTGTGCAAGACGGTTTACGTCGTATGCTTGAAGATCAAGAAGACGTGTTCTATTACCTCACCGTGATGAACGAAAACTATAAGCAGCCAGCTATGCCTAAAGGTGCCGAAGAAGGCATTGTTAAAGGTATTTATAAGTTAGATACCGTAGGTAAGAGCAAGAAGAAAGTGAAATTGCTTAGCTCGGGTACCATCATGGAGCAGGTCCGTGAAGCGGCGGCCAAGTTGGCTGAAGATTACGATGTAGAAGCAGAAGTTTACAGCGTAACCTCGTTTAACGAACTGACCCGTGAAGGTCAAGACTGTGACCGTTACAACATGCTGCACCCTGACGGTGATAGCAAAGTGCCTTACATTACTGAAGTGTTAAACGACGGTAATGATGGTCCTACCATTGCGGCAACAGATTACATCAAAAACTATGCAGATCAGGTACGTGACTTTGTTCCTGGACCTTATCGTGCGTTGGGTACTGACGGTTTTGGCCGCTCAGATAGCCGTGCGAATTTGCGTCGTCACTTTGAAGTTGACGCTGCACATGTTGCATATGCTGCCTTGTACGAACTGTACAAAGCGGGTGATGTTGATGCCAAGACCCTGTCTAAAGCGATGACAGATCTGGGTATTGATGCCGAGAAAGTTAACCCACTTTACGCTTAAGGAAAGGGAGACTAACGAAAATGGCAGATATTAAAGACGTACTCGTACCCGACCTAGGCGAAGACCAGGTTGAAGTCATTGAACTGTGTGTTGCCGTTGGCGACGAGGTGGAAGCAGAAGACTCCATCGTTACGGTTGAAAGTGATAAAGCTAGCATGGATATTCCAGTACCTTTCGCTGGAAAAATCTCAGAGCTGAACGTGAAAGTAGGGGATAAAATTTCTGAAGGTGATTTGCTGGCAAAATTAGAAGCCGCAGGATCTGACGATGCGCCTGCTGAAGAGCCAGCAGAGCAAAGCCCTGAAGAAGAAGCACCAAAAGAAGAACCAAAAGAAGAGGCGCCAAAAGAAGACCCAGCGCCTGCATCATCTGGCGGTAGTGCGACCATCGAAGTGACGGTTCCTGATATTGGTGATGCTGCCGATGTGGATGTTATCGAAGTGCTGGTTGCTGAAGGTGACACGGTTGCTGCTGAAGACGGTTTAATTACGTTAGAAACCGACAAAGCCACCATGGACGTGCCTTCACCTCAAGCCGGTAAAGTGGTTAGCTTGAAGGTGAAAGAAGGCGACAAAGTGTCTGAAGGCTCACTGGTCCTTACCCTAGAAGTGGAAGGCGAACAAAGCAGTGATAGCGCTTCAGCACCAGTGCAAGAGTCTACTTCAGCGCCTAGCGCCGAGGAAAGTGCTTCTGATGAAGGTAGCGAAGAAGAAATTGAAGTTACCGTGCCAGATATTGGCGATGACGCCGATGTAGACGTTATTGAAGTACTGGTTTCTGAAGGTGACACCGTTGAAGCCGAAGATGGCCTTATTACTCTTGAAACTGACAAAGCCACCATGGACGTACCTGCCCCTAAAGGCGGTACTGTAACTAAGGTACTTATCAAGCAAGGTGATAAAGCGTCTCAAGGTACACCGGTAATCATGCTGAAAGTGAAAGGCGCGGCGAAACCTGCTGCACCTAAACAAGAAAGCAAGCCGGCAGCAAAAGCGCCTAGCGCGTCTGCTCCGCAACAGAAAAAGCCACCTGTACCTCATCATCCGTCTGCGGGTTCAAAACCTAAATCAGGTAAAGTTCATGCCTCACCTTCTGTACGCCGTTTGGCGCGGGAATTTGGTGTAGACTTAACCCAGGTAGATGCTTCAGGACGCAAAGGCCGTATTGTTAAAGAAGACATTCAGTCTTACGTAAAACATGAATTGGCTCGTCCTAAAGCAACGGCCGGTGCGGTTGGCCAAGGCAGTGGCGGTGGCTTGCAGGTTATTCCACCACCGAAAGTGGATTTCTCAAAATTTGGTGAAATTGAAGAGAAGCCATTAACACGTATTCAGAAAATTTCTGGCCCTAATTTGCATCGCAACTGGGTAACCATTCCTCATGTTACCCAATTTGAGGAAGCGGATATCACTGATCTAGAAGCATTCCGTAAAGATCAGAACAAAATTGCTGAGAAACGCAAACTGGGTGTTAAGATAACCCCGCTGGTATTTATGATGAAGGCGGTAGCGGACGCATTAAAAGCGTATCCGTTATTTAATACATCACTTTCTGCAGACGGTGAGTCTTTAATTCAGAAAAAATATTACCATATAGGTATTGCTGTCGACACGCCGGGAGGTTTGGTCGTGCCGGTGGTACGTGATGTTGATAAAAAAGGCATCATGGATATTTCTCGCGAACTGATGGAAATCAGTGCAAAAGCGCGGGACGGTAAGTTGAAATCTGCAGACATGCAAGGAAGTTGTTTTACCATTTCCAGCTTAGGCGGCATCGGCGGTACAGCGTTTACACCTATTGTAAATGCCCCTGACGTTGCTATCTTGGGTGTGTCTAAAAGTGACATCAAACCGAAGTGGAACGGCAAGGAGTTTGAGCCACGCCTAATGGTACCGCTCTCACTGTCCTACGACCATCGTGTTATTGACGGCGCGGTGGCAGCAAGGTTTGCTGTACACTTAAAAGCAGTTCTGGAAGACATGCGCCAGATGTTGCTTTAGTTTAGAGTTAATAAAGGGAGTGGTATGCTCCCTTTATCCGTTTTTTTAGAGGGAATTATTCCTTTCTGACTTTACAGGGCTTTCACGCCCTAGTTAAAATTCAAGCGTGTTACGCACTTATTGAAATTTGGACAGATTTTTTGAGGTCACGATGAGCGAAATTAAAACGCAATTAGTGGTACTGGGTGGCGGCCCTGGCGGTTATTCCGCAGCTTTCCGCGCAGCCGATTTAGGCACAGAAACAGTAATCATAGATTCACGGGATACATTAGGCGGTGTTTGTCTTAACGTTGGATGTATTCCTTCTAAGGCACTATTGCATGTGGCTAAAGTGATCAAAGAAGCAAAACATCTGTCTGCGCATGGCGTAACATTTGGCGAGCCTAAACTGGATCTAGATAAAATTCGCGAGTACAAAGACGGCGTAGTAAGTCAGCTGACTAAAGGCTTGGCGGGTATGTCGAAAATGCGCAAAGTGAAGCACGTACAAGGCTACGGTAAGTTCACTGGCGCGAATAGCATCGAAGTAGAAGGTAAAGACGGTAAAACCACCATTACTTTCGAAAAAGCCATTATTGCCGCAGGTTCCGAGCCGGTATCTCTTCCTTTCATTCCTGAAGATGACCGTGTAATCGATTCTACCGGTGCACTGGAAATGAAAGACATTCCAGAAAAAATGCTGGTTTTAGGCGGTGGTATCATCGGCCTAGAAATGGGCACTGTATATGAAGCCTTAGGTTCAAAAATTGACGTGGTTGAATTCTTAGACCAGTTAATTCCTGCGGCTGATAAAGACATCATGAAAGTCTTTATGAAAGACTATAAAGACAAGTTCAACGTGATGCTAGAAACCAAAGTTACTGGCGTTGAAGCGAAGGATGATGGTTTGTATGTTTCCTTTGAAGGGAAAAAAGCGCCGTCTGAAGCTGTTCGTTACGACAAAGTGTTGGTTGCCGTTGGCCGTCGTCCAAATGGTAAAGCCATTGGTGCGGAAACTGCAGGCGTTAATGTTGATGATCGTGGTTTCATCAATGTTGATAAGCAACTGAAAACTAATGTTGATCACATCTTCGCCATTGGTGATGTGGTAGGTCAGCCTATGCTGGCTCACAAAGCTGTACATGAAGGCCATGTTGCCGCTGAAGTCATTGCCGGTAAGAAGCACTTCTTCGACCCGCGTTGTATTCCTTCTGTTGCTTACACAGAGCCAGAAGTCGCTTGGGTTGGCGTAACTGAGAAAGAAGCTAAAGAACAAGGCATTAGCTACGAAACTGCGGTATTCCCTTGGGCTGCCTCTGGTCGTGCAATCGCTTCTGATGCCACTAACGGTATGACGAAGATGATCTTCGAAAAAGATACCGCTCGAGTTATCGGTGGTGCAATGGTGGGGACCAACGCCGGTGAAATGCTTGGTGAAATTGGCCTAGCCATTGAAATGGGTGCAGATGCCGAAGATGTGGCATTAACCATTCATGCTCACCCAACGCTCAATGAGTCTATTGGCTTGGCTTCAGAAATTTTTGAAGGCAGCATTACTGACTTACCTAATCCGAAAGCGAAGAAAAAATAATCGCCAGTACGAGTTAAAAAAAACGAGGCTTTTCGCCTCGTTTTTTTGTTTTTATTATGTCATTTTTTATCGAAAACCTACCTACACCGTTTTGTCTTCTTCTCTATTTTTGCCCATTTTCTTTGGTGTAACGGTTAACGGGGTAGTGGGGCGTTCACACTGTTGTTGTATCTGCCGGGCTTTCATGGTTTTTACTGTTTCAGGGCAATAACCTTTTCGACAGCACTGGGCTAGGCGAGCATCGTGCTGCGCTATACGTTCGTGAATGATCCGTACTACATGATGCCGTAACCATTGTAATCCCTGATCTACATCTTGGCGCTTATGCCATAAAATAGAAACTGGGGTGGCCATCACGTCTACCGGTGTTTCAAAAACTGCTAAGCGCCCAGAAAAAATATCCTCTTCTACCACTAACGACGGGGCAACACAGATAAGATCGCTTTGTTGTAACAAGGGGGGCACGTTATAGAAATCGTTTACCGTCATGGCGATGCGCCGACTTAAGCCAAGATTGGTTAAGGCTTGGTCTGTGGGGCCGGTGGTATCGCCAGTTATAGATACCAGCAAATGCTGTGCTCCCACGAAATCATCTAAAGATAATTGCTCTTTGGCTAAGGGATGGCCTGGACGCATTACCACTACGTACTTAGGATCCATCAAATGTTGGCTACGAATAACATTGGTGGGTAAAAAGTATTTAGAGATGGCTAGCTCGGCTTCGGCATCTTTTAAAATTTTGTCGCAATCACTATTCGGGTTAGGAATGGCATAGATATTAATGCCCGGAGCTTCTTGTTCAATTATTTGCCGCAACGGACCCCAAACCATATTTACCAACGTATCGGTCGCGGCGATACGAAATGTACGCTGAGACGTTGATGGGTCAAATGCCACCGGATCCACGGCATTTTCTAATTGTCCCAATGGGCCTTGGATTTGGCTCCACAAGTTTCGTGCAAATGCAGTGGGTTGAATGCCCCTTCCATCTTTCACAAATAGTTCATCGCCCCAGGCTGTACGCATGCGAGATAAGGCATTAGAGACCGCTGGTTGCGTCATTGCTAAGCGCTCTGCCGCGCGGGTAATCGCGCCTTCCGTCATAATGGCATCAAATATCATAAGTAAATTGAGATCTTGTGAGCGCACGATGTTTCCTCTAAAAATTGATTTTTATATATTACACGAAATGATGTGTTGTATATAAAAATATAATTATTTTTATTGTTTTACCGTGGGCATAATGCGCAGCATTCACACTTAACGAGAATGCCTGCGATGAAAAACATATTAAAAACGGCCCTGTTTGTTGGTGTCACGGTTTATCTAACCGCCTGTGGCAGCAATGAAGTTAACCCTGAAAAAATGATGACCAGCAGTGCTGCTACGGCGGCAATACCGGTTGATGTCGCACCTGTTATCCACACCACGATTTCCCAATGGGATTCATTCACCGGTCGCCTAGAAGCGGTAGAAACTGTGTCGCTGCGGCCACGGGTATCTGGCTATATTGATTTTGTGGCGTTTGACGAAGGGCAATGGGTGGAGCAAGGGCAAACCTTGTTTCTTATTGATAACCGTGGCTTTAAAGCTGAGGTGGCTCGGTTAACGGCGCAGTTAGATGAAGCTAAAAGTCGGCTAAAGTTAGCCAAACTAGATGCTGAGCGGGCCGCGTCATTGCAGCGTACCCAGGCCATTTCCAATGAAGTGGCCGACACCCGAATTGCGGGGGTAGAGCAGGCCAAAGCCAATGTGGCTGCCACACAAGCTGCATTACAATTAGCGCAGCTAAATCGTGGATTTGCTCGTGTACAGGCGCCTATATCGGGGCGTATATCCCGCGCCAATATAACTACTGGAAATTACGTAACCGCAGGGCAAAGTGTTTTAACGTCGATTGTCTCTACACAACGGTTATATGCTTATTTTGATATCGATGAAAGTACTTATCTTGGCTATACCCAAGATAAGAATTTTGAACAATTACGTCAGTTGCCGGTGGCCATGCAGCTGGCCAATGGCACCACTTATGATCACTGGGGACAGTTGGATTTTGTGGATAACCAGGTAAACCCTGATACTGGTACGATTAAAGTGCGAGCTGCCTTTGATAACCAATCTGGCGATCTCGTGCCCGGCTTGTTTGCACATCTACGGCTAGCCAGTGGCGTGTCTAAAGAGCGAATTCTTATTGATGAAACCGCAGTGGGCACCGATTTAAATAACAAATATGTTTTGGTGGTAGGTGAGGACAATACCCTTTCTTACCGTGCCGTGTCCCTTGGCGATAAAGTAGGCTCATTGCGTTTTATTGATGAAGGGTTAAGTCCAAACGAAACCGTGGTTGTGAATGGACTACAGCGGGTTCGTCCTGGTGCATCTGTGGCGCCTAATGTTGTTTCTATGGAAGAAAGCGACGCCCTTAAGCAGTTACAAGTGTGGCAGCGTTATATCGATAGCAATGGCGCGCTCACGGCGGCGTTACCGCCATTAACCTTGCCCCAAGGACAGCGTTAATGAACTTTTCCCGCTTTTTTATCCATCGGCCGGTTTTTGCCGGAGTATTGTCGTTACTGATTTTTATTGGTGGTGCCATTGCGGTTTGGCAATTACCTATTACCGAATACCCAGAGGTTGTGCCTCCCACCGTGGTCGTCACGGCTAATTATCCCGGAGCGAACCCCAAAGTCATTGCCGAGACGGTGGCAACGCCACTGGAGCAGGAAATCAATGGCGTTGAAAATATGCTGTATATGTCCAGCCAAGCAAACTCAGATGGTCGCATGACGTTAACCATTACCTTTGCCATTGGTACAGATCCTGATAACGCCACCACCTTGGTGCAAAATAGAGTGAATCGTGCCTTACCGCGGTTGCCTCAAGAAGTGCAGCGACTAGGCGTGGTAACGGAAAAATCATCACCAAACCTAACCATGGTAGTGCACCTTACTTCACCGGATAGTCGTTACGATATGCTGTATTTATCTAACTACGCCGAACAGAATATCAAAGATGAACTTAACCGCATTAATGGTGTGGGTGAAGTTCGCCTGTTCGGGGCGGGAGAATACAGCATGCGGGTATGGCTAAACCCGAATAAAATTGCTGCGTTAAAGTTAAATGCAAGCGATGTTGTTAGCGCCATCGAGGCACAAAATCAGCAAGCCGCAGCGGGAAGCTTAGGGGCCCAGCCCGCCGGAGGCAGTGAATTTCAGTTGCTGATTAATGTACGGGGCCGTTTGCTGGATGAAAAAGAGTTTGGCGACATTATCGTTAAAGTGGGTAGCAGCGGCGAAATTATTCGCCTAAAAGACGTCGCTCGCATTGAACTTGGCGCCGATTACTACACATTACGCTCTTTATTAAACAACAAACCCGCTGCAGCACTTCCTATTTTCCAAGCTCCGGGCTCCAATGCGATTCAAATCAGTGATGATGTTAGAGCGACAATGAGTACTTTGTCTCAGGCATTTCCCGAAGGCTTAGACTATGACATTGTTTACGATCCTACCGTGTTTGTGCGCGGTTCTATCAAAGCGGTAATTAACACCTTATTCGAAGCGGTTTTGTTGGTGGTGTTGGTCGTGGTTTTGTTTTTACAAACCTGGCGGGCGTCTATTATTCCCTTGGTGGCCGTGCCTGTATCGTTAGTGGGAACCTTTGCATTTATGCACCTTATGGGGTTTTCGTTGAATGCTTTGTCTTTGTTTGGTTTGGTGCTGGCCATTGGGATTGTGGTGGATGATGCCATTGTGGTGGTAGAGAATGTGGAGCGCAATATTGCCGATGGACATAGTCCGGTGGAAGCGACCACGATTGCGATGAAAGAAGTCACCGGCCCCATTGTTGCCACCACCTTAGTACTGGCAGCGGTATTTATTCCCACCGCATTTATGTCTGGGCTCACAGGGCAGTTTTATCGACAGTTTGCCCTTACCATTACCATCTCCACGGTCATTTCGGCTGTAAACTCACTCACCCTTAGCCCCGCACTTTCCGCGTTGTTACTAAAACCTCACAACGCGCCAAAAGATTGGTTAACCCGCACAATGGACAAAGCATTAGGGCGTTGGCTTTTTGATCCCTTTAATCGTTTTTTTGAACGTAGTGCAGGGGCTTATACCTTAGGTGTGGGCGCACTTATTCGCAAATCCAGCATCGTTATGGTGTTGTATGCAGCGCTATTGGCGTTAACGTGGCAGCAGTTTAGTTCATCGCCCACCGGGTATGTGCCCGCGCAGGACAAAATGTATTTGGTGGCGTTTGCTCAGTTGCCGGATGCGTCTTCGCTAGATCGTACAGAAGCTGTAATACAGAACATGTCTGCTTTAGCGTTAACACAAGCAGGGGTATCGGATGTGGTGGCGTTTCCGGGGCTCAACATCAATGGGCTTACGAATAGTCCTAGTTCAGGTGTGGTGTTTTTTGCATTAACGCCCTTTGCTGAACGGGAAGCGCCTGAGTTATCTGCGCTTTCTATTGCTGGTCAATTGAATCAAAAGTTTGCCGCCATCAAAGAGGCGTATGTGGCGGTGTTTCCCCCGCCACCTGTTCAAGGGTTAGGCACCATAGGCGGGTTTAGGTTGCAGCTCCAAGATCGAGGTAACCTCGGGTTTGAAAGTGTCAACACCGTAACGCAACAGGTGGTACAAAAAGCCTGGCAAGACCCCGCATTAACCGGCACCTTTAGCAGTTATCGGGTAAATGTGCCTCAGCTAGATGTGGATGTAGACAGAACCAAGGCCATCGGCATGGGAGTAAACATCGATACCCTATTTGATACATTGCAAACTTATCTTGGCTCTGTGTATGTGAATGACTTCAATTTGTTTGGCCGTACTTTTCAAGTGAACGTGCAGGCCGATGCGCCATTTCGTCAAAACGCCGAACAAATTAAACAGTTTAAAATACGCAACGAACAAGGGGAAATGATACCACTAGGGGCATTCCTAGAGATAAATCATACTTCCGGCCCAGACCGAGTCATGCATTACAATGGCTATGTAACGGCAGAAATTAACGGTGCACCTATGCCTGGTTATAGCTCGGATGAAGCCAAGGCGGCAATTGAACGGATCTTAGATGAGACCTTGCCCATTGGTATGACGTACGAATGGACAGAGTTAACGTATCAGCAAATTTTGGCGGGTGATGCGTCTTTGTATGTGTTTCCCCTTGTCGTGTTACTGGTCTTTTTGGTGTTAGCGGCCCAGTACGAAAGTTTATCCTTACCGTTAGCCATAATACTGATTGTACCGATGACCTTGCTAAGTGCCCTGATTGGCGTTGGTATTTATGGGGGAGATAACAACATATTTACCCAAATTGGTTTAATCGTGTTGTTTGGCCTGGCTACCAAAAATGCCATATTAATTGTGGAGTTTGCCAAAGAACTCGAAGAACAGGGACGTAGTGCACTTCAAGCTGTAATTGAGGCTTGTCGGTTGCGCTTACGCCCTATTTTAATGACGTCTATTGCTTTTATTATGGGAGTGTTACCGATGGTGCTTTCCACCGGAGCCGGCGCAGAGATGCGCCAAGCCATGGGCGTGGCGGTGTTTTCGGGCATGATAGGGGTAACGTTTTTTGGATTGGTATTAACGCCGGTTTTCTATTACCTGATACGACATAAAAAAGGGTAAGTCCTTTGGCTCGATAATCTAATGTTTGTTTTACATCACCGCTCTTTTTAAGGGCGGTTTTTTTTGCCTGTTGCCATAATTTGCCATCTTTGAACCTTAAAGTTGGCGTTTTTGCTTGTTATTGTGAACGCCAATGTAAATTGTTCGCGGTGTTAAGCCTAGGTTTGTTACCCTTAGCGGGCTTGCTAGTTAGCATTGATATGCCGAGCAGTTATCGTCACCTTAGGACAAAAGGACGCTGATATGACAAAAACCGCCGCCGCAATAATAGGTGCAGGGCTAATTATCGCATTGGGTTTGCTCGGGGCTCAATTAACCCATGCCCTTATCGATTTTAAGCGTTGGGACAGGGTGGTAACGGTGAAAGGGTTATCTGAGCGAGAGTACCCCGCAGATCACATTATCTGGCCCATTCAATTTACTGAGGCGAGTAATGATTTACCTGCTCTTTACACCACCTTGGAAAGTCACTCTGATACCATTAAAGGGTTCTTGCTTGAACACGGCATTGACGATGGGGCGATTACTGTAAATCAGCCTGAGATAACGGATAAGTTGGCGCAGCAATACGGTGGCAACAGTAGTGTGCAGTTTCGTTACAGCGCCACTCAAACCATCACCGTTTACTCTGCCAATGTCGAGAAAGTACGTTCGGTTATGCCGTCTATTACCAGTTTGATAAAGCAGGGTATTGTGTTTTCAGTACAGCAATACAATGCACAAACCCAATACGTTTTTAGTCGTTTAAATGAAGTAAAGCCCGATATGATCGAGGAAGCGACGGTAAATGCCAGGGAAGTGGCAGAAAAATTTGCCCGAGATTCACAAAGTCAATTAGGTAAGATTAAACATGCTAACCAAGGGCAGTTTACAATTTCAGCCCGGGATGCCCATCACCCCCATATAAAGAAAGTGCGGGTGGTTTCTACCATTGCATACACCTTGGTGGACTAAGGAACATTATACAATTACAACGGCAATGGCTACACTGTCGGTTTGTGAATGAATTTTGTACACTTCACAGGTTGTGATAGTGACAATCCGGGGTATAGCAGTGATACCAGCAACAGAGACATTGTTAGCAGGCTACCGATGGCGGTAAAAACCAATCATCCTAACCAGATGGAGTTTTTTGCTGTCCCTAGCCCCTGTATCGGCGTTTGTCAGTCGGGGCCAAAAGGGTACTGCGTGGGGTGTTATCGCAGTCGCGATGAAAGGCTTTACTGGTTAAAAGTGGATGATGCGGCAAAACGAACGATTATTCGTGCTTGTCAGCGTCGTAAACAAGCGGCGTTACGGCAACGGTCATCCACAGAAGATGATGAAACAAAGCAAGGGCCACAACAGCAGGTCTTGTTCCCCGATCAACGTGATTCGTGATTGGGTGGAATAACTCATTACGCCAATAGCAAAAAACAGAAGGGCAACATTAATGCTACTGGATAAATACATCAACTATGCAACAGAGTCGTTTACGCTTCCTCAAATTTGTTTGAAGATGCGTGAAGTGCTGGATGATAATCGCTCAGACGCAGAGGATATCGGTCGCCTTATTTCTTTCGATCCCTCTCTTACGGCAAAAATTTTGCGGCTTGCTAACAGTGCCTTGTTTCGCTTTCCTTCGCAAATTGATTCGGTGAGTAAAGCCATCAGTGTTATTGGTGGCGAGGCCCTTTATAACCTGGTCATTGCAGAAACCGCGAATACGGCGTTTAAACACTTCAACAGCCAGTATGTGGATATACAGCAGCATTGGTATTTGTCAGTTTATAATGGCGTGTTGGCTAAGATGCTGGCTAAGTCTGAGTGTTTAAGAGGCAGTGAACGTTTTTTTGTATTGGGTATTTTAAATAACTTAAGCGAACTGGTTGTGGCTAAGTATGATCCAGAAAACTATTTAGCCTATAAGCAGTTGCCGTCAGATGAATTACCTTGGCAAAAACAGCAGCGGCATTTTGGTTTTACCTTTGCGGCCTGTTCTGGGGCAATTATGGAAAAGTGGCATTTACCCATGAAGTTGTACTATCCGGTGAAATGCGTACACGATGCGGCCAAACAGGCAGAAGACGCGGATATTGGTTTGTTGGCGTGTTCAATGCGGGTTACAATTCGTGAAAATATACAGTCAGAATACGGCAGTATCGAGCTATTAACGCCTGAAATAACGCATAAATTAAACATTGATAATGATAATTTGAAAAATATCATCACTTTCGCAAACACAGAAACTGAAAAAGTAGCGGCGGCGGTGTTATAGAAAACCCATTTGGGATTTTACTAACGGCGTTATACCATGCGCGAATAACAACAAGTAGTTAATAAAAAATATCCATGCTTAAACCATTTATAACTCAGTGGCGATTGTTTGCATGTTTACTTCTAGTATTCTGTAAGCCGTTGTGGGCTGATGATAGCAGTATGATCAATACGCTTTACAACTCAGATGTAGACTTTGGTAGTGATGAGGGCCATCCGCGCTTTACCCTGGATGGCGAAATAGGTATCCTTGCCGCCTCTGGTAATACCGAGACAACTTCATTTAAAGGTGCCTTGCGTTCAGAGCACGATACAGCACACTGGAATAATAACTATTCTGCTGAAATGCTTTATACAGAATCCCTTACAGAAGACGACGATGGCGAAACTTCCACCGAAGTATCCGCTCAGCGTTTTTTCGGTTACGTGCAATTCGATTATAAGTTGAAAACGCCGGGTCGACGCACATTTATGTATGCCGACTACGAGGATGATCGGTTTAATGGTTATGACTACCGGGCTTCGTTAGCTGGAGGCTGGTCGCGCCGAATGTGGAAAGATGATGAAAGCTCTTTTCGCTACAGTGTAGGCCCCGGTTATGCCTTTGTGGCACCAGAAGACGGCACCGAAACGAATGTGAATAACGGCTTTATAGTACGGGCTTCGGGTGAGTATCAGTATGAATGGCATACAGGTGCACTTTTGCGCCAGTTTATGAGCGCAGAAGTCGGTGAAGATAATATCAAAACACGGTCTGAAACGGCCCTTTCTGCCAGCCTGTTTGATTCGTTAGCCATGAAGCTAGGTATTACTTTGTCATATGACACACAACCTTTGGATGATTCCGAAGGTTTGAATACAGAAACAACGGTATCCATTGTTTACCGTTTTTTCTAAAGAATAATGATAAGCCGACGACGCTGATAGACAGCGCGCATCAATCCAGCCAAGTGACTGGCATCGGATTTCAGATGGGGAACATCGAAAAATAGGGACGATAAACGCTTCGCCAAACTCACGAAACCTGTAGGTTTTCGGTTGGAAAGTTTGGTTGTATGGATTTAGATAATTTAGGAAAATAAATGAAAAAGCAACTGTTAGCTATTACTTTGCTAAGTACTTTTGGTACTACTGCCGCTTTCGCTCAAGATGATGTTAAGCCTTTCACCCTTGAAGGTGGTTTAGGTTTAATTTTCTCTACTGGTAACACTGAAACAACGTCTATTAACGCGTCGTTAGTAGGCCATCAGGAACTGGAAAAATGGAGCAACGATTACAACCTAGAAGGGTTGTACAAAAAAGAAACGGTAGAAAATGATGACGGTGAAGACGTTGATCAAACATCAGCGCAAAAATTCTTCGCATCTGCACAGGGTAACTATAAGTTAGACAATCCTGATTACCGCTTATTCGGTTTCGGTTCTTATGAAGATGACCGCTTTAGCAGCTACAACTACCAGTCTACATTGGCTGCGGGTTGGAACCAAAAGCTATGGGAAAATGACACTACGACCATGGAATACTCAATTGGTCCGGGTTATTCGTGGGCAGAAACAGACGAATACGTAAAGCAAAACAGCTTCATCGTTCGTGCGTCTGGTGAATTTAACTGGTTGATTTCTGATACTGCTAAATTCTCACAAACAATCAGTACGGAAGTCGGTAGCGACAATACCAAATCACGTGCTGAATCTGCATTGACTGCGACTATCAGCGGTAACCTTTCTATGAAGGTATCTGTACGTCTTGATCACAACACTCAAGTTAGTGAAGACATTGAAAAGTTAGACACGTCTACAGCAGTAACTTTGGTTTATAACTTCTTCTAAGAAGTATTAGCACCACATAAAAAAGCCCGTTATTTAACGGGCTTTTTTATTATTTGCGAACTGGGCCTTTATACTAGCAGACGGGTTTTAATGGTGCCGTCAATGTTTTGCAGTTCGGCCAATCCTTCATCAGCCTTGTTGGCTTCTACATCGACAACCACATAACCAATATCAGCACTGGTTTGAAGATACTGGGCTTCAATGTTTATGCCTTTATCGGCAAAGGTTTGGTTAATTTGATTTAACACGCCAGGTCGGTTTTCATGAATGTGCAGCAACCGTGAACGGCCAGGGTGATCAGGCAATGATACTTCCGGGAAGTTAACCGCTGATAGGGTGGAGCCGTTATCACTGTATTTCGCTAACTTACCGGCCACTTCAATACCGATATTTTCCTGTGCTTCTTGAGTACTACCGCCCACATGAGGGGTAAGGATCACGTTGTCGAACTCGCGCAAGGGAGACAAAAATTCTTCGCTGTTAGATTTTGGCTCTACAGGGAAAACATCAATGGCGGCACCGGCTAAGTGTTCCCGAGACATCGCGTCTACTAAGGCGTCGATATCAACCACGGTTCCCCGTGAGGCGTTGATAAGAATGCTGCCCTTTTTCATTTTAGCCAGTTCATCTTTGCCTATCATTTCTTTGGTAGAAGGGGTTTCTGGTACGTGTAAAGACACCACATCCGAGGTAGACAACAGGGTATCAAGAGATTTCACTTGCACCGAGTTACCCAGCACGAGTTTGTCTTCGATATCAAAAAACTGTACACGCATGCCTAGGTGTTCTGCCAAGATACTTAATTGAGTACCAATGTGGCCATAGCCAATGATGCCCAGTGTTTTGCCGCGTGCTTCAAAAGAGCCAACGGCACTTTTTTCCCATTCGCCACGATGGGCTTTGGCATTTTTGGTAGGTACACCACGTAACAGCAAAATTAGCTGACCTAATACTAATTCAGCTACCGAGCGGGTGTTAGAAAAGGGCGCATTAAAAACCGGAATACCGCGAATTTGTGTGGCTTTTAAATCAACCTGGTTCGTGCCGATACAAAAGCAACCAATGGCGACTAATTTTCTGGCGGCGTCTATTACACTGTCGGTTAACTGGGTACGAGAGCGAATACCAACAAAGTGAGCGTCTTTTATTTTCTCTTTAAGATCAGCGTCGGACAACGAGGTTTTTAAATACTCTACGTTGGTGTAGCCGTTATTTTTCAGGGTTTCTACTGCACTTTGGTGTACACCTTCAAGCAGCAGTATACGGATTTTATCCTTGGGTAGTGATACTTTACTCATTGCCTCGCATCTCAAATTGTAGGTTGATAAAAGGACATCTGGACGTCTATATGGGCAAAATAGCAAAAATTCGTGATGGTTAAAAGCGCTATTTTGCACCAGTGGTGCAGGATGCTGGTTTTGTAAGACCAATGGCACCCACTAACTTGGGCGATATTGGCCTTCACCGACACGCCTTTACCTTACTCGTAGGTTTTGACGCCGTCGTTGGTTGCCACTAAAACAATATCTGCACCGCGATTGGCAAAAATACCATTGGTAACCACACCAGCAATACCGTTAATGGCACTTTCGAGCTCTCTGGGGGCCACAATGTTTAAGTTGTGAACATCAAGGATCACGTTACCGTTGTCAGTTTTAACGCCTTCTCGATAAACCGGATCGCCACCCAGTTTGACTAATTCTCTGGCAACATATGAGCGCGCCATGGGGATCACTTCCACGGGCAGGGGAAACTTACCTAAAACCGGTACTTGTTTGCTGTCATCGACAATGCATACAAAGGTTTTGGCCACCGCTGCGACAATTTTTTCGCGGGTTAATGCTGCGCCACCGCCTTTAATCATGTGTTTGTGTTCAGTAATTTCATCTGCGCCATCCACATAAATAGACAAGTCGCTGACATTATTTAACGAAAATACTTCTATACCGTGGGCTTCGAGGCGCTTAGTTGAGGCATCAGAGCTAGAAACCGCGCCTTCTATGGTGTGTTTTATTTCGGCTAAGGCATCAATAAAGTAATTCACTGTTGAGCCTGTGCCTACGCCGACTATGGTGTCAGGCTCAACAAATTTTATTGCCGCTTCGGCCACGGCTTTCTTCTTTGCGTTTTGTTCCATTGTTCATCCTCCAAGCGTTTTGTGAATTTTAACCGAAATGAACAACGAATAGTGACGAATTTAGCAACAATCTCGTTAAGTGGGGGAAATCACCCGTGTTGGGGTGACGATAACGTCTAAAGGTACGTCCCAAGGTGCCACGGGTAGATGTTCTACGCACTGACAATCGTGGGCCGTACCCACTAACCATGGGCGTTTGCTTTTATTGCGAAAAGAAGCCAAGGCTCGGTCGTAGAATCCGCCGCCCATTCCTAAGCGGTTTCCGGCTTCATCAAAACCCACCAAGGGCATTAAGATGATGTCATGCTCTTGTAACGGTACAACACTGGGGCAGGCAAGAGCCGGTTCATCAATATTAAAACGGTTTTTAACCAACAGAGTGGTTGGCGTAAACCGTAAAAATAGTAGGTGCTTAGGACTAAACGGATGGATCACCGGTAAGGTGGTATGGCGTTTTTGCTGCCAAGCATGGTGCATCACATTGCTTAAATCTATTTCACCGTCATTGGCCAGGTAAGATGCTATAAAGTTAGCACTTTTCCATTGGGGTAAGGCAGTAACATTGTGTAAAAGGGCGTCAGAGGCAGATTGTTGTTCACTCAGAGAAAGGCTGGTACGTCGTTGTCGTAATTGCTGTCGTAGCAGAGTTCGTGCGTTTTGTTGGTTAGTCAATCTTGCCCCCGGGAATAAGATACAAATTAAGCACGCGGGCTAGAGATGCCTGCTCGATAGGCTTAGTTAGCACCGCGTCCATACCGGCTTCTCGCATGGTTTCTTTGTCTGTAATGACATTCGCCGTGACGGCAATTACCGGTATTGAAGGCAGAGTTTCTCTGATTTTCTGTGTGGTTTCCAGTCCGCAAATGCCCGGCAGGTTAATATCCATAAAAATAAGATCGTATTGACGAGTTTCCAGCATACGTAAAGCGGCTTCGCCGTCACTGGCAATATCCGCAATTAAGCTGTGCTGGCCCAAAAGCGATTTCATCACTTCTTGATTAATTTCGTTGTCTTCTACTACCAAAATGGCGGGGTTATCGGTAAAGCACGATTTCGCTTGTGAGGGCGAGGGCATTGGTTCTTCGGTGGTTGCCGGCAGAGAGCACATATACACGGTACCGTTTTGTTCGCTACTTTTTATCTTTATATGCCCGCCTAAGTTATCCACTAAAATACGCAGTTTGGTCAGGTAGGATGCGCCGGTGAGTGTGTCGTCAACACAGGCATACACGCCTTGCTGGTCTTCTAGGGTAAAGTGGGAGTGGGTGTCTTTTATTAAGATGATGAGGTCGCCCAAACGGTAATACAGCATGATATCGATGTGCATATTAGGGGCGGCATGACGAAACGCATAACCTAAAACCGTCAGCATCAGTTTGCAAAATCCCGCAGTATTAAACGTGAGGGTTTCAGGAACAATGTTTTCGATATGACTGCTGATTTGGATCCCTTGCCCACGCGCATGGTTTTCTAAGGTATGGAAAATATGATGGAAAAAAGCATGGGCGCCTACGGTGTTAAGGGTTTTCGACCCGTTGTTGTCCTCTTTGCCTAAAATGATGTCTACCGCCGCCAACAGCTTATTACCGCTAACGCGAATATGGCGTAACGCATCTTGAAATATTGGCGCTAAATGCTGTAAACGGGCTTCTTCTTCAAGAAGTTTTCCAAAGGTACATATGGCATTTAACGGGGTTCTTAATTCGTGACTAAAAGAGGCAAGGTAGTCTGTTTTGATATTGTTTAAGTGATTGAGTTCGGCATTTCGTTTTCGCAACTCTAAATGAGTAACAATATTACAGCCTAAGGTATGTAAGGCGGATTTTTGCAAATCGCTTAGGGCTTTGGGTTTAGAGTCGATGGTGCAAAGAGTACCTAAAGCATAGCCGTTTGGGGTAATTAACGGGGTGCCCGCATAAAAACGAATATTAGGCGCACCGGTTACTAATGGGTTATCGGCAAAGCGTTCATCATTTAGGGTGTCGTTTATTTCAAATAACGATTGGTCGAGTATGGCATGGCCGCAAAACGAGATATTGCGATGGGTTTGTTCTACGTCTATGCCAACTTTGGATTTAAACCATTGCCGATCAGGATCCACCAAACTGATTAGCGCAATGGGCGTTTCGCAAATTTGCGATGCCAACTGGGTAATGTCATCGAGTAGCTTCTCGCTGTCGGTGTCGAGAATACGGTAGCTTAGCAATTCCGCCAAGCGACCTTCTTCGTCGGGCGGAAGTGGTGGTTCAATCATAAATCACCGAAAAAAAAAGCGCCTATTGGCGCTTTTTGTTATTAGCAACAGGTGCTAATAAGCGTAGGTGTCAATGAACAATTGTTCCAGTTTCTCGTGATCCACATCTACGGCTACATCGACTTTATGTGCCTCTGTCCATAGTGGGCTGGCGGTACTACCTTCAGGTGCAATCACGGTTTGCCCACGATCTAATTCAGAAGTGCCTACCCGCGCATGGCCGCGCTTGATGATAAACAATTCTGGGTGAAGCAAGTGAGCCAGAGGGAATGCATCATGGAAAAAACACACTCTGTCAGGACGGTTTTGAGAGTAAAAGTCGGCATAAAACTGCGATGCGCGCTTAACAAAACCACCAAGCTTTTCGTTGTTATCTTCTAACTTATCTAAGAAGGGCAGTGTAAATGGGGTTTTCAATGTGACATCTAAGCCGAACATGGTAAGGGGCCACTTAGCGTCAAACACAATCGCTGCCGCATGGGCATCGTTCCAGATGTTCGCTTCTGCCACTGGGGTAACGTTGCCCGGTACAAATGCGGCACCGCCCATAATGCTTACGCCTTTTACCAACTTAGGTAATTCAGGCTCTAAACGAAGGGCTAACGCTAGGTTACCAAGAGGGCCAATGGCCACAAGGGTAATTTCGCCGGGATACTTACGTGCCATGTCGACGATAAACTGCGCTGAGCTACGGGGGTCGAGCTCACGTTCAGACGGCTCGGGAAAGGTATTTCCGAATCCATCATCGCCGTGAACAAAGTGCGCATAGCTTGACTCAGGACCCACCCAAGGCATGCCAACACCCTGAGTAACAGGGATGTCTTGATCTGCCATCTCACACAGGGTAAGGGCATTTTTAGCGGCCATGGAAACCGGTACGTTTCCATACACGGTGGTTAATCCCAGCACTTCAATGTCGGGGTGCTGGAAAGCGAAAAAGATGGCCATTGCGTCGTCTATACCAGGATCGGTATCGAGGATGATTTTATGCGTCATGATGGATATTCCTTAAATGCTACTTACCGTGTTTTGCTAAGAAGCGATCAACTTCATTTTGAGTGGGGATAGACTGTGCCGCGCCTTCCCGGGTTACGGCAATAGCTGATGCAGCGCACCCGCGTATTAGTGCCTGACGGGCGTCGGTGTGATGACTGTATGCGGATAAGAAATAGCCGATAAAACAGTCGCCGGCAGCCGTGGTATCGACGGCTTCTACAGAAAATGCCGGTACGTCGATGGTTGTGCCATCTTTACGCACCATTATCACCCCTTCTTTACCTAGGGTGAGGATCACTTCGCCATGTTTCCAATTCTGGGTGAACCAAGTCACAATAGATTCGGTGGTTGACTGACCGGTAATGGCTTGCGCTTCTGTTTCGTTAACAATCAGCAGGTCAACACAATCTAACGGCAATGCATTCACCGAGTCGCTCATAGGCGCCGGATTAAAAGCCACTTTAAGTTGTTTGCTGTGCGCTAAGCTTAAGATGTCAGCAATGCTACTGGTTTCGTTTTGGGTAAGCACCCAATCGGCGGAACTTGTGTTGCTGAGCGCTTTGTTGACGGTCTCGTCAGTGAGGGTAAGGTTAGCACCGCCAAATAGCACGATGGCGTTTTCACCCGTTGGTGTAACCTGAATAATCGCATGGCCTGAGGGGGTGTCAGTACATTTTACGTACTGGCAGTCTACGCCTTTGCGAATAAGGGTTTGTTTGAACGTGGCGTCAGATTCGTTAATTGCGCCAACGTGTTTAACATCTGCACCGGCAAGGGCTAGCGCAATGGACTGATTTGCCCCTTTGCCGCCTAACAGTTGCTTGTATTGTGAAGATGCCAGTGTTTCACCAGGTTTAACAAAGTGTTCTACCTGATAGACATGATCGATGTTGATCGAACCAAAATTAATAATCGCCATTTCTTCTACCGTCGAAAGAGGGCGCCTTCCAGAATGCCGCTGTCTATTGTTCGCCCGTGAACCGAAAAGTTCAGGGCGGAAGAATCGTCATAGCCGTAGGCTTCTCGGTACATGCCGAGCTTGCACAATAGCTACGAGCTCATCTTCCTAGGTTTAAAGCATCGGCCAGGGACATTAATAAACTGGCAAACATTCCAGAAGACATAAAATTTATAAACAGCGTCACAGAGTATATCAAACGATGCAGTTCGTGAAGCAGATCACGTACAATCTTTCGAATACTTTTAAAAAACACTGTATTTTTGGTTACAGCCCAGTAAAAACCCCATGTTTGCTACCTGACCATTTGGTTAGGAATTTGGGTTTCTACTAGCAAATAACATCACAACCTTGGTGATCCTAAAGCATTAACCTGGCTGTGAAAAGGCTTGTATGGATTAAGTGGACAATTGCTGGCCATAATTTGGGTTAAACTGGGTTTTAATCAGGCTTTTTGGTAGCATGACGGCAAATAGTGACGGGAAATATATTCGTGGACAAACAACTCGATTACGACCATGTAACAAATATGCTTTCGCAATACGATGTTATTGCTGATGGCGCAGAGATCCAAGGCACCTTGTGTGGTCTATTATGTGGCGGGATGCCAGTTTCTGAACGCAAGTGGCTGGATGTATTAAAAGATACCATGAACGAAGGTGCAGCGTTTCCTGCAGAGCTAGAAAACCTACTGACCAGTGTGTTTAACGCATTGTGTCAACAATTGGTAGAAGCCGAGTTTACCCTAAGTTTAATGCTGCCCGACGATAAAGCCCCTATTAACGATCGAGGCTTAGGCCTGATCAACTGGGTACAAGGGTTTATGTTTGGTTTTGGCTTGTATCAGCAAAACTTGGTGCAATGTTCTGACGATGTCAAAGAGGCACTGGAAGACTTTGCCGATATATCACGAATGGAAGAGCCCATGACCGAAGATGAAGAGTCTGAACGGGCGCTTACCGAAGTGGTGGAATACGTGAAAATTTCGGCATTACTTTGCTTTAATGAACTGGGTGCTTCTTTGTTAGGTGATCAACAAGACAAACCATCCGTACATTAAATTATGATCAGTAAAGAAGAGTTTATCTCACGCCAGCATCGCTTGTTGTCATTATGCGAGCCCGAAAGCGTGTGTGTTGTGCCGGCGGCAAAGGTGAAAACCCGCAGCCAAAACACTACCTTTCCCTTCAGGCAAGATAGCGATTTTTGGTATCTTACTGGGTTTGATGAACCCGAAAGTTGGCTGTTGTTGTCTAATCACAGTCAGTTTTCTGATCCCTACCGTGCCATGGCGTTCAAAGCCAAAGATAAAAGCGCGGAGATTTGGGAAGGGCGGCGCTTAGGTGTGGATGCCGGGCTGTCTTTTTTTGCTTTGGACGAAGGATTTACCTCAGAGCAACTCGCGGATGTATTGTATGAATGGCTAGGCGGCCATGATCATATTTATTTTCCCATGCATGGGGAGTGTGCCGCGACTGCCACCATTATGGAGGTGTGCAAGACGTTGCACCATGCTCCTAAAGAAAACCTCGCCCCCGCATCACTTCGAGATGTGTCGCCGCTAATTCACGAAATGCGTGTATTTAAATCATCCGCTGAAATTGCCATGATGAAAGCGGCAGCCAAAATTTCCTGCGAGGCCCATAAGCGCGCTATGCGCTTTGCCCATCCAGGGTGTTATGAATATCAGATAGAAGCTGAACTGCACCATGAGTTTGCCATGGCGGGGGCGCGCTTCCCTGCGTATGGCACCATTGTGGGCAGCGGCGAAAATGCCTGTATTTTGCATTACACCGAAAATAGCGATGTGGTGAACGACGGCGCATTGATCTTGATCGATGCAGGCGCAGAATATAATGGCTATGCTGCAGATATTACGCGTACATTTCCTGTGTCAGGAAAGTTTAACCAGCCGCAGCGAGAGATTTACAGCATTGTACTTAAAGCACAAAAGCAGGTTATCGATAGGCTTGGGCCTGGTATGACGCTGTCTGATGCCAATAGTATTGCCACACAGATCATCGTCGAAGGGTTACTGGATATCGGCGTATTAACCGGTAGTGTCAGTGAAAACCTAGAAAGCCAGGCATACCGGCAGTACTTCATGCATGGTATTGGCCATTATCTTGGTTTAGATGTGCATGATGTTGGCGATCACAAACAAGACGGTGAAGAGCGCACCCTGCAACCGGGCATGGTGATCACCATCGAACCGGGTATCTACATTGGTGCTGATGCGCCGGTGGCGCAAAAGTACAAAGGCATTGGCGTACGCATAGAAGATAATCTTGTGATCACCGCCACGGGTGTGGAAGTGATCACCGAGTACGTACCTAAAGAAATTGATGATATTGAAGCCCTTATGAGGAAAGCCTGATACGTGGTTGATACCGATGTTCTAATTATAGGTGGGGGAACCGTGGGCAGCGTGGTGGCGCGGGGATTACTCAAGCACACGTCGTTGTCTGTTACGCTAATTGAAGCAAACAGTTATTCGCACACCCCACACCATCCCGGTTTTGATGATCGGGTTATTGCCTTGTCTAAACGTACCGTAGAAGAACTAACCGATTTAGGTGTAAAAGCCAGTAGCGTAGGCTCGGTTCCTATTCATCATATTCAGGTGTCGGATAAAGGCGCAGCGGGATTATGCCGACTCAACGCCCAAGATTATCAAACTGACAGTTTTGGCGAAGTGGTGTCATTGCGCCGTTTAGGCGATGCGCTGCAACTACACGACAATACGGCTCGCTTTACGTTACATTGCCCAGCAAAAGTTGACCAAACCTCCCGTACCCAAAACGGTGTTTCGGTGACGCTGGATAACGGCACTATGATTACCGCTAAACTGTTGGTGTTAGCCGATGGTGGGCGTTCTTTCGTGCATCAGCAACTTGGCTTTGAACGCACGGTGGATGATTACCAACAAACTGCCATCGTGGTAAATGCCTTAACCGCACAGCCTCATCATCATCGTGCTTACGAACGGTTTACCCACCATGGGCCAGTGGCTTTTTTGCCCTTTAACCCTGAATCGGCAGATAATACCGCCAATGCTCATGGGTTTAGTGTGGTGTGGACATTGCCTCCGGCCATGGCCGAAAATATGATGTCGGCTACCGACAAAGCCTTTATTCGGGAATTACAGCAGGCATTTGGCTGGCGCCAAGGTGCCATTACCCAAGTAGGTAAGCGGTTTTCGTATCCGTTGTCTTTACAGCAAACCAAGCAGGTGTTTACCCACCGTGCGGTTGTGTGTGGCAATGCGGCACAAATGTTACACCCCATTGCGGGGCAAGGGTTTAATTTAGGGTTGCGAGATGCGGTGTCATTGGTGTCATGCTTAAAAGCCAAGAAAGATCCCGGTGCCTTCTCGGTGTTATCGGCGTATCAGCAACAACGCAGTAAAGATAAACAAACCACCATATCCCTTACTGATGGTTTAGTACGTTTATTTTCTAATGACATGCCGGGGCTTATTGCCGTGCGCAATGTGGGATTAATGGCCATGGATAACTGCGCTTATCTAAAACAGCAATTTGTGAGACAAGCCACGGGGTTCGCCCGCAATGGCTAGGAGAAAGCATGGAAAACGTTGATGTGGTGATTGTTGGTGGCGGCATGGTGGGGCTGTGTTTAGCCGCTGCGCTAAAAGAGAGTACCCTTAGTATTGCTATTATCAGCGATCAGGTGGTACAGCAGCCACTATCAGACCAGCCTGCCTTGCGGGTCAGTGCCATCAACGATGCAAATCGGCAAACCTTACAATCATTAGGTGTTTGGGCACATTTACCGGCCCAGCGCATCAGCCCTTACGACACCATGGCGGTATGGGACAAGGACAGTTTTGGGCGCATTCAGTTTTCTAAAGACGACTTACCCGCCGAGCACCTAGGGCATATTATCGAAAATCAGGTGTTGGTTAATGCGCTGGCCGAGGAAGTCTTAAACCAAAGCAATGTAAAACTGATTGAGTCGCGCATAGATAAAATACTATGGGGTCAGCGGGAAACCATGGTGATGCTAGAAAACGATGACGTGGTTGCTTGTGGTTTACTGGTGGGCGCAGACGGAGCGAATTCGTTTATTCGCCAACAGGCCCAATTGCCTATTACCTTTAAAGACTACGGCCATACCGCCATTGTAGGCACCATTCGCACCGAGTTGCCCCACGATAATTGCGCCAGACAAGTGTTTACTCCCCATGGGCCGCTGGCGCTTTTGCCACTTAACGACAAGCATTTATGCTCTATTGTTTGGTCGCAACACAGTGAAGTGGCTAGCGAATTAATGAATTTAAATAACACAGACTTTAGCCACCGGTTAACGGCGGTTAGCGACAGTGTGCTTGGGGTGCTAAAACTGGAAAGTGAAAAATACGCCTTTCCTTTAACCATGCGCTATGCGCGCCAGTGGGTAAAAAAAGGTGTGGTAATAATAGGCGATGCTGCCCATACCATTCACCCATTAGCGGGCCAAGGTGCTAACTTAGGCATGCGGGATGCGTTTGCCTTAGCCGAAGTATTAAAAGCCTGTGTGGATAGCGATAAAAGTATTACCGACGAGCGCAGTTTGCGCGCCTTTGAGCGGGCTCGTAAAGCCGACGCCGCCAAAGTGATTGCGGCAATGGAAGGCTTTAAAACCCTGTTTGACGGCGATCATCCGTTGAAAAAACTTGTTCGTGGGGTTGGGCTGGTGGCGACAGATTCTTTACCTGCCATCAAACGCAAATGGCTTGCCCAAGCGATGGGATGGTAAAAGATCCATCCTATCGATGTTGTAGTTTCGATTTTATAAATTCAGCTAAGGTGCGGCTGACCACGGGATGCTGCGTGTCTTGGTTGAATAAACAGATATTCACCTTGCCTAAATTGGGTAGACCACTGTCTTTTAACACGGTGAGGTTTTCCGGCATGCTAGAACGGGCTAAAGCGGTAATGCCTAACCCTTGTTGAATAGCGGCGACCAAGCCACTGAGATCGGCATTGGTATAGGTGATCTTCCATGCCCGAGTTTGCTGCTTTAATTGGTCTATCACCCGGCTGCGATACATGCACCCGTCGGGCGCAAGCACTAAAGAAATCGGCTCTTTCTTTATCGGCCTAGCACTGTCACCCACCCAAATCATATCGTCCTCTAAAACTAATTCGCCTCCGGCTACTTCGTCGGGATTAACCAGTGCAAGAATGACATCGAACTGGCTGCGCCGTGAGGCATGCAGCAAATCTCGGCTTAATGAAGACGTCACTTCTAAAGACACATCAGGGTAATGCTTAGAAAACTCGCCCACGATGCCGGGCAATAAGGTAGATGCAAACTCGTTAGGAATGCCTAAACGCAAGCGGCCGCTTAACGGTACCGAATCTAAGGCATGAAAAATGGCATCGTTGAGTGCCAGCAATTCTTTGGCTTTGGGGTACAACCAGTTGCCGTCGTTGCTGGGCATATGCCGTTGACCCACTTTAGTGAACAACTTTTTACCTAGTTGTTCTTCTAGCTTTTTAATTTGCAAACTAATAGCCGGTTGTGAGCGGCCAATCCAGTCGCCAGCCTTGGCATAGCCCCCTTGCTCAATGACGCTAACAAAGGTGCGTAAGTTATCAAGAGATAATTGCTTGAGCATAAAGATTTAAAATTCTGATGATTTCGTTTGTGTATATTATAAATGCAAATGTAAGGATAAGAAATTCCAATTTGAAAGCCGGTAAAAGACAAACCTATACTCTGGTCACGCTTTTATCATATCGAAATGGAACAAGTCGCATGTCGAACACCACTGCATTACACGCCAAGCACCTAGAAGCCGGTGCCAAAATGGTTGATTTTTTTGGCTGGGATATGCCAATTAATTACGGTTCACAAATTGAAGAACACCACGCAGTACGAAAAGACGCGGGCATGTTTGATGTGTCACACATGACCATTGTGGATGTGACCGGTTCACAGGCTAAAGACTATTTACGCTATTTGCTGGCTAACGATGTGGCCAAATTAAAAGATAAAGGCAAAGCATTATACAGTGGTATGTTGAACGAAGAGGGCGGGGTTGTAGACGACCTTATCGTGTATCACTTTGACGATACCAACTACCGCTTGGTGGTGAATTCAGCTACTCGCGAAAAAGACATGAACTGGCTAAAAGATAAAGCCAGCGGATTTGATGTCACGATCACAGAAAAGCCTGATTTTGCCATGATTGCAGTACAAGGCCCTAATGCCAAAGAAAAAGCCGCAACCTTATTTAGCGAAGCGCAAAAAGAAGCTGTTGCGGGCATGAAGCCTTTTTTTGGTGTGCAAGCAGAAGACTTATTTATAGCCACCACCGGCTATACCGGTGAAGCCGGCTATGAAATTATGGTACCGGCTGATCGTGCTGCTCAATTTTGGCAGGATCTGCTAGATGCGGGCGTACAACCGTGCGGATTAGGCGCAAGAGATACACTTCGCCTTGAAGCCGGCATGAACTTATATGGCCAAGATATGGATGACAAGACGTCTCCGTTGGCGGCAAACATGGCCTGGACCATTACCTGGGAACCTCAAGATCGCAATTTTGTCGGTCGTCAGGCGTTAGAAGCACAAAAAGCCGCAGGTACAGACAAATTAGTTGGCCTTGTGATGACCGAAAAAGGTGTATTGCGTCATGGCCAAAAAATTCGCTCAGAAGCGGGAGAAGGCGTGATTACATCAGGCACTTTCTCACCCACATTAGGGCATTCCATTGCACTTGCCAGAGTTCCGGCTACTACAGGTGACACGGTAGAGGTGGAAATGCGCAAAAAGTGGGTTACAGTAAGCGTGGTTAAGCCCAGCTTTGTTCGCAATGGTAAAAGTGTATTGTAATCACCAATTATAGGAATAATCAGGAACTTATTATGAGCAATATCCCAACAGATTTACGTTATGCAGCAACTCACGAATGGGTACGTCCAGAAGGTGAGGGCGTATTTACCGTCGGTATTTCCGAGCATGCCCAAGAATTGTTAGGTGACATGGTATTTGTTGATTTACCCGATGTGGGTGATGCGGTAAGTACCGGTGACGATGTGGCCGTGGCCGAGTCTGTTAAGGCAGCATCTGATGTGTATACCCCTATTAGCGGTGAGATCATTGAAATTAACGAATCTCTTGAAGATGCGCCAGAACAAGTAAACAGCGACCCATATGGGGATGGCTGGTTGTTCAAAATTAAAGCGGATGACCCTGCTGAAGTAGAAGGGTTACTCGATGCAGAAGGCTATGAAAACAGCATCGACGAAGATTAATCCGTCGGCATAGCCAGTATCGAAAAGGCTTGAAAGGGGCAATTTAAGCCCCTTTTGTTTTATAACTCATTGCAAGTGCTTAACAAAACTATGTCGAATTCATCTCTTACATTAGCTCAATTAGAGCAGAAAAACGCCTTTACTCGCCGACACATTGGTCCGGGTGAAGAAGAAATTCAAGCCATGTTGACAGCGGTAGGTGCAGACTCACTAACCGATTTAATGACGCAAACGGTTCCCGCGTCCATTCAGTTGGACAAACCTATTGAAGTAGGAGAGGGCGAGACAGAAGTAAACGCACTGGCTGCGTTAAAAGCCGTTGCTGGCAAAAACAAAGTTAACCGTTCGTTTATTGGTATGGGTTATTACGACACCCATGTACCCAATGTTATTTTGCGTAACGTGTTAGAAAACCCAGGTTGGTACACCGCTTATACGCCGTATCAGCCTGAAATTGCCCAAGGTCGTTTAGAAGCCATCTTAAACTTCCAACAAGTGACCATCGATTTAACGGGCCTTGAACTGGCCTCTGCCTCTTTACTTGATGAAGCCACCGCCGCCGCCGAAGCCATGACATTGGCAAAGCGGGTATCGAAAAACAAAAAAGCTAATCTGTTTTTTGTAGCCGACGATGTGCATCCACAAACGTTAGATGTGGTGCAAACCCGCGCCGAAATGTTTGGTTTTGGCATTGTAAGTGGCCCAGCTGAAGAAGCCGCTGACCATGATGTATTTGGTGCGCTATTGCAGTACCCCACCAGTACCGGTGAAATAAAAGATATTAGTGCCATCATTGCCGCTGTGCAGGCGAAAAAGGGTATTGTAGCCGTTGCCGCCGATTTAATGAGTTTGGTGATGTTAAAATCGCCCGGCGAATTAGGCGCAGACGTAGCCTTAGGCAGTGCCCAGCGATTTGGTGTGCCTATGGGTTATGGTGGCCCGCATGCTGCCTTTTTTGCTACTCGCGACAGCTATAAGCGTTCGTTGCCTGGTCGTATTATTGGTGTCAGTAAAGATACTCGCGGTCGCCCCGCGTTGCGTATGGCTCTGCAAACCCGCGAGCAACACATTCGCCGTGAAAAAGCTAACTCTAACATTTGTACCGCACAGGTACTGCTAGCCAATATGGCGTCTTTTTACGCGGTTTATCATGGCCCTAAAGGGTTAAAAACCATCGCTAACCGTATTCATCGCCTGGCGGATATTCTTGCTACTGGCCTTAAGCAAAAGGGCATGGATCTTAAACATAACACTTGGTTTGATACCTTAACGGTACTTACTGAGAACAAAGCCGCGGTATTAGACAAAGCCTACGCTATAGGCATGAACCTGCGTGCCGACATTGAAGGCGCGGTGGGAATAGCTTTGGATGAAACAACGTCTAGAGAAGATATTCAGGCGCTATTTGACGTACTTTTAGGTGAAGGCCATGGGTTATCTGTAGACACCTTGGATGCCGAAGTGACTACGCAGGGCAGCCAGTCTATTCCTGCAGAGTTGGTACGCACCTCGGATATTCTTACCCATGAAGTGTTTAATCAGTATCATTCTGAAACTGAAATGCTGCGTTATATTAAGTCGTTAGAAGATAAAGACTTGGCGTTAAACCATTCCATGATTTCATTGGGCTCTTGTACCATGAAGTTAAACGCCACGGCAGAAATGATACCTGTAACTTGGGCCGAGTTTGGGCAAATTCACCCCTTTGCCCCAGTTGACCAAGCCCAAGGTTATCAGGAAATGATCGCTGAGCTAAGCGATTGGCTGATTAACATTACCGGTTACGATGCTCTTTCTATGCAGCCTAACTCGGGTGCACAAGGTGAATATGCCGGTTTGTTGGCCATTCAGCGCTATCATGAAAGCCGCGGAGAAGGACACAGAAATGTGTGCTTAATTCCTAGTTCTGCACACGGTACAAACCCGGCTTCTGCACAAATGGTAAGTTTAAAAGTGGTAGTGGTGGGTTGCGACAAAGACGGTAACGTTGATGTAGAAGACTTCCGCAAAAAAGCCGCCGAGGTAGGTAGCAATTTATCTTGCGCTATGATCACTTACCCGTCTACTCACGGTGTATACGAAGAAACCATTCGCGAGCTTTGTGACATTGTGCACGAATACGGCGGACAGGTTTATTTAGATGGTGCCAACATGAACGCACAGGTGGGGGTTACTTCGCCTGGGTTTATTGGTTCGGATGTATCGCACCTTAACTTGCACAAAACGTTTTGTATCCCTCACGGTGGTGGCGGCCCAGGCATGGGCCCCATTGGTGTTAAATCTCATTTAGCGCCGTTCTTGCCCAATCATAAAGTGATAAATGTGGATACAGCCGGGGATAACTGTGGCGCTGTATCGGCCGCGCCATGGGGCAGTGCGTCTATTCTGCCAATTAGTTACATGTACATTAAAATGATGGGCTCTGCCGGCTTGCGTAAAGCCACCGAAGTGGCCATTTTAAATGCTAACTATGTGGCTAAATCGTTAGAAGGCCATTATCCGGTGCTTTATAAGGGCAGAAGTGGCTTGGTTGCTCACGAGTGCATCATCGATTTACGCCAGCTAAAAGAAGCGTCTGGCGTAACGGAAATGGACATTGCTAAGCGTTTGAACGACTACGGTTTTCACGCGCCTACTATGAGCTTCCCTGTGGCCGGCACGCTTATGATTGAGCCTACCGAATCGGAAGCCAAGTACGAACTTGACCGTTTTGTGGAAGCCATGATCAGCATTCGCGAAGAAATTGGAAAAGTAGAAAGCGGTGAATGGGATGCCACCGACAACCCACTGCACAATGCGCCACACACGCTGGCAGACATTTGCGACAACGATTGGAACCGTAGCTACGACCGTCAGGTTGCGGCTTACCCAGTACCTAGTGTTGCCCGCAATAAGTTCTGGCCAAGTGTAAACCGTATTGATGATGTGTACGGTGACCGTAACCTAATGTGCTCTTGCCCTGCTATTGAGAGTTATTTAGAAGAGTAGGTGTCGATTGTCAGTTTCGAATGTAGTTTGTGTTGCGTAAATAAAGTTTGTGATTTAAATGAAGTTTGTGAAAAGGGCCGAAAGGCCCTTTTTTTTTGCTAAACCGACACTCCGATTTCTGATATTATTCGAAACCAAATTTTGATACATACCACTCAATACTCTTCTGATGTTCAGTGTTTAATCAAGCAGTAAATATTATATATTCCATGCACAAACAATGTTGGGTTGGATTTAGTGTTTTTGGTAGTAAAAATAGTATGATGGAAAGGACGCGTGGATGAATAATCCGATTAAAGTTATTGATTTATTTTCTGGACCGGGCGGTCTCGGTGAAGGGTTTTCATCAGTACTTGATTCAAAAAAATCACGAGTGTTTAAAATTGCAGCGTCAATTGAACGCGACGTCAGTGCACATAGAACTCTGAAGTTAAGAGCGTTCTTTCGACAATTCAAAGTCGCCCCCATAGAATATTACGAATTTTTGAAAGGGAATCTTGGCACCGCTCCAGAGGAACGATTGTACAAAATACCAAAGTTCAAAAAGCAAGTTGAAGCGGCAGATAGAGAGGCACTGAACCTTGAGCTTGGGAAAGATAACGACGTAATATTCACTGCCATTTCAAAAGCGGTGGGTAATGATGAATGCATTTTGATTGGTGGCCCCCCCTGCCAAGCATATTCGGTAGCGGGTGTTGCAAGAAACAAATCTAACACAGCGTATGATCCCTTGCTTGATAATCGAAACTTTCTATACAAGGAGTATTTAAAAGTAATTGCGCGATTCCAACCCATGCTATTTGTAATGGAAAATGTCAAGGGTATGTTGTCTGCTAAGGTAAACGGAGAACTAATATATAAGTCCATCTTTCAAGATTTAGAAAATCCATCGTCCTCTTCAGGAGAGGACATCAAGTCTAAGAAAAACCTTAAATATAAGATATTTTCATTAGTGACTGCCTCATCTGGGGATTCGGTACTGAGACCTCATGACTATGTAATAAACTGTGAAAATTTTGGTATTCCGCAAAAAAGGCATCGAGTAATACTTTTAGGTGTTAGAGAGGATTTAGCTGAGAAGTGGAATGGACTTACCTTAAATACATGCTCTGATGAAATCCCGATTAGCAGCGTTATCCACGATCTACCTAAATTGAGAAGTGGGCTGTCCAAAGATGTTAATACTGATGGCAACTGGTTGATGTCGATAGAGACAGATGCTAAAAAAACAGTGGAGTCCCTTAAACAACATGGTCAAGATGAGATTGCTGATAAGTTTATTGAAGCAGTTGATTCTGTTACAGTCCCTTCCGATGGGCAAGGTGCAAATTTCGGTTTATTGCGTAGTAATTCGATTAACCAAACTGACTTAAGAAATTGGTTTTATGACGATAATCTTGGCAAGCATGTGTGCAATCATGAGACAAGGGGACATATTCACCTTGATCTTCAGCGTTATATGTTTTGTAGCCTGTGGGCTTCTGTAGCATTTGAAAAAAAATGGCCTAGGCTTAGCCCGAAAACAAATGAGTTTCCAGAGGCGCTAGTTCCGAATCACAAGAACTTTAAGTCTGGTAAATTCGCAGACAGGTTTAGAGTTCAGCCTTGGAATAAGCCAGCAACAACAATTACTTGCCATATATCTAAGGATGGTCATTACTATATTCACCCCGATTACTTGCAATGTAGAAGTCTGACAGTCAGGGAGGCTGCTAGAATCCAGACATTTCCGGATAATTATTTTTTTGTGGGTAACAGGACTCAACAATATGTTCAAGTGGGAAATGCTGTCCCTCCATTGTTGTCAAAGAAGATAGCTACACTTATCTATGGATTTTTATCCGATACAATATTCTTATAAGATTTTCTAAGTTAAGATATTGATAATCGCAAATTAACTACTCTTCATCAAATTGATAGTGTCCACTTTTTAAATGGACACTAGAAGAAAATTTTGTCTTTTTAAGAACTAAATAAATATTTGTAAGTTCGGATGCTCACTCTTAGTAGCTTGAATTGAGTATAGTTGTTAATCCAAGCTTTAACTATCACAACTCAAATTAGCAATATTTAGACTTCAAGTCACAAGAACTTAGAAAATCTTATAAGAATATTAGAGCGGATAGAAATTAAATATAAAACCCTTCTTCAAATGCCTTTTTTTCTATATCTAATAAGGACAGGCATTGCTTCTCAGTAGGAATTTTAGACGGTATGGAAGCAGCTATGTCTAATATGCTCTTTTCTTTATGGCTTAGAGCAAATGACGACTTGTTCCACTCTATGATTTGTTTCCAGTACATGCTGCTTTTGTCGAAAACGTATTTTTGAGCTTCAATACCATTGTCGATGGACTGAATCGCTACAGCATCTTTTCTTTGTTCCTTTGCTTCATTAGGGTCTATGAGGAATTGTTCAACATCTCCGTTCAATATAGCTGATGATTTAACAACATTTTTCCAACAATCTTCCTTTTTACACCATTCACCTATATTGGTCACATGAGTTGGTGTGCTTTTTATTACATCGTTCACGACCTCAGCAATCTCCAATAAGTTCCGTAATAGCTCTTCCGGAAGCTTTTGCAGCCTCCATACTGAGATTAGATCAAGCTGTTTATTAGCTCTATCTGTTAAATCACGGAACTTCGCAATAGTATAAGTAACTATATTAGCCTTATAACCGCCATACCAGTCTTGCTTCATGATATTACGGTCTAAATTTTTAAATATTATGGCTTTTGCAATAGACTCTTTAAAAAACATCTCGTTAAATTGAGCTTCACTTTTTTCCCATTGACTGGTCATCGAATCAGCAAACTTACCAAAGTTTTTCTGGGCTCCCAAACTTACTATGTATGGTACTTTATCCCACGAGTTATAGAACTTTGCGAGGTCTGTCTTCGTTATCATCTGGTTCTTAGGGTTAATTTTCTCAAATTTTTTCTGCTCAGCTGGCGTGAGTTTCGTTTTTGCGGTCATATACTGGCCTCGAGCGCGTTCGTAGAACCAATGTGTTTCTTGAAGCCCGCCGTCAATAGATGATGCCCAAACTCTCCTTGATAATTCTTCAAAGCGCCAATGAAACGGACTATTTGAAAAGAAGTCTGCGGCGTTGACCTTGTTTTGAGTATTTGCATACTCAGATATCTTTGGAACAATATCTTCGACGTTTTCCGGCGGGACTATGGTAAGTTTTACTTGAATGAAAACTTGGGATAAATCGGCCTTTTCTTTTTTCAAAGTGTTATAGACTGCGGCTGTGGTCTGCCCACCGTTAACTATTTGTAGGTTTTTTAGTTTTGAAATTAATGAAATACCGCTCTTTTCTATAGTTTCTATTTCTTCTGCGGTTGCGGTTAGCCCATTATTGAACGCAAAAAACATATTTGGCTCATTAATGATAGTGTTTCTCATTCCCTTATTAACTTTCCCTTTAAATTGCAAAAAGGTTCTAACGTTTTGCTCCAAAAGCCTCTCAGTGTACTTGTCGTACAATTTTGATAACAGGTCACCCGGTAAAGCCAACAAATATGATTGAAATTTGTCAGATTCAGAGAATGCTTTTAAGCAAGGTAGACATTTTCCGAATTCATTAGCAAAATCTATCTCTATTGCTTCCTTTCCTAAGTTAGAGGAATCGAGCCGGTAGATTCTTTCGATGTCCCAAATATCGAACGCTACATTTAGTTCGCTTACTTGAGTCGCAGGTATGCTCTTAATCGATTTACTAATTTCAGTGTTAGTAATGATTATTACTTTGACACCAGATATTGTCGAAGACTTCAGAGAAATATTTCTCACGAGAGGATAGACTAGATCACTTTCTTCCATCGACTCCATAAATGAGATATCTAAGCAACGCTCGAAAAAGCGAACGGGCCTCTTGGAAATTTGTAAAGCTAAAGAGGTAGTTAACCTCTCTAATTGATCACCATAATGTGAAACTATAAGAGTTAGTGTTCCATTATCATTGTTATGATGCCAAGCATCTACTTTTAAACCTAATGTTTCTTTTTTATAGCTACAAACTGAATAGTTCTCTATGACAGCCTGTTCAACCAAATAGTCACAAATTTTTTCTACGAAGACAGGCTCATTGAATTTGCTGTCTACTTCCGCTTCGCTGTAGATATCTTGCATAAATTTCGTGTAAAAGTTACTGAGGCTCATATGTCTTCCATCCATGATTCATCCGTTAAAAAAGGTTCGCAAGCTATTAACTCAAGATCAAACGTTATATTGGATAAGCCACTAGGAATATCAGAAAGATTCAGTCGGGGAAAACCGTCCTTTACCTCATAAAACTTTTTAGATGAAACAATGTAGCAGTACGAGAAATACTCATCACTGTAGGTGTATCCTATTTCAAGCAATATATCTTGAAGTCTTTCTAATTGTTGTGTGTAGCCGGCGGTGATTAATTTTTGCTGAATTTTTGAAATTAAAAAGGGCAAAGTGATAGCATTAGATGCTTCTGGTTCGGTCCTTCCTAAAGTAACGACAAATAGAAATAGCCTACCCAGTTGACCGCAAAGTTGCTGAGGAGAAGAAATCCTTACCTTTGGTGAAGAAGTTCCGTCTTGGCACTTCACTTCAATTGCTGTGTTATTAATGCTGAAATCTTGTGTACTGCCTTCTGGTCCAGTCCAAAATTCAATAGCTTTGGCAATGCCGAATTTCGGTGAAACGAAATCTTGTAGATATATTAACTCTCCAATTAATCCTTTGATTTTTCTTTCGCTTAGGAGCTTTTCTCTGTCCTGCTTTAAGAACTCGCGCCACCGTTCAATTCTACGAAATATAACCGAGACAATTGCTGACGGCTCAAGCGCTCTTGTCGCGGAAATTATGTCATTACATAGTGAGAAAAATAATTCCCAGTCACTCGATTTTTTTAACGTCAGAACTAACTGTTTATTATCAGGAATTGAAGTAACTTCAATTCCAAATAGCGCTGGAAACTTTGGGGGGAGTTTGCATTTGTCAGTTAATTTGCAAACAAAAAGGTATTTACCCGCTCTGTCTTTCGCCCAGTAAATATCTAAAGGGTGTTTGTGATCAATGCGACGAGCTGATAGATCTGATTTGGGTGTTTTAATATGTTCCCACGGGTTATTCATCGATTGGTTCCTCTTCATCTAACAGAGTTCCAAACTCCTGATTCCACCATGTAGTGTTAACAACATACTCAACCAAATCCTCTGGCTTGCCAGTTCCAGTTTCCCCGGGAAAACTAATACTCCACGCTACGGCAGAATCGTTTTTGAATACCCTCTCATCATCATTTGTGACGCAGTCTATTAAGTAAAGTGAAAGTAATGGTCGCTCTCTAACTTTTCTGAGATTTTTGCCACTAAGCGATTCCGTGCTCTGAAGATTTTTGAGGATTACTGGTTCGATTCCTGCTCTCTCCCAAGACGGAGAACTAAACCGTCTTTTATTAGATGTTATAGAGTTATTTGTATATTTGACTACTGTCCTTAGCACTGGAGCAATTTTCATCATGTCTGCGAGAATTAGTATTTTTTTCTCATCATGAGGTTTCGAATTGCTGATAAATTGCACATTCCAAGTTGTATTGAGCTTACTGATGAAATCTATTATCGGTTTATGTTCTGTCAAATTTGAACCGGGGTGATTCGAAAAACTCTGGATAAAACGCTTGATATAGCTATCAGGTATATGGTTGAACAAGTAATTACTATTTGATGATGGTTCTAGTTGATAGTTAGCCAGTAAACTTTTAGCTAGTGTAAGAAGAGATGTTAAATTATTCTCTATTGCTACTTCTGATGTCGCAAGAACAGTCGTTTCAATATGTCTTCCATGAAGGCTTATTTGACGCAAAACATTGGTGCCTGACCGCATTTTGTTCCTTGCAGTGACTATAAGTGATTCAGGATGGCTCCTAACACATAAACCGAATTCTTCCGGCGTCAATTTTGCATTCTCCATTCTTTTAAATTCATCTCTTAACTCTTCGGTTACATCCGATATGTGCTGATACCAAGATATCGCGTCACTTGGCATATAAAGTCTGCATAAATCTTCATAACCATCACGATACCCAAACCATCGTCCCATCTGCATTAAGGTGTCATACATTTGAGTATTTCTAATGAAGTAACTGACGGTTAGTCCCTCAAGTGTAAGCCCTCTTGATAAACTTAATCCTCCTACAGCGATAATACTCCTTCCATTGGGATACCTTTCTTTACTATAGTCTAGCGGTTCAGAGCTTTTTGATGCATTCACCTCAATTGTTTTGACTGGAGATACAGCTTTTTTTAGATTTTTTTGAATAAGCTCCCAAGAGAATTCAACACTTGTGAACTCTTTGTCAAAAGATTTTTTTAAATCTTTTATAAAGTTGTTTTTGAGTGCGCGGTGAGTATCTAAAGCATAATTGTTTATGATGCTTGTACGCATTTCATTGACGTATTCATGAACCTGCAATTTAACATGACTTTGAATGTCTGTGAAACGACTCACATTGATTAGCATAGAGTTATTCTTAGTTTCCTGATTCCTTAATATTCTAATTGCTCGTACTAATATAAATATTCGTATCGCTTCCTCTAGAGAACGTGGTAGGGCTATGGGATATTCGTCTTTTTTATGAGATGCGGGAATCAAATCTTCAAAGTCGTTAATCTCCCTAACCATATCCAAATCTGAGTCTGAACTGAATATTCTTTTTGAGCCAACGTAATTAGTTGGGGCATCTAAGCTTATAATGAAGTCTCGTGGAAATAGCTCATCCCCAATCATCTTATCATTGCTATCAGGATCTATAAATATATTTGCAAAGGGTGTTGCTGTGTATCCAAGATACATATTCTGGCGGAACAGTTTTAATAACTCTCTTATTTTACTATTTATTGCGGTAGCATCTTTATCTTCTTTGTTGGTATTTATTGAGGCATGGTCTGCTTCATCATCGATCAGTAAAAATGGGAATTGGCCTAAATCTAGATTATTGTTATTCAACCAATTAATGAGATTTTGGAGTATTGACTTATTTTTCTTAATTACAAGAACGACAGGTTGATTAAAGTTACCAATTCCAGAGCGTATTTGTTGAGCTATAGTGTTCTTAAAGTCATGAACAGTTGTAGTAAATGAAACTGGAACGTTTTCGTGAGAATATTCGCCTACTCCAACCAACCTCTTTTTGAGAGGTATATTATCTAATTGTGTTGAACTATCTACTCCAATAAAACCTTCATCAATTCTTTCTTGAGTTTGGCTCCGTAGCGCACTTAAGATGCCAGCTAGAACGATTATTACTTTGTAACCGGCATCAGCAGCTTTGTTGATAACTCCCGTATAGTTAGCTGTTTTTCCAGATTGCACATGCCCGACCACTAGACCCTTACGGGACCAGTCCCCAGTTTTTTTAGGGTATTCAAGATGGTCCAATATTTTATCTGTAACAAGATCTAGTTGTGTAATAACCTTGGGGGGAAACCCTGAGTTTGTGAGATGTCGTTTGTACCTCTCCCAAAAAAACCAAGATATATCACCCCTATGCTCTTCCAACCAAGGGGTGTAGTCTTCAGCTTCGAACGCAACACCTAGCTCCATGCTTATATCAAACCGCTCCTCCAGTTTTGATGTAATGAAATTCAATTCTTCTGTATTAGTAACACTTAGATTCTGTGCCATCATTTTAACAGCAGCAAAAATTTGCTCACGAGTGATATTTTCAAGGTTTCTTTCACCTAACTGAACGATTAAAAACTTTTCAGTTAAGTCTTCTATTTGATTTAACTTCGATATATCAGTCATAGTTCAACTTCCATTTGTTCTATTATTTTAGCGGTGGCCTTTTGATTTGATGCCATTGGTTCTATTTGTAAAAGCTTTGAAATTATTTTATCTTTGTCTAAATTTTCAGCCTTAAATAGTGGATAGAACATATTAATGATTCCTTTTAGTTCATCTTCGTCAACCACTGGCTTGTCGATGCTTTCAGGGGAGTTCGCAAAATCGTTAAAATACAAATCAGAGGGAAATGATGCTTCTATCGATTTTAGAATAGCTGAGAGGCTAGTGTTGGACTGAGTATCTAGTTGGTTTGTTATCGACATTATCATCGGATGTTTCCTGTTAATGAGATAACTGACTTTGCCAGAACTAAACGTGCGATGCCAAAAGGGTTCGAGAATCTGGGACTCTAATTTATACCCTTTTTGCTTGAATACTCGCTTCCCAGAATATTCTACTTCAGAAATTATTTGCTTTAACCCTCGTTTTACTGCTTCTGGAGGGCTTGCATTTGATTTTTTAACATCTATTTTCCAAATATGATCTAAAGAGTTTGGAATATCTACGCGAACTCTTATAAGTTTAGTAAGCTCTTCTTTCGGCATAAGCCTAAACCAAGTGCTTTTTATTATTAGGCGTTTATTCCTGTATACGTAAAAGCCCTGATTATGCAGGTAGCCACCGTCTCCTGCATATTTTTCATATTCTTCAGCAGATACTTTTGTGTAGTGAGGTAACACATACGGTTGAACTTGAATCTTTTTAGAATCAACCTGAATAATTTGAGAAGGAAGTTCAATAGTTGCATTGCTGGAAATATTGAATGGATCTTTCGCAATCAAAGGATCGCTATTAATTGAAATTTTTAAAGATTGTTTACCCGGCCCAGCAGCCAAGAACCTATGAAAAATCAACTCTAAATGATTTCTTGAATGGTCAATTAATTCATTTAATTTCTTTTCTCTTACTTTTAAGGAGTCAAAGTCGTCCAAACGGTCTAACTTCCTCCACAGCACAATAGTTCCGCTTTCCTGTTCGTTAAGAGCTGTAATTAAATTTGGAATCTCTTTAATTAGTTCAAGATCTGACTCTTCAAGTATGCTTACCCGCCAACCTTGTTCTGGATTATCCTTTATTACATCCAAATCCCATTCCATAGCGCGGACAGTGCCTTGTTTTTTAGATATGACCGTAAGCTTTCTGCACTGTGAGAATGTCGCCGTTTTCAATCCTAGGCCAAATCGGCCCAAATCATGCGCTTTACGTTCATCAAGAGGATTAAAACTTCCTAACTTCATGGCTAAAAGCAAGGTTTCGTAGGACATGCCACAACCATCATCTTGAATGGCGAGCCAAGGTAAACCATCGTTCCATGAAAAATCGATATTTATTTTCTTTGCTTTGGCAGTGATTGAGTTGTCGATTACATCTGCTAAGGCTGTCTCCATAGAGTAACCAATATCTCGAAGAGACTCTATCAGTGAAGATGGTGACGGACTCAAGTTTTCATATCGCATTATCTAATCCATTTATTTGCACGTATTGATCAGTATTTTTTATGTATCAATTGTTACCACAGAACAATGGTTTCTGTGATATTTATCAGCTGTCTATAGTGGTCAAGTTATTTTGGTCGCATAGAGGTTATTACGTAATTTATCTGCGGCAGCCCATAGCTTTTGATCAAGCTCTTTTAAAAATTGCTGTCCTATATTTTTTACTTCTAATCCGTTACTTATTTTTAAAATTATATTTCAAAAAATTCTTCGTCTATTTTTTTCAGGTTCAATACCTGTTCGTCTCGGCTGCCGATGTTGTATCGCAGCATAAGCTTGGCTAATCCAGTGCCGTTGATAAGTACAATACGAGTACCTAAAATTTGAGCGGTTTCGATGGCTGATGAAGTGAAATCTGAGGTGGTAATAAATATACCTTTTTGCGCTTTTTTGAGATTTAGCGCTCCAAAAAAGTCTCGGATGTCACCAGCACTTACATTATTGCCTTCGGCATAACGTTTGGCTTGGATATAAATTTGATCAACACCTAATGGATCTTGGTCTATAACACCATCTACACCACTGTCTCCCGTTTTACCTAACGCATGGGCAGCACCTTCGCCTGTACCGCCATAGCCCATGGCGATGAGTAGCTCTATGAGCAAGTCCTCAAAAAAGGCAAGGGTGACTTTACGGGTACTATCGAGAATATCTTGCGCCAAGGCATCGTTAATTCTCTTATACGCTGAACGTAGTGCTTCATCGGATGAGATGTCTTTGTCTGATTCTGACTCAACGCTAGGCGTATCTAATTCATTTGTCTTTTGCTTAAATGAGACAGATTCATCGAATTGCTTAAGGTACTCATTGTTAATTCTAGTGTTAGGATCTTGCAGAGCTGAAATTCCGCGAGCAGTGTTTAAAAAATGCGTGCGTCGTGTGGTTTCAAGCAAACCTGCTTTTGTAAGGTAGGTTTTAGCCCAGCCAACACGGTTATCAAGAATGGATTGTTTGCCGCTTGGTAATTTCTCTTCACGTTCAGCCTCGGATAGACAGAACTTACCAGCTAATTGATTTATCACATCGCGTAACCTAACTTCTTTGCCATTAGCTTGATGAGCAATTTCGAGAAAGGGGCGCATGAATTCTTGATAACTAAGGATCATATAACGGCCTTATTTTTGTTTTTGTTCTTCAATCGACTTTTCCAAATCTACACGCTTAAAGCACCAACTTCCACCTCCCTTAAAAGCAGGCAATTTAACTTCACTTACAAGTCGATATGCAGTCTTTTTATTTAGCTTTAGATAGGTGGCGACCTCTTGAATGATCAAAATATCATCGGCCATGGTTAATCTCTGTATGTGAACAAATTGATAGTATGAGAAAATTAAGGGGTTAGCAATTGAACGCAAGCGATCTAAATTGGCTTTCTGCTGATTTTATGAGCGATTAAAAAATTTTCAGCTAATTTGGATATGTCTTAAAAATACCTAATATCCATACCTTGTAAGTCAACAGCAACCACTGTCGTAATCACTCAACACAGCCATATTCATGGTGAAAATCTAAACTAAACAGCAATGCTTATCATTTGCATATGTGTTGGTGGTGGCGTAATATGCCCAGCACCTAGCTGATACGGGTATCTGTGTACCTAATGTCTTGCTACCACTACATAACACTCAACAAACCTTCGATGGTCGAAACGCGAAGTACATACAAAAGGTTGTTCAATAATGAAACTCAAATTCACATTGTCTGCATTAATGTTAGCGATGGGTTTTCACGCTGCCGCTCAAGAAAACGACGTCGTTGACGACGCCCAAGTTAGCGAGGATGACGTAGAGCAAATCCTCATTCTTGGCGTTCGCTCCGAGCGCTATAGCCGTGGGGCCACAGGTTTAACCATGGAGTTAAACGAAACACCCCAATCGATTAGCATAATTACCAGTGAACAATTGCAAAATTATGCAGCCTTTAATTTAAACGATGCGTTAAAAATGGCCCCAGGTTTAAATGTAGAAGAGTGGGAGACAAACCGTACCAATTACACCTCCCGTGGCTTTGAAATTAGAAATACGCAAATCGATGGTATTGGTATGCCAAATAGTTGGGGAATTGTCACCGGCGCACAAGATGCCTACGGCTATGAAGAAATTGAAGTGATTCGGGGTGCCAACGGCTTATTAACCGGCGTGGGTAACTCTGCCGGTACTATTAACTATGTGCGCAAACGCCCAACCAATGATACTCAAGGTGAAATCAATATCGCGGGGGGCTCCTTCGACTTTAAACGCATAGAGGCTGATTACTCCACCTTGCTAACCGACGATGGTAAGTGGGCCGGTCGCGTTATGGTTGCCGCCGAAGACAAAGGATCCTATCTAGACGGTTTAGAAAACGATCGCGTTTTTGTGTATGGCGTTGTTGACGGCCAAATTACCGATAACTCCATTTTGACCATGGGAGTGTCGTATCAAGATGCCAACACCGATGGCAATATGTGGGGAGCTTTGGTGTACAACTACACCGATGGCACCCAGGCTGAATGGGACGTGAGTGCCACCACGGCACAAGAATGGACCATGTGGGATACGATCAACACCACGGCCTTTGTCGAGTACGCCTATACTTTTGACAACAACTGGGAAGTAAAAGCCACCTACAATGTGCGTAATTTCGAAGACAAAAGTAAACTGTTTTACGTTTACGGTACCATAGACAAAGACACCGGTTTAGGCTTGTACGGTTACCCTGGGCGCTACGGCTCAGATTTTGATTCTGACCTAATCGATATCACAGCAATGGGCGAATTTACCCTCTTTGGCAACACTCACGAAGCGGTGTTCGGGATCAGCTCGTCGCGCAGTACAGATATTGGTACTTCCTATCCCGTAGCTGAAGAATCTTATGCTATCTATGGTTTAACCCCAGCGTTTCCTTATGCGCTTGACGCAATTGATGAACCAGTATGGTCAGAAAAAAGCAAATACTCTGATATCGACGTTACCCTTAACCGCTACTACGGCTCTACTCGTCTTAACCTCAGCGATAATTTATTAATGGTCGTGGGCTTCAATGCCATCAAATATACTCGCGAAGGCACCGCAAGCGGTGTAGAAATCGATAACGACGAAAGTGAAATTAGCCCGTATATCGGTGCCACATGGTCTATCACCGATAACGTAAACGGCTATGTTAGTTACTCAAATATTTATCAGCCGCAAGAAGAGTACAATTACGACGGTTACTTTATTGATCCTACCAAGGGCGTAAATACCGAAATCGGCGTAAAAGCCAGCTGGTTAGACAAAAAGCTTGTTACCACCTTTGCACTTTATGCCGCCGAGCAAGATGGACTTGCCGAATACGCCGGCGTAAACCTCGACACCGGTAACTATTATTACACGGGTACTAACGTGCAATCAGAAGGCTTTGAAGTAGAAGTCGTCGGCAATGTTACTGACGCACTCACTGTACACTTTGCCTACGCTAGGGTCGATGTAGAAGACGACGACGGTGCCGACACTAATTTGTGGGCCCCTAGAAATGTGGTAAATCTCATTGCCGACTACAAAATAAATGAAGATCTAAGCATGGGAATGTCGGCAAAATGGCGTTCTGAAACGGAAAATACCACCAGTAATGTAAAACAAGGCGCTTATTTACTGGCCAATGCCTTTGTTAATTGGCAGATTTCCGATGCATTAAGTGCACAGGTTAACGTTAACAATATTACCGATGAGAAATACATCACTAGCTTGAGTACGGTAGGTTATTACGGTGCGCCAAGAAACGCGAAAGTGAGCCTTTCTTACACATTTTAACGGGCCAAAGGCCTGCTAAATAAGTGGCATCTGCTGCACTTGCTATACAAGCCTTTTAGCAGGGCAATATTACTTCCTATAAACAGCGCTGTGAGCATATCCAGCGCTGTTTTTTTTTGCCATATTGCATGGGTAGTCGTACTAATTTTAGTACAACTACTGCTTTAAACACCGGTTTGCCTGATTAGACTTATTATTATTAGATGTAATAAACGCATTTCGGTTACCCGCTTGAGTCAATAGCAAAAAAGAAGGTGGGCACAATACTAAAATGACAACAATTTCTCTATATCAAATAACGTAGGAGCGCTTCTCTATGGTAAAAAACATACATCACATTAACTTTCTAGTCAGAGAGTTAGATAAAGCAGTAGCGGCATTCGCTAAAGTCACCGATAGCCAACCTATATTTGAGCCGCTCTCTAGTCGTGGGGCTAATTCGGCGCGTTTCCAATTAGGCGATACTTGGCTTGTATTTGTCAGTCCAACCGATAAAAACGGCATTATCGCGTCTATTTTAGAAGAGAAAGGAGAGGGAGTTTTTCTTATTTCATTTGGTACTGACGATCTTTCAAAAACACTCGATGGATTAGCGGGAAACCCTCGTAATGGACAAATGCGTAAAGGGTTGGCTAACTGGCATGTGCAAGATATTTCATTAGATTATGATTTCGGTCCAATACTGCAACTTTGTGAAGAGCATTAATATTTATACCCACACTAACATTTGAACTCACATTAATATTTCATATTGAAATTTATTTATTTCATTTTGAAATATTAATGCTGGTTATTATCTCATCGATATGCCTACACTGGGAGCTTGATTATTATACAGCCCCCGTGAAACCTACCGCACACTGTTTTTTTATTAAGTTGGCACAACTGGTGCAATAGCCAGTGTAACTATAATAAAAATTCACGTTACTTCATGGGGCAACCTATTGGAGAAATGTGATGGAAAACAACAACGTGAAATCGGTAAGATTGGCGCAACCTCAACTTCGTATCCTTATCGTTGGCTATAACGAATTTAGCCAGCTGGTGGGCAGCGTGCTACCTGAATACGTTGGTGAAGCGCAATTTAAGATTGTAGATTCTATCGTTGGAAGTACGAAAGAAATTCAACAGCATATTTCAGAATTTGACCCTGATGTAATAGTCAGCGCAGGTTCAAATGCGCGATACCTGCAATCTGCGTTATCTATTCCTGTGGTATCGATGCAGACAACTGAATGGGACGTATTCGAAGCGGTTGAAAAAGCCTCTAAGGTCTCAAAGTCAATTCACATCATTTCTTTTGCCCAAGCATCGTGCGCTGCAAAATTTGCCGATTCCCACCTTAATATCGATATTGTAGAGTCGATTTACTTAACGGCCGATCAAGCAAGAGAGCAATTTCACATTGCCAGCCAATCTAAAGGCATAGCAGTAGTGGGCGCTAGCTTGGTATGTGGTTTAGCGAATAGCAAAGGCATTCCTTCGTTCTTAATTTATACAGAACGTTCTTGTAGAAAAACCCTTCAAAGCGCCATTGACGAGGCTAAGCAAGCCCGTTTGTTAGCCAAAGAACAAGCGTTGGTATCGTGGTTACTTACTAAGTCTCAAACGCCCATCATTATGGTAGATGAGAGCGATGATGCCTTAACCCTTAATAGCGCTGCCAAGCATCACTTAAATCTAAGCACAAATGCAGAAGTCGATTTAGATGCCCTTATTCACCCAAGTGCTGGAAAACGCGAAACCGATGGCGAATGCGAAATTAACGGCGAGGAATGGTGGTTTCATTTAGACACGTTATCAGAAGGCAGTAACAGTAAATTTGTTTACCAACTTTACCGGAAAAAACTTAAAAAAACGCCTTCGAAGCAAGCGGCATCGCCTCGCCACGATCTAGTCTACCAATCTAACGAGATTGAAGCTGTGTTACAGCAGGTAAAGGCGTTTTCAACATCGCCAAGTAACGTATTGCTGTTTGGAGAGTCGGGTACGGGGAAGGAGTTAGTTGCCAGACAAATACATCATCAAGGGCCTTATGCAAGTGGCAAGTTTGTTGCCCTTAACTGCAGCGCTATCCCATCTGAATTGTTTGAAGGTGAATTGTTCGGACATCAAGATGGTGCGTATACAGGCTCAAAACGAGGTGGCCGCAAAGGATTAATAGAGGAAGCCGAGAACGGCGCCCTTTTTCTCGATGAAATTAGCGAACTGGCCCTCGATCAACAGGCTAAGTTGCTAAGGTTTCTACAAGAAAGAAGCTACCGTCCTTTGGGGGGAAACCAAGAGCGAGAAGTTGATTTGAAACTGATCGCCGCTTCAAACCGTTCGTTATCTGAAATGGTCAATGAAGGCGCGTTTCGTGAAGATCTCTACTATCGACTCAATGTATTCAATATCTCTATTCCTCCTTTGCGCGAGCGCCCCGTCGATATTCTTCACATTGCCGCGCACAAGCTTGAAAAGCTACTAAATCGTTATGGGGTTTCACACAGCCCTTCAGCCATTCTTGAACATCTCAACGACAGTTTAACTGCGCACAACTGGCCGGGAAATATACGCGAGTTAGAAAACGTGTTAGAGCGCGTGGTGGCTTATCTTCATACCGTAAACGACCTTGGTCGATTGCAAACAGCATTACCTCAAATTGCGCCAGAGTTAAGCGGGGGGCGTCAGCCTATTTTGCCCGACAAAGGAATAATAAAAATAAAAGAAAATGAACTCATTCTAGCCGCATTGGCGCGATGGAAGGGTGATAAACGTAAAGCAGCTCAGGACTTAGGAATTAGCCAAACCACATTGTGGCGAAGGTTAAAAACATTAAATCACAACAATAATTAGTGTTCGGAGATAGTCATGGAAACCACCGGAAAAACATATTTAGCATTGCAAGTGTCGCTTGGATTAACCATAGGAATTTCAGCCGCTCCTGCTTTTGCACAAGAAGAAAAGCAGATAACGTCTGACCCCGTCGAAATTATTAGTATTTCACGAAAGCGCCCTGAAAGTATTCAGGAAGTTCCGATTGCAGTAACGGCGTTGTCGGCAAGGGAATTAGAGGCTGCGGGGGTAGATCGTCCTTCCGATTTTATTAGTCTAATTCCAAACGTAAGTATTGTTGATTCGGCCAACGTAGGTGATACGCAGGTAAATATCCGGGGAATTACTTCTACACGCGATGCAGAGTCTACGTTTGCGTATGTCGTGGATGGGGTATTGCAGACTAACCCGAATAGTTTTAACGGAGACCTGACCGACATAGCCCAAATTGAAGTCTTAAAAGGGCCGCAAGGGGCGCTATATGGCAGAAATGCGGTTGCCGGTGCCATTCTGATAACAACAGAAAAGCCCTCAGACGTGGTGGAAGCCAGAATTGAAGGTGGCTTTGGTAATAACAATTCACAGAAGTATTCAGGAATGCTTACTGGGCCACTTGCTGACAATGTATTTGGGCGCATTGTGGTTGCACATTCAACCACTGATGGCTTTTATGAAAATGTATATCTTGGGCGTGATGACGCGGTAGATTACTTAGAAGATACGTCGGTTAGAGGGCGGCTTATTTGGGAAGCGTCAGATGCCCTTACTTACGATCTTCGCGGCTCGTACAGCGAGGCGAAAGGCGGTGCAATAAATTTCAATGCTGTGTTTGGACTTCCTAGTTTTGTAGAAGATTTTGGACAAGATGCATTTTTCGAAGATGTAAATGATCATGAGTTTATTTTTGCTTTCAATGTACCTGGTGAAAATGAACAAAAGACCACAGAGCTTTCGTTGAAAGCCGATTGGCGCGGCGAGGGATTTGATGTCTCTACCGTGATTGCGTACAACAATTTAGAAGAATATCTGTTATCAGATGGCACAAGCGCTTCATTTTATGGCTATGAACTTACAGAACAATGTCAAACCGATCGTGCCACATTAAATAACCTTCCTACCGATTTTGGTGGCGCGGGAAGAAGCGACTTATTTGGCGATTTCCTCTCTCCTTTTGTAGTCCTTCCGCCAGGACAAGATTTTCAAGGCGTATATGGACCTTATACGCCGACTTCGTGTGACGGTTATCAATATCAAGAAAGAAACCAGCAAGATTACAGCGGAGAAATTAGATTTACATCGAACGACACAGATTCGCCCTTGCAATGGATAGCGGGTGTCTATTTCGCCAATATAGATAGAGATGTTGTCGTAGCCTATGGTGCTGATTTAGGGCAAGGCTTCTTACGTCAGGCATACGTTCCGGCAGACGGACCTAACCCTACAGACTTACTGTTTGATGATACGTTTTCGACCACGGTGCTATCTACGTTCGGCCAACTTGAGTACGACGTTAACGACAAGTGGGAAGTGTCTTTCGCACTCAGGTATGACAACGAGTCGCGAGAAGTGTCAAACAATGTACCCAATGTATCTGCCTCTGGCTTTAATGTGAATACCATTGTCGACGGTGTAGTAGGGCCTATCAACCCCGCATTTACGGACAATCCTGATGGTATTCCCGATCGTGATCAAAGCTATAGTCAGTGGCAGCCAAAGCTAACTGTTAGTTACGAAGCGAGCGATGCCATAAACCTTTATGCCAGTTATGGCGTTGGTTTTAGAAGTGGTGGGTTTAATTCTATTGGCACTGAAGCCACCTTAGATTTTTGGTTCAATGCAAGTGGAAACGGTACACCCGGTGATGCGGTTGACGCTCAACTTATCGTACCCGATAACTATGATAAAGAAATTACCACAAGTATTGAATTTGGTGGCAAGGGAACGTTTTTAGACAACCGATTAAAAGTGAATAGTGCGGTGTTCCACACCAAAGTTGAAGACAATCAGTTCTTTGAGTTCTTCGCTGGCCCGTTTGGCTTATTAAGAGCGGTTACCACCATTGATGAGTTAGAAATTCAAGGCTTTGAAATGGACGTGAATTACCGGGTTAACGACAACCTCACTGTCTTCGGAGGAATGGGGCTTATTGATAGTGAAATCATTGAGAACAAAAATAGACCACTTTCAGAAGGTAATGAAGCGCCACAAACTCCCAAATCTTCTTACACCCTAGGTATTTCTTACGAGCACGAGATTACCGGTGACTTACTACTTGCCACACGAGTTGATTATCAATATGTAGGGGAAACCAATTTCCACACGCTACAAGGTGAAGAAACGCCGACTATCTGGGATTACTTCGGCACGTTAGGCGGCGGCGTTCCTCCCGGCCCTCACTCGCAAAACTTCACTAATGCTGAGCGTGATGCTTATAACACCATTAACGCTCGCATTTCCATAGAAGGTGAAATGTGGACGGTCGCATTGTGGGGCAAAAACTTAACTAACGAGGCTTATTTGCAAGAGGTGATCCCAGCGCCAGAATTCGGCGGCTCGTTTGTTCACCCCTCGGCACTGCGTTCCTACGGTTTAGAACTTAGCATGAACTTCTAATCACTACGCTTTGAAGATTGAATTTTAATCAGGATGAATTTATGAATAAACCATTGTCAGGCATTACTGTCATTGACCTTACGCATATGCTGTCAGGGCCATACTGCGGCATGATACTCGCCGATTTAGGGGCAGAGACAATTAAAGTAGAGCCATTGCAAGGGGAAGGCACTCGAAAGCTTCTTGCAACCGATCCCGAGAATTCCTTGGACGGTATGGGCGCTTACTTCATTACACTAAACCGAAACAAAAAAAGTGTCTGCATCGATTTAAAATCTGAAGAAGGTTTAAACGTATTCTATGAGTTGGTTAAAAAAGCCGATGTGGTGGTCAACAACTTTGGTGCGGGTGTGCCAACGCGTTTAAAAATCGACTATGAACAGTTAAGTAAAATCAACCCTGAAATAATCACCTGCTCAATAACGGGCTTTGGCAGCAACGGTCCCAAATTCAAACGTCCGGCGTTTGATCAAGTGGCTCAAGCAACTGGTGGCGGTATGTCTATTACAGGCACCGATCCCAATCACCCTGTTCGAGCCGGTATTCCAATTGGCGATTTAGGCGGCGGTATGTTTGCCGTCATGGGAATTCAAGCCGCGCTATTGGAACGGGCAAAAAGTGGTAAAGGACAAGACGTTGATATTTCAATGTTAGATTGTCAGATATCATTGCTTAACTACATGGCAACAATGTACTTTCTGTCAGAGAAAGACCCATTCCCCATTGGCAATTCACACTTTGTTCACGTGCCCTACAACACCTTTAAAACAGCGGATGGTTTTATAGTGATTGCGGTTATCACAGATAACTTTTGGCAGAACTTAAAAACGGTGGTGAAGATAGAGGCATTGGACTTACCCGAATTCGATACCCAGCCAGGCCGGTGGGCAAAGAAAGACTTTATCGACGAAACCCTTAACCAAACACTGCAAACACAAACCTCTGCCTATTGGATTGAAAAGCTAGAAGCGGCGCGTATTCCTTGTGCGCCTGTTAATACCTTTTCTCAAGCCCTTAATGATGAACAAGTGCAACATCGCAATATGGTGGTTGAGCTTACCTCGGGGGATGGCAACAAAACCAAAGGGCCGGGTAATCCTATTAAGTTTTCTCGTACCACAGACGAAGTATTCTCGCCTGCGCCCAAGGTGGGCGAACACACCAAGGATGTGTTGAAAAATTTAGTAGGCATGAGTGACAGTGAGTTAGCCTCTTTATTTGAGAAAAAGGTCGTTCGCTGATGAAAACGAAGGGAAATATCATCATCAACGATGTTGGCCCCAGAGACGGCTTACAGAATCAGAAAAAACACCTAAGTGTGGATGAGCGAGTCGCATTAATAAATGCATTAGTGGCGGCTGGATTACCCGCCATTGAAGTGGGCGCTTTTGTATCGCCCAAAGCGGTTCCGGCTATGGCTGGGACCGATGAGGTGATTAGTCAACTCGAGGCCAAAGATAAGGTGGCGTATTCAGTGCTTATTCCCAACGAAAGAGGGTTTAGCACTGGAGTGGAATTGAATGTACCGCTGATGTCACTGGTAGTTGCTGCCAGTACAACGATGAACGAAAAAAATATTCGTATGACGACGACCCAAGCATTGTCTATGTCATCTGACGTGCTTGCTCTAGCCACACAATTAAATCGTAAGGTGCAAGCTTATGTTGCCACAGCATGGGAATGCCCCTTTGAAGGGCACATCAGCGTGGATGATGTAATTAAAGTGTCAGCAGCCTTATTGGAGGCTGGCGCAGCTCACATTGTGGTGGCCGATACGATTGGTGCGGCATCGCCGGATCAGGTACATGGACTTATGAGCAAAATGGTATCTGAGTTTGGCGCTAACAAATTGTCGTGCCATTTTCATGATACACGGGCAATGGGTGTTGCCAACGTTTACGCCGCAATTGAAGCGGGTATTCGACAATTTGATGCATCCATTGCGGGATTGGGTGGCTGTCCATTTGCACCGGGCGCCACCGGTAATGTAGCGACAGAAGATGTGGTGCTGCTAGTTGAACAAATGGGTTATCGCACAGGCATAGATATGGGCCTATTACTAGCCGCATCGGACAAAGCCAAAGCATTAACAGGTACAGCACGTGGTGGACATGCTAAAACCTGGTTAGAACAACAAGAAAATAAAAGGGGAAGTAAATGAGTTATCGATTAGGGGTTGATGTAGGCGGAACCTTTACCGACCTACTATTAATTAACGAAATATCTGGGGAAACCTTTACAGCAAAAGTGCCTTCTACACCGCACGATTCTTCTGTTGGGGTACTTAACGGCATAGACCGTATTTGTGAAGAGTCAGGTGTTAATGTTGCTGATATCGCTCGTGTTATGCACGGTACTACTGTTGCAACCAATGCGGTATTGACTGGCAAGGGGGCAAGTGTCGCACTGGTCACCACTCAAGGCTACAAACACGTGCTGCAAGTGGCACGTTCATTCTGTCCGGGGGGGCTGGGAGGCTGGGTAAGCTACGTGAAGAAGCCTTTGCTTGCTCCGTTAGAACTCACCATTGAAGCAAGTGAAAGAGTGGGCGCTGATGGAAGTATTGTTAAAGCCCTAGACGAAGAGAAGCTCATGCAAAGCTTACAGGCATTAAAAGATAAAGGTGGGTTTTCCGCACTCACTATCTCTTTTATAAACGCCTATGTGAACGGGGAAAATGAGCGCCAAGCTAAAGCGGTTGCGCAGCGTGTTTTCCCTGATATGCCAATCTCTATTTCTTCTGATGTTGTTCCTGAATTGCAAGAATACGAGCGCACTGAAACCACAGTGGTAAACAGTTATGTTCGCCCTGAAGTCGCCAAATACGTCGATAATTTATATGGCGCACTAACAGAGCGTATGGGCAGCGATATTCATCTGTCTATCTTGCGCTCAGATGGCGGGCTGGCGTCTGCACGTTCAGCTGCAGAAAGCCCCGTTAATTTGCTAATGTCTGGTCCTGCTGGCGGTGTAGCAGGGGCGATCCATTTTTGTAAACAAGGTGGGTTTAACGACATACTCACTTTTGATATGGGCGGCACGTCTACTGACGTTGCACTAATACAAAATGCAACGGCTCGGGTAAGACGAGAAACCCGCGTTGGAGATGTTACGGTTCGAGCACCATCGGTAGACGTAAGAACCGTTGGCGCTGGTGGTGGTTCCATTGCTTTTGTCCCTGAACTGACCAAAGCACTGCGCGTAGGCCCAGAGTCTGCAGGCGCTAAACCGGGCCCAGCGGCTTATATGAAAGGCGGGGTAGAACCAACGGTATGTGATGCCAATGTGGTACTCGGTTACCTTCCTTCAGATGTGCAGCTTGGTGGCAAAATGGCTATCAATCGAGACGCTGCAGTAGCGGCGGTAAAAAAAGTGGCAGACGCCATGGATATTTCGGTTGAAGAAGCGGCAGAAGGTATCATTAAAATAGCTAACGAAGCGATGTTCGGCGCCCTTCGTTTGGTGTCGGTAGAGCAAGGGTTTGACCCAAGAGAGTTTGCCCTTGTCGGTTTTGGTGGGGCTGGCCCATTACACGCCAATGCACTGGGTATTCTAACCCAAGCGTGGCCGGCCATTATTCCTCCTGGTCCTGGCGTATTATGTGCGTATGGTGATGCCACCACACAAGTACGTGACGAGGCCTCCCAAACACTGGTTTCGCTAATCGACAACCTCACCGAGGATGCATTTAAGCATGTACTTAAAGAATTAGCAGAAAAAGCATCTTCTACCTTGCTCGCCGATGGAATTTCAATGGACGAGCAAACGATTACTTATGAAGCGGATGTTCGCTACACCGGACAAGCCTTCCAACTTTGCGTTCCTTTTTCTAAGCAAGACATTGAAGATAATGGTCTTTCTTTACTTAAAAAGCACTTTGATGCTGAACATACACAGCTATTCACCTTTGCGTTAGAAGATGGGCATGAGGTTGTGATGGTTCGTGCGGTTGCCACTGCAAAAAGTAAAGCGCTTCCAACTCCGCCGCCTGTTAACACCAGTTATACCTTGGAAGATTGCATGATAACCGAGAGCCAAATTTATTATGAAGGTCGCTATCATGACGCCATTATTTACGAGCGTAGAAAACTTCACGAAGCGTTATCGGTCAAGGGACCCGCGGTTATTTGTGAAATGGACTCAACGACTGTGGTCCTGCCTGGTTACGTTGCAACTGTTGATGTGGTGGGCAACCTATTACTTAACCCGTTAAGCAACCCTGAATCGACTGGTAAATAAGGAGGCGTTATGAATAATAAAATTAAACAAACCAACACAGCTGAGTTGACCAGAATTGACGTTGATACGGTCACCGTTGATATCATTGAAAATGCATTGCGTAATGCCAGAGAGGAAATGGATGCGGTGTTATTTCGTACCGCAATGAGCCCTGGGATCCGCGAGCAGGGTGATTGCTTTCCCATGATTGCGAATAAAGACGGCAAAATGGTAGTAGGGCAATTTGGTTCTTTTATCCATGGCTTCCTAAGTGCATTTGAGGGTGAATTGGAAGAAGGGGATATTATCCTTACCAACGATCCTTACATGACAAATGCAGCTGTTTCTCATTTACCTGACTGGATTATTCTTGTTCCTATCTTTAAAGATGGACGACACATTGCGTGGACCGCGATGTTTGGTCATATGTCAGACAACGGCGGAATGGTGCCAGGCTCAATACCCATTAAAGCGGAAACCATATTTCAAGAAGGTATTCGGATCCCACCCACAAAACTCTATAAAAAGGGTGTGCTACAAAGCGATATCTTAGAGCTCATTTTGCATAATGTGCGAACGCCTCAGTGGAACCGCTTTGACTTAAACGCACTTGTGGCAGCATGTAAAACGGCGGCAAAACGCTGCCAAGAAATAGCCGAACGTTTCGGTGACGATATGTTTTATTCCACCATGGAAATTATGCTCGAGCGTAACCATGTTGCGATGGAAGCTATTATCAATATGTTGGTGCCAGAAAAGCCTCGGGTCTTCGAAGACTACTTATGTGACGATGGTGTGGGCATGGGGCCATACAAAATACGCTGCAAGATGTGGCGGGAGAATGGCAAGGCAATTTTCGATTTTGAAGGCACCGATCCGCAAGCGAAAAGCTCAATAAACTTCTACTTAAATGAAGACATGTTCAAGATGTTCTTCGGCTCTTTTACTATCAATTTGGTGGACCCACAAATACTGTTCAATGATGGGTTCTATGACTTAGTTGATGTGCGTATACCTCAAGGCAGCTTACTTAAACCAAACTTTCCAGCGGCCCTTTCGGGAAGAACGCACGCATTAGGCCGTATCTTTGACGTAATGGGAGGGCTATTAGGGCAAGGTGCACCTGATGCCATGAATGCCGCCGGTTTCTCTGATTCTCCCCATCTGTTTTATTCTGGCTATGACGATAAAGGCGAGTGGTTCCAACTCTTCCAGATTGGTTTTGGTGGGATCCCAGGCAGGCCTGTGGGTGATGGGCCAGACGGACATTCTTTGTGGCCAGGCTTTACTAATGTACCGAACGAATTTATCGAAGCGTATTTTCCTCTTCGTGTTGAAACCTACGAAACTATTCCAGATTCCGGTGGCCCTGGTTTTCACCGTGGTGGTAATGGCCTGTCGGTGGGGTATCGGTTCCTTTGTGATGGTGCCATCGCGATTCATGATGACAGGTGGTTAACTTATCCTTGGGGCGTTAATGGCGGGTTGCCAGGTAAACGTTCAACAAAACGCCTCGTTCGAGAAGATGGCAGCACAGAAATTCTGCCCGCTAAATGCGAGGGCATTGTAGTAAAAGCCGGTGACGTATTGTATTTCGATACATGGGGCGGCGGCGGTTGGGGCGATCCATTTGACCGCGAACCCAAAGCGGTAGCTGATGATGTCGCCAGAGGATTAGTCTCTTTGGAAGGCGCGCGTCGATACGGTGTGGTGATTGAAAATGGGTTGGTAAACGACACAGAAACCCAGCGCTTGCGAGCGACATTGAAAGAAGAGAGAGGAGATGTGTCGTTGTTTAATCGTGGCGGAACAATAGAAGAAATTAAAGCCAAAGCAAAAGAGGAAACGGGCTTAGCCGCACCTGTGTCACCATCGTTCAACGTTGCGAGACAATAACATGCAGCTTAGTAGCAGCGATTTACTCTCGCAAGGTGTCGCCTTTGGCGTGCGCCCTGCGTTAATTATTGTTGATATGACAGTAGGCTTTGCGTCACCTGAAAGTCCTCTTGGCGGTGTATTTGATAGTGAAATTGCCGCCGCTGAAGCATTAATTCAGCACTTCGATGGCGAAAGCTTACCTGTTTATTTCTCAACAGTTGTATATGACAACGACAGCCAGCAATCGGTGTTCAGACAGCATTTGCCTGACTTAGATATGCTTGCTCGGGGTAGCCGGTGGGTTGAGATAGACCCCCGCCTATCGTTTTCTGATAACGCTACGTTAATTGAGAAAACCGTCCCAAGTGCTTTTTTTGGTACCCAGCTAAACGAGAAGTTAAAGGCCGGCGGGGTGGACAGCGTAGTCGTGTGTGGCTTAACAACCAGCGGTTGCGTTCGCGCAACCGCAGTAGATGCATTGTCGTGTAATTTTCCTGTGTGGGTTGTCAAAGAGGCCTGCGGAGACAGAAACATTGACGCTCACAACGCGAACTTGCACGACCTACACGCAAAGTATACTGAAGTTGTCAGTCTTGACGCCGTGTCGTCATATTTTGCTAAGAGAAAAGCGGAGGACGACCATGCCTAAAACACTTTATGACAAGCTTTGGGATAAGCATTTCGTTACTTCAGTTGATGGTGACGGGTTGCTGTACATTGATAGGCACTTGATTCATGAAGTGACTTCACCTCAGGCATTTGATGGTTTAAAACAATTCAACAGAAAAGTAAGACGACCTGACTTAACGATAGCGACGATGGATCATAGCATTTCTACGCAGTCGGCTAGTTTAGATGCCTGTGGTCCAAAGAACGCGTTGCAGTTAAAGACCTTAATTAAAAACTGCCACGCTAATAACATCGTTTTATATCCAGTAGGAGACAGTCACCAAGGTATTGTGCATGTTATGGGGCCGGAAATGGGGCTTATTCATCCTGGTATGACCGTGGTGTGTGGCGACTCGCACACCGCTACCCATGGCGCCTTGGGCACGTTAGCTTTTGGCATTGGCACATCAGATGTAGAGCATGTGTTAGCTACCCAAACCATTCGCCAAAGCAAAGCAAAGAATATGCGGGTTAATTTTAATGGCGAGCTACCCGAAGGGGTCTTCGCTAAAGATATGATTTTAGCCTTAATTCGAGAAATTGGACACGACGGTGCAACCGGGTATGTCGTGGAGTATAGCGGAGACGCGATATCGAGTTTATCGATAGAGGGGCGAATGACAATCTGCAACATGAGTATCGAAGCCGGTGCGAAAGCAGGCATGATTGCACCGGATGATGTCACCTTTCGCTACTTAGACGGAAAAGCATTTTCGCCTAAAGGAGAGAAGTTCGAGGCAATGAAAGTTGCTTGGTCGGCGCTTTTTTCAGATGCTGATGCAGAATTTGATAAAACAGTCGACATTGATGTGTCTCGTTTATCCCCTCAGGTAACGTGGGGAACTAACCCAGGACAAGTTATCGGCATCGATGAAGCTGTACCTCAATTGCCTGACAGTTATTCCGACGGCGATGCTAGCGCTATGCAGAAGGCGCTACAGTATATGGACATGAACGCTGGGCAAAGCATAGACGATGTTGCTATTTCCCATGTATTTATTGGTTCGTGTACAAACAGTCGAATAGAAGACTTAAGAGAAGCCGCTGCGGTGGCATTAAATGGGCAAGTGGCCGATCAAGTCAAAGCGATTGTGGTGCCCGGTTCGATGCGAGTGAAAAAACTTGCCGAAGAAGAAGGGCTAGATCGCGTGTTTATCAATGCGGGGTTTGAATGGCGATTGCCCGGATGTTCAATGTGTTTAGGGATGAACGATGATGTGCTTAAAGAAGGCGACCGCTGTGCGTCTACCAGCAATCGAAACTTTGAAGGCAGACAGGGGCGAGGCGCTAGAACGCACTTAGTTAGCCCAGCCATGGCCGCGGGTGCGGCATTAAAAGGTAAACTCACCGATGTTAGATTGCTATTAAGGGGGCAGCCATGAAACCATTAATAACGGTTGAATCTAAGGCAATACCTTTTGCAGAAAATAACGTGGATACTGATCAACTGCTGCCAAAGCAATTTCTGACAGAAATAACGCGTCAAGGTTTTGGAAAGCACCTTCTTCATGATGTACGTTACCTCGACAACAATGAAAGTGTTTTAAACCCAGATTGTGTGCTTAATGATCCTGTGTATGCTGGCGCTGAAATATTACTGGCGGGTGAAAATTTTGGTTGTGGTTCGAGTCGTGAGCATGCGCCATGGGCTATCGCTGATTTTGGCTTTCGTGTGATTATAGCCAAAGGGTTTGCTGACATTTTCTATGCGAATTGTCTTAATAATCAGATTCTACCGATTACATTACCCCGCGTTGTGGTTGACGATATTGTGATGCAATGTCGGCAGGATCCGAATCAATTGGTATGTGTTGATTTAAGCAATCAGGAGGTTCGTTTTAACAGTGATGTTTTCAGTTTTGCTATTCCGCTTCACCATAAACAAAATTTGTTAACTGGAGTAGATAAAATAGGAAGAACATTACTGGAAGAAAACGCTATTGCTGAGTACGAAGCAAAAGCGTTGCATATATAGACGTTCTATTAAACGCCCAATAGAGAGCCTTATTTCAATGTAGATAAGGCAATTTATTGGGCAGTATTGATTTGTTATGGGCGATGCAAGTATTGGTTAAGCTGCTCGACTAACTCAAATGCTTCACTTTTTGTTAGATAAGGCACCTTTATCGTTCTAGCCCAAAAGAAATTTTTACCTGTTTTTGAGCTCACTTGTGAAAAAGGCATAGCTAACAGTGTGCTACCTTTCCGCTTAGGGATAGGAGTCAAAAACTCTACATCTCGATACAAAGTTTCACTGTCTAGAGCTTTAACCTCACCTTTTACTTTTGCTGCAGCTATTAAGCCGCACCATTTGTGCGAAAAGAAAACAATATCTCCTACATGAACATGGTGAATAAACCTCTTTGCATCACCATATGCCTCAAGACGACTATTAGCCATCATCGACCAAATAGAATTCTCATCCCAACTACGATTTGTATCAAATAATACACCTTTTACATCACTTGGTTGTTTGTGCTTATCATATGGAAGCGCAAAGAATTCAAAGTACTTTTCTCCAGCGAGTTCGTAAACTCGATATGGTAGGTAATCAATAGATACACCATTTTTCTTCCAGTAATCGACGGAAGATATTAATGATTCATCGGTTGCGCTACCTATAATTAATAGGTGTTGTTTATCATTTATTTTTTTGGGATCTAATTCATGCTCAAGACTAAAAGCCTCTCTGTGAGCTTCAACTAGGGTCATTTCACCTTTGCTATACTCTTTGAACTTTTCTTCTAATTTTTGGTAGCTCCATTGAGCAGCTTCTTGTGTATAACTAAGTGCTTGAAGGACGCCATCTTTCCCAGCGGGTGCACGCTTTAATTCAAATATAACTAATTGACCATTTTTATTAAGCGCATATATATCAGCTTCTGCTTGCCCTTGTCTTTCCTGGCACACCGGCATTAATCTAGCCTCTTCAAACAACACATCTAAAATGCTGTTTGCAATTAAGTTTTCTAACGCTTTTTCACTTTTTCCAAAACTAGAAAAGTCTCTGAACTCTACAGGTTTTAACTTTTCAAAAACTTCGGCTTGATCTTCTATTTTGTAGAGCATCTCTGCGTTCCTTTTAGTACATAACGCCCTTTACATAAGGCATAGTAAAGCTCGCCAGCAACACGATTTAATTTGGCTATACACTGCATGTCATAGTTGGGAATGAAACATGTCACCATCCGCATAAAGACCTTCGAACGTTTTGTCCTTAAGAAGTATTAATCTGACTAAGCTCAGGTATAGTGATAAAGAGGTGCGACAATATATGTCGCAAGGAGAAGGAGGAGATACTTTGAATCATAGGACAGAAAGGAATACGTTAAGTCGCCAGTGGGAAATCTTGAGACTCTTACCTTCAGTTGGAGCAGGAATAACGGCCAGTGAATTAGTGAAAAGACTTACAGGTCTAGGTTTCAATGTTTCAAAGCGTACTGTAGAGCGAGATTTAAATGAGTTGTCTCGCCAATTCCCGCTGCTCTGTAACGACAAAAGTAAACCTTATGGCTGGCGCTGGATGGATAATGCCTCATTTGATATCCCTAATCTCAGCATCAGCGATTGTGTTTCATTGATAATGGCTGAAGAAGTGATTTCACCACTATTGCCTCCGTCGGTTTTACGACCTTTAAAGCCGCGTTTTGAATATGCAAAAAAACATTTGCAAGAGGCCAATCAAAGTCACCCGCTTGCTCGATGGACTGATAAAGTTGCGATTCGCCCCCCATCAATGCCATTACTTCCTCCAGTTATTGATGAACAAGTGCTTGGTATTATCCAAAGTGCTCTGCTGGATGAGAAGCAAGTAAAAGTTGTTTATTTTGGTGTTTGGGCGAAAGAGGCTAAAACACTGGTGTTGCATCCCCTTGGGTTAATTCACCGAGGTAAGATACTTTACTTAGTTGCCACAGCATTTGGTTACAGAGATACCCGATTATATGCATTACAAAGAATAAGTGTCGTTGAACAGCTGGAAGAAAAGATAGATAAGCCAGTAAATTTTTCATTGAAGGATTATGTCGACTCAGGCGCTGCTGAATTTAGTTTGAGTGATGACATTGCCTTTAAAGCTCGGATTCATCGTTCAGTCATCAACTATCTTTTTGAGACTCCGCTATCGGATGATATGCAGGTTGAGAAAACAGAGAGTGATTGGCTTGGCCTTACTGCCACAGTCAAGGATTCTTGGCAGTTTAGATGGTGGCTACGTTCACAAGGGAGCTGCATTGAAGTAATCGCACCAACGACACTGCGACAAACAATCAAAAATGAAGTGATCGCATTAGCGAATTTGTACAAAGTCGACAATTTTTGATCTCTGCGACAAAACCTGACGCAAGTTAAGTGTAGTTTTGTGTAAAAGTAGAAAAGACTAGAGTTAAGGAAGTAATAGTGAAGCGCCAGTTAAATGAAAAATTCAAACAGTTTGCATGTTCGCACTACGGCTGTGATGGTGGAAATTTAGATTCGAAAGTCTGGGTATGTGGCTTGGAGTGGGGAACGGAGTTTAAAGATTTAGCTGATTTAGATGAGGCAATGGAGGGGCCTTTTAATGTTGGCAGCTGGGATGGGCAGGTAAAAGAGCGTCTCAAATATCAATACAATAATAAGATTGCTTGGCTATATAGTTATCTCTATGGCTGGGGTGATGGGCATAAAGAAGAAGCTGTTCAGCGTAAGCTTATGTGCTCGGATGGCATTGGATTTAAGATGAACGCTTTTCCTATTTCTTTCAAAAATCGTGCTAGTGTATCTTGGACTCCCGCAATCGCAGATCTCATAGGACTGCATTCTTTCGAAGTTTATCTTGAATGGTGTATTTCAAATCGAGGGCGTTTTTTTCAAAGCTTAGTAAAAAAGCATGGTCCGCGAATAATAGTATGTACCGGTAAAGGCTCGATGATGTCTTTTTTTCGCTTTTTCGACTGCGATTTAACGACGGTAGACGACGGTGAAATGTTCAGTGTTGCGCGTTGCAATGACAATAATACGCTCGTTTTTGTTGTCCCATTTTTTGGTGGTGCGTCGGGTATCAATAGTTTTGTCAAAATGGCTGCGCTGGCCAGTAATATTTCTAAGTATGCTGATGAAGCCTTAGGCCTAACCGACTGGAAATGAAGAATCATACAAAACCCGAATACACGTTTTGTTCTTGATTAAATAAAAAGGCCCTGTTCTAGACGATGCCGTTTATAGGTAAGAAAGTGAGTTACTAGCAATGGCTTCCTTGCCATGAATTAAACCTTAATCAGATCTCACCAATTTCGGGCGGAAAGCGTGGAGAATCTAACCCTTATCGACAAGCATGTATTGGTTAATAAAAAAGATGGAAGTCAGGATAAATATCATTTTATGTTTGGTCCGACTGGCGGGATTCATGCCTCTGTCACTCCATTGATCATTAACCAGATAACAAGGCTATAGCCCTCGTTTCCACAACAGTGCGATGGGCATCAAAAACGCTCTGAAGAATGCCTATTATAACGGCGATGGTTTCCGTTACCTAACCACAGCCATTAGTCTCGACTTAATAGTGTGTTATTTTTCGGTAGCAATAGTCTAGGTAGAAAATAAACCAATACCGAATAGAATGGTTATCTCTAATCAAAGTGGTAAGTTAAAAGCTTAACTCATCATTATCCCAAAAATCATTTTCCATAACTAGCACGTAAACGCGCGTTATGTTGAATTTAGGTTCAGCATAACGGGCGCTTTGGCTACACAGGTTCTTGTTTAAGGAATAATAGGTAACACTATTTTTGATGGGTACTCTTTACTCATATGCAGTGTCTGATGAGCGACCTGCATTTCTGAGGTTTTAGCGAATTCAGCACCGGTGTTTAAGTTTCTGGCAAGTCGTGGGTAGTTACTGCTGGTGATATCAACCCTGATACGATCGCCTGGAGACAATTTGTAGCTTGTGGCCCACATGTCGATTTCGTATTTATACACTTTACCCGGTTCAATTAACTTGGGCTTTTCAAAACCTTCTCTATAGCGGGCTCGTATTACACCATCAACCAAGTTGAATGCAGTACCGTCAGGTTTAACCACAATTAATTTGGCCATAAAGTCGGTGTCAGGAGCACTACTTGAAGCATAAATTTCTGCGCTAATAGGGCCGGTGAATTCCGTGGCTTCGGTAAAGGGTTCTGTGACAAATCGCAGAATATCTTCCCGGTCATCAAGAGGTTTTTGATCGTAAGGCCCTCTTAATTTAGGCATCATGATGTTGCCACCTAGGGTAGGCACGGGATCCGCTGGATCGTAATCGTATTTTAAGGTGCCAGTCTTTTTTGCTGGTGATTTTTCTGAAAGGGTTTGATTGTCGTGGAAATAAAACGGACGATAATCGGTTCTTGCCAATGGCCACTCTTGCTCGTCACGCCAAACGTTTTCGCCCATGATAAAGATGCGCACTGGCGCTTCATCTGCTTTTAGACCTTTAGGCTTAGTTGAGCCTTTCATCCAATAATCAAACCAATCTAGCAACATTGCTGGGGCATCAATCAGGGCGTTTTCACCAAAATCTACATCTCCTAGCTTGGAAGATTGATTCCAACCATGGGGCCAAGGACCAATTATTAGGCGTTGACCGTTTCTAGAGGTGCTTGAGGCAGACTGTTCAGTCATGGTGGTATAACTACCAATAGTGCTGCGTAAGAACACATCAAACCAACCACCAATATTGATGGCTGGCACATCCATTTCGGTTGCTCTGTCTTCTAAATTTAATGGTTTCCAATAATCGTCGTAGGAAGGATGGGCGATCCAATCCTGAAAGTGTTGCACATTAAAGCCCACACTTTGGGCTAAGGTTTCTATGGGTAAATGATTGATCCCGCTAACCCAATCAACCGGAAACGACATGTTGGTTCTGCTGCCAACTAAACCAATTCCCCAACTAGCTCTGGATAACAGCGAAAACGCACCCCCTGGATAAGCTACGTCACGATAGTAGTTACCTGGACTCACTGCGGGTGCTATGGCAACCAATGCTGGGTTTTTATTTATCGCTGCTAACCATTGAACAGAGGCTAAATAGGAAGAACCAAACATTCCTACTTTACCGTCAGACCAAGATTGTTCAGCAATCCAGCTTAGGGTGTCATCCCCATCGTTTATTTCTTGAAAATAGGGATACCACTTTCCTTCGGAGTCATAGCGGCCACGAACAGACTGGAACACCAAGGCATAACCATTGGAGGTGGCAAATTTTGCGTACTTTTGGCGGCTAGCAGCAGAGCCATTGGTGTACATATCGCGAATTAACAATGTTGGATATTTTCCTGTTTTGTCAGGTAAATAAATATCCGTTGCTAGCTTCACACCGTCACCCATCGCCACAGGAACGTGATACATCTTTTGAACTGTTTCTGGGAAGCCCTCATTAAACTCTTTGAAGCTTTGAGCTTGGGTTAGCGAAGTGCCAGCTAACGCCAATAAAGCGCCAAACATTAAGTCACGAAATTTCATAAAATCCTCACAAGTTATAGTTTTTATCGGGAGCCTCTTAGTTACAGAGCAATAACCCACACTTTTCCGCTATTTTTTTATCTAAATTCACACATTTATTTTTGTAATGTCGTACGCATGCTTAAACAATGAACAATTTTTCGGGCGAAAGTACCATAGAGCTTATCGATACTTAGGCATGAAAGCCTAGAATAATTCAAACAAAAATCTGTCTAGTAAAGTCTGGTCGATTAAGGGGAATGTCTTGTAAGGTAAATTATTCGAATAACGCAGTAAACGTTCTTCCTTTTTACTGAGAAGGTTAAGCACCCAAGTGTCAGTTAAGAGTGACCATTAGGTGCTTTATAAAATATAACTTTAAGCAGCAAGGGTGAGGATCTCACGGACCTTTGAAAGGTTAATATCGCCGTGCTCACCTAAGGCAGTCAGTCCGTTGCGTTCTAGGTTATTCACAAGCCCATCAATGGCCGACTTTTCAATGTTGTAGTCAGACAAACGGGTCTTTATTTGCATGGTTTCAAAGAAATCCTGCACCGCTTTTATGGTTAAGTCGATGGCTTTCTCTTTGTCATCTTGTTTGATTCCAAATACGCGCTCACCGAGTTGTAAGATCTTTTCTTGCTTCTGCTGGCGTTGAATAAACATGAGCGAGGGTAAAACAATCGCCAAAGTGACGGCATGATCAAGGCCATGTAGCACGGTGAGTTCGTGGCCAATCATATGAGTGGCCCAATCTTGAGGAACACCTTTACCAATAAGACCGTTAAGGGCCATGGTTGCAGACCACATAACATTGGCGCGAACATCGTAATCTTCTGGTGTTGCTAGGGCTTTGGGGCCTTCTTGGATCAGCGTTTGTAAAATGCCTTCTGCAAAGCGATCTTGCAAAGGCGCATTTACCGGGTAAGTCAGATATTGTTCAATGACGTGGACAAAGGCATCCACTACACCGTTGGATACTTGTCGTGGTGGTAGTGAATAGGTGAACTCTGGGTCAAGAACCGCAAAAACCGGTTGTACAGATTCCGAAACAAATGCCCGTTTTTGTGCGGTTTCTGAACGGTTTACCACCGCATTGCCGTTGCTCTCTGAGCCGGTGGCTGGCAAGGTCAGTACTGCGCCTACAGGCAATGGGTTTGCAAAGGTGGCACCTTTAACAAGGATATCCCACGGGTCGCCTTCAAAGTTAACCGCCGCGGCGACAAACTTAGCCCCGTCAATGACGCTACCGCCACCCACGGCCAAAATGAAGTTAACGTTATTTTCACGAGCCACCTTCACGGCTTTCATTAAGGTTTTAAATTCAGGGTTGGGTTCAACACCTTGGAATTCCACTACGTCTGCGTCTTTAAGTGCGGTATTTACTTTATCGTAAATACCGTTTTTCTTGATTGAACCGCCACCATACAAAAAGAGTACTTTGGCTTGTTGAGGTAAACGGGAAGACACTTCGCTGAGTTGACCTTTACCAAATAAAATTTCGGTTTGATTTTTAAAAGTAAAATTAAGCATGGTTTGCCTGTCCTTAAATATTTTGCGATTAAACGGTAGACCGTTTTGTTGCGAACAGTTCATTAAATAGAATGTGTTCGCGAAATGGCAATACAAGCTTGTCACCTAAACTTTCTCGTTGCCTTATAAATTTATTTAGCAAACAGAGGGGGATTAACTGACAATACTCGCAAGCGATAAAATTAATAATGTATGTTTTTCGTTCAGCTTCTACCGCATTAGAAAGTGAAGGCATCTTAGGAGAGTTGGATAAACTGTAGAAGTCAGATAAATTAAGGATAGTCATCAAAAATCTGATGGGTAAGGATGTATGTCCTATTTAACACAATTGAAAACCTTTGTAGAAGTATACCGATGCGGCAATATAACCCGAGCCGCTGCGCGCCTTCATATGTCACAGCCTGCTGTCACATCTCATATTCAAGCCATGGAAAGTATTGTTGGCAAAGAGTTGTTTGTGAGAAAGGCGAGGGGAGTAGAGCCTACTGCCATTGCAGATGATTTAGCACTTCAAGTGGCAAGCCATATTGATACGTTGGAGCAAAAAGTGGCATCAATACGAAGCCGCGCGTCAACCGACCATGGCACATTGCATCTAGCGGGGCCTGCGGAATATTTAAGTATTGTAGCAGGGCCAGCGCTGGCTAACTTGTTGCAGGCAGATAAAGTGAATTTGGTCATTCACACGGGAAACAAAAACAACACTTATGAACTGTTAGAAAAGGACATTGCAGAACTGGCTATTGTGGCTTCAGAACCTACTGATGCCATGTACGAATACCAAGTGCTAGATAAAGAGCGCTTGGTTTTGGTGATAAATAGAGTGCAAGGAAAGCTTCTTGGAGACAGGGAAATAACTGCAGAACTCTTAAATCAGCACAAGGTGGTAACCTATGACGAACAGTTACCTCTTATTCGCCGCTATTTTTCTGAGCTCTTTAATGCCTCGTGTGAGTCGCCGGTGGCGGCAGTATGTCCCGATATTCGCGCGATAAGCAGCATTATTAAAGCTGGTATAGGCTATTCCGTGTTACCAGATTATTTATGTAAAGAGGGGATCGCTAACGGTGAGCTTATTCAACTTGGCAAAAGCGGGCCCGAGAATGAAATTTATTTAGTCTGGAAAAAGGGGGCGTTACGTAACTCAAGGGTGGATTTCGCCAAAGACGTGATTATGGCCTTTGCTAATATTAACTATATGGCCGCTCAGCCCGACTAGTCGGCAATTGAACCGCTGGATATCTTACTTCTGCATCGCCCTGATCCGTTAAAGGAACTTGATGAAGTTGCCATTACATTGACAAGGTTGCAACAACAGGGAAAGGAGACCCGTCTTACATAGGAAACCCACCGCACCCAGTCAGGCATTTTTCACGGTTAAATTTAAATGCCTTTCAAAGAGGTTACTGTGTTCTTTTTAATTAAAAAAGTACCTTGCTATCACTTCTTTTTGTTGTCCGAATTCATCTGTAATTCCAATGCCTAGGCCAATAATTTGACCCTCTGCCACAGGCGGAGTCGCTTTCATTTTAACGTTAAAATTGGCCAGTTTAGGGCTTGGCTCATTGGCAAGTAATGTTAGGTGCGGCTGAAAATTTTGAAACACATTGGGGCTGCCGTAGCGTTTGAAAGCTTCTAATTTGTTGGGGTAGTGTGATACCCAGCCAGGTACGTCAGCCTGCTGATCACGTAAGGGCTCGATAGCCAAGGTTACTTCATCTGCAAGTCTTTGTAGTTTGGTGGACAATTCCAGATTGATAAAGGCCCAATTACTTGGGGTTACGGTGAAACCTTGGGCCTTTATTGGAAACGCTTGCTGTTGGGCCACAATTTTTTTAACGGCAGTTTTGATGGCGTCTTCTGCACCTTCGGGGAAGTCGGTTAAGTAGAGAGTAGCGTGTACCGCAAAGCCTTGTTCGTAAAAGGTATGAATGCCTTCCTTTTTAAGGCTGTCGCTGGTTTGTTTCACCAGGCTAACTATGGGCTGTGAAGGAATAGCAAAGACATCCATGCTGATGCTCTTGGCCTGTGAACTAGCCGAAAATGAGAGCAAGCCAGCGGTGATAAGAGCGGCGTTTAGTTTAGACGTGAATCTTTGATAAAACATTGGTTTCTCTTTTGAAGTGGGTAAATCGTTTAAGCACAGTAAAATGCGTAAATAGGGGAGGAGGTGATGATCAATGTTTGCATTACCCAGCAACGAGTGCCGCTGGGTAATGGTATCATCAGTGTTACTGGGTAATCGCACTAAACCAACTTGGTGTTGGCCCCTCAACTTTACTCAGCTATTTTATCTGCGAATAGACTTAAGTTGCTGCAACAGCTTTGTTGATGCTTTGCCGTCCACTGTTTTTTTGTATTGGCGTTGAAACGCCATGATTGCTTGCCGGGTTTTTTTACCCATCAATCCATCTAACGGCCCGGGGTTGTAACCGAGTCGAGCCAATTGCTGTTGGGTTTCAAGGATCAGGTTTACTTTAACCGGCGCTTTAGGCGAGGTTTTCACCACAACTTTAGGTGGGGTTTTCACCACAACTTTAGCCGGCGTTTTAACCACAACTTTTTTAGCCGGGGCTTTTTTTACTACCTTGCATTCTGCTTTATTGGCGTTGTGTTTTAGTTGGCAATTGGTTTTTGCAGAAGATTGAGTCACTACGCCCACACTAAGCAGTGTTCCGGCTACGGCTATTAATAGCGCTTTTTTCACAAGCGGTTTCCTTAACGAAGATTACGACAAAATTACACCTTAGTGTACCGATGAAAAGGTTAATTACCAAGGTACCCTTATCTTAAAAAGATAAGCCATCAAACAACGTCGTTTTTCGTTTGCTTCAGCCCTAGCTCAATCCCGTTATGTTGTTAAGTTTTGAATGAAAACTGCCAATATCGGGTCTTTATATATTGGTTCAGTATTTATTTAAGGTATGTATGACATTGTTTAATGATTGTTATGGCATTGCGTCGGGCAACAAGTTTACGTTTAAATCTGTAATTAGTAGCGCTATTTTTGGGGTTGTATTGATGTTGGCGCTGGCCATGCAAGCTAATAACGTCAATGCCGCAGATGATACTGAAGCTAACGTTGCTGCGGTGTGGCCTGCTAAAACCGCTTATCGGTACGCCATGGTGGCAGGAAAACGTATTTTCTATCGCGAAGCGGGTGAGCAGCATAAACAAACCCTCGTTTTATTACATGGCTATCCTTCATCTTCACATACCTATCGCGAATTGATCCCCTTATTGTCGGGGCGATATCACATAATTGCGCCTGATTATTTAGGCTCAGGCTACAGTGACAGGCCAGATCCTGATGAACATCCCTATACCTTTGATGTGTTAGCTCAGTATGTCGACGGGCTGCTAACTACCTTGAACCTAGAAAAATACTCGTTATATATTCAGGATTTTGGCGCGCCGGTAGGTTTTAGACTGTTGTTGAACAATCCCGATAAATTAGAAGCGCTTATTGTGCAAAATGGCAACGCCTATTTAGCGGGCTTAACGGCGCCAAGACAAGCGTTTTTTAAACAGGCAAACCAAGATACATCCTTAGCGCAGGCCGATAAACTGTATTCGTTTACCTCACAGCAAGCCATTATTAATAATCAGTATTTACGGGATGTACAAGATAATGTTGAGATCATGAGCCCAGATAGCTGGACTCATGATGTGCACTTTTTACAAACAAAAAAAGACCGGCTTATTCAGGTGCAATTATTACAAGATTACTATAATAATTTGCTCGATTACCCCAAGTGGCAAGCCTATTTAAGGCAGCATCAACCACCCACCTTGATTGTGTGGGGTAAAAAAGATCCGGCGTTTATTGCCGCCGGCGCAAAGGCATATTTAAAGGATGTGCCTAATGCCGAGTTACACTTATTAGACTCAGGGCATTTTAGTGTGGAAGAAAAAAGCGTAGAAATAGCCCAATATATCGTTAAATTTATGGCTAATACCTTTGAGAAAAAATAACCTATTACTGCTGCAACTATCGCGCACTCAAACCGGCATTAGGGCGTAGGAAAACCCCTAGTGTCGCCCTTGATGGCTGGATAGTTATGGATTCGCTACTGCGTGGCTAATGTAAAGTAGCTATGATCATTTAGGGCTTTACTGATCATCATCGCGCCTTCAAGCAAACTCACCGTTGTAATGGCTGCTTGCTCTGGGTTCGCTTCACCATTGGCGGCATGGGCCGCCGCTAACCAGGCTAGGTTTTTAGCGAAAAAACGTTTTACTTCAACCTGCACCTTGTCGGGAAGACTTTCGTTTTGTGCCCCTAATAAACCACACAAACACATTTTGTCTTCGTTGATTAACGAGCCTCTAAAAATTGCGGTGTACACATCAATGGGGTTTTCGCCCCTGGCCTTGATGTCGTCAACGTTGCCTAAGGCGGCTAAAAAAACGTCGGTATACTGGTGAGCTAACGCCGCCCCCAAATCCGCTTTGGTAGGAAAATGATAATGTACACTGGCGCTTTTAATGCCGACTTCATTGGCAATTTCTCTGAAACTAAAATTGCTGTAGCCCCCTTGGCGAACTTTGTTTTCGGCAACTTTTAAAAGCTGTTCTTTTTTGTTCATCTTCATTGTCCTACTAGTAGATAGGTAATTATCTAACAGCGCTTTTAGCATTACAAGGCTTGGCCGGGCTCTCCTCATTCCGCTAGCCATCAAAATAGCACAGGCTCTGGTTTCCATACTTTGCTTAGGCGCGCTGCTTTCATTTTTTTAGTCACGGAAACAGCCATATGGTGGTCTTGCGTCGCTATTTGTTAGCACTTGATGGGCTATTAATTTATGGGTAAGCAGCTGATTTAAAATGAATTAATAAAGTGTGGATTAAATGGTGTATGAGAATGACTAGGCGCAATTATTTGTGTTAAATAATCTCATTTAAATCAATATGTTCATCGTTATAAAAACAATTTAAGCAGGGTTATGGTTAATTTTTATTGACTACCTATCGATAGGTAGATAATAATGAAAGCCGTTCAACACACAAGGTTTATGTTTTTGAGCCCTATCATTAGGTCAAAAATAATAGATTACTTAACATTGCAAAGGTAAGAATAATGATTGGATATACAACCATAGGCTCAAAAGATTTAACTAAAGCCGTGCCCTTTTACGATGCGCTACTTGCGTTAGTTGGCGGTAAGCGACTGATGGAAATGGATCGCATTAAATTTTATGGCTCAGACGCTGGTGGTGCCATGTTAGCGGTATGTACGCCCTACGATAACGAGGAACAAAGCTGCGGAAATGGTCAGCAAGTGGCCATTCCCGGTGGTTCCATTGAAGGTGCTCAGGCACTTTACAATAAGGCAATCGAATTAGGTGCCACAGACGCCGGTGAGCCCGGTCAACGTTTTGACTTTTTTTACGGCTCCTACGTGTATGATTTAGATGGCAACAAACTTTGCTTCTACCACATGACCTAATTTATATTTGTGAGTTAAGGGTCAGTGATTTCACTGGCCTTTTTGTGTTTTGGGCAAACGGATCACATGGCTCTTTAATGGGCTAGCACACTAAGGATCACACATGAAAATAGCCGCCAATTTTGACCAACGCGTAGTTGTGCACAATGAAACGCTACCTTGGGTGGCTTCACCTATGCCCGGCGTAGACAGAAGAGCCCTCGATAGAGTTGGCGATGAAGTTGCGCGTGCAACCACCATTGTGAGGTATGCACCAAATAGCGAATTTTCGCCGCATGTGCATACAGGCGGAGAAGAGTTTGTGGTATTAGAGGGCGTGTTTCAAGATGAGCACGGTGACTATCCTGCGGGCTCATATGTAAGAAACCCTCCCCAATCTACACATAAGCCAGGCTCTGAAAACGGCTGCATCATTTTTGTTAAATTATGGCAGTTTCAACCAGCCGACAGAGCTCATGTACGGCTACAAACTAACTTAATGGAAAGCCAGCCGCACCAGCGTATTGCTGGCGTAAAAGTAATTGCGTTGTATAAGGATGAGTTTGAAGAAGTGAGCTTGCTGCATGTTGAACCTAATGTGCAATTTGCGTTTGACGCTCAAGGCGGTGCTGAATTATTGGTATTGGCTGGGACGTTAACAGAACACGCCGACCAACTGGGTAAACACAGCTGGTTGCGCAGCCCAATCAATAGCAAAATTAACGGAAAAGCTGGTGCTGATGGCGCTACTGTGTGGATAAAAACCGGGCATTTAACCGATGTTAATAAGCAAATATCACGGGTCAGCAATCTATAATCGTGTTGCTTAAGTAGTTAAGAAACCCGTGATTCTAATCGTTGGATCTTATTAACCCCAACGGGTAGATAAAATAGCCAGGTTACACAACCTGACTATTTAGCGTTGTTTAGATTTCATCCATCAATACTTCTACGGCTTTTTCTAGCTGGTCATCTTTGCCGTTTTGGGTATCTTCAGGGGTGTTTTTTACTTTTATGGTCGGCTCTAGCTGGCTATTTTCCAGGAAATTCCCGTTTATATCTGTTACCCCCATTTGCGGGATCCCGAAAAACAGATCGCCGGTTTGTAGCTCTTCCCACCACACCGCGGTGCAGGTGCCAGGTACAGGCATGCCTACGGTTTTACCGATACGATTTGCCGTGTACGCCTTAGGAAAGCAATAACCGTCAGAGTAGTTCCCTTCGTTCATCACCACAATGGAGGGTTTTGTCCACCGTTTCATGGAATCACCTTGATATTTGATTCCGCCCGCCATTTGCCAAGTATATTGCTTACCGCTTAGTAGGGTGACTAAATCATCGGTAAGCCAGCCGCCGCGATTAAACCTTGTATCTACCACCACGGCTTTTTTATCAAAACTACGGCCAAACAGTTCTGCGTAGGTTGTGCGATACGCCGAATCGTCCATCTGTGGAATGTGAACATAGCCTAACTGGCCCTTAGACATTTTATCTACCAAAGCGCGGCGGCTCTCTACCCAGCGATCATAGAGGGCTTTTTGTTCGCTTCCTAATGAGATGGGCTTTATGACGACTTCCCGCGCTTTACCTTTTGTTACAAGGGTTAGCCGTGTTCTTTGCCCAGCCTTACCGTTTAACTTTTGGTACAAGTTACTGGTACTGCTTACGGCTTCACCATCAATATGGGTTAGCAGACTGCCTAGCGCTACCTTGTCTGAAAGTAGGGTAAGGGGGCAATTAGGTAATATTTCTTTTATCACAATGCCATCGTTGGTGGGGGTATCGGCATAAATAACACCAATGGAAGCGGTGGTGGCCGCGGGCGAGGGCTTCGTTCGATAATAGGTGCCAGTATGGGAGGCGTTTAACTCCCCAAGCAATTCGCTGGTGATAATAGAAAAGTCATAATTATTTTCGGTGTTGACTGCTTTATCGTAGTATTCATCATACATTTGTTGCCAATCGATGTTGTGCATACTGGCGTTATAGAATTTGTCTTTGGTTTGATACCAAATATGATCAAACAGGTAAGCGCGCTCGTTGCTTTCATCAAGCTGTATGTTGCCGGTGTAGGCTATGGGTTTTTTCTCGTAATTTCCTGAAAGGGCAATCTGGAACAAGGCCCCATCTGCCAAAATAACCGCGTTTTCGCCTTTTTCATCAATTTCGATTAAGGCATGTTTAGCGTTTAATTTTACCGCTAACTTGGTGCTTTTTTCTTTAAAGTCTTCCACCCATAGATCAAAGCCTTTTTCAAATTTAGTTAAGTAAAAAAGCTTTTCGCCGTCGGGAGTTAACCCATAGTTCATACCACTAAAATTGTCGAAGTTAGACGAGTGTTTGGTTAAGCGTACGGTGCGTTCATCAAGGTGATCCCACTCGATGGTAATGGGGGCCACGTCGCTGTCTTTTTCTTCGTCTTTTTCGCTTGTGTCCTTGTCGTCCTTTTCTTTTTCTGTTTTAGCTTGTAGCTCTTTTTCTAACGCTTTTTCTTCCTTCGTCTTTAAAAAGTCGTCATAAGCTGTTTGGTTAAGAAACACCGACATAACATCGAAGTCGTTGCCCCAGCTTCCGTGGTTTCTTCTACCGAATCGTCCAGAGAGAAATTGAATTGAGCCAGAGTCACTCCACTGTGGGACAATATCGCTGTACCCCGACAGGGTAATATCTACGGGTAATTGGCTGCCATCCGCCGGTGCAATACCTAAGCTGGTATAAAACAGTAAGCCTCTGGGTATGTAAGTAGCAACTAAGTAGCGGCTATCTGGGGACCAATCAAAACTAATATCGCCATCTGAATAGCTGTAGTTTAACCGCGCTGAAAACACTGTATTTGATTTTTCAGAATCTAAATTGAAAACGCTGATTTCATCGCGATTTTTTATGTAGGCAATGGCCTTTCCATCCGGTGATACCTGTGGTTGAAAGGCATTGTTGCTACCCACAATGAGGGGCGTGGTATTAAACTTTGTGGCAGCAAAAAAATAGGGTTCAGATTCGTCAACAATGGAGACTTTGTAAATGCCCCAATGGCCATTTTTTTCTCCGGCATAAGCAATTGTACGTCCATCGGGAAACCAACTGATCCCTCTTTCTTGCTCTGGGGTGTTGGTAAGTTTAACCGTGGTACCAAATTCTATGGATGTGACAAACAGTTCGCCTCTGGCAATAAAGGCCACTTCTTTACCATTAGGTGAAAGGCTAAATCGGTTGGCCTTGTTACCTACCGAAAAAGGTTGTTCAGATAAATTGTGTTTTTCAGCCAATAGACTGACATCTAGTTTTTGCGGCTGTTGGCCCCCTTGCAGTACAAAAAGTTCGCCGTGCCAAGCATAGGCAAGGTGGCCATCCACTGAGCTGGATAAGGATCTCACCGGATGGGTTGTGTGCTGCGTAACCCGGGCCTTGTTGCTGCCGTTACTGTCCATTTTCCAAACATTAAAATTGTTGGTTTCATCTTCGCTAAGGTAATAGATAACCCCGTTTTTGCCCCATACCGGGTTACTGTCTCCGCCGGCGAAATGGGTCAGTTGTTTGTGTTCACCGCTTTGCTTGTCTAACACCCAGATGTCTCTGGCGAATGAGGAGACATCGTGTTTACGATAAATATTTTCATACCCCTTGTTATCCATATAAACAAACTGCTTATCATCGGGGGAGGTTTTCCCCTGCATGGCTGGCGTGGTTAGCAACATTTGCGGCGTGCCTGTGTTAACACTCACCGAATACAGTTGTGTTAGCGCAGGGGTAGGAAACCCCGACGAGGTAACCGAGGGCATACGGGCCGAGTTAAAGTGAATGGCTTGATCGTCGGTGGAAAACTCAATGGGATAATCGTTGGCACTGTGGAAGGTTAACCGTGTAAGGGTGTTGGTCTGTAAAACAAGATGATACACATCCAAACTGCCGTTTCTGTCGCTGGCAAAGGCAATGCTGGTGCCGTCATGGGACCAAACTGGATAACCGTCCCAACTATTATCTGAAACCAGAGGCACGGCTTGCCCACCAGTTGTGCTTACACGGTAAATATCTCCCTTGGCGGAAAAAAGAATACTTTTTCCATCCGGTGATATTGCCGGTTGTTGATACCAGTGTTCGTTGGCAGCTGTGGCGAATGCGCTTAACGAGAATATAAACGCACAAACATAGATGAGGGAAAGCCGGGCAATCTTCACATTACAGTCCTTTGATTGAAGAAACATTTACATCATTTAAATGTTCGATTCTAGTTCTGTTTAAATTGTATACAGAATATGCACCTCTAATTCAACTAATAAACAAAAGGGGCAGGGCATATTTTTTTTGTTGGCATAGCAATTAGGGTTTTACCGCTTTGGTGCCTTGTAGCATTTCGTCGGCACAATGATTACCGTGAAGCACAGAGATATCGCCGGTGGTTTCTAGTACCACCGCTTTGACTTGTTGCATGTTTAGTACATTCGCCTCTCTCAGTTTAGCCATTAAATCGTCGCGGGCCACGCGGGTTTCGACAAGTGCGCTTTCAATAATTTCACCGTCGCGCATTAGAATCATTGGCGTGTTTTGCATAAGCGCTTCAATTTTGTCAGAGCGTCTGCGTAACCACGCGGTGGTAGACTGCACTAAAAATAGCGTTGCCATCGCTACCATAGCTTGTAAAAAACTCGTCCAGCTACTGGCTTGGGATGCACTGGCTAGCAATGAACCCACGGCAACGGTCATTACAAAATCGAAATTGGTCATCTTAGAGAATGACCGAAGGCCGTTTATGCGAACTAACAGAACCACCCAAACCATGGCCATGATGGTTAATAATAGGCCTTTAAGTAGAAAATCCAGTGTGGGATCGGTGCTAAACATGAACATCTCCTAACCTGTGTTGTAACAAGAACGGGGGCGTTAGTAGGTGATACGTAAAAGCGGGCAAAATAATTCAATCAATACCCTGCTTGTTTGCAGGACAGAGGAGTATTGCTTGCAACAAATCGGCGTTTTAAAGTTTTTACTTGGGCTTTTTGGGGGTAACAGCGCAACTACCCGATGGGCAGTCAGCGGTTTTCATATTAAAAACCTTAGCTAAAAAAGAAGAGATAGGATGCCTATATTTGGCTAAAAGCAAGTAAACCCAGTGGCTTATTGTTTTGATTACCGGCCAGTTAAGTGGGGCCACCCAAAAACCTTTGCCCACCAATGTCCATGCTCGGTGAGTAACCTCTAGCCCCAATAGCACTTGTCCGTTGTAATGGCCGTGCAGTATTTTCATGGCATCTTGGAACTTCACGTCGGGGTATAGGGCCTCAAAATCTGGCTGATTGATATCCACTAAGGTGATCACATTATTGGTATCAGATTTTTTAAGATGATTCATTTCTGCAGCACATAAAGGGCAATTGCCATCATAAAAAATGCTAAGCATTTTTTTCTCCAGATAATTCTATTAAAAAGTGTTGTTTATCAGGTTTCTTATTTACTCACCCTATCGCCATCGATAGTAATGTGCTCAAGCTGTTTATCCTTTTTTGCATAGGATAATCGTGATAAACGTCGACTCACGTGGTAGCTGTCTAAACCAGAAATACTAACCGTGTCTATGGATTCAATATCGATATAACCGTCTTTTCGTATGGCCGTGGGCTGGCAAAAGATATCGGTGACCTTGCCTATAACTAACTGGGTGTCATTGGCTGCAATTGGCACGATTTCTTCTAGCGTTAACGCATATTTTAAATGGCTTTCCTTAACAAAAGGTACGTCTATGTTATCAACATACAAGGGGGTCAAACCTGTCTGTTCAAACTCTGATTCGTCGGCGTTGTAACGGGCTGATGTTTGGTGTGCCGAACGCCAAGTCTCTTTATTAACTTGGTTAACGGTAAATTGCTTAGTTTGCAGAATGTTTTCTAAGGTATCTCTTACAACTGTGTGAGGCCTTGAAATAAAGCCCACGAGTGCAGGCGATGCTCCGATATGAACAACAGAACTAAACAGGGCTAGGTTGGTTTCACCTTTGCTGTTTTGAGAGCCAATAAGATTGGCGCTTTTAAAACCAGATAAGCTGTTTATCAGCTTGGCTCTGTATCGGCTGGGCATGGCTACTATGTCGAGATCGTTAAAATGTCGCAAATTACGCCGTACTAAAACAGGTGCTCATAGTAAAGAAATACGCAATCTTGGGAGCTTAAGATCAAAAACAGCGGGAAAAAACAGCATCATGGGGTTGGGCCATGATTAAAGTTTTAAGTTGTTGCTATTAATGGCTTTAAGTGTTTTTAACGTGTTGTGGTGTCTAGATATGATCTGCTTTTGTATCACCCTATGGGTAAATAAGCGATTTACTACCTCGAACATAAACGCAATAAAGAAGATCGAAAGTATATAGTAAATGATGTGCGGCATGGTTTGAGAAGAATAAGAAATCGCAAATAGTGCCGCGCCGAAGCAGCCCACAACAGCAGCCATTACACAGGGTAAATTGGCAGCCGTTTCTTTAATTTTAAAAAGGTGGCCTGTATGGGTAAACCCTTGGATCAGCAATACTGAAATAGACGCTATGCTTGCAATCTGACTTAAATCGAACAATAAAATCATAGGAACGATAAGCAATGCTGAAATCAATAAGCCTTCGGTGTTATTGAAAATATGGTATTCATAAGCTTCAGGTAGGTTACCTTCTTTTGCTAAGGTGTAGCCAATTTGAGTTGCCGCATACAGGGTGGCATTAATCGCCGAGGCTGTGGCAAGCAACGCAGTAATGGCGATAAGTTTGAACCCCCATTCCCCCATCGCGGGGCGAACCGCTTCGGCCAAGGCATAATCCTTATCGTCTAAAATTGTCGCTAACGATAAATTACCAAACACAGCAAGTGAAACGGCAATGTATAAAACCGTTACCAGCGCAATGGCAATAGTCATCGCCTTTAGCATGGTGTTTTCTGGGTTTTTCATGTCCTCGACGCTATTTGTAATTACGCTGAACCCTTGAAAGGCAAAAAAGGTAAGGCCTAAGGCATAAAAAACATGCAAGGAGGTGGGGGCATTGTCCAGTGTTAGGCGCGAGGGCTGAATGTAGAATAACGCGATGCCAGTAAAAATAACTAAGGCGAGCAACTTAATGATGACAATAAGGTTTTCAGCCTTAGCAACAATAGAAGCGCCAATAAAATTAATAATTACAAAAAAAGACAGTACAGAAAGGGCGAAGACATTAAGCAAAAGATCATTGTCATGGGTGGGGAAATAGGTTGCTGCATATGTGCCAAAGGATTTGCAAACTGCGGCTATGGCAACTAATTGGGCGAAGTAGAAGAGCACCCCAAGTGCTCCAGAGAATACGCCTTCGCCGTAACCATGGGTTAAATATTCCACGATACCGCCTCGGCTTGGGTAACGAACCGCCAGTTTACTTAATGAATAACCGCAAAATAAGGCAATAATGGCGGCAATGGCAAACGAAAAAGTGACGAGATTTCCGGCAATAACGCCAGCTTCGCCAATAACAATAAAAATACCTGCCCCCACCATCGAGCCAATTCCTAAAAATACGGCACTCCACAGACCAAATGCTTTTTTTTCTAAGGTGGGTTCTGTTTTTGTATTCATCGACGCTTCTTTTGTACGAATTTAATAATAAAAAAATTAATGTTAATGGATGATTGTTATCACTAAGAAATGAAATTGACCAATTTACAATGGGTTATTATCTACCTAATTATCATCATGTCATTACTTTTATCATGGTTTTTTGTTTGGTGATGGACCAAAAGCACATAGTGATACCCTTGGTTTACTAATTTCTGTTAGGTTAGGTAAGGTTTTAAGTCGCGATGAAATCACTAGGCTCGTCGATTATTGAACGGTGTTATTCGGTAATTGGTCGTGTGTTCATTGATTCCTTAAAGCTTTGTTAGTACTTCTAATAAATCACGATTGTAACGTGATAATATAACAATTAACCCATGGGTAATAATAATGATCAAGCTTCTTAAAGCTGCAGCAGCTGTATCTCTTGCACTCTCATGCTCTACTGTTTTATCAGCAAAATCTGACGACGGAAACACACTTTTTAACAGTTCAACTTTCAAAGCCATGGAGCTTAGAAATATTGGTCCTGCGTATATGTCTGGACGCATAGCAGATATTGCTATTGACCAAAATAATCCTTCAACCTGGTATACCGCCGTGGGCTCTGGTGGCGTTTGGAAAACCACTAACGCAGGCAATACCTGGACCCCTATTTTCGATAAACAAGCGGTGTACTCTATTGGTGATGTCACCATTGCGCCAAGTAACTCGAATATTGTTTGGGTTGGCACCGGAGAGAACAACGGTGGCCGACATATTAGTTTTGGCGATGGCGTCTATAAATCAGTAGATGGCGGTCAAACATGGAAGAATATGGGGTTAGAGAAGTCTGAGCACGTTTCAGATATCATTATTCATCCTACCAATCCTGACATTGTGTGGGTCTCAGCCCAAGGGCCATTGTGGACAGGCGGCGGCGAACGTGGCTTGTATAAAACCACCGATGGCGGCGAAACCTGGAAGCAAGTATTGAAACCCTTTGATGAGTGGACAGGCGTTACCTCTTTGCTTATCGACCCTCGCAACCCAGATAAACTTTACGCTGCCACCTGGGCCCGTCAACGCACCATCGCCTTGTATGTGGGAACAAACGAAGGCGCAGGAATTCATACTTCTGATGACGGTGGTGAAACCTGGACAGAGCTTAAAACCGGTCTTCCTGAAGGCAACATGGGTAAAATTGGTATGGCCATTTCGCCTATCAACCCCGATGTGCTGTACGCCACTATCGAAACCGACAATCGCAAAGGTGGCTTTTATCGTTCTGCCAACCAAGGCGCAAGCTGGACCAAGGTTTCTGATGAAATAGGAGCCGGTACTGGCCCCCATTACTACCAAGAAATTTTTGCCGATCAACATCAATTCGACCGTGTTTATATTGCCAGTAACTACAGCAAAGTGTCTGATGATGGGGGCAAAACTTGGACGCCCATTAACACTAAACATAAGCACGTTGACGACCACGCGATGGCGTTTCATCCAACGGATCCTGATTTTGTGCTGATGGGATCCGACGGTGGTATTTACATGTCTCACGACAGAATGGCCAACTGGCGTTTTATGGCGAACCTGCCGTTAACCCAGTTCTACAAGGTGGCACCTGATGATTCTAAGCCCTTCTACACCATTTATGCTGGGGCACAAGATAACTCTACCCAAGGCGGGCCTTCACGGACTAACCGTAAAGAAGGGATTAAAAATAAAGATTGGTACCTAACCCTTGGTGCTGATGGACATGGGCCAGCGGTAGAACCAGGTAACCCGGATATTATGTATTCGCAGTGGCAGCAAGGTAACCTTACCCGGGTTGACATGAAAACCAAAGAAGGGGTGTATATTAAGCCTCAACCGCTTCCGGGCGATCCTGCTGAGCGCTATAACTGGGATGCTCCCATAAACGTTTCTAGCCACGATCCGGCGCGTATTTATTTTGCTTCTCAGCGTGTATGGCGCTCGGATGATCGCGGTGATAGCTGGACAGCCGTGTCGGGGGATCTCACCAAAAATGAGAACCGCATGCACATGCCGATGATGGGCAGAACTTGGTCAGTGGAAGCGGGATGGGATTTGTACGCCATGACCGAATTTCACACCATTGCTAACTTCTCTGAAAGCCCGGTGGATGAAAATATTTTGTGGGCGGGCACCGACGATGGCTTAATTCAGGTAACTACCGACGGCGGTAAGTCGTGGAAGAAAATTGAGTTAGACGACGTTAGAGGCATTCCTGCCACCGCGTATGTTAACGACATTCGTGCGGATTTATACGATCCTAATACGGTTTATGTGGCTCTAGATAACCATAAATATGGTGACTATAAGCCGTACTTAATTAAATCGACCAACCTAGGTAAAAAGTGGACGTCGCTGGCCGATGATCTGCCCGCAAAACACCTTGTGTGGCGTATTGTACAAGACCACGTAAACAAGGACCTGATGTTTATTGGTACTGAGTTTGGTGTGTTCTTTACGGTAAATGGCGGTAAAAACTGGGTTGAATTAGATGGCGGCATGCCAACGATTTCTACCCGTGACGTAAAAATTCAGCGTCGCGAGAACGATTTGGTAGCGGGCACCTTTGGCCGTGGCATTTATATCTTGGATGATTATGCGCCACTTCGTGCGTTAACCGAGAAAACAATGGAGCAAGACGCGTTATTGTTTGCCCCTAGTCGCCCGGTTAAATGGTTCCAGTTAGACACCAAACACACTGACACCGATGGTGATGACCGCTTTATTGCTGAGAATCCGGCACATGGTGCGACCTTAACTTATTACCTCAAAGACAGTTTGCTAACGGCGAAGGAAAAACGTCAACAGGCAGATAAAAAGCTAATTGAAGATGAAAAGTATCCTAAGTATCCAAGCTGGGAAGCCATCGAAGCTGAGAATCAAGAACTGCAACCTGCGGTTTATTTGGAAATTCGTGATAGCGCCGGCGATGTGGTTAATCGCGTAGCAGGAAGCACGAAAAAAGGCATTCATCGTATTACGTGGGATATGAAGTATTCAAACACCACAACCCTCACCAGTATTGATAGCAAAAATAACGGCCTAATGGCGTTACCGGGTACTTACAGTGCGACCTTGTTTAAGCGCGAAGGTGCCAAGGTTAGTCAATTAGCCGAGCCGGTCAATTTTGAACTGGCGTCTATTTACGAAGGTGCTCTTGAAGGGGCGTCAGCCCAAGAAATTGTTGCCTATGGTAACGCATTAACTGAGGTACAAAAGCGTGCCATGTCTTCAACTGCCGTGTTGAAGCAGGTGAAAGACACCATGGCCTTGCTTCGTTTAGCCATTGATCGTACACCAAGTAACGTTGCCGAGCTAGAAAGTCAGTTTGCCACTTTACAAGGTGAAATTAACGACATAAACAAAGCATTTAATGGCTTAGCATCTCGGGATCGTAAAGGCATTAAACCTGCCAATATTATGAGTCGCTTACGCTATGCACGATCGGCTTTAAATTCATCTTATGGTCCCACGCAGCAGCATAAAGACCAACTTGGTTATGCTGAAGATGCGTTAGGTCAAGTAACTGCACGTATTAAAATGCTGCAAGAAACGACGGTACCTGCGCTACAACAAGCGGTGGTGAATGAAGGCGGTCCTTGGACCACGGGAATTCCCGTTGTTGCCGACTAACTTTTGTTAGTAACAATAAGTGCGGCAGAAGTTTTCTGCCGCACTTTTTTTAAACATTCTCTTCTATTTTTGTCCTGACTACCGTAGCAATATCAAATGAAAAGCTTGTCGTATTCGCTTTATTGTACTTCATTACCGAGATTAACAACCATTGCCCTATGGGGGCTGATACCTGTATTCGTTACCAAGGCCGAAGAGGTAGAACGGTTCACAGTAACCGCAGAGCGCCCTTATTATGATCAAACCTTAGACAGTATTTTTCCTCAATATCATTACGATAAGAACAATCTTGCTGGTACCTCTCACATCAATGACATCTTGTTACAGTCGCCGTCGGTTAACTTAAACGGACAAGGCGGAGCAATCCAGAATATCAATATTCGCGGTTTTTCACGCTGGCGCATTCAATCATTACTTGATGGCGTGCCCATTGTCAGCGATCGCAGAGCTGGCGCTAATGTGGGTTTCGTACCGCCGTCGTTTATTCAAAGTGTAAGTGTGATACCGGGGGCAGCGTCTACTTATTTAGGATCCGGCGCTATAGGCGGCGCGGTAAATTTACAGTTGCCCTATAGCATTGAACCTAACCTGCAAATAGGGTGGAGTAGTAATCAGCAGGCGCAAGATTACAGTTACGCTGATCATGCTGGCCATACCGACTGGAGCGTGTCCTATCGTCATGGGAACAACGGTTCTGATGCCCAAGGTAATACCTTATTCGATAAATTTGAGCAAACCGCCTTGTTTGTTCGTCATCGGTTCGACAGTACGGTTATTAAGGAAGCATGGACCTTATATTCAGACAACCAAGACATCGGCAAATCCAGTAGCGATTACCCTACAGATAGAATAACCACTTATCCTAAAAACACCCATTGGCTTGGTAAGGTTGAGTTTGCCCTTTTGCAAATGCAAGGTAATGCATGGTGGCACCGATCTACGTTAGATACCCATATTTTGCGGCCACAAGAACGTATTAACGAAAGTGACAGTCAGGCTCTCGACTACGGTTTTGACATCGGCAGCTCGGCGCCCCTACATGGCTGGCATGTGAATTGGCAAATGCAAATGATGGGCAGAACGGGGGTGATCATTGACGAAAGGGAATTCACTCTTGTGCCTGAATTAGCTTGGGCCGTGCGTACCTTGGATGCTAGCGAACATAATGTGGCCGGGCTGGTAGATGCATCTCGTACTTTTGGTGCCACTTCAGTCGCCCTTGGCGGCAGGCTCGATTGGCAGCGACAAGAGAACCAAACCGATGCTGTCACCAATACCAATATGAGTGCTTTTGTTGGTACCAGTCATCAACTTTCCCAGCACTGGGCTGCAAGCATCTATTTATCGAGTGCTTTTCGAAACCCATCATTAACAGAGCGCTATTTTTCAGGGGAAACGCCTCGGGGGACGGTGCTTGGCGACATGCGTTTAGATACCGAGCAAGCGCTAAATTTACAGGCTGGGCTGGCTTATGAGCGTGATGATATTTCCGCCTCGATAGCGGTTTTCCAGCAACATATCAATCACTATATCGAGCGAGCTAGCGTCACCGAAGATATTGAGGTTTATCGAAATTTAGACCGCGCAACCATCGGCGGCGTGAGTTATCAGCTGCATTGGCAACAATCCGCTGCTGTAGAAGAGCAGCATGCCCAAGGGCGCTGGTATGCACAGTTAAGCGGAGCCTGGATTAATGGTGAAGATAACACCGGCGCTACCATTGCGGATATCCCTGCTGACAATCACCGATTACTGGTTGGATATCACATGCACGAAATACGGGTATTTTCTACCGTGGCGTATCGGGCAAGTAAGCAGGATATTGGTGAAGGTGAGAAAGCCCTTGATACGGTTGTGACATTAGATATTGGCGCACGTTGGGAGATGACCCCCCGCACTGCGCTGCAAGCAAGTTGGCGAAATCTGACCAATCAGCAATATTACGTTAGTGCGGATGAAAAGGCGGCCTTTGCCCAAGGGAAAAGCCTACAGCTGGCGTTAACCTTTTTGTTGTAGACGGTAATAGCGCTTTAGATATTTGCTTTTTAATGTGGTGTACAACATCACTAAGCCCGTTAACCAAAGTACAAATAGCAAGACTGCGGCAGGCAAGAATAACCACAGTTTTGCGCTTTCAAAAAACCAGCTGCCATCATGAATGGACTCTATGGTATCGGTACGACGATAGGCGACTTGTAGCACCTTAGCATTTTGGGCGTTTAACTGTATTTCCCAATGATTTTTACCACGTACTTTTATCACGCCCTTGTTCGGCCTAACGTCTAAACGGTCGATATCGGCCCAACTTCGTAGGTTGGCATTAGGTACCGTTTGCACCGCAGCAATAATCTGTTCGAAGCTTATGGTTGGCGTGTGGCTATCGGTTTTTTGCGTGGGAGGCTGTATCCAATCGAATTCTTTTTTTACCTGCAACAAAAGGCCGCTGCCAATGACAATAACAACTGGGATAAAAATGACCAAAGAAAGCCATAAGTGGTAATTGCGGCTGAGTTTACGCAGGTTAATCGACATATATTTACACCTTAAATTAGCTGATTATTATACTTGATCTGGCTAAAGGAGTAAAAAGTCACCTGATATCAGTGGGGCTAAGTTTTGGCTCGATAGCGCGTTAGTTTGGGGGTGCTAAGTACAAGGTTGTTAACCACGGTATCGCTAACGACTTAAGTTAGCAGAAAAAGTAAAAACGGTTACTTGGTGGTTGGATAGTACAGATAATTCCCCTCGATGAGCTTGAGCGATTTGAGACGCGATAAAAAGCCCTAATCCTAGCCCGCCAGCATGCTGTTTATGGGTATCTCGCCAAAACGGTTCAAACAGCTTCGTTTGGGTCGTTTCGGGTATAGGGGCGCCGCCATTGGCAACACTTAGCGTCAACATACCATTGTCACTTGCCGCATTTACCTCAATGGGTTGGGTGCTATCACCATGCACTATGGCATTAATGAGCAAGTTGGATAATAACTGCCCGAGACGCTCAGGATCGCAATTGAGGGTTTCAGTAATCTGAATATGGGTGTCAATGAGACGTTCTGGATACAACGCGGTTAGTTCGTTGACGGCGTGCACTAGCACAGACTGAAGGTTCGGTGAGTGCCGAGTATTTAGTGTAATACCTTTGCCCATTTTGCCATGGGTAAAATCCATCACATCGTTTATCAGACGCTTCATTTTATTTACACTGTTGTCCATACGCTTAAGCACCTGTTGAGAGGTCGCATCTGGCAGGGTGTCAGTGAGAAAATCCACGCCCATTTTGAGTGACGATAAAGGCGTGCGAATATCATGGCCTAATATGGCAATGTATTGTTCTCGTAACTGTGCCGCTGATTGCTCATCGTACAGTGCCGTTTTTGTTGAATTCAGTTCGTCGTTTACTGCTAATTGGCGGGAAATAAGTTCAGCAAATGATGAAATTTGACTGTCTATCTTTGCCGATTTTAACCTAGCAGGTACGGGATCTAGGCCACATAAGGTGCCAAAAAATGTGCCATCAGCTTTGTAGATAGGGTAAGAAAAATAGCTTTCAAACCCATACATAATAGGAATTGGGCTACTTTTATACTGGCTATCTTCAGAGGCGGCTTCTATTACGATGGCCTTTGCCGATTGGCGAACCTGACTACAAAAGGTGGTTTGAATTTCTAGCTCATCACCAGGCTGTAAATTAAAATTGACCTTGTCGAGTACCGAGCACATGGTCCAGTTATCTTCAGTTACTCTTGCAACACAAATAAAGCGTAAGCCTGTCACTTCCGACAGAATATTCATGATATGAGGTACTGCTTCAATGGCTTGAATTGCCGCAATATCATGTTGAATAGCCAGTTGCATTACATCCCCTTTTAGCCGCATGCCGTTGACAATCTTTGTTATTAGTCGATAACGCACCGAAAGCGCGCTGCCGTATGACTGGGTTTTTCACTGCCGACACTGTACAGGGCAAAGCGTTGTTAGCATAACAATAATGCTGGAAAGGTCCATAAAAATCATGTCTAGTAAGCTAATAGGTTTTTTCCTATTTGTCAGCAACTAAAATAGAGGAATGTTTATATTTTAACGGTGAAAACGTGTCTTTAGTGCGGTGTTTTAAGCAACAGCATAACGTAACGTGTGAATAGGGCAATTCAAGGGTAGTTGAAAAGTGGTGTTATTGGGTCATTTTATGGTGCGAGGGGCGGGCATAAAACCACTGAGAAGGGTTGAACATCCCGCTTTCTGTCATTGCGAAAACGGGATTTATAATTTAGCGCTTAGCTTTTTATTACAAACTCATGGGTGTGGATTGGCCCGGCTAAGGTAGATTGAATAGAATCCACAAAGCGCCATGTTGCCACCGCCTGCGTTTGGGTGAAAGAAACGGTTAAATAGCCCCGTTGATGCAGGTTGCAGTATTGCAAATCGTCAATAAGCACAGGTAGATCATCGGCCATTTCTTTTGCTGTTGCCTCATCCATTTTTAGATAATGCTCCATGCCGGGTGACGAGACGCTTGCGGTACCTAGCTCGGTGGCTACCACAGTACCATCTTGTAACGTAAGTCGGTTGTGCCATGCATTGTGGGTGTCGCCGGCCAGCGCAATCACTGGTTTGTTTAACTTTTGAACGGCAGTGAGTAACTGTTCTCGTTCAACAGGATAGCCATCCCAAGCATCTAAATTGTAGGGCATGGTTGTGGCTAACAGCTGCGCTTCTTGTTCTGAAATTGTCTCGCCAGCAAGCTGCTTGCGCTTAGCGGTGGCTAGCGAGTGCACGTGAGCTGGAATATCTTCAAAAGGTACTCCGTTAAAAATGGAGGCAGGAAAGGTCATGCGCCCAATTAACAGCTGCTGACCTAATAGCTGCCATTTAGCAGTACTTTCTTTCATGGCCGTATTAAGCCAGGTGCGTTGGGCATTGCCGAGTAAACCGCGTTCTGGATCGCTAATGGCAGTCGTGAAGCCCTGTAAATCAAATTCCTTGGTATCAGGATCGCGGAAATCGTCATAATTTAATTGCTTATCCCGGGCTAGTATTCGGGTATCCAGCATATAAAGGTCGACCAAATTGCCAAAGGAGAACTGACGGTATATTTCTAAGCGGCTCTCGCCAAAGGTGGGACGAATTGGTAACCATTCATAATAGGCTTGTACCGCCGCGGCTCTGCGTGCATAAAAATCCCCTTCATCGGGCTGGTGGTTTTGCGCCCCGTCTTTGTAGGTGTCATTGGCAACCTCGTGATCATCCCATACCACAATAAAGGGTTTCGCTTGGTGCAGGTCTAACAGGCCTTGGTCAGTGCGATAGATGGCGTAACGATTTCGGTAGTCTTTTAACGTGTACAACTCGGTATCGTTATCTTTTTCAAAGGTTCTACCCAGTTCTTCGGCATGTTCGGTTGCATAGCCGTTACCGCCGTACTCATAAATGTAATCACCTAAGTGCAAGACAAAATCCATCTCATTTTGCGCTGCGGCATCCCCATAGGGAGTAAAAAAGCCCGCGGGATAATTAGAGCAGGAAAATACACCGAAGGTGACCTGATCAACCTTGTCTTTCGGTAAGGTGAGGGTAGTACCTATTACGCTGGTGCTATTCGCGCTTCGAAAACGGTAGTAATAACGAGTGGCCGGCAATAAACCGGTTACGTCAACTTTTACCGTAAAATCACGGGTCTGTTCTGCTTTGACAACACCACTAGCAACTAGGGTATTGAAGTCTTTTGTGGTGGCAATTTCCCATAAAATGTGAGCGCTTACTGCGCTATTTTCTGGTACTGCCCGTGTCCACAGAATAACGCTATTGTGCAAGGGGTCGCCACTGGCCACTCCATGAGTAAAGGTAGCGTTATCTTGTGGTGTTTGGGTAGAAACACATCCGGCAATACCGGTTGAAATGGCAACGCTGGCTCCGGCAAAAGTGCTTAATTTGATAAAAGAACGTCTGTCCATAAAGGATAATCTTTTGGTAAATGAAAACCCAAGATATAACCAAACTCTATGACACTGAGATGGCACTTTTATAACACCACGTTAAGCTGCATCGATTAAGGGATATGATGCAGTTGAGTTTTAAAAAAGCACAACAAACCCTAAATATTCAACTTAGAATAGGTTAAAAATACTAGTTCAATCAATGTCATACAGCTTACACATAGTTGTCACAAATTAACGTTACCTTGTCGTGGTATTCAGATCCCAGCGTAACTAAAAACATCTGGAGCATAGGCGGCAAGCAATATTATCAAGGTGATAAAACACCACCGGCTTTATTGTTCTTGCCTTGCCCTACACCTTTAATTATTACCGAGAACAATAGAAGTTATGAATACCAAACGTTTATTCACACTGTCGCCTTTGGCATTGATGGTGCTATCTGTATTTTCAGTGCAGGCACAACAAGAAAATAACCAAGATATGGAAAGCATCACGGTTACTGCACAAAAACGAGTGCAATCGATTCAAGATGTGCCGATGACAATGAGTGCCTTCGATTCCAATACCTTAGAAGATTTAGGCATCGATCAGTTTGATAAACTATCAGATTTTGTTCCCGGTCTGGTGGTTCAGCAGCAAAGTATCAACAACAATGGTTATGTGATTCGCGGCATTACTTCAGACGATGGTTCTGCCAGCGCTTCGGCGCGGGTTTCGGTGTATTTGAATGGTACCGATGTGTCTCGGTCTCGAGGGTCGTATTTTGAAACCTATGACATGGAACGCATTGAAGTGGTTAAAGGGCCCCAAGCCACACTTTTCGGTACGGCAGCCTCCATAGGTGCAATAAGTTTTGTTACCGCAAAACCTGAGCAAGAGTTGAATGGGTACCTTAAAGTATCTGCTGGTAATTATGACATGTACGAAGTGCAGGGCATGGTAACCGGTGGTAGCGAAACGGTGCAGGGGCGGTTTGCGTTTGTTAAAAAAGCCCGAGATGGCTACGTGAAAAATAACGCAGAAGGTGAAAATGATTTAAACGGCTATGACCGTCAAGCTTATCGCGCAAGTTTACGTTTTACGCCTAATGACGATCTCACGGTGGATATTATCTACAACCATGATGAAGCGAGCGATCCGGGCACCGCCTTTGCGTCTGAAGATGTGCTATTTACTGACGATGGCGCCTTTAGTGTGCCGGATTCAACCGTGCTGGGCATGAATGATATCGGCATTGAGCGAGAGGTGGATGACATTAACCTTACCGTAAATTGGGATTTATCCCCTCGCTACAGCCTCACCTACATTGGCGCATACCGAGATTACGATTCGTTAGAAACCTTCGATGCCGACGGTACCGAATACGAATTCCTTAGCTTTGCTGAGAATGCCACAGGTGATCAAACCTCCCAAGAGCTGCGCTTAAATTTCACCGGCGATAAGCTTAATGGTTTTATAGGTACTAGCTATTTTACTGAAGATGCGACCCAATCGGTTCCGTTTATTGGGGAAGAAGGTGTGGTGGTCAGTTGTATGGGGTTATTGGCCTCTTACGGTATTGAAAGCTGCAATACGGGTACGAGTGCACTGCTTACAGAGGGGGCATTTTCTGAACTGGTCAATGAGGGTATTTATACACGTAATACGGCTAACAACACCAGTGTTAGCGTCTTTGCCGATGCCTCATACGCGATCACGCCTAAGTTCGAGTTAACCGCCGGTCTTCGTTATGTTAAAGAATCACGGGAAACCACGGAATTTTCTGACATGCCATCGACCACCTTGATTTCATCGCTGGTCGGCTATGATTCCACCCTGTTTTTTACCTCTACCGCCAGCAACGGTATCACCTATGCAGCCGATGCCGATGACAGTGTATTGCTACCTCGATTAAATGCGCTGTACACCGTTAATGATGCTATCAATGTTTATGCGACCTTCTCTAAAGGGCAGCGTTCGCAAATTGTTGATATTGATGCTGGGGCGTTAAATCTGGTACCCGCAGAAGAAATCAGTAATTATGAAACAGGGTTAAAAGGCCGCAGTCACGGTGGTGCATTAACCTATTCCGCTGCCGTGTTCTTGCAAGATTATAAAAACTTCCAGGTTTCTGTGTATGACGGGGAAACCGGGTTATCAGAAACCGTTAATGCCGGTTCGGCCAGTAACCTCGGCTTTGAAGGTGAGGTTTCATGGAATATAACAGACGAGTTAAGAATTCTGGCCAATATTGCCATTATGGACGCAGGCATTGATGACGATGAAGAAAATGGCGAATACGCGGGTAATCAGTTTCGCTTACAACCGAAAACCTCTGGAGCCTTAGGGTATATTTATCGCACCGACATGGGCAATGAATTAACGTTTTTTAGTTCGGGAAGTTATACCTATCGTTCGTCAGTTTACTTCGATATCGAGAATCAATACGAAGAAGCTGCGGTGGCTCTGGTGAATTTGCAGTTAGGTGTTAGCGCAATGGATGATAACTGGGAACTCACCCTGGCCGCCACTAACTTGCTTGATAATGAATACATTATGGATGCGGGAAATACCGGCAGTTCCTTCGGTTTTGCTACCTACATTGAAGGGGCTCCGCGCATGGTCAGTTTGAATTTCACCAAGCGCTTTGGGCAATATTAACGTACCTGATTTTCTCGGATAAAATGCGAACAAAAAGCCACTCGGTTATGAGTGGCTTTTTTTATGGAACAAACAAGCGATATGTATACCTGAATACCGGCGGTGAAAAACTGTCTTTGAGATCCGTATCAATTAATAACAGGGCTGCTAGTTTGTATATGGCACTAAGGCCTTTATTTATAAACGAGGAGGGTTTTGCCCATGATTGAAGAATTGAATCAACAGACATTAAAGCACGTCTCAGGTGGGACGTGGGGCCATGTAGCAGTGGGTATTGCGATATTAGATGCAGTATACGACTTTTATCAAGGGTATCAATCAACTAGAAGATAGGAACAAAAATATGAAGCAATCAACTGTAAAAAAACCAACTGAGCTATCAAGTGAACAGATCGATATGATTTGTGGAGCTGCGCTTTTCTTCGATTTAGGGGCATTTTTTGGAGAAGTAGCCAATGCCCATGACCATATATATCGAACTTATGGTCGAACGAGTATGAACCACTATTTGTAGCGCATCGAAAACTATTGTTTTACAAAGGAACGTCGCCAATGAAAAAACTCAGTGGCATTGGCTTTAAGATCGCCGGCGGTTTGTTTCTTTGCCAAGCGTTGTATTCTTTTGTTACAACGCTTTCTCAAGAGGCATACCTAGACCAATTACAAATGGCCGTTTTGTTTTTTATTGCAAGCCAGATGTATGAAACAAAAACGCGGAGCAACAGCAGCTAGCCCGATAAACGGGGCTTCTGCCAACGTCATGCTTTACGGAGCAATAAGCAAAGTGGTAAATAACGCTATTGACCTGACGGTGCTTACCCTTGGCCACAGTGTCAGATCTATTCTCTGCCGGGCGGGCTTTTTAGGTATTGTTGGGTCGTTTTTTCAGCAGAACGGCCTGCAACCTAACCCTCTAAGCCAATTTGAAGTAGTGTCCATGCCTGTGGCGCGAAATCATTGGGTAGCCAACCAAGACTGTCTGATACCACCAAAATAAGAAACACTAACATGGTTATGTGGCGCCAGTTGCGTTGAAGCCACGACTGAACGGCGGCTTCCGCGGTAATGATGGCCGTTTCGCCCTCAACTAGAGGGGCCAGTTTAATGACGTTTTTTCCAGTGATATTGCCCAAAGTTGAGCGGCCATTTCTTCATCGAGGGCAATGGGGACGAGTGTATTTTCCCCTACTGGGCCTACGGTATTTGCCCGTTTGGTGGGCCCGTAAAGGGTAGTGGGTTTTAGGTTGTCCTGGGTTGCGCACATCACTTCTGGCCATGCGCCTTTTTCTGCCGATTGGGCAATAAACCGTGACATCACCGACCACAACACTTTGTTGAAAGTACTAGCCGTATCCATGAGCAGGTTAGTGCGGGAAGCGCCCGGATGACAAACCTGTACCTCTACCTGTATGTTTGCCGCCTTGATACGGCGTTGTAGTTCGTAGCCAAACATCATTTGCGCCAGCTTGCTTTGAGCATAGGCATTCCAGGCGGTATATTTTTGATCAAAGTTAAGATCTTCAAATTTGATCCGTTTGAGCCCCATTTTGTACGCGTTGCTACCCACGATAACGATGCGCCCCGAGGAATCTTCTATGCGTTGGAATAACAGACCACACAGCAAAAAGTGGCCAAAGTGGTTTACCCCCAGCTGACTTTCAAAACCATCAACGGTGATCTCTTGGTTTGCCACTTGTGCGATTGCGCCATTACAGATTAGCGCATCAATATTGGGGGTTGTTGCAAGCAGTTCTTTGGCTGCGCGGCGTACCGAATCTAGCTGTGCCAAATCAAGTTGTATGTATCTTACGTCAATGTGTTGCCCCAACAATGTTTTTAATTTTTCTATGGCGATGGCCGATTTACTAGGGTTACGGTTCAACATAACAACTTTAGCGCCTTTACTCAGTAAAAGATGAGAAGCTTCAAAGCCTGCACCGCTATTTGCACCTGTGATCACGTAGGTTTTATTCGCAAGTGAGCCGATTTGTGTGGGTGTCCAGCCCTTTTTGCCAAATGGTTGTGTGGTCATGATAAGTACCTTTGTTGGGGCGTTGCGCGTGGCACGCTTAAAAAATTTAATTTGCTTGACACTTCGGGAAAGCGTAGCGTTATCTGGAATGTACTATAACTATCATTTGGTGATTCAAATAGGCTAAATAATCTCTAAAACATGCCTATTTGTATCTTTGTGAGATTTTTGTGGAAATGATAAAGCAGCAAATAAAGCACTTGGTGGCTAACCGCCTTACCGACGATGGCATGGTTGAAAGCGGCGTTGAAGGTGTGAGTTTATTTAGAGTTACCCACGGGATCCCGTGTGCACCGGCGGTCTATGAACCGGCGGTGATTGTTATTTTAAATGGCCGAAAAGAGGCGATTTTGGAGGGGAAGCGATACCACTACGATAATCGCCACTACCTGTGTTGCACGGTTTCTATGCCGGTAGAGGCCGGCACGCCAGAAGCTTCACCAGAAAGTCCATTACTGGGCGTTTATATTTCACTGAATACCAAAGTGATGACAGAGCTTGCCATCGCCATGGAAAGTGCGTCTGGCGCTATCAAGCTTCCTAAAAGCACCGCGCAACCACAAGGGCTTGCGTTGGCCAATTGGGACGAGGCTTTTTCTGATGCCTTGCTTCGGTTGCTGCAACTGGATAGCCCCATGGACATCGCTATTTTAGGCGAAAGTCGATTACGGGAGTTGTATTACGCCGTATTAAAAGGGGATGCCGGTGTGTCTGCAAGAAGGGCATTTGGTATCGGCAATGAGATCGCCCGCTCAATCGACTATTTATCGGAAAACTTAGATAAAAATATCACTATTGATGAATTGGCTTCTTTGGTTGGCATGAGCCGAGCGGTATTCCATCGCAAATTTAAGCAAGCCACCAGAATGTCGCCTATTCAGTTTATGAAGTCTATGCGCCTGAACAATGCTGCCATGAAAATTGCTGCAGGCATGAACGTCAGTGAAGCCGCCATGTCAGTGGGTTATGTCAGTTCCTCCCAATTTAGCCGAGAGTTTAAACGCATGTATGGGCAATCGCCAAAACAATGGCGTCATGGTGAAGAGTTATTTGAGCATATGCACTCGCTCTAAAACGGGCAATTAAATACAAATAGGCATGTTTTTAAGAGCATATCGCCTATAACGGTAATGGCTAGAGCGTTAAAGTAATACGCATCCTTGTGATGCGGACCATTTTTATGAAAGCACTGAGTTTAACCATTGGAGCAAGTATGGTTGTAGCCGCGACAACCTTAGCGCAAAATATGGATCAAGAACTAAATATACGGCAAGAAACGGTGCAAGATGTGGAAGGCAATGTTTATCGCACCGTTACGATTGGCGATCAGATTTGGCTGGCAGAAAACCTAAGAAGCACCCGATTTCAAGATGGCTCGGCGGTGAGGTCCGGCGCTATTCCCAAAGATGATGACACCAATTTGTTAAAATATGGCCGGTTATACAACTGGTATGACGCGGCAGATGAAAGAAACCTTTGCCCGGTAGGCTGGCGCGTTGCCTCTGACGATGATTGGAAATCATTAGAGCGTGCCATAGGTATGCCTGAATATGAGGTAAACAACAGCGGTTGGCGTGGTGGTGCTCTCAATTTAGGCGTGCAATTAAAAGAGGCGCAATCCGATGGTTTATTTGCTCACTTTACGCCTTCTCAAATTAATCGATACGGGTTTTCTGCTCGTCCAGCGGGGGTTAAATGGCATGGCTGGTATATCACCCAGGGGGATTACAGTGAGTTTTGGACCACCAGTAGTGCCAGTGATAAAAAGGCCATTATTCGAACCCTTGCCTATTCGTGGTGGAACAAACATAAAGGGGAAATTCGCCGCGCAACAAGTACCAAAGACTATCTGTTTTCGGTAAGGTGTGTGAAAAATACAACATGAACCACATCTTGGATAATATTCATGGCAAAGCGCAAACCGATTGTCGAGATAGTCACCTACGGCATTCATTCAACGTGGGACGCGAAAGAAAAAGCGCTGCCCAAAGTAAAGGAATTCACCTTAAACGTCCCCCTAGAACTTGATATTGAATTCGGTTTTATCGTCAATATTAAACGGGCGAAAAACCAGAAGGTGTATTACTGTATCTATCACCCCGATATTCCTGATAAGCGCGGTGAGCCAATGCCCCCCTTCGACGGCGAAGAGTACGTCAATTCAAACGACTGGGATTTTTACTTGGGCGATACCCTGTGGGAACCGCTGGACAACAAAGTAGGGGATTGGCGCATGACACTAACCTTGGGTGAGGAGTTGATTGCGGATAAAACCTTCACGGTGGAACCCGAATTACCCTACGAAGGGGCGCAATTTTGGCGTCGAGGAAAACCTAAATTACGACGTTAATTTGAGGGGATAACGGATCTTAATGCTAACTAAGAGTCTGCACTGTAACCTAGCCCTGCTTTTGATATTCCCTCATTCCCGTGTGACACTGTAATAAGCAATTTGACCACCTAGCTATCAAAAAAGGGCTGTGCACTATGCGTTTTATTACCTTTGTCTTTTTACTCTTGTCACTGAATATTCCAGCTCATGCTGAACAGGTCCGAGCCCGAGATTTAGGGATCGCCCCCGGCGTTCTCACCCCTGGGCCACTTAACGCCATTACTGATGTAAGGGCAGTAAAGGTTGGACAGATTACCTTAAGCAACAATAAGGATAAAAATACCGGCGTGACAGCCGTTATTCCCGCATCAGGCAACCTGCGACAAAACAAAGTTCCCGCCGCTGTATACGTCGGTAACGGCTATGGAAAAATGGCAGGTATTAGCCAGGTGCAAGAGCTCGGAGAAATAGAAACCCCCATTGTCCTGACCAATACCTTAAATGTGGCAGAAGGCATCGCCGGGGTCGTAGCCTGGACCTTGGAACAAAAAGGGAATGAAGATGTGCGCTCTGTGAACGCGGTGGTGGGGGAAACCAACGATGGCTATCTAAACGATATTCGCGCCCGATTCGTTACCCAGGCACAGGTTATTCAAGCCATTGAACAAGCCAGCGGCGGGCCGGTTAAAGAAGGCAATGTGGGAGCGGGCACAGGAACCCGCGCCTTTGGTTGGAAGGGAGGCATAGGCACCAGTAGTAGAGTGTTACCCGCCCATTTAGGCGGTTATACGGTGGGGGTACTGGTACAAAGTAACTTTGGCGGTATTTTAACCATGGATGGCATAAAAGTGGGGGAAGCCTTAGGTCAATATTACCTTAAAGGTGCCCTTAACGAGGATACGGCGGCCGATGGCAGTATTATGATTGTGGTGGCAACCGATGCCCCCTTATCCCACCGTAATTTACATCGGTTAGCGAAACGGGCCATGGCTGGGGTGGCGCGAACTGGTGCCAGTTTAACCAATGGTTCTGGCGATTATGTTATTGCTTTTTCATCAGCCGATGAGGTTAGACGATTTGCCGATGCACCGCCCACGAACCAGCACCTAGTGGCAAACAATGCTATGTCGCCATTGTTTCAAGCGGTAAATGAAGCAACGGAAGAAGCCATTTATAACAGCTTATTAATGGCTACCGACGCCAATGGTCATCAGGGACCGGTAAAAGCCCTGCCGGTTGATACTTTGCGGTCAATGCTGGAAGTGAAGCGCCCCTGAACAACCGCCCTGAGCAAAAAGTCGCTATTAACCGTTGGGCGAAGTAGTCACCCCTAGCAAGGACAACACGCTATACGTTATCGACACTTAACGCTACTTAGTGACAGTTAAGGTTTTAATGACGAAATAGTTATTGATTAAATTTTCACCATCTTTAACCCTGCATAGTGAATCTTGTGCAATGAGAACGTATTAATGTTTAGGGAGAGATGTCATGAAAATAGTATTCAATGGCGATAAGGTGTGGCGTGTTCCCCTTATGGCTACGGCAATGTTAGCCATAACGGCTTGTGGTAGTAGTGATAGTGAATCTGAAGCCAATTTACTTGAAGGCGTATTTTTAGATAGTGCGGTAGAAGGGCTAGCGTACAAAACCGACACCCTGTCGGGAGTCACTGACGAAAAGGGCACATTTTACTACCATGAAGGGGAAAGCATCACCTTTTCTATTGGCGGGATCGAACTTGGCGAGGTGCCGGGCGGTGAGGTTATTTCGCCGTATTCATTTGCCACTTCTGACGCTGTCTCCCCCGATGTGGTAACCAATATTGCCCAGTTCTTACAAACCCTCGATATCGATGGCGATCCAACCAACGGCATCCTCATTAGCGACGCTATGCTGGTGGCCGCTGAAGATCTCGCCCTTATTTTTGATGTTTCAAGTGACGAGTTCGCCGCTGACAGCGACCTTACCACCGCCCTTGAACTTCTTGCTACCCATTTAGAATACAGTTACGAACACATGGTCTCTGTTGAAGCGGCCTTGGCGCACCTAGATGAGACCTTGGGGACTGATGACGACACCGGCACAGGTGGTGATGATGACACCGGCACCGGTGGCGATGATGACTCAGGTACTGGTGGTGATGACGACACCGGCACTGGTGGTGATGATGACACCGGCACAGGTGGTGATGATGACACCGGCACCGGTGGCGATGATATCGTGGCATTAACGAGTTTAAGTGTTACAGGTAACGACGGTACCCTTAGCAGTATTTGGGATTATCTGGCGATCCGCGATATTGCGGTGGGTTATACAGAATTTACCGGTGTGGATGAATCTGTGCTACTGGTAGGCGGTGAAGATGTGGATTCGGTAGAAACATTAAGTGGCTTAACGTCATCGCCGAATAACGGCTTTGCCATGGTTGCTGCTTTTGCCGATGGTACTAACATTACCGGCGCTTCCATCATCTCTGTGGTTGCAGGTACGGAGTACAATTTTGAATGCACCGTTAATTGTGACATCGCCATCGATATTGAGTCCCAACTTATCACCTTTGATAATGCTGAATTTATTTGGGAAGACGACAATGAATCTATTTTTGTTAGCGGATCTGTACCTTGGGTTGATGGTGATGAGTATGTGGATACCACAGGCTGGGTAGGATCTGAAGCGCCTACTGACACTACTTTTTGTGCCACTAATCTTGCCACTACCGCAACGGCGCTGTCAGACGGTGGTTTAGCCTATACCACCGATGACGGAAATTGCGTAGGGCTATTAAGCGTTGAAAGTCATAAATTCACCAAGCCGTTAACGGCCACCATAGTGGCAACCGGCGACGGCGCCGCCAGCGGCAGTTTGTCCATCGACAGCCAAGTAAAGATCTATTCTCGTACCGTAGATAAGGGCATTGATTATACCGATGAAAGTGGTAACCCTTTATTTGAATCCATTGTTCAGGGGGCGTTTACCATCACCAATACCAGTGCCTATGAACTTTGTCTTTCAGACATTGATGATTGGCAGATGCTAAAAGCCGACGGCAGTGAGTTAGTAAAATCGGAAATGGTGACCTATAGCTTTAGCGATACGAGCTACAGCTATAACTTTACCAGTTTTAACGATTTTAGCCTTCCCGGCCTATCCTGTTTACCACCAAGTGGAACCACCATCGCACATTTAACACTGTTGCAGTACGTGGTAAGTGACAGTGATGAGTTACTGCTTCCAGAGGTGGCGGAAATCGCCGTATCATTGGAGGCGGAGTACAACCTTGTCTCCGAAGGCACGCTGTATACCACATTAACGCCGAATTATATGGAATGGTTGTATGTGAATGGTACGCCAGGGATCCGTTTTGCCTTTACCAACAACACGGGGATACAACTGGTTCAGGATGATACACATCCGGTTTGGTATTACGATAATGATGGCTACCCAATTTTAAGAAGCTATGTGTATTTGCACAAAGAACTGGGTGTGGAAGACTACGAACTAATCAACAGTGATCTTATTATCAACGATGGCGATCAGGTGGTGTTGCTGGATGATTCTGCGGAAATTGCCATTCTTGCGTTAGGTGGTGGTAACGCTGTGAAGGCGGTGTTATATCCGGATTTCTAAATAGGCTATGAACCATTAGTGATGGACACATAAAAGGGTATTGATGCAAGTTGCACAATACCCTTTTTGATGGGGTTAGTGTGTTGATAATTAGCGTTTAGAGGTGAGGCAAAAATAGACGTCATTCCCTAGGTTTTCATACACAGTCATCGTGTTTTGACTTCGATGGATAAGACTAAAAGAAGGGGAGGTTACTGCGGTGAGTTTATCTGCGCATGCCTTGATACTGCTGACAGGGTTAAAGCTGAAGTCCTGTGGCACCGACGCGTATGCGGTGATGTCAGTTTTGCCCGTAGTGGTGTTGCCCTTAGGTGAACCGGTAAGATTCGCCAATGGCTCATTCGCAGAGGCGTTATTAGGCGCTTGGGGAGCTAGCCAGAGTAAATGGCCCACTAAAATAACTACCGGTATGGGCACCATCATCCAGCTAAGGGTAACGTGAGCCCATGACGGTGAATTTTCTGTAGGGTTTAACCTCGTGTTTTTTATTTTCCCGATGAGCGAAGGATCATCCCCAGCCATTATCAAGGTGTGGGTTTCTACCTCAAGACCCATGGCAATGCGGGTGAGGTTGCTAAAGGCAACGGGTTGCTCACGAAATACTTTGTTGACGAGATCTTTTGGCGGCCGGGGCAGGTTTTCTAATTCCGCAATGTGCCTAGCCAGTTGGATCTGGGAGGTAAAGCCTTTGCTAATCATTGCCGCTTCTAATTTTTGACGTGAAGCTTTTACGCCTCTTACTCGCTTACGATTTTCCATATTGTCAGCGCCTAGTGAACGAATTTTTGCCAAGTGGGAACAGCAAACCCAATGTATAAAAGCTTATAAATACATTAGAGGCATTGTTAGGCTTTAAAGCTAAAAGGTGGTCATAAGCAACCGGGGCAACCAGTGAAAAGGGATTAAGGTAAAAGCGAAGCCACCAAGGTTTTGACATCGCCATATCGACAGTGCTCACAACAACCAAAGCCCGCGACTTGCTTTACCTTTAAGCGGGTAAATAATGGCATAGTCATATTGGTAAGAAAACGGCAATACATAGACTCGGTTAGCGGGATGTCTAACTTATCTTTGAGGTGGGCGTTAAGTGCCGCCATCGCTTCGGCAACTTGGGTTTTATCTGGCATAGGAATGGGGTGGGAATAAGAAAGTTTGGCTACTTTTCCCTTACATACGCTGCAATGACCGCATTGTGCGGGGGCGTGTTGATCATCAAAATACGCCGATAGACTTGCGTTTAAGCACTTATCTAGCTCGAAAAAACGTACCAAGGTGGCAATCCGTTGTATTTCTTTTTCTTCGTTTTCAGCAAAATAAGAGGCCAGCTTTGCCGCTAAGTCGTCAGCTAATAGCTTGGGCTGGTTGACTTCGTAGACATCGGTGATCAATCGAGAGGCCAGTTCAATATGATTATGTTCGTGCAAATACTCTAAAGCAGTAACCACCCGTCCACGTTCGGCACCGTAATGTTGATAAATACTGTCAAAATCCACTACGCCCCACACTTTTTTCATGTTGGTATGGGTGAACACCGCATTCAGAAATTCCCGGCGCTCTGCTGAAAATTGGTTAAGAATTTGCGCTTTATCGGTGATGAAGCGAAACTTAAATTCGGCAAAATAAGCATATAAAGGACGGATAACCTCGGCTAATTCAAGCTGTACGAGCAAGGTTTTTAAGGGGAGTTGGCGAATATTACTTAACGTAGATAAGCTGTTTAATTGGGTTTCCCACTGATACCGCCCATTGGAGTCTGGGGTTTTTCCTTGTGCGGCAATATCATCAATGACCCGCACAATGGCGTCTTGATCTGGCGTATCGCCGTATACAAAATTTTCGATGGTAACGATGCCATCTAAGTTTGCTAAGACAGTACAGATCGCCGGTTGTCCGTCGCGACCGCCACGGCCTATTTCTTGACTATAGTTTTCGATAGATTTAGGCAGATCGTAATGAATAACAAAACGAATGTCTGATTTATCAATACCCATGCCAAACGCAATGGTGGCCACCACCACTTGCAGGTGGTTTTGCATAAAGTCATGTTGAATGGTTTGCCTGATATCACTGTCTAGGCCAGCGTGATACGCTTTTGCTCGGCATCCGTTTTGCTGCAAAAAGCGGGCGACTTCTTCAGCCGTCTTCTGTAGGGTCACGTACACAATTCCCGCACCGGACTGCTGATGTAATTGCTGTAGCAAGGCCTCATTTTTGTTCGCCTCTACCACGGGCAAAACATTCAGATTCAGGTTAGGCCGATAAAAACCGGTTTGAATAATATCCTCGGTGTGTATGGCAAATCGGCGAGCCATATCCAGTTTTACTTTTTTTGTGGCTGTGGCCGTCAGTAATAGTACCAATGGAATATTGAGGGCCTGTTTATAAGCCGGTAGTTTTAAATAATCGGGCCGAAAATTGTGCCCCCATTCTGAAATACAGTGGGCTTCGTCAACCACTAGCATAGACACTTCTATAGATGCTAAAAACTGCCTGAAACGTTCATTTTTAAAACGCTCTACCGATACCATAAGAATTTTACAGTGGCCAGTGCGCACGTCATTCATTACTTGACGGTTTTGTTCATGGGTTAGGGTGGAGTCAATGCTCGCCGCAGCAATGCCTTTGCTATGTAAAAATGCCAGTTGATCTTTCATCAGTGCTAACAATGGCGAAACCACCAAGGTCAGGTGGGGCAATTGGGTAGCGACAAATTGATAGCACAAAGATTTACCTGAGCCGGTGGGAAAAATTGCTAAGGTTGAACGTTGGTTTAGCAGTCGTTGTACCACCTCTTGCTGGCCGGTACGAAATGACGAAAAGCCAAATAGATGGTGTAGTTGTGAGGTGTAATCGGCAGTCATGGGTGCGGCAGCTCCTTTAGCCAGGTGTACAAAAAAGCAAAAGCGTTGGGTATAGGGCGATGATAGCCGCTTACAGTTTTTCTAATTGATAGATGGCGTCGGTTAGACCGTCCATTTTATCCGTAAGTACCGCTTGGGCATCGTACAGCCCCTGATTATAGAAAAGGCTACCCATTTCTTTCGCAATAAAATCCACTAAAAAGTCTGCATCAAACTGGCCTAATTCAACGTCTAGCTCGGCTTCCATATAGCGCTGCAATTTTTCCGTCATTTGTGCTTTTTGTTCAGCGGTAAACTCTATTTCTGCCATTACCCATCTCCATACAGGATGCATTTTTAATTAAGAAACGTAGTTAATTAGCTTATCGCATTTACACCCACTTGTCGGTGGGTTTAGCCTATTTACGGTCAAAACAGATCTTGAGTATTGGGTGTCACTAAGACGACGGGCTGCCAGAGTCCCGTTTACCGAAAAGCGGCTTTTTAGGGTAACAGTATTGCCAGGCAAAATAGCACTAAGATTTGACTCGTTAGTTAAGATAGTTTTGCGTAAAATTTATCCTCTTATCATACTATTAACAGCGCGATATCAGATTGCGGGATAGGCTTGTAGTTGGGGGTATGGCCGTTTAGACTTGCAATTACTTACTTCTTCTTTTTCTAAGAGATGGATTTTTCCACCATGTCACCCTTTAAGCTTCTTCCCCAGTCGGTGCGTCATTTAGGCGTTAGCCAATTGTCTTACGGTATACGGGTTTTTATTGCATTGTGTGGCGCTATCACCATGAGCTTGGTGACAGACCGTATCGATATGGTTATACCTCTTTTTCTTGGTGTCATTGCTAGCGCGTTGGCCGAAACGGAAGATGGCTGGCAGGGGCGTTTGCGGGCTTTGAGCATTACCCTCGTTTTGTTTCTTGTCACTGCATTTGGGGTGCAGCTGTTAATGTCTCATCCATGGGCTATGGGAATATCCATCGCCGTAGTGGCGTTTTCCATGTCGATGGGCGGCGCGTTAGGGCGTCGTTATGGTCAAATTTCTCAAGCGACCCTGATTTTAGCCGTGTACACCATGATAGGGTTAAATCAGGCAACGCAAGCGGTGCCCGTGTGGTATGAGCCCGCGCTGCTAACCTTAGGGGCGTTATGGTATGGCGTGCTTTCGGTTATTTGGGCTGCGTTGTTTGTACATATTCCATTGCGGCAAGCGCTCGCGACCTTGTATGTCGAAGTGGGTCGTTATTTAAAATTAAAATCCCGGTTGTTTCCGCTGATCACCAGTGAGGCGGTGGATTCACTGCGATTAGATCTAGCTCAACAACACGGGCAAGTGGTTGTGGCCTTAAATAAGGTGCGAGCTATTTTGGTAAGTCGCATCGACAGTAGCCCGCAAAACCCCCGTTTAGGGCGTTACATCCAGCTCTATTTTATTGCCCAAGCGATTCATGAACGGGCTAGCTCTTCTCACTATGACTATGCGGATCTCGCGGAAACGTTTTTTCATAGCGACATCTTGTTTCGTATACAGCGGCAGTTATATGAGGCCGGGGTAAGCTGCGAAAAAATTGGTGAAGCGGTACGCAGCAAACAAGCCATCGATTTGCACGATAGCGAAATCGCCGTCGCCGGTTTAAAGAAATCGATGGCTTATCTGGCGCAAAATGCGGTACCGGTTCGAGGACGGTTATTTCGTTCCCTTCGTCAGTTGTCAGACAATGTCGTTAGCTTGCAGCAAGAACTCGATAAAGCCCGTTCGCTAGAGGATATATCGCTAACGGATGCTTCTCAGCAAATTCCTCAGCCACCGGTAAATTTTCGCGCTATTTTAAGTCAGATAGTCGATCAGCTAACGCCGAAGTCGCAAGTTTTTCGCCATGCTGTGCGTATGTCTATAGGTCTTACCTGCGGCTACGCCATTATTCAAACCACTGATATTTCTGTGGGCTATTGGGTAATGTTAACCACCTTATTTGTTTGCTTGCCCACTTTTGGTTCTACCCGTAAACGTCTTTATGAGCGAATAGTGGGCACGGTTGTCGGCTTGGTGCTTGCTTGGAGTTTAATTACACTTTTCCCATTAGATCTTATTCAATTGCTGATAGCGGTGGTAGCAGGTGTCGTATTTTTCTTAACGCGAACTCATCGCTACGTGCTGGCCACATCGGCAATCACCTTAATGGTTATTTGCTGCTTTAATCAGGTATCCGACGGTTATGATGTGATATTACCGCGTCTTTTCGACACCTTAATTGGCAGTGTTATTTCTTGGTTAGCCGTATTCTTTATTCTGCCAGATTGGTCTTATCGACAACTGCCTATCACCTTTGCTGAGGGTCTGCGCCGCAGTTCCGACTATTTACGGGATTTAATGGGCTTTTATCAAGCCCAAGCGGTAAGTGAACAGGTTTATCGGCATAGCCGGCGGCGGGCGAACAATGCAGATGCTCTGCTTACCTCTACGTTGGTGAACATGCAACAAGAGCCGGGGCATTTTCGGCGAGACACCGAGTTATGGCAACGACTTGTTATCCGAAGCCATACTTTATTTAATTATATCGCAGCGTTTGGCGCACACCGCGAAGCCTTGATTGCGCAAACGAGCGATCCCTTGCTTATCGCTGCGGGAGAATACATTGTCAATAGCCTCACTGAAGTGGCGCAATGTCTGGAAGATAGAAGCTTAGTGGTCGATTGCACCACAGAATTTGAACAACTAAGAGCCCAGCTTGACGAATGTTCTACCCAAGAAAATGAGCAGCATTATTTTGTTTTGTCACAGTTATTGTCGTTACTGGGGCAGTTAGAGGATATTCGTAAATTAACCCGTGAACTGCAAATTCAGGTTCATGGCGAGGCGGTCACCAGTAAAGAGTAGTCTAAGGCTTACACCTCATTCATTGGTCAATTAAGATCCTTTCTATCTAAGGCGTTTTCGGCAAAATGAAACTTTTTTGCCCTTGGTACGCTATAAACCATGAATACCTTAGTTAAGGAGGAGCTATGTTAGGAAAGTCATATTTAGTGGTAGCGAATCGTTCCGAAGCCAAAGTATTACTTGAGAAAGACGGCGCTAGTTCGTTAGAGAATGTAACCACCTTAGTCAATGAAGATGGACGGGCCTCTGATGGCGATCTTGTCACAGACCGTCCCGGCGCGGTTTCTGCCGCTGGTGGGACAGTGCCGGGAATCGATACAATGAGTAGAAAAAGTGCGGCGGATATCGAGGCCGAACGCTTTGCTGGCACGGTGGCCGATTGGCTGGATAAACGCCGTAGCACCGAAAAGGTTTACCATGTAGATATTATTGCTGCCCCCAGTTTTTTAGGGCGCTTGCGGGGGAAAATGAGTAAGCCGCTAAGTGAACTTGTGGGCGTTACGGTGAACAAGGATGTGGTGAATGAAGATAGCCAGCTGTGGATCAATTACTTAAAAGCCGCCGGTAGAGGAACAACGGTGCAATAACGGGTGATCCTTTACTAACCATGTTTTGTTTCATTTATTTTAAAAGGCCAGCATCTGCTGGTCTTTTTGCTTTTCAGCCCTTCGTTTTGCTAGCCACAACCTTTGGCAGTTTTGTAAGTATTAAAGTAAAGATATTTAAATCTAATTGCACAATTTACGGCAATCTTCACACTGTCTTAGCTGATTAGAAAGTCAGCGCATCACTGATAAATTAATCAGCTTAGTCGCCTTTTCGGTTTTATTCGCTAAATCTCTTAATTTACTTATTCCCAAGGTAATTGAATGCATTTACATACTTCTTCTTTACGGTATTTTGCCCTTTTGTTGTCACTACTAACGTTGTTGTCTGGGTGTGGCTCAAGTTCATCGGACGATTCTTCTAGCACCAGCTCAGTGGATGAAACCACAAGCGATGACTCCAGTGACGATGATACGGATTCGGATTCAGACACCGATTCTTCGGTAACCGAATATTCTACCTCCAATACAATTGGCCTTGTGCTTAACTCTTCAGAAGCCCAAAACGGATACACGTTATTTGGTGGCCTACGCTTTAATACCACCTATCTAATTGATAATTGTGGTGAGTTGGTGCAAAGCTGGGATTCAGACTACAGCACTATGTCTGCTTATTTACTGGAAAATGGCAATCTATTACATACTGCTCGCTTTGAAAGTGCTGAAAATAGCGAGTTTTTGTTAGCCGGCGGTGACTCGGGGCGGATTGAAATTATTAACCCCCAAAACGAAGTGGAATGGTATTACGAATTCAACAGTGATACCCAGTTTATGCATCACGATGTGGAGTATCTTGAAAGTACAGGTACGGTACTTGTGATGGTGTGGAACAAGCACACGGCAGATGAAGCTGAAGAAGCCGGCTATAGCGGCGGGCATGCGTTATGGAGCGAGCAAATCATTGAGCTTGATCCCACCGCGGAAAGTGCAGAAAGTGCAGTGATTTGGCAATGGGACTCGTGGGATCATATGGTACAAGACGCTGATGTTTCAGCGCAAAATTACGGGATGATTTCTGAAAATCCGCAACTCATTGATATTAATTTTACCGGTCTTGATGTTGAGTATGACGCCGATCCTATTCATATGAACTCGGTGGCTTATAACGCCGATCTCGATCAAATTATGATCAACAGTCGCAACTATAGTGAATTTTGGATCATTGACCATTCTACCACCACCACCGAAGCGGCTTCGCATACTGGCGGGGTTCGGGGTAAAGGTGGCGACATTCTGTTTCGTTGGGGCAATCCGCAAACGTATGGTATGGGTGATGCTGATGATCAAAAGCTGTTTTTACAACATGATGCATACTGGATCGATGATGACTACACCGACGGTGGGCAGGTCATGATCTTTAATAACCAAGCTAATTATTACGGCACCACCGATTATTCGACGATCAACGTGGTGGATACCGAAGTGAGTGAAACCGGTGATTACGCCCTGAACGATGATGGAACCTACGGTCCCGATGACTTTACTTGGACCTACACCGCGGATAACCCAACTGATTTTTATGCCACTAATATTTCCGGTGCACAGCGTTTAGACAATGGCAATACCATCATAGATGAAGGCACCACAGGTACATTTTTTGAGGTGACCTATGATGGTGACGTAGTTTGGAAATACATCGCACCTGTGGATGAAACCGGCCCGCTCACCCAAGGAGAAACGGCGGGGAATAACTTTGTTTTCCGTATAAACCGTTACGCCACTGACTACATTGGTCTGTCTTATTATAGTTTAACTGCCAGTGGTACCATCGAAAATGGCTCTGATTACACTTGCGAAGTATTTGATTAAATAACCCTAGACACCGCGCCATTTCGCCCTTTAAAAGGCTACGTTCTCTTCCTTAAGGGGAGCCCCTTAGATAGCGGATAGCGCGGTTTTCCCTAAAGCCACGTAGTTTTGGGTTATTACAATCCCACGCTAAATTGCTTAAACACATCAAACTCACTGGCTGAAACCGGTTTTTGAAATAAGTAACCTTGCCCATACTGACAATGGAGGTTGTTGAGGTATTGATGGCACATACTGGTTTCTATACCCTCGGCAATAATCTCCATATGAAGCTCGTGACCCATCGCAATAATGGTTGCAGCAATGGTGTTATTTGCAGGCATAAAGCTCTTATCTATTTTTAAAATATCGAAGGGGAGATCCTTTAGATAGCTTAAACATGAATAACCTGTGCCAAAATCATCAAGTAATAGCAACGCGCCTAACTCTGAGAGTTCATGCAGGTTAGCCACACACACTTTATCTTCGGTAATGGCGATATTTTCTGTAATTTCTATGTGAATGCATTTAGCGGGAAGGGCGTATTGTTGCAAAATGGTAGCTACTCGTTTGGCAAAACCCACATCTTTTAATTGGTGGGAGGAAACATTGATGGCCATTGTATGGTCGGTGGCACCCTGTTGATGCCAACGTTTACACTGCGCACAAGCTTGTTGTAATACCCAGTCGCCAATTTCAATAATTTGCCCAGAATTTTCCGCGATGGGAATAAACTCGTCAGGACGAATGGACTCATTGTTCATGTTTGTCCAGCGTATAAGCGCCTCGCTGCCCACCGTCTTACCATCGGCAAGCCTTACCACGGGTTGATACACCAAACTAAACTCGTCGTTGGCGATGGCGTGGTGTAATTGTTGGACGATACTCAGTTTTCGATTTTGTCTATTTGCCGAGTTTTTATCATATGGCTGAAACTGGTTTTTTCCTGCACTTTTAGCTTGGTACATGGCGGTATCGGCGTGCTTGAGTAATGCCGTTGCATCGGTACCGTTATCTGGATAGCACGCCACCCCGATACTGGCAGTGATGAAGGTTTCAATTTGCACCAGTTTAACGGGTTTATTAATGGCATCTATCACTCTTGAGGCAATAACATCGATGGTTTCAACGGCGTCAAAGCAGTCAGTAACCGCCACGAATTCATCGCCGCCAAAACGTACCACAGAATCACACTCTCTTAATGTGTGAGCAATTCTTCTTGCCATTTCAATAAGTAATTTGTCGCCAACGGAATGACCTAAGGTATCGTTGATGTCTTTAAATTGGTCTAAATCGATGAACATCACAGCAAATTGCGTTTCATTTCTGGACGATTTGGCGATAGCGGCATTAATGGTGTGTTCAAGCAAATTCCGGTTAGGTAGCCCAGTTAAGGTGTCTTTATAGGCAAGGCTTTTATTGCGCTCTTCACTTTCTGCGAGGGCTTTCATGGCGGCTTCACGATTGGTAAGTACCAAGGATACAGCTCTAGATAAATACATGGTAAACAAAAGGAGAATAATGCAGGAAGACACAATCAGCGAGATAATAATATCGGCAATAAAATTGACGGTTTTTTCTACAGGTGCTTCAAACTCAATGGAGTTATGACTAAATATCCGCAAGGTTTCAATGAGTTGTTCTTGCAATGATGCTTCATCAATGACCCCAGCTTCGAAGTGGGTTATGGCCTCTAAGGCTTGATTGGCGCTGACAATGTCTTTTTGGCAAATAGAAATGATGTTATCGGTATTGATAAAGGTCATTAAGATACGATCGATGGGGCCAATCTTCTCTAAACATTCTAGCGGTTGCTGCCGGATATTGATGATGGCGTTGCGAATAGTGTCCGTTGCCTGGGGAGGCTGTGAGAAAAGTGCGGGTTTAGGGGTTGAAATAAGAGAGTGCAGATCACTGACATATTTAAAATGACGCACGTTTAGCTGATGAAAGTAGTTGCTGTGATTTAAAGTGAAAAAGCTCCAAATCAACAATACTGAAAAGAGTAAAAAAATAAGGGTTAAAAAGGGGAGTGCTTTTCTTATCCCACTGCTTTTTGAATTCATTTCTAATTAGACTCTGTACGTATACGCAGTAATGGGATAACGCTCTACCTCATACTACCATTGATATATTAAAGTAAAGCTTAATAGTATTTATAGCATAGAATTTTTTTTACGCAAGTGAACTCCTTTTTTCGGAGTCTTTACTTTTAAGCTAATGTTTTTACTAGGATATTACTTCCAAAAGCCGCTTTTCAATTGGCTCTAAGTGAGACAATGAAGTACAGCCTTGGTCTTTAATTTCTTTAACTTGGCTTACCAGTTCGCTAAGGGCGTCACTGTGCTGCAGGGTAAAAAGCTGCGGATGAATATAGTATTGTCGGCAAACTGTCGGCGTATTACCTAACTCCTTTGACACCAATTTACTTAATGAGCTTTCCCATGTTCGTGTTTTAGAGGCCGACAACAGTGCAATTACCTCGGGTATTTTTAATAGCGCATAACGGCTTGAGGCCCATGTTCTAAAATCTTTGCAACTAAATTGGGGGGCAAATTCACGGTGAATAAAGTGGTTCACATCTTCGCTGGTTACGTCATGCCAGCGTTTATCCGCGCTTTGATAACGAAATAAACAATATCCTTGCTGCTCTGCACATTCATTTACTAATTTGGCGAGTTCAGGATCATCTATCATTAACAAACGTGGTTTTCCGTGCTTGCCGGTATAACTAAGTCTGAGGTTGGCCTGTTCCTGTTTTGCAATATGCTTTCTGCGCAGGGTAGTAAGGCCATAAGTGGCATTTTGTTTACTATACTGGGAATTACCGACTCTGGCCCCGGTGTAGTCTAAGAGTAAACATACCAACGCACAGGCCTTATCTATATGCCAACCACCGCTGGCGAGTAGTTTCACGCAACGCTTTCTAAAGGCGGGAAGTTTACGGCCAAACTCCTTAAGACGTGAAAATTTAATGACTTGTTGTTGCTTGTGCCACAACGGATGATAAATATACTGTCTTCGATTTTTATTATCGTAACCTACGGCTTGCAAACTTGCTTTGCTGTCATCACTGATATACGTGTTCTGCCAGTTTGGCGGAATAACCAGTTTTTTAATACGATTTAGCACACGCTTTCCAGTCACTTTTTTGCCACTACGATAGCGGTAATAAAAGCCATGCTTGCCACACCGAATTCGCGCTATTGAAAGGTGACTGTCGTCATCGTAATGAATAACCTTGGTTGGCAAACTTTTTGTTCCTTAAACAGTGCAATTTAGGGAGGGTGGTTTTTCGTGCAAACTTCACCCTATTTAGATTGATTTTTTAATACTGCTTAATAACCCACTTTGATCACTGTCTGGGAGACGAGATGGACGAAGGTGTAGGCAGGTGGTGAGGCAGTGAAGGTCATGAATAAGAGTGGAAGTTTCAATTACTACATCTTTTTTTGCGTCCATTAATTTTACATTTTTATAAAGTTTGATGGCTCTCTTGAAAGTAAGGTAATGATTTTTCCTTAATTGTTAAGTTGGTCTTAATTATGCTTTTAGTATTTCCGCAGTTCTCATGGGGTAGCCGTTTCATTGGGATTTCACTAGGAAGTAAACTAACCAATAGGATTATGGAAATGAAATTAAACAAACTTGGCTGTACATTGCTATTTGCACTTTCTTCTAGCACCCAAGCTGGATTACTGGGACTCGATCTTATCGAAACCGGTGATAATGCGGTGTCAGATATTACCAGTTCGTTAGTGGTAGCGGGCGGTGGCGTTAATGTCGTCTCCGGTTCCGAGGTATTTATGGGCGCCATCGGCGATGGTATTGATGGCGACACGGCACAATCAGGTATTTTTTCTGGCGTTGATATCACTGATGGCGCAACCACGGTGAGCATGGGGCAAGGCGCAGTTTTAACCAGCGGCACAGCCAATATACCCAGTACCAATAGCTTTTCAAGCTTCGATCCGTTCACGCCCTTTACGGGAGGCGACGCGGACCTAACGGCTATTCTTGACGCTGCTGGCGCGCCTAGTAGTGCAACCGATGACGTTAATTACATCGAGTTCGATTTTACGCTGGATGCAGGGTTTAACGCCATATCCTTAGATTTCATATTCGGTAGCGATGAGTTTCCGGACCAAGGGGTAACGGATGTGTTTGGCGTGTTTGTAGATGGTACCAATTATGCGTTTTTCCCTGATGGGAGCTTAGTGTCTTTTGTGCAAGGGACGAATGCTGGAAACTTTCTAGACAATACGTCCGGCTTATTTGATATCGAATATGACGGGTTTAGTAAGAACCTAAATTTAGTCGGTTTAGTTGATGAGTCGTTATCTGAGCATACCCTTAAAATAGCCATCGCTGATACGTCGGATTTGATTTTCGATAGTGGTGTATTTTTAAGTAATTTAACCGGGGTTTATACCGTCAATGATGGTGGAGTTAATAATCCTCCCACCGCTAGTGTTGACGAGCCATTTAGCGCGCTGTTGTTCTTAAGTGGCTTAGGTGCCTTGGTGGGATTACGACGTCGCCGCTAATTGTGCATTTTTTTAATAAGGCCAAGTTCATACTTGGCCTTTTTTCCCAGTGTTGAGCACACCGATTGTACGCGGCGATGCTCGTAAATTAAGCCCACATGTCTCCTCAGTTTACTGTTTCAATGATATTCTGTTTGTACTCCCATTTAAGTACATCGTAATGCACGCAAGAAATCTTCATAAAAATGGTTACCCCATGGCCAAGCTTTGTCAGACTTACCCTGCGCTGTCTGGCTATTTGAAACAAGCTAAAAGCGGCAAATTGAGTATCGATTTTGCTGATCCTAAAGGGGTAAAAGCACTCAATGCTGCGTTGTTAGCGCATTACTACCACATTAAGCACTGGGACATTCCTCAGGGCTATTTGTGCCCACCTATTCCAGGGCGGGCCGACTACATTCATGGTATTGCCGATCTGTTGGCCAGCGAAAATCACGGCGAGATCCCCACGGGAAAAACCATTAAAGGCTTAGATATCGGTGTGGGAGCAAATGGGATTTATCCAATTATTGGCAGTCAGTCCTATGGCTGGACATTTGTGGGCAGTGATATCGACAGTGCGGCTGTGAAAGCTTGCCAAACCCTAGTCACGAAGAATACCGCATTAACGGGGCTTGTCACTGTTCGTCATCAGCAAGAGAAACAGTGTATCTTTAAACATATCATTCAGGCTGATGATTATTTTGCTTTTAGTCTGTGCAATCCGCCGTTTCATAAATCAGCCAATGAGGCGAGAAAAGGTACGGCTCTTAAAACCGAAAATCTTGGTCGAAACAAGCATAAACGTACGGGTAAAGCACCCAAACGAACGGTTAACCCAGGCTTAAATTTTGGTGGCATGTCAAATGAGTTATGGTGTGATGGGGGAGAGCTAGCCTTTATTCAAACCATGATTAAAGAAAGTGTCGCAGTAAAAGATCAAATAGGGTGGTTTACCTGTTTAGTGTCTAAAAGTGCACATTTAAAGCCCATTAGTACCAGCGTAAATTATTATGGTGCCACCCAATTTAAAAAAATAGAGATGGGGCAGGGGCAAAAGCAAAGCCGTTTTGTGGCCTGGACATTCCGTTAATAAGGGCAACGAATCATCAAAAGCACAACCGAACGGCTAAAAAACAGCCTGCATTGGGTGTTAGTTGGCAGGCATTAGCTTAATACGGCTTTTGGAATCTGGATCAACCAGCAATATCCATGGCTTTCCCGCAACGGCCGTAATCTTACTAACCTGATTTAATGCCTGCATGTACCCTTGCTCTTGAAGCATCAGCGCAGGAGGACACATTTTTCGTGTTAAGGCCATTTGACTGACAGCCACGGCGTCCTGATTTTGTGTCACCGTGCCGCTAAAATTATTACATCCTGCACTTCCTGACAATCTGTTGCCTTCCACAAGTAATGTTAAATGGCTGTTATCTATGACCCCTTTGCCATTGATATCTTCCACTTGCCATTGGCCTTCTAAAACAGGGGGAGTGGCGGTTTTGGGTTCGTGGGCACACCCTGAAAGTAACGCAGTGGCCATGGCGGCCGTCCATATTTTCATTTGCATGAATGCTCCTTTTTATTTTTAAACAGCGAATATACAGCCGTTATTATGTATAAATAGTCTGAATAGGATATGAATAACCGCCAATCGATGAATTTGTTACCCCGTGCTTGCTGTTCTTGTTATTTATGGCAATGTAAATAACATTGCTGGGGACGCGAAATCGTTGCTCGGCCTATGTGCCTCGACTACTATGGGGCAAAGCTTCTTTCACGCTTAGGGTTGTATTATGCAAGTTGTAGCGAAACGCGTATTTAGTCATATTGCTAAGCGTATTGCGGTAGTGGGTTTATCTGGGGTTAGCGCGTTGTCGGTGGCGAATGTGGTGGCTGCTGACGGATTGTGGATAGAATCTGCACAGGGGAAGGCGTCTGGCTATACTCAGCAAAAGAAAGTGTCTGTGGCTAAGGGGAATTATCAAACCTTGGACAGTGCGGTGCTAGAAGAACGATTTGCTGATAAAAGTGCCACTATTACGCTGGCCATTCCTCTGCCCGATGGTACTCAAGGGGATTTTACTCTAACGCCATCTCAGGTTATGTCGGCTTCCCTTGCATCTCGTTACCCTCAATTTATGTCATATCAGGCCGCGCAAGTTGATGCGCCCAAAAACATAGGCCGATTTAGTCTTACCCACAAAGGGTTAAGCGGAATTTATCGTTACAACGGAAAGTGGGTGTTGTTGTCACCGGTTTATGAAGACAATAACGAAGAATATGTCAGTTACTACTATCAAGATGGCGAAGGCGAAAGCTTACTGGCAAGTACTGTAGACGATGTGTTGGAAGCCGCTAGTTTGGCAGAAGAAGATCAGGATCCCCAGGTAGCTACAGCACAAAAAACCACCGGTGATACCCTTATTACCTATCGCCTTGCGTTAAGTGCGACAGGTGAATACACCCAAGCTGTTGGCGGCACGAAAGAGGATGCCATTGCAGAAATGGTTGCACTGGTGAATCGGGTTAATCAAATATTATTGGTTGATACGGCTATCCAATTTGAAATGGTAGATAACGAAGACATTATCTACACCGATGGTGATACCGATCCCTACACCAACTCTGACTCTGCCGATGATCTTGCCACCAATCAAACCGTTATCGACGACGCTATTGGCACCGACAACTATGATATTGGGCATTTGCTGGCAACCAACCCTGGCGGTTTAGCGTATGTGGGGGTGGTATGTAATGGTAGCTACAAGGCACAAGGCTATAGTGGCAACACCTCCCCACAAGGGGAACGTTTTTATATCGATCTTGTTACTCATGAATTAGGCCATCAACTCGACGCTGAGCATTCTTTCAACGCTCAAGATAGCAGCGATTGTGCTGAAGATCAGCGTTCAAATAACAGTGCCGTTGAGCCCGGCAGTGGCTCAACCATTATGTCTTACGCTGGTCTTTGTAGTGGCCAAAATATAGAAACCTCAGCGGATCCCTATTTTCATGCCCATTCTGTGGAGCAGATCCGCGATTATGTTGAGACAGGCCGGGGAGCAACCTGTGGTACACGTACCAGCATAGACAATTTGGCACCGAGTGTGAGTGTCGATAGCAGTGGTTATACAATCCCAGCGAACACCGCGTTTTACTTGGAGGCCAGCGCCACTGATGATGACGATGATGTGCTTAGTTATACTTGGGAAGAAATGGACGCTGGAGGCGACGAGGGGGGAACGGCCGATGGTACGGAAATGAGCACGGACAATGGGGCAAACCCTTTGTTTCGTTCTTACCAAGCCAGTGCCCTTAGCTATCGCTATTTTCCGGCGTTAGCGGATGTGCTCACCGGTACGGTGAGTTTTGGTGAGACTTACCCCACCACCGACCGAGAGCTTAACTTTCGTGTCACGGTAAAAGACAACCTGGGTGGAGTGGATACCGCAGATGTGACCTTAGAGGTAAGCGATACTGGTGAAACCTTTGCCGTTACCCAGCCCGTTGCAAGTAGTATTTGGGAGGGTAACAGCGAAGAAAACGTTACCTGGAATACAGCAAATACCCAATCTAGCCCCATTAGCTGTGACACGGTGGACATTACCGCGGATCTTGATGGCGACAATGTATTTGATACCACCCTTAGCAGTGCTACCGACAACGATGGCACACAAAGTGTCGTGGTGCCGAATACCGCCACTACAGTGGCCCGAGTGATGGTCAGTTGTAGTGACAATGTGTTTTATGCGGTTAACCCCGCTGCGTTTACCATCTACGCAAGTGAATTGGCTGTTGCTCCCATTATTGAAGGGCAGGCTGATTTATCAGTGGATGAAAACAGCAGTATCACCCTAACCTTAGATGATCTAGAGGTTACCGATACCGATTCATCTTACCCCGACAACTTTACTTTAACCCTTGAAACCGGCAGTAATTACACCCTAGATGGCAATACGGTGATCCCGGATCTTGATTTTTATGGTGAACTATCGGTATCGGCAACGGTAAACGATGGTGTTAATGACTCTATTAGTTATCCACTCGTCATTACGGTAAATGCGGTGAATGCAGCGCCGGTAGCCAGTGACGATACGGCAACAGTAGAACAAGACAGTGGGGAGGCCTTCATTGATGTACTTAGCAATGATAGTGACAGCGACGGTGATACTCTAAGTATTACCTCTATTACCTATACCGGTAGTAGCCTAGTGAGCATCAATGATGATGAAATTAGCTATCAACCTGAAGCCGGGCTATCGGGCACAGAATCCATTAAATATACCGTGTCTGACGGTGCCCTTACTGATAGCGCCACATTAACTATCACGGTGAATGCCGCAGAAACAGAACAGACCGACAGCAATGACAGCGCGGATACCACAAGCAGTGATTCAGGTGGTGGGAGTTTAGGACTAGGGTGGTTGGCCTTATTAAGTGGTGTGACCTTTATACGTCTGCGCCGGCGGATGCAAAGATAATGGTTATGATGGGTAAAACATGGTCTCTAATGCTAACGGCCGTATTAGTGAGTGTGGGGTGTCATGGCTGCGCCGGTAACATGGCGGGGAAGGAGCAAACTTCCGCGACAATGGATAATAAGGGCACACAACCTTCACACCCTTTACAGTGGGTCATGGATGCCGATCCTAAGCAGGATGCCACACAAGCAATCCATGATGGCGATTTACGTTTGTTAGCCTTTGGCGGTAGGGTCGTGTCTATCCCTGGGATTGATATGGCAGTGTATCCTCTTCCCACCTTACGCGAGAAGTGTGGCTATCGCGTTATTCGTGGCACATCCGACACGCTGCGAGTGGGTGAGTCTACCGCCTATCGCAGCCAAGCCTACGATTATGCCAAAAGGTATAACCAAATTGTGCTAACGCATTGTTTGTAGTCACAAGGGGCGCAATTGATGAACCCCTTACAAATGCCCCCATTTACAGGTGATATAGCCGTTTATAACTTTGTTACCTTGCTGATTCGCGCTAAGGCGCGAGTGACTAGCAGGTAGCTCATCAGAGCCTGAACGTACACAGAAAACACCGACAGATACCAAATTTCTTGGATGGCGAGTTGTTGGGTAAGTGAAAGATAAATTACCGGTAAGGCAAACACCCCCATACGGGTGATTGAACTATAAAAAGACGGCAGTGTATTTCCCAACCCTTGAAACACGCTGCTCGCTGCAAGCACATAACCGGCGGGAATGAAGTTAAAGGCAGCCATACTCAAAAAGCCGGTGGCGACTAAAATGACTTCAGGATCTTGGGTAAATTTACCCACAAATAATTGGGGAACAAAAAAGCACACGATGGATATGATGGCCATAAGAATAGCGGTAATGGTGGCAGTGGTACGATAGGCCTGCATGATCCTTGCCGTGTTACCGGCCCCCAAGTTTTGACCGATCACCGCAGGTGCAGCAAAGGCCACGGCCATCACCGGTAAAAATAGGGATTGCATTATTCGTATACCGATGCCAAACCCTGCTTGCGCTTGAGAGGTGAATTGACTGAGTGCCCAATAAATCACGGACATATAGAAAAACGTAAGAATAAACTCGCCGCCAGCGGGCAGGCCCACATTGAGAATGCGCTTCACCGTGGACATATCAAGAGCAACGCTAAAGGGGGCAACAGTTAAATAGCGATCTTTTACTTTGCAATATCGGGCTAATAAAAACAGCGATAGCATGGCCGCAATACTGCTAGCCAGTCCCGCCCCGACCACTCCTAACGGTAACCCAGTGAGCCAGCCCTCAATAAGAATTGGAGACAGCAGTATATTAAGTAATATTCCTAGCATGGAGATGATCATGACCGGTTTAACAATACCGGTTCCCCGTAATCCAGCGCCTAGTACGGTCATGGTAAATTGGGCAAGGAGGGAAGGAAAAAACCAATAAAAATAAGATAAGGCTAGACGCTTAGTTTCGCTGTCGGCTGTCAGTACCGTGAAAATCCATCCGGCACTTCCGTATCCGAGTACACCAAGTACCAGAGTTGCCAATATAGCAATACGTAATGATTGGTTAAAAATATGACTTGCTCGGTCTTTATCTTTGCCACCTACCGCGTTTGCAACCAAAGACGCACAACCAATATTCAATACTTGGGTAAGACCTAAAATTAAGAAAAATAAACTACCAGCACTGCTTACGGCAGCAATGGCGATACCGCCTAATCGACCAACAAAATACAAGTCGACTAAAAAGTACAGGGTTTGTATAAAAAGTCCAACGGCAACGGGGATCGCCATTTTTATTAAGTGGCGACTCAAAGAACCGCGAGTTAAATCTTCCATTGTAATCCTTAAGCAGGGGTAGGTACTGGAAAAAGCATTCCACCAATTGGTCTTGACCGCCATGTTAATTGTCAAACAAAATTAGATACCTAACTTTGCCAATTAACACCTTAATTTTAACGATGGTTGGATATACTTAATGCATTATAAATGGGCAAATTCAGGTACTCTGTTTTGCCTTTCTTTTTGGCCTCGTTTTATGTAAACCACCAATCACATTCTTATAAAGTTTGTGTTAATCCTTGCAGCGAGTGATTTAATGGTATAAAGATATAATAGTATGTCAATAATGATTAATGTGCCACTAACAATATTACCAAGGATTTAGAATGAGTAAGAAACACCGCAACGCCGTTAGCCGGATATCACCACATTTGTTTCTTTCACTGTCGGTGGCATGTGCATGCCAATCAGTTAGTGCTCAGGAGCTCGAACGCATAACTGTTAGAGCTCAGTACAAAGAAGAAGATTTACAGACTGTTCCCATTGCAATTACCGCGCTGAGCGAGAAAGACATCGAGCTACGCAACATGCAAGATAGCATGTCGTTAAACGAAGCCGTTCCCAATATCAACGTGGCAAAGAACGTGGGTGCATCAAGCGGAATGAAGGTTTTTCTTCGTGGTATCGGAGAGGATGAATCCCGCGCGGGTGTGGATCCAGCCGTTGGCGTGTATGTTGATGATGTATATATTGGTCGTCAAACGGGGGCCTTATTAGACCTGGCTGATATTCAATCTTTAGAAGTATTGCGGGGTCCTCAAGGAACACTTTATGGACGTAACTCAAACGGTGGTGCCATTCGGGTAACCACTAAACAGCCAACTTTGTCTGATCAAACGGTTTTGAAAACATCTATTGGCTCATCAGATTTGGTGCAAGGTTATTTGATGGTGAACAAGGCCCTTACTGACAAGTTGGCTGGGCAAGTGGCTGTGTTTAGTAAGAGTCGCCAAGGGTTTATTACCAACACCGATACCGGGGATCAGTTAGGGGATGTGGATAGACTCGGCGCCCGTGTGGCCACGCGATATTATGGTGACACATGGGATATTCAATGGTCTGCGGATTTCTTACGGGATAATTCAGACCCCGGCTATCCTACTCGTCCTGAAGACGCCAACAGCGATCTGTTTGTGATCAACCAAGCCATGTTCCCATTAGGGGGCACAATAAATGGGGATACCGAACTGGGTGAATTTTACAATCACCTGTATCAAAGCGGCACAAGTTTAAAGGCTCATCGGGAGCTAGATAATGGGGTGAGTGTTGAGTCTTTAACCTCTTATCGACGGTTAACTCAGCAAATGCTGACTATTGTGTCGCTCACTTTCTTTCAAGACATCGCGCAAAATCAATTTAGTCAGGAAGTACGGTTTGCTAAAGATACCGACGATTACAGCTGGGTATCGGGTGTTTTCTTGTTTCGCGAAGATGCGGATCAGTTTACCCAATATATTTTCGGTAGTGCGGATATTGATTTGTTAACTGAATCGGCAGCTGTATTTGGTCAGTACACTTACAATGTGAATGATCGCTTACACCTAACCGGTGGCTTGCGGTACACCTGGGAGTCAAAAGAGTTTGATGCGGATGCCAGTGATGATTACTGGAGCAGCTTAGCGCAAACCAATGAAGGTCTGTCTGAAGAAACGTGGGGCAACTTGTCTTGGAAAGGCGTCGTGGGCTATGACTTTAGCGAAGATGCCTTTGGTTATCTGTCGGTGACAACCGGTTTTAAATCGGGAGGTTGGTCACCGGATAGTTTCGCTGTGGTGGATGACGAATCAGTGGTTACCTACGAAGTGGGCGTGAAAAGCGATATTTCTAAAGCACTGCGATTGAATGTGAATGCCTTTTACAATGACTATACCAACTTACAGGTTAGTGGTACCACTCCCAACGGATTTACACGCTTAAATGCCGGTGATGTAGAAACTTACGGTGTTGAAGCCAGTGTAACTTGGCAAGCCACAGAAGATCTGACCATCGATGCTTACGTGGGCACCCTTGAAGCGAAATATGTCACTATTACCGAAGAAGCCTTGGCATTTATCGACAAATCCTCTGAGCTTAAACAAGCGCCGCCGTTAAGTTACGGTGTTAACTTTAATTATGCTACCGAGGTTGGTGAGGGGCAGTTAATTTATAATGTCCAATATTCCTATACCGACAAACAGTACAATGATTTGTCGAACAGTGAAATTATCTCTCGCAAAGCCACCGATATCCTCAATGGCCGGATTGCTTATAAATGGGGCACAGAAGTGGAGTACAATGTGGCCTTATGGGTGAAAAATGCCTTTGACGAAGAGTACGCCGCGGCGGGTACCTCCGGTACGGTTTACCCTGGCGACCCTAGAACCTACGGTCTTGATTTCTCGTTTAATTTTTAATCATTATCGAGATTAAAAAAAGCCACGCCTCAGCGTGGCTTTTTTGTTCATTCACCATTTACCCATACTCTTATAACAGATTTACTCTAAGACCCTGTTTTACTTATTGAAATAAATACGGTTTCGATGTGTAATTAGGTTATCAAGACAGTGGAGCGGATGCATGTCCTTAAGTGCAGTATTACCCTTGCGGGCGGAAGGAAGTTATAACGTTAATGATTTAGGCCGCGCGGCAATATTGTTTAAAACATTAATGGCATTTAACGCCACTGAGGTGTTAAAAGAAATCCTGGTAATTTGTCCCGACAACGAAGTCGATATTATTCAAGCGCAACTTCAGCCTTGGGAAAAGCTAGCTATTCGCGTACTCAGTGAAGATGCCGTGTTACCGGAACTTGCACATCACCCCAAGGTACGAGGCTGGCGCAAGCAGCAGTTGATTAAATTAGGCGCTTACAAATACGTACAAACACCTTATTATCTTACCCTGGATGCCGATGCGATTTGTTTACGCCCCTTGACCACATCATTGTTGTTGCCCGACAACAAAGCCCTTATACAATATGAAGACAGAGCACTGCATCCAAAATGGTGGAAGTCGTCGGCGCGTATTTTAAAAATGTCCGATAAGGTAGGGGATAGTTCGGTTGGCATGTCTGTCACGCCGGCAATAATGGCCCGGGATATCAGCGAGGCTACCACCCAGGAAATAGCCGCAAATTTGCGGGGTAAAGGCTCATGGGTGGATAAAATGTGCAGATTACATAACCCGACATCTCCCTCGAACTGGACGTTATATCGCCAGCGCCGAGGGCGTTGGACCGAGTATTCTTTGTACTACCTGTGTGCCCAAAAGTTAGGCTTGCTTGATAAATATCACGTTACTGCTAATTCTGCTGCCTATCCCCAACAGTTATTGATCCATGATTCCCATCCCTTTGAACAATGGGTTCCACAACAGAGTTTTTCCCCGAATGGCACCGGGTTATTTTGTGTTGTTAACAGTAGTATGCGCATCGATACGGACACCGTATGGGAAAAAATCTCGCCTTTCGTCCCCAGTGTTTGAGCTAAATAGGATCTGCCGATAACCCTCGTTTTAGCTTTAACCAATACCAAGAATTTGACAGAGCAAACAACATTTCTGTCACTGCGAGCCCCCACGTTTGGGTGAGCAGTCCGTAGATCATAAAGTTTGTCGAGCCCACAATCATGCAAATGCGTAACCCTGATTCTTTACAGTAGAGCTCTCCAAAACGATATGCCATAAAGGTAAACACAGGCATCAGTGACAACATACCAGTTTGATGGGTGGTCACATTTATGGCCATGACAATGGCGGTCATAATAAACAGGCTAATATAGGTGGCTTGTGTCGATAATAGCTTCTGCTTTACCAGTCGGTACGTGGTGCTTAGCCCTGCTATTGTGATCACCACGGCTCCTCCCCATGCCTGTTCATAGGCCAATAATGATGCAATAGAAACACACAGAGCTAAATTTAATAGCAGAAGTTTTTTTTCGGTATTAGACCAAAAGGACATAATCGCACACAACACGGGAAACCCATGAAGCAAAAACTCAAACATTTTGGCAAGCCTTTATAGTAAAAAAACAGGGTATGAGAATGGCGCGGATTGTAGTGTTAAATAGTGGGGATGCCAATGCAATTTTTGCCAATATATCCTCGCAATAATTAAATTTTAAATTATGCTAAAGGGTAATTTAATGATAGGTAAAAAATTAAGGACTATACTATTAATATAACGTTTCATTTTATAAAAAAGAGAGTGCAAAAAATTTATACAAATGTCACAATTGTCATATTGCGGTTTTTGGGTAAAACATTGAGCTGTATCAATAAAATAGAAGCGTTTTAGGCAAGCAGAGACTTTCGATACAAGGGCGTTTGCTTTACCATGCACGCCATTGCTAAACCGACTGTATTTCTTAAAAAACGTTCATAGTTAGAACTAATTCGTCTGGTGCCTCGGGCTATCAGCATTACCCAGCGTGCACAGGTAAATGACATTGTTTAGAACACTTCAATCCAGATTAACCCTACTTATACTTATTGTGGCCGTTCCTGGGTTGGGCGGGCTAATTTACGAATCTGTCACAGAACGTCAAAATGCCATTGAACTGGCACGAAGCAAAGCGGTGAATACCGTAGAACTTACTACCGACTTCCAAGCCTTTCTTATTGAAGAAACCGAGCTGTTTTTACGTAATCTTGTGTCTTTTGATGAAGTGCGTGCTACCGAACCTGCCCAATGCAGTCAGTTTCTGCAAAATATACTTAAAATTAATACCCGCTATGTGAACCTCGGGGTACCGCTGGTATCTGGGGAGTTGCTGTGTAATGCCATGCCGTTGCATACGCCAATTAATGTGTCTGATAGACCGTATATCCGCCAAGCTATCGAAGAAAAAACGTTTTCTGTGGGGGAGTACCAGGTTGATAGGGTTACCGGATTAGCCAGTGTGAATTTTGCTTACCCTGTCATTCGACCGTCAGATAACGAAGTGATCGCGGTGGCGGTGGCGGTGGTCTCGTTGGAATGGTGGAGTGAGTTTCTTTCCAAGTCTAGCTTACCATCCGGAGCGAACGCATATATTACCGATAGAGATCAAAAAATCATCGCCAGTTATCCTGCTGATTTAAGCATTTTAGGTGTGCGATTAAGTCGCATTGAAACCGGTCTGAAGTTACCTGAGAAGGGGCCAAATCGTGGTTCGCCAGAGCCTTTTATTTCGAAAATGAATGGCCATGTTTTTGTTACCCGCCCCCTTTTGCAAAACAGTGACAATATTAATATTACCGTTAGTATTCCATTTGAAGCCGAGCTGTTTGCGATTAATTCACGGCTAGTGAAAGCCGCGATTGTGCTTGCTATTTTAGTCATTGTTATGTTGTTTATTGCCCGATGGGGAATTCAGCGTACATTGTTGAAACCGTTGAAGAGTTTACTTAAATCCACCGCAGATTTAGAGCAAGGGAAAGACGTCGAAGAAATAAAACAGCGTGGGGCACAGGAGCTGGTCGAGCTGCAACGTCGTTTTAATTCAATGGCGAAAACTCGGCTTAATGCTGAACGACAACTCATCGAAAGTCAGTCATCGTTACAAGAAAGTGAAAGGGAATTATCCGGGCATATTGAAAATACGCCGTTAGGCTGTATTACCTGGGATTGCCACATGATATGTACCAAATGGAATCGTTCTGCTTCACGGATTTTTGGTTATTCTGCCGAAGAAGCAATAGGAAAGTCAGCCACTGAGCTTATTCTTTTGCCCGAATTAACGGTTTCTTTGTCTAAGGTGTTTCGACAAATTGTCAACAATCGTACGGGACACCGCAAAACTAACGATAATAAAACCAAAAGTGGTCGTGTTATTACCTGTGAATGGTATAGCACGCCCATTGTCAATGCCGCTGGTGATGATGTGGTGGGTGTGACCTCTTTAGTGCAGGATGTAACCAATAACAAAGCCCTTGAAGAGCGATTAAAATTGGTGGGTAGTGTTTTCTCCCACGCCCGAGAGGGAATTTTCATCACCAATAATAAAGCCCGAATCATTGAAGTGAACGATACTTTTATCACGATCACCGGATTCAGTCGCGATGAGGTAATAGGGAAAAACCCCAGTGTACTTAAATCCAATTTGCAGACTGACAGCTTTTATAAAAATCTTTGGTCGTCGTTATTAGAAAAAGGGTATTGGTCTGGTGAAATATGGAATAAGCGAAAAAATGGTGATGTTTATGCTCAGCTACTCACTATTAGTGTGGTGAAGGACGAGCAAGATAACATTAAAAACTACATTGCTATTTTCAGTGATATTTCTGACGCCAAAGAACAGCAAAGTAAGCTGGAAAAAATGGCCCACTATGATGTGTTGACGAACTTACCTAATCGAACACTTTTGGCACAGCGTTTAGAGCATTCCCTCACCGAAGGCAGACTGAAACAAAAGTATGTTGCTGTAGCACTACTCGATTTAGATGGTTTTAAAGAGGTAAACGATGAATATGGTCATGACGTGGGTGACCGCTTACTATTGGTCTTGGCGGGTCGCTTAAAAGAGGCGTTACGCGAATGTGATACCTTGTCCCGTTTCGGTGGGGATGAGTTTGTGGCGGTATTGGCGAATCTCACAGAGGCTAAAGATGCCGACGTGATTATCAAGTCGTTGCTTAAAGTGGCCTCAGAGCCGGTTTGTATTGATACGTTTACCATTAAGTTGTCGGCCAGTATTGGCGTGACCTTGTACCCGAAAGATCATACCGATGCAGACCAATTAATTCGCCATGCTGATCAAGCCATGTATCTGGCCAAACAAAAAGGTAAAAACTGTTTTCATCTGTTTGATATCGATACTGAGGATGCTATTAAAGCCCGGCATGAGCGGCTAGCAAGAATCGAACAAGCATTGCAAAACCGTGAGTTTAAATTACATTACCAGCCAAAAGTAAATATGCGTACCGGTGAAATCATTGGGGCCGAGGCACTCATTCGCTGGCAGCACCCAGAAAAAGGCCTTCTTTCTCCGGCCTTGTTTTTACCCATAGTGGAAAATCATCAACTGAGTATCGATATTGATGAGTGGGTTATTGAAGAGTCTATTGCGCAAATGGAACGCTGGAAGCAGCGGGGAATTCACTTGCCAGTCAGTGTGAATATTGGCGCCAAACAAATTCAGCAGCCTCATTTTATTACTGGGCTTAAAGCCCGCTTAGCCCGCTCGCCAAACATGAGCCCCGGTTCATTGCAGCTTGAAATGCTAGAAACCAGTAAGCTGGATGATTTAAAACGGGTGGCTGATATTATGAATGAATGCGTACAATTAGGAGTGAGTTTTGCCATTGACGATTTTGGTACGGGCTATTCTTCATTAACCTACTTGCGACGTTTACCTGCAACCATGATTAAAATTGACCAAACCTTTGTGCGTGACATGCTTGAAGATGCCGACGACAAAGCGATTGTTAAAGGGGTCATCGCACTGGCGGTTTCCTTTAACCGGAATGTCATTGCCGAAGGTGTCGAAAGTGTTAAGCACGGTGAAATCTTGATGGATATGGGCTGCGATCTAGCGCAGGGATATGGTATCGCCAAGCCGATGCCTGCAGAGCAGATCTCTGATTGGGTGGCCAAGTGGAATAATGGCGCACATTGGAAGCAGAATTTTAGCTAAAACAGATTCTTATTTCGCGTCCCCGTTTTATTTCTGGCATGATTGTTAAAATAATTTTGTTGTAAGGAATAAAAATTGTGAATGCCCTTGTTGTTGTCGTCGCTTTTGTGGCCTTGTTGATGGTGCTATTGCCTGGTCCGTTGTACAAGTTTGAACTCGTTGAGCTTGGCCCTGCTTTTACCTGTCTAAGGTGGGGGGTTTGCGTGGGTATTGCTGCCTTTGTATTACTTATTGTACAAAGTATTTTCATGCGTAAAACCATGCGCGCAGGTGCAGTTATCGGTACCTTGATCAGTGTGCTTGTTTCTGTGGGGATCCCCTTACATTTAATGCAAACGGCCCGTTCGGTGCCGCCTATACATGATATCACCACTGATTTAACCACACCGCCTTCTTTTGCCGGGGTACTGCAGGCTCGCAGTGGTGCGCCAAATCCTCCCGGGTATCCTGGGGAAGAAACAGCCCGTCAGCAAGTAGAAGCCTATCCTGATATTAAACCTCAGTTATTCAACACAGATAGCGCGACGGTATTTGCAGCCGCTCAGGATGTGATTGATGATCTTAATTGGCAGCCAGTGACACAAAATACGCGGCCCAATACCTTAGAGGCAACGCATACTTCGTTCTGGTTTGGTTTTAAAGACGATATTATTGTGCGATTAACTCAGCAGGGTACACAAACCAAAGTGGATGTGCGTAGTAAATCGCGAGTAGGGCGAAGTGATTTAGGCGCCAATGCCCAACGTATAAAAGCGTTTCAAAAAGCGTTACAAGAACAACTCGATTTATAACAACAAAAAAGCCGTTAGTTGAATCGCCATATTGTCTGTGGCGCATTCACTAACGGCTTTTGATATATGGTCTTGCTTATTCTTCGGCAGCGGCGCGAACAATCACGTTATCAGTTTGATACTGACGGGCAAACGCAGTGATATCTCTGTGGTTACAGATAATCGCTTCCCCTTGTAAGTTATGTTTTTCAAGGGCCTTATCGGCACCCATGCGGGTCGCATCAATACATGCCTGAGAGGCAGCATCTTCATCTTTCGCTACTAATGCAATAACACTGGAATGTGCCGTTACGGTGTGACTTGAATACTGATCAGAAAACGCTCTAAGGCTCATGCCGTTACAAGACACCGAGGCTGCGAATTCTGAGAACGCAACACCCTGTTGACGTACTAGTTTTCGGGCTGCAGTAAAGCCTTCTTGAGCAGCGGTTAGGCAAGCTTGAGTTTCAAGGTTGTCATTAACGGGCTTTAGGATCACATTTTGTGCAAAAGCCTGCACAGATGAAACTGAAAGAGTAAGTGCTAAGGCGAAGGTCGAAAGTTTCATAATGTTTCCTTGAAAGTGTAATAAAACAAGATTTCTCTGTGTTGATGCGTTTATTATGACCAAAATTTACAGAAAATAAAGCTAAAACTGTAATTAAATTACAGAAAGTGTGTATTTAATGGTGTTTTTACCTACAGGCTGAAAGTTTGTTACATTTTGTTATCCTAATGCCAAGGTTGTTAGCAAATCCAACACTGCTGTTACGCTGTATAATGTTTAATCAGTCCTTTACGAGCGACGAATGAACGCAGCACCATTCTTTTATGGTTAATGTTGCTTTACGATGTCTGTTCAAAAAACACGTTTAACGGGGAAGTAAAATGCCACAGGGTTTAGAACAAAAGACAAAAGCGTTCACCACGGCACTATTCTTTTATCTGGTCGCGGGAATATGTCAGGCAGAAGATAAGGGCAGTGCGCAGGCAGCCATGACCGCTCCTTCATTAGTAGATGTGGAATTTTACCCAGTTGCAAAAGCCAAGCATCCGGTACCGCAATTTAAAGTCGCACCAGGATGGCCAAGCCTACCGGCCGATTGGCTAATCGGACAGGTGCCCGGGTTGGCAGTAGACGCACAAGATAACGTATGGCTACTTCACCGGCCCAACTCGTTAAATAAGCTTGATTTGGGGCTGACCGGAAAGATTGGCCTTTGCTGTAAAGCCGCCCCCCATGTTTTGCAGTTTTCACCCCAAGGGCGATTGCTGAATGCTTGGGGTGGACCCGAGATCGCTCCTTCATTGGCGGGTGTCAATCAATGGCCGCAAAATGTGCACGGTTTGTACGTGGATGATGACAATACGGTGTGGTTAGGTGGCAATGGTGACGGCGACCATGTGGTATTAAATTTTAATGCCCAGGGGGAATTTATTAAGCAGTTTGGCCAGCGCGGGGAAACCGACGGTAATAATAGTGAGGCATATTTAGGTAATCCCGCTGATGTCTTTCACAATAGCAGCGAAAACCGAGTATTCATTGCCGACGGTTATATTAATAAACGTATTGCCAGTTACCATACTACCGACAATCACTTTGATCAGGTTTGGGGGGCGTATGGCAATAGTCCAAGAGGTGGTACACGCTCAGGGTCTTTTGATGTCTCTCAAGCCACCGCAAATGCTGACAGTACAAGTGTTGAAGCAGAGAATTTTGGGGATATCGTCCATTGTGTTACCCAATCAAGTGATGGGCGTATATATGTGTGCGACCGGCGAAATAATCGAATTCAAATTTTCTCACTTAATGATGATGGCAAAGTAACCTTCGTGAAGGATTTGGTCATCGCTGGGGAAACGGGGGGGTTAGGCACTGCCTCAGATATCGCCTTTTCACCGGACAACCGCTATATGTATGTGGCAGACATGATGAATGGCCGTATTTGGATTTTATGGCATCAAACGTACGAAGTGCTGGGTAGTTTTGGACGGCCAGGTCGTTATGCCGGGCAATTTACGTGGTTGCACAGCGTGGTAGCAGATAGCCAAGGAAATCTTTATACCTCTGAAGTCAGCACGGGGCGAAGGGTGCAAAAATTTGTTTTAACTGGCTTCAATGAATAACGGTTACTTAAGACGAGTTAGCGTGGAGTAAGGTGGGCAGAAATAAGTTGCCGCTTTATTTAGTTTTCAGTATGTTCAGCATTGGATATGTTAATGCGCTTATTAACATGGGTATGGAGCAGTAAAAGGAATTTGTGAACATGGATGCCCCCACACAATATGAAAATTATTCATTTTCTGAATTAAAAGAAGCAAGACGTACCATTGATGCAACCCGTTACCCCGAACGGGCCGCAGAGTTAGATAAACGGATAGCGGCATTTTCTGCCCTGGAAAATCCAACCCTGCCTGTTGAAGATAAACCCGTTGCTGGCGCTGCGTTAACGTTTCATGGCAAAACCGGCGAGTACTTCTCTATTTGGATCGTCAACTTGCTGCTTAGTATTGTCACCCTAGGTGTTTTTTCGGCGTGGGCAAAGGTAAGAACTTACCGCTATTTTTATGGTAACACCGAGATCGACGGACATCGGTTTACCTATTTGGCAACCCCATTGCAAATCCTCAAGGGTCGCATTCTAGCGGTATGTCTATTCGCGAGTTACTTTATTTTAAGTACCATACATCCCATAGCTGGCTTGGTCGTGGCTGTACTCTTAGCTGGGTTTACGCCCGTGTTGGTGGTATTGAGTTATCGCTTTAAGTTGCGTATGACAGCCTATCGCCACGTGCGCTTCCATTTTAATGGCAGTATTAAGCAGGCCTTTGTGGTGTTTCTTTTACTGCCTATTGCCAGTGTATTTACCCTTTATACTATCTTGCCCATCGTATTTCAGAAAATTGATGAATACCTTATCGACGGCAGTGGCTATGGAAATCGTCAGTTTTCTTCGCGCTTAAGCACGGCCGAATATTATGGCACCAGCTTAGGGGCTGTGGGGATCGCCATGGGTATTTTTATGGTGGGAGGCATCGCGGCGACGGTGGCGGCCGTTGTTGTGGCCAGTGAAGGCGGTGAGCAGGCGATGGTCAGTATTCTAACGGCGGGCTTTTTGGGTCTTTATGGATTGGCTTATATCATAGCCTCAGGGTTTTATTCTGCTCGCATCCGAAACCATATATTTGCACGAACAAAGCTAGGTAATGTGGCGCAATTTTCTTCAAACGTAAGGGTCTCATCTCTTATCTGGCTTCGTTTTTCCAATATCCTAGCGATTATTTGCAGCCTGGGGTTTGCTATTCCTTGGGTACTGATCCGCACCGCGCATTTTTATGCGAATGCGACTTATGTTGAAATTTTACCGGGCATTGATGAGGTGGTGGCTGATGATCGTAATGCTGCGGGGGCATTAGGTGAAGAAGCGGTAACATTATTTGATGTTGATGTGGCATTAGGGTAGTTGCTGTGACGGTGTCAAAAGGCTTTCTGTATCACGCAACAGGTGGACCGGTGGTGCCGGTTTGCTGTGCGATTAAGAATAATCAGTTGGTTATTTTTGATGAACACGACAACAAGGTGATATATCGGTATTCCTCGGCAAGTTGCGAGGCCGAGTCTAAGCTTGCTAGTTTACCAAGAGAGATTCATCTACCCCACGGCGATAAAGTGGTGTGTTCTGCTTTTGCCGCCTTAGATGAGTGGTTGGCGCCTAAAAAAGGCGCCTCCTTATTTGCATTAGAAACCCAGCGCAAATGGTTAGTGGCGAGTTTGTTGTTAGTGCCGCTAAGCTTGTACGGCCTCTTTGGCTATTTATTGCCCTGGTCTGCAGTATACTTTGCCGCTTATGTGCCCCATAGCATAAAGCAAATTGCCTCTGAGCAAACCTTAAAAGCGTTAGATTACTCGTTGCTTGAACCCTCGTCACTCTCGGCTGCGGAGCAACAGCGCATACAGGTTCATTTTAGCCAGGTACTGGCCAATATCCATACTCAGCACGACCCCTTCACCATTTTGTTTCGCCAAGGTAACGCCATGGGACCCAATGCGTTTGCATTGCCCGATGGGACCATTGTATTTACCGATGAGATTATTTTATTGGTCGATAAGCAGCAAGACCTCCTAGATGCCATACTTCTGCATGAAATTGGTCATGTTGAACACAACCACGCAATGCAATTGGTGGCAGAATCTCTTTTTACCACCGTCATTATTAGTACTTATTTTGGTGATGTAAGCGGTGCGCTGGATTTGTTTATGGGAGTAGGTAGCACCGTGGTGCACAATCAGTTTTCTCAAAAGCATGAATGGGAAGCAGACAATTACGCCATTAGTCAGCTTCATCAGTTGTCCAGAGAGCCGGATACCTTTGCCCAAGCCATGAAGAAATTAGCGACACTGATGCCTACAACAAATGAAAACCTATCACAGTGGTTTTCGACTCACCCTCATATTGACGCGCGTATTGATAATGCCAGCAAAGTACCAGAAACCCCTTAGTTTGCAGACCGTTTACCGTTTCACGGCGTGATTGGTCGTACATTGGTAACGGGCCTCTTGACATTTTATCTTCCAAACCTACATGTACGTTATGTAATTAAATGGTTTACTAGAGGATTATTATGACTGACGACAAACATTACACGCCCCCCGAGATTTGGACAACGCCAGAAGACGATGGCAACCAATGGGCAAGTATCAACCGGCCCGTTTCGGGGGCAACCCACGAAAAAGCACGCCCGGTTGGTGAACATGGCTTACAACTTTATTCCTTGGCTACACCTAATGGTCAAAAAGTGACCATCTTGTTGGAAGAGTTACTGGCAGCGGGGATCACCGAAGCCGAGTATGATGCTTGGTTAATTAACATAGGCGAGGGCGATCAGTTTTCTTCAGGGTTTGTTGAGGTTAATCCTAATTCCAAGATCCCCGCATTAGTGGATCGCACCACCACACCTGAAACGAAATTGTTTGAGTCAGGTTCCATTCTTCATTATTTAGCTGAAAAATTTGATGCCTTCATTCCCAAAGCGCCCCATGCAAAAGTGGCGTGTTATAACTGGTTATTTTGGCAAATGGGATCGGCGCCTTATTTAGGCGGAGGGTTTGGACACTTTTATCATTATGCGCCGTACCCAATGGAATACCCCATTAATCGTTTTAGCATGGAAATTAAACGTCAGTTAGATGTGCTAGACAAGCACTTAGCCGAAAATACCTATATGGCCGGTGATGAGTACAGTATTGCTGATATTGCTATTTGGCCTTGGTACGGCAACTTGGTGATTAATAATTCTTACAACGCGGCTACGTTTCTTCAGGTTCACGAGTACACCCATCTGGTGGCTTGGGCGGAAAAAATCGCTCAGCGTCCTGCGGTAAAACGAGGACGCATTGTTAACCGTACCAGTGGCGACGAAGGCTTTTTGGAAAACCGGCATAGTGCGAAGGATATTGATGATGCGCTCAAGGCGGCGAGTTAATGTGTTTTAGCAGGTAATTGCTTAAGTATTGTTAAGGTTTACTAAAACCTTACAAATAGGAACGAAACTATCGGCGTTAATCGTCCTTCTAACTGAAGAATGATTAACGCTCAGTTTCGGACCCAGAAGACGAAAAATATATGAAAAAAACTTTCCTGCTACCCTTATGTGTTACACCGGTGCTTTTGCTAAGCGGGTGTGCCAGCAAACCCGATAAACCACCGAAAGAACAGCCATTGTTTGTTACGAACATTAAACCCGATGGGTCTAAAATGTTTAGTTTCAGTGTGGCAATGCGGGCTGAAAAACAAGGCAGAGATGGCGGCGGTCGCGGCAGAGAATCTGGCGGTGGGGGCCGTGGTGGTCGAGGCGGCAAGGGTGCACCACCAGAGCGTGATGGCCAAGACTCCCAAGGTCGCAGCGATGAGGATAGAATCGAGAAGATATATGAAGCCCTCGATCTCAAGTTGGGTGAAACCGGTTATTGCCGAGAGGGGTATATTGAAATAGATACATATGAAACCGAAACACGGTTTAATATACTCGGAGAGTGTAACGATTCTGCCACTAATGAAGACAAGGCGCTGTTTATTAACGACTATGGGTATTAGTGGTGGCGGTGAGACTTGTCTCACCACCTTAATCACGGAATAACCTAGCGCCTAGCCTTTTAATATTTGGGCGGCGGTAGTTTCGTTAGTAATAAGCGCATTAATTAGCTTAGAACGCAGTGCACCTAATATTGCGTTCGTTTTATTGACCCCTGATGCAATACCGACAACCGGCTTTTCTGATGATAAGATCATCGGGGTGCTGGTGACTCGCCGGTTAATATCGCAATTGACGATGGCACCTTCCAGATTGTAAACCCAACTGATAATTTCTCCTGCCGCCCCAGAACCGGCGAGGGACCCCATTTCATCATCATCAATGAAGCCGTCCACATGTAAGGGGGACGTCTGGCCTAAATTACCAATCCCCACGAAGGTGGCATCCGCTCGTTTTGCCAGCATAAGAATGCGAGCTATGTGCGCTTGCTGGTGCAGCTGCTGGCGTTCTTCTTCAGAGGACGCAATAACCGGTAAAGGCATAGGATAGTGTTGCGCTTTAATGCGATCAGCAATATGTACTGCCACATCGTAACGGGTGGCAGCACCGTCGCTGGCAATATTGCCCACCAAGGACACAATTTTATGTTGCGGACAGTGCATCAGGGCAAGTTCGTCGGCACAGGCGCGCAGAACCCGTCCGGTACCAAAAGCTATAGTTTTTGGCGTATTCGCCTTTAATTCTCGCTCGATAACCGCAGCGCCAGCTTGCCCTAGTCCCAAAGTGGAATTAGGGTCGTCACTCAGTGCGGGTACCACGTCACAAAATTGCAAACCAAAACGCTGTTTGATGGCATCGGCAAGTTCCATACAACGGGCGATGGGATGTTCAAGGCGCACCTTTACCAGTCCTTCTGAGACGGCCAAGGCCACAAGGCGTTGGGCACTCTGTCTGGAGGTATTTAAACGCTTGGCAATATCATCCTGTGTTTTGCCTGCCACATAATATAACCAGCCAGCCCTAGCCGCATCGTCGAGACGTTGGTTTTCTTGTTGTAACTTCTTACTCATACTCATTCCGTGTCTTTCATATCAATATTTTTTAATAACTCGGGGAAACGTGTTTTAAATGCCTGCCAACTGGATATGCTGGTCCCATTCAAATCGTCTAGGTACTGTAAATGACTTCCCCCAGTAAAACGCAGTACTTGCATGCCGGCGGCATGAGCCGCTTCTAACCCAGCAGGCGAATCTTCAATGACCAAGCAGTTAGCTGGCGCCGCACCCATCGCCTCGGCCGCATAAAGAAATAAATCAGGGGCCGGCTTTCCTCGGGTTACCTGCGAGCGGGTAAAGCGGTGTTGGGGGAAATACGGGGCAAGGGATGTACATGATAGTGCCTGACTGGTGCGCTCAGAAGAGCTACTGGTGGCCAGACAGTAAGGCACTGATAACTGCTGCAATAACGATACGATCCCTTCTGTAGGCTTTAAATGGGCAGCAAAAGAGGCAACTAGCCGATGGTGAAACCTGGCTAAATCATCGGCGGTTAATGTGATGCCAAAATCCCGGGCTACGCATTGTTCAACAATTTGCACACTTTTTCCTAAGAACTCATCGACAAAATAGGCTGGGGTGAGGTTCGCCCCGCGCTCTTTTAACACTTGTTGCCACATTCTCATCGACAGCACTTCGCTGTCAATGAGCACGCCATCACAGTCGAATATGATAAGCTGTACGTCTGCTAACACGTGTGGCTTACCTTGGGTAAGTAGAGATCAGTCATTTTTGTTTGCATAAAACCAGTATCGTTTAGAAAACATGTACTTGCTAGTGCCAAACCGCATAAGCATTATTTTTAAATATTACGGTTATCCAACCCGAGATGCCACTGAAATCGGTATGACAGCGATGCGAGTGTACTTGGGCTGCTGCAAGACGTCCCTTTATAGATAAACGAAATCTAAACCTTTACCACAACGTATAGAGATTATGAGAAGTAAAAGTAAATCAATTGGGGCTTTGGCTCTTAGTGTGAGTATTTGCTCATATTCAATTATTGGTTGAGCTTTTCTCATTTACGTTTGTCTAACAAATGACCTCAATGGAATGTCGGTTTATGTGAAAAAAGCCGGTAAAACAGCTTTTTGCGGCATTTTATTGAAAAATGATATAAGTAATTAGGATGTGATGTAAGAAACTGTTAACGATTATGTAACTATTGTTCTGTTAAATCTGTTTACATTTTTACGCGGTTATGTAACTATCCGCGTGGGCTATATCTCATGGGAGGGGTAAATGCTCATTCATGCGACGAACGATATAAGAAAAACTCGTTGCTATTGTCAGCCAAGTTTTATGTGCAAATGAAGCGAGAAAAAAATGAGTTCGACTTCAAATAAGATTGATATATCACAGATCAGCGATGAGCAACTTCCCGTTGCCAAACACCAGCTAAAAGGCTGGAAACATTTCATGGGTTTATATGCCGGTGAACACGTTGCTGCCACCGAGTTTGTCTTTGGTGCGACTTTTGTGGCCCTCGGGGCAACAATGACAGATATTTTACTTGGTTTGCTGGTGGGGAACCTCCTGGCTGTACTGAGTTGGACACTTATTACCACCCCAATCGCGGTGGAAACTCGCCTTAGCTTGTATACCTATTTGCAAAGAATCGCTGGCGATTCAATGACCAAGTTATATAACTGGGCTAACGTTATTATCTTCACGGTTATCTCCGCCGCCATGATCACCGTATCAGCAACGGCAGTGCGGTTTGCGCTGGATATTCCCGCTCAGCTTAATTGGTATCCCACCAACATGGCATTTGTTGGTGTGGTAGCGGCTGTGGGCGTGATTGTTGTTCTGGTAGCCATGTACGGTTTTAATGCCGTTTCAGACTTCTCTCGTATTTGTGCCCCTTGGTTGTTTACCATGTTTATTGCTGGCCCCTTAGTGCTTATGCCTGTGCTGGCCGATGCCGTTATCGGCTCGACCACGGTGTCCAGCTGGGCTGATTTCATGGAGATCGGTTCTACGTCTGTATGGACAGGGTTAACCCAAAGCGGCGAGCCAGGTATTGGCTTGATGGAAGTGATTGGCTTTTCATGGGCGGCTAACACCATTACCCATTTTGGCTTAATTGATATGGCTTTGTTGCGTTATGCTAAACGTAAACGCTACGGCTTATGTACCTCTGCGGGTATGTTGTTCGGTCACTATATCGCGTGGATTTCTGCCGGTATTATGGGGGCGGGTACCGCCGTACTAGTCCAAAAATCCATTGTTCAGCTTGATCCAGGTGATGTTGCTTATCATGCATTGGGTTTATCTGGGTTGGTTATTGTGATTGTCGCCGGTTGGACTACCGCCAATGCCAACTTGTATCGCGCAGGTTTGGCTGCTCAAGCTATTTTCAAAGATAAATCACGAAATAAAACCACGGCAATTGTTGGTGCAGTAACCGTATGTATTGCGTGTTTTCCTTTTGTTTTTACAAAATTACTGCCGTTGCTCACCTATGCGGGTTTATTGGTGGTGCCGGTGGGCGCAATTGTATTTGCTGAACATGTTATCTTTCCGAAGATTGGCTACACCCGTTACTGGGCACACTACCGTGAACTTACCCATAGCACACCCGCTGTCGCTAGCTGGGGCTTAGGCTTGGTGTTTGGATTTGGACTTAATGCGTTAGATGTCATTTCCTTTTACTATTTGTTCATTCCTACGTGGTTCTTTACCATTTTCGTCTACACCGTATTAGCGGGTAAACATGGCGCGAAAGAAGACTACACCGAAGAAAAAGCGCAGATGAAGGCCTTCTGTGAACAGGTGGAAGTTTATCAAACAGAGCAAGGTGCGAAACTGCCCGACCATGTTGATGATATCTCACCGGTTACTCGTGTCTTACGTTTTGTATCAGTGGCCAGCCTCATCGTTACCATTATCATGGCAGGAAACACCTTCCTGTTGAGCGCTGATATTGCAAGTTATGAAAGCAACCGTGATTTGTTTTTCAACCTAGGCTTTGCTTGCACACTGATTTACTTTTCTACTGCTTATTGGGCGATGCGTCGCCAAAAAGCACTCGTCAAATAAGGGGTTTATATGCAACCGCAATCATGCATTTCACTGAGCAGGGATAAGCTAAACCAACTACCTGAGCATATTACTGTCCCAGGTTATCCGGTGGAAAAGGTAACCGCCGGTATTGTACATGTTGGAGTGGGCGGGTTTCACCGTTCACATGAAGCCATGTATGTTGATGCCATTATGGAAAAAACTGGCGACTTATCCTGGGGGATTTGCGGGGTAGGTTTGCGCGAAGGCGACCGACGTATGCAAGATATTCTTGCTGCTCAAGACTATCTTTACACCCTCATTGAAAAGCATGGTAGTGGTGAGCACAAGGCGCGGGTTATTGGCGCCATGACGGACTTTTTAATGGCTTCAGATGATCCTGCCAGGGTTATAGACCAAATGGCGGCCAAACAGACAAAGATTGTCTCGCTGACCATCACCGAAGGTGGCTATAACTTTGATCCTACTACCGGTAACTTCATTGCCAATAATGATGATGTGCAGTTCGATCTTGCCAATCCGGCAACACCTAAAACCGTATTTGGCTTTTTAACGGCGGCCTTAAAGCAAAGAAAAGCGGCTGGTCAAACACCGTTTACCATTATGTCTTGTGATAACATTCAGCATAATGGTGACGTGCTTAAAAAGATGCTGTTATCTTTTATTCGTCTCACTGATGTCACGTTTGCCAACTGGGTAGAACAAAACGTCTGTTTTCCTAATTCCATGGTTGATCGGATTACACCGGCTACTGTGGATGCTGATCGCGAAAAGTTACAGGAAATGGGACTTAGCGATGGCTGGCCTGTGGTTTGTGAACCTTTCCATCAGTGGATTATCGAAGATTTATTTTCTGATTCACGACCCCATTGGGAACAAGTGGGGGCACAGTTTGTTCCCCATGTGGCACCGTACGAAAAACTTAAACTTCGCATGCTCAATGCCGGCCATTCGGTGCTCGGTTTAGTGGGCTCTGTGGCCGGACTCGACACCATTCATGGCGCGATGGCAGAACCTAAGCTGCGTGAATTGTTATCCGCATTTATGAGCTCTGAGGTTATGCCAACTCTCGACGCTGTAGACGGTATCGATGTTGAAGAATATAAAGGGGTATTGCTGTCTCGCTTTGCCAACCCTTACATTAAAGATGCGTTGTCTCGTATATGCCTTGAAAGCTCTGCAAAGATCCCGGTATTTTTGCTGCCAACAATAAAAGATAACCTGAGCGCAAATGGCAGTGTTCAATTAAGTGCATTGACCCTTGCTGCGTGGTGTTATTACTCAGATAAACAGGCGTCTGAAGACGGCAAGCCACTGCAAATTCAAGATGCCATGGCAGATGCATTGCATCAGGCGGCATCAGGCACAGCTGAAGATCCACTGGCATTTTTGAAGCTAGAGTCGGTATTTGGTGAATTGGCGCAAGACCGAGTATTTAGCCAAGCTTACCTACCGATAATCAAGGGGCTGTACAATGGTGAACCCGTACTGGATATAGCCACCTCTCTGTTATCGGAACACGTGGCATCGTGTGACTAATTGAAAAAAAGAGTCCTTCGGGACTCTTTTTTTTGGCTTAAAAATGGGGTGAATGGTTAACCACGCCAGCGGCCTACGAAGACAGCGATTGGCTTATTGGGTAGGGGTCGTTAACTGGGTGACTGTGTCTTGCACCTTGTCATAATGGACTGATTCTACAAAGCCGAAGGAAACACGCACCAGTTCATTTAAGAATTTCTCTTTGTTTTGTCGGCCAAACCCCATTACCGTCATAAAAGGGCGACTCACATAATCATCGGGATAGTTGTCGTCTTGATGCTTGAGAAAATACAACATTCGAGGGGTATCTTTATCTCCAAATGCGATCCATTCTGGCGCTGGTAGGTCTCCAGAGAAGGTCTCTTCGATAAGGTGCTTTTGTGATGATGCTGAATTAAACCAAAAATCTGTGTCGTCCATTTCTCCCCCGGGTACACCTTCATACTGAAGCCAGTAAGCATAGCCGGGGCTGACTTTGGTCATTGTAAAGTCTCCATGGGTGGGGTAAAAATCCCACTGACCTTCCCATTGCCCGTTTTCTGAGGTAAACAGGATGCGTACATGGTCTGGCTCTTCGATAGTCACTTCACTGGTAGAGGGGTCCGTACCGGCATTCATGGCATGGAAGTAATTACCGTCTTGCTTGTGCACCGCATTGGGAAAGCCTCGATATTCCCCTTTCCAGCCTGAACCTTTTATATCGTTAAACCCTATCCAATCGTTACCCGCTTTGTCCATAAGGCTTGAGAGACCGCCACCGGACTTTTCCAAGTAGTAGGTGGCGTTGTCGGTAGTAATGATATACGCCGATAAGGCTGAACCCGCTGACGGATCTACGCCGTGGGTTAACGTTACCGAAGGGGCGGGAGGGATTAGCTTACAGCCATGTAAAAATAGCATTAAACTCGCCACGCAAAGGAGCTCCTTGATAGGGGGGATAAGGCACGCCGTGGCCAAATTTTGCTGCTTCATGATAATTCACCTTTACTTTGGGGTGGGGTGTTGACCGGTCGAGCGCTGTATTTAAGCAAACAACCAATGGCAAACATCACTAAACCGCAACATAAAAACACCAGCCGACCCCAAAGAGGGTTTGGGATCGCCATCATCACCACCATGCCTGCGCTCATAATAATAACCATCAGTCCCAGCTTATTACGTTGCTGACGATCATAGTCGTCTTGTTCAAAGTCGGCGATCACTGGGGTTTCGATATCCCTAAAGAAACGATCGGTTTCTGCTCGGTGCCCGTCGTTTTGAGGTTTGTAGAACAAGGTGGTAGCACAAAAGAACCCGGCGGTAATAACGAGATGGGCCACAATCATAAGCATTAACCCCACATCAACGGACTCTCGCCGAGTGAAAGGTTGGGCGAGGCCTATCCATTGGGCAAACGTATCTGGGGTGATGACATAGGTCATTATCCACGACACACTTAGCCCAATAGCAACCGTAACCCAAGGTGCCCATTGGGGCGTCTTTTTAATCAATAGCCCAAAGATAAGGGGGATCAATAATGGTACTTGGATCATGGTAGACACATTCATCATCAGTTCAAAAAGACTAAGCTCTTTCAACGATTTAAAGAATAATGCCACGATAATGACTAAGATCCCGCTAATAAAACTCACCACGCGACTAACACGAAGCAGGTGTTTGTCGGTGACGGCGGTTTCTCGCTTAAGCAAAAAGGGTTGATATAAACTGCGCACAAAAATACCGGCGTTTTTATTTAACGCCGAATCCATGGAAGACATGGAAGCAGCAAACAAGCCCGCCAACAGCAAGCCTACGGTGCCAACAGGCATGGCATTGCGGGTAAATACCAAGTACACCGCATCGCCGGCTTTATTGCCCAGTTCAGGGTAAGCGGCAGCAGCGTCAGGGTACAAGATGGCAGAGGCCCAGGGTGGAATAAACCAGATAATGCTGCCTATCCCCATTAATACCATGGCCAGTAGAGCGGCTTTTCGTGCATTCACCGAGTCTTTGGCGTTAAGGAAACGAAAAGAATCGTTGAGGTTCATGATGGTGATTAATTGTTTGGTTAAAAAGAAGATGAAGGTACCAAACAATAAAATGCCGTAATTCATATCCGGCCCCATGACAAAATCCACCGGGAAGTCGTTGACCAAGGTAACAGGCCCTCCCACCTTGACTAAGGCAACGATAGCACAGGCAATGGAGATCACCGCGACGATGAGGGTTTGCACAAAATCCGAAGCGACGACTCCCCACGCGCCGGACAACACAGAAACAAATAATACGGTAAGCCCTGTGATCACAATGGTTAAGCTAATATCGGCATTAAAAACGGCACTGGAGAATACGCCCAGCGCATTGAGCCATACGCCGGCGTTGATCATGCTAAATACAATTAACGCCCAAGAAAAAAACTGCTCGTTTTCAGGGCCAAAGCGACGTTTGATACCCTCGGTAGGCGTGTCGACACGCATTTGCCGGAAGCGGGCAGAAAAATACAGCCAGCCACAAAAGTAAGCAAAGGTATTGGCGAAGAAGACTAAACTGATGGCAAAGCCATCGGTAAAGGCTTTGCCTGCTGCGCCAGTAAATGTCCATGCCGAAAACTGGGCCATAAAGGCAGTGGAGCCCACCATCCACCACAGCATGCGTCCTCCACCGCGAAAGTAATCGCTGGTGGAGTTTTTTGCCATTGACTTAAATGCAAAACCTATTCCCAGGATCAGCAAAAAGTACCCTGCGATAACCAGATATTCATACACCATGAGACGGCCTTTTATTGAAGATGAGTCACATCAACCCAATTATCGTTTTGTCGAATTAAATCGATTAATTGCTGGTATTGAGCACCTTGTTTAAAGGTTTGGTAGGGCGCGACGGCTTCGCCTTTAATATCCTGTACCAGTTCTCGAATGAGGTAACGCCAGTTGCGTTCGGTGTCACCTTCGCCTTCAGGTTGGTTTTGCACAATATCTTCAGGTAGTGGTGTCTCAACCCATTGACCGTTTTCATCGTATAAATACAGTGGGCCACTGGCATAATGGCCTTTTATGTATATGGCCCCGTGACTGCCGTATATAACCACATGATCTTCGTGAAAACGGGGGTGTAGACCACCATGTTTAAATAGGACAGACACCGGTTTATGGGCAAGTTCGCTTTCTATCTGAGCCAGTACGGTATACGACCACTCCACATTGGATTTACCCCATTTCAGGTTAGGATCATGGATGTCCTTAGGAATAAACTCCCGGCGCTTTTTAAAGTTGTGAACGCCTTCCACAATGGGGGCTTTTTGTAAATCGTCTCGCACTTCCCCCATCATTGAAAGGATCTTCTCACCGACGATGGAGGTAACGATAGACAGTTTGTGGGTGAAGTTATTATTCAACCGACCACCGCCATCTTCAGCGCGATGAGACCAACCAAAGGGGATGTGTTTTTCTAAGTTAAAGTGAGAGATACATTCAATTTCCTGAGGCTCACCAATAGCTCCTTCGGCAACCAGACGTTTTGCATGTATCACATCGGGCATATAACGAAAGCTGGCGGCAAAAGCGGTTTTCACCCCTTTTTCGTCCGCTAACAAGGCGAGTTTTTTCGCTGATGGACCATCGGTGGTTAATGGCTTATCACTAAACACATGGCAGCCGGCCTCGATGGCATCAATAATCGCTTGCTCGTGGGCACCGCCGGGCGTAGCAATAGAAACAATATCAGGCTTTAATTCGGCCAAGGCTTGTTTCCAGTTGGTGCCAGAATAAGGAATGGCCATTTCTTCGGCGACTTTTGTCACCACGCTTTCGGTGCGTCCTACCATGCCGATAACGTCCACACCAGCGTAGCGAAATGCCTCCGCATGGCCTTGTCCGGCAAAGCCTGTGCCCTGAATCAAAACGGTGAGCGGTTTTTTCATTTTATATTCCTTCTTTCTATCGCGCTGTCTATTTATGGGTGATTACCAATGCCATGCGGTGCCGTCTTCAAGTCGACTGACGGGAAGGTAAGATCGTTTGTAGGGGTATTTCGCCGCCGCTTCCTCGTCAAAATCCACGCCAAGGCCGGGGGCGTCAGTCATGGTTGCCATGCCATTTGATACACTAAAATTATGGGAAAATACGTCGTTAAGCTTGTCATTGCCAAAGCCGACAAATTCCTGAATGCCAAAATTGGGTGCCCAAATATTAATGTGCATATGAGCAGCAAAACACACAGGGGAAAGGTCCGGCGCGCCATGGGGGGCGGTTTTCACATTGTGTATGCTGGCAAAATCTGTAATGCGTCGCAGGGCAGTGATCCCGCCGGCGTGGGTGGCCGCGGTACGAATGTAATCAATAAGCTGATTTTCAATGAGATCTTTGCATTCCCATATACTGTTGTAGGTTTCACCAATGGCTAAAGGAACGGTGGTGTGCTGTCGAATAACTTCATAGCTGGCTTGGTTCTCAGCAATAGCCGCATCTTCTAAGAACAATAAATGATAGGGTTCAAGCAGTTTACCTAAGCGTGCTGCTTCTATTGGGGTTAGGCGACTGTGTACATCATGAAGCAAATGGATGTGATTCCCTAAACGCTGACGCCCTCGTTTGAACAAGTCTTCGATCATGGAGAAGTACTTTTGGGTTGACCAAGTTTCTTCCGGCGGAAGGGGGCGGTTACCTTGTAGTTCAAAGTAATCTTTTTTATCGCCGAGCACGCCGTAGGTCACATTGAGTCCGGGAATGGCTGATTGTAAGCGAATGGCTTTAAATCCTTGCTGTTGCAAGGCTTCTGCTTTATCTAAGGTGTCTTCAATGGAGCTACCGCTGGCATGGGCGTATAGGGTGACACCGGTGCGACTTTTACCACCAAGTAACTGATACACGGGTAAATTAGCGGCTTTGCCTTTGATGTCCCACAATGCCATATCAATGGCAGCGATGGCGGCCATGTTAACCGGCCCTTTGCGCCAGTAAACACCGCGATACAGATACTGCCATATATCTTCAATAGCGTGGGGATCACGGCCAATGAGACAGGGGATGATGTGTTCTTCAAGACAGGTGACCACGGCCATTTCTCGACCGTTTAATGTGGCGTCACCAATTCCGTAAATGCCTTCATCGGTAATCACTTTTACGGTGACAAAGTTTCTACCGGGATTGCACACGAATACTTTTATCGCTGAAATTTTCACCCAAGTCTCCTCTCTAACTGGACATAAAACGTTTTAGTAAAACGTTTTAGTTGATGAAGCTACCATAGTCATGCACAATGTCAACAATACATTAACAACATTGTAAACCTACTCTATTCATGCAAAAAGCAAAACTGGTCGATGTCGCAAGTCTGGCGAAAGTGTCAAATAGTACCGTCTCTCAATACCTTAATGGGCGGTTCGACTATATGTCGAAGGAAACCCAACAAAGAATACGGGCGGCAATTAAAGAGTTGGATTACACCCCGAACCCCACGGCCCGCAATCTGAAAGGGAAAAAAACCCGAATGGTGGGAGTGATTGTTCGGGATATCACTGGTTTTGATACCTGTAGAACCATTCGCGGGGTAGATGATTTTTGTCGTAAGCATCAATATAACGCACAAATTTTTAGTACTGACTTTGATCCTGAGGTAGAGGCGCAGGCGCTAGAAGCCCTCTATCAAATGCGGGTGGACGGCATTATTATTGCCTCGTCGGGTAAAAATAATGCCCTTATTGCTGACTATATGGAAAAGGGGATGCCGGTGGTGCATTTTCAGTTAGAACACGATGGCAGTGAACAGAACATCGTGTTGTCTGACTATCGTCAAGCGGCTTTCGATGCCACCGAGTACCTCATCCAGTTAGGTCATCGGCGTATTTGCTTTATGACCCAAACCTTTGAAAACGTAAAGTCGAGAAAAGAGCGTTACACTGGGTATATCGATGCATTAGCCAAACACAATGTTCCCTTCTGTGGGTCTTTGATCCAATATTGGCATCGAGAAACGGGCTTCGAACAAGCGCCAAAAACCATACTACAATCGGATAATCCTCCCACGGCGTTTTTTACTCAGCATTTGGCCATTACCACTGAATTATTGGCCCATTTAAATCAGGAAGGCATTGTTATACCCGATGATGTCTCCCTCATTGGTTTTGATGATATTCCCATGACCGAATTCTTTAAAGTGCCTGTAACGGTGGTGAAACAGGAGCCCTATGTGATAGGCAAGGAGGCGGCGGGTTTACTGTTGGATATGATTGATAATAAAGATCGCCATTCACAAAAGCTCATGATTGCTTGTTCCATCACTGAACGACAATCTTGCCGGGGGATATAAAAGCGCCAGACACTCATGCCTGACGCCTTGGGGCAAGTAGGTTAATAGAAGTAGTAGTTAAACTGTAACTTAACCATACGTTGCTGATTTAAAGTTTCTGCGGTGATCCCCTGATCCCCCGTTGGTGCACCCAATATGGCGCCAACAGGGCCGGCTATCGGGCTGCTAAAGTCGGCAGAGCGGGCATTGGTGAGGTTTGTTATTGACAACATTACATCCCAAATGCCATCGCCAGCTTCTACGCCAGCGGTCACATCTAAGGTAGTTAAGCTATCAGATGGGTAGGTTTCATTAATTTGGCTGACCATTTCATCCCGGTAGCGTATATAGCCGGTAGAGCGGAATAATAAGTCGTTAACGTTTAGTTCCGTAATATAGGAATAACCGAAATTACCAGTAAACTTGGGCGCTTGAGCCAAATCACTGCCATCATCTTTGTGTACGCTATCGGCATAGGTGAGGGCACCGCTAAGACGCCAGTCATCGTTTAGCTGATAAAGGCCATCAATTTCAAACCCGGTAGACTCCACATCCACATTTTGTGTCAGGAAGCCAGCACTGGCGTCGGTGACCAAAAAGGACGTTTCTTGGAAGTCTTCAATTTCGGTATAAAATAATGCCAGGTTCAGGTTCATTTTACGGTCAAACAAGACCATTTTACTTCCCGCCTCGTAGGTTTGGGTTTCTTCCGATTTCACCCGTGCGCCGCCTTCTGATACATCTAAGGAGGGATCGCCGCTGGTAACCTCTGCTGATTCGGCAAAGCCACCGGTTTTGCTACCTAAACCGTAGGAGGCATAAAGGCTAACGTTTCTCGACATTTCATAGCGCAATGACACATTACCGTTAAGAAAACTGTCGGAGAAGGTAAGGTCTGACTCGAACGGCGGATTCACCACCGTGTTCCATAAGGTGGCCAGTGATCCTTGGATACGATCAAACTGCACATCTTTGGTTTCGTCGGTGTAACGTAATCCGGCAGCAAGGGTTAGGGTGTCAGAAAGGTAGATGTCCGATTGGATAAACGCCGACAAGGTTTCAGTTTTTTGTTTGAAATCATTGCCAAATGCGCCATTGAAAATTTCTCCCGCCGTATCCCCTGGTGGAAAGTTTGGCGTATTGTAATTCTGCCATTCCAGCGAGTTCCAATCGCTTTTGAAGTAAAACAAACCGGCCATGTAATCAAAGTCTTCTCGTCCATCCGAGGCTAAACGCAACTCTTGGGAAAACTGATCATAATCCTCTTCCCGCTTAAAATAGGTACTGTAATAGTCCACTTCACCGGTGGTCACATAGGTGTACTCGTCAAAAGCACTGCCAAAATCGAAATCATCATAAAAGAGGATGTCGTAGGTAGCCGTGGAAGTCACCGAGGTGAGGGTTAAATCATCAAACGCTTTTTCTATGGTCAAGGTGAACGCATCTACGGACGTATCATGGTAGCTTTCGTTGTTGGGGCATTCTTCACAGGTGGCTGTTTTGGTGTCATCAAGTTGTGCTTCTCCTACGATTTCAAGTACATCGTCTGTAAAATAGCCGCCATTGTCCACGTATTGGTAACCATTGCCAATGCGTTCACTGTCAGAGTGTTGATAAGACGCGGTAACAGAAAGGGTATCGGTAGGCGTATAGACCGCCGTTACCCGCACACCTTGATCACTGTCTTCCGGTACGTCTCTGCCAGTGGCCAGGTTTTCTATCCAACCATCTTGTTCCACAAAATGACCGGCGACCCGCACCTTGAGATCATCGGTTATGGGCAGGTTAACACCGCCATCCAGACTCCAGCCCCCATTTTGCAACTCCACACCAGCAGAAATATTGGCTTCAAAATCGTCAGTGGGTTTGCGGGTGACAATACTGATTGCGCCTAAGCTGGTGTTTTTTCCTAATAAGGTACTTTGGGTGCCTTTTATCACCTCAATGCGTTCAACGTCGAAAAATGCCGCTGAATACATACGGCCTTTGCCCACGAACATGCCATCTTGGAACAAGGCCACGGATTGATCGAAGCTTTGTGTACGGGCTGGCGTGCCTAACCCCCGTAATGTGAGGGCGAGGCCATCATCCGGTGCGCGGGAAAACACCATGCCGGGTACTAAATTGGCAATCTCGAATAAATCATCAATACCATAATCTTCCATCACACCGGCCGGAATCGCCGAAATTGTAGCCGGTACCTCCTGCAGTGTTTGTGTTCTTTTTTGTGATGTGACTTGAATCACTTCTAATGTAGCAGATGGGTTTGTTTCTTCTGAAGTAGATGTAGCTATGTCCTCCTGGGCCAGCACCGCAGGTGCACAAAGACCAGCAAATGCCAGAGCTAGCGTGCGTTGGATGGGATTCCACTTATATGACTTCATTATATTTCCCTCAGATCTGTGAGTGTATTTTTCTATTTTTAATCTGCATTTATTACACGATCGACCGTTCCGCTTTGTGGTACAGCTGTATCGATTGAATAATAACCTACCTGTTTAGAGGGAAGGATGTCAATCAATTAGTAACAATTTGTTAACGAGCTGTTCAAAAAAATATAATTTAACAAATTATTTTTGAAGGTATATTGAATATTCCTTTTAAAACAATGGTTTGTGATTATTTTATGTGTTTATTGTGTTAATCATATGTGATTGACAGGTGACTTTTATGTTGTTAGTGTTCGTATCACGGTATAGGTGTATCGCAATTCGGTTAAGGTAATTAAATATGAAAATTAACGATATAAAACGTGTACATAAAATTTCTAAGCAAGATATGGATGAAATGATTCAGGAAGAAAACCTGAACAATGATACTGGCATGGAGTTTTATGACCTCAGTCACGAATGGGGACTAGGACAGCCTTGCTGGCCATATTTTGAAGATGTGAAAATTGAGCGCCTGCACGGTATGAGTAAGTCCGGAGTGTTGACCCAGCGTATTACCACAGTTATGCACTCAGGTACTCATATTGATGCGCCCGCACACGTGGTAGAAGGCACGCCATTTATGGATCAAATGCCGCTTCCTCGTTTCTTTGGTACGGCAGTGGTGGTTTCTATCCCGAAGAAGAAGTGGGAAGTGATTACCGCAGAAGATTTAGAAAATGCCACCCCTAAAATTCGCGAAGGCGACATCGTTATTATCAATACAGGTTGGCATGAAACCTACGCGGATTCTTCTGAGTATTATCACTATGGTCCAGGTTTGTACAAGTGTGCAGGCGAATGGTTAGCGAAGAAGAAAGTCAAAATGGTAGGTATCGATGTTCAAGCCCTTGACCATCCTCTTGGTACAGCCATCGGCCCTCATGGCCCAGGTCCACTGATTCCTCATCTGGAAGACGAATATAAAGAATTCTCTGGTGGTCGTTCGATTATTGAAGACTTCCCACACTGGGAGCCTTGTCACCGTGCGTTATTAAGTAACGGAATTTGCGGTATCGAAAACGTGGGCGGCGAAATCAACAAAGTCACCGGTAAGCGGGTCACTATTGCGGCATTCCCATGGCGCTGGAAAGGCGGTGACGGTTGTATCGTACGTTTGGTTGCTATGGTCGACAAAAGCGGTAGCTACCGCATCGAACAAGGCAGCGCTGAGTAATCCATTTTTCCATACGGTGCCCGCTTAATAAGGGCACCGTTTATCTATCTGGATGAGCAACATGTTTGAATCAACGAAAGTTGCGGTGTTAGGCGCAGGATTAATGGGTTGCGGTATTGCACAGGTGTTTGCGTGTAAGCAAATCGCTGTCACGCTTTACGACCCGTATGCCACTGCCAGAGATACCGCTAAAGACAAAATAGCGTCGAATCTTGAGATCATGTCGTTAAGTACCGATGCATTGCAATACATCAATGTGGTCGGAGATCTGCAGCAGGCAGTGACCGATGCTGATTTTATTATTGAAGCGGTGCCTGAAAAGCGCGAGTTAAAACAACAATTGTTTAGTCGCATTCGACCTTACACAAAGTCTACCGCCGTGGTAGCTAGCAATACCTCTGTTATTCCTATCAAAGAAATTTTTGAAGGCCTGCATTTTGAAAATCAGGTAGTGGGCACCCATTGGTGGAACCCTCCTTATTTGGTGCCGTTAGTGGAAGTGGTGCAGACCGATCAAAGTAGTGATGAAGCCATCGAAAAAATGATGACACTACTTAAGTTTGCCGGCAAAGAACCGGTACACGTAAAAAAAGATGTGCCTGGTTTTGTAGGCAACCGCATGCAGCATGCGCTATGGCGTGAGGCGATAGCACTTATTAACGACGGTGTTTGCTCGGCAGAAGGGGTAGACGCCGTTGTAAAAAACAGTTTTGGGTTACGTTTGCCGGTACTCGGCCCCATCGAAAACGCAGATTTAGTTGGTTTAGATCTCACCCTTGATATTCACAACGTCATTCTCGAAAGCCTCAACAATGACACTCAGCCTGCTGACATTTTAAAACACAAAGTTGACAGCAAAGAGTGGGGCATGAAAACCGGCAAAGGGTTTAAAACCTGGACGGAAGAAGAAGCCCAGGCAGTGAAAGTCAACCTCAGTAAATATTTGATCGAAGTACAAAACAAAAAAGGGCATAAAGATGAAAAAGAATCGTAAAGTCATCATTACCTGTGCAGTCACTGGCGCTATGCATACGCCAACGATGTCTGATGCACTTCCTATTACGCCAGAAGAGATTGCCGATGCTTCGGTAGAGGCAGCCGAAGCAGGGGCTTCTATTATTCATCTACATGCGCGGGATCCTAAAACCGGACAGCCTACGGGCGATCCCGATGTGTTTATGGATTTTCTGCCAGCGATAAAAGAAAAAACCGATGCGGTAATTAATTTAACCACCGGTGGTAGTCCTACCATGAGCGTTGAAGAACGTCTTGCTTGCGCCATGAAAGTGAAGCCAGAAATGTGTTCGTTGAATATGGGCAGTATCAATTTTGCCATGTTCCCTCTGGCCAATCGATACAAGGAGTGGAAGCACCCTTGGGAAGAAGAATACGTGCGTAACAGTGATGATTTTATATTCCGTAACACCTTCCGTGATATCGAAAAAATCATGACCATCATGTCTGAGCATGGCACTAAATTCGAACACGAATGTTATGACGTAGGCCATCTATATAACTTGGCTCACTTTGCCGACCGTGGACTCATTAAACCGCCATTCTTTATACAAACCATCTTCGGCATTTTAGGCGGAATCGGGGCTGATGTAGAAAACCTGATGTACATGCGTAGTACCGCGGATCGCTTATTTGGCGACGACTATCAATGGTCTGTGCTAGCAGCAGGTAAACATCAAATGTCATTTTCTACCCAAGCGGCGCTGATGGGCGGGAACGTGCGAGTAGGCATGGAAGACAGTTTGTTTATCGGTAAAGGCCAGATGGCCGACAGCAATGCCCAGCAGGTCGAGAAAATAAAACGCATTTTAAGTGAGTTCTCTCTCGAAATTGCCACCCCAGCAGAAACTCGGGAAATCCTTGGGTTGAAAGGTAAAGATAACGTGGGCTTCTAGCCCGGAGATAGGTCATGAAGCATATAAAACTTGATCAAATAAAGCCTTACAACCCTCCAGCACACTTCGGCATGGTGGCCATGAAAGTGCAGGGCGAAGAGGAATCAGGACTAACAAAATTTTGGCAGGGACTGAGTTACTTTCTGCCCAATGGTGGCGCAGACATGCAATACCAAGCAGGCGCTTTTGGTGCTGAATTTGAAAAGTCCTACTACGTTATCGACGGTGAACTCACCGTTGTTGATGAAAAAAATCGCGCCTTTGTGCTCAAAGCCGGTGATTCCATTGCGATCCTTCCTAATGAAGGACGCAAGTTGCGTAACGAAACCAATAATACAACCACAGTACTGGTTACCGTTTCCACATCTTAGTGGCGCTTAAAACCGAGTAGTACAGAGACTGTAATGAGGAGGCTTTATGCCGATGACAGATTCCTGGAGCGATGATTTTGCGCTCAACATGTTCAACCTGAAAGGTAAAGTTGCCGTTATTACCGGCGGAAATGGGACCTTAGGGGCTGCCTATGCAAGAACATTTGCTTTACACGGCGCTAACGTTATAGTAACAGCGCGTAACATGAAAACCTTAGCGGAAACGGTAGACGCAGTAAAAGAAGTGGGTGGCCATTGTGTTGCCATTCAAAGTGATGTCACAGACAAAGCGTCGGTTTTAGCCTTGGTGGATCAGGTCGACAGAGAGTTTGGCGCCATAGATATCCTAGTTAACAATGCGGGAATGGCGTTTAGAGCCCCTGCAGAGGACATGCCAGCAGACAAATTTGAGCAGGTGATGTCAGTGAATGTAACGGGCACCTTGATCCCCTGTCAGGTATTTGGTCGCTACTTTATGGCCAAGGGGAAAGGCAAAATTGTGAATACGTCGTCGGTACGCGGCTTTTGTGGTCATCCCGATGGCTATAGTGCCTATGCGGCGTCAAAAGCAGCGGTGGATAACCTGACTAAACAATTGGCCACCGAGTGGTCGATGAAAGGGGTTAAAGATGGCTTTACCATTAATGTAAATGCCATCGCCCCCACCTTAATTAAATCGCCGCTGACCAAAGAGATTTGTGACGATCCCCGTCGTATTGCGCCATTTCTTGCTCGGTTGCCCATGGGGCGTGTAGCAGAAACAACGGACATGGTGGGGTTGGTACTCTTTTTATCGTCGCCTGCGTCTGACTTTATCAACGGACAGATAATTTATGTAGACGGTGGATGTACCGCAGGTTAACACGCCAGACATAACAAGCGTTGCGTGTGACCGGTGGTAGCGCGCTACGGCATAACAAATATAAGAGGTCCGTGTGAATAGTATTTTACTGATGGTATTAGCTTACAATGTCATTGTTATTGGTGGCATCGGTAAGTACCTGAGCTGGAAATCCGCTCAGGAACACCAGGTCACAGATATGGCTTTGGGTGGTCGAGATGCTGGTCTGGCCATGTTTTCAGTCACCATTGCCATTACTTACCTTGGTTCTGCTCATGTATATGGGCTGATGGAAATGTCCTTTTCTTTGGGTGCTGTAGCGCTGTGGTTTTGTTTCGCTCATACCATCCTGTTATGTGTAATTTGTTTAGGCACAGGGCGCTGGATCCGTCGGGTTGGTACCGCAACGATCCCCGAGCTAATCGGTCAACTGTATAGCCCTAAATTACGCATTTATACCGCGTGTATTGCTGCCATGGTGGTGTTTGGGTTAGTGACCCTTGAAGCCCAAACATTAGGAATAGGTATCGCCGCGATGTCCGGTTGGTCATTAGGGTGGTCGGCGGTCATTGGCGCTGCTTTCGGTACGGCTTATGTTTGCATGGGCGGTATCAAACAGACCATGTGGGTTAACCTGGTGAATGCGGTGGTAATGTATGTGGCGGTGATCACTGCGGGGATTTATTTAGCCTTTGTGTTGCCTGATGGATGGGACGGCGTCACCCAATATTACGTCAATAAAGGGGAAGGTTTTAAATTATCCATTCTAGCGAAACCCGATTTGTTAGTAAGTTTTGCCCTCGCTGCAATTTTCTCGGTGGTGTTCTCCCAGTCGGTGAATCAGCAAGGTATGCAAGCTGCTATGTCCGCTCGAGATGAAAAAACCATTAAACGCTCGTTGTGGATAGCGGCGCCAATTAACGGACTGTTCGGTGTCTTTCCTGTGTTGGTGGGAATTGCCGCCGCCACCATTCCTGAATTTGCTGAGTTAGGACCTAAACTGGCAGGGGCGGCATTAATTGTGAATTTGTTGCCCACTTGGTTGGTGGTGCTATTACAAGCGGGCTTCTTAGGTGCGCTGTTGTCTACCTTCGCAATGTCTGCACTGGCCCCGGCCACGATTTTCGCTAAGGACATTGTAGGCGCTCACCTACATGAGCCGCTCAAGCCGGAAAAAGAAAAACTCCTGATCCGCTATACCATCATTGTTATTGGTTTGTTTTCCGCATTGATGACATTTTTCTTCCATCCCAATGTGATCTTAGCCATTACCTGGTTGTTCGCTTGGCTGGTGCCCTTCTTCTTTATCATCGTGGCTGGTTTGTTCTGGAAGCGCAGTGCGGCAGTGGCCCAGTGGGTATTGCTGGTCAGCTGGACGATTAACTTACTGTGGTCGTTCACTGATATTAAACACCTTATTGGTCTACAAATGCTGGAAAACGCCCACGTGGTTGCCATCGTCGCTTTGAGCATAACCGTGCTGGGTAATTTGGCTTCAACCAAGGCCAAGCCTGGATTGTTTATCAAAGACACGTCTGCATGCAATAAAGCTGCGTCAGCGTAGGGGAAAGGACTTATGAATTTAGCGTTATCTTTGTTTCTTACAGCGTTAACTACAATTACGTCAATCGTCTTTGTATTTTCGCTTGCACATTACTTAATCAACAAAAGAGGAAATCGCAATGAGCATTGATCTTATTACCCATCTGTGGATGGGCGGTATTATATTGTTTGGAGCGTCATTTTATGCAGTGGCTTTTGTATTAGGGCAGCGGGAAAACACAAAAAAAGGGCTGCCTTCTTCCTAATAGGCTAGCCAGCCAATAAAAAGGTTAACGCGCTGGGCCTGCTACTGCAGGGTTGCCCCCAGCGCTTTTTCTATAATGGCCTTATATTCAATCAGTTTATCGGCAATAACCCGCTTGTTTCGATTAAAGCGTACCGACGGCACGGGAATAGATATCGCAATGTTGCGACCATAGGGGTCGTCAATGGAGATCCCCGTAGCACAAACGCCCTCACAGTGTTCTTCCCGATCAAATGCTACGCCTTTTTTACGCACCTTATCGATTTCAGCTTTAAGCTGCTTAATGTCGGTAACAGTAAAGGTAGTCAGTTGATTAAGGGCAGAGAGGGTGAGCAGTTCTTCTACTTCTGAGTCGCGCATTTTTGCCAATATTGCTTTACCATTTGCACAGGTATGAATAGGGAATGCATCTCCCACTGCCGACACGGCCCGTAGTTTTTGCGAGTCAGCCACCACCTGATCAATAAAGATCATCGATGTACCGTCCTGAACAGATAAATCCACCGTTTCTTCTACTTCCGCAGACAACTTTTTCATATGGGGAATGATGACCCGATCAATATCGGCTTTCGCTGCTGAACCTAAAGACACGAGGCTAGGGCCTAAACGCACCCGAGAAGTCGGACTGGCTGAGATCAGAAAGCCTTCTGATGACAGTGCGCCGACGATACGCTGAACAGTAGAGCGAGGAAGATTAACTTCTTTCGCTATCGCACTGAGGCTCAATCCTTCCGGGCGTCCTTCTAATGCCCGCAGTACTTTCACAGCCCTAGAAATAACTTGAATTCCCTGGCGGCTATTTCCTTCTTTTTCCATTGACATAACCTGTTTGGCAGTATTGTTTTTTTGTCAGTGTATCATAATGTAATACATTAAAACCGCCAAATTGTTACTAAAAAAACACCTCGCAAGATAACTTATCGCCCTGTTTTTGTTGGGTGGTTTACAGTACAGTACGTTCAAAATATAGGCGGCCTTCTTCGCTTTACATAATTAATGATAATAAGTATCATTTCCAAAAGTAAATTTACATTGGGGTAATCTATGACTTTCTATACAAAGCACAAACGTGGCCTGGCATTTTTAGTGGGGCTATCGAGTAGCTTTTTTGTTACGCAAGTATCTGCTAATGGTGTTATCAGTGAGCATGTGAATAACCTCCATGAACATCTCTCGGAGTACGGTGAAGAGGTGACTTGGCTGACTGAAAAATTTGCTGCAGTGGTTGATGATTATGCTGCTAAAGGCAAGGGTCAGGTTGATACCAATGTGATGATCGATTACTGGGAAGAAGTGGATTTTCATTCTGCCATTGAAACTCAGTATGTACCTGTCTATGCGTCCATTTGGCAAGGCATTTACGGTGTTAAACAAGCCATTGATAAAGGCGCCGATATTAGCGCAGTGCGGGCAGAACAGAGCAAACTGAATCAAGCCTTGTGGCAAGGACTCGGTGCCGTTAAACTTGCTTCTGAGTATCAGAAGAAAGGGTTGGTGGCGGAAGTCAAAACCACCGAAGTTGAGCCCACTACTGCGCCGGAAATTATCGACGATATTAAAAAGCGTTTGGACCGGGTAGTGGCGAAGTACGCTGAACAGCTATCTGAAGTGGCTACCACCTTGGTACACGATACCTATTTGCAACGCTTTGAAGGCATTGAAGGTGACTTAATTGGGCAAGATGCCTCGTTAGTTGAAGATCTTGAAAAAGATTTTAACGTCACCCTGCCACTGGCGATTAGCCAAGATAAAGGCGTAGATGCCGTTCGTGCCGTGGTTGATGCCATGCAAGGGAAACTCGATAAAGCTCAGGTGCTGCTTGAAAAAGCTGAGGAAAATCGCAAGAGTGTTTTTTAAGGATCATTAATGCAACGACGCACTTTTATTCAAGGGCTAGCCGTATCCGGCCTGGTTAGCGGTTTTTCGCTACCAGGTTCCATGGCATTTGCGCAGACAACGAAGGCCGTGTCTGTAAACGACTTACCTGAATTGGACGGTGATCTTACCCTATACCTAGGGCGGGGCGAGGGCGGCTTGTATGAAAACGTGCTAGAAGCCATTAAAAAACGCAACCCTAAGCTTAATTTGCAGATCCGTCGCGGCGCGACAGCGGCATTGGGCAATACCCTTATTGCCGAAGCGAAAGCCGGTGTTCGCAAAGCGGATTTATTCTGGGCGGTGGATACCGGTGCCATCGGAATGATTACCGATGCAGGGTTAGCCAAACCTTTACCTCAAGGTTTGACCGCGCAACTTAAAGCCGGTTTTCAATATCCCCAGTGGTCACCGGTTACCGGTCGGATACGCACATTACCTTACAATACTGAGCGGGTCAGCCCCAATCAAATACCCGATAGTATTATGGCATTAGCCGATTCAGATCTGGCATTAGGGTGGGCACCCGCCTACGCGTCTTTTCAGTCTTTTGTCACCGCAATGCGCTTGCTTGAGGGTGAGAAAGCCACGGCAGATTGGCTACGAGGAGTTAACCGCCATGCCAAAAAATATGCCGGTGAATTAGGTGTGGTAATGGGCGTAGAGCGAGGGGAGGTGGATTTAGGGTTTGCTAACCACTATTACACGCTGCGTTTAAAATCGGGTAAACCCGATGCCTCTGTAGAATTGGCTTACACCTCCGATGACGCAGGTTGCTTGGTCAATGCATCCGGTATTGTGGCGCTGTCTGAGGGCGATTTACCGATTAACTTTATTCGCTACTTATTGTCCAAGGAAGTGCAATCTTACTTGGCGTCTGAAGCTTATGAAATTCCCCTCGTGGAGGGGGTATCGCCACCGGCGGGGCTGACATCGTTGAATGATATTTCCCCTCCCGAGTTGGATTTGCGTAAATTGGCAGATATTCGTCCAACGTTAGATTTGATGCGGAACGTCGGCATTCTGTGACAAGCTGGCCTAAATCTTATCCCTTTGCTTTACTTATCGCGCTAATGGCTTTAACGCCCATTGGCGTGTTGTTTTCTCTTGCCTCAGATAACGCCCAACTGTTCGATAGTCGAAATTTACAGGTGCTGGGAAATACCCTGGCGCTGATGTGCCTTACCGTGGCCGGTTCGGTACTCATTGGCGTGCCCCTCGCTTTTTTTACCGCTTACGTAAATATCCCTTTGCGCCGCTTATTTCTTATCGCTTTTGCCGCTCCCCTTGCTCTGCCAAGCTATTTAGGGGCTTTTACTTTATATTATGCTTTTGGACGTGGCGGGGAAATTGAAAACCTTACGGGGATAACCACGCCCTCTTTAGACGGTTTATGGGGGGCATCGCTGGTGATGTCGCTGTACACCTATCCGTTTGTCATGCTAACCACCCGTGCCGCCTTACTGAGTTTAGATGCTAGCTTGGTCAATGCCGCCCGAACCTTGGGCCAAACCCTGTTTATGAGCCTCTGGCGTATTGTTTTGCCACGGGTGATAAACAGTATCGCGGCCGGGGCCTTGTTGGCGGCGCTGTATGCACTGTCGGACTTTGGTACCCCCGCAATCATGGGGTTTGACACCTTTACCCGCGTCATTTTTGTTGAATATAACGCCTTCGGATTAAGTCAGGCAGCCATGTTGTCACTGCAGTTAATGCTTATTGTGGTGTTAGTGTTGTTTATGGAATCACGGATTGGCGGCGACAAAGAACGCCCTGGAAAGCACCTAACTCTATGGTTACCGCGGTGGGTTAGTGGTGGATTTTTTGTGTCTTTTTTGCCCATCGTCTTGCTTTCTATTGTGCTGCCCTTAGGTATCTTTACCTTGTGGTTAATCCGGGAAGGCACTGGCGGTTTTGATTTTACCTTTGCCTGGAATTCTGCCTATGCTTCTATGTTGGCTGCCATAGCCGCTGTTGTATTGGCGGTGCCTGTGGCCCACGCGGCCATCGCCGGTAAAGCCGGGCGGCTAATGGAGCGTATTACCTATTTTGGTTTTGGTGTGCCGGGCATTGTAATGGGAACCGCGCTGGTTTACTTAGGGTTGCAAATTCCCGTGTTGTATCAAACACTCGCTCTTTTGGTACTGGCTTATGTATTACGCTTTTTACCGTTAGCGGTAGGCACAATAAGAAGTACCGCAGAGAACCAAGATGCGGGTTTAGTGAAAGCGGCTAGGGTATTGGGAGCAAGTCCCCGAGAAGCCTTTATGCGCATCACCTTGCCGTTGACCATGCGAGGTATGGTTGCAGGTGCCGCACTGGTATTTTTAGAAGCCATGCGGGAGTTGCCTGCCACCTTGATGCTTGGCCCTACCGGGTTTGAAACCCTTGCCACCTATTTGTGGCGAGTGTATGAAGCGGGATATTTTGGACGCGCCGCCGTGCCGGGGTTATTATTGGTTTTATTGTCCGGATTAGGACTGGTCTTAATGTTGTCTGGCGAGTGCCGGGCCGAATTTTCAGTCAACGAGGATAGCCGTCGTTAATGCTCAATGTTTCTGATTTATCTGTAGACTATGGTTCAACCCGCGTCGTTGATAAGCTCAATCTCGTATTAGAGAACAGCGAAATACTGATGCTGGTGGGGCCAACCGGCTGTGGAAAAACCACTATTTTACAGGCGTTGGCAGGGTTGATCCCCATTAGCGAAGGCAAAATAGATTTAGGTAGTTGGGTGGCGACGCCAAGCAAAAGTATTCCCCCAGAGAAGCGCAATGTGGGCATGGTTTTTCAAGATTTTGCCTTGTTTCCTCATATGACGGTAGAGCAGAATGTCTGCTTTAGACTGAAAGATACTGCCTTGGCCGATCATTGGTTAACGTTACTGGGGCTAAATGAATTTCGTAATGCTAAGCCGGCCCGGTTATCGGGCGGACAAAAACAACGGGTTGCCCTTGCCCGTACCCTTGCCCATGAACCCGCTTTTGTATTGCTTGATGAACCCTTATCAAATTTAGATGCGTCGTTAAAAGACAGCTTACGCTGGGAAATACGAGAGGCACTAAAAACCGCTGGCGTGCCCGCAATTTGGGTCACTCACGACCAAGACGAAGCGTTATCTGTGGGTGATAGAGTGGGGATATTAAATAAAGGTGTGTTAGAACAATTGGACACGCCAGAACGGTGTTTTTCCGAGCCCGCAAGTCGATTTGTCGCTGGGTTTTTAGGGGATGCCTGTTTTATTCCTGCCACCGTGTTAGGGGCGAACCTACAAACCCCTATTGGCACAGCCCCGGGAAAAAGCATTGGTCACACAACCGCCGACGTGGACGTATTAATTCGACCGGATGATCTTATCGCCACGTTGGACGCCGATGCGGCCAATGCCACGGTATTGTGGAGTCGCTATGAAGGTGAAAGCCGATTGTGTGCGGCAACTCTGGATACTGGTGAATTACTGAAAGTACGTGTAAGCCATGAGGTCTCGGTCAGCCCTGATGCCCGTATTCACTTAAGGTTAAACTCGGAGCATCCGTTAGCCTATTACGCAAAGGAAAAGTAATTGGCACATCACAAGCTACTGACACGAAAGAATAAAGTGCAGGTATTGCGTTTTCTGTTACTGGCTAAGCGGCGTATTTTTCACGATTTACAACGTGTTGGTAGACAATTACTCTGCCGTTGGCGCACATTGAACTTTGCCCAACGTTGTTACGTAGCCGCCACCTTAATCGCCTTGGCACTGCTTACGCTGGAAATCAGTAGTGATTTTCTACAATTGGTGATGTTCTCTTTGGTGTTAATTGGTCTAGTGAGGGAGTTTTGGCCTCGCTTTATGCTGGTGTGGGATAGCTTGCCCGGCAGAGCGTTAGTGTTATTTTGTTACGCGGTGATGGCCAATTTTGCTTTGGCGTCGGCCAGTGGACTGGTCAATGGGGTCACGGGGATTACCGCGGATGCCTTACCTTATAGCCACAATTTCGCCATCATCCTTATGCTTCCTAGTTGGTTTTTCGTGTCGACGGTTTTAGTGTTGCTATGTACCCAATTATTGATGCCCATTTATCTCATCCTTTTGGTGTTGTTAAAGCCCTTCGGCGTGCATGGGCTATGGCACCCGCCAGACTATAAATATGTCATTACCACAGCCTTTGTGCGTTACATTTGGACATTAGCGTTGCTGATTAAAATTGTGGCGGTGTCTGCCCAAAGTGGGGTGCTGGAGTTTTCTGATTCTTCTGAAGTGGGCGAGGTCATTACGCAAATTGCCGAACAAGCCGAAGAGGTAGATATCACTGCGCCACCAGAACAGCAGCTGATCAATAACGATGATGGCATAGAAGTAGTTTCTGATGACGAAAAGATAAGCCAGTTCATTTTAGAAGCAAAGCGAAACGGCGATTCTTTTAGGCTTAGACAGAAAAAGTTATTGGCTGATTTTATCTTTGTTTATGAGGCTGATACGTACTCTCGCTGCGAACATCCTGCCGCCAGTAAAGTGGTGGAAATCAATGATTATGAAATTTTAACCATCATAAAAGATGATACCGCACCACTTAAGTATGCCTATAACGTCATACCCTGTCGCTCGCCAGCCATTGGGCATTCTTTAGTGCAACCTTGAGCCACTGGTAGCGCCGCTGATGGGGGTAGTGCCAAAGAGACTTTATGTTATTTCGTAGCATATGGGTTTATAACTGAAGTTATTTGACTCACCTGCCGAGCATGCTGTGACCCCTACAATCATATCCATATGGGCTTTAAAGACGGTGTAATCACCGGCTTTACTGGTGGGAGGCAGTACGCTAATTTTACCGCTTTTATCTATATTGACATGCATAAAGGTATTAAAGGTTGTGCCAATTAGGTGCTCTGGAATGCCGTAGGCGGCAAAGGCTTTGGCCAGATTGCCATGACAGCCTGGTACGGGCTTCTCGTCAGGATAAAAATGGGTAAAGGTGTCAACACTGCAAGGGGTCAGTAAAAAGTCATGATTTGCCACCGTATCTTCGATGATTTCGAACATCACTTGGCTGCGGTTTGAATACAGCTTACCGCCTTTACCAAATTGGAGGCTTTCGTTGTAATCCAAAGAGCGTCCAGAAGATAAAAACTCCTCATGATTGTCACTCGCAAAGGCGTAGAGATCGGCAACTTGCTCGCCCTGGGGATCAACAATACGAAGCAGTTGGTCTTTTTTCAGTTCGAATGCGGTACCGCTTCTAGGGGGGATGGTTTCCATATTTTAATCCTTATGTTTATGAAATGGGCATTGCCAGTCGTCTTCAAGTTTGCGCCCACTATACTGTTTCGCTTCCGAGTCAGCGCCGTGGTTGTTGAGCATGGGGTTGGGTGAGCCGCTAAATTGGCTATCCTGATGACGAATATGATCACGAAATTGAATAAATTTTCCTTCCTCGCGAAGTTGCTCAAATTGGGCATGTAAATTAAATACAATGGCGGGGCATTCAAATCGTCGGCTTTTTCTGGTGCTAGCAGGGTTAAGACCAATAATGAAAAAGCCGTGACCGCCTACGCTAAAACTAAAATCGTCCTTCTCAGGATCATCACTGACGTTTTTGTCCCAATGATGAAGGCGGTTATCAATATCGTGCAATTGTTGGAGCTTATTCCACAGTAACTTTTCATACTCCCGTTCAGAGCAGTGATAAGGCCCTTCAAAGGTACATACCAATGATGAGTACATATCGCAGGACACATTAAAGGCATCAATAAATTTATACAGTTGATGAAGGATGTCCATGTTATGGGTATCGTCATCAATGGCGGAAAACCCATGAACCGCTATCTGATCTTTTTGTAACGCTGTTTTCGCCCCCACGCAGGGATAATCTTGCTGTGCAATAAAAGCCTTGATGGCGGTGGCTGGCGATTCCAGATGCATGACCATATGTTCACCCTCATAACCGTTGAAAAAAGCGTAAGCAATGGGTCTATTCATCGCTTTGCTGCCATGATGCCAATGCTAAACCCCATGGCATATAATTAATTAAAGGTTCGTCTTATACGTCATGCAAAGGGGTGGCCAGATGTGTTGTTAAGTAACCTTATGTTTTTACTTTGGTTTTTATTTTTATTCTGAGGGGAGGAATAACGCGGGCTTTAGCGGGCTGTAAATAATACAGATAATATGGGCAGATCTTTCGCCACTGGCTATGCCTGTATTGGGTTTATGATTGGACCTGGGCTAGAAAATAAAAAGCAGCCTGCGCTGCTTTTAATGATTTCGATTATTTCTTTTATGACTTGGCTTTTTTTAGCTTCTTTTTCAGTTTTTTTACTTTATCTTCGTGTTTTGCAATTTTGGCTTTTCGCGCTTTAATTTCTTTTTTTAGGGCTTTCGTTTTATTCGCCATTTGGATTCTCTTTTTTTGTGAAAATATTTGCCAGCATGTCTGGTTTGGCTATCAAAGTTGACGTTACAATCCCTGCTGTAACGTCTTCTTTATCTATAGCACATGGAAAAGTAACTGCAAGCTATACCGCAGCTGCAATGCGGCGCCTTTTTGTATGGCGTGCTTTAGCCAACCGTTCTGACAGCGTTTAAAAGGTGTACGCCACTTTTACACGCAGTGTACGAGGCTCAATAGGATGGTAGTGCACATCTTCTACCGCGGTTGTTTCGGTCTGCAACTGTGATTCGTACAAATAATCAATGTCGTGGTCGTCGCTATCAAACAGGTTTAATGCTTGAAAGGTAATGGCCCAGCTTTCCCGTTGCCAGTTTACCTGTGCATTAACCACGGTAAGGCTGCTAGATTCAACATCACCGTAACTGTCTAAAGCGCGAGGACCGAAATGGCGTAAACGCACACTGCTGTCCCAGTTCGTTGCAAATTTCCAGGTGAGCCCGGCACTAATGACTTCGCCAAGGGCCCCGGTGATGTGATTGCCTTCGCCTTCCTCATTGCCTTTAAAGCGAGAGTGGGTAAGGGCCACCTCAAGGTCAGCATTAAAAGTATCGTTAAACCAATAATAGGCGGCAAGTTCAGCGCCATAGCGACGGGAGGCTCGAGAAGCTTCGTTGTTCCCCGCATCGCCAACATATAACAATTCGGAATCTAGGGTTAAATACCACAGTGATGCCGATATATTCAGGGCTTTGCTGGTAAAATAGCGCAAGCCCATTTCCGCGGTATTACCCTTTACCAGTAAATCTACGGGGTCGGCTTCTTCACCGGTTTCGGGATCCACCGATAGGGTTGCGCCACGGGCATCATTGGAATGGAAAGATTGACCGGCATTAATATAGCCTTCAATGCGGGTGGAGAAAATATAGCTTAAACCGGCTGAGAAGCTGGCGATCCCGTCATCTTTACTGCCTGAGTTTTCTGGGGTGTCGCTGTTTACGTTAACATCAAAATAATCATACCTAGCCCCCAACCGCAGTGTGGTTCGGGAATTGAGCAAGAGATCCCCTTGATAGAAATAAGAAAACGAGCGCTCGTCGATGGTGTCATCTCTAACGGTGCTTAAGCGCACTCGGTTTTGTGTATGGTGCAGCCCCACCTCGCCGATATCGTCCACCCGTACTTGCATGCCAATGAGGTGAGTCCAGTCCATGTTAGTTGGGCTAGCGGAAAAGTGATAGCCCGCTTCGGCGCCGTATATTTGCCGTTTATCCACCTGTTCGAACTGATCGCCATTGATGGGATCTGACAAAAAGTAGGTAAAGTTAGAGAAAAGATCGAGATCGCTGTCGATGGCGTACGCGGAAACGTAAAAATCGTCAATGGTAATATTGGTGGATAAGCTGTAGCGACTGCTGTCGCCACCCACCGAGGTATCTAAGGAGCCGAGTTCATCAATTAAGCCGCTTTCTACCGCTCGGGTAGGAATTTGATCCGCCGAATTCCAGCTGTTGTCGTAGGCCATGGCGGTAACCGTGATGGTTCCACTATTGGTTTTTGTAGTGACATTGAACAAGCCGTTTACTTTTTCAACGTCTTCGTCGATATCGCTCCATGGGCCGTCATAAGTATTTAACTCTCCACCTATAAATACTGATGATGCGTCACTGTGAAAGGATTTTCCTGCCACGGCACGAACGTAATTGTCTTGGCCTAGATCCATGGCGATAATGTCTTTGGGAAGGGTAGAGATAAGACTCATGGATGCCGAGCCTGCCGTGGAAAAATCGCCTTGCAGTGCACTGTACGCGCCCTTGTTATAAGAGATATGGTGGACAAATTCTGGGGTGATAAAGTTTAAGTCGGTATAACCTTGCCCATGCCCGTGGGAACGCATATTTATTGGCATACCATTAACCGATGTACTGAAGTCCGTACCGTGATCTAGGTTAAAACCCCGTAAGAAATATTGATTTGCCTTGCCAGAACCACTGTGTTGGGTCACCACCATACCGGGCACAAGCTCCATCATCTCGCCGGTACGTAGCAGTGGACGGCTAGCAATTTCATCCTGCCCAATTATGCCAGATGACGCGGCGATGGCATCGCCGATAAGACGGGTTTGTCTGCCTACCACCTCTATTTGTTCGATGTCGAAGCCGTGTGCTATTACATTGGCCGAGGTCACAAGACAACCTGAAAAAAGCAGTATTCTCACGAAATTACAATCCCTATAAAAATGAAAACTAGAAAAAAACTCACCATGCTCGCAGGCAGTGATGTTAAAAACACCGGCTATTTTCAATGGATACGGGGTTGTTGGCAATGCCACTGAACGAGAGAAATCTATGGGGCAACGAGCCAAGATGTTAAAAATAATAACAAGTAAAGTACCTAACGGGAGAGGATGGTGTACAGTAACCTATTAACAGGAATAAAAATTAAATAACGGAGAGACAATGAACCTACGAGCACTGGTGGTTCTTTTTGTATGTACCCTTGGCGCATGCAGCCCAAAAGAAACCACTGAACAAAACAGTACGGTCAGTGATACGGCCATGGCTACGGAAACTTTTTCCGTTTTGCTAGGCGGAACTAAAGTGGGTTCATTGGTTGTGAAGCATGAAGATAAAACACAATTTATAGAATTTGGATTTAGTAATAATGGCCGAGGTGCCAGTTCGTCCGAAACAGTAACCTTAGATGAAACCGGTATTCCCGTTGCCTGGAGTATTAAAGGTAAAACCGTGTTTGGCAATCATGTGGAAGAAGCCTTTGAAGTAAAAGAGGGCGTTGGCACCTGGCAATCCTCGTCAGAAGAAGGGGAGATGCCGTTTGCAAATAAGCCCATGTATATTTCTCAATATGCCAGTCCTTATGCCCTTTATCTTTTTGCCAAACCGTTAATTGACGCCCAGCGCACTTCGTACCCCGCTATGCCAGCGGGAAATCTCCAGCTTGAAGCGAAGGAAACGGTATTGCTAACACCACAAGGGGCAGATGCTGAGCAGGCTGTGACGCTATATGCAGTAGGGGGGATTTTTATGGATCCTGAATATGTGGCAATCGATGCAGAAAATCGCTTAGTGGCCGTAGTGGCGCCACGATTTGCCGCCATAAAACCTGAATTTGCCCATGAAGAAAGTCGGTTGCGGGACCTAACGGCTCAGCTTAATGCAAACCGCTTTCAAGATATCGCCCAGCGCTACACCCATGTATACGATAAACCTGTGCGTATTAATAACGTCCGTATTTTCCAGCCCCAATCTGGCACATTAAGTGAGTTAAGCTCGGTGCTTATTGAAGGCAGTGACATCAAAGCCATTGAGCCGGTTGTTGATAATCCGGTTGCCGGACAAGTGACCATTGATGGCGCTGGCGGCACGTTAGTTCCCGGGTTATATGAAATGCATGGCCATATGCAAGATAACGATGCCTTACTCAATGTACTGGCCGGGGTGACGTCGGTAAGAGACATGGGCAATGAAATTAATGTGCTCGATGAACTGGTCAACAATATTAATAGCGGCAAACTCATTGGCCCGCGTATTTACAAGAGTGGTTTTATTGAGGGTAAAAGCCCTTTTAGTGCAGCCACGGGTGAACTAGCCAGCACTCAAGAGGAAGCGGTGGCGCTGGTGAACATGTATGCCGATCGTGGCGACTATCATCAGATAAAAATATACAATTCAATTAATGGTGATTGGGTGCCGGCTATGGCGAAAGTTGCCCACGAGCGGGGGATGCGCGTAGCCGGTCATGTGCCGGCTTTCTCGAAAGCCGATGAAATGATCGCTGCCGGTTATGATGAAATCACCCATATCAACCAGCTAATGTTAGGTTGGGTGTTGGGGCCTAAAGAAGATACGCGAACACTGTTTCGTATTACCGGCATGAAACGGTTTGTGGGGTTAGATCTTAGCAGCGAAAAAGTCCAACACACACTTAACACCATGGTAGAGAAAAATATTGCCATTGATCCCACCACCGTTATCCATGAAAACGGCATGTTGTCTCGCAACGGGGAAACCCGCACAGCCATGATAGATTATATCGATCATATGCCCCTTGATGTGCAGCGCTCAGCAAGGGTGGCCATGCTCAATGTGAGTGATGACGCGGAAGATAAAGCCTATCGCGAAGCTTTTGATAAAATCATTGAAACCCTTGCTTACATGCATAAGAAAGGCATTTTGATTGTACCTGGTACCGATATGGGCGGGGCCTTCGAGCTGCACCGAGAATTGGAGTTATTTCAGTCTTTCGGTATGACACCGGCTGAAGTGATCACCCGTGGCAGTTATGACATGGCTCGTTATCTCGGTCAGGATGACAAACTCGGTACCATAGAAACGGGCAAATTGGCTGATTTCTTCCTTGTCCCGGGTAACCCTGTGGAAGATTTCAAAGCGATAAAAAAGGTGGCTATGGTGATCACTGATGGGAAAGTGTTGTTCCCTACCGAAATTTATCCTGAATTTGGGATCGAACCTTTCACACCGCTTCCCACCGTCGCGCAATAAGCTCGCCCCCGGTGACCGTTTGTTGCTACGGGGGTTATGGTGCTCTGTCACTGGAGCCTTTTGTTTTGTCACTTGCCGGCCCTCCAGAGGATTGGGGGCGGGCAAGTTTGTCGTCGGCATCTTCATTTAATGCTTGCTGAATTAACGATTCTAATTGGGCGAACAGCTTAAGGTAGTTGTTGTCTACCCGCTCACCACTGGCATCATCTTTCCATGCTTTGTATAAGGTATCACTTTGCTTGGCTTCAATGCGGTTATAGGCGGCTTTTTGTCTCGCCACCTGTAGATGATGGCGTCCAAGGGAACGTAAGGCTTCTGCACCTAACTCTAATGCAGAATGATAGGTTTCGGAGACGGTGAAATCTGCGCCTGCTTGGCGCAAACGATAGCCATGACCGCGGTCGAAAGCACGGGCTAGAACACGCACATGAGGGTGAGCATGTTTAATGTATTTGACCATCTCAACTGCGGTTTCACGGTTATTGATGGCCACCACCATTAACGAGGTTTGTTCGATGCCGGCGGTGTGCAGCATGTCAGGTTTAGACGCATCGCCAAAGTAGGCGTGGGTGCCAATCTTGCGCATGGCATCAATTTGTTCAGAACGAATATCCAGCACCACCGTTTTAAAATCGTTGGCAATAAGCAGGCGGTTTACGATTTGGCCAAAGCGACCGATCCCCGCGATGATCACCGATCCCGGCTGGTCGATGGTGTCAGCTTGACGTTCATTGCACTGGCTTTCTAATCGCGGCAGGATCACTTTATCAAATAGAATAAACAAGCCTGGGGTGAGGAACATAGACAGGGCAACAACCAAAGACAAGGTGGCAATGATTTCATTGGGTAGCACATTATTTTGTGCCGAAAAGCTCAGTAATACAAAACCGAATTCGCCGGCTTGAGCCAAGCTAAGGGTAAATAACCATTTATTGCCATCTTGTAAATTAAATACGCGGGCAATGATGTATAACACCAATGCTTTTACCGCCATAACAAGCACTGTAAGAGAAAGAATGAGAACCGGGGATTCGGTGAGGGCCTTGACGTCGATGCCGGCTCCCACTGTAATGAAAAACAGCCCTAGCAGTAAGCCTTTAAATGGCTCGATATTCGCCTCAAGCTCATGTCTAAATTCGCTGTTGGCTAATACCACGCCAGACAAAAAAGCCCCCAACGCTGGAGATAGACCCACTAGGCTCATTAGTGCGGCGATGCCAATAATGAGCATTAATGCGGTGGCTGTGAAAATTTCTCGTAAACCTGAGGAGGCTACAAATTTAAACAGCGGCCGGCTAAGGTAGTGGCCCCCTACGGTCACTAACGCCACCGACCCAATAATGATGAGCCCGTATAGCCAGCCGGGCAAGCCTTTAACAAGGCTGATATTATCGCCATCATGGGCCGAGGACTCTTGGGCCATGGCCGCCAATTCGGGTAATGCCAGCAAGGGAATAATGGCCAGCATTGGGATCACGGCAATGTCCTGAAACAGCAAAACCGAGAAAGCATTCTTTCCTCCTTCTGTTTGTTGTAACCCTTTTTCTTGGAAGGTTTGCAATACGATAGCAGTGGAAGACAGGGCGAAAATAAGCCCCACAACCAAAGCCACCGAGAGGGGCTGTCCTAGCGCGGAGGTTATGGCGCAAATAAACAAAGCGGTAAATCCTACCTGCATGCCACCTAGGCCAATTAAACGTCCTTTCATTGCCCATAGGGCTTTAGGTTCAAGTTCTAACCCCACTAGGAATAACATCATCACTACACCAAACTCAGCAAAATGCTGAATGGTGGTGGTTTCATTACCCACAAGATGTAGGACTGGACCGATAAACACACCGGCAATCAGGTACCCAAGTACTGAGCCTAAACCTAGGCGTTTGGCAACGGGCACAGCAATTACCGCAGCAATCAAGTAGATGAAAGCCTGTAAAAAATATTGTGTCATTTATCTGATCCTGAGAAACATCCTAATGGGATATGAACAACCTATTTAAACTAACCTAACAACTGAAGGAGGATCCAGTCTGCCCACTGCTGACGGTAGTTAACCTGCTTATCATTTACGCCAAATAGGAGGATCTGATCACCATGACGGGCAACGCCTAAGGCATAGCATTCCCCGGCAGTACGGGGCAACCAAAAACGACTGTCCATAATCAGATTGGGTAAGATGTGGGGATCTACGGCGTGTTCGGGAATGCCAAGATACCAGTCTTTCGACCCATTGACGGTTAGCCTATAGTTACAAAAGTGCGTCCATTGACGTTGCATGTAACGAGGAAGAGGCGGCAGATTGACCAACCCATCGGGAAAGGCTGCTAGCCAGCTTTCCGGCAGTGTGGCTTGGTCTGGATCCACCGTCATGATATCACAAGGTGGTGATAATCTTGTACTGCCATCGAACAAGTTATGGATAAAATTTGGCGGTATCCACGGTGCCTCTCGGGTAAAAATTGGCAGGTCTAAATGACGGTAGCGGGTCATGAGCCGATTGATGGTGGCAGAAAATTTGCTGTAATTGGCAACAGCGGGAGGCCGTTGTGTCAAAGCCGGTGTGAGATCGTCAAGTTCTGCCCCAGTAAATTGGCCCAGGGGCTCTTTTTGAGCGCAGGCGAGCAAAATATCTTGCACTTGGGTAGGCGTGGACAGGTTTGTGATAAGGGTAATATTTTCTGGTGTATACCAGCGTTGTTTATAAGCAAGAATGTGTTGTGTGCTTAAGGAGGCAAGCTCAGTGGAAAAACCGCCTGCGCACAAGGTTGCCACTTCACTTGCCGTGTAATTTTGTGGCGCATCTATCCACGATTTCACCGCTAAACGATAGTTTTTTTGTTGTTCATAAAAACCGAGTTCTTGGCGGATCACCCCGTCTTTTTCTAAGCGGATATCCGTTGTCGTGTAGTGTTGGTTAAGTATGCCCGCGTATAAATATTGTAGGGCTTCAATAAAATAAAATTGATGGGCCTCAATGCGAGGCATTTGGGCAAAGACAAAGGTCATATCTCCCTGCGTCGATGCATTAATCGATAATGGTGTAAGCGCCTGGGCAGCAAAAAGGTTGTGGGGGCTAGGATAAGACGAAGATGTGCGAAACAGGAGATGTTCGGCAACATGAGCGACACCGGTAAAATCGTAAATAGGCGTATTGATAACAAAAACGGCGGCGTAAGTATCAGGACACGGGCTATCAAACAATAGCCGTGTGCCGTTATCACAGGTCAATACCTCTGCCATCGGTTACAGTGTTACCACATCGATGCTGTTTTTTGGATCCCTTAACACCAGCGCTTTTTTCTGTTCTTGCTGAGACTGTGCGATGGCTTTTTCAATGGTATGGTGATGAGGGGATTTGGCGCACACCGGGTCGGCCTGAAACATGTCACCCGTTAACATATAAGCTTGGCAACGGCAGCCGCCAAAATCCTTCTCTTTTTCATCACATTGCGCGCACGGGGAGGGTAACCAGTCGGTGCCTCGAAATTGGTTAAAGGAAAAATCTTGATACCAAATGTCTGCTAACGACTTGTCTTGTACATTAGGAAAGGTCATGGGCAAGATTTTAGCGCTATGGCATGGTAAGGCCGCCCCATCTGGCGCCACGGTGAGAAACGTAGAGCCCCAGCCATTCATGCAGGCTTTGGGGCGATCGTCGTAATAATCCGGCGCAACGAAGATAAATTTGGGCCCTTTACCTTGTTGCTGTGCCCGAAAAGCATTTACTTTGGCTTCGGCGTCTACAAGGGCTTGCTGAGTGGGAAGCAGTTGATCCCGGTTTACATACGCCCAACCGTAATATTGTACCGTGGCTAATTCGACAAAATCCGCATCCAGTTCACAGCTTAATGCCAACACATCATCGATTTGATCGATATTTTGAGCAGTTAAGCAAAAATTAAGCACCATAGGATAGTCATACTGCTTAATTAACTTGGCTACTTCCAGCTTATTGGCGAAGGCATGGCGTCGGTTACCAATAAGATCATTGGTTTCGGCATTGGCGGCCTGAAAACTCAGTTGAATATGATCCAGTCCCGCTTCTTTTAACTTAGCTAGGCGCTTTTCTGTTAAACCAATACCCGAAGTAATTAGGTTGGTATAAAACCCCAGTTCACTGGCGTGGGCAACCATTTGCTCAAGATCTTTACGTAATAAGGGCTCGCCGCCAGAAAAACCCAATTGTACGGCGCCCATTTCGCGGGCTTCAGTAAGCACTCTCAGCCAGTGGGAAAGGTCTATTTCGTCTTGTTTGGCAGTGAGGTTTACTGGGTTTGAGCAGTACGCACAATGAAGTGGACAGGCGTAAGTCACTTCTGCCAGTAGCCATAGGGGAGGGCCTGGGGTTGCCGTCGTATCATTGTTCATAATGGATCCACTCTTTGTTTTCTGCTTCATCAAGAAAGCGGTGAATGTCTTCGCTGATGCTGTCTGGGGCATCAGGGAATTTAGCTTTTAGCGCACTAATGATGCCATCAACGGTGTTGTTGCCATCTACTTGTAAGAGTATTTCTGCGGCACTGGGGTTCAGCTTTACCATGCCTTCAGGGTACAGTAATACGTAGCAATCCTGGGCTTTTTCAAATTGTAATTTATACAGTTTATTGCGCATGGGCGTGGGCATTAAAACATCCCCTTATGACAGATGGATTGGTCCGCAATGCCGGTAAAAGGCTTTCGGTCAAATTCATAGGCTAAACTGATGGCATCGGCCATGGACCAGAGTACATCCAATTTGAACTGCAAAATATTTAATGCCTTTTCTTGTTGTTCTCGGCTAGTGAAATGATCCAGAGTAATGGCTAACCCGTGATCCACATCCCGTCGGGCTTGGCTTAATCGCATTTGAAAGTAACTAAAGCCTTGGCTATCGATCCAAGGATAGTGGGTCGGCCAAGTATCTAAACGACTTTGATGAATTTCCGGGGCAAACATTTCTGTTAACGATGAGCAAGCGGCTTCTTCCCATGTAGCGCGGCGGGCAAAATTAACATAGGCACCGACAGCAAATTTCACGCCGGGTAACAAATGGGTTTCGTCTAACAGCGCATCACGGCTTAATCCCACCGCTTCCCCTAGGCGCAACCAGGCCTCAATGCCGCCTAAACGGGGGTCGCCTTCTTCACCATCATGATCAAGAATACGTTGGATCCACTTTCTGCGGGTGGCCATATCGGGGCAGTTGGCTAAAATAGCGGCATCTTTCACCGGTATACAAACTTGATAATAAAATCGATTGGCCACCCAACCTTGAATTTGGGCTTTACTGCATTTTCCTGCATTCATGGCCTGATGAAAGGGGTGATAGATATGATAGTACTCCCCTTTTGCTCTGAGTTTTTGCTCGAAGGTTTCTTTGCTCCAAGGGACTTGAATTGACATGGTGTTCCTCTTTTCATCAAAGGTCAGTTACAGTTCGATGTGCATACCGTCGTAGGCCAATTCAATATCATTATCCAGCAAGTACTGGTGGGCGTCTGACGATTCATCAAGTACCGGGTTAGTGTTATTTATGTGAATAAGAATTTTCCTTTTAATGGCAAACCGATTTAATAATGCCACTGCACCATCCTCACCATTTACTGGCATGTGCCCCATTTGAGTCCCTAGACGTTGACTAAAACCATTGGTGATCATTTCGTCATCGAGCCACAATGTGCCGTCAAAGAGTACGCATTGGGCTTGGGCTAACGTTCGTTCTACTAGCGGGCTGGCTTGCACGCAACCTGGGGCATAAAAAACGATTTCGCCGGTGTGAGTGTCTTCAATATGCAAGCCGATGTTATTGCCAGGCACAATGTTATCTCGGTAGGCCGAATAGGGCGGGGCATTAGAGGCCAGCACAATAGGCTTGAAAATTAAGCCTTCGGCACCTTCTGGGGTAAACGCCGCTTTTTCGTCGGTGTCAATGGGCCGTCTTTGTAGGCCGCCGTTCCAATGTTTAAGCATGGGAAATAAAGGAAAGGCTTCGGTTAAATCTTCGTACACTACATCGGTGCAATACACTGGTAGCGGTAACCCTTCCCGTAGGGTTAATAAACCGGTTGTGTGATCAATTTGACTGTCGGTAAGAATAATCGAGCGAATAGCGGTTCCCCGTTGCTGAGTTTCACATTGGGGCCACAAAGCGGGGGTTTGGTTTATTTGCTGTCGAATGTCGGGGGACGCGTTAATTAATACCCAATCTTTGCCGTTGGCCGATACCGCAATACTCGATTGGGTACGGGCTTTCGCCTCAATGGAGCCTGAACGAACCCCTTTACAATTACGACAATGGCAATTCCATTGTGGAAAGCCGCCACCGGCTCCCGCACCGAGAACGCGTATATGCATACATCACCTGCTACATTGCCCGCTATTTTATTACGGGTGACAAATCAATAAAAAAGGTTGCACAAGGCAACCTTTATCATGGCGCGTCTTCTTCAGTACATTATCTGTACTGTAAAGAATTCGCAAGTTAGGGTTGATTAAATACAACCGTTAAAGGCTGTATCCTAGGCCACCCTTAACGGTTTTTAATATACAAAGTAACTTCAAATCCTAAACGCATTTCACTGTATTCGGGCTTTGTCCACATGATAGAGCTCCTAGTTTTTGTTAACGATGATTTAACATTCACTTCGATTATATGCCACGGTTTTTGGGAAAAATATAGTACTTTGGAGCTAGTTAAAAACGACTATTTACTACTTTAGGAGTACAAGGAAATGCCTATTCCTCTTCGCCAAGAAGATATTGAAATAATAAGGGAAGGGGACGCCCTGTGGCGCTGTTGCCTTTGCCATAGGTAAAACTGCTGCCGGCAACGTCGAGATGTGCCCATGGGGTATCACTGACAAACTGTTTTAGAAAACAGGCGGCGGTGATCATGCCCGGGGCATTATTTCCAGCATTACGCATATCGGCGCAGGTGGATTCAAGAGGGGCATCATAGTCGTCCCATAGGGGCATTTCCCAGGCTTTGTCATGGGCGGCGTCACCGGCCTGGGTTAGCGAGGCCGCGAGGGTGGAAGAGTTACTCATTAACCCACTAGCCGCATGGCCAAGAGTAGTGATGGCTGCGCCGGTAAGGGTTGCCACATCAATCATCACTTTGGGGTTAAAACGGGAGGCATAGGTGATGGCGTCACATAAAATGAGGCGACCTTCTGCATCGGTACTGATGACTTCCACGGTTTGACCTGACAAAGTAGTGAGAACGTCCCCTGGTCGATAGGCGTTGCCGTCAACCATATTTTCCACCGCCGGTACGATAACAGTGACGTTAAGGTTAAGATTGTAGTGAGCGATGGTCTCTATTAAGCCCATGACCGCGGCTGCACCAGCCATGTCGTAAATCATATTTTGCATTCCCGGCGCATGCTTAAGGGTAATGCCGCCAGTATCAAAGGTGACGCCCTTGCCTATAAACACGTAGGGTTGGGTCGTTGCTGTGGTGCCTTGATAATGGAGCGTGCACAGAAATGCTGGCTGCTCACTGCCTTTTGACACCGCAAGTAGAGCGCCCATGCCCATGGCTTTCATGGCGGGTTCATCAAGGATGTGGGCGGTAACACGAGAATAACGTTCGGCCAGGGATTGTGCGGTATGTACAAAGGTTTGTGGCGTACAATAATTAGATGGACCGTTAGCCAAGTCTTTGGCTAAAGACAATCCCTTGGCTAAGGCATTAAACTTTGCTTCTATGGCGTTGGCCTGTTTTTCAGAAATGGCCGTAGCTGGCGTAACATAAAGCCTGCTCAGTGCTTTACCTGGCTGAAATTGGGTTTTGTAGCGGGTAAACTGATAATGAGTATCCATTGTCGCCATACACGCAAGTTCAATACCGCTGATGGATGAAAAGGCACCATCAGGCACGGCGATAACAAGGTTTTCAACCTTCCACTGACCAAGCACCGTAGACAGACTGTCGAGGGCTTTTTTCCAGCCATATTCAGTCAATGCCTGTTTTTCGCCTAAGCCTAAAAACAAGACGTGAGAAAATGGACATGCAGGCAAATCGATTAAATACCGAAGGGTGTTTTTCGTACCGCTAAAGTCTTCTTTTTTAAGACAGGCTAGAGCAGCTTTCGCGGCCTCATCACCGAGGATACTGGAAGTCAGCGTCCCGGTTGAATTTTCGAAAACGGGAATAACAACCGTAGCGTTACAAATGCTGTGTGCTGTTAGAGGCGGTATAACGGTAATTTGCATAAACGGGGTGATACCAAAGAAGGGGTATTTGCTGCCATAGTGGCGAACAATGCAACAAAAAGCAAAACCGATGCACCAACAGGCATCGGTTTACAAAAGGTTACCAAGTTAGGCAAATTTTACCAAAATGACTACCGGATTGTTGATAGTCAAAGGCTTCTGCCAGCGCGTCAAAAGCAAAAGTTTTATCAATGATGGGCCGAATGTCACTGGCATTAAGGGCCTTGATATACTCCATTTGATCTTGTTTTGAACCCACAATTAAGCCTTGCAAACGAACCTGTTTGGCCATAATGGATGCGGTGGCAATATCACCTTGAAACCCGGTTAGTACCCCAATCAATGAAATGTGGCCGCCCACACGCACGGCCTCTATGGATTGGTTAAGGGTATTGGGGCCACCTAATTCGATAACATGATCCACGCCTTTGCCATGGGTAGCAGCAAGCACGGCTTCCGCCCAGTTGGGGGTGGTGCGATAGTTGATGGTGACATCGGCTCCCAAGGCTTTGGCTTTGCTCAGTTTGTCATCGGATGAGGAGGTGATGATCACCTTTGCGCCCATGAGCTTGCCAATTTGCAGGGCCGCTAGCGATACGCCCCCTGTACCCAGGGTTAAAATGGTGTCGCCAGCTTTAATTTTGCCATCGACAACCAGTGCCCGCCAAGCGGTTAAGCCGGCGGTGGTAATGGTGGCAGATTCCTCGTGTCGCCAGCCCTTAGGTGCATGGGTAAAGGCGCTAGTGGAACGGACAACATACTCAGCCGCCATACCGTCCACCCCATCGCCGGGTGTCTGGGCAAAGTTGCCTACCGGGGTGGTAGCCGGGCCGTTTAACCATTGGGGAAAGAAAGTTGAGACCACCGCATCACCCACGGCGAATTCCGTTACTTCTTCACCGACCTGTTCCACTATACCTGCGCCATCAGACATGAGGATCCGATCCGTTTCGGTAGGCATGTGGCCTTGGGCCACAAGAAGATCATGATAATTCAATGAACTGGCTTTGATCGCCACTTTAATTTCTGTGGGGCCGGGCACCGTTTCATCACGCTCACAAAGGGCGATCTGGTCTAGGCCACCTGGTTTTTTCAGTACGACTGCTTTCATTATTTTACTCAACGGTGGTTATATCACTGTTTGGCTAGGTTAATGCACAACGGCATAGCTTGGCTATTCAGCATCGTCATATTCACTATTACCCTAGCAACACATTATACGACGGTGATGATGTCATCTTTTGGTAAACGGGATTTTGGTAACTGAGCATTGTAATCTTGTTGTTCATCATGATAACCAATGGCCAATGCCACTTCACACACATAGCCGTCAAGTTCTTTACCGAAATAGCGGGCGATAAGATCTTTATCCACCCCTTCCATGGGGGTGGAATCAATACCTAACCTAGCTAATGTATGCATGGCATTGCCTAATGCTAAGTATGTTTGGGCCTTTGTCCACGCTGCATTTACGCCATTTTCGGCGGTATTAAGATCAACAAAAGCATAGGCGCCAAAGCCTTGCTCTCTGTCTTCTTTTTTCATCCGCCCGTCTGCAATTTGCTGATCCACAACCTTGGCATAGTCTTCACGGGTATAGCGAGGGTTGTAAGCGAACAAAATGGTATGTGATGCAGTTTTTGCGTGCTTTTGATTAAACTGAAATTTGTTTTCAAAGGTGTCATGAAAGCGTTGTTTTGCGTCTTCGCTCTCAATCACAATAAATTTCCATGGTTGGGAATTAATAGAGGAAGGCGATAACCTTAGCGCTTCGCAAAGTACCTCTAGATTTTGTTTAGAGACTTTGCGGGTAGCGTCATAATGCTTCACGGTATGGCGTTGATTTAGTTCGTCAATAATGGGGTGAGTCATAAATAATCCTAAAAATAAATGGGAAATATTGCATCAAGTCCGTGAAGTGTAACCCCTATTTATTCAACTAAAAACAATGTAAACTTTGAATTATTATCAAAAATAAATTGATATTATGAACGTAGAAGATCTTCGCATTGTTATAAATGTGGCAAAGTTTCAAAGTATTAAGGAAGCTGGCGAGCACCTATCGGTGCAAACCGCTACGGCTAGTGCCGCGGTAAAGCGAGTAGAAAAACACTTTGGTACAGAGTTGTTTATTCGTTCCACACGCCATTTACGGTTATCTCCTGCCGGTGAACGCTTTCTGCCTACCCTCGAGCATGCGTTCAACATGCTAGGCAATATTGAACAAGAAGTACGTAATCAAAAAGACCAAATCGAAGGCGAAATTCGTTTATCTGTTTCTTCGGATTTTGGCCGCAATAAGGTGTTGCCTTGGCTTGATGAATTTATGGCGCAACATCCGGCCTTGCGGGTGAAATTACACATCTCCGATAGCAATATCGATTTTTATCGGGATCCGGTGGATTTGGCGCTACGGTACGGATCGCCAAAAGATAGTCATTTGTACGGGTTTAAAATTTGTGATGTGCCGCGTATTTTGTGCGCCTCGCCTGCTTACCTGCAGAACGTTGGTACCCCCAGCGCTTTAGATGAATTGCAACATCACAACGGTCTACTTTATCAATTGTACGATAAGGTTTACGACCACTGGGCGTTGGAACACCAGGGACAAGTCACCAAGGTGAGGATGCATAGTAACCGAGCTTCCAACGATGCCGAGCTTGTTAGACGGTGGTGTGTGGCAGGAAAAGGGATCGCTAATAAATCCTTACTGGATATGTCAGATGATGTGCTGGCCGGTCGAGTCGTTCCGGTTATGCCTTCTTACAGCCCCCCAGATAGCCAGTTGTGGTTAATTTGTCCCACTAGGCAATTGATTACCCCATCGGTTCGTCTACTAAAAGAGTTTATAACCGTTAAATGTGAGCATATTTTTGGTCTGCTGAAACAACAAGGATATTTCCCCATTTCCCGCTAGTTAGGTGTTGTGAGCGTTATAACGTCGGGTTTTCTCTATGTAATAAATAATTCTCATTAATCTTGTAAGTTGGGCTATCTTTAGAATGTAAACATACTTGAAGTAGATCAAAGTATTTCATGGAATGTTTCTTTACAGTAGTACTCTCTTAATTTATTACTTTACGGTTTCTTTCGCAGGTAGTTCGTCGAAAGCCTTCAGGCCCATATCGGAGATATCAACATGACTGTATCTGCTATACATCGTTCACAAGCTGAACAAGCAATTAGAACAGACGACGCCCACGTCTGGTTGCAATGTTTTAGAATGTGCAAACGATGCCACCCCCTTTCAGACACATTAACGGAATATGAGTTTAGCGATGGTAGTAAAGTGATTCTCGATGCCAGTTATCCCTTTCCTCAACCAATAAAGTCAATGGCTGCATTACGTATTGCCTAACCACTTTATGTTCACTTTTAAGCCCTCCTAGAGGGCTTTTTTTTGTCTATAATCGATATTTTTAGGTATCTAGAAAGCGAGACAGCCGCGTGGTTGTGGTTTGCGCAAGGGCTTGTGCATCGATGGATTGCTGTCGAATGGTTTGTAGTTGTTGCTGCATATTTTCGCTTAGCGCGGTGATGTTATCAACGGCAGTTAGGGTGTCTTGGTATTGCCGTTTTAAACCGTCTACTTCCTCGGTAATACTGCCGAAATGCACCATGTTATTCTGAAAATCCTGGGTCATTTTTGTGAAAGTTTTCATGGTGCCATTCAGGTTTGTTTCCATTTGCTCCGAGGCGTGTATCAATTGCTCGGACTCTGCTTGAGTATCGTTCACCAACCGTTCCATGTCATTGAGAAACGCACTTATTTGTCCCGTGGCATTGGCGACTTTTCCTGACAGGGCTCGCACTTCGTCGGCCACTACCGCAAACCCCCGGCCCGCATCACCAGCTCGTGCGGCTTCAATGGCGGCATTTAACGCCAGTAAATTGGTTTGATCGGCAAATTCCTCTACCATTTTTAAAATATGTCTTACATTGCCAGCATTGTCTTGTAAACCATGAACGGTTTGAGAAAAGACCGAAAGTAAATGAGTGATTTTTCGCAATTGGGTTTGTGATTCATTCAAGGTGCAATTGGCTAGGTTGGCCGCAGATAAGTTATCTTTGTTGCTCAACGCCACCTCTTCACTATTTTTGACTATATGTTCAATACCCTCATTGACTTGCCGTGTTTTAGCGGCGACTTCGTGGCTGTAGGTTTTTTGGTGTTCAGCTTTGTTTGATGCATCATCCACCATGGTGGCCATTTGCTCGTTGGTTGTAGACGTGCCCTCAGCCTGATGTTGAATTTGTGACATCAGCGTATTTAGATTGTGGGTAAATAAATTATAGGCGTCGGAGAGTTCTCGAAACTCATCTTGGGTAAATGCCGGCAATTGGGTACGTAAATCCCCTTGGGTGTGATTTATATTGTGCAAGGTGTCTAGCAAGGCTCTCACTGGACGCACAATAAGGTATCGTAAATAAAACAGGGTAAATACAAAGCCTGCCATACTGACCACAATTGCCACAATGAATGCCGGTTTGAAGAGGTCATTATGGGCGTTGTTTATATCGGAAAATGCATAAAAAAGCAGCGAGAAAATGACGAGCTGAAGCACAAATAGGAAGCCAATGTTGCCCACTATTTTTCTGTTTAGTGTATGAAAAAAAGTTTTCTCAATGTATTTGTAAAACGTGAGGAACATACTCATGATAACTGGATAAGAAAGAACACTACGATAACCCATTAAAAAAACAAATGTCGACTGCTTGAGCCCACAAAGGGCCCAAGAAGAAAATAAATTGATATAAATCAGAGAAAGTACATTTGTCGGCGCCCAGGTGAGTAAACCACCATCAGCCCATTAAATGTTCAATAAATAACATATTCATATCAGGGGATTACATGAAGTTAAATGCCATTGCACTTGCTCTATTGGTTACCGGAAGCCTTAGTGGCTGTCAGCCTTCCACGCCCGAAGCAGGGGATTTGCCAACGCAATCCGAAGAACAAGTGAATGCGGCTCGCATGCTGCTAGATGAACAAGTGAATTTATATACTCAAAAATTTTTACGCCAACAGCCCACATTAGCCACAATGTTGGCAATCGAACAAGAGCAGGCGGGGGGAGAGTACAATAGCCGTTTTCCTGATTACACCGTTAGTGGCCTTGAAAGATTACAACAAACCATGCAAGAAGCGCGACAAGCGATGAGCAATGTAAAAACCGCGCATTTAGATGAAGACGCTAAAATGCATCAGCAGATCCTCACAAATATCTTTGAATATTATACCGGCGATGTGGATTTTACCGGCGGTTACATTGATACCTGGGGAGGACACCTACCGTACATTATCAATCAAATATCTGGGCCCCTTATCGATGTGCCAAAATTAATGCAGGTACAGCAGTCGGTATCTAATGAGGTAGAAATTGAGGCTTATTTAACCCGGTTGGCCAATATGGGAGAGTTTGTTGACCAGGTGGTAACGAAATTTAAAGCCGATGAAGCCAATGGGATCATCTTACCGAAAAAGCTCCATCCGAAGACGCTGGCTTTCTTTAACCGTTTTTTAGAAGCGCAACCGGCTAACCATGAATTGGTGACCACCTTTGCCAATAAGCTTGGGAAAATAGACGGGATAACCGAAGAACAAAAAGCAATCTGGACGGCACAAGCGACAGAGCTGGTTAAATCGGTGGTCTACCCAGCCTATAACCGCGCCAGAGATGCGGTAGTAGAAAGTGAGCGCAAAGCCAGCAACAATGATGGCATCTGGTCCCAGCCCCAAGGCGAGGAATTTTATACCCATCAGATCCGCTTCTTAGGTGATTCAGAGATGACCGCCGAAGAAATTCATCAACTAGGGTTATCTGAAGTGGCGCGTATTTCTAGCAAAATGGATGGTATTTTGCAGGAAAATGGCTATGGCGAAGGTACTGTGGGGGAGCGAATGAAAGTCCTCGCCACCCTTGACGGTCAGGTGTATGCCGATACCGATGAAGGCCGCCAAGCGCTGTTGGAATACTTAAACGAGCAAATTCATCAAGTAATGGATAAAGCGCCAGAGTTTTATGGAACATTACCAAAACAAAATGTGGAGGTAAGACGGATCCCCCCGGTATCCGAAGCTGGGGAAGCGGGAGGCTTTTACTCGCCGCCTTCCTTGGATGGCACCCGACCTGGCATTTACTGGATAAATCTTCGTGATATGGCGGCGGTGCCTAAGTTTGGCCTTAAAACTCTTACCTATCATGAAGCGGTGCCTGGCCATCACTTTCAAATCGCGTTAAATATGGCGCAGCAGGATATTGGAATATTGCGTCAAAACGCCCCTTACAATGCTTATGTTGAGGGGTGGGCGTTATATTCAGAATATTTTACAAGTGAGTATATGGGCATGTATGACAAGGATCCGTTAGGGGATCTTGGACGCTTGCAAGCCGAACTTTATCGCGCCGTTCGATTGGTGGTAGATACGGGCTTACACTATAAGCATTGGACGCGGGAACAGGCCATAGACTATTTCCATACCACCACAGGTACCTCGTTGTCAGATGTGGTCCCCGAAGTTGAGCGTTATATGGCTTGGCCGGGACAAGCGCTAGGTTACAAATTGGGTATGCTTACGTTTGTGGAGTTAGAGCATAAAGCAAGAACGGCATTAGGGGATAAATTTGATGTTCGCGCCTTCCATGACCAAATCTTACTACCAGGAGCTCGCCCTATGAGTATGGTGAAGGAACAGTTGAATCGCTGGATTGTAGAACAACAGAGTGAGGGGTAGTTGAGGATACCGATGAAGTAACCTAATTGCCTTCTCCCATTCATGCCGTTCATCTTAGGTGAGCGGCATTTTTTTATGATGACAAGGGCAATGGGGGATAATAAAAAACCATATTTGATTAAATATCCATCGCCTTTTTAAGGCGTAAAAATAAAAATTTGCTTTTTTGAAATGTTGTGAACTCCTCTGTAGGCCTTGGGAATACTAAGTGGTAGGACGTGTTGTTGTAGGCCCGTTCTGGTAAGCCTCAATTGGATGGGTATAAATAGCTCTAGTAAGGTATGGAATCGTCAATACTCTCTTTTTTAGGGTGGCAGTAAAATTAACTCGTCATCAAGTTAGAGAGAATTTGCGGTGAAATTAGTAGACAACACATCACAACATGAACATACCGTTATTAGCCTAGAGGCAGATAACAGTGCGAACGATAAGCTGGCGGTAAACGACTTTACCTGTCCACAATCTCAAGGTTTGCCAGAAAGCAAAGCCCTTTTTGAGCATGAGCACAAGCCTCATCTTTTCGTTGAACATACCCCTTTAGAGACCGAGCAACTGTGGAAAAAGCGCCTCGGTATTTTATTGGCAGCAGAAAAAAACTTTGCGAAAGTTATGCGTTTACGTAAATCCACATCTATAGTTTTGGTACTGAGTGTGGGAATGAGTTTGTTTTCTCTTTACGTTGAACCCACCCTCTCTCCGGTTCTCTTTTTCGGACTGTTGGCACTGGCTGCTGTCTCTCTTGTGGTTTACCCCGCAAGCATCGTTGCCACAAGAAGTTCTCAGAAGCATCGGAATGATATTTCGCGGATGTTCTATCAGAGTAATCATGAAGTGGACATCGCTGGGGGCAGAATGACCCTAATTAACCGAGCAAATAACGCCAACGTAACGCAAATTAATATATGGAATGACGAGTTTGGATGAATCACAAGCTGCTAGATCCCACTATACGACGCTGCACTTAGTTGTCCTTTTTGTTGCAGCGTTTTGCCTTGGATTTCTTCTTCTTGCCCCTGTTGATGCACTCGCCCAGTTAGTTTCCTCATTTATTGTGTTGGTGGTGATTTCTTTGTGTACAAAAGAAGCCCGACATACCCAGCAATACCAATATTTCTTTAGAACCATCGCATTGGTTCTGGCCATCGCCCTGACTACTCGATATCTGTTATGGCGAGGTATTTACACCCTGTCTTATTCCGATGTGCTTTCCTTTATTGTGGTTTGGTTGCTCTTTGGCGCGGAAATATACGCCGGGGTGACTTCCGTACTAGGAGCGATTGTCAATGCGTACCCCTTAACGCGGCCCCTGCAAACGTTGAAAGGATGTGATCCGACAATTATACCCAGCGTGGATGTGATGATCCCCACGTACAATGAAGATGCTGAGATTTTGGAAGTGACCATTCGCGCGGCGAAAATGCTCGATTACCCCGAAGACAAACTTCATATTCATTTACTGGATGATGGCGGTACCGACGAAAAAATTAATGCTAAAGATCCTGTGAAAGCCTTGGCGGCAAAGGAGCGGCGACGGGAAATGCAGGCCTTGTGCACACGCCTGAACATTATCTACCACACCCGTGAAAAAAACGAATATGCCAAAGCCGGTAACGTCAACAGTGCCATTCAAAATACCCATGGTGATCTGGTCGCTATTTTGGATGCCGACCATGTACCTACCACAGATTTTCTTGATAGAACCGTGCCATGGATGCTCAAGAATAAAAAAGTTTTCCTAGTACAAACGCCCCATTTTATGGCCAACCCTGACCCAGTGGAACGCAACTATTTTACGGCCTTTTCCCGTATGCCATCGGAAAATGACATGTTCTACGGCACCATTCAAAAAGGGTTGGATTACTGGGGAAGCTCGTTTTTCTGTGGCTCGGCTGCTTTATTACGGCGTGAACATTTGGATCTGGTGGGCGGGATTTCCGGAGAGTCCATTACCGAAGATGCGGAGACTGCGTTAGATCTGCATAAGATGGGATACGAATCTGTGTATGTAGATCGCCCCATGGTCAGTGGCTTAGCGCCGGAAACCTTCGACGCGTTTATACAACAACGGATGCGCTGGGCGCAGGGTATGACCCAAATACTGTTACTGAAAAAGCCTTATAAAACCCAAGGGTTAAAATGGTATCAGCGGGTGGGCTACATGAGCTCTATCATGTTCTGGTTGTTCCCCTTTGCCAGGGTGATTTTCATTCTCATGCCGTTAGCCTATCTGGTATTTGGGTTGCAAGTTTATCAGGCCTCTTTATTGGAAGTGTTGGCCTTTACCATTCCTCATGTGGTCGGGGCTTATATGGTCTCTACCATGCTATTTGGACGCACGCGATGGCCGCTGGTGTCCGAGCTATATGAACTCTTGCAGTGTGTATTTCTATTAAATGCCCTTGTCAAAGTATTGATGAAACCCCGCGCACCGTCTTTTGTGGTCACCCCTAAAGGCGAAAGTTTGGATAAAACCTTTGTGTCCCCGCTTTCCAGTGTTTTTTACTGGCTCATGGGGTTGCTTATCATTGCCTTGTTTGCCGGCGTCTACAAGCTCATTGCCGACCCTCTATTGTGGGAGTTAACCGTGGTCGTGATGTTGTGGAATAGCTTTAACCTGCTACTTTTATTATCAGTTATGAGTGTTTTGATAGAACGTAAGCAAGTTCGAAAGCAAGCCCGCTTACCGGCCACCAACAGCGTAACCATTGAAATGGAGAATGAGCAAGCCTGGGTGGGTAACCTGATGGACTTATCCCTTGGCGGGGCCATGTTGCATCTAAAAGGTGAGGGCTCAAAGGTATCAAAAAGAGCCGTGGTAAGAGGATGGTCACACGCCCTCGATAAATATGTGAACCTGCCGGCAGAAGTGCTGCACTTTAACCGGAAAAAACATACGTTGCGAGTCCGTTTTGTGGCTGAAACCGAACAACAACAAAATGAATTAATTGCTTTTGTTCTCTGCGATAGTCGGCGGTGGTTGTCTTTTCAACGCAGACGGACACGTGAAGTTTCTTATTGGTTTGGCGCCAAGCACGTCCTTGGTGTCGGGCTTAAACCCGTTTATTTACACATGCTTGTATTCATGGGCAATCTCGTTCGAAAAACTGGCTTAATGGCATCGCCGGGAAAGGATAATCAATGAAAAAAAATTGGCTTGTATTTTTGGCGTCACTGATAGTGTCGTTTACGGCCCACGGGCAAAATCATGTTTACAAACTGTCTGATTTTATCGCAGGGGATAGTATGGTCCGTTTACACGGTGCGGCGGCATCGATGGATATTGCCATTCCATTATCATCGGTGGCTGAGGTGCAGGAGGCAAGGTTACAGTTAGATATAACCAGTTCTCGAGCCTTACTTGAAAATCGTTCACAAATGTTCGTCCGCTTTAACAATGCCACCATTGGCCAGATAGCCTTCGATCCTCAGCGTCCCTCCCTGACGTCTGAAATAACCATTCCCAAAGCGCTGTGGAGAACAGGCTTTAACAACCTGAGTTTGTCAGTCAGTCAGCATTATGCCAATCAATGTGAGGACGGTGGTGCGCCAGAATTATGGAGTGAAGTGAATCTCTATAATTCAACCCTGACCGTGGCGAATACGGTGAATGACAATGCCTTTACCTTAAATGAACTCAGTGGCTTTTTTAATCCAGGGATTGGTGGTCAACGGCAGGTGCAACTGTACACCGCAAGTGAACTGAAGCCATTGTTAATCGATCAGACCTTACCGCTGATTGCCCAAGCCCTTGCGTTAAGAAACCAATATCAACCTTTAAAGGTGCAACATAGGGTGTTCGCCGATAAGCCTGTTTTGCCAAATCAAGAGGATGATACAGATTGGGATTGGACTGAACAAAGAAACCGTCGTTATCAGCAAACAGCATGGTATCTCGATGAGCCCTCTGATGATGTTGTACACGTATTGGTGGGGACAGCGCAGGCGTTAACAGCGGTACTCACCGACGATGAAATTGCGCAAATTGATGGTGCCTATTTGAAAACCCAACGAACGCCGGCGTTTATTATGGGTGATCGGGTTGTGGTGCCGCCAAGTTACCGATTAATCGTCAGTGGTACCACCGACGAACAAGTGCAAGAAGCGGCGCAAACTTTGGCAGTGATGGATGACGCTATCAACCTTAGCGATAACCTGAAAACACTGTCCCAGCGCGCCTTAACGGCAACGCACCTGCAACGTAATCGCGTACTTGTACCCGACAATCACTACACTTTTGAAGATTTTGGGATCACAAACGCAAACTTTCGTCGCAACGGCAGCTTTAACAAACAGGTATCCTTTCGCCTACCTGCTGATTTTTATGTGATAGAAAATGCCAGTGTAGACTTGTTATTGGACTTTGGATATGGTGCTGGCGTTGGGCCTGGGTCGGTTATGAATGTCACCGTGAATGGCGAGTTTGTGCACGGGCTGGCGTTAGATAATTCAAACGGCCAGGTGTTTCGCAACTACAAACTACGGGTGCCAGCGCGTACCTTTAAGGGCGGTACTAACGTCATTGATTTTGATATCACCCTTAATGCGCCGTTAGCCGGCGTCCCTTGTAGTATTGTACCGAGTTCCCATTTAGCATTTCAGTTAAACAATTCCTCGGCCTTAGTGCTGCCCGATGCAGGCAGTGTGTCGGTACAACCAGATCTTTCCCTGTTCGCTGAAACCGCGTATCCCTTTGCCCGCTTTACTGCGGCGTCACGCACCACGGTGGCTGTGCCGTCCCATGGTTTTTTCGACAGTGCATTAACCCTTATTGGAAAACTGGCGCAGGTAGCGCAAACGCCGTTACTGAATTTACATATTTCGGTGGGGACTCGGGTTAGTGAAGAGGGTTCAACCATCGTATTGGGCACGCCAGAAACATTAACAGAATTAGAGCAATCTCAGTTTAGTACTGCTATCGACGCGACTCAGCGATGGCCATACCGATTGCAAAACACCCTACACAATCAAATTCGTTCGCTGACCAATGATCAATCATTTAAGGCAATGGAAGTTGACGGCGATACCGTACAAAAAAGTGATTTGGGTAATCAGGGGATTTTACTTGCCCAGCAACACCCATTGGCATCACAAGCGGACACCTTATTTATTCTTGCTGCCCAAACACCGACGATTTTACAAGACAGAGTCAATGATCTGATCAGTTTATCGCTATGGGGGCAGTTAGCCGGCGATTTCTTTGCATGGAAAGATAACCAAGAGCCGACTTTGGCCATGCAAGTAACCCGAAAATACGAGGTGGGCGAAACCGAAGACAGTTGGTTATATTTACGTTTATGGTTGTCCAATCACCCTTGGTATTGGTTGTTAGGATTTATTGTCAGCGTACTCGGGGTTAGCGTCTTGCTTTACCTCCTATTAAAGCGTCGTAATAAAGAAATAGAGAAGTCATGGTAAATACCCTGTTGAAATGGCTGACACTGGTATCGGCAATGGTATTGAGTTCCTGTGCCAAACCCGATAACAGTGCATTTGTGGAGGCATTTGTGGCATACAAGGCGCTCTTTGTTAATGGCGGGCGCGTCATTGATGACGGCAATGAGGGGGTTTCTCATAGCGAAGGGCAGGGCTACGGGATGCTATTTGCCGTGGCCGCCAATGATAAAGCCACCTTTGATGCACTCTGGCTATGGACTAAATCGACGCTGCAAAAAGAGGATGGGCTTTTTAGCTGGCGATATCGACCTTGTCCTAGCAAAGATAGGGCCTGTATTGACGATACCAATAACGCGTCTGATGGTGAACTACTGATTAGTTGGGCGTTGCTTCGTGCTGCAGACAAGTGGCAGGATAATGCCTATAAAGCCGAGGCAAAGCACATTATTCATGGGGTGGAACAACACCTGTTAGTATCTGCAGATGGCTATACGCTATTGTTACCGGGTCAGTATGGTTTTGATGACTCCGATGCTGCCCCCCCCCGTACAAACGTGCAGCTTAATCTTTCATACTGGGTATTTCCCGCCATATTAGCCATTAAAAAGCACACTGAGCATGCCCCCCGTTGGCAAGCCTTATTTGATAGTGGCATTGCCCTTATTAAAGAAGCTCAGTTTAGCGTTTACCAATTACCCCCTGATTGGTTACGTTTCGAGCACGGACTGGTTACGCTGGATAATGTGGTGTCCGCTGATTATGGTTTTAATGCGGTACGTATTCCTCTTCACCTAGCGTGGGCTGGTAAGGCGCTAGAGGCACCTGAGCAGGCGCAATTATTGGCGCCATTTTATGCCTGGTGGCGACAAGAATTTGTACCTGCCACGTTGGATCTAACAACACAGCAAGGGGCGGAGTATGAGATGAGCGCAGGCATGAGCGCGGTGGCAGAGGCTGTGTTAAGCCTAACCCAGGAACACGCGCCCCAATGGCCAGAAGTGAACAGAACCATGGATTATTATTCGGCAAGTTTGACTTTGCTTTCCATGTTGGCAGTGGCAGATAGTCAATGATGAAGACAAGGGCAAAAAAATACCCGTTTAGCGCCCTTGTGATGGCATTGACCTTGGTCACGGCCACTGCGTTCGGGCAAACAAAAACCACCTATAAAGAACAAAATGTCGGCCTTACTCCCTTAGAAGAAGGGCAGCCGGATACCACCGGGTTGTGGTATCACATCAATCAAAAGCAGACAGCGTTAGCAAATCGCGAATTTCAGCGTTTGCAAGAGGCCTATCCTCATTGGCAAATACCAGACGATGTAAAAACGGAAATTGCCAGGATCAATGGGCGCTTACCCAAGGCCATTGCTGTGCAACCCGAGTCTGCCGCAGGGGATGAAACACCCTTGGATAATCAGGCAAAGGATGAGCAAACTCCTCCCTCTTTGAGCGCGCCATTAGAAGGGTTTGCCCAGCTTAGTGAACAACAAAGAGCAAATCTAAAGGATGAGGCTTTTGCGCAACTTATACGGTTAACAAATAGATTACAGCGGGCCGATTTCCACTTGTTGATGGGGTGGACGGCACTCGCGCGAAATGCATGGGAGACTGCCGAACAACAATTTACCCAAGCTAGGGCGGTGAGCAAAACAAACGCCGAACAACAATCGGCAGCGCAAGGACTCGATACCCTAGCAAGTAGAAAAACCCAGCAGGCCATCGATAATCACAACCTCACTTTATTAAAAGAATGGTTAACCGGGGCGCAGGCAGCGGTGGTATCACAAGTAATAGAGGGCGAGGCATGGCAACAGTACGAAGCCCAACAGTATTCCTATGCGTTTGAGTTATTCTTGCTTATTGAGGATGTGGAAGGACAGTACTTAACGTTGTGGTCTGATGGTCAGCGTCAACAGGCACTGGATTTAGCTTGTCAGACTGAGACGACAACCTTTGTACAACGTTGCGCCGACGGGTTAGCGCAGCAACAAGTCGATTTTTACAATCGCCGTGACTATCAAAATAGTATTGGCGCTGCCCAGCAATTGCAGACAATCCGCCCCCTTAAACTTGAAGAGCAAACCCTGTTAGGGTGGGCGGCAGCAAAGGATGGACAAGCCTCTCTGGCCACTTCCGCCTTTACCGAGGTATTAGACGCGACGCCTAATGATCAAGTGATTGGAAATGAACTGATCACCTTGAATAAAAACAATGACGTTGTGCTTGCACAGCTGTCTGATCGTTTTGCGGTGGTGAATCGTTTGCGTCAGGTCAGTGAGGGTCAAGCCTCATGGGGTCAAAAGCAATTTTTATTCGCTTATCTTAACGGAGATGAACGGGCTACCCAGGCCCACAGTCGCGATAGTTTCAGTGTTACCTATGGATTAACGACCCGCTCTCGTAGTGGAGAGGAAGGCTTAGGTAACTTTGATGTGCTTACCCAATCCTTGGGTATTAGTGATGTTTACCAAAACTGGCAATGGCGGCTAGGGGTGGATGTGGTGCAGTTTTATGCCGGCGAAGTACAACAAAACGCATGGTTCGCCGACGGTCAGTTGTCCGCCCCCTTTAACGGCATTACGGGCTTTGAAGATCAACGCATTCGTGGTGAACTGGTTTATCAAGCCAAGGGCATGAACTTTTACGCCAATCTCAATTACGGCATGTTAGATCAGCCCGTTAACGCCAAGTTGACCGGCCAGGTGTCTGCGACCTGGTTTTTACCTAGGGTGACACTGGCCACCTCCGTCTTTAGAAAAGAAAAACAAGACAGCATGCTTAGCCAAACAGGCACCTATGATGCTAATCACGAAAGCCCATGGGGGTATGTTATTGAAGATGGGATCCGGCTTTTGGCCGCCTATGGCATAACCACGAATCTATCTTTGGCAGGCACCTTACAGTTAAGTCAATTATCCGGCGAGTTGGTGAAGGATAATGAGGCCATTTCGTTGCGCACAGATCTAAGCTACAACATAGCCAGTGTAGTGTCTTCGAAGTTAGATTATTGGCGGCTGGGGCCTTATACCAGTTATACCGAATACCGTCATAACCTAAGTGGTTTTACCTATGGTAATGGTGGTTATTTTAGTCCTGATTACTTGATCAGTACCGGTATCTACACAGAACTGCTAACGGCCGAGACCCGCCATTGGCAAATCAAACTAAAAGGGACATTAGGTGTTTCTCATTTAGCGGAGCAAGATGATCCCCGCTTTCCCCTTTATACCGATGAAACCCCCGACAATGACAATGCCTCCTTAGGGTATAACCGTTCTACGGGGGTTAGTGGTAATCTCATGGTAGAAGGGCAATATCGACTCACTGACAACTGGATAGTAGCCGGTTACATGGGAAAAGCCTTTGCGGTGGAATATCAAGCCTTTGAAGCCGGCCTGCAAATTAGATGGCGCGGCGGAAAGGGTAAAGGCGTGCTTAGTGATGAATTGCTGTTATCTTCACCTAGACACAGTGGTTTTGCACTGTAACTTCATGGCATTGACAGGGGCCTAAATAGACATGCTCCTGGCTTTTTACGTAAAGCCTTTCACGAGGTTTGTCAGTTTAGCGAAAAACAGCGGGATTTTTGTTATTGATATGGCAAGACATCGTGAAGAATTACGCTGCTATCTTACTGATTATTAATATATTAAATATAAAGTGCTAGATTTGATTTTTCTGGTACTTATACACAGAGACATCTGATTATCATTTTCCATATCGAACAGGGTTAATCTGTTCGCTACACTCCTTTCTATATCAGGACCCGGCTGTCACCCGTCACCAGGTCAATACAGCACGTTCGGGCCTGAATCGATAGAGAAGGATGTAAATATGTTAACCCTTTCCCAATTTCGCGAGAGTTACCCGTTGCAATTGGAGTGTTCCTTAGCAACGGGCTTTAGCCCACAAACGCTGCTACGTTTGTCAGCGAAATTCAGTGGTGGTGATCCTTTTAGTGGTTTTCTAGCAAAAACTGCCAATAGCCCTCGACCTATTCATTTTCTCGGCCAAGATAGAAGTTTGGATGCGAGCGTATCGAATTTGTGTGAAATTAGTAAACAAATTGCGGATATTGAGGATTGGCTAGGTTTATCCTATCAAGCTATTTTGGAGAAAATTGCCGGCGCCTACAATGAAACCCAAATCAGTAAGATATTTGATCTTCAAGTTCCTAGCCGGTGGGAAGCGGTTTCAAAAAAAGAACTATATACATTATTAAAAGAGCTGCATTTTTGGATCTTATACATTAACGATTTGGATATTGTCAGAAAAGACATTTGCTCGGCAAAAAGCCTGTATTACTTCTTGCGACGACAACCCGTGGCCGGGTGTCAAACCTTGGCAGATATTATCGTTTTGCATCATGAGAGCTGGGATTTGGATGAAGCCATTTATCCAACGTTGCTTGAGCACTTGTTATTGAAAGATAGCGACTGTATTTTACGCTGGGTTGAACAGCCCGAAGCGGTAGCCCAATTTAATGTGCGTTCTAAGGTGCCGTACCAGTCGATGTGGTCTTGGTTGATGCTGTCTATGGCGTCCCGGACCTATGGTTATACGAGCAACCTGTGGGCTACCCGTACCCAGTGGAAAAAAGAGGGCTATAAACTGCAAAAAGATGCGTTGCCAGCGCCTGTCTTTCATTACTACTCGATGCCTTCTGCTGAATTGTCTCTAGGTGACGGTGACGAGGGTATGGTGCAGTCAGGTCGTCGTATTCAGTTGGTTTATAACGCCAGCTGTCTAACCAATTATAATGCTATGCCCTACGAAGAAAGCTTCGTTGCCCCCCTTTCGTTGTTACGAGACAGATTAAAGGCCATGAAGGTGGATATTCGCGAAGGGCAGGTGGCGAGTTGGCATGACGAACATGACTATATTGAAATGCCGCCAGAGACCGGATTGTATGCCAAGCACGTCACAGCCGCTTATTACGCCACACTGTTGCCGCAATTAATACGTTGGGCGGGCCATCCAACGCGAATGAATGTGGGGGGACACCTTACTGATCCGGTTCAATTTGATGCTTATACCACTTTAGTCAGTGAGGTAGCCAGTGCCAATTTAGCGGTGAGATTTGGTCTCGACAGAAAACCTTGTCAAACCAGTGTGCAACGCATTGGCAATTGGTTGGATGAATTGATGCCGCAGGCACGCTTTAAGATTGTTGCTAAGGCCTCTGAATGTGCCAATCGTGTTTGTCAGTATCTGTTTCCTGAAGAACGCTAAGCCGTAAAAGGCCGCCATTTTATCGGGAAAGGGCGGCAATGGCGTCATTTTTGGATAAAAAATAAACACTCATGAGGCTGTCAGTCGCCTTTCGGTTGCCCAGATCCTGGATTTTGGTAGAGTTGAGACCTCGTTCCTTATTGCGTCGCAAAAGGGAAGCGGGATACTCACCATAACTTCAGGATATGCTACATGACAGAATCGTGCTTTCGTATGAAAGGCACCACACTTACCAGCATAGTGTTGGAAGTCATTCAGTTTGAACCCGATGAATTTGAAACTCAGTTGGCTGCCAAAGTTGCCAGCGCGCCACATTTTTTCACCCGCTCATCGCTCATTATTCATCTTGGTATTGCTTTGTCGGCCACCGAGTTTGAATTACTCGTGGTATTGTGTCGCCGCCAGGGGCTTCAACCCATGGCTGTAAAAGGGATCACCGATGCACTCAAAGGGGTGATCAACGATTTAGGTATGGCTGATATTAGCCAAAGTAAATTAAGTGATAAAGCACTTACGCCAAAGTCAGAAAAACCATCTGAGACCTCAGAATCTTCTAACCGTGACGACAACGTCACGGCTGCCCCCATAAATAAAGCAACTTCAGAGCCCGTCAAACCCGCCAAGATGGTTTCTCGTCCCGTGCGGTCAGGACAGCAGGTTTATGCAGAAGGGTGCGATTTGGTTATAATCGGTGCGGTAAGTGAAGGTGCCGAGATATTGTCTGATGGTAACATCCATGTTTATGGTACCTTACGAGGGCGGGCATTAGCCGGCGTAAAAGGGAATACCGCAGCCCGCATTTTTTGTCATACGATGGAAGCGGAATTGGTCTCCATTGCCGGACGATTTGTGATGCAGGAAAACATACAACAACAGTGCTGGAAGCAACCGGCACAGGCTTATTTACATGAGGATGCGTTGGTCGTTGAAAAGCTTCATTGATCAAGGCGCCACACGTTTGGGGATTAAAAAATGGCGAAAATTATAGTAGTAACATCTGGCAAAGGTGGGGTGGGTAAGACCACATCCAGCGCTGCCATTGCAACCGGGCTGGCGTTAGCTGGACACAAAACCGTGGTGATTGATTTTGATGTGGGCTTGCGTAACCTTGATTTGATCATGGGTTGTGAGCGTCGGGTTGTGTATGACTTTGTGAATGTGATCAATAAAGAGGCAACCTTAAACCAAGCGCTAATTAAAGATAAGCGTACCGATAACCTGTTTATTCTTCCGGCTTCTCAAACTCGTGACAAAGACGCGTTGACCATGGAAGGGGTACAACAGGTTCTGAACGATTTAGCCGAAGATTTTGAATTTATTATTTGTGATTCACCGGCGGGAATTGAACAGGGCGCGCAAATGGCCTTGTATTTTGCTGATGAAGCCATTGTTGTCACTAACCCTGAAGTGTCGTCAGTACGAGATTCCGATCGTATTTTAGGTATTTTACAAAGCAAATCCATGCGTGCTGAACAGGGTAAATCAGTAAAAGAACACCTACTGTTAACACGTTATAACCCGCAGCGAGTAGAAACGGCTGAAATGCTCAGTGTTGCCGATGTGGAAGAAATTCTAGCGGTACCATTGCTAGGCGTTATCCCCGAATCGGAAGCGGTACTTAAAGCATCGAATCAGGGCTCGCCGGTTATTCTTGATGACGCATCTAATGCCGGCCAAGCCTATGCCGATGCGGTGAAACGTCTGTTAGGTGAAACCATTGAACACCGTTTTCTTGATGTACAGAAAAAAGGATTCTTCAAGCGATTGCTAGGGGGTAAGTAATGGGAATATTCGATTATCTGCTGAAGAAAGGGAAGCCAAATACCGCGGCCGTTGCCAAAGAACGGTTGCAGATCATCGTTGCCCATGAGCGCAGAAAACGGTCTCAGCCTGACTATCTTCCTATGATGCAACAGGAGATCCTTCAGGTGATACGTAAATATGTAGAAATTGCCGAAGATGATGTGTCAGTGCAACTGGAAAACAGCGATGACTGCAGTGTGCTAGAGCTGAATATTACCTTGCCGGAAAATTAGGTTAATGGTGAGTGAGATAAAGGGTCTTCTAGACCCTTTTCTTTTATGTGTTGTTGCAACTGGCAAAAGAAAGCAGGGAAATCGTGATTTAACTGGTTGTACAGCGGCATGACATCTTCAATACTATTGGCAAACTGGTTTTCAAACCTAACCCGCGCAGCGGTACGGTGGATCACCTTATCCACCCCCTCGATGGTGCGATAAACGTCTAACCAACCTTCATTTATCATACTTGTCACCACCCGCTGCATAGCAGGAGGCATCATGGCGAGCCGTTTTTCCAACATGCGATAGCGTGAAAGGCAGAACGCTTCCAGTGAGAGATGAGAAAAATCCGACCAATGGTTGATAAGAAAGTGATCAAACAAAATATCCAGCGTGACGCCAGCAAACCGACGACGTTGGGGACTGAACTGTTGTCTCGCCCAGCGTGTAAGAGGGTGACTGTCAGTAAATTTGTCAACGAGCAGATGAGTTTGTAACCCAGCTTGCACGGTGCTAGGTAACTGTTGATGACACACCCCTTTTTGAAAGTCGCCAAGCAAATTACCGAAACAGGAGTCAGCGGTAGGTTGGGCTATAAACAAATGGGCCAGATAATTCATAACATCGTTAAGGGCGTCAATACATCGAAGAATTGGCGGGCATGGTGCTACCCGCCAGCTTCTGTTAACGCTCGTATTTCGCCGGTGTAGTTGATGACGGTAGCGCACCGCTGATAAAGGTACGGATGTCGTCATTCGCTGTTTTGAGGTCTTCGTGACGTAAATACATCATATGGCCACTTCTATACCCTTTAAATGCAAATCTCTGTTTCATTTTTCCGCTTGGATCGAGCTGGTGCATGGTGTATTTAGCGTCAAAATAATTGGTTGCACCATCGTAGTATCCAGATTGGATCATGACATGTAAATAGGGGTTAGAAGCCATTGCGTGACGTAAATCATCCCCGGTGTGATTGTTGGTTCTGTCCCAAGGGTGCACCGAACCAAACATATTATATTTAATGTCGGTGGTGAATTTGAGGTCGCTTTTAATATAGTCATTAATGGCTGGGGTGAAAGCATGCAGCCAAGCATTTAGCTCGGCATTATAGTCAGGTCTGTCACCGCTTTCTTTTTTGTCTAACCCTAAATATCGACTGTCCAAACGCCCGATGGTTTTACCTTCATCGCGAAGCAGCGCTTTCCAAAAATACCGTGGGCTAACATCTAAGTTATTTTGCAAAATTTCGGTTTCTGATAAACCGGAATAAGCCGCAAACTGTTTAACAACGGCTTGCTTTTCGCTATCGGTCAACCATGCACCTTTGGCTAATGCCGGCAGTAAGGTATTCACCGCAAACCCTTCTACTTCTGGTAACACCTCTTCAAGTGGCTTACTTTGGTATTGCGCTGATAATTTATTGTGATACCAGGCGGCTGCGGCAAAGTAGGGCAATCTATTGGCGGCGTCTACTGGGCCATCGCGACTAATGCCCAAATCAGTGGGAGAAACTAGGATCACTCCGTTCAAATACATCCATTGTTGTTCTTGTAGCGCGGCCGCTAACCCAGAAACCCGTGCGGTACCATAGCTTTCGCCGATCAAAAACTTCGGTGAACGCCAGCGATTCTGCCGGCTTACAAAAGTATTGAGCCATTCGGCGAGATATTCGATGTCGGCATTAACCCCAAAGAACATGCTTTTTTGCTTTTCCTTGCTAGGCATGTTCCCTTCAGCGTCGGGCAGCACACGGCTATATCCGGTGTTCACTGGGTTTACGTACACAATATCAGCCACATCTAATACTGAATATGGGTTATCTTTTACGCCATAGGGTTGCAGAGGATAGCCTTCATCATCGATATTCAAAACTTTAGGGCCAGTGTAGGCAATATGCATCCATACCGATGCCGAACCTGGTCCGCCGTTAAAGCTAATGAGTAAAGGGCGAGACGGATCAGCTTTGACATCGGTTCGCTGGTAATAGGTATACTGAAGCGTGGCCACTGGCTGACCTGTTTTATCCCATACCGGTTGCATACCTATTGTGGCCGTATAGTTTATCCGCTCGCCGTTGATGGTGGATTTATGTTTGGTGGTCACTGCAGTTTCCACCGGCACAGAACGGGCGTAGGTGTTGCTTTCACTCTCTTGGGCCTGTAGTGGCGCGGAAAGTAAAGCGGTAAAAAGTACACCGATACACATTAGCGGGGCCGCGTTAACGGGTGATAATTTCATGACTATTCCTCTGTCCAGTAGGGTTTTATTATTAATCTTGACGCTTTAAACGATAAAGCAAAACAGCCGCTCGTTTTGATTGGGCTGGCAGCGCGTTGAGTATACCCGTTTCTTTTACCGTATGGGCGCCAGCACCACTCATGCCCAGGCCATCAATGGCCATATCGACGTATTGAGAGGTAAAGGAAACATCTGCCGCCCCAGCGTTTAGCGGGTTCACGGCTCCTACAGCGCCCTGACCAAGATCTTCACTAACCGTGCTGTAGATACCAAGTAATGCTTTATTTCCCGCCGTGGGGGCAAGTGCTGGATAACCTTCGCCAAATTCAATATGGCTTTGGGTTTGAGGTAAAGAGTCAGCAACAATCTTTGACATCTTTTGTTTTACGCGGGTCAGCTGCTTTTCAGAAATCGCGCGGATATCTCCGGTAACAATGGTGGTTTCCGCGACCACGTTGTTTTTACCGAAGGTGGTACCACTATTGCTTTTTTTGTCGTGGGTTACGTCAGTACCTCCCATAATTCTTCCCGGGTTGTAGGTAAGTAATTCCTCACTTCTTAATTCGCTGTAGAAGGTGGTTAAGATTCGAGATGCCTCATAAATCGACCCTGCACCTACGCTATCTTTGAAGATCTGTGATGAATGAGATGGCACCCCTTTTACCGTGAGCGTCCAGTCGACCGAGCCTCGACGTGATACATTGGCCGTGGCTGGGTTGCCATCGCCATTTTCAAAGCCAAGGGCGATATCAGCCCATTTTGCGCCGTCAGTAAGGGCTTTCTTTGAAAGCGCCAGCGGGCGTCCACTGAGCTCTTCATCGCCGGTCATAACCACCATGATGTTCATGTCTTTTAGTTCGCCGGTGGCATCAAGGGCCCGTAACGCCTGCAATATAATGACATCGCCCCCTTTCATATCGGCAATGCCTGGGCCTTTCGCTACGGTATCGCTTATTTTTTCAAACGTTTGAAACGGGCTTTCAGGTTCAAAAACCGTATCTAAATGGCCGATGAGCAGTAACTTAGGGCCAGTTCCACCGTGGAGTTCGGCAACCAAATGACCTGCTCGGTTGAAGGCCGAGCCTTCTTCAAAGCGGGCATCAAAGCCTAAAGCTTTAAATTCGGGGATGAGGGTATTGGCAACTTTTTCCACACCGGCAAAATTCATCGTACCGCTGTTAATATTGACCAGATCTTCTAACAGTGTCAGCGCTTTAGGGTTTGATTGATTAATATAATCAACCATGGCTTGTTCTTTTTCCGTCAGGGCGGCGAAGGCTTGATGGGTGAGCAAAGATAATCCGAGTAGTAGTGCGCTTTTTTTCATTGTAGTGTGCTCTTATTAGGGAAACGTTAAGCATAAACTATCTAGCGACGTAGATAAAAAGCAAAGTATTCGCGATAGACGTCAGAAACTGTCCGGCCAGTGTGTTAAATCACAGGTTTAACAGCGCTGGGCCAATTGGGGTAAAAACGGTTTTGAGGCACCTCATAATGCGCAGACTATGGCTAAAATTCCTGATAGTCGTCGCGCATGACTTGCATTTTTTGAGCTATGATTGCAATGTGCGCCTTCATAAACGGTGATGTTTATATCATTAGCACGACTGATATTTGACACGTACACAGGAGAATCTGGTGTCTGTTCACGAAATAAAGCACCCCCTTATTCAACATAAAATTGGTTTGATGCGTGAAGCCAATATTTCCAGTAAAGATTTTCGCGAGCTTGCCAGTGAGATAGGCAATTTACTGACCTATGAGGCGACGCGGGAATTACCCACAGAGACAGCTAAAATTGAAGGCTGGACCGGCGAAGCGCTAAATGTAGAGCAAATCAAGGGTAAGAAAATTACCATCGTGCCTATTCTTCGCGCGGGCTTAGGGATGTTAGACGGGGTTCTACAACTTATTCCTAATGCAAAAATCAGCGTTGTAGGGTTATACCGTGATGAAACCACCCTGCAGCCTGTGGCCTATTTCGATAAGGTGGTAAAAGATATTGATGAGCGTACGGCGCTTATTGTTGACCCCATGCTGGCCACTGGCGGTACGCTCATTGCAACTATTGATCTGCTAAAACAAAAAGGGTGTACCCGCATTATGGGTTTGTTTCTTGTGGCCGCACCAGAAGGCATTGAAGCGGTAACCACGGCCCACCCTGATGTGGCTATTTTTACCGCGTCTGTCGACGATAAACTGGATGAAAATGGCTATATTCTTCCTGGACTAGGGGATGCAGGCGATAAAATTTTCGGCACCCGCTAACAGATAACAAAAGAATACTTGCCGTACTTGTGATTCACAAGGCGGCCCATTTAGGCATGTGATGCTAATTCTGTTGCAATGGTTTTTGCCAGTAAATCGATGGCTTCAGAATGCACTTTCTGCGGGTTAATCAAACAGACACCAATGCGACCAAGGGAAGGCAATCCTGGCGATGGGGAAAGAATGGAAAGGCCACTAGGTACCGTGCTTTTTGCCAGCACCGTGATCCCTAACCCTTCGTTGATTGCAGTTTGAATGCCGTTTAGATCACCGATGGTGTACACCACCTGCCATTGCTTTTTCACTTTTGCTAATAAGTTTGTCGCCCGTTTGCGATAAATACACGGTGATGGCGCCGCAATTAAAGGAAGCTTGTCGGGAATGTTGTTGACGAAGCGTTGTCCCCCCACCCAAACCAATTCATCGGTAACAATATAGCCGTCTTGATCTGGTTCGGGCTCTTCTTGTAACGATAAAATCAAATCAAACTGATTTTTTAGTGGTTCGCATAATAAATCTTTGCTCAATGCACAATGCACCTCCATGGAGATTTCAGGGTAGGACTGGGTAAATCGACGGATAATTTTTGGCATCAAGGTGGTGGAAAACTCACTGGGGATCCCCAATTTAATATTGCCACTTATTTGAGGGCGGCCAAATTCCGCCATGGCTTGATCATTAAGCATGAGAATTTTGGTACCGTACTCTAGTAGTTTACTGCCCGCTAGGGTAAGCATTAACCGATTACCCTCCCGGGTAAATAATTTTTCGCCCACGGTTTCTTCGAGTTTCTTGATTTGCAGACTAATCGCCGGTTGAGTACGTTTTAAACGCTCTGCACACACCGTGTAACTGCCCGTTTGTGCAATGGTAACAAACGATCGCAGAAAATCGACGGATAGGTTTTTCATGTTTTTTCTCCAAAGCGTTAGGGTTTTCGCTATTTCATATTCTTATGATGCCATATTTATTATTAATTTTATTTATTGCATATGTACATCTAGCATAAAGAAAATCAAATCACAACGGAGTGAACATGAGCACGCTAAATAATTCTTTAGAGCAAGTGGATGCAGATATTGCCGAAATATTGCAATTAGAGGCACAACGGCAAGAGGATCATGTCGAACTGATCGCCTCTGAAAACTATACGAGCAAGGCGGTCATGGCAGCGCAGGGAAGTCAACTCACCAACAAGTACGCAGAGGGCTATCCTGCCAAGCGGTATTATGGCGGGTGTGAGCAAGTAGACAAAGCTGAACAACTGGCTATTGATAGAGCAAAGGCCGTGTTTGGGGCCGATTACGCGAACGTACAGCCACACTCAGGCTCCCAAGCCAATGCGGCTGTATATATGGCTTTGCTGTCGCCAGGTGATACCATTTTGGGCCTTAGTCTTGATCACGGTGGCCATTTAACCCACGGAGCGGCGCCTAATTTTTCCGGTAAGCTTTATCATGCCGTGCAATACGGATTAGATACACAAACCGGCGAAATAGATTTTGCGCAGGTGGCCCAACTGGCACAAAAACACCAGCCTAAAATGATTGTGGCCGGTTTTTCTGCTTATTCTCGTGTTATTGATTGGCAGCGATTCCGTGATATTGCAGACAGTGTCGGGGCTTACCTGATGGTCGATATGGCTCACGTAGCCGGATTGGTTGCCGCTGGATTGTATCCCAACCCCGTGCAAGTGGCAGATGTGGTCACCACCACTACGCACAAAACACTGCGGGGCCCAAGAGGTGGCTTAATTCTGTGTAAATCAGCCCCAGCGCTGGAGAAAAAGTTTAATTCGTTAATTTTCCCTGGTATTCAAGGGGGCCCATTGATGCATGTTATCGCGGCTAAAGCTGTGGCGTTAAAAGAAGCCATGACACCGGAATACAAAATGTATCAGCAGCAGGTGCTGGCCAATGCAAAGAAAATGGCGGAAACATTCATTGAGCACGGATTTTCAGTGGTATCTGGCAAAACAGAAAATCATATGTTCTTGGTGGATCTTATCGATAAAAAAATGACCGGTAAGCAAGCCGATGCGCTATTGGGCAGTGTGAATATCACGGTAAATAAAAATACCGTCCCAAATGATCCCCAATCTCCATTTGTTACCAGTGGTATTCGTATTGGAACCGCTGCGGTGACATCCCGTGGGTTTACTGAAAATGACTGCCAGCAATTGGCATCATGGATGTGTGAGGTATTGGACAACCCTGATGATGAAGGGACCGCGACCAAGATAAAAGAACAGGTTGCGACTCTTACTGCGGCAAGACCGGTTTACGCCTAAAGTTGTTAGGCCGGGTTACTGTAACCCGGCCTCATCAGTCAGCTATTTAGCCGCGGGTGCCGGGGTAGACACCTTGGTGAAATACATATCACGCCATTCATGTTGGGTGCTTTCACGGACGGTATAAGGGGACAAACTAAACCCTGTTACTTGTACTAACGGATTGGTATCGAAGCGAATAAAGGCATCAGAGGCAGCGTTCTGGTTATCCCAACGGATCATGAACGTATGACTATCAAAGGGTTCAAGGGTGCCTTGTAAAGTGGGCATTTTTGCCGACACAATACGTACGGATTGGCCTTTAGCAGACAAGGTAAAGGTGCCAAACCACTTATCTTCATAGGTTCCGAGGTAGCTCTCAGGTGCGAGGGAAGTGGTTCCTGACCCTTTTGGCGCTTGATGACGGGCCCGATAGTTAGCGGCACGTTCATCACGGTATTGCTGATAGGTGTCAACCCAGTCTTCTTGCGGCGCATCGGGTATGTAGGCTTTTAAAATGGTTTCCATCACCGAACCACGGGCGCCGGAATTTGAACCATTATTTAAGATAACCACCCCGAGCTGCAAATCGGGAATAAAGGCAACATAGGTTTGATACCCCGACAAGGTGCCAGTATGAGAAATCACCTCCTGGCCATCGATATCCATTAATCGCCAGCCTAAACCATAGGCTTTAAAGTGCATGTTATCCCATTGGGCATCCGTATCGGTTACCGATAAGATAGTCTGGGGCGTTAACATGGTTTTTACGGTGTCGGGCTGTAGTAGGGGTTCACCGGAAGGCAGTTTGCCGCCATCTAGCCACATTTGTAGCCACGACAACATACTTGGCGCATTACAGGTGACGCCACCTGCGGCAGCAGAAACGATCCCTTTGCGTTCAATTTGATTACGAGGAATGGGGTAAATACCCCGCTCATCGTTGTAGCCGTAACTTAATGCGCGATTATCCAGCACTGTGTCGGGCACATCGCCACCAAAGCATTGCATCTTTAACGGCGCGAATACGCTTTCCTGAACGCGGCTTTCCCACGGTTGTTCGGTTACCTTGGCGACCAGTTCCCCTGCAGTGATATACATGACATTGGAATAGGCATAGTGACGCCTGAAGCTATAAGCTGGAGTAAGATAGCGCAGATTGTGGATAATCTCATCGCGGCTAAAACCACTGGGCTCGGGCCATAACATGGAGTCGCCGGCACCGGAGGACAATCCACTTCGGTGAGTCAGTAAATCGGTGATGTCCATTTCTCGGGTGACCCAGGGATCTGCCATTTGAAACGCGGGTAAAACCTCGGTGACTTTGGTGTGCCAGGTAAGCTTTTGTTCATCGACGAGCTGAGCCACGGTGGTGGCGGTAAAGGCTTTACTGGTAGAGGCAAGCCTAAACCAGGTGTCAGGCTCTACCGGTAGTTGATTTGCCAAATCTCGCATACCGTGGCCTGCAAGATAGACGGTTTCTCCGTCTTTAATGATACCCACACTCATGCCCGGTGTGTGAAATTGGGCTAAAGCCTTATCGATGGTTTGCGGCAGACCAGCGAGGTTGTCAGGTAGATGATTGACCGCTGGCGTGTTAGCAAAAGTCAACGAGGAGAGGGTACAACCGAGTATGGACAGGCCAATACGAAAAGACATCAACATAGTGTATTCCTTTATTTTTTCATCACTGTTAATGGGGGAGGTTGTGAAGTCAACGCAGAGTCGACCACAGATAGACAGGTCACGATCAATTGCACTAAGCGATTGTTAATGATATCCGTCTATGGGGTATTCTGCGTTTTATTCAATTAATTTAACAAGTTAGTCCCATACCAGTTGTTTGAAGTGTTTGCGACACATGGATTCATAACGGTCGTTACCGCCTATTTCTACTTGGTTACCGCCGGTAACCGGTTGTCCATTTTCGTCTAATCGTACAACGAAGGTGGCTTTGCGGCCACAATGACAAACGGTTTTTAATTCCGTTAATTTGTCGGCCCAGGCCATAAGATAGTGGCTGCCTTCGAAGGCTTCGCCGAGAAAGTCTGTACGTAAACCATACGCCAGTACCGGGATATTGAGCTCATCGACCACTTCCACAAGCTGTTTGACTTGGGCTTTGGTCAGAAACTGGGCTTCATCAATAAATACGCAGTCGAGGGGTTGCTGGCGATGCTGAGCCAATACGGCATGAAATAAATCATCTTCTGCTTTGTAGAGTGTCGCCTCTGCTTGCAAACCGATGCGAGACGTCACCTTTCCTACTTCATACCTGTCATCAATAGCCGCGGTGAAAATGACCGCATGCATCCCCCGTTCACGGTAGTTGTAGGCAGATTGAAGCAAAGACGTGGATTTTCCTGCATTCATTGCAGAGTAATAAAAATAAAGTTGAGCCATGTTTATTTATCGTTGTGGAACCACTGCGTGAGGGTTTCTTCTCGCTGCGGTTTACCGAAGTAAAAACCTTGCAAGCAGTCTACACCCATTGCCTTTAATCTTGCAGCTTGATTTTCAGTTTCTACGCCCTCGGCGATGGTTTTACAGCCAAATTCACCGGCAATGAGCAGCGCCGCTCGGACAATGGGCTCGCCTGTAGTGTCCAGTGCCTGAATAAATGAGCGATCAATTTTTATATGATCAAAATTTAAGATGTGTAGTTGGCTAAGGGAAGAAAAGCCAGTGCCAAAGTCGTCGATGGAGATGGTCACCCCCATAGCTTTAATGCCATTAATCTGCGCGGTAAGCTTTGTCGTGTTGTCGGCAAATACCGACTCTGTTACTTCAAGGTGTAATCGGGTGGGGGCTAGGCCGGTAGAAGATAGTATTTGGGATAATCTGGCAACGAAGTCATCTTCCATCAGTTGGGCAACAGATACATTTACAGACACCGCAATGCGAGAGTCTTGCCAGCGTGCCGCATCCTTGCAAGCCGTACGCAATACCCATTCCCCAAGGTGGATAATGATGCCACAGCGCTCTGCAATGGGAATAAATTCGCCAGGGGAAATGAGGGTGTCATTATATTGCCAGCGTATAAGGGCCTCAAAAGACGACACCATACCGGTTCTCGAACAAATGAGTGGCTGATAGACTAGATAAAATGCATTTTGTTCGATGGCAATTCGAAGCCCTTCTCGAAGCTGTTGTTCGCGGCGAACTGAGGCATAGATGGCTGTATTGAACACTGCAACATGCGACTGGCGTAGTCGTTTTTCATGATACATGGTGAGATCCGCCTCTTGAATGAGTCGTTGTGGATCATCGGTGTGCTCAGGGCACAGGGCAATGCCGATGGTGGCATCGAGGCTAATTTCGTTTTCATCGATGTTCATCGGAGCCGCGATATCTTTACGGATAGCTAAGGCGGCTATGGTGGCTGTTTCTGCACTCACATTTTCAATAATAATGATAAATTCGTCGCCTCCCCAGCGCGCCAGATTATGCTTAGGGGCGTGTTGCTTTAGTACATCAGCAACTTTGACTAATACGCGATCACCAATGGGGTGGCCTAAACTATCGTTAACTTGCTTAAAGCCATCTAAATCAATAAAAAGAAGGGCAAGGGAGGCGTTATGGCTTTTGCACTTATCGATGGATAAAGATAACTGCTTTAAGAAGCCGGTTCTATTCATGAGCATGGTTAACGGATCTAAGTTCGATAGGCGGGTAACGTCTTTTGTCCGTTGTTCTACCGTTTCTTCAAGGTGACTATTAATGGCATCTAGCTGCAGGTTGCTTTGTTTTAGTGCTGCATTAACACGAATCACTTCATTGCGTTCGGTTTCCATTTGCGCGACCAACTGCTGATTATGCTTTTTTAGCTCCATGGTTTGCATGAAAAAACGGTTTGTTTTGCGGGAAGCGTTGAGCATGGTTAACCAAAATGCCATCCCTAAGAAACCCAGTAAGTTAACTTCTTTGTTGGATTCCAGTAAGGCCATAACAGACATAGGAACAAGTAACAGGGTGCAGAATGTCCAAACCAGCGTACGACTAGCGCCTAGCACAGTGGCTGCGCCTCCTGCTAATGCAGACAACACCACCATGGTGGTGGCCAGTTCAAGAATGGGCATTTTAGGGAACAGGGCAATGGTATAGGTCGCCCAGGTTAATGCGGTTAGAGTGACGCCCACAAAGAAACGTGAAAATGCTGCAAAAGCGCTATGACGTTGGTGCCGTAGGCGCTTCATCCAGTACATGGCATCGGCAAAACGAAAAAATAACAACGACACCATAAATAGCCAAAAAGCGGTTTTCAGATGTAGTGTTTGTTGAGACTCAAACCCAAACGTTAATGCTGAGATGGCCAATATTGACACGAGCATGCCGCTGAGGGTATTCGTATGCAAAATATGAACAATGTCACTTAGGGTGTCATTATCTGGATAAATCGATTTGAATAATAGGCGCACTGCATCATCCTGTGTGGATAGTAAATAATCGCGTTATTCGTTATGGCTTAATAAAGCTTATAGGCGATGGCAGTGAAAAAGCAAAAAAAAGGTGGTTTTTACACCACCTAATTGTGTCGTTAGGCGCGGTTAAGCCGCGTCTTGTTGTTTTTCTTTATTTGATTGGGCATCACTAAGTGGTGCTAAATCAAAGGTAAATTCATCCACCCGAACCGCGCGCTTACGTTTTTCATCGTAATCATGAAGATCTGCCGCTTCTTGGGCTGTGATAACCCCCCGTGTTTGCAGAGTATTGAGTGCATGTTCAAAGGAAATAAACGGCACCACTGGCTCTTTACGCAGCGCTTTTTGTACTTTACCGAGTAAATGAGACACCCCATGTTTCGCCTTAAAGGCTTGTTCATTGATGTCGTTGCCGTCTCCGGGCACGGTGCGTACAAGGTGAGTTAACTGGGCCTTGATGCTGTTATCTTGCATCGATGCAATGGCTAATTGGCTAGCAAGCTTATCGCTGATCCCACTCACTGAATTCGTATAAGTACAGGTAAGCGTACGCATCAACAATCGTGTTGGGGTGTTGGGGAAATTGGCGACAAAGTCCACCAATGCCTGCTCTGCTTGTTGTAAGGTCCAGGCCATCGCATACTCAAAATAAGGCTGAGCTTGTTTGCGGTCGTCTACCTTTTGTTCGTAAAAACGAATTGCAGCCATACCGCCGTACAAATAGCTCATTACATCCCCTAAACGGGCAGAAAGTAACTCCGCTTTTTTCAGATCACCGCCTAGCACAGCCAAAGATAAATCCGCCATTGGTGCCAGTTTGGCCGCCATGGCGTTCAGGCGTTTCTCGTAGCGAGTCACCTCGGGTAACGCGCTTTTAGATTGTCGTAAAAAGGGTAAGTAACTGTTTTTTAGACTGCGAAATGCATTTTTTACGCTAAAGCTTACTGTCTTTTTCAGTACCTTGTTGAATTCTTCATCGGCGTTTTCCTCATCGCTGTGAATCAGATCGACCATGTCTTTAAGGTACGGATGACAGCGCATAGCACCTTGACCGAATATCATTAAATTACGGGTAAGAATATTGGCCCCTTCCACAGTTATGGCAATGGGCAAAGAGGCGTAACCTCCCGCTAACGTATTTTGCGGGCCTCGTTGTATGGCCTTACCGGCTAAGATATCCATGGCCGAGTTCATGACGTCACGACCTAGTTCTGTCATGTGGTATTTGGCGATGGCCGTGACCACCGAGGGCTTTATCCCCATGCCCAAGCCTTCTGTGGTAAGAACCCGCATAGACTCAAGCAGAAAGGTTTTACCTGCAATATCTGCAAGCTTGCCTTGAATACCTTCAAAGCGACCGATGGGTAAGCCAAATTGCTCGCGGACAAAACTGTATTCTGCGGAGGCCTTTAGGGCTGCTTGGCCCGTGGCCACACCCATTGCCGGCAAAGAAATACCACGGCCAGCTCCGAGGCAGCTCACCAGCATTTGCCAGCCTTTACCAATGTTTTTTTGTCCGCCAATAATGAAATCCATGGGGATGAATACATCGTTACCACGGGTGGTACCATTGTAGAAACGTTGGCCCATAGGATCATGACGATTACCGAGTTGAACCCCAGGATGGGATTTCGGCAACAAGGCACAGGTAATACCTAGCTCGGTTTTATCGCCAATTAAATGATCGGGATCGAAAACTTTAAAAGCCAGACCTAACACGGTGGCGATAGGGGCGAGGGTAATATAACGCTTATCCCAACTTACCCGTAATCCGATTACTTCTTTGCCTTCCCATTCACCTTTGGTCACAATGGCGGCATCGGGGATCCCCCCTGCATCAGAGCCTGCTTCTGGGCTGGTAAGGGCAAAGCAAGGAATATCATCGCCTACGGCTAAACGTGGCAGGTAATAGTCTTGTTGTTCTTTTGTTCCGTAATGCATTAGCAGCTCACCGGGGCCCAGCGAGTTTGGCACCATGACGGTGACGGCAAGAGCGCCACTTTTGGCTGCTAAGGTCGCAACAATGGTAGAATTTGCGTACGGGCTAAATTCTAATCCGCCAAATTTCTTGGGGATGATCATAGAAAAGAAGCGGTGCTTTTTAATAAACGCGAGGATCTCGTCAGGAATATGCACGCCGTTTGCCAACTCAAAGTCGTCGGTCATGGCTAACAATTCTTGCACTGGCCCATCAAGAAACGCCTGCTCCTCTTTCGACAAGGAGGCCTGTGGAACAGCCCGCAGCGCGCTCATGTCTGGTTTGCCTTGATATATAGAGGCTTCTAACCAGATATCTCCAGCATCCAGGGCTTCTTGCTCCGTTAAAGAAATCGGGGGAAGAACTTTTTTCAGGCGTTTTCTAATACTCATTTTACTCATCCGCTCATCTGACCAGTTGGTTTCGCTTTATAGTACCTAACATTTTTCAAAGATCAAATATTATGTGTGGAAGGTGGCTGACAGAGGGATTTATCAAATGCCAATATTATGTTTTTGTTATTTATTTTTGATTCATTAAATTTGTGTTAAATGGGTAATTGGCGGCGAAATAGTTACACAAATCGGGTTTACCAGATACACTAAAAGGGGCGTAAATAAACAAGGAAAAAAAGGGTTATGCAAACACTTCCTGTATGGGTGCGATGGTGCATGGAAAAGCCGAAAACGGTATTGGTGCTGTTTTTGTTGGCGTGCATCATGACAGGAGCGGGAGCGGGGAAGTTATATTTTCGTGGCGACTATAAGGTTTTCTTTGAGGAAAACGACCCCCAAAAACTGGCCTATGAAGAAATGCAGAACGTGTTCAGTAAAAGTGAGAATGTCACATTCTTGATCTTGCCGGACAGCGAAGACGTGTATCAGCCCGACACCTTTGCGCTGATTAATGAGCTCACTGAAGAGGCGTGGCAAATCCCGCTGTCAATTCGAGTAGAGTCGTTATCCAATTATCCCTATACCTATGCCGATGAAGAAGGTCTGGTAGTAACTGACCTCATTCAGGAAGGACAAACCGATGCCGATCACATTCAATGGGTGAAAAAATCCGTGGCGCCGTTAGAGAATGTGCAAGGGCGATTGGTTTCTTTAGATAACAGGATGGCGGTAATAAACGTTACCATTCAGCTACCTGATGGCGATCAAACCCCAAACATCATCAAAATCGCGACCTTTTCAAAACAATTAAAACAGAAATACGAGACCGCCTACCCAAATCATAAAATCTATTTATCGGGCATCGTTATTATGAATGATGCCTTTGCCCTTACCGCAAAAGACGATGCGACCACCCTAATTCCTCTTATGTTTATCATTATTGCGCTGATGATCCGCTTTTTAACGCGCTCTTGGGCAGCCGCAGGGGTGGTGATGATTATCGTCGGCGGCAGTATTGTGATGACCATGGGCGTGGCCGGATGGTGGGGCATTTTCCTCAGTCCATCCACCGTGAATGTGCCGACCATGGTGACCACGTTAGCGGTAGCTGACTGTCTGCATATCATCGTGACCTATCGACAGAAATTAAAAAAGGGCGTAGCCAAAGCAACTGCATTGCAGGAAAGTGTGCAGCTGAATATTAAAGCCGTTTTTCTGACGAGCTTAACCACAGCCATTGGTTTTCTCATGCTTAATTTTGCAGAAGTTCCCATTCTTTCCCATTTGGGGAACCTGACTGCGGTAGGGGTGATACTGGCGTGTATCCTATCGTTAACCGTGCTGCCGGCGCTATTAATACTGTTACCCGCTCCGCGCAATGTGTCTGATAGTGGCGGCGAACATAAAGTGCGTAAACTGGGTCAGTGGGTAGTGTCACATCACCGTAGGATCTTGCCGTACTCAATATTGATTGTCTCGGTATCGTTAATATTTTGCTTAAATAACCGGCTAAATGATGTGGCGGTGGAGTACTTCGATTTGTCCTCGCCGTTTAGACAAACGGTGGAACTGCAGAAAAAATATCTCGGCGGCATGTCGAATATCGACTTTGCCATCTATACCGATGAGCCATACGGCGTGAATGATCCTGCGGTCATGAAAGAGGTGGATGCCTTGGCAAAATGGCTACGCTCCCAACCGGAGGTCAAACATGTACTGAGTTTTGCCGATATCATCAAACGCTTAAATATGAATATGCATGACGATGATCCCCAATACTTTAGGTTGCCAGATTCCAAAGAGTTGGCAGCGCAGTATTTACTGTTGTACGAGATGTCATTGCCTTATGGGTTAGATCTTAATAATCAAATCGATATCGATAAATCTGCCGTACGTATGATTGCGGTGTTGGAAAATCTTGGCAGCAATGAATTCACCGAATTTGAAGAGCGCACTAAACGTTGGTTTAACAAACTGGCGCCGGAATTGCGTTTGGAAGCCGCGAGCCCCGCATTGATGTTTGCCCATATTGGCGCCCGCAATATGGAAAGTATGGTATGGGGCTCGCTAGCAGCCCTGGTCGTGATCTCTTTATTAATTACCTTGGCGTTGCGTTCTTGGCGGCTAGGGTTAGTGAGTTTGATGGCGAATTTGATGCCCGCGGGGGTGGGTTTTGGTTTGTGGGGGATGATGTCGGGGGAGATTAACATGGCACTTTCAGTTGAACTGAGTATGACCATGGGTATTATTGTCGACGACTCGGTCCACTTCCTCTTGAAATACCAAGCGGCGCGCAAAGGCAACTCAAGTGTTAAGGAATCGGTACAATATGCTTTCGAGACGGTAGGCAGGGCGATGATTACCACCACCGTGGTGCTTGCGGCCGGGTTTGGCGTGTTGTTATTTTCCGATTTCAGGTTAAATTCGGATATGGGTTTGATGACAAATATTATTTTTGTCGCCGCGCTCCTAATTGATTTACTGTTCCTGCCCTCATTTTTGATATGGCTGGATAAAGACAAAGCGAAAAAAGTGAGGTATGCACCATGAAAGTTCTTAGCAATCTAACCTGGCTATCCATGCTAACAGGATTACTGTTGGCGAATCCGGCTTTAGGGGACGAGGCGTCAGAAAAAGAGGGGTTACGTGTGGCCACAGCCCGTAAGGATGTGAACCGTGGCTGGGTCAATAGCGTGGCCACCATCACGATGACGCTACGTAATGCCCAAGGGCAGGAAGCGAAACGAGAAATGCGGGTAAAAACCCTAGAAGTGCCCACCGATGGCGATAAAGCCTTGACCATATTTGATTCTCCCCGAGATTTGTCTGGCACCGCTTTTTTAAGCTTTTCGCATATTGATGCCCCCGATGAACAATGGATCTTTTTACCCGCCGTGAAGCGTGTAAAACGTATTTCAACCCGCAACAAATCGGGGCCGTTCTTAGGCAGTGAATACGCCTTTGAAGATATGACCTCCTTTGAAGTACCTAAATTTACCTATGACTTATTGCGGGAAGATACTTATAACGGTGACGCGGTTTATGTACTGGAACAAAAGCCTTTGGACAAATATTCCGGTTACTCAAAACAAATCGTCTGGATTGACAAAGAACACTTTCGTCCTAGGAAAGTAGAGTTTTTCGATCGCAAAGGGGCACCGCTTAAAGTGTTAGAGTTTGAACAATACCAATTATTCGACGGTGAATTCTGGCGTCCCATGCGTACTTTTATGTACAATCTGCAAACTCAGAAATCCACGGAACTGGTGACACATTCTTTGGTTTTCAAAACAGAATTAGAGGAATCGGATTTTGACAGCAATAGCTTACGCAGAGCGCGCTAGCTTTATGAAAAAGTGGGCCGGCTTAATGTGCTCTGCACTGGTGTCTCCTGTGGCAATGGCAGAGATGTCAGACATCGAACTGAGTGGTTCAGCCGGTGTGGAAACTCGCTATTTTATTCAGGACGCGGCCTATGAAGGGCAACCCCGCTCGCAGGTTTCTGCGTTTCTTTCTCCTGAGTTGTACACCGAATGGAACGACCGTACGGATAGCTTATTGTTTAACCCATTTGTACGGGTGGATCAGCACGATGATGAACGTACACATGGTGATATTCGTGAATTAATGTGGATGCATGCTAAAACCGACTGGGAAACCCGAGTGGGGATCAGCAAGGTGTTTTGGGGGCAAACCGAATCTATTCATCTTGTGGATATCATTAATCAAACTGACATGGTAGAGAATATCGACGGCGAAGATAAACTTGGGCAGCCCATGGTCAACCTTAATGTGTATGGCGATTGGGGTACCTTGTCGGGGTTTATTTTACCGTATTTTCGTGAGCGTACCTTTCCCGGCGAAGAAGGACGTTTACGTCCGCCGGTGGAAATACAACACAGCAATGCCTTGTACGAATCTGATGATGAAGAAAAACACATAGATTTTGCACTCCGTTGGCAACGTTCCTTAGGGGATTGGGAAATCGGTGTCTCTTACTTTGATGGGACCTCGCGGGAGCCTGAACTGCTTCAGCATTTTGACGAAAATAGCGAGTTGGTTATTCAACCTTATTATGCCCAAATTCAACAGTACGGTGTGGATCTACTGAAAGTACAAGGGGCATGGTTACTTAAGTTTGAAGGGATTTACCGCAGTGGCCAGAGCGAAGATTTTGCTGCCGCCGTGGCCGGATTCGAGCGCACCACTGTCGGGGTATTTGACACCGCTTATGATCTTGGTTTTCTTATGGAATACCAATACGACGAGCGCGACGATAACTTTTTTGCCACCGGTCAAAATGACCTGATGCTCGGTTTACGTTGGATATGGAACGATATCGATGGTACCGAAATCTTAACGGGGTTTATTCAAGACTTAGATAACAGCGATACCTACAGCGCCTTTGTCGAATCCTCTAGTCGTATGACAGACAATTGGCGCTGGAAAGTGGATGCGTATTTTTTCTCATCCAATGACACAGATGATACATTTTGGTATATGCGACGGGACGATCATGTTCAGGTCGCATTGGAATACTTTTTCTAATTGTGGGATGTAACAATGAATAAAGGAATATTGACCGCTGCTTGCTTCACATTGGCATGTTTTGGCGCACAGGGAACGGAACGGATGTACGGAGTTGCCAGCCTTGGCTACGCAGACGTGGCGTTTAATCAAGCTGATAATAGTAAAATGAGTTATGGCCTTGCCTTAGGCCATCAATTCAGTGACCAATGGTATGTCGAAGGGGGCTATCTTAATTTAATCGATGCTGACGATGGCCTCGATACGATTGAAGCTGAAGGATTGTACCTCGCATTGCTAGGTAAAGCCGGAGGCCCGGTTGGCGAGCTTTACTATAAATTAGGGATCATGGATGCCGATGTAAAAGGGTTTCAGGGGGATACAGAAGGCTCGGCTCTGTGCATCGTTCCTGACAACTCGCTGCAAGATTACTGTGCCTATGATGAGGGTGTGGTGGCTGGTTTAGTCGGGTTAGGCTTCGATTATCATATTGGTATAAATAGTATGATAAGACTAGAAGGGCTTTATATTCGTGGTGAGGATGACTTCGAAGCGAGCCTGATAAGTCTTGGGTTTCGGTACAATTTTAATTAATTACCTCGGGGCAAAGTAATCTTCTACACAAGTTTGGCGGTATAAATAGGTATAACGCGTTAAAGGGTGAAGAATGATGAAAAACGAATTAGACAGCAAATTTTTATTGCGGGTGTTTGATAAAATCCGTCAAGCAGGAACAAAGACAGAAGATAAGTACCGTTTAAACGGGATCGTTGCATTTACTGATCTCGACGGTTATACCCTTTTTGTGGAAGATGCACAGGTGAAGTTACAGTACGGCTTCCATAATCAGTACCATTTTGATTACCCGTCAGATTCTGCCTTTGAGCAATTCGAGAAAAAACTAAAAGAAATCGATAAAAATCACTAAAGATGTCATTGCTTTGCTAGGCAATAGCAGAGCAATGACGTACGTTTTATAAACGTCAGAATAAAAAAAATTTCGGTTCAAGCTGGTAGGATAGCGACCTGCAAATAGGTACAATAGCAATTAAATAACCCGCTGGAATCGAAATTTTTGTCTGTTGAAATTAAGCCCCCTACGTTTAAACTTTCCTTTTTTGCTCCTAAGTACTGGGGAATTTGGCTAGGTGTGGTCGTGCTTTATCTCCTACTATGGCTGCCGTTTCCCATTATTCGTCTTCTTGGTGCCGGTGCCGGCAAGCTCATTGCTCGTATTGTGCCTAAACGGGTGAATGTGGCGAGACGCAATTTAGCATTAATGTACCCAGATCTGGATGAAGCAGACCGAGAACGCTTACTGCGTGACAATATTCGCTGCGCGGGGATGGCGCTGTTTGAAACGGGCATGGGCTGGTGGTGGCCGGCTTGGCGTGTTAAAAAACACGTGGAAATAGAAGGGTATGAACATGTTGAAGCGGCCCTAGCCCAAGGCAAAGGGGTTTTTGGCATGGCGTTACATAACATGAACCTTGAGTTTGCCTGCCGGGGATTAGGCTATACCCACCCCTCAATCGCATTTTATCGCAAACATGATAATCCGTTAATGGATTATCTTCAGTATCATGGGCGTGCACGGTCCAATAAGTACATGATCCATAAGCGTAATGCCCGAGCATTGTTAGCGGCACTGGAAGAAAAAGAATTGTGTCTGTATTTACCCGACCAAGATTATGGCCGTGGACAAAGTGTATTTGTTCCCTTCGGTGGTGTTAAGGACACGGCGACCACGACGGCCACATTGATGTTTGTGCGGCGAACAAAAGCGGTGCCTATTCTGATCACCTCTCAGTTTACCTCAAAAGGTTACAAGGTGAAGTTCTATCCTCCCCTTGAGGCGTTATCGACCCTTGATGACATTCCTGCGTTAACCTTGTTGAATGAACATATAGAAATAGCCGTTAACGAACAGCCAGAAAGTTATTTGTGGATGCACAAGCGATTTAAAACTCGCCCCGATAAGTCTGCGCCCTCTTTGTATGAATAATTGACTGTGGGTGAATGAAATATCTTGGGCGGGGCTGATAATCGAGGTTATCAAATACCCTGACATTCATCTATAGTAGGCTAAGAGTTTGGTTATGGAAGTAAGATATGGCAAAAAATACTCAGTCTGACGCGGTTTTTTGGGCAAAGCATTTAAGCCTCGCTTTGGCGTTGGTGATCATCGCTACCATTATTTTATTTCTTTATAAAAAGAATGCGTCAGCCCCTGTTCCCGAAGGCGCGACAAAAGAAAAATCAGTCTCCCAAGGGTTAACTAACTTTTATCGTGAATACAGAATGTCATCCACCGATCCCATTGACGATGAAAGCAGTGATTTTGTACTTGAGTTAGATAACTCGTCGCAGGGCTTAGATGAGCAACTCGCGAATATGTCTAGCGGTTTTAAGCCTGCCGATAAAGCCTGGGTAGGCGAGCATAAGTTTCGTAGCTTTAAGGCTGGGAATACACTGCGAGAAGCCATCACCAAGTACGCACAGATGGAAGGTATGCAAGTTATCTGGGATCTCGAGCAGGATTTCGTTATCAAGTATCACTTTCAATTAGACAATACCATTGTGGGCTCGTTGTCTGAGATCGCCAAGGCCATTGACGCCAATTTCGAAAAAACCGTAAAAACCTATGTTTGTCCTGCCCAACGCACCTTAGTGGTGACGTACGAGAACACTGACTATTTGCAAGAAAACTGTTCCGTGGTGAATTAACCTCCCTTTTTTTAACCTTGGTTAACATAAGCAAACCGAGGGCCAGGCTGTTCCTGCGCCATCGCCCTTATAGGACATTTGTTAGGGCGATGGTGGGTTGGGGGACGTGATGATCCGTTGCCAAATTTGACTGACAGCCAGGCGCGTGGCATCAAGCTCCTCACTATGATCTGCAAAACGATGGTCTGCTAAAGTGAGCTGATGATAGTGATTCCTTAGTGTTAAATAGGCCGATTGCAGTGTTTTTGCGTCGCTAGTATCAATAATTTCCAGTTTTTCTGCTTCTTCTAAAATACGCAAATTGTCGGGATACACCGTAATTTGAGGGTGTTTTTCTGCCCACGACAAAACCCAGTATTGGGCCATAAATTCAATGTCGGTGATGCCGCCACTGCATTGCTTTAAGTCCACTCCGTTATCAGTATTGGATAATAGATGAGTGCGCATTTTTTCACGCATGGCACTGACATCTTGTCGCAAGGTATTGATATCCCGAGGCGCACACAAAATTTGTTTTCTAATGCATTGGAATTGGTCTAGCAGTGCTCTTTCGCCGGTGATCCCACGGGCTCTTACTAAGGCTTGATGTTCCCATGTCCAGGCATCTTCACGCTGGTATTTTTCATAGCCGTCAATGTGGCAACATAGTAGTCCTGCATTGCCTGAGGGCCGTAATCGCAAGTCGGTTTCATACAATTGGCCAAACAGGGTTTTGGTGTTTAATAAGTGCATCATCCGTTGTGCTAACTTAATATAAAACTGGGCGGCACCCAGTTGGCGCTTGCCATCGGTAGTGCTGTCCCTTGGTGCGTTGTGCACAAAGACTAAATCGAGATCAGAACCATAGCCCAGCTCATAGCCTCCTAATTTGCCATAACCGATAACAGCAAAGCCCGTACTTTCATCAGTAAGGTGAGAAGGCTTACCATATTTTTCAAGCATTTGCTGCCAAGCATGGGTGAGCACACTTTCAATGATCACTTCTGCTAATGCGGTTAATTTGTCACTGACGCAATTGATGGGTAAAGAGCCGCTTATATCGCTGGCAGCAATACGTAATTGCTGACAGAGCCGAAATTGCCGCCATGCGTCCATTACCAACTCCACATCCTGGGGTTCAATACGCAACAGAGCTTGACGTAATTCGTCTTGATAATTCTCTCTACTTTGATTGATATTGGTGTTTTGCTGCTGCAAATACAAAGGGGTGAGCAATTCGTCAAGTAGCAAAGGGAAACGCTGAATTTGTTCGGCGATCCATTCACTGCGATCACACAGTTTTATCAGTTGTTTCAGTACATCTGGATTTTCCAATAGCAAGTCAAGATAAGTGGTACGGCCCGTGATGGCGTATATCACATTTAATAAGCGGGTGAGGGTTTGGCGAGTTTTATCAGGGTTTTGCTCAACCAATTGGTAGAGCACTTCCGGCATTAACTTGTTTAGCGTATCGGCCCCTCGCTGACCTAACCGAGTGTGAGTTAACTTATCTTTGAAGTCGTATAAACGTTGAAAAATAATGCGGCTGTCTGCTGCGGTTATTGGCGGACTTAGCAGGGCGTTAAATTCATCTTCTTCTAGGGATAGATGCCACGCATCGCAACAACGATTAAATACCGTATCATCGTCATCGTGAGAATCCTCGGTGGTGTCGATAACATCGCGAAACATCTCATGAATGGTCTGCATGACTTGCTGTAACGCGGTGGTAAACTGGTGGTAGTCTGCATACCCTAATGCATTGGCAAGTACCTGTTGCTGAAAAGGCGTTTCCGGTAGCAATTGGGTTTGTTCATCATTCATTTGCTGAAGGGTATGTTCGGCCTTACGTAAAAACAAATACCCATCATACAGGGTATTGATTTCTTCACCGCTTGCTAGGTCCAAAGCATGAATGGCATCAAGGGTTTCCTTGAGGCCTTTTACCTGCAAAGCGGGCTCACGACCGCCATGAATAAGCTGAAAGCTTTGGGCAAAAAATTCGACTTCCCGAATGCCTCCGGTGCCCAGCTTGATATTCCCCTTGAGTTGTCGTCGTCGTTGTTCACTGGCAATGAGTTGTTTCATTTCCCGTAGTGAATCGATGGTAGTGAAATCCAAATAACGACGAAACGTGAAGGGTTTTAAGATATTTTCAATCATTTCACGATAAGGGGAAGGGGGGTTAAGCACTCGGGCTTTAACCATGGCAAAACGTTCCCAGTGTCGGCCTTGTTCTTGGTAGTAATCTTCAAAAGACGACATATGCATCACCAAAGGGCCACTTTCGCCAAAGGGACGCAAGCGCATATCCACTCGAAAAACCTGACCATCAACGGTAATTTTATTTAGCGCGCTAATCAGTTTTTGTGCTAATCGAATGAAGAATTGCTGATTTTCTAATGGCTTTCTTTCTCGGTCTGTTTCCCCTTTGGCAGGGTATACAAATATTAAATCGATATCTGAGGAAAAGTTTAACTCTTTGCCGCCAAGTTTCCCCATCCCTAAAATCAGCATGGGTTGGGGACCATGTTCCCCTTGAGGGGTACCGTATTGAAGGCAATGCTGGTGGTAGAGTGTTTCATAAGCGCCCATAATTAAGGCATCAGCAAGGGCTGAAACTTGCACCAGTGAGGTTGCCACTGATTGTTGACCACTGAGATCTTGCCAAGCGATACGCACCATATATTCATGGCGAAATAAACGTAACTCGTTGTGCAAACGGCTTTCATCGGTGCCGGTTAAGGTTGGTAACAGCTTGGCTTGGTAAGCTTCTGTGGTCACGGGCAAATGGGTATCACAAATACAGGATTCAAACCACTGAGGGTGTTGCAAAAATTGCCGAAATAGAAATTCACTGCTACCTAAAATTTCAACAAAGTTATCTTGTTGTTCGGTAAATCTATTCAGTGAAGGGTGCGTGGCGATGAGTTCAGCCCAATAAGCTTCACCCTTTTGTTTAATAATCCTGTTTTTTATTTCCGTCGTAGGCATAATGTGCGTGACCGTCAATCAGTTACTTGTACAGAGTCTGGCACACATTATTGGTGGTATTCAATGTTACCGTTTTTATTTATTTCCGGAGAGTTTGCTAATGGAAGCGCTCGTTAAACTCACACCTTTACCCCATGATTTATGGATCTACCTGGTTATTGACATCAGTTTAGCCCTGGCGCTGTTGATGGTGATGAAATGGTTAGCCGGTGCTTTTCGCAAGCACTCGGTGGCAGAAGTACTGGCCGTACAGGATAACTTTGCCTTTGGGATAAGTACGGCAGGGGGCATGCTCTCTTTGTGTATCGTATTGGGTTCGGTGGTCGGGCGTCACGTAGGGCAAGGCTACGTCAATGCGGCTATTGGTATGGTGACATTTGGTTTAGTGGGGATTGTACTGGTTAAGTTCGGTCGCTTTGCCCACGACAAGATCGTACTTCATCGACTCGATACCGAAGGTTTAATTGCAGAACGGGGCGTCAGTGTGGCTCTGGTAGATGCTGCCAGTTTGATTGCTAGTGCCATTATTTTAAGAAGCATGGTGTTATGGGTTGATGGAAGTGACATGAATGCCCTTATCGCCATCGTCACCGGCTTTACGGTGGTGCTGTGTTTATTGTTACTGATGACCCGGGTGTATGAATTACGCTATGCCCGAGATAATCAAAATGACTCTTTTCAAGGCGCACTGCGTAAGGGGCAGTTAGCATTGGCAGTGGAGCATGCCGGTAACTTACTGGGTATCGCCATGATTGTTTCATCAGCCAGTTATTTACTTACCTACCATCCATCCGGATACGTAAGCAACGTAACCGGCTGGCTGATTGTGGGTGTCGTGTTATCCCTAGCCTTGCTGGTCTTGGTTACCATCAGTAAAAAAATCATCTTGTTTGGTTTGAATTACCGATTGGAAGTGGATCAACAGCACAATATCGGCGTGGCCTGCCTTGAGCTGACTTTGAGTATTGGGATTGCGCTTATTGTTAATGGCGTGCTTGAATTTCTAGCTTAAGGTTACCACAGCGAGTGGTAAAACTTGGTCAGTGCTAGTGCAAACTAGGGTGTTTTCAAACGGCGCTTTTAAGGGCTGGTTTCCCTGCGTAATAAGGGCGTTTTTTTGCTGTCTAGATAGGCGTTTTAGTTGATATTCGGTTTTAAGTGCCTGACTTTTCCCCAAGGTGCTGGCAAGCCATCGTAACTGCACGGGGCCTTTTCCTTTTAAGGCTTTCGCGCCGCCTTTCAGTTCGCCGTTATGTTGACGTAAACGCCGCTTTATATCCGTTGTAATGCCGGTATACAAGTGCTGGTAGCGGTTTTCTACCATATAAATATACCAGGTTGTCTGCCCTGTCTGCTCTTTTTCCTTGTTCACTGGTATACTCTTGCGCAACGCTTTTATCAGTTAATGAAACTATGATTTTACCAGATTTCAGTCAAACCCACATTCTAATCGTTGGCGACATTATGCTAGACCGCTACTGGTCTGGTGGGACGTCAAGGATCTCGCCTGAAGCCCCAGTCCCTGTGGTAAACGTGCAGGATACTGAAGACCGCCCAGGTGGCGCGGCCAATGTGGCCATTAATGCCGCCACGCTTGGTGCAAATGTTACCTTGTTGGGGTTGTGTGGCGATGATGAAAATGGCCATATCCTGGCAGAGCGATTAGCCTCCTTTGGTATTGAGCCCCAACTCATTCGCTGTCCCGAACGGGAAACCATCACTAAGTTACGAGTGATGAGCCGTAACCAACAACTGTTGCGTCTTGATTTTGAAAAGAGTTACCAAGATGTAGATAAAACCGAGCTTCTTGCCAAGTTCAAACAGGTGTTGGAAAAACATGATTTGGTGGTTTTGTCTGATTATGCAAAGGGCTGTCTTTCTCATATACAATGGCTTATTGAGGAGGCACGAACCGCCGGTAAGCCGGTGGTCATTGATCCTAAGGGGAGCGATTTTAATCGTTATGCAGGTGCTACCCTGATCACCCCTAACCGCGACGAACTGACGTTAGTGCAAGGTACGGCTAAAGATGAAGCTCATTTGTCTGCACAAACCCAGCAGCTGCGAACCAGGCTCGATTTGTCTGCCATCTTACTGACCCGTTCAGAGCAGGGCATGACGCTGTACGAAAAGGACCATTCGCCGTACCACTTGCCGGCCAAAGCCAAAGAAGTGTATGACGTGACCGGCGCTGGAGATACGGTGGTTTCTGCACTGGCGGTTTGTATGGCGGCGGGCCAGTCACTTAAAGATGCCTGTGTGCTAGCCAATATTGCTGCCAGTATCGTGGTCGGAAAACTGGGTACTTCAACGGTTACTACCACCGAGCTTGCGGTGGCGTTATCTGCACAGTCCGCTCATCTAGATGGCGGCGTAATGACAGAGGCTCAACTGGCAGAAGCCATGGAGCAAGGACGTCGCCGAAAAGAACGTATTGTAATGACCAACGGTTGTTTTGATATTTTACACGCCGGCCACGTAAGTTATTTGCAAGCTGCAGCAAAGTTGGGCGACAGATTAATTGTTGCGGTTAATGATGATGAGTCGGTTACCCGCTTAAAAGGACCAGGTCGGCCCATTAATAATGTCAGCCGAAGAATGGCTGTTTTAGCAGGGCTAGGTGTTGTGGATTGGGTTGTGCCATTTTCCGAAGATACGCCTCAGCGTCTTATTGCCCATCTGTTACCGGATGTATTGGTGAAGGGGGGAGACTATAAGGTTGAGGAGATTGCCGGCGGTAAAGAAGTGATGGATAACGGCGGTGAAGTGCGTGTTTTACACTTTGAAGAAGGGGTGTCGACCACAGGTATTATTCGTCAGATAGTGGGCGATTAGCAGCCTGTTTAGGCATATTCAATGCTAAATAGATAGAATCATGGCGAACAGGGTTTCTTTAGGATACCCTTAGAAAAATGTAAGCAGTGGTTTCTAGTATCAGCGGTATTTTTCATGTACGAAAGTTTTTATGGACTCGATTCAAAGCCTTTTCAGCTAACCCCTGATCCGGCATTTTTCTTTGCCAGTAAATGGCACAAAAGGGCAATGTCGTATCTGCAATACGGGCTATCTCAGGCTGAAGGTTTTATTGTGATTACCGGAGATATTGGTACCGGTAAAACCACCATTGCGAATAGTTTGTTGTCTGACATTGAAGATGACATCGTGGCCGCACAAATTGTTACCCCTAAGCTAACCCCCGATGAATTGGTTAAAATGGTAGCCTCAAAGTTTGGTATCGATGTGGCCGGCTTAACCAAAGCTGATATCTTAAAAGAACTGGAAGGCTTCTTATACGAGCTGAGTAAGCATGGACAGCGGGCATTATTGTTGGTGGATGAAGCGCAAAATTTGCCACTTGAGACCATCGAAGAACTGCGCATGCTGTCTAACTTTCAACAAAATGGTAAACCCTTGTTGCAAAGTTTTTTGTTAGGGCAGGAAGAACTCCAGCCCATCCTTCGTGCTCCCAATATGGAGCAGTTCAGACAGCGTATCGTGGCGTCTTGTCACCTTGCTCCGCTAGTGGAAGAAGAAACTAAACGCTATATTGAATACCGCATGGAGCATGCAGGCTGGAACGGTAATGCCTTGTTTTCTGATGAAGCCTTTGCCCGCATTCATCAGTTTACCCGTGGCGTGCCCCGTAAGATTAATACGCTGATGGACAGGATCTTACTGTTTGGATTTTTAGAAGAGCTAGACGTTCTTGATGAAACTGCTGTAAATACGGTTATCAATGAAGTGCGTGAAGAAATGTTTGTACCGGAAACTCCGGATCTCACTGACAGCGATGACGGTGACGATGACGACGAGGAGTTGGATCTTGAAGCGGTGATGGCGCAAATACAGCAAAAAGGGCCTCATAAAAAACTGATTACGCCAAATGGAAATGAAGTTCAGGATGCCGAATACTACAAGGGGATGCTAGCTGAGTTAGTGGATGCGTTAGATGACGCCATTGCTCATAAAGTCAAACTGACCCAATACATCGATAAAATGCTTAAGAAGAAATATAAAACGTACGTCAGACTAAAAGAAGATGGTGAATAGGGAAGACGGGCTACTGAGCTAGGTGAAAACTAAAATTGCATAAAAAAGCCGCTTAAAAAGCGGCTTTTTTTATTTGAAGTCGTATTTAAGGGAAAAGGTTATTCGTCGTTCGTCGTACTCAGTACCGTAAACGGTGGTATTTAACGTGCCTGAACGGCGAATATAGCCGAGTTCTACATTACCTGATAGGTATTGACCGAAATCACGCTTATAGCCAATGGTACCGGCCCATTGCTCGTTATCACCTTCACTGGTAGAGGTACCTGCTTGTTCGATATAACCATATTTCACCGAACTTAATAAACTGGAGTAGCGACTGAGTTCGTAACTGGCGCTTAGGCTGGCTGCGTAGGTTTCTCGTTGCCGATCCAGTTCTAAGTAATCGTCATCAGAATATTGTACGTTGAATATCAAGGTGGTGTGTCGCCCTTGCAACCCAAGCTGCGCCACCGCTGATTTTCTCAATATAATGGCATTGGACAATTCTAACCCGGTGGTGATGATTTGAATTAATTGTTCATCGTCAGCAGGGGTATAGTCCAGTGAACTGGGTTGGAAACATGCATCGGCGCTAAAGTCACCGGCCGGACATACAAACACGCCAAGGGTTTGGGGAGAGGCTGCTAAGGCCGAGTAAGAGGTGACTTGCTCGGTGTAACTTACCAAACCACGTACTTTTCGTGAATTGTAATTGATGCTCGCACTGGCCGATTTACCATAAAAGCGACGACCGTAGGAGGCCTGAAGGCTAGTTCGTGGTGTGATTGCCCATTGGGCATCTAGACCGACGAAGGTATCACCGTCATCATCTTCTACATCGGAATCAATTTTATTGGCTGTTACTGCAATATAGCGGTCGGCAGCCAAGCGATAGGTTAAACCTATCCCGTAGCTTTTAAAGTTTCTATCATTAGAGAACTCATCGGTGCTATCTGCCAATTCATTGGCATCATAGGTGGCAGTAACACGCACAGCCCAAGGTCTGTACAGCACGGTATCAATATAACCATTGGCGTATTTACTGGTGTAGTCACCGGTAGAGGAGGACTCATCACGCTCGAGATCTTGATAGGTGCCTTGAATCATCCAAAAATACGCATTGGCGTCATCACCACTGGTAAATAACAAGTTGCCTGTCAATGAGTCGTTATTGATGGCATCAGTGCTACGGAATTCGTTCTCTGACCCTTCTGTTTTCGAATAGGTGAGCGAGGCGTTGCCTGCCACTAAGTCGCCTTGAGGTAAGGTTAAAAAACTTGAATAACTTTGGGTTTGAACCTTGGCTAGAGAGTCAGCATTTAAGAAGTAATCGGACACCAGAAAGTCGCTACCCGAGCTATCGATATACCGCTGAGTGCCCTGAGTTTGAAACCGCAGAAGGTTATCAATGGCTTGCCAACTCAAGTCATAATTATACTCTGCGAAGGTATCTTTTCTTGAGGCGTCTTCGGCATCTCGGTCTAGGTGTGTGACATTGGCTGTCACACGACCTGTAAAGGTACGGGTATTCAACAACGCCACGACTTCAGGCGTAATAGAATAGGTTAGTAGCTCTTCATCTATTACTTCAGAATGGCGGTTTTGCAGTAACGTCGACCCTTCTACAGAAGCCGTAACATCTAGCCCTTTGGCAACGCCTAACTGGGATACAACCGCTAGCGCAAGAGGCGATAGCGACACAAGCCATTGATTGTTTTTGCCAGTAGGTAGTCGCATACTAAGATTCTTGCCTTTCCGAGTAGTAATAACCATAGTAGCCGGTTCCTTCCGGATCGCTGTTTACCGATTTATTAACCACAAAGCCAATCGCCATATTGGGGTTTAGTCGTTCCACTGCATGGCGAATATCATTGAGTTTGGATTTACCTTCCTCAACCACTACCACAGCCTGACCTGCAAAGTTAGCTAATACCGCTGTTTCTGTAATACCGATCAGAGGCGGCGTATCAAAAATAACGATACGGTCGGGGTAACGGTTTGCAAATTCGTTAACAGTCTCCGCCATTTTCTCACTGGCTAAATATTCGGTAGTGAGATGGTGTGAACGCCCGGCAGGAATGATTTTTAATTTATCCACATTGGTGGGATAGAGAACATCAGAAATGTCTTCTACTTCACCGGTTAAATATTCCATTAGGCCTTTACGGCGCTCTAAGCCTAACGTGTTGAGTACGTTAGGCTTAAGCACATCGGCATCCACAAGCAAAACGGTTTTGTCTTGTTCAGCGGCAATACTCAATGCCAGATTACAGGCAGTAAAGGTTTTACCTTCTGAAGGACGACCACTTGTGACCATGATGATATTACTGTTATTCAACGTAGAAGACAGTTGCCCAAATGCGTTGTTTAACAGCTTGCGTTTTATTTCACGGTATTCTTCGTTAATTTGTCTACGTAAACCGGATATAGAAATATGACCATTGTTCTCAAGTCGTTCAATATCGAGGTTGAAGGGCGCTAGCTCAGAGGCCTTTCCGCGCCCTTTAGCTGCACTCGTTTTTTGCGTAGATGATCCGCCGTTACTTTGGCTTGCTGGGGCATTGGACTGAGCCTCAATACCGCTCGCTTTTTGCTTTTGCTGCGCTTCGCGCTGCCGCTGTAACGCTTTTTCAATAGTACTGCTCATTATAAAGCACCCCGCAGTAAATCAATATTAAGCAATTCAGCGCCAACCAATACAGCATAGATAACAAACAAAGTGCCTGACGATAATAGGAAGACTCCCATACGCATCCGGTTTGACTTTTTAATATCGTCAATATGAAGGTGTGTCACAGTGCCCCATACTGGATAATCGGTAACTTGTTGTAACTGCGACGCTCGTATGAGCAACGGCGAGAATTGACTGACCATGAATGCCAAGCCTGTACCCGTTGCGAAACTAAGAAATAGAACAATAGTATAGAACACGATGCGATAAGGACCAGACGGTGCATTAGGTTCTAGTGGCGGTTCAATAATACGGAACTGCAATTCTTCGGCAGACACATCGGCGCGACGAGATAAGTCAGCAGACTCGCGGCGAGACAGCAATTCTTCGTATTTTTTCTTAGTAATGTCATAGTCTCGGTTTAACGAGGCCGATTCAGCTTCGATTTGCGGAACTAAATCAATTTTAGACTCCAACTCAAGAATACGACGCTGCAGATCTTGTTCTTTAACCTGTAAGGCTGCGACTGAGCTTTGATGACGACTGATTTCCAGTTTGATCTCTTGGTTAAGATCGCTCATGGGAACATCGTCATTTTCATCCCCGCTATCGGCATTAAGAAACTCATCAATTTCTTTTTGACGGGCTTTCTCTAAATTAGCGAGTAACGCTTTTGTTTCGATAACATCAGGATGTTGTGCTGTAAATCGTAACTGTAAAGAGTCGAGTTGTTCTTCTAGCGCTTTAATACGTTCATCGTAGCGAGTGCGTAGCACCGACTCTGTCTCGTTGGTAACACCAAAACTGTCTCCGGTTTTTTTCGCCCGTGAAAGTTGGTTTTTCAACGAGTCCACTTGCTGATTGGTTTGCTTAATCAGTAAACGCGTCGCTTCTAAGTCGTTGTTTAACGTCTGTAATGTTGAATAAAACGTGCCCTGTAAGGGCAAGATATTGCTGTACTGACGTTTAAAATCCGCTAGCCGCTGTTCGGCTTCAGATAGGCGAGATTCGTATTCAGCAATTTGTTCATCGAGAAAGCGATTTGCTGTGTCAGTATCTCGTCGATTATTACCTAACGCACCTTCAACAAACAAATTCAGGGTTTCCTGAACAACGGTTTGTGCCATGGATGCGCTTTTGTTTTCGTATGAAATCGTGAAAATATTGTCACGACCGGTAGAGCGTAATTGAATCTGACGAGACAAGGTATCGATAAGATCATCGAATTCCTTGTCTGTGGTGGTGGTTAAATCCAGATCGCTTTCCCTTGCGATAGTTTCCACGTTCGACCGACTTAACAGGGTTTTTGCCATCATTTGAATCTCCTGATCGGGATTCGATTGGATGGCAAGGCCTTTCAAGAGCGGTTGGAGAACCGAGCGGGTGTCGACAAATACCACCGCTTGTGAGCGATAAATGTCGGGCAAAATAGCGACATAGGCGAACCCGATTGGACAAAGTATCCAGGTACACACCATGATTAAACGCTTTTTAACCCAAATTCCCTTTAAGTAGTCATTCAGCTGACCGAGGGTGCGCTGTAATTCCTGCATTTATTGTTCCAACTACCTGTACTACTAGAACCAAGCTTCAGGGATGATAACGATATCACCCGGCAATATATCGATATTTTTAGAAATGTCACCATCTCGGATTAAATCATCAATATTGACATCATAGGTGGTCTGTTTACCGTCAACCACTCTGACTAATTTAGCGTCGTTGCCATTGGCAAATTCTGTTAAACCACCCACTGCGATCATAACATCCAGTAGGGTCATGTTTTCAGAATAACTAATTGCACGAGGGTTAGTGGCTTCGCCGATAACGCGAACTTGCTCACTTAATGGCCCGGCAAAATTATTAACGCTAACCGTCACTCGTGGGTTATTAATAAAGGTAGAGAGTTGCTCTTCTAACTCTCTGGCAAGCATTGAAGGGGTTTTACCCGCAACATCCACATCTTCTACCAGTGATGTGGTAACTTTACCATCTGGACGAACAATAAATTGTCCAGAGATTTCAGGGTTACGCCAGACAAATATCGTCAGCGAATCACCTGGACCAATAAGATATTGGTAGTCATTTACATTGGTTGTCATTGATGGGTGAGCTGTTGCCTCCGGCAACGTTGAGTGACTTGTGCATCCAGATAGGGCTGTCATAGCGCCGACAACCGTCAAGCTTAAAATGTGTTTAGACCAATACATGAGAGTTCATCCTACACTCGTTATAATCAATTTTTTGCCTTAATGTAATTTACCCTACGGCAAATAACACTATAATGCCAACATCTTGTATAGTCTATTACAATAATAACCTTTATTATGAACAAAGATGTTGCAGTTTCAGGGGGCCAAGGGTGGCGATAAATAAGCACAACCAGAGTAAACGTTCCAATATACTCGTTGTAACCGAAGCGTTACTCATTGCCTATATGGGCTATATTACTCAGTTTATTCTGGTTCAGATAGGCTTGAGTAATCCGGTAACGATTGAAAAGTTAGTTGTTAATGTAGGCTTACTCACAGTATGTATATTGCTGTGTTCGCTATCAGTAGGGTTATACGAAGCAAAACTTCGAGAAACATTTCGTGGCATTATTAGGCGTATTTTCGTCAGTGTGGGGTTAAGTTACTTCCTTGTTGAGGTGATAAGCCGAGCACTGTTCGATGAACTAGTCATGCATTCTTATTTTCTGCCTGCCGCAGTTTCCAGCACAATTATTATGCTGGTTATCTTTCGCTATTTTACTAATCGACTTGGGTTGCTTGGTTTAGGCAAGGTACGTATTTTGGTTTTAGGTGCCGGTGAACGGGCGTCCATTATCGAAAAACGTATGCGTCGTGACGTGGACCGTATCGGTTTTGACTTGTTGGGTTTTGTGCCCATTCCTGGTGATAACCGTGAAGATGGTATTAAAAGAGAAAAAATCGTTCATGTAAAAGTGGATGAAAATTTTCAGCAGTTTATTGCGGAAAATGAAATTGAAGAAATCGTCATTGCCTGTGACCAGCGTCGGGGAACACTCCCTATCGATGTGTTGTTTGAGTGTCGTTTACGAGGCATTGAAGTCACTGACTTGCTGGATTTCATGGAGCGGGAAACCGGCCAAATTGTGGTCAACCTCATGTATCCAAGCTGGGTGATTTATTCCAACGGCTTCCATAGTCAAAACTATCTGCGTGACGCCCTAGATTATTTCTTGAACGCTTTTCTTGCCACCTTTGTTTTATTGTTTGCGTGGCCGTTTATGATGATGACAGCGCTCATTATCTGGCTTGATGATGGTCGAAGAACTGGCTCATCGGTGTTCTACAAGCAAGAGCGCGTGGGGCTTAATGGTAAATTATTTAAGATCATTAAGTTTAGAAGTATGCGTCCTGATGCGGAGAAAGATGGCGCTAAGTGGGCTAGCAAGAACGACGATCGGGTTACCCGTATCGGCCATTTTATCCGTAAATATCGGATCGACGAACTGCCACAACTTATTAACGTGTTTAAAGGGGAAATGGCATTTATTGGGCCACGTCCCGAGCGTCCCGAGTTCGTAGAGAAATTGGTACGAGAAGTGCCTTATTATAATCAACGCCACAATGTGAAACCGGGTTTAGCCGGCTGGGCACAGTTGAACTATCCCTATGGAGCGAGTGTGGAAGACTCCATGGAAAAACTAAAGTTTGATCTTTACTACGTTAAACATCAAAGTTTGCTGCTGGATATTTTGATTCTTATCCGAACCGTTGAAATTGTCTTGTTCGGCAAAGGACGTTAGTCACCCACTATACGTGTTGCCAACAGGGAAGCAGGAATAGCAATAGGAAGCAGATAATGAAAAGTAAAGACGGTTTTTTATCGTTTTTTAGTACTCACCCCGCGCGTAGATTATTCTGGTTGCCCGTGCTGCTTGCTGCAGCATGGGCACTTGTTAACTACCCGGTAATGGTGACGTTATGGCGTCATGGTTTCGATGATGGCACCTATTCTCATGCGTATTTGATACCGTTTATTTTTATCTACCTCATTTACGTACTGGCGAAAACAGGCCAGTTAACTCCTCGAAGCCGCGTGTATATACCAGCCGTTGTCTGTGGAGTGGGCTTATGCTTTTTGTATTTCGTCGCCGTGGCGTCGCAAATCAGTCTACTCGTTTGGGTATTGTCTCTGGCCTTACTTGCCAATATCTACTGGATGGTATTTCGCTTCTCGTGGGGGTTAGCTTATACCGTTGCCTTTTTACTGTTTATGTATCCGTTATGGGGCACATTACAAACCGCGCTGCAACATTTCTCTGTGTTTTCGGTCATGAATATCATGTCCCTAACCGGTATTCCCACATACGTGGAAAATACCTCTGTAATGATCCCCGCTGGGACTTTCATTATTGCGGGAGGGTGCAGTGGATTACGGTATTTCTTGGTGTCGCTGGCAATCGGAACCCTTTTCGTCTTTCTTAATTTACGACGTCGCTCTGCCATTGTGAAGTTTATGCTACTCGCTATTGCAGGAGCGTTAATCACCAACTGGATTCGTATTGTGGCATTAGTCTTGATTGGTCATTTTTCGGATATGCAAAGTGATCTCATGCGCGACCATAATAATTTCGGCTGGTATATTTATGCGCCCTTTGTGTTTATTTTATTTTGGTACGGCGAAAAACTGGCTAAAAAAGAGCCGTCAGACCCTATGGAAGATGCTGCTCCCACCATGGCCACCACGTTATCGGTCAATGGTAAAGCAGTGATTGCTGCGTCTGCATTGGTGCTGCTTTCTTCCTCTGCCATGATGTTATCAGTGTTTTCCTCACCCCAACCGCCTGAAGCGCAATGTGGCACATTTGATAGCCTCGGTGAAGCCGTACCTCTACTGCCTTATCCTGCCTATAAATGTGTAACAACCGTGCAAAAAAATGGCCTTAAAATAGATAAAGCTAAAGTGGTTTTTGACGGTTCGGATCTTGATGGCAAACCTACTCAGTACCAGATACGTTACTTTCCCGAATCTTGGCGAATGCTTAGTCGTTCTACTGATGAAGGCTGGAATACCGTCGTTACCGTGCATAAAGGACAGCAGCATCTTTTCGCCTGGCGCTTCTTTATTGATGGCCAAACCACCCCTAGCGTGGTTGGCATGAAGAAACTGCGATTGCAAAAGGCGTTTGCCAATACTCGCTCGTCGGGCTTAGATTGGGTGCATATACGGTGTAATGGAAACTGTGACGCGGAAAAAGTGTCTTGGAATGAAACTGCACGAGCGTGGTGAAGGTGCGCATTTCTCGCATAACGTCCTATGCTGAACTGGGGCGGCTGCAAGGTCATTGGGATGAGTTAAGCAATCGAGCGCATAACAGTCAGGTATTTTTAAGTAGCTCATGGTTACTTACTTGGTGTGACACGTTTGCCCATCATATCCAGTCGTTGTCGGTATTTTGTGCCTGGGATGGGGATACGCTGGTTGCCTTATTGCCCTTGTATCGCCCCGTGGGTAAACCTCGTCACCTGTATTTTATGGGGACGGGGGAGCCGGAAAAAAGTGAAGTTTGCAGTGAATACCTAGATGTACTGCTAGACTCTGACTACGCCGATACTGGGTACGCTGCGCTAATGCCGGTGATCATGAATGTTAAAGAAACCTTGGTGTTCCCCAATGTACGTGCCGATTCCGTGCTAAAGGGCTGGCTGGAAAAGCGCATTCCTGCCCAGCGCCTAATAGCGACAAGCCCCATGCGCCGCTATTTTATCCCATTGCAAAACCCGCCGTTAGCCAAGTCTAAATTAAGAAAAAAAGCCACGCGCTACTACAATACATTTTTAAAGCAAGAAAACGCCACGGTGACGCGCCCCACTGAATTACATGAAGCCATGGCGATTTTTCATTCGTTGGTAAAGCTGCATACACGTCGATGGCGGAAAAGACAAACACAGACCATTTTTGATGACAGGGATTTTATGGCGTTTCACCAGCAGCTCATTCCCCGTTTGTGGAAAAGTAAGCAACTTGCGCTCACTCAGCTGGCGGTGGGGGATGAAGTTATCGCTGTGTTTTACGGGTTTCTCAATAATAAAAGTATGTATTTTTATCAAAACGGTATTAATGAGGAATTTAAACCGAATGTATCGCCGGGTAGTATCATGCATCTCGTTCAGGCGCAGTATGCGTTGAGTGAAGGACTCGACGAATATGACTTTCTAGGGAGTAAACCGGGTAATACTTATAAAACCCGATTAACCCCTTACCATGCACCGCTTTTCAAAATAACGGTTTATCCTTCAATAGTGCGAAAATACAGGGAAATGACGGTGCTTTTTCTTCAAAAACTAATCGCACGTTTTTACAGGAATTGGAAATGAATAACCCAACCATCAAGACTGTGAAAAACGGCAATAATGCACAGCCACAAGATGAATTAAAAGCCACCTGTTCCATGGGGTTCTTTTTCTTATTTATCTATACCGTATTGGTATTTGTGCGTCCCCACGAGTGGCCACTATTTGAAATCAATTTTCCGCTGCTGCGAATTTTCATTATTCTGGCCTTTGTTAGTTATCTTGTATCCCTTGCGCCAAAAATCTGGAATGTGCAGTGCTCCTTGCTATTGGGCATGTTTTTTGTGGTGGTGTTATCCGAATTTCGCGCATTCAGATTTTTCTCAAACGCCTATGTGATGCAGGAATCCTTCGTCTCTAATTTTTTACCCTTCTTGTTGTATGTGGGGTTTTTGCAAACCCATGGGCGGCAAAAGTGGATCATGTTTGTCAGTATGGCCGCATCGTTAATCATGGTGCAGCAAGCGTGGTCACAAATATCTAATCCCTTAGGCATAGGTTGGGCCGAAGCGGCAATGCCCCGAGGGGATGCGCTGCAAGCCCGCTATATTGGTATTTTTAACGATCCCAACGACATGGGCATGTTTTTGATCATGAATATGCCCATTGCTGTGTACTTTATGACCCAAGCGACAAGCAAAATCATGAGGCTGCTTTACCTGACCTGTGTGGTGGCATTTTTAGCGGGCATTTATTGGACCGGCAGTCGCGGGTCGTTGGTGGGAACATTTGTTGTTTTCATTGCTTTTTTCTACCTTCGATATGGCAAGCCCAAAACCATCGTTTTGTCATTGTTGGCGTCACCTGTGGCGTTGTTTGTGATGACAAAATTCCGCGCCATATCCACCGATGACGAAAGTGCAAATTCGCGCTTGGAAGCTTGGTATCAGGGGGTGCAAATGTTTAAATATCGCCCCTTGTTTGGTGTAGGGAAAGAACAGTTTGTCGAATATCACAATAAAACGGCGCATAACTCCTATGTATTGACGTTTGCAGAATTAGGCACGGCGGGGTACACGCTATGGATGACCTTTATTGTCATCATGTTTTATATGCTTATTCGTATCAGAAAGTTAGATCCCCAGCGTGCCACTAACAAGGCGTTATTTTTAAAAGAGCAAAGTGTAGCCGTGTACCTGACCATTTCGATGATCGGGTTTTGCACCACCGCGTTTTTTATTAGCCGTACCTATATTCTCTTTTTCTATATTTTCGCAGCCATGTGCGCTGCGTGTTATATCAGAGCAAGCCGACTACATCCTGATTTGGAACCGTCCATTTCTTGGCCTAGTTTTTCTAAATGTGCATTAGGGGCGTTTATTTCCCTTCCAATATTGTACGTAATAATTGTCGTTCTACTTGGACTTTAGCGATAGATGAGTATTCAGCAGAAAGTAAGTGTCATCGTACCGTTTTATAATGGCGGTAAAACACTGGGCAAAACGCTAGCCGCGTTGTTTGCCCAAACTTATACGGAAATAGAAGTGATTGTGGTGAATGATGGTTCACCTGAACCCATCGAAGCCCATGTTCAAGCATTTGTAAATGAGCCCCGTCTACACGTTATTACACAGAAAAATGGCGGTGTGGCAGGGGCGAGAAACACGGGCATTAAAGCCGCTAGCGGGGCATTTATCGCCTTTTGTGATCAGGACGATATTTGGCACCCAGATAAATTAGCACAGCAGATGCCTCATTTTGATGATCCCGCTATCGGATTAGTTTATACGGGCACTGAAGCGGTTAATACCCAAGGACATAGTCAAAAAATACTGCCGACCCATGAAGGTCAGTGTTTCGCCGCTTTAAGTGAAAAGAACTTTATAACCTGTTGTACAGTGGTATTACGAAAGTCGCTCATTGAGCAAATCGGCTACTTTAATGCAGACCGGCAGTTGCAAGGGGTTGATGATCGTTTTGTGTGGATGCGGGTTTCGCGTTTGTGTGAATTTGCGGTAGTGAACAAGCCTCTGGCCACTTACGTGATCCACGGCGATAACTATTCGTTGGACAATCAGAAAATGCTTGATGCCGATGTCTACTGTATGCAAACCCTAGCTGCATTACCGGATATGAGTGAAGAGGAAATTCGGTTGCTGGAAAGGGGGTTGCAAAAGGTGTATTTACATTATGCCAATAACTTCCTTTATCGTAACCAGACAAGCAGCGCAGGCCGTTGCTATCGTGCTGCGTGGCAAACCGACAAACAGCGTTTAGATTGGTTACTTATCGGTGCATTGATCTCATGCACACCGCCGGCACTACTCGTTAGGCTTAAGCGCCTACGCAAAGCAATTATTTCTTAGGGATGGCAGTGAAAACAAAAGCTCTTATTATTATTGGCATGCACCGAAGTGGTACATCTGCGGTGTCAGGGGCACTGGCAGAGCGGGGCGTCTTTATGGGCGATGATTTGTATGGTCCGCAAAAAGGTGTAAATGACAAAGGTTTTTTTGAAAATTCCGCCCTTGTCAGGTTTAACGAACGTCTGTTTGACGAATTAAATTGGTCTTGGGATGACCCTTTGGCCTCAGCCCATAAAAAATGCGAATGGGAAAAATTAGATAAGTGGTTGCCCAGTGCTGTTTCGTTAATCAAACAGGAGTATGGCAAGCACGCTATCTGGGGCATGAAAGATCCCAGAACCTCATTACTTTTGCCTTTTTGGCAGAAGGTATTGGCTGAAGTAGACGTAGAGCCTACTTATATTGTCATGATGCGTCACCCTGCAGAAGTTGCGGGCTCTTTGGCTAAGCGAGATCAATTCTCTACTGACAAATCCTTAATGCTCTGGTTAAATTATACGTTATCTAGCCTTGTTAATACCGCGGCCGATAATCGCATTGTGGTTTCTTTCGATGATTTGATGTCGTCCCCGCAAGGGCAAATCAACACAATCGTCACCCATATTGGTTTACACGTAGAATCCGATTCGAAATCCGACTTTATAGACACGCGATTACGAAAACAAAATAACCGGCAAGTCAGTCAGACTCCGCTGGGCACGTTAAGTGAATCGGTATTTAATCAAGCATTAAAGAATGCCGACCTGCCAGGTACCCTAGTAGAGCAGTATAACCAGTACTGTGATGCATTATCTGCTGTGCTTAAAGAGCACATCAGTGATATCAAAAAATCCGAAGTGTTTTATCGTCATTTGTTCTTTGATGCGTACCGAACATTTTGGTGGAAAGCTATTTTGCCGGTTAAAAAGGTCGAAGAATTTGTACGTAAGCTGTTTAAAAATAAGCCGGGGATATAGTTGTGCGCGATGAGGTCATTTACTCATTAAAGTGGGTCGCGATTGGTAAGATTATTGGACAGTCTATCCGCTGGATAACGACGATATTTACCCTTAGACTACTTTTTCCTGAAGATTACACCATTATTGCCCTTGGTTCTTTTTTCTCGGCGTTATTGTGGTCTGTCAGTACCGGCGGTATTACTTCTTCGCTTATTCGCGAGCCTAATTTAACCGACGAAAAACAATCTCAGTTCTTCTCATTTATGATCATAGCGCACCTATTGTTTTTTGCTGTCATGCAATTAACTGCGCCCTTGATCGCATCCTTCTACGACAACCCCGCCATAGAGGCTGTGTTGCAAGTTACCTCATTTAACTTTTTGATCGTGTTATTTGGGATCATGCAGCAAACTCAATTAAATCGGAATATGAACTTTAAGCAGTTGTCGATGATTGATGCGTTCAGTGAGTCAGTAGGCTCGTTAACCACCGTCTCAATGGCTTATCTGGACTTTGGATTCTGGTCGATTGTGGTAGGAAACCTCGTTGCCAGTTCACTTAAACAAGTGGGTTATCTTATCGCTGAAAGAACCTGGTACTGGCCCAGTCGCATCACATCATCCATTAAAGAGATGGTAGAATTTGCAAAAAAAGCCTCTTTTTTTGGGATATTGGCTCACCTTACGGCCAATATCGATATTGCGATTGCGGGTATCGTTATGTCCAACTATGAAGTGGGGATATATCAATTTGCGATTGTGGTGGCCATGATCCCCGCCTCAAAAGTGTTGCCTTTGATTCGACAAGTGGCGTTTCCTGCTTATGCCAGAATTCAAAATGATCCCGCCCGTCAATGTCGTTATTTCCAAAAATCACAACGAATGGCTTATCTTTTGTTTATTCCTGTGTTTTGGGGAATTGCGGCTTGCGCTACCAATGCCGTACCGTTGGTTTTCGGCGACAAATGGCAGCCGGCTGGCACGGTGATCCTACTGTACTGTCTCTCTATGCCGTTTCGTTCAGGCTTTGAAATGTTTTCGCCATTGCTTAAATCATCGGGTAACCTCAATGTGATGATTTCTAATATGTTCATCACACTGATTATTCTTATCCCCTGTTTTTATTTTATTGGCACTACGCCCGAGAAAATGGCTATTGCCTGGCTGGTTGGTTACAGCTTCGCTTACATCATTACCACTGCTAGGGCATGTAATATTATTGGTTTATCTTTGAAAGATAAGTGGAAGAACATAACCGCGCCGGTTGTTGCCGGTGTTGCTATGTTTGCTGGGGTGTTCTGGTTAGGCACCCTGTTATCGGGAAGTGCGCTATTTTCAGTTGGTATTCTTATTGCACAGGTTCTCACAGGAGCCATTATATATCTAACGATTTTATATTTTGTGAATGTGGAGTTTATTCACGAACTAGGTGCGTTAGTTAGAAGGAAAGCGAAATGATCGTTTGTGATAAATTTAAATTTGTTTTTATCCAGAATAAGCAAACTGCCTGTACCGTCATTGCCGACGAGTTAGTCGAAAATTATGGTGGAAAGCACATATTGTCTAAACACGACTCATTCGAGAAGTTTCTTAAAATTGCCACACCGCAACAGCGTGAGTATAAGAAGGTCATTGGCATTAGAAACCCCCTTGATAAAACGTTGGCGCAGTATTACAAGTACACCGCGGATCACCATGATTATTCAGATCCAAAAAATTGGGAAGAAAATGGTGGCTGGAGCCATAAATCTCAGGTTGAAGCCTTTATGGATGTGAATAAGGCTGGCTATTCATTCGAAGACTATTTTTGGAAATACTTAAATTACACTTACATGAATTTTTACTTCATTCCGGGGTTTTCCTACGATTTTGTTATGCGTTTTGAAAATCTACAGGATGATTTTGCCAGTATGTTAAAGGCGGTAGGCGCAGAGCCGGTCAGACCGTTGCCAATTGGCAACAAAACGCGGGTGAAGAAAGATACATTTGAAGCTTATTACACAAATGACAAAATGAAAGCGGCGGCGGTGAAAAACTTTGGCCCGTTTATGCAGCAACAGGGTTATGCCTTGCCCGAGGGGTGGGGAACAGTGCCTGCTAGTTCAGTGATAAAGTATAAGCTGCTGTGCTCTGCTTCGGCATTAACAACAAAATATCAATTTTTAGATCATCGTAAAGAACCAATTCGTACTATCAAACTAAAACTACGGGGGCGCTAATTTCGCTTATGAATACTTTTTTCTGCTTATTACTGGTGTTAACTGTTAGCTTCTCCTCCTTCAGCTATGGAGAAACCAGTTCCGCTGATAGTTGCGCGGAAAAAGATATTTCAGTGCGGGGTAACGGCAAGCGCAAACAGGTGACTTTTCCCAGTGTTGTTGGGGTGCAACCTAATGAAGCGCTAGTGTCTTCTTGCCTTATTTTCACCGGTATTGATACTTACCTTACTTTGGAGAGTAAGGGCGTGGAGGTATCAATAAATGAACAGCCTTTTGTCGTGGCTGACGGTCAGAAAATAAAAGAGGGCGACAGCCTAAGGTTACGGGCGGTGGCACCGTCTAAGCAGCGCAAAGGCCAAAGAGTCATTGTTAATTTATTGGAAGATGCCGCTGCGGTGCAGTTGAAGCGTATGAAGTATCTGATGATTTGGCGTATTTATACGTCGGCGCCACCAAGCGATAAAATCTACAAGGTTGGGCCTAATTCGCCATACCGGGAAGTTGAAGATGTTCTCCCCCTCTTACACCCTGGCGATACGATTTTGCTCGAGGCCGGTGCTAGCTATCAGGGCTTTATTGCAAAAAATATTTCGGGTACAAAGGCTGCGCCTATCACCCTTAAAAGCGATGCTAAAAACCCCCAAGATCGCCCACGTTTAATTGGTAAGGGGGGCGGCCGACGAGATTGGGTCGTGGGGCTTTCAGGCTCTTATTTTTGGCATATAGAAAACCTTATCGTGGAAAACGGTGATGTGTGTGTCCGTCACGAAGCGGCCTATACGGTTATTAGCGACGTGCTGATAAGAAATTGCCACCACGGCGTTTTGGGAACAGACCAAAATTCAGGCTCACTCACCATTAAAAACAGTGAAGTGGTGTCTTCAGGGGGCAAGGTTAAAGGGCGAGCATGGGGGCATGCATTATATATCGCCACGGATCGTGATCGCTTTCCTGATAGCGTTTTTACACTGGAAAACAGTTTCGTACACGGTAATCGGGGCAACGCGATAAAATCCCGTGCTAAAACCACCCGTATTCATGACAACTGGCTAGAAACATCCACCGATGAGCAGTCTCGATACCTCATCGAATTAATAGGATACGACGCTTACGATGACAGTGAACCCTTATACGGCTATGTAGAAAACAATGTACTGGTCCATATTGGCAATCAGCATAGCATTCGGGTTGGGGGCGATGGGACCGGGCGTAATCGCGGGCCTGTCAGTTTTAAAGGAAACCTTTTTGTTTTTTCGAAAGATTTTTCCGGCACCATATTTCGAATTTATCACGGTTTAGGATCTTTGGATGTTGTCGATAGTGTCTTTTTAATCGCGAATGCGTCGCCGATCCTTATTCGGGATATGTTAACCCCAGAGCAATGGACGTTTGGCAAGCCGCGGGTTCGTTTCGAAGGGAATAAAGTGGGCAAGGTGGCCACCCCTTATTATCACGATAAGGGCAATGCGGATTTATCCGAAGCCTATTTCTCTGATGTTATTCTCAACAATGACATTATCGATTTTGTCTCGGTAGACTTGAGTGACCATCAATGGTTAGAGCAATTGGCAACAAAAAATAGTGTTAAGAATTTTCAGCTAAATGTGCCTTTTACTCATCGTCCCACGGAACAAAGCTATATTATGAAGAATAACTGATTACTTTTTATTCGAATGGAAGTAGTCTAGTGGTATAAACGAGAAGCCGTCACATCCGTCGAGTCGCATTACGGCAATGTGGTTGGTTTCATCTTGGCCAAGCATGTATGTTTTGCTTGCGCAGGCTACCACCAAAAAGGCTATTTCTAGTATGAATAACCAACCAGTTATCGTGGGCGGTGTGGGCGGTAGTGGCACCCGTATTATCTCTGAAGCCTCAATACTTATGGGGTTTGATATGGGGCACACCCTTAATCATGCCAGTGATAATTTGCTTTTTACCTTACTCTTTAAGCGTAGAGATTGGCTATTAAAGCATATTGATGATCCAGAAAAGATAGCCCCGGTGATCAGTACTTTCGCCCATTTATCGGGCACCGACGTTTCGTTGACCATGAACGATCTGCGGGTACTTGGCGTAATCTTATTTGACTGGATGCGAAGGGAAGAGACCGTTGATGGCCTAGGACGTCGATTTGCGTATAAGAATTTTCTAAAGGTCGTGAATAATCGTCGACGCAAACAAGGTGAGCAAGCGCGATGGGGGCTTAAAGAGCCCAATTCTTGGTTACTGTTATCTCATTTCTTAGCTGCCTATCCAGAGTTAAAATACATTCATACCATTCGCAATGGCATAGATATGTCCTTAAGCGAAAATCAACAACAGTGTATAAACTGGTCTGAGTATGTGCTTGATGAAAAGGTCTCAGTCCAAACCTGCACGCCGCGTGTGTCGTTAAAATATTGGGTGCAGGCTAATCAGCAGGTTTTAGAACTAGGCCGACAGCTACCAAGCCATCAATTTTTGGTGATCAAATTTGAAGATTTGTGTGCATCGCCGGCAGAAACAATGGCGCGGGTTATCGCGTTTTTGAATGTGGATGTTTGCGCCGAGACTCGCGCTAAGGTGTTGCGTTTACCCCATGCCACCAAATGTAAGCGTAAGTACACAAAGGATGATTTAGTTAACTATGACGCTGAGGATCTTACCGCTTTGCCAGGACTTGGCTACAGCATATAATTGAGGAAAAGAAAAAGCTGCCAAAGGCAGCTTTTTTTCTGTCTGCAAGATAGCCTTATAAGGTTTTAGAAAGCGCCGATAGTGGCATCACAATCTTTATGCACTTTAAGAATGGGCGCCTGCTCCTCAGGGCGGTTATTCGGTGCTTTATAAGACACATCCAAATAGCGAAGGGGATTATCAAATTGTATTTCACCATTAAAGGCTTCAGCGGCAGTGCCGAGCTGAAATACAGCGTGGGTTGTGTCAGCAGTAATACGTTTGTCGCTGTAGTCCACAGTCACCGGGTCAATGGTATTGTCAGCCAGATTGTCGAAATACCTATCATGGGGTAAATAGTCTTCGATAAGGGCCCTTCGAGTCTCAATATTTGTTGAATTAATATAGGGCGCTAGCGGCAGTACATTATTGTTAATGTAGATTGTTGCTTCGCCGTATGTCCAACGTTCTTCGGTAACATTGTCTCTAATTAAGGTATAGGTCGCTTGGGGGTTTTTCTTAACGAACAGGTTGTTCTGCAGCCCGACAGCGGTCATTTCATGATCTAGCCGCATAAACGAATAGGCGTCCGTTTCGCTGGCGTGAATGATCGTATTGTTGGTAAAGCGGACAATGCCTTTCGACCCCCCCGTGCCATCACTACCAGCACGAATAGCGTAGAAATCTTTATCCAACCAGAAAAGGTTGCCGGTGACATCTTGTTCAATTGGGTGGCGGGTATCGACAACTGGGCCAATGAGTTCTACGGCAAATTTAGCCTGTTCAAGATCATTAACTTCTATCCAGTTGTAATACAAGGCAAGCCTTTCTGCCCGTGACTTAATGGTATTGCCCTTATTGTTGTGCAAAAAGCTATGGGAAATGGTCAACACACTGTGGGGAAAGCGGAATTGGTCGGTAGCCACATAAATAGCGTGCCCCCACGGTCTATCTTCATGTTTTCCTCCGGCAGAGGTAATTTCTGATTCGGTAATGGTCAAACTGCCGGATAAGGCATCGGTACCCAAAATACCATGAACGATACAATCATGGAGATACACATTCTTTAGCGTTATATCGTCGGCCTCATGACGAAAACAAATGGTATCGGCGCCGGTGATCTCAATATTTTCAAAATGAAAACTATGTGAACTGCGTACCCCGATAGTCCAGGGCCAGCGGCTATGACTGCCTGAAAAAATAGGACGCTTACCGTTAACCGATTTACCGACAATACGTATGGGGAGGGCGCGAGTGCCGCTGATCCCTTCTAAAATAAAGGGTTCATAAACATTGTCGCCGATGACGTTAACCACGTCACCGGCTACTAACTGTTCTGCTATATCTTCGATTTGCTCGTACTGTGTACCCGGCTCAACATGCCACTGGATGGGCGCTCTGGCCGTATTGGCGGTTTGCACGTCCCATTTAATATAAAAGGTGTCCTGATTGGTCGCCTGAGCGGTGGGCACCATATTCAGACGCTGAGTTTGAGACACACCGTATTCGGAGGATGCAACAAAACCAAGAACAAGACGATCGCCATTGGTCAGTTCAACCTCACCTTGCTCAAACTCACCGCCATTAACGGCAAACCAAGCATTGGCTCTGTTACTCACACTGACCGGGGCTTCGAGTTCGGCCAATTCGATGCATTCTGAGGTGGCAGCTTCACCGGGAGGCAGTTCTAGGCTGGTAGCGAGCATGGTGCCTCGTTGAGAACGTTTGCCATTTTCTCTGATATAGAGTGCGACCTCTCGGCATGATGAGAACAGGTCAGGATCTGCGGTGAGAGGGAAAACTTCCGGTTCTGGATCCTGAATAGGGGAGTCATCCGCGCCTGAGTGGCTCGAGATGTTTATATCATTCACCGTTATCCATTCGATATTCGTTAATGTGCCGTCGTTGCTTTCAAACCCACCATTGTAAGCAAAAGTGCGTGAGTTTTTGTCCTCTACTTGCCACAAGGTTAGTGTGTCACCGGCTTGTACAAACATAGGAGGACTTTCTTTGTTTGCCCCATTAATGGAAATTTCGATCCCCGACTCATTAAAAACGAGGTAACCGTCCTGTGAGGCTGATAGACAAATTGACGCCGTGGCCTCGGTATTTTCCATTTCAACGGCATAAGGGACATTTAACTGTTCGTTGGCGTGTATTGATGGGCAAGAGGCATTACCTAAAGGGTTTTCTGTTAGCACCCGCCAGCGATAATAAACGGTTTGTTCAGCACTGTTTTGGTCATAGGAATGTAATTCGAATCGTAGGATTTGAGATCCACCGGCTTCTGCTAACACTTGACCTTGGATAGCCACTGTCATGCCTTCGGTTACCGGTATCACTGATGTGGTGTCAGTTGTGTCGTTAATACGCAGAGTTTCACGACGATAAGGAGCCACGAAGGTGTCAGCAGGCACATTGATGAATTGCACGCAGTCGCTGCTTACATTCGCTCCAGGTACCCCTTCTAATAAGGGCTCAAGTTCTTTACCGTTCGGTACAGCGGATAAATCTTCAACATTGCAAGACTCTGCTGCCAGCACGGAGAAAGAGGTGAATAAGAACAGCAATGAAATGACGGGAAATAGATGACAGGTTTTCATGACAACCTCCTCTTAGGACAATACAAGGACGTTATCGTAAATGACTTTTTAATAGCGTATTTGGGGATATACCTACTGTTAGGATGTCTTCATTAAATATGACAAGTTGTTGAATTGACACTATCTATACAATTGCAACATGAAAACTTCTTTACATTAATTGTTGCTTTAATAATCAATATTCATGTCAGAAGTGTAAATATTGCTGGAACTCTATACAAAGTCATGAGTAATATAGTGACATAGCGAGATGTTCGCTCGTCGCCGCAGTGGTAAATAGGTGCGCGATAACCAGGAACGTATTTAGAGATAGCATTATGGAAAATCAGAACGTCATTTTACTTGAATTTAACGAGTTGTGCCCGCCGCTTTTAGAGAAGTTTATAGCACAAGGGCATCTCCCCAATTTTGCCAAACTCTACGGTAGTTCAAAAGCCTATACTACTGACGCCCGCTGTGATGTGGAGTATCTAGAACCATGGATCCAATGGGTTACCTTGCATACCGGGCTGCCTTTCGAAAAACATAAGGTATTTCGTTTAGGACAAGCACAAAACCTCCAGCATGACAGCATTTGGGATACTCTTTCAAAGCATGGCAAAGGCTCCTGGCTGTGTGGCAGTATGAACGTGCGCTGGGATAACAGCGACAAGAATTTATTAGTTTTGCCCGACCCCTGGAGTATCGACGTGGAGGCGTCACCCAAAGAGTTGCAGCCTTTTTATCATTTTGTCCGCGCGAACGTGCAGGAACATACCAATAGTAATCATCGTCTGTCTGTGAAGGACAATTTGGCCTTTTTAGGGTTTATGCTAAAGCATGGACTTAGCATGTCTACCCTAAAACGGTTAACTGAAATTGTGTTTAAACAGGTAACGAAAGCCGATGACAGGTGGAAGAAAGCCACCATCCTTGATTGGTTGCAGTTTGATGTATTTGCTCATGTTTATAAAAAACATTCCCCCAGTTTTGCGACCTTTTTCTCTAACAGTACGGCCCATTTTCAACACAAATTTTGGCGATACATGGAGCCAGAACGCTTCCCTATGAAGCCGTCACAAAAAGAAATAGACCTGTACGGCGATGCCATTTTATACGCGTATAAAAACCATGATGCTTTAATCGGTAAGGTGTTTGATTTAGCCAACCCCGATACAACCATCATTTTGTCATCGGCGTTAAGCCAACAGCCCTATACGGAAAAAGACGAAGAAGGCGGAAAGCGCTTCTATCGACCTCACCAGATGTCAGTGCTGACGGAAAAGTTTGGTTTGGCAGGGGTAGAGAAAATCAGTCCGGTGATGTCACATCAATTTCATGTTATCTGTGAATCCGAAACGGCAGCAAAAGCAAATTATGACGCGTTAGCAGCGGTGACCTACGACGGTGAAGGTTTGTTCTCATTACGATTGGAAGGAAAGGATGTGTTTGGCGGTTGTCGAATTTATCAACCGGTTAAAAACAACGCCACCATCCAGGTACAGGGAAAAGACATGGCATTTAGTGATGTGTTTTACCTAGCAGATAATTTAAAAAGTGGCATGCATCATCCCCATGGGGTGTTCTGGGTTTATAAGCCTACTCAGTCCTTTGAGAAGCCTGAAACCTTATTACCATTAGAAGACACCACCCAGGTTATTTTAAACGAATGTGGCCTAACCTAATGGTATCTAATTACTGCCACAGTATTAAAAAAAGGCCCGTTATGGGCCTTTTTTAATACTGTTCCAGAATTTGGTTAACGTTATTTTCCCAGTTCAAATGTTCTATCGAGCCTCGAATCCCTTGGGGATCCCAAGAAGATTGGGTAAATCGCGTGATTCCGTGACAAATATCTTCAACTTGATGGCTGGCAAGGATGATCCCGTTTTTGCCGTCATGGAGTATTTCCGGCACGCCTCCTACTGGAGTGACCAAGGCCGGCATTCCACAGGCTAAGGATTCAATCATGACATTAGGCACACCTTCTCGGTAACTAGGCAGAATGAGGGCATGACATGACGCCATTAACTCGGCTATTTTTTGGTGAGCAACGGAACCGTGGATCACCACATGATCGCCAAGTACATAATCACTAACAAGCATTTGCAGTTTATCCATTTCGGCCCCTTTTCCGGCTATGTGCAAATGAATATTAAGCCCTTCTCGCTTAAGTTTACTGATACTTTCAATAAGCTCGAAAATGCCTTTGGTTGTGATGATAGAGCCTACAAATAACAGTGTTAGCGGGGTGGTATGTGTGGGCTGAGGTCGCACTTTGAAACGGTTGAAATCCACGCCGTTATAAATCGCCTGGGCGTGGATATGGGGATCATACTGTAAAATAAGGTTCGCCATAGCCTGGCTTTTTGTCACTACGCATTGGGCTAGTCGAAATGCCGACAACATCTGCTTACGCCGGGCCGGATTGGCGATATGCACATTGATGTCGCTACCATGGCATTGAATAATCAGCGAAAACCCCAGTAACTTTTTAAACCATGCAGCACAAACCGCATCGGGAAACCCCCAGCTCGCGATGACACGCTTGGCAGCGCAAAATTTAAGTAGCGGTACGACGCAAATTAGCGCAGACAGAAACATCATTAAAGGATAAAAACGCCGCCCCGTTCCAGGAATATAGAAAAACGGAAATGTGGTAACCGAGGGCTTTTGCTTTTGCCTTTTTAGTACTCGCTGGCGAAACCATTCGACAAACGGTACCGGCACAAGGTAGGTCATGGCTGCCTTGTCTTCCATGCACTGGGTTTGCTGAAAATTAAACGCTGCACGGTTGGGATCCCAGCTTACCGGATATAGATTAGAAAAAAAAAGAATCGGGGAGTGTGCCATTGCCAGTTACTCTTGGTGGAAATACGAAGCAAGATAGGTGTCTGAGATGGACGCTACGGAATAGTGCTGCTGCACGTAATCATAGGCATTATCAGCATATTGTCGGTACAGTGTCGGGTTTTTTAACAAGGTTTTTATCGCCGTGGTTAACTGCGAGTTGTCGCCAGAGTCAATTAATAGCCCGGTATTGCCCTGCTCAACAATGTCAGGAATAGCGCCAACTCGGGTAGAAATCACCGGTAGGGCTCTGGCCATGGCTTCTAGCAATACCATAGGTAAGCCTTCGGTGTTCGAGTTGATGATCAGGCAATCAAATTGCGCGTAAATCTTGTCTTCATCCAACTCATTCCCATGCATGGTTATATGGGCGTCTAATTGATGGCTTGAAATCAGCCCTTGTAGTTTTTCTTTTTCCGGCCCGTCACCAAATATATGAAGGGCTATCGCCATTGATTTTGTCAGTGTTGAAAATACTTCTATAACTTGATCAACTTGCTTTAAAGGCACCAGCCTGGCGACCATGCCAAATCGAAATGGCGATGGTAATTCTACATTGTCTTGCAAGGGGCGGGGAGGGATCATAATGCCATTAGAAATAACCTTAACCTCTGACACTGGCCAACCATAGCGTTGCTCTACGCCCTCTTGTACCCGTTTAGACACCGCATATTTGGCATTTAAATAAAGGTTAGCCAATGAATGGGCCAGTTTCATTCCGCTGAGTTTAGCCGAATGCTCGCCGTGCATGGTGTATATAATGTGCTTGTGGCGAATAAATAAAGCCAGTGGCGCAATGGCTCGTATCACTGCGGGTGAGTGGATATGAATAAAACTATAACGGGCAAAACACTGTTTTACTTGGATGCTGCGTTGAACCATATTTCCCGCGATACAATGTACTGTAATCCCCTGTGAGGACAAGGTTTGGTAAAACGGATCTGTGGTTTGGCCAAAGGACAGAACGGCAACAGAGTAACCGGCTTGCTGCTGCGCGAGGGCAAGGTTAACGGCACATTTTTCAGCGCCGCCTACCTGCAAGCTACTAACACAATGAAGGATAACGGGGGGCTTAGTAGACTTTGGCATAGGAAACCATTTGTTTAAAATCTGCGGGCGTCATGTTTGGCTCAATGGGAAAGCGGTGTAGATCGTAGCGTTTTTTGTCCACATGAAAATTTACCCCAGGGCGAAAATTAAATGCTAATTCATAACCCGATGATTTTAACGCTTCGATGACCCCATCGTTATAGGTAGATTGGTTGCCAACCGGATAGCTAAACGCATTCACATTGATGCCTAAATTTTTTTCCAGCAAATGTTTAGAATGCTGCAATTCAAACAAGATATCCTCATCGGTTAGCGCCGATAGAATATAATGGTGGTGGGAATGGGCACCAATAGTCATACCTTGTTGATGCATGAGCTTGAGCTGTTCCCAACTCATAAATTCTGGGGTGGGATATTGGCCCTGAAAATCAGAAACTTCTTCTAATTCTTTTATTTGCTGTTCTAGTTCGACACCGGTGGCTTTGATTTCTTTTAACACACCGCGAATAAACAGCTTCATGTCACCTTTAAAACATACGGGATGTTTCCAATTTTTTAGTTTTACTTGGTTTAAAGGGCTGTTTTTAAGAACAAAAGCCACCTTGTCCCACCATGGTAATACACTGTTGCCAATGAGCCCTGTCGCAATAAAAAACGCGGCAGGGACATGGTGACTTTGTAAGATGGGAAAGGCACAATCGTAATTGTCTGCATAGCCATCATCAAAAGTAATGGTTAAGCAACGTCGTTGACTGAGCATCTTTGGGTTGGCAACGAACGCTTTAACATCATTTAAACTGACGATATCAAATTGGGTTTTCAGAAAAGCCAAGTGTGCTGATAGCTGCTCTTGAGTACACGAATACACGTTGGGATCACCAGAGGTTTTATCTAAGTCACCCACTCGATGAAGATTAATGCTGTACAGGCCATTAGGTGTATTTTTCCAGCGATGACCGGTAAGTCCCATCCAAGACTCAAGCTTCATCTGAATCCGTTTTAAATCCACGTTACATCCTTTTGAAGGTGGGCTTAGGCAATATGTAATCTCTATACTCGTTAGGATCGCCCTGCATACCGGCTTCGGCAGCCTTAGTAATATTGTACATTTCCCGAGCGCTGACATAGTGCAGTTTATATTGCTCGCCATCATTGTACTTTGTGGTCAGATGTTGATGCATTTGTTCTACGGGCGTGCCAAGCAGACAGTCCATATCGATGTCTTGAGCGCCGTGGGTATGAATTTTTATGAAAATCCATTCTGGGCGACCGGCCACATGTATATGGGTATTTACCCAATTATCTACCCGTCCGGCCGTTGGCGGGCATGTTGCTCGAATATCTGCTCGTTCGATTTTAGGCAGCACACCGAATTTTGACAGTTCTTTATTGAAGCCTAAGGGGCCTTGTAATATGAGCATATCGCCATAAGGGCTGCCGCCAACTTTCATCTCAATGCCTTTGTCGTAAGACTTGGGCTTATTGGGATCATCCTTGGCGTAATACAAGGTATTAGGCATGGAAGGCTGGGTTGCATCCGGCGAAGGAAACGTGAAATCGGCATAACAACCGGTTTCTCTAAGTACAATTAGCTCATCATTGACACCGCACCAATGCCCTTGCGGGTGGGAGTTATCGAGTGCCCAGTTGCCGTGAATAAAGGCATATACCGGTTGATTGGTTTTTGGATCAATGGCCAGTGCGCCGTGTTCTTGGTGTAAGGTTTGGGCAAAGGTTGACAACGTGCGACGTAAATTGTCACTGGTGTCATTTTCATGATGCAAATGAATTTCAATTTCGCCAAAGTCCCGGGCACATAAGTCCGATAGCTTCGCCAGATGCTCATGGCGGTATTCCTCTTCAGGAAAGAAGAAAGAATGCTTAGGGTGACAACCGTCGGCGTCAGTAAATTGGCTGGCCATCTTGGGATAATCCTGCATCCACCGATCCACTCGCTGTCTTTCTAATTCGATATTGTCTTTGTTTTTCCATTGCGGTTCATAATGATCCACAAAGCAAAACATTACATGGACAGGACCTGAAACGTCGTTAAGCACGGGCTTTTTTCGTCGACAAAAACCAACAATCCAAGTGTGCATATCTTTTTTGTGGATCAAGATAGCACCAGCGGCTAGTACAGTTGTGATCCCAAGAATAAAAAGAAACAAAAATATCATCAACGGGCGGTCCTCTCCCAGGTTGCAGACAGACGAGATGTCATAAATAAAATAAATCCTCGTCCCAATGAGATATTCATGGAAACGAAAAAGGTAATAAGATTAATCACAGAGGCAACTTTCCCTTCACTTTTGTGCTGGGATGACTGGCCATACATAAACAGCGCATAGGTCACGACTTGAATAGCTAAAAGACTAAAGTAAAAGCCACTGTGAAAGGCTAAAGGCGCGCTACTGATAAGACAAATCAGCATAAAATGAGGCACAAACCAGCGCAAAATTTTATGGCTAAAATAACTGAAAAAACGCCAGCCAGTGAACGGGTTTAACGCCCACAATAAGCGGGTCATGGCTTGGTAGTTACCCGCGCCTATACGGATGCGCCGGGTGGCTTCCTCCGCAAGATTCGGTGCAATTTCCTCGATAGCACGGGCTTCCGGGTTGTAGGTCAACCGGTAGCCTTGTTTGGCAATATTCATAAAAACACAAAAGTCATCGATAATGGTATCGGAAGGCAGGGGGGTATACAGATTGGTGCGGATAGCGTAAATAGCACCGTTTGCCCCTAGCATGGCATTAATTCGGTTTTCATGAAATTTCAACACCTGCTCATATTTCCAGTACAGGCTGTCTTTATTGTTACCAGAAAACGGGTCAACCAGTTCCAGCTCGCCGCAGACCGCGCCGACATTGTCATCGCGAAAGTCTGCCATCAAACGGGTAATGGCATCTTGTTGAAAAAAGGTATTGGCATCGGAAAAAACACTAAACGGCGTTTCGACTCGGCTAAGCAAATCGTTTAACACATTGATCTTTCCGCGATTTTCTGAAAACAGAAACACCTTCATTCTGGGGTGATCGGCAAATTCAGATAAAATAGTATTAGTGTCGTCCTGACTGCCGTCTGAACCAATCATAATGGTCAGTTTATCGTCTGGGTAGTCCAGCGATAAAAGGTTCTCAATTCGTTGTCGAATACACTTTTGCTCATTGTAAGCGGCGATGATCACCGTAACATCGGGCAGCGCCATGGAAGCCTTACGTCGACTATCCTTATTTAACACGAACTTAGTGTCTCTAATCGCTTGAGCAATACTGCTAATGAGTATGAGTAAGACAGGATACACGGCGTAAGTAAAAATAATGGCGCCGGCGCTTACCCAAAATAACCACACAAGAAACGTCATTCGATTATCCTCGGTTTTGCCGGAATACCAAGGGCTGTACAGTTATCGGGTAAATCTTTAACGACCACTGCGTTGGCGCCAATCTTCACGTTATCACCAATAGTCACATCGCCAATGATCTTCGCACCGGCTCCGATAAAAAGGTTATTCCCTAACACAGGGGAGCGGCCTTTTTCATCTCCGATAACCACGCCACTTTCAATAACGATATTTTTGCCACCACGTACCTTACTGTTTATTACCACGCCGATAGGATGCATAAGCACAAGCCCGTCGCCGAAGGAGGCGTTAACACCAATAACACAACCGTTGAACCAACGGTTCAATGTTTGCAATATCAAAGCAATGGGCTTCAGCCATTTAGTGGCTGCGCAAGCGTGGGATAAGCGAAAAAGGATATTGGCGCCGGTGCCGTCAATGACAAATAAGCGTGGGGTAGAAATGGACGCACCGTCATCAGCGAACACTTGCTTTTTGTAATCTAAATCGGCTTTGAGTATATCGAGTAGTTTCACTGGTTTTACTCCCTACCAATCCAGAGGCCAAATTCCTTTTTAACCCTTTGTTGTTCTTGTTCCATCACGGCTAGCTCTTCGGGGTTAGCAATGGTCGCTAAGGGGCTACGCTCTAAAGTGAGAATATCCCGGCTCCAAGGTTTGTGATTTGTTTCGTGCCAGGATTTTAGCGCGGTGTTGAGATATTTTACACTGCCGGTATAGGTGATCTCATTGTCGATTAACCATTGTCGAGGAGAAAATGCGTGGGCTTGCGCGACAAATTGAGCGAGTTGGGCACCCACATTGTTATTTTCTAACAATATCCCGGTCTGGTCATTGATAAATTCCTTTGACCCAATGGCGGCATCTTTGAACACCGCCACCGGAACATTGGCTGCCATGGATTCGACCACCACCACACAAGAGCCTTCTCGTTTTGAAAAAATCGCACTGGTTTTGCTTCTTGCAAGGTAATCAACAATTTGGTCGTACCTTTGTGGTCCGGCAAAGTTGATCATGTCTTTCACACCGTACAGCGCGGCTTCACGTTTGATATGTTTGATGCAGCGCCCAGGTTCGTCTTGTCCAATTAAGGTGACTTTAATGGGGTGGTCTAACTCAGCTAAGGCTTTAAAAAGCGCAATATGGCGTTTAAATGAACCGTAGTTGGCAATGACTAATAAGTCGATATCCTTCTGGTCGTTAGGACGCGTAATAAATTTATCCGTATTTACCCAACTTGACGCGTAAAGGTGTAACGACTTCAAACGTGCTGAGATCCCTTTCATATATGCGTGATCATCGGCATTGCTGATGGTGGTAAATAAACCATCTTCTTCTAATAGGCGGGGCATGGTAAACAGCGCAGGCGAGTGGGGCGGACTCCAACTCGGCGCAAATACAATGATAAATTGTTTCTGTAAGGCGTGAAAATCCGGCGTATTGAGCAAACGAATGAGGTGCTTTTCAAAGCTTACGTAGATCACCCCCTTTTCCTGTTCACTCACCCAGGGTTTAATAATTATCCCTTTTGATACCACCTTCTGTGGCTCGCGGTAGCGGGCGGTCGTCCAGCGATAGAGATCAGGGATCTCATCAATGACCTTATTGATTTTATGACTTAAGGTGTCTTCCGCCGGCGATAGCAACGAAGTAGCCGCCTTGAAGTAATAATCTAGGCGGCGTTCAGGGGTTGATGCTCGGTCACCTTTAAATTCAAACCATTTACGAAACGTTTTTCTTACCCAAGGCGAATACCTGAGGGTGTCAGTCCATTCTTTACGAAGTTTACCTACGAATTTATCCATTAAATTAAATGCTGGTGGTTACCAGCAAATTCCCTCATATCCTTCTTGTCCTAACGCATCATCATTAATGCGAACCAAATCAATCACGTGCTTGTTAGCCGGGATCGTGGTGACGAGCTCACGGAACTGTTCGTCTCCATTGCCGATAACAATCACATCACTTTCAGCGATGACTTGAGCTGCATCATCAACCATGAGTTTGGAAATATGAGGGATCTGATTGAGTATATAATCTTTGTTGGCACCAACAATGGCAGCAAGGTTGACGTTACGATCGTACAATTTTAGATCGTAGCCCTTGCCTAACAGGCGTTCAATAAGCTCTACAATAGGGCTTTCGCGGAGATCGTCAGTACCTGCTTTAAAGCTAAATCCGAGAATGCCAATTTTACGTTTCCCTTTTGAGGTAACCAAATTTATGCCATTTTCGACTTGCTGCTGGTTAGACGGCAAAATTGAGGAGAGAAGTGGTGTATTGATATCCAGCGCACCCGCTTTATACACCAGCGCTCGAACATCTTTAGGTAAACAGGATCCACCAAAAGCAAACCCTGGTTTCATGTAGTAAGGTGAAATGTTCAATTTGGTGTCTTGGCAAAAAATGTCCATCACTTTATGGCTATCAACATCCACCCGTTTGGCGATATTACCAATTTCATTAGCAAAGGCTACCTTAACGGCATGCCATACGTTATCGGTGTATTTAACCATTTCTGCAGTGGCCAAATCCGTGCCTATTTTAGGGCCAGGAAGGGCGCTATACAGACCCATAATTTGCTCTAAGGTTTCATCGTCCGATGCACCTACCACGGTTTTAGGCGGATTATAAAAATCGAATACGGCGGTACTTTCACGTAAAAACTCTGGGTTAATACATAGCCCGAATTCTTTACCTGCCTGTTTACCTGAAGCCTGTTCTAACGTGGGTTGTACGATATCAGCCATGGTGCCCGGTAACATGGTTGAGCGAATAACCACGATATGTCGAGAGCTTTTGTTGCGAATGACTTCACCGATTTCTTCACAGACTCGACGTACAAATTTAAGATCTAAGCTGCCGTTAAGCTGACTTGGCGTGCCCACACAGACAATGGAAATATCACTGGCTAATACGGCTTCCTGACAATTTGTTGTGGCTTTTAAACGGCCAGCTTTAACGCTTTGTTCAATGATTTCACCGATATCCTTTTCGATAATAGGCGTTCGTCCCTCATTGATAAGGGTTACTTTGGCTTGCGTGGGATCGACACCTATCACAGTATGGCCATCATTTGCCAAACAACCTGCTGAGACAGCCCCAACGTATCCTAATCCAAAAATACTGATATTCATGTGAAATCCTACTTATTGCTTGCAGTGTTGAGCATATCAACAAAGTCTTGAGTAACTGTTTTCCAGCTATAATTTTCTTTAACCAGTTTATAGCCATTCATGGCGATTTGTGCCGCTTTTTCATTGTCCTTTAGTAGCGCCACCGAGGCCTCTGCAAACGTGCTGTGGTCGTCTGCTATCATAATGTTCTCATTATGTTTTATTGGTAATCCTTCGGCGCCAATTGTGGTGGATATGACCGGCAGGCCCGCCGCCATGGTTTCAAATATTTTAATGCGCGTACCACCACCGATGCGTAAGGGCACAATGGATGCGCTGGCAGCGGCAAGATAAGGGCGAACATCATCTACAGTGCCGGTAACGGTAATACTTGAGTCCGTTTCACCGTATTGGGTAATTTTGTCTGGTGGATTACGGCCTAGTATGGTTAGCGTTACTTGCGGCAAGGCTTGCTTAATTTTGGGGTAGCAGTGCTTGATGAAGTCTTCGATACCATCAATGTTGGGCATCCAATCCATTGAACCTAGAAACACAAGGGAACAAGGCTTAGGTTGACGAGGTATTTCGGCAAAGAAATCGAGATCCACACCGGTTTCCACGTGCCCAAGTACATTTTTAAGACCAAATTGTTCGGTAAATACCTGTTTGTCAAAGTCGCTTACGGCGATAACGCCATCAAACCACTGACAAGTACTTTGTTCAAAAGTCTTAAAACGTTGCCACTGATTCTTATAAAATATCTTGCTAGCGACATTACCGGCGTTTTTGTAATGCCTTTCCCAGATATAACTTTCAACGTTGTGTTGAAAAAGTACGTAGGTGGTTTCAGGCTTTTTCGGTAGACGGGTTAAATTTACAGATAAAGACAAGAAGTCACATACCACAATGTCGAAGTGTTGATCTTCCAAAACACCTTTGAGGGTGTCTGTAATGGACTGGGTGGTGTATTTATCAATAACGTAGGGAAGGGATGAGCCCACCACGTTTTTACCCACATCTGTTAACAAGGACAATTTGCTGTCTTTGTTATCTTGCCAGTTGGCAAAAATCTGATGATCAGAATACGACTGAATGTTGGGCGTGGGCGCGGCACCTGGCGCCTTCAACGTAAAATAAGTAATGTCATAATGCGCTTTTAACTGCACCATCATATTGTAGGTGCGGATCTTTCCGCCACTGTTTAACGGATACAGTTCATCCGCTTTAATCCAAAGCAAGGATGGCTTCATATCCGATTTAATTCCTTTACTGTCCATATTTTGTTTCATTTACTTCGTGTATGTTGGCGCTATTACCTACTGGAACTTATTGCACTTTCGATTTGACTCTTTGTGTCCAGCAACGCTTTACTACTGGGCTGTAAGCTCAGTGCGTTCATGATCCAACGATTGGCTTCGTCGAGTTGGTCGGTTTGCAGAAGCAACCAAGCGATATTGTTCATTGCTTGCCAATTGCGAGGGTGTTCTTCGAGGAGATCGTGATAAATAGCAATTGCTTTTACTTTATCCACCTTTGCTAATTCACTGACATAAAATAAATCTGCATTGTCATAACCTGGCGTTCGCGCTGCGGTTTCTTCAAGTACTGCCAAACCATCTTCAATGTTACCATTTGCAGCCAGCGCCTTATACAGTAATTGGGCTGAACGTGGTGTTTTTGACGATTCATAGGCTTCACGCAATGCTGGAATGGCGTTAACGAAGTCTGCTTTTCCTGCCTGTGCTCTGCCAAGTATTTCTTTACCGTTTTGGCTTTCTGCATAAGCAGGGGGGAGACTACTCAAAACCGCCAAGGCTTTATCATATTCTTTTAAGTTTACTAGAAGATGGGCTTCTAGTAGGCGTATACGCGGATGATTTAAAATTTTGCTAGGTGCTGTTCGTAGTGTCCGCAATGCTTTTTTGTCGTCATCCGCCTTCATGGTCGCTTCAACATACGCTTCGTATATTTGAACCGTGGCAAAACCGGTATTTACTGAACGTCTTAACACTTCAACTGCAGCAAGAGGCTGATCTAATTCGAGGAAGGCACGGGCAGTAATGTAGCTAACCTTGGGACGGTCGGCAAAGTCGAAAATAGACGAACGAGACAGAGACACCACCTCGTTGTAATCCTCAGCAAGATAGGCCACATAAAATTCCGTGAAGATGCTGGTTTTTTCGCTATTGGTTAAAACCTCGCGAATTTGTGCCTTTGCATCGGATGGTGCCTGGCTATTGTTGGCAGCGATAAACGCACCGGTCAGGGCAACTTCATCATTGGGGGCCTGACGTAGGATTGTTAGGTAAGCTTTCACCGCTTTATCATAGTCGCCATTTTCGGTGGCTTTTTCTGCAAAAAATTTAGCAGCGTCAAGGCTGGCAGGATCAAGGCGTTTAATGGTGGTGTATATGCTCTCTAGCACCTCATTATTGCCTACAAACTTTTCAAACTCAGCTGAAATTTTATAGTTGTCTACTTCATCGGGGGCAGAAGCTATCCATTCACTAATGATGTTTCGAGCTTCATCAAACTCCCCATCTGATGTTTTTATACCTATCAGTAGCAGCTTGGATTTGTAATCGCTGCCATCGGCAGATTCTTGTACGATTTTCGCCGATGAGGACTCGATGATAGATAAGGCTGAACTATCACCTATGGCCATTTTCAGTAGCCCCAATTGCTGCTTTTCTTCAGATGTCATGAAGCTGGAGTCGTCCACGTTATCGAGTATGACAGCGGCTTGGTTGGTGTGGCCGGAAAATAGTAGCGCAGAGGCGGCCTTGGTGGCTAAGCGGTTATTACTGGAAATCAACGCGGGGTGTTTTTCGTAAAGCTCGTAGGCGGAAAGTGAATCCCCTGCTGTGAGTTTGGCCGCAATATACATTTGTAAGCCAGGGTGGCCTTTAGGTAACTTGTCGACGATTTTTTCCAAATAAGAAAGAGATTGCTCGTAGTTACCTATTTGAAAGTGTGCAATACCCGCTATATAGATGGCAGAGGGGGTAATGAGATTTTTACTTAAAGAAATATCGATATGACGAGCCGCCGCTTCAAAGTCGTCACGTGAAAGCGCAACAATGGCTTTTTGCTGATTGGCTAAAGGGTGCTCTGGGGCAAAGGACAATATTCTGTCTATGTAAGGTTCTGCTTTACTATATTCCCGAGCTTTTAAGCGTACTTCGGCTATTTTTAAATTTAACTGGGCGAAAAAGGGTTTCAAAGCGAGCAAGGCTTGATAATTTTCTGCTGCTAGATCGTAATCACCAATGGCTTGCTGTATTTCTGCCGTTAACGATCTTGCTAACCAATCATTAGGGTAATTCTCGGTAAGTGCGTAGAGGGCATCTTTTTGTTCTACATTATTGCTTAACAGAAAATTATTAATAATAAATTCAAAATCTTCTATACGTTTTCGAGTTGCATCGCTGGCAGAGGCTTTGGCATTATTTATATACTGTTTTGCTAGTTCCGCAGATTTGGCGCGTGCGGCAATCACCGCGGCGATCACCTCTACGGATGCCCGTTGCTCACCTTTTAATTGAGGTTCGAATTCTTCAAAGGTGGCTTGAAAAATATCCAAGTCGGCCATGGAATAGAGAGCAAGAAAATACGGCTCTGCGAAATCGTTTATATCGCTACGCTGAGAAAGCACTTTGTCAAAGGTGGTTACTGCACTCACCATATCGCCAATATCAAAGTATATTCTAGCTAATTCAATTCTTGGCCGTGTATCCGTGGGAGATTGCTGGACAGCCGCTTTGAGTTGAATAATGGCATTTTTGTAATTGTTATTGGCAAGCGCTGCCTCTGCTGCTGACATCCGCTCTTCAACGGTCTTCTGAGTGCAAGCCGACAATAGACAAGTTGTTACAACTGCGGTGAGAACTTTGTATATATTTTTTTTATCCATAAAGTGCAACGCTTCCGAATTTGATAGACGGCTTACTTTAAGCCTTATCTTATCAAATTAAAAGTATGAAACCCTATGATGAGTTCTTAAATTACAGACATAAAAAAAGGCGACCTTAGTCGCCTTTCTTAAAATTCGTAAAACTTATTTGTTTTTACGACGTGCTGACATGCCTAAGCCAACTAGGCCTAAAGCTAAAACAGCTACTGTTGAAGGCTCTGGAACCTCAACTGCAACGAAGCTAGCAGACAAATCACCACTTACGTCAGGAAGTGAGCCTAGCGTATCGAAGTCACCATTTACAGTAACTACAGAGTAGAAAGGTGCTGGGTCAACAAAGTATGACAAACCTTCAGTAGTCAATACGAAGTCAGTAAAATCAAAGTTGAAGTTACCAGTACCGTTCTCGTATTGTCCGTAAGCGTTAACAACAGTGCTAGCTGAACCGATAAGGATATCGTCGCCGCTGATGTCAGTTACTGTACCTGCTAACACGTCGTCAGAAGACGTATCGTGTGAAGGGTCGATATAAAGGCTGAATGTTGCTGTAGTAGCAGTAAATTCAGTTTCTGCTACGTTAGACGTACCAGAAGCAGTTAATACTGCATACAGGTTGTAGCCGATACCGCCAAGGTCTAAGCCCATAACAGAAGTTGCTACTGGAACAGTTGCTTCGTTAGAAACTAAAGAAGTTAGGTTTGCAAAAGCACCGGTAGTGAAACCACCTGAACCATCAAACACTAATTCTTCAAAATAAGAACCGTTAAATTTATCACCGGTAACAACAGAGCTACCGCCGTATGCAGACTCATCGATTGAAAAGTCTAAGAATTCTGCAGAGCTTGAGAAAGACGCCACCAAACCAGCAGTTAATGCGAGGGATTTTACTACATTATTAAATTTCATAACCATCTCCATATTCATATTAGTCCGGCTGTTAGGCCTCGCAAAAGTAAAAGCATGTATGATGCCAACTTTTTAAGTGTATGATTTTAAGGGGTTATATTGTTATTTGATTCTTGTGTAATAATTCTCTGTAAAATAACCTGACAGTCTTGTTGGTTACTTTTTGAGCACTATGCTGTGGGCGATTTTGAATTTTAATTGCTGTAACGGCCCGCGGTTACCAAAAGGGCACCATGTTTTACGCATTTTGTTTTTATAAGCATCAAAATGGAGCCCGTACGGAGCGTAAAGTACGTCGCCTCTGTCCAACAATATCTTCAGTGCATAGGTTTCGGCTAGGCCGGCACACAGGTTTACCGCCATGGCGGTGGATGGCCCTTTTTGGGCCTGAAAATCCACTGCAGATGGGTCAGCAAGGTAGTCTCGTTGCAGCATAGATGGAGACAGTCCGATAAGAAATTGAATTAATTGCTCTTCTTCGGTTTGTTTATCATCAAACCGAAAGTACTCTTCGTAGGTCATTTTACCCGGCTTAAAGCAAAGAAGGGCGGCTCCCATGCCTAATGGGGCGGCGGTGATAACCGGGATGCCTTTCTCATAACAGCGGCTAAAAACCAGTTTTCTGGCCGCTAACGCAAAAAAATCAAGGCTATCTACATACAGGTCGACATCTTCTAAGAAGGCATCCACATTATGTTCGTTAATGCCTTCAGGGAACGTGCCTAAGTCAAGTTCTGGATTGATGTCCTTAAGCATTCGGCCCATCACTTCGATTTTATCCAGATCTTTGGTTGAAACGAATGCCCCAGATTGTCGGTTCATGTTATGAATATCAAATTGATCAAAATCGGAGATGTTAAGTTTTCCGACACCTAATCGTGCAAGGGTTAAACTATGAAGGCCACCAACGCCGCCGCAACCGGCTATAGCAACGCGTTTTTGTTGTAAAAGGTGCTGTTCGTCATGGGTTACCCAGCCGATATTTCTGGAAAACGCCTCATCATAGTTAAATTCCATACGTTACTCAGTTATCCTGCAGACCAATCATGTTATCTCTTTTAATAGATTAAGCTAATATGATGACAAGTAAAATAGAATTGGAAAATAGTTCATAATAAGGAAAAGGATTATTTCAATGAAACGACTCTGTTTAATGCTCTGCGCTCTGTGTGTAAGCCAAGCTATTATAGCAACGCCTTTAAAAGAGGTGGTGGGGAAGGTTAAACCTTCGATTGTGGGCGTGGGATTTTATGCCCCCCTTGCTACGGTTAGCCACCAACTGAAGGGGACAGGCTTTGTTGTAGGGGATGGTCACTACGTAGTGACGAACAACCATGTAATTACTGCGGTGCCCAAAAGCGAGGATAATATTAAATACAATCGTGTGATTTTTGTACCTAAAGGCAAAAAATACACCATTAACAGAGTGAAGCAGGTATATACCGATGAGATGCATGATATTGCTATCTTAGAAATAGACAAGCCATTGCCGGCCCTCAAATTAGTGGCAAAAGATAAACAGGTAGCCGATGGTGAAGATATCGCGTTAACAGGGTTTCCTATTGGTGCGGCTCTGGGTCTTTATCCCGCTACGCACAAGGGAATTGTAGCCGCTTATTCACCCAATATTATTTCTGCGGCCAATAGCCAACAGTTATCGGAACTGTTTTTAGCCAGTCTGAAACATCCCTTTATGGTTTACCAGTTAGATATTACTGCGTACCCAGGGAACAGTGGTAGTCCCGTTTATTTAGCCGATACGGGTGAGGTATTTAGTGTGGTAAACAAAGTCTTTGTGAAGGAAACCAAAGAGTCGGCCATCACCGCGCCCAGCGGCATTACGTATGCAATTCCAGTGGAACATATATACGCCTTAGCTGAAAAACATGGACTTTTCTGATACACAGAGCATCGCTATAGGTTTATATTTGCGTTTTCAAGGCGCGAAAAATATGACAACATTTTAAAACTTGGTTTAGGAAGCACCGAAAATTATGACAGTTGAGTTTAAAAAAATAGCCGTTGTGGGGTTAGGTTATGTAGGGTTACCCCTTGCGGTGGCCTTTGGGAAAAAGCGTCCCACCGTGGGGTTTGATATTAACACCCAGCGTGTCAACGAATTAAAAACCGGTCAGGACCATACTTTAGAAGTGTCGACCGAAGAGCTGACATCCACAAATTATTTGTCTTTTACCGATGATACAGCGGCATTGAGTACCTGTGATGTGATCATTGTCACGGTACCCACACCCATCGATAAAAATAAACAGCCGGATATGACACCGCTTCGTAAAGCCAGCGAAATGATTGGTTCTATTATCGCTAAGGGAACCACGGTCATCTACGAATCTACGGTATATCCCGGCGCCACAGAAGAGTACTGTATACCCATTATTGAGCGGGTTTCAGGTTTAGTGTTTAATCGCGATTTTTTTGCCGGTTATAGTCCCGAGCGTATTAACCCCGGCGACAAAACCCATCGTTTAGAAAGCATTGTGAAAGTGACCTCTGGCAGCACGCCGGCCATTGCCGAGCGGGTGGATGCCTTGTACAACGAGATCATCGATGTGGGTACTCACAAAGCCAGCTCTATAAAAGTGGCTGAAGCGGCAAAAGTTATCGAAAATACCCAGCGAGATTTAAACATCGCATTGATTAACGAACTGGCCATGATTTTCGAGCGGGCGGGCATCGACACCGAAGAAGTTCTAGAAGCCGCTGGCAGTAAGTGGAATTTCTTACCGTTTCGTCCCGGCTTAGTGGGTGGCCATTGTATTGGTGTTGACCCTTATTATCTTACGCATAAGGCTGAAGAGCTTGGTCACCACCCCGATGTTATTCTTGCCGGTCGTCGTATCAACGACCGCATGGGTGAATACGTGGTCTCCCGTTTAGTCAAAGCTATGCTGAAAAAGCAGATTATGGTGAATGGGGCCAATATCCTGTTATTAGGCATTACTTTTAAAGAGAACTGCCCAGATATTCGCAATACCAAGGTCGTTGATATTGCCCATGAACTTAAAGAATACAATGTAAACCTTCATATCTATGATCCATGGGCCTCTTCTGAAGAAGTGGAAGAAGAATATGGTTTACAGTTAATTGATAAGCCTAGCTCACAACATTACGATGCAGTTATCGGGGCGGTGTCACACAAGGAATTTAAAGCGTGGACGCCTGAACAATTAAGAGCACTGTGTAAATCTGAAAGTATCATTTTTGATCTTAAATACATGTTTGATAAGACGAGCGTGGATATACGTTTATAAGGAAGCAATGAAATGAAAGTATTGGTTACTGGCGCAGCAGGGTTTATTGGCTCTCATGTGTCCATGTATCTGTTAGCACGTGGTGATGAAGTTGTTGGTATCGACAATTTGAATGATTACTACGATGTTTCACTCAAACTCGCTCGCTTAGACAGAATCAAAGCGTTGCCCTCTGCCGATAAATTTACCTTTGTTAAAATGGCGGTGGAAGACAGAGAAGGAATGGAGCGCCTTTTTGCCGAGGAGAAATTTGATAAGGTTGTTCATCTTGCCGCTCAAGCAGGGGTGCGTTATTCCTTAGAAAATCCTCATGCGTATATCGACGCCAACATTGTTGGCTTTATGAACGTATTGGAAGGTTGCCGCCACAACAGTGTTAAACATTTGGTTTACGCGTCTTCTAGTTCGGTTTATGGGGCGAATGAAAATATGCCGTTTGCAGTGGAAGATAATGTGGATCATCCCGTGTCACTTTATGCTGCCAGCAAAAAAGCCAATGAATTAATGGCCCATACCTATAGTCACCTATACGGATTACCAACCACAGGTTTACGCTTTTTCACCGTTTATGGGCCTTGGGGCCGTCCGGATATGGCATTATTCCTATTTACTAAAGCCATTTTGGATGATAAACCCATTCAGGTGTTTAACTTCGGTAACCATCGTCGAGACTTTACTTATATTGATGATATTGTTGAAGGTATTATCGCCACACTAGATAATACGGCGGCGCCAAATCCAGAATGGACAGGGCAAACACCGAGCCCTGGCTCAAGTAAGGCACCGTTTAAAGTTTATAATATCGGCGCACAAACTCCGGTACATCTGCTCACGTACATAGAGACGCTGGAAGATGCTCTCGGTAAAAAAGCAGAAAAAGAATTGCTGCCACTACAGCAAGGGGATGTGCCTGATACTTATGCCGATGTCGAAGCGTTGGTAAACGATACAGGCTACCGTCCAACCACAGATATTAAAACGGGTATTGGCAAATTCGTTGATTGGTATAAAGCCTTTTATAAGGTGTAAGACGTTAGAAAACGGCGGTTGCACGATAAGGTGCAACCGTTATTTTTTTAGAAACTGCTGTAAATAATCTTCTTGTTCTTCTGGCATAAAAGGGATCTGCTGTCGCAGTGATAGTCGAATCTCGTTCAACATTGACGCAAAACCAGGCTTAAGGCTGCCTTCAAGTAAGGGGCGATTAATATAATAGGGCGCACGCTTACCGTGATAGTCCACTACAGGGCCTATTTGCTGAAACTTAATACCTACATAACCCATACTTCTGGCCAGTCGAGGCTCCATCATCACATACGCATGCTTGACGCCGAATTCAAGGGCAGAGGCCGCGGCAGCAAAGTAGAGTCCTACAGCGATAAACGGAAAGCAACGTAATTCGGTTTCTGAATAGGTTGCGGGGTTGATGACACCGGTGGCTGAACCTTCAAATTCATCAGTACGACGACGTCTAAAGTATTTAGGTACGGCTAAGCGAGATATTTCACAGACTTCATGGCGCGCAAAGTTCTGCGGACGAAGATCATCCCGGGTGATAGAGTCGTTACAGTATTTTTCAATAGGTAGATATTGTTCTTCTAGTAAAGGACGAACGGTTCTTACTGTCCCTGCCATTTGATTTGTGTTGATGTGCCGAATCAAACAATGACGGGAGTAGCTATCAAACTCATCTTGTTCTAAGCCATCTGGATGGACGGGTTCGAATGCGAGTTCCTCACAATAGACGTTGTGTCGTATGCCGTATACGGTGCGCCTTAAATCGTCGTCGATGGCTAAAACCGGCTCTAGGTAACTGCTGAAATGGGAAGAAATATAGTTAGCTTCCCGTAATTGTTGATAGCCGGACACCATTTTTCCAACCCGGCTTTTACGAATTTTTTTATTTATAATGTCAAAAATTGAGTGTTTCGTCATATTACAACTCTGTACTTTCCAACTATGCTAAATTTGCCGCATACGTGAATGAAGAACAGTTTGCTGATGTTGCCGTCGTACTCACTAGAGCGGTCATTCGGCATTGTGTCCTGTTCAAACTATAGTTCATTCTCGTGACAACGTGCCACTATTAGAAGCATACACACGCATCAGATAGGGGGAAAGGGCTAGGAGCCAGTGTTTAGGACTGTTTTTTTAACTAAAGGTATAAAAAAATAAAGCCACAATATGTGGCTTTACGACAGCTTAAACCGCGGTTTTCATTTCTCTGCGTTTTTGATGCAGAAGAGGCTCGGTGTAACCGTTAGGTTGGCTTACACCTTCAAAAATTAATGCTTTGGCTGCTTGGAAACCAAAAGAATCGGCTAAATTGGGCGTCATGGGTATATAATCGGCATCGCCTTCATTTTGTTTATCGACCAATACCGCCATGGTTTCTAGAGACTGCATGACCTGGTCGTGGGAAATAATATCGTGAAGGAGCCAGTTGGCTAAATGTTGAGAAGATATACGTAATGTTGCTCTGTCTTCCATCAATCCCACATTATTAATATCAGGCACTTTTGAACAGCCGATACCCTGATGCACCCAGCGCACGACATATCCAAGAATACCCTGCACATTGTTGTCTACTTCACGCTGAATTTGTGTCTCAGACAAGGTTGAAGGGTCTGACAAAAGTGGAATAGTCAGGATTTCTTTGGTGCCATCAAAGGGCGTATTACCCATGGCCCGTTGAATACCAAAGACATCAACATCGTGGTAATGCAGGCTATGCAATGTGGCCGCTGTGGGCGAGGGTACCCAAGCGGTATTTGCCCCTGCCATAGGATGGCCGACTTTGACTTCCATCATATTGGCCATTTGATCGGGGATAGCCCACATGCCTTTACCTATCTGCGCACGACCGCTTAGACCACATTGTAAACCGGTGACCACGTTCGCTTTTTCGTATGCTTGGATCCACGCCATGGCTTTTAAATCACCTTTTGGCGCAAACGGGCCTGCATACATGGAGGTATGAATTTCATCGCCGGTACGATCAAGAAACCCGGTATTGATGAAAGCGACCCGGGAAGATGCGGCACCGATGCAAGCTTTAAGGTTAATGCTGGTGCGCCGCTCTTCATCCATAATACCCATTTTAAGCGTATCTGTGGGTAAATCGAGCATGGTTTCGATACGGGCAAATAAGGTATCGGTAAACGCCACTTCTTCAGGTCCGTGCATTTTGGGTTTAACGATATAAATACTGCCCTTTTGCGAGTTTTTATATTTGCCGTTACCGAGCACGTCATGTTTGCCAATTAACGCGGTGATCACCCCGTCCATTAGGCCTTCATACACAGGGGCGTCGTCTAGCAAGATGGCATCATTGGTCATCAAATGGCCCACATTTCTGACAAACATGAGGCTACGACCAGATAGGGTTACGGTTTGAGCTGGATCGGCGGCACTAATAAATTGCTTGTCTTGTTGCATGGCACGGGTAATTTTACGGCCGTTTTTTTCCATGGTAAGCGTCAGATCGCCCGTCATTAAGCCTAACCAGTTGGCATACACCAGGGTTTTGTCTTCGGCGTCTACCGCGGCAACAGAATCTTCGCAATCCATTATGGTAGTAAGGGCGGCTTCCAACACAATGTCTTTAACGCTGGCAGGATCGCTACTGCCAATAGGATCGGTGGCATCAATCTGTAATTCAAAATGCAGACCGTTATGGCAACAGAACAAGGACGTCGGTGCTGCCGCACTACCTTGGTAACCAACAAACTGCTCTGGCGATTTTAACGGACTGGTTTGGCTGTCAGATAAACGGGCCAGTAGTTGTGAACCTTGTAGTTCATATCCTTTGACTTGGGAATGAAAGCCATTGGCGAGGGGCAGCATGATGTCTAACCATTCTTTTGACTTGGCGATAACCTTCGCCCCCCTAGCCGGATTATAGGTTTTACCGGCTTCGGCACCGCCGTCGTCGCTAATAACATCCGTACCGTACAGGGCATCGTACAAACTTCCCCAACGGGCGTTTGCTGCATTTAGCGCATACCGAGCATTGTTGATGGGCACCACTAATTGAGGGCCTGCCATGGTAGCAATTTCAGCATCTACATTTTCGGTGGTGGCAACGACCTCTTCAGGTTGAGGTTGCAGGTAGCCTATTTCTTTAAGGAAGGCTAGATATTCGTCACCGGTGGGTGACTTCGAAGCTTGATGATAACGATCAATTTGTGCCTGCAAGCTGTCCCGTTTTTCCAACAGAGCCTTATTTTGAGGCGTGAGGTCGATGAGTAATGCCTCGAAAGCTTGCCAAAAAGCTGCCGGCGCTACGTGCGTACCAGGCAATGCTTGTGTGTTAATGAAACTGTCTAAAACTTCAGCGACCTGAAGCCTTCCATGTTGTATATAGCCTTTCATACTGACCTCTGCGTTGACAATCTGTGTCCAGTGTAGAGAGTCTGGCACATTATTTTTAATTTATGGTTTCTATAATTGTCATTAATTTCATGAATGCGCTGTTGTAGAAAGAAAAATGAGCCTATTGTTCACTGTTCATTTCTGCGGCAACTTCACCAATTAAGCGTCTTAGCCAGATATGCCCCGCATCGTGATGAAGTAGTGCGCTCCATGCCATTTTTAACGCAATAGGGGGAATGTCAAAGGGCGGATCTTTTACTATTACATTGGGATCATCTTTGAAAAGGCGCGCGGCTTTGCTAGGCAATGTGGCCACCAAGTTTTGAGTTTTAGCAATTTGTAATGCGGCATGATAGTGCCGTGTGAAAACCCGAATGGCCCGTTGTTTACCAATTTTTGTCAGCTCTGCATCTACCCAACCAAGCTTTTGCACTTCATTAGGGTCAATGCCGACGCCCACACCAAATCCGGTTTTACTCACCCAGATGTGCTGCGTGCTTAAATATGTATCAAGGTTCCACTTTGACGCTAGCGGATGGCTGGCGCTTAACACACAGCTAAAACTGTCGTACCAGATCACTTTTTGATGAAAAGACAGCGGTAATTCGTCAAACCGGTTAATGGCCATATCGACCTTGCCTTGCTCTACATCATGGAAGGTAACGTCACTGGGTGTAATTAAATCTAAGGTGATATTCGGCGCGACACTGCTTAACCGTCCTACCAATTCTAGCAAGAGGGTGCTTTCCGCATAATCACTGGTCATGATGCGGAAGGTTCGGGCGCTGCTGGCAGGATCAAAATCGGTTTCTGGCTGAATGGAGCTTTCCAGTTTACTTAACACATCCCGTATCACCGGTTGCAATTCGAGGGCGCGTTTTGTGGGCGTCATGCCTTCACTGGTGCGCACTAAAAGCGGGTCTTTAAACAAGTCACGTAAGCGTTTAAGTCCATTGCTCATTGCCGGTTGGGTAATGCTCAACTGATTTGCGGCACGGGTGACACTGCCTTCCCGTAACAAAACATCGAGATAGACCAATAGATTGAGATCCACTTTGGCAATATTCATGTTTTAAATGCTCCAAATTAATAATATTTACTTTTACTATTATAAAGACAGCAGGTCCATATGTCAGATTGACTAATAGTCGCAGATTTTGCTGTGAATCGGCACCTAAAGTACTGATACTTTAGTCTCAATGGGAGGATTTAGAAAATTAGCGTAGGAAGCGATAAATTTTTGGCTTTGGCTTTTAATAAATAAGCTGAATATAAAAAAGGCTCCCGAAGGAGCCAAAATCGCGTAACAATGAAGAATTATACGTCGAACTGATTCATGGTGTTGTCTTCACCGGCAGCTTTCAGCGCCGCGTCACCGGAGAAGTATTCTTTATGGGTATCACCCAAATCAGAACCTGCCATTGCTTGGTGCTTAACACAGGCCAAGCCACCTCGAAGTTCTCGGCGCTGAACGCCACGAACGTAGGCTAGCATGCCGTCATCACCGAAGTAGCCCTGGGCAAGATCATCGGTAGACAATGCTGCAGTGTGGTACGTAGGTAATGTAATAAGGTGATGGAAAATACCCGCTTCACGAGACGCATCGCGTTGGAAGTGCTGGATTTTTTCATCGGCAGCGATGGCCAGTTCAGACGCATCGTAATCCACAGACATCAGCTTATCACGGTCGTATGCCGATACATCTTTACCTTCTTCCTGCCAAAGATCGAACACTTGCTGACGGAAGTTGAGGGTCCAGTTAAAGGACGGTGAGTTGTTGTAGACCAGCTTCGCATCAGGCACCACTTCACGGATTGCGTTCACCATATCCGCGATTTGCTGCACGTGGGGCTTCTCTGTTTCAATCCACAGTAAATCAGCGCCTCGTTGTAAAGAAATAATACAATCAAGTACCACACGGTCAACACCGGTATTGTCGCGGAATTTGAACAAGCCGTTTGGTAGACGCACGGGTTTCACCAGTTTACCGTCTTGTTTTAAAACAATGTCACCTTCAGTCAGGTCATCGGTGCTATTAACCGGCGTGGTTTCTAAAAATGCATTGTACTGAGATGCCAAATCACCAGGTTCTTTCGAGACAGGGATTTTTTGGGTTAAGCCAGCGCCTAAAGAGTCGGTGCGGGCAACGATTACCCCATCGTCTACCCCAAGCTCTAAGAAGGCGTAACGAACCGCGTTGATTTTCGCTAGAAAATCTTCATGGGGAACGGTGACTTTTCCGTCTTGGTGGCCACATTGTTTGGCGTCAGACACTTGGTTTTCTATTTGAATACAGCATGCGCCGGCTTCAATCATTTTCTTTGCCAATAAATAGGTCGCTTCCTCGTTACCAAAACCGGCATCGATATCGGCGATAATTGGCACCACATGGGTTTCAAAATTATCAATTTTATCTTGGATCGCGGCGACGTCGCCGTTATTTGCTTTTGCTGCGTCCAGCTGCTTAAACAAATCGCCGAGTTCTCGGGCATCAGCTTGACGTAAAAAGGTGTATAACTCTTCGATAAGCGCAGGAACAGACGTTTTCTCGTGCATAGACTGGTCAGGCAAAGGACCAAATTCAGAACGAAGGGCCGCTACCATCCAACCAGACAGATAAAGATATCTTTTGTCTGTAGTTCCGTGGTGTTTCTTAATGGATAACATTTTTTGTTGGCCAACGAAACCGTGCCAGCAACCAAGTGACTGTGTATAACTTGCGCTGTCAGCATCGTACTGTGCCATGTCGCGACGCATAATGCCGGCAGTGTACTTGGCAATATCTAATCCAGTTTTAAATTGATTCTGTGCCATCATACGTGCGGCATATTCTGGATTAATGCCTTCCCATGCGCCTTTTTGCGCTGCTTTTAACGTTGCAATGGTATCGATGTCTTGTTGATATTGCGACATACAAGTCTCTCCCAATCTCTCTTTAAAATAGAATTTAGCGATTCCGCTGCACTGCGTTATCGACCGCTCAAAATCATCCTAGTGGGAGTCGCCCAATAAAAGAAATATATATCTATCATTTTCACCATAATTACTATGAATGATTGATGTGGGTGCGCATGAAAGTTAACGAGGTGGGTTACATTAATGGGGTGAAGGGCCCTCCCCAGCTTGTAGCGAGAGAGCAGGGGGGCTGTGTTAATGAACATTTTGTCCAATGACAGCCGGAAAGTTGAGGGCGTACCTATTCGTTAAAAAAATAGTGATGATTCAGCACGGACTAATTCAGCCATCGTATGGGCGTTTCCAATAGGTTTTTTAACGACACTTGCAAGTAAACTTTATTTACAGGCGTCTGTGGAAAATCGATTTGTTGCAATTATCGTTGTGTTTTACACTACGGGCTCTTTCTCAGCACGGACAAGATAATGCAAAAAAAATACGGTGTGCTTTCGCTATTCGCCATCATGGTCGTTCAGGGGTGCACGCAACTAAATACAACAGCTTCTTATGCATCGGTAGAACGAACCAGTGTTACCCAGCCTAAAAATATCATCATGGTGGTTTCTGACGGCATGGGGCCCGCTTATACGACTGCGTATCGCAATTTTGCCGATGATCCTTCAACCCCTAATATAGAGAATGTGGTTTTTGACGATATTTTAGTGGGGAATGCCTCTACCTATCCTGCGCCTGTATCAGGTTATGTCACTGATTCTGCTGCCGCTGCAACGGCGTTGGCGACCGGGGTGAAATCGTATAACGGTGCCATTGCGGTTGACGTGAATAAGCAACCGGTAGAGTCTGTGTTACAACGAGCCAAAAAACTAGGTATGCGCACTGGGGTGGCAGTAACATCACAAATTAACCACGCAACACCGGCATGTTACGTCGCCCATAATGAAAGTAGAAAGAACTACAATGAGCTTGCGGATAGCTTTTTTGATGATCGCATCGATGGCAAGTTTGTGGCCGACGTCATGTTAGGTGGTGGCACCGAGTTCTTTGAGCGCGACGACAGAAACCTCGTTGGCGAATTTATTGATAGCGGTTACGAATATGTGGATACCTACAATAAATTGGCTACCTTGCCAGCAGGTGCTAACGTACTTGGCCTCTTTGCGCCTGTGGGCCTTCCTGCCGCATTAGATGACAGTCGTCCCCATCGCCTATCTTATCTTACTAAGAATGCGATCAAGCACTTGGAAAATGACAATGGCTTCTTTTTATTGGTCGAAGCCAGTCAAGTTGACTGGGCAGGTCACAGTAATGACATTGCTTCGGCAATGGCAGAAATGGATGATTTAGCAGCGACCATCAAGTATCTCAAGCAATATGTGGCTGCCCATCCAGACACCCTCGTGGTGCTGACGGCGGATCATAGCACCGGAGGCCTATCCATAGGTGCAGACGGTAAATATGTGTGGGAACCGCAATATATTCAAAACATGAAGGCGTCGGTAGCCATGGTGGCACACCGAATGGTTGATAATTCTGACCCCATCGCGCTTGTTGAGGAACAGTTCGGTTTTTCCTTATCTGATGAGGAAAAAGCGCAGGTTACAGCCATTGCCAGTATCACCGATAGTCAGGGGCGCACGGCGGGGCTCAAAACCTTGCTTGATAAGCGCACTAACACGGGCTGGACAACCAGTGGTCACACTGGGGTAGATGTGGAAGTGTTCGCTTTTGGTGCCGGTTATGACGCCTTTATCGGGCAGATAGATAATACGGATATAGCCAACACCTTCTTTAAGTTTTTAGATCAAAAAGAAAATGCTAGCGATGCCCTCGAGCAAGAACCTGTTGCAGAAGGGGACGCTAAAGGCTGCGATTTTAAATCGCAGTGGCGATGTGAATCTTAAACTCGCCAAAAAAAAGGGGCCTTCAGGCCCCTTTTTTTATCCCATCTCTTTTTATTGATTTAAAAAGGTATCGAGTTCTTCACCGGTGATCTTGCCGATTTGAGAAAATAAATACCATAAAGCGGTAGCCAATAAAATCATGCTAGGTATAACAATGACTGGATAACTCAGCATTGTCATTCTTCCCAACTCTTCGGTATAGGCCGTGGTACCCGGCTCACTGACTAAGATCATTTTTGCTAACACGTAATTTAATACCGATGATAAGAAAAACGAGCTGGCGACAATATAAGAACTGACGGCTACCTTCTTTTTGAATTCGTCTTGCTTACCTTTTTCGTCCAACGACTTATTCAGGTTATCCCAATTGATGATTTGGTCGTTAAGGATAAGCATTTTTACCAACGGCTTTTTGCTAAATTGGGTAACCAAAACTGCTAACCCGATGAGCGCCGGAATGGCAGCCTCTTTGATGGCGATATATTCTGCGGGTAATTTTAATAGGCTGATGCCACCGGTGAGAATGACACTGACAATCCCTAATATAGAAAATCCGTTAACCTTACCTGATTGTTTGAGATCCCATACGCCATACGCCACGGGAAAGGCGAGGGCGGCGACAATGCTCCAGGCTGGACCAAGGTATTCATCGCCACTGCTATAGGACATAATGACAACGGGGATAACAATATTGAATGCCAGATTTCCGAAAAATCCTTGGTTTTGTTGTTTCTTCGTTTCGCTTTGTGTCGACATAGTATTCTTATATGACTGTTATTAAGGTTAGTATACGGGATGGATTTATTTCACCCAAGCCCATGCCGCGATTAAGCCACCAACAAAACCGAAAAAGTGGTATTCGAAGGACACGAAAGCGCGGGTGGGTAATATACCAAATAGCATACCGCCGTATAGGATAGCCACGAGCACTGAAATGACAATGTAGGGGGCGCGGCGTGTTCGAAAGCCGGCCAGCAATAAAAAGCCAAAATAGCCGTAAACCATACCACTGGCACCAATATGCATGGCCGAGCGTCCGAATAGCCAAACACCTAAGCCGCCAATAATACAAATGGTAAGGGTGGTTAACCAGAATGTGCGATTTCCCCATTGCAGTGATAGCCACATAAACAGCAATAGTGGCACTAAATTGGCCGTTAGGTGCCCAACAGAGCCATGTAGCAAGGGCGCGGTAAATATATAAGGAAGGTAGGGCAGTGCTCGGGGTAACACACCAAACTGATTTAAACTGTTTGCTGTAAGCACATTAATGACTTCAATGATTATTAATAAGCCGGCAATTGCCGCCAGTAGCTTTATTTGATTTTTAAACTGTGACATACGGATTACGCAATGATATGGGGAAGGTAACGGGAAAGATCCTGGGTCACGGCTGCGTTATCTTCTCTCACTGAAATACCCGCAGGCATGTCGTCAACAAGCCAACTACCAATAAGGGTATGATTGTTTTCAAATACCGGCAGTGGATGAAAGGCTTGAACTATATAGCCCTCTTCACCATACGGACCGTCAGATAGGCGAGTTTCTTCACCGTTTTCTAGCATAGATATATTGGCGCCTTCGCGGGAAAAAATGGGTTTTTTTATCCATTTTCCGGTGTTGTAGCGCGTGGTGCTATCTGCAAAATAGGCAGGTAGCAAATTTGGATGGTTGGGGAACATCTCCCACAGTAATGGCAAAAGGGCTTTATTTGATAATAGGGCTTTCCAGGGAGGTTCTAACCAGTGGGTATTGGCTTCATACAAGGCACTACCAAAAGATTCCCGTAACATAAACTCCCAAGGGTAGAGCTTAAAGCAATCGGTAATGGGGGCGTCCCGTAAGTCTGTAAAAACGCCGGTATCGCCTAGACCAATATCTTCGACAAAAATAAAGTCAGTCTGAAAACCTGCTGCCGTGGCACAATCTTGCAGATATTGAACCGTGCCCCGGTCTTCTTCAGTGTCTTTACAGCAGGTAAAATGCATCTGATCAATGCTGTAGTGCCGACCAATTTCTGTAAAACGCTGGATCAGCTTCTCTTGTAATGAATTAAATTGGTCACTGTGTCGGGGCAATACCTGCTTATCGACTTGTTGTTCTAGCCAAAGCCATTGCCAAAACCCAGATTCGTACAATGAGGTGGGCGTATCAGCGTTATTTTCGAGTAACTTCACTGGGTTTTTACCGTCGTACACCAAATCGAGTCGTGAGTATAAACTTGGAGCACGCTCTTGCCACGAATGATAAATCATATCCCAGTGCTCCTGAGGGATACAAAAGCGGCGAAGCCATTGTTCATCATTGATGATTTTGTCAACGGCCTCAAGGCACATTTGGTGTAACTGAGCGGTGGGATCTTCTATGTGGTTTTCAATTTGGGCTAATGAAAACTGATAGTAAGCTGATTCGTCCCAATAGGGTTCGCCATACATTGTGTGAAAGTGAAAGCCAAACTCTGCCGCTTGTTGCTGCCAATCACTGCGAGGCGAAACCGGGATCCGAAACACGACTTAACCGCCCCAGCCGCCAGAGCGACTACTACTGCCCCAACTGGATTTAGCCCGCACTGAGCTGCCAAAGCCACCGCGACTTACGGTACGGGTTACAGTGGGTTTCGCCTTAAATGTGGAAGGGCTTACTTTGTAATTACGCTTGCCAATGTCTCCACTAAATACGTGGCCGTCAGCGGTAACCCAACGTGAACGAAAAGATGAGTATGGCGAATAGGACGTATAGATAGGCTGGGAATACATTGGGCCAGGACTTAATAGCCGACTGACCATATAACCGGTCATAAACGGCATAAAAAAGCTATGGCCGTTATTGCTAACTTGTTGGCATTGGTTGGCACCGAATTCGTATTCACAATCGTGTTCAGAGTTAAAGCGCGGACTGGTGCGTGCCGACTCCTCTAAAGCGGTTTCGTAAGCGGTTTCACACTTTTGCACCGCATCAGGGTAGTCTGTTTTACAGGCCTCTAGGGAGGTGTAAATTTTGGCATCTTGGCGATCATCTGCACAACCAGAAGCCATGATTGCGGTAACCCCTACGGCAAGCGGCTTTAATGCAAAGGCTTTGCGCATTGTGGCTAAGTTAATGGTTTTACTGCGTTTGCGGGTCATAATGAATTGCCCTCCAAATTAGTACGTCATGCAGGCCGCGTTAAGCAGGCCGACGGCGACAGACATGGCGGCGAGCATAACGCCAGCAGAAATTTCATTGTTACTAATACGTTCTGCAATTTTAGGCATGAACGTAAAACGAAGTAAGGCAAAGGCCACTGACTGTGCCAAAATCGCCACCACACCCCACAATGCAAAATCAATCAATGAAACTGCATTAGACGCGGCGCCAGATAACGCGATAGCAAAACCGATTAAAGCGCCACCGAAACCAACAGCCGCGGCGACATTTTTGTCTTCTTTTACCAGTTTCCATTCATCATGGGGGGTAACAAAGGCATACAATATTTTAAATACGAAAAGGAAAAGAATGGAAATGCCGAAATAAATGGCAAAGTTATCCAGTCCGGAAAGAGAGGTGATAATACTGTCCATGGTATGTCCTATTTAACCGTTAATGGTGATATCTGCAGGTTCAATATCGAACCCGGTACTAATAACTAGGCAGCGATCTGCGTTGCTGCCGACGATTTTTTCTTCCCCTACCACTAACAATGATTCGGTACGTCCATTTTCTATGGCACGTTCGTATAACATCATAAATTGGTCTGTTGTGCTGACGTCACCGTCCTCTTCGTAAGTAGTCTCGGTAACGGCCACAGGTGGAGAAACCTCGCCTACCGCATTCCAAACGCGATGGTATTGTTGCCCATCCAGGGTATAAGTGGGTTGGGAAATCACTGAGTTTAAAACACGATCCCACTGGGCTTGTGAACCGATGGTTTGGGTTTCATAAAAGTACCACAATTTGACATCAGTAATGTGGTTTTCCGTGTCGCCACCATCAAGCACAACTTGCAAGAAGCCGTCATCGTCAGTGTAGAAACGGCGTAATGTGCCGCCACTGTCTAACGGTGCGTCGCCCACGGCTTGGATCAGCTGAGAGCGAGCAGCCCCTTCTATGGTCAATTGGGGTTCTATGAGCTTTAATTTCAGATCATCCAGTTCGAATGAGCCACCAAGATACAAGCCCATAATCTCTGGTGCCTGCGGTTTTTCCTCTTGGGCTTTTTTCTTACCAAACCACTTACTAAACATCTAATGTGCTCCTAATACTTGCCAGTCGATATCATTTAACCGTCGTTCTGAAATATAGAAAATTCTGTCACCGCCAGATAATGTGTCGGAGTACGGGGGATTTAGAACAAGGTTCTGATAAATGCCTTTGGGGGCATAACCAATAAGAATGGCATCATAATGCTTTTTCATATTGGTAAACGCCGTTTCAAACGAGAGGGAAGGCACCCCTTGAGGAATGTCGTTGGAAAACTGGGCCTGACCGGCGTCCACACTAATTAAATCATGGTGCAAGGTGCTAGAGCCGGGATCAAAGGCGGCTTTTGCTAGCATTTCCACTGCGACTGAGGGCGTACATTCCACCTTAGGGCAATGTTGCTGTAGTAAGCCTACCAGTGTGTCATCGGTAAAATAGGCCACTTTGTGAGCATCAGGATTGCGTTTTGTGCAATACAAGGCGGTGGTTAGGGTGACGTCGTCTTGGGGATTGTCGATAAGAATAGTGCTTGCTTTTGCCACATGGGCTCTATCCATATCCTCATCGCGATTAAAGGAGTCCACTTTCACAAATTCAATTTGATCTGGCAGAGGATTTTGAATATCGGCTTTAACACACAACACGATGGCAGGCTTATCCGCCAGCGCTTCTCGTTCCTTTAGCAGTAAATCAAGGAGTAATAGGGTTTTGTTTTCGTTCCATCCTATCACTAATATATGCTGTTCTACGTGCACAGGTTTCATACCTAATAACCCTCGTTGCCAGTGATGACTTACCCAGGCTGCGATTCGTCCCACAACCATAGCAAAAATACTCAATCCCACAGGAATAATAAAAAGGGCGACGATTAGTTTTCCTGCTGAAGACGTCGGTGAGAGATCACCATAGCCTACGGTGGATGCAGTGACGGCCATCCAGTAAATAAAATCGATATTGTTCGTTAACGCGTGCTCGCCAGCGAGATACAGCAATAGCCAGGCAAGAACGCCATAGCCAAGCGCAAAGATAACAATGGTATACCAGCGAGATTCAGAAAAATATCGCAGCATCACTTTACGGATGATGACCCAAATTGCCATAGTGAGACGTGATGTCCTGATTCAGTCTATTATGAGCAAGACGCTAAAGTATATTTAGCCGCAAGTCCAATAGAAAGGGCGCAAAGAGGCGCCCTTTTATCTACTTTACTTACCTAGAATACGGCTTAACTCATCATCTGCAGAGCTTTTGCCTCCCGCGATACCCGCTTCAGCTAGGCGTTTTTCTAAATCGTTGCTAGATTCATCAGCGGCTAATTCTTCGGCAGCTTGCAACTCAGCATTACGCTGATTTTGCTTCTCTTGAATACGAGACAAAGATTCGGTAGCCGTTTTCATTTTACTGTTGGCTCCAAGGTGACGGGAAGAAACCGCAACCTGCGCTTTTTGCACACTTTCGGTGGCCTTAACCATGTCTACCTGTTGTTCTAATCTACGCAAATTCGCTTTTGCTTGCTGAATATTGTGCGCTAATTGCTTTTCTGACTGTTTAAACTGATCCAGGTAACGCTGTTCCTGTTCTTGCTCGGTTTTTAAATCAGCCACTTTCTGTGCGCAGTCTAATGCGAGCTGGCGATCCGTGTCGATGGCCTTACGTGCATGGGCTTCATATTCTGAAATAGAGGCACTGAAGCTATCTACTTTTTGTTGTGACAGTTTACATTTCGCCAGAATTTGAGTGCGTGCATGATCGGATTTACGTAGCTCTTCTTTTGCTTCACGTATTTCCTGCTCTAAAATTCTAATAGCCTGACTATCGGCAACCGCTTGCGCAGCTTCATTGGCGCCGCCTTTTACTGCGGTAATTAATTTTTTCCAAACAGACATTCGCTTCTCCTGGTAACTTATTTCAGATGATTTTCGTAGGCATCAAGAAATGAGGCTACATTCTGGAATAATGTTTCAACTTCAATAACAACACTCTCTGGCTTAGATTGGGCACTGAGTGCGCCAAACGCCGTATAGTATTCATCGCCACCAATGGTGGAAATCCCCACCGTTGTGAGTGGAAAGACCATATGGGTAGACAGTATTTCATGGTCTAACGCAGGTTTGTCTTTCACTGCCGATGCCGGAAATAACAGGCTTTCAACAAGAATTTGTTCTCCACTAAGCGCTAACCAAGCATCAAGCCCGTCTTGGTTGGCAATAAGAAGACAACCTTGTTCACGGGTAATGACAAAGTCATCGTGTTCTTTTAGGAGGGATTCAAGCTTTTCTAGATCCCACGTCATAGCGTTTCTCCTTTGCAATTGAAGCGAAAATGTCGACAACACTGTAAACGACTGGTTCCGTGTTCGACAAGATTCATGTGGCTAGTGTAGACAGATGGGGGTAAAGTAGTCAATAATCAATAGCTCATTTATGTGTAAATAAATGTTTTTTTGTAAACTATAACTCACAAATGGTGATTATTTTGACTTCAAAAAATAATTGGCGGCAGCTGGTAGCCCGTTTAGTTAAAGCGGAAATGTCCGTGAGAGGAGTAAAATATCAAGGATTGAGCGAGAGACTCGCAGAGGTAGGCGTCAAGCAAAGTGCAGATAACCTGCGCAATAAAGTAAATAAAGGTATCATGGGTGCCGATTTGTTTTTACAGATAATGATGGTCTTGAATGCCCGTACCTTGTCGATGCAGGATGTCGAAGATATTCTCAAGGACATGAATTAGTATTTTTTATTACAGGTACAGGGTGAGGGAATACAAAATAATCCCCGGGTCTGGCTATCACCAAGTGAATGGCAATAAAAAAGCCCGGTAAATATACCGGGCCGAAGAATAGGATTCGTTTGGGAGAACATCATCACTATCTGGGGCGGATCGTACCTGTTAAAGCACCTGCCGTATATTTATTGTGCGTATACCGAAAGGTATCTACGTATAAAAAACAATACCCCTGCAGTTTGCATGTTTTTAATTAATTGAATTTGAAGTGAATAATGAAATTATCTGATTTCAGTTTTGAATTGCCAGAGAGCTTAATTGCTAAATATCCTGCTCAAAAACGTCGCGCTAGCCGACTATTGTGTTTGTCTGGTAACACAGGAGTGGTGCGGGATATGCAATTTGAACAAATGTTGTCTTTAGTGGAGCCAGGCGACCTACTGGTATTCAATAATACCCGAGTAATTCCAGCACGCCTTAAAGGTCAAAAAGAGACCGGTGGACAACTGGAAGTGTTGGTGGAACGGATTCTGGAAAATAATGAAGTATTGGCCCATGTTCGAGCCAGTAAAGCCCCCAAGCCGGGGTCAAAATTGTTACTTGAATCGGCGCTGCCTGTGACCGTGCTCGGTAGAGAAGGTGCGTTGTTTTTATTAAAATTCGAGACCCAATCGACAGTGTTAAGTGCACTGGAACAATACGGTCATATGCCGTTACCGCCGTATATCGATAGAGCCGATGAAAATAGTGATAAAGAACGTTACCAAACGGTATACAACCAAAAGCCCGGTGCAGTAGCGGCACCCACCGCAGGCTTACATTTTGATGATGACATGCTGACAGCGCTGCGGGACAAGGGGGTCAATCTTGCGTTTGTCACACTGCATGTTGGCGCTGGCACATTCCAGCCTGTGCGGGTAGACAATATACATGAACATGTGATGCACTCAGAGTATGCAGATGTGCCCGCAGAGGTTGTGGAATCGGTATTGGCAACCAAAGCGGCAGGTAAGCGAGTGATTGCCGTGGGCACGACCTCAGTACGTTCTCTTGAGTCGGCGGCGCGGGCGGCAACCAACGGGTTAATCGCCCCTTTTTGTGACGATACCGACATTTTTATCTATCCTGGCTTCGATTTTAAAGTTGTCGATGCCATGTTTACCAATTTTCACTTGCCTGAGTCTACCTTGATGATGCTTATCAGTGCCTTTGCCGGTAGAGAAAACGTGATGAGTGCCTATGAACATGCGATTGCAGAAAAATACCGCTTTTTCAGCTACGGTGACAGTATGTTTATTGAGCGAAAGGTCAACTAGCAGGTCCCTTTGCGGTTAATTCACGTTCAAGGGCGTTGCAAGGCATGATCTACTTGGGGAAACTGTTATAATCCCCGCCAATATTAATCCATCCGGGTTGCGTTAGGTGCGACCGGCGTTTTTAGGATAACGAAGTTAATGCAATTTGAATTACTAAATACTGACGGAAAAGCCAGACGCGGACGACTGGTTTTCGATAGGGGCGTGGTGGAAACCCCTGCCTTTATGCCAGTTGGTACTTATGGAACGGTTAAAGGAATGACGCCGGAAGAGCTTGACGAAAGCGGCGCACATATTTGTTTAGGCAATACCTTCCATCTAATGCTCCGTCCGGGAACCAGCATCATAAAACAACATGGTGATCTCCATGATTTTATGCACTGGGATAAACCAATATTAACTGACTCCGGTGGTTTTCAGGTTTTTAGTTTAGGCGATTTACGCAAAATTACCGAAGAGGGCGTAACCTTCCGTTCCCCCATTAACGGTGAAAAAATTCTGCTTACGCCGGAAAAATCCATGGAAGTGCAGCGGGATCTCGGTTCCGATATCGTCATGATTTTTGATGAATGCACGCCATATCCTGCCACCGAGCAAGAAGCCCGCATTTCCATGGAATTATCGTTACGCTGGGCAAAGCGCAGTAAAGCAGCCCATGAGGGGAATCCCTCGGCCTTGTTCGGTATAATTCAAGGTGGCATGTATGAAGGACTGCGGGATGTTTCTTTAGCTGGTTTAGAAGACATCGGCTTTGATGGCTATGCCATTGGCGGGCTATCGGTGGGTGAGCCTAAAGAAGACATGATCCGCATCATTGATCACACCGCGCCAAAAATACCCGATAACAAACCCCGTTATTTAATGGGCGTTGGAAAGCCGGAAGATATCGTGGAAGCGGTGCGCAGGGGCATTGATATGTTCGATTGTGTAATGCCAACACGTAATGCCCGTAACGGACACCTATTTGTCACTGACGGGGTGGTGAAGATCCGCAATGCCAAGCATCGCAATGACACCGCGCCACTTGATGAAAAATGTGATTGCTACACTTGTAAAAATTATTCCCGTTCATATCTCCATCATCTTGACAAGTGTAATGAGATACTGGGCGCCAGACTGAATACCATTCATAACCTGCGTTATTATCAGAGGGTAATGCAGGGGTTACGGGATGCTATTGCCACAGACAGTTTGGATGAATTCGTCGCGGAATTTTACGCACAAAAAGATATGCCGGTACCGGCGCTATAATTACAACGTTTAAAAAATGAGGATACTATGAGCTTATTTATTTCTGATGCTTACGCACAAACCGCCGGTGGCCAATCACAGGGTGGCGGCTTCGAAATGCTCATTATGCTGGGTGTGTTTGGATTAATTTTCTATTTTCTATTATATCGCCCACAAGCTAAGCGCGTTAAAGAGCACAAAAACTTAATCGCTTCTTTAGGCAAAGGTGACGAAGTGCTTACTCAGGGTGGATTAGTTGGTCGTATTACCAAAGTGGCTGACGACAAAGATTTTGTTGAAATTGCCCTTAATGATGAAACCCATATTGTTATTCAAAAATCATCTGTTTCCGCTGTGCTGCCCAAAGGCACCATGAAGTCGATCTAAGTGTTACTACCCGTGCCGAGTATTTACTCGGCACGTTGGTAAAAGGAATTTCTTGTGTTAAATAAAAATTCTATCTGGAAAGTGCTACTGGTTATTCTAACCATCGGTCTGTGTGCCCTGTATGCACTTCCCAATATTTATGGTGAAGACAACGCTGTGCAGATTTCAGCGGGTAGGGATGCAACTGTTACCGAGCAAATGGTAACCCGAGTTGAAAAGACCCTCTCGGAAAACAGCATTTCACCAAAAAGCATTGAGTTTGAGAACGATCAAATTCTTGTACGGTTAACCAGTAGCGATGCGCAGCTAAGAGCGCGAGAACTATTAGAAAAAGAACTGGGTACGGATTACTACGTAGCAATGAACCTTGCTGCCGATACCCCCGCTTGGCTGGAAAATCTTGGTGCTTCTCCCATGAAGCTGGGCCTAGATTTACGAGGCGGTGTGCACTTCTTGATGGAAGTGGACATGAGCGAAGCCATTAAAAAGTCTTTGGAAGATGCCGAAAACGGGTTTAAAACCTCGTTACGTGAAGAAGGTTTACGTTATCGTACCGTGACCCAACGAGATGACTTTATTGCTATTCAGTTCCGCGATCAGGAAACCTTGGAAAAAGCCGAGTTTTTCTTACGCAATCAAAACCGTGATTTATCCTTTGAAGAAGATGCCGATTTGGTGCTTAAAGCGTCTTTCTCGGAATCAAAATTAGCCACCATTCGTGACAATGCGGTTAAGCAAAATATCACGATTATCCGTAACCGGGTAAACCAATTGGGTGTGGCAGAACCTGTGGTGCAAAAGCAAGGTGCTGATCGCATCGTTGTACAGCTACCGGGTATCCAAGACACCGCACGAGCAAAAGAGATACTGAACGCCACCGCCACACTGGAATTTAGAATGGTCGATATGGACCATGATGTTATGGATGCAGTGGATGGCCGCGTACCTGCGGGCTCTCAGTTGATAAACGATCAAGAAGGTCGCCCTCAATTGCTTGAAAAGCAAATTATGCTAACCGGTAACCACATTACCGATGCAAGCAGTGGCGTGGATGAATATGGCATTCCTCAGGTAAATATTTCCCTTGATTCTGAGGGCGGTAATAAAATGTCCCGAGCGACCCGAGGCAATATTGGTAAGCCCATGGCCACAGTGTTTATCGAGTACAAATCTACCGGAGAGCGAAATGCGGAAGGTAAATTGGTGTTCGAAAAGCACGAAGAAGTGATCAGTGTTGCCACTATCCGTGCGCAACTAGGCAGTAGCTTTAGGATCACTGGCTTAGATTCGCCAAAAGAAGCACGGGATCTCGCGTTGTTGCTTCGTGCTGGTGCCTTGATTGCGCCAATTCAAATTGTGGAAGAACGTACCGTGGGCCCAAGTCTAGGGGCTGAAAATATTGAAATGGGTATGCAGGCCATCATTTGGGGGCTTGTGGCAGTGCTGGTGTTTATGGTGGTGTACTACAAAGCGTTTGGTTTAATTGCCAATGTCGCGCTGATTAGTAACCTGGTGGTCATTGTGGGCGTCATGTCGATGATACCCGGTGCTACCCTTACCTTGCCAGGCATGGCAGGTATTGTATTAACCGTGGGCATGGCCGTTGATGCCAATGTATTGATCTTCGAACGAATAAGAGAAGAACTCCGTGATGGGCGTTCTCCTCAACAAGCTATTCACTTAGGGTATGACAGTGCATTTTCCACCATCATGGATGCCAATGTCACAACGTTGATTGCAGGCATGATCTTGTTCGCAGTAGGAACAGGGCCGATCAAAGGGTTTTCCATTACTCTGATGATTGGTATTGCCACGTCTATGTTTACAGCCATTGTTGTAACTCGTATGGTCACCAACGCTGTTTGGGGTGGACGTCGAGTGAATAAGCTGCCCATTTAAGGAACCGTTTATATGCAGTTTTTATCGTTAAATCATACGGTCAATTTCATGCGGTTGCGCTTTGCAACCATGATATTGTCTACCATTCTTATTTTGGGTTCCATAACTGCCCTTGCAGTCAACAAGTTAAATTGGGGGCTCGACTTTACGGGGGGCACCCTAATTGAAGTGGGCTATGAAAAATCCGCCGATTTAGAATCCATTCGCGGTGAATTAGCCGATGCTGATTTTATCGATGCCGTGGTCCAAAATTTTGGTAGCAGTCAAGATGTGCTTATTCGAATTGCGCCAAGAGAGGGTATCAAGGCGTCGGTTATTGGTGAGCAAGTATTAGAAGCATTGCGTTCTAAAGGCGAAAGCGTAGAAATGCGCCGTATTGAGTTCGTTGGTCCTCAGGTTGGTGAAGAACTGACCGAGCAGGGCGGTTTAGCCATGCTTGTGGCGCTTATCTGTATATTGATTTATGTGGCTATGCGTTTCGAATGGCGGTTTGCGTTAGGTTCGGTATCGGCGTTGGTACACGACGTCATTCTGACCTTAGGTTTGTTCGCGGTTTTTCAAATCGAATTTGATCTTACCGTACTCGCCGCAGTGCTTGCCGTAATTGGTTATTCACTGAATGACACCATTGTTGTGTGCGACAGAATACGAGAGAACTTCCGTAAAATCCGTAAGGGTGAACCGGTGGAAATTGTGAATATTTCATTGTCGCAAACCTTAAACCGAACCATCATTACGTCATTGACCACCGTGTTGGTGCTGGTGGCCTTATTCTATAAAGGTGGGGCACTGATCCACGGATTTGCCACTGCATTGTTGTTTGGTATTGTGGTGGGAACCTATTCTTCCATTTATATTGCCAGCTCTGTGGCATTGGCGTTGGGGATCAGCAAAGAAGATTTGATGCCGCCACAAGTGGAAAAAGAAGGGGCTGATTTAGACCCCCTTCCTTAGGCTAAATTGACTCACAAAAAAAGGTCGCTTAGGCGACCTTTTTTTTGTTTAAAGAGAGAGATTACTTAAGGTGTTTTACCAGGTTTTGTACCACTTTTGGGCTACCTGCTACGATTTCGCCTTTATACATAGGATCGTTATTACCAACAAAGTCGGTGACTAGACCGCCCGCTTCACGAACCAATAATTCACCTGCGGCGATATCCCAGGCTTTGATTCCTCGTTCCCAGTAGCCGTCCATTCGGCCTGCAGCAACATAGGCCATATCGAGTGCAGCACTGCCGCCGCGGCGAATATCACCACATTCACGAAAGATTTTGTTTAAGCTAAGGGCAAACTCACCAAACTGGGCTTTTTCTTTAAATGGAAGGGCAGTGGCCAAGACAGTTTCTGACAAGTCTTTTGGCTTAGTGGTACGTATACGATAACCATTGACCTGTGCGCCTTGTCCACGGCTGGCGGTAAATATTTCACTACGAATAGGATCAAATACTACAGCTTGGTCGAGACGACCTTTGTGTAATAAGGCGATGGAAACGGCAAAGTGTGGGATGCCTTTAATAAAATTGGTGGTACCATCCAAAGGATCAATTATCCATTGAAACTCGGTCTCAGTGCCGTGGGTTTCACCACTCTCTTCGCCAAGAAAACAGTGATCAGGATAAGATTGCTGAATTTTATTGATAATAGCTTGTTCAGCCTCTTTATCAATCAAGGTGACATAATCGTTAACGCCTTTGATTTCTTTTGTCAGGTCGCTACGGTTTTCAAAACCGCGAACGATAATTTGTCCAGCAACACGCGCAGCGCGCACCGCAATATTCAGCATAGGATGCATAGTTAAACCACCAATTGTAAAAGATCAGAATAAACGCTGTATGGATTTTGACCATACCCGTTAGGAAGCGCGCGAAGTTTAACAGAGCAAGTAAAATATGCAATCACATTTGTGTTAAACAGGGTCTTAGTAGGGTAAATAGCTATCATTGGGGCGGTTGTGCTATCATCCGCCACCGAAATATAGGTGAAGGGTTTGCTATGCTGGATAACATTAAAATTGTACTGGTTAATACGTCACACACTGGCAATATAGGGTCAGCGGCGCGGGCGATGAAAACCATGGGACTGAGTCAACTTTATCTTGTGGATCCAGTAAAAGCACCCGATGGCCACTCCAGCGCCCTTGCTGCCGGGGCAGGGGATGTATTAGCCAATGCGAAAACCGTGGATACCTTACAAGAGGCTGTGGCCGATTGTGGATTGGTGATTGGTACGTCAGCCCGTTCGCGGACCCATTCTTGGCCCATGTTGGAGCCCCGTGGCTGTGGTCGCAAGCTCATCTCAGAAGTGCAAAATTATCCGGTAGCCTTAGTTTTCGGTAGAGAAAACAACGGTCTTACCAATGAAGAGTTACAGCAGTGCCATTTTCACGTGTGTATTCCTGCAAACCCGGATTACAGTTCATTAAATCTCGCTGCCGCAGTGCAAACCTTATGCTATGAAGTAAGAATGGCGTTTCTGGAACAAAAAGACATGCCAGAAAGTGAGGAAAGCTATCCGCTCAATGATGATCTTGAGCGTTTTTATACTCATCTTGAATCCACATTGACCGGTACTGGATTTATCGTCAAAAATCACCCAGGTATGGTGATGACAAAATTACGTCGGCTATTTAACCGGGCGCGACCTGAATCTCAGGAATTGAACATCCTGCGGGGGATTTTGTCCTCTATTGATAAAGCCATTAAGTAAGGGAGACGAAAAGTGTTTTCTCGTATAAAAGAAGACATCAGTGCCGTTTTTCATCGTGATCCGGCGGCGCGCTCTACCTTTGAAGTACTCACCAATTATCCGGGTCTGCATGCTGTTTGGCTCCACCGTATCAGCCATCGATGCTGGCAAGGGGGATTTAAATGGCTAGCCCGCAGTCTCTCTACCTTCAGTCGCTGGTTAACGGGTATTGAAATTCATCCAGGGGCCACATTAGGTCGCCGTGTGTTTATTGATCATGGCATGGGCGTGGTAATTGGCGAAACCGCGATTATTGGCGATGACGTGACCTTGTACCATGGTGTGACTTTAGGTGGCACCAGTTGGAAAGCGGGCAAACGCCACCCCACCTTAAAAAATGATGTGGTGGTAGGCGCGGGGGCAAAGGTTCTAGGCCCTATCGTTATTGAAGAGGGGGCGAAAATAGGCTCTAATTCAGTGGTGGTGAAAGATGCGCCTGCCGGGGCTACCGTGGTGGGGATCCCCGGTCGAATCGTGAATTCTGGCAACGCCAGTGACGCCTCGCAAACCTCGGCCAAACGTCATCATATTGCTAAAAAATATGGCTTTGATGCCTATGCGGTATCGCCTGATAATCCTGATCCGGTGGCCAATGCCATGGGCGTCATGCTCGAACATATCCATCACATGGATCAAAAGGTGGAAGAATTGTGCGGTGTGATTCAAAGCCTTGGCGGCGAGGTATGTACGGACAACCTGCACGCGATTAAAGCCGAAGACTTCGCGAATACAGGTATTGACCCTGTCATTCCCAAATCCAAAGATGCTGAACTTGAGCAGTTTGACCCTAAAATTTAAACGGTGGAAAAATCAGGCCGGCAAATAGGCTGTTAATATCGTGTTTATGCGGTCTAACGGATTTTTGTGATTGCCTGAATCTATATTCGTAAAATAAGCTCTGATATAATCACCAACAGCCCCACACCCCTTGTCACCACTAGGGGGAGCCATATTATTGCTCGAATTTCATTTGCCTTTGTGAATGAGGAAGATAATACTTGAGTAGTTTACTAGGTTAAATACTTGACCAAAATAGTCGGGAATGTAACAATTTGCGCCGACAGACTTTGGGAGACCCCTATGAAATTAACATCTAAAGGCCGCTATGCAGTGACCGCTATGCTTGACGTGGCTTTGCACTCTACCCGAGGGCCAGTGCCCCTTGCCGATATATCTGAGCGCCAAGAAATTTCTCTTTCATACCTAGAACAGCTTTTCTCTCGTCTTCGAAAAGAACGGTTAGTCGATAGCGTCAGAGGTCCTGGTGGCGGTTATTTGCTTGGACGGGACGCCATGGATATTGCCGTTGGTGAAGTTATTCGAGCCGTGGATGAGTCTGTTGATGCCACTCGGTGTCAGGGACTGGCTGATTGTCAGGGTGGGGAACGTTGTTTAACCCACAGTTTGTGGCAGGATCTTAGTGATCGTATTAGCATTTTTCTTAATTCCATTACGTTGGGTGAATTGATGGCTCAGCGCGAAGTACAAGAAGTGTCCGGCAGACAAGATAAACAGGTCGCCGCTGGCCTTGATGATATAAAAGTGAGTGTGCAGTTGTCATGAGTGTTTCACCGTCGTCGCCTATCTACTTAGATTATGCGGCTACCACACCGGTAGACCCCAAAGTTGCAGAAAAAATGATGCAATGTCTGACCTTAGACGGCAATTTCGGAAATCCAGCATCACGAACCTATCGATGGGGATGGCTTGCCGAAGAGGCAGTGGATGAGGCGCGTAGCCAAATTGCCGACCTACTCAATTGTGATCCGCGAGAAATCGTATTCACCTCTGGCGCAACCGAGTCTAATAATCTAGCAATCAAAGGCGCACTGCAGGCCAATGCCGATAAAGGCCGTCACATCATTACGGTTAATACTGAACATAAAGCCGTTCTAGATACCTGTGATGCATTACGTCAAGACGGCTGTGATGTTTCGGTGCTTGCGGTTGATGCACAAGGACTCATTGAACCTGAAGCGATAGCACGAGCCATTAAAGATGATACGGTTCTGGTTAGTGTCATGCATGCTAACAACGAGATTGGGGTGCTGCAGGACATCGCGGCAATCGCTAAGATCTGTCGTCAGCACGGGGTGTTGTTTCACGTAGATGCGGCTCAATCGGCCGGTAAAATCCCCCTCGATTTGTCTGCGCTAGAGATAGACCTACTGTCTATGTCAGCACATAAGGTGTACGGACCTAAAGGGGTGGGCGCCTTATTTGTAAGACGCCGTCCGAAGGCACGAATTCGTGCACAGATCCACGGTGGTGGACATGAAAGAGGCATGCGTTCGGGAACCTTACCCACCCATCAAATTGTCGGCATGGGCGAGGCGTTTGCTTTAGCTGGCGAAACCATGAACACAGAAGCGCAGCGAATAAGTGCCCTACGGGATAAGTTATGGGCAGGTTTGAATCGGCTTAGCCATGTGTATCTTAACGGGCACCCAAGGTTACGTTTACCCGGTAATCTCAACGTGAGTTTTGCCGGTGTGGATGGCGAAAGTATGATGTTAGCCCTTAACGATATTGCGGTGTCGTCAGGTTCTGCCTGCACATCGGCTAGCTTAGAACCCTCTTATGTGCTGGCTGCATTAGGGTTGAGTCCAGAATTGGCTCACAGTGGCATCCGCTTTTCCGTTGGCCGCTATACTACCGACGAAGACATTGACTATGTGATCGACAAAGTGACCCGTGTTGTCACGTCAATGCGAAGTCCACAAACCGCTTAAGGCTGTGGCCGAATTATTGAACTCGTGATCAGATTCGGGCATGATGCGCTCGCATTTTGTTCCGGTATGGTAACAGTATCAAAATTAGCAGTAGGGCTAATACTTGAGTGAAATACTCAGGTATTATACAATTAAGATGATTTTTTCAAGCGCAGGTTCGGCTGTAACGAAGTGTATGTTGCAGTATCACTAGGGCAAGACCGTCATGGCCCGGTATGTAAGTGAACCCGCTTTTTCAGGCAAAACAGGTGAGATCCTATAATGAGTGAACAGATCGAACAGGCACTATCGCGTAAGTACGATGCCGGTTTCTATTCAGAAATCGAGTCGGAAACCTTCGAAAGTGGGCTGGACGAATCCGTTATTCGTCGTATTTCAGCCATGAAAGATGAACCGGAATGGATGCTTGAATGGCGTTTAAAAGCCTATCATGCATGGGAAAAGATGGAAGAGCCTGAGTGGGCACATGTGGAATATCCAAAAGTAGATTTCCAAGGGATTTCTTATTATTCCGCGCCCAAAAGCATGAAGGATAAGCCCCAGTCTCTGGACGAGGTTGATCCTGAACTTTTGAAAACCTACGAAAAATTAGGTATTCCGCTTCATGAGCAAGAAATGCTTGCCGGTGTCGCCGTGGATGCTGTTTTCGATTCTGTTTCCGTTGTCACTACGTTTCGCGAAAAATTAGAAGAAGCCGGCGTTATATTTTGTCCAATTTCAGAGGCAATTAAAAAGCACCCTGAGCTAGTTAAAAAATATATTGGTTCTGTGGTACCTCGCACCGACAACTTTTATGCCGCGTTAAACTGTGCCGTTTTTACTGATGGCTCCTTTGTTTATATTCCTAAAGGCGTGCGTTGTCCTATGGAGTTGTCCACCTATTTTCGTATCAACGAAATGAACACCGGGCAATTTGAACGTACCCTTATTGTTGCCGAAGAAGGCAGCTACGTAAGCTACCTTGAAGGATGCACCGCCCCGCAGCGTGATGAGAATCAGTTACATGCCGCGGTGGTTGAACTGGTTGCCCTTGACGATGCGCAAATTAAATATTCCACGGTACAGAACTGGTATCCCGGCGACGAAGATGGCAAAGGCGGTATATACAACTTCGTTACTAAGCGAGGAATTTGTCATAAGAATGCCAAAATTTCTTGGACCCAAGTTGAAACGGGCTCTGCTGTTACCTGGAAATACCCTTCTTGTATCCTTAAAGGGGATAACAGTGTGGGTGAATTTTATTCGGTAGCGTTAACCCGCGGCCGTCAACAAGCGGACACTGGAACGAAAATGATTCACCTGGGTAAAAACACCCGGTCTACGATTATTTCCAAAGGGATCTCCGCCGGTAAAAGTAATAATGCCTACCGTGGGCTTGTGCAAATGGGGCCACGTTCTGATGGCGCCCGAAACTTTACCCAGTGTGACTCGCTGCTTATTGGCGACACCTGTGGTGCACACACATTCCCATACATAGAAAGCAGAAACCCAACTGCCATCGTTGAGCACGAGGCTACCACCTCTAAGGTGAGTGATGAGCAGTTATTTTTATGCCAGCAACGTGGTCTAGATCCGGAAAAAGCCGTGTCTATGATTGTGAATGGTTTCTGTAAAGAAGTATTTAAAGAGCTACCCATGGAATTTGCTGTGGAAGCTGGCAAGTTGCTCGAAATCAGTCTTGAAGGTTCAGTGGGGTAATCAATGCTTAAAATTTCTAATTTACATGCCAGCGTCGAAGACAAGGTCATTATTAAAGGCCTAAATCTGGAAATCAAACCCGGAGAAGTACACGCTATCATGGGCCCCAATGGAGCCGGTAAATCAACCTTAGGTTATGTTTTATCAGGCCGTGACGGCTATGAAGTGACAGAAGGCCAAGTTACCTTTAATGATCAGGATCTCCTAGATATGGAAGTGGAAGAACGGGCCCGTGACGGCTTGTTCTTAGCATTTCAGTATCCAGTGGAAATTCCTGGTGTCAGTAACATGGAATTTATGAAAGAGTCGGTAAATGCCATGCGCGAACAGCGCGGCGAAGAACCGCTAACCGCCGCCGCATTTCTTAAGAAAGCCAAAGAAGCGTGTAAACAAGTACAACTGCCTTTGGATTTCTTAAAACGGGGCGTTAACGAAGGTTTCTCAGGCGGTGAGAAAAAGCGTAATGAAATCATGCAAATGATTTTGTTAGAGCCGTCTTTGTGTATTCTTGATGAGTCAGATTCTGGTCTCGACGTGGATGCCCTACAGGTAGTTGCCGAAGGGGTAAATAGTCAGCGTGATAATAAGCGTAGCTTTATTGTCGTGACTCACTACCAGCGTTTGCTCGACTATATCAAACCCGATTTCGTACATATTTTAGCTGATGGCAAAATAGTGAAAAGTGGCGATGCTTCCTTGGCGTTGGAAGTGGAAAAAAGTGGTTATGCTTTTCTTGGTCAAGCGTATGAGGAGGCCCAGGCATGAGCCAATGGCTAGAACAGGTCATTGACAACGCGAAGGATGTTTCTGACTTCCTTACGCCCACAAGGCAGGCGTCGCTGGCCGAGCTAAAAGCCCAGGGTTGGCCGGGCAAACGCACCGAGAACTGGCGTTTTACGCCGTTGACCTCGGTATCACAACGTGATGCGGTGAAGGTGGCGAATGCCGGCGAAGCTGAGGTGCCGGTGATCGAAAACCTAGACGTTTTTGATATTGTATTTGTTGATGGCCAATTAATTACGTCAATAGCCGACATCGATTTACCTGAGGGGCTAACACTTAGTACTTTAGATGACGTCAGCGGTGATGACGAACAGGCAGTGAAAGCCTTGTTTGGGCACATCAAACCACAGCGCCATACCTTTGGCTTAATTAATGACGCCTTGGCGACCCAAGGTGTGTTTATTGATGTTGCCGCTAATGCCAATATTCAACCGACCATCCGTATTTGCAACCTTACGACTCAAGCGGTGGATGTCCATTCTCGCGTATTGGTGCGTATAGGCGAAGGCGCCAGTGTAACGGTTATGGAACATGGTGAAGGCAATGCCGATAGCCTAACCACTGCTTTCGCTGAGTATAGTATTGCTGACAATGGGTATCTGGAACACTACCGCTTTGCATTATTTACCGATAAGGCCAAGCAAGTAGGCGGCAGTCATTTCCGTTTAGGCGATCATGCTCGTTTAAATAGCACCGTTGTCGGATATGGCAGTGAGTTATCCCGCTTGGATGTTGATATTATTCATGCCGGTGAATTTGCTGATGCAAAAATGAATGCTATCTATTTATTAGCTGAAAATGAGCTGTTCGACCTGCATACCAATATTGAGCATGCCGTACCAAATTGTACCTCTGAAGAAAACGCGCGAGGCATTATTGGCGATGGCGCGCGGGCGGTGTTTAATGGTCGTATCCATATCCATCGTGATGCCCAGAAGACACTCGCCGAGATGAACAACAAGAATCTGCTGCTTTCTCGTCGCGCTTTAATCAATACCAAACCTGAATTAGAAATTTATGCCGATGATGTCAAATGTGCCCATGGCGCAACGGTGGCAGAGATTGACGATACCGCGCTTTATTATTTGTTAAGCCGGGGCATTAGTCGCAGCAAAGCCTTGGTCATTTTGAACTTTGGCTTTATTCAAGAATTGGTTAATGAGATCCCTAAAGCGGCTATCGGTACCTGGTTATTACCCAAGCTCAGTACACGCTTTTCTCAAATGGAGGTGAAATGAGCCTGGATATTCAGGCCCTGAGGGCACAGTTTCCCATTTTGTCTCGGCAAATTGATGGCAAACCCTTAGTGTATCTCGATAATGCGGCGACGACGCAAAAGCCGCAGGTAGTGCTTGATGCCATCCTGAATTTTTATACCACGACCAATGCCAATGTGCATCGTGGTGCCCATGCTTTGTCCGATGAAGCGACCCGTCGCTACGAACAATCACGGGATGATGTGGCCAAGTTTATCAATGCCAACAGTCGCGAAGAAGTGATTTGGACCGCAGGGACCACCGAATCTATTAATATGGTGGCCAAAGGCCTTGCTCAACAGTTAACAGCCGGTGATGAAGTGGTGGTGACCGAAATGGAACACCATGCAAACCTAGTGACTTGGCAGCAAGCCTGTAAGGTATCGGGGGCGACATTAAACGTTGCGCCCATACTGGATAACGGTGAATTAGATTTGGCGGCGTTTTCCGCTCTGTTATCCACTCGAACCAAATTAGTGGCGTTTCCTCACGTGTCGAACGCATTGGGTACAGTCAACCCTATCAAATCCCTAACCCAAAAAGCGAAAGCGGTAGGGGCATGGGTATTGGTTGATGGTGCCCAAGGGATAGCCCACGGTGGGGTAGATGTACAAGATATTGGCTGCGATTTTTATGCCTTTAGCGGACATAAGTTATTTGGCCCTACCGGCATCGGCGTACTGTGGGGCAAACACGCGGTCCTTAAAGATTGGCCCGTGTGGTTGGTAGGTGGTGAAATGATCGCTGATGTCACCTATCAAGACGCTACCTGGGGGGTGTTACCTAATCGCTTAGAAGCCGGTACACCAAATATCGCTGGGGTTATTGGTTTGGCCGCCGCGGTTAATTGGTTTTCGAATTTAGATACCTTAGCAGTGCAGCAACATGAAAGTGCTTTATTAGCCAGCGCTCACGAGCAGGCCAGTAACCTAGATGGCATGCGGGTCATCGGCACCGCTGCCCATAAAATGGGCGTGATGAGCTTCATGCTTGCTAATGCGCATCCCGCAGATGTTGGTTTTATCTTGGATCGACAAGGCGTGGCAATTAGAACCGGTGATAACTGTGCCCAGCCGTTAATGAAAAAGCTGGGGATCCCGGGCACGGCCAGAGCGTCGTTCTCTATTTACAATACCCTTGAAGAAGTGGATATCTTGTTTGATGCCCTTCGCAAGGCGACTATGATGCTTGCTTAAGCGAGGAGGAATTTATGTCTGTAGAAACTTTCGTTCCCTCTGACACCGTGATTACGCTAACAGATAGCGCAGTAAAACACTTTGAAACCAAAGTGTCGAAAAAGCCTGGCAGTGTTATTCGTCTATCAACTAAAGTAAGCGGATGCACCGGTTACGCCTACGTTCTTGATATGGCCGACGGTCCAGCACCTGGTGATGAATTAGTGGTTGCGAGTGATAATCTCACTGTTGCGGTAGCCCAAGATGCTCTTCAATTTGTGAAAAATACAGAAATTGATTATGTGCAAGAAGGGGTGAACGGTGTGATTAAGTATAATAACCCTAATGTCGTAGACGAATGTGGCTGCGGCGAAAGCTTTAATATCGGTTAAACATTTTGGCAAAAGCACAGAAAATGGTGGTCACAGAACGTGACTGCAAAGCTAGACTCGTTCCTGCAGGGCAGGTTTCTACTATCCCGGAAGGCGAGTTCGTTACCATCACCCAGGAACTAGGCGGTAATTATACCATTATGTGGCGTGGCAACATGTATCGCATTGATGGCACCGATGCAGATGCTATCGGGCGCAAGGCGATGGTGTTGGATTTTCCATCCCCCAATGATGGAAACATTGATGAGAAGCAGATTTGGGAAGCGTTAGAAACCATCTACGATCCTGAAATCCCCATCAATTTAGTGTCGTTAGGCTTAATTTATCAGGTTGCTGTGGATCAAGACCAAAAATCGGTTTCTGTGAACATGACCTTGACGGCGCCAGGATGTGGCATGGGGCCTGTATTAGTGGGTGACGTTGAATATCGCGTTGCAATGGTGCCAAACGTTGACTCGGTTCATGTGGCGTTAGTGTTCGACCCACCATGGTCACGAGACATGATGAGCGAAGAAGCCCAGCTTGAAGCCGGTTTATTTTTCTAAGTACAAGGAATAAAAATGAGTATGTCTTTGCCTGATAGTCAGGAGATCATTGACGACTTAGCGTTTTTTGATGACTGGGAACAGCGTTATCAATACATTATTGATCTGGGGAAATCGATTCCTCAGATGCCAAAAGAGAAAAAAACAGACGCTAATCTTGTCAGAGGCTGTCAAAGTAGTGTTTGGCTTGATTCTACGCTCGATAATGGCGTGATCCGCTTTTCCGTAGATAGCGATGCGATTATTGTGCAAGGGTTACTCGCGCTGGTGATGGCGGCTTACAACAATAAAACGCCGCGACAAATTCTTGATTTCGATATTGCTCAGTATTTTGCTCAGCTAGATTTAGAGCGTCATATTTCTCCAACTCGAGGTAATGGGTTACGAGCAATCGTCAGTAGAATTCAAACATTGGCAAAACAGTCCGTTAATTAGTGTTGTCATGATAGTTTCACAGGCGTAAGCCTAAACTTAGTCTTTAATTTGCCGCGCAATGAAAGGTATTCCATATTCCCTCTGGTCATTACCTTGGGAATTGCCTATAATTCGCGGCCAAAATTATATTGATTCATTGGAGAAAGAAGAATGGCTCTTGAGCGTACTTTTTCAATTATTAAGCCTGATGCCGTAGCGAAAAACGTAATCGGTGCTATCTACAACCGTTTTGAAGCTGCGGGTCTGCGCATTGTTGCATCTAAAATGGTGCATATGAGTAAAGAACAGGCCGAAGGTTTCTACGCTGAACATAAAGAGCGTCCTTTTTTTGGCGCCCTGGTAGACTTTATGACTTCAGGTCCTGTAATGGTTCAGGTTCTTGAAGGCGAAAATGCAGTTGTTAAGAATCGTGAAATCATGGGTGCAACTAACCCAGCGGATGCCGCTGCCGGTACATTGCGTTCTGATTTCGCTGCGTCAATCGACGAAAATGCAGTGCATGGCTCTGATGCCCCTGAATCTGCTGCTCGTGAAATTGCTTATTTCTTTTCTGATGAAGAAATTTGTCCACGCACTCGTTAATTTGAGCGCGAGGTAATAAAAAAGGAGAGCGAAAGCTCTCCTTTTTTGTTGGTAACTCGTGGACTAACAGGCGCTAAAACGTTCCAGCGCCTGTATTCGTCAGAATTACTCTACTAAACCTCGGCGTTTCATCAAGGCATCCACAGTGGGCTTTTGACCACGGAAAGAAATGTAATTTTCCATCAGGTCTTCGCTATTTCCTTTCGACAGTATGTCTTTGCGGAAAGCATCGCCATTTTCACGACTCAGTCCACCGTTATCCTTCATATAGGTAAAGGCGTCGGCTGCGAGTACTTCTGTCCATAAGTATGCATAGTAACCTGCTGAGTAACCACCGGCGAAGGTATGGCTGAAGTAAGCTGATTTATAACGAGGCGGTACTGGGGCGTAATCTATCCCGTGTTTTTTCAATGCTTCGGCTTCAAAAGCGGCCACATCGGTAATCTCTTCGTCAGCACCTATCATATGCCATTCCATATCCAGCAATGCCGAACCTAGGTATTCAACAGTGTTAAACCCTTGATTAAACGTGACTGATTTTAACAGGTTGTTCAAGAGTTCCTGGGGGATCACTTCTCCTGTTTTATAATGTTTAGCATAGTTAGCGAGAACGGTAGGCTCGATACACCAGTCTTCATTAAATTGAGAGGGAAACTCAACAAAGTCTCGCGCTGTACTTGTACCCGCAACACTTGGGTATTTCACTTGTGAGAACAAGCCATGGGCAGCATGACCAAATTCATGGAACAAGGTTTGGGTTTCGTCAAAGGTCAATAAAGTCGGTTCGCCAGGAGCCGGCTTGGTGATATTAAGCTCGTTATAAACCACAGGCTTGTTGTCATACAGGAAAGACTGAGTAACAAAGGCACTCATCCAAGCACCGCCTTTCTTACCTTTGCGGGCATAGGGGTCGAAGTAAAATAGACCGATAGAGCTGCCGTCGTCGTCAAATACTTCAAATACCCGGGCATCTTCTACATATAAAGGCAGATCTTTGCGTTCTTTAAAGGTAATCCCGTACAGCTTATTCATGGCGAAGAATAAGCCATTTTCGAGTACTGAATTTAATTCAAAGTAAGGCTTAATGGTACTGTCAGCGATATCGAACCGCTCAGTGCGAATTTTTTCTGCATAATAAGCCCAATCCCAAGGCTGAACATCACCTTGAATGCCATCTGCATGCATTGCCGCTTCGATATCCTTGGCTTCTTGACGGGCTTTTTCTACCGCTTGTGGCGCGAGGTCGTCAAGCATGGCCAATACGTTTTCTGGTGTTTTCGCCATTTGGTTGGCGATCTTGTAAGAGGCCCAGTTAGGATAGCCTAATAGTGCGGCTTTTTTGGCTCGCAAGTGGGTCAGTTTAAGAATGACAGGATCATTGGATACCTGTGCACGATTGGCGGATGTTTGCCAAATTTCTTTACGGAGTTCTCGATTACTGAGGTTACGCAGTAGCGGTTGACGAGTGGTATTTACCAACGTAATAAGGTAACCCTCTTTTCCCGCTTCTTCTGCCGCGGCTTTTAAACCGGCTTTATCGGTATCAGACACGCCAGCTAGTTTAGCTTCGTCGGTCACTAAGATAGTGTCATTTTTAAATGACGCTAAGATATTTTGTGAAAACGCGGTAGTCAGATTAGAAAGACTTTCGTTTATTTCACGTACTTGCGCTTTTTGCGATTCATTAAGGTTTGCACCAGCACGAACGAATTTCTCGTAATAGTATTCGGTTAGTCGTTTGTCGTCAGCGGGCAATGAATCTTTTTGCTCGTAAACCGCCTTAACGCGTTCGAATAAGGTGTTATTGAGGTAAATTTTGTCTTGGTGAGCTGTCAGCTTCGGCGACATGTCCGCTTCAATGCGCTGAATTTCGTCGTTTGATACAATACTTGAAAGGCCGAAGAAAATGGTACTGACTCGGTTTAGAAGTCCGCCACTCTTTTCAATGGCCAAAATGGTATTTTCAAAAGAAGGTGCCGCTTGGTTATTAGCAATCTCGCTAATTTCTGCTGATTGCTCTTCCATTCCTTTCATGAAAGCCGGCACATAATCTTCGGTTTTGATTTTGTCGAATTCGGGTGCTTGATAGTCAAGAGAACTGGGCTTAAGCAGCGCGTTGTCACCTTGCTCCATGGATGCCGCGTTTTGAGAGCTATTGTTTTGCGAAGTTTGTTGCATTGATTGTTCCGTGCTACAGCCGGTTAGGGAAAGCACAACAGCAACGGCCGTTGCCGTCAGGGATTTATTCATTAGGTACTCCAAAAGATATCGGGTGCATAGCCCGAAAATGTTGTTTTTAAAGGCGCCAAAAACGGTAGCAATTTAGTTAATAAATCTCAATGGCGGCGATCGTGAATACCTTGAGGTTTATCGAAGGTTCACTGAATAAGCAGGGAAGTGCTTCACCTCACGGTTATCAGCTTTCTAACCACCTTTTGGTATGGTAGAATGTGCGGCTAAAATTTGCGCAGTCTCGCTTGCCTTTGGTTCGCTTCACTTTTTAAAAAGTAGTGAATCGATGTTATCTACGTTACCTGACACCGTAATCATGGAGGATGTATTCGCGTTTTGTTCGCGTCGTCTGGTGGTGTCGCAAGTGTGACAAATTATTTTCATATTCAAGACACAAATTAGGGTCATCGGCATTTATGGCAAAGACAAATCTTTTAAATCTAAACCGAGCGGGGCTAAAAGCATTTTTCGCTGAAATTGGTGAAAAACCTTTTCGTGCCGATCAGGTCATGAAATGGATTTATCAGCAGGGTGTCAGTGATTTTAATGAAATGACGAACCTGAATAAAAACCTGCGTCAAAAACTGCTCGAACATGGCGAAGTGGTTGCCCCAGAGATCGCCTATTATCAAGAAGCCAGTGACGGCACGATCAAATTCGCTTTGGCGCTGGATGGCGGTCAAGAGGTGGAGTCTGTTTGGATCCCAGAAACAGAGCGTGCCACCTTGTGTGTTTCCTCCCAGGTAGGCTGCGCTTTGGAATGTACATTCTGTTCCACCGCTCAACAAGGTTTTAACCGTAACTTATCGGTCAGTGAAATTATCGGCCAAGTATGGCGCGTAGCAACGTTTTTGGGCTTGTCCAAAGATACCGCTAAACGACCCATTACCAATGTGGTAATGATGGGGATGGGCGAACCACTACTGAATCTTAAAAACGTGGTGCCCGCTATGGATCTGATGATGGATGATTTCGGGTTTGGGTTGTCAAAACGCCGGGTGACGTTAAGCACCTCAGGAGTCGTACCTGCGCTAGATAAACTTGGCGATCAAATTGATGTGGCGTTGGCAATTTCCCTTCACGCATCCAATGACACCTTACGTGATGAAATTGTTCCGGTGAATAAAAAGTACAATATCGAGATGTTCTTGGCCGCGGTGCGTCGCTATCTAAGCAAATCAAAAGCGAATCAAGGCAAAGTGACTGTAGAATATGTGATGTTATCGAACATTAACGACAGCACAGATCAAGCCCATGAACTTGCTCAAGTGCTTAAAGACACACCATGTAAAATTAACCTTATCCCATTTAATCCTTACCCAGGTTCGCCTTACTTGTGTTCAAGTAATTCCCGTATCGATAGATTTGCGAAAGTCCTTATGGGCTATGGTATGACAGTGGTTGTGCGCAAAACTCGGGGTGACGATATTGATGCTGCTTGTGGGCAGTTAGTAGGCGATGTGGTAGACAGAACCAAAAGATTATTAAAGAAACAGATGAAAGGCGAAGCAATATCGGTAAAAATGGCTCAATAGTGTAAAACAGAAAAGGTAGAAACTTCATGCGATTAGTTGTACTCGCAATCGTCGTTGTACTGACAGGATGTGTAAGCCAGAATTCATCTGGTAATTTTCAAGGTGAAAAGTTTGATTTACAAGAGGCGGCAAAAACCCGGGTGTCGCTGGGTCTTACCTATTTAAAAAATGGCAAGTACCAGCAGGCAAAGCAAAACCTGGATAAAGCGTTGTCATTTGCGCCCCGAAGTGCTGATGTGCATTATGCGCTAGCATACTACTACCAAACTGTTGAGGAATGGGAGCGGGCCGAATCGTCTTATGAAGATGCACTTAACTTAGCGCCCCGAGATGGCGATATTGCCAACAGCTACGGTGCGTATTTGTGTCAGCAGAAACAGTTTGATAAAGCCACGGTTTATTTCAACAAAGCGCTGGCGAACAATCAGTATGCTAATTCGGCACAAACCTATGAAAATATGGGTATTTGCGCTGAAGAGCAGGGGGCAACTGAAAGCGCTATTAGCTACTTTGAAAATGCCTTAAATCATCAGCCTGGTCGTTCTAGCAGCTTGTATATGCTCACCGAGTTATACATTAAAACCAGCCAATGGGATAAGGCCTCTGACAGTTTACGCCGTTATGAAAAAGTGTCTAAAGTGACTCCCGACTCGATACAATTGGCCATTGAGATTGCTGAAGGCAAAGGAGATGAGCATACTGCCCAAGGGTATGGTGAAATGTTAATTTCACTTTATCCTCACAGTCAGGCAGCCAAAGCCTTTGTTGCAAAATTGCGGGCTGAAAAAGAAAAACACAGCATGGTTACTCGGGTTAAAACCCGGACAGAACGAACGGCCCCTAAAGCGAAACCAACGTCTCCCATGTCACCAGCCGAAGACGTTGCGCAACACACACCAAAAGCATCGGAAGTCGAAGAGGGGGGACAACACGCTCCTGAAGCACCAGAAGCACCAGAAGCCAAAGATAACGTGGATAAATCTTCGCAGACATCAGAAAGCCAAGGGGCTAGTTCTTACCCAACACAGGCTGATGCATCATCCACAAAGGCCTCTGATGAGGCAGAGAAATCCGTATCGCCTTCTGCTGTAGCAGAAGAGGCTTCTACAAAACAGGCGAGCACAAATTCAAATAACGATGAAGAAAATTCAGAAACCCGTTACCATGTGGTCAAACGGGGAGAGAATCTCTATCGCATTTCCCTTCGCTACAACATTTTAATGGCACGTTTGTTGGAGTGGAATTCTATCGTTGATCCCAGCGAAATCGAAGTCGGAACGCAACTGCGTCTAACACCGCCTCAATAATATTGACAGGTTATCGAATGAGTTCAAAAGAAAGTCAGGTTGAAGAACAACCGGTTCAGGATACGCCTACACCGGGAACTATGCTTCGCCAAGCCAGAGAAAAGCAGGGATTAACCCAGCTTCAGATGGCTGAAAAGTTGTTTTTAAAGCAACAAAATATTGCCGACATTGAGTCGGATCGTCTTGATGAGAATATGTCAGTAACCTTCGCGAAAGGTTATGTACGTATGTATGCTAAGCAAGTGGGCATTGATGATAATTTAGTGATTGTTGAATTTGAAAAAATTCATACCACCACCAAGCCACCCGCTAAGCTACAAAGTTTTTCCCGTCGTGTTGCTAAGCAAGCCCATGATGATCGTTGGATGATGGTAACTTGGATTATTATTTTACTGTTGCTCGCTGCATTTGTGGTGTGGTGGTATCAACAGCCTGATGATAAAACCGCGTTGGTGGAAAACGAAACCACTACCACCACCACGGCAGCAGTAAGGGCCTTATCGGCAGACAGTGATAACACTGATACAACGGCACCGGCGGCGAACTCAAGTGGTGCTGGTTCTGCTGTAGAGCAAGGCCAGGTGCTGTCTGAAGGCGGAGAACTCGCCACGCCAGCCGCCGCTTCACTAACGGATGAAGCAAGGGCAAATGAAACACCGGCACCTGTGGATGGTGCAGATTTGGCTGCACAACCACCGACCGCCAGTCAAGCGCCCAGTAACACCCTTGCCCAAGCAGCCGCCACAGAAAACGACAGTGACAACGCCCAGCAGGCAGAGACGGTCAGTTTGGAGTTTACCTTTGCTGAAGATTGTTGGGTAAATATTGAAGACGCTACTTCTGAAGCCATTGCCTATGGCGTTAAGACCGCCGGCCGGGTGATGTCTATTTCCGGCATTCCTCCTTTTAAGGTTACCCTAGGCGCCCCTGATGGCGTAAGCATTAACTATGATGGAGACGCGGTAGATATTTCTGAATTTCAGGACGGACGCATCGCGCGTTTCTCGTTACCTATGCAGGACTGATCATGTTTACTGAAAACCCTATAACACGTCGAAAATCAACCCGTATTAACGTGGGTAGTGTACCCATTGGCGATGGCGCACCCATTGCTGTGCAGTCAATGACAAACACCCCAACGACTGACGTTGAGGCCACCGTCGCCCAAATTAATCGTATTGTTGCGGTGGGCGGAGAAATCGTTCGCGTGTCGGTACCGACCATGGATGCAGCGGAAGCGTTTAAAGCCATCCGCAAGCAAGTATCGGTGCCTTTAGTGGCGGATATCCATTTTGACTATCGTATTGCGCTAAAAGTAGCGGAATACGGCGTGGATTGTTTACGTATAAACCCAGGAAATATCGGTAATCTGGAACGGGTAAAGTCGGTGGTAGATTGTGCCAAAGATAAAGGCATTCCCATTCGCATTGGCGTTAATGGCGGTTCGCTAGAGCGCGACTTACAAGAAAAATACGGCGAACCCACTCCCGAAGCTTTAGTGGAATCGGCCATGCGTCATGTGGATATATTAGATAAGCTTAACTTCGACCAATTTAAGGTGAGTGTAAAGGCCTCTGATGTATTTTTAGCCGTAGGTGCATATCGGTTATTGGCTCGCCAAATTGACCAACCCTTACATTTGGGGATCACCGAAGCGGGTGGACAACGGGCCGGCGCGGTTAAAAGTGCAGTTGGGCTTGGCATGCTGTTGGCCGAAGGCATTGGCGATACCATTCGGGTCTCGTTGGCGGCAGATCCAGTAGAAGAGATAAAAGTGGGTTTCGATATCCTTAAATCACTGCGTATCCGTTCTCGTGGCATCAACTTTATCGCTTGTCCTAGCTGCTCCCGTCAGGAATTTGATGTGATTGGTACCGTCAATGCCTTAGAGCAGCGTGTGGAAGATATTCTTACGCCCATGGATGTGTCGATTATCGGTTGTGTGGTAAACGGACCGGGCGAAGCCGAAGTGTCTGATCTTGGACTTACTGGTGCTCGCAACATGAGCGGCTTTTATGAAGATGGAAAACGGCAACGAGAGCGGTTAGCTAATGACGACTTAGTGGATCAATTAGAACGCAAAATTCGGGCTAAAGCGGCACGATTTGATGAAGGGAATAAAATCCCCGTAGAAGTAAAAGACGTATAAACACTTTCTTACCGATGACGGTGATTGTTGTTTCGTAGTATTGCCCCTATAATGCGGGGCTTTTATTTATCAGGTAGATGAGAATTACAGGTGGCTAAAACAATTCAGGCGATCCGTGGCATGAACGACTGCCTGCCAGACGTTTCTGGCGTATGGCAGAAAGTAGAATCAACGTTGCGCCAAGTGGTGGCAAATTATGGTTATCAAGAAATTAGAACGCCTATTGTAGAAAGTACGGATCTTTTTAAACGCTCTATCGGTGAAGTGACCGATATCGTAGAAAAAGAAATGTATACCTTTGAAGATCGTAATGGTGACAGCCTTACCTTGCGACCTGAAGGCACAGCCAGTTGCGTCAGAGCCGGCAATGAGCACGGGCTGATATATAACCAACAGCAACGCTTGTGGTACATGGGGCCTATGTTTCGTCACGAACGGCCACAAAAAGGGCGGTATCGTCAGTTCCATCAATTTGGGGTGGAAACTTTTGGACTTAACGGCCCCGATATCGATCTTGAAGTTATTTTGCTGAGTGCGCGCATTTGGAAGGCCTTCGGTATCAGCGACGAAGTAACGTTACAGATTAATTCATTAGGCTCAAATGAAGCTCGACAGCGTTACAAAGATGCCTTGGTTGCCTTTTTGAAAGCGCGTTCAGAGCAATTAGATGAAGATTCACTTCGCCGACTAGAAACCAATCCTCTTCGCGTATTAGACAGTAAAAATCCCGAAGTACAGGCGGCGATTGTTGATGCGCCATCGCTATTAGATTATCTAGACGAAGAATCTCAGCAACATTTTTCAATTTTGTGTGAACGATTGTCACAAGCGGGTATCCAATATGAGGTTAATCCCAGATTGGTTCGTGGACTAGACTACTACAATCGCACTGTTTTTGAATGGGTTACAGAAAGTTTAGGCTCTCAAGGTACAGTGTGTGCTGGTGGACGCTATGACGGTTTAATCGAGCAGTTAGGTGGTAAATCGGCCCCTGCGGTAGGTTTTGCCATGGGTATGGAACGTTTGGTGTTACTGCTAACCACGCTGCAATCTGTAGACGATGATTTGCGTGCGGCAGATGTTTACGTGACTTCCATGGGGACAGACAGCTACGCTGTCCAAGTATCCGAAATGCTGCGTGATGCAAAACCTCAATGGCGGGTCATGATGCATTGTGGCGGCGGAAACTTTAAGAAGCAGTTAAAGCGGGCAGATAAAAGCGGGGCACTTTATGCAGTGCTTTTAGGCTCAGATGAAGCGACAAATACCACGGCCACGGTAAAACCGTTACGAGGAGATGGCGAGCAACAAACGGTTGCGTTATCGTCTCTTGCCGACACATTATCAACGTTACTGGATTAATCGCTGTAGTCAATTTACGCAGCAAAACACGTTTTAGAGGTTATAAACATGGAACAATTCGCTACAGAAGAACAACAAGTTGAAGCGATTAAAAAGTTTTGGAAAGACAATGGCGTAGCCATTGTTATTGGCGCTTTATTAGGCCTAGGTGGTTTATGGGGCTGGCGTTATTATTCAGACACCCAGCGGGTCGCAAAAGAAGACGCGTCGGTAGCGTACCAAAGTGCGGTTGTGGCGGTAGAAGATAAAGGTCAGGCCGATGAACTTACCGCTTTTGTCAACGATACCGCGAATGCGGGGTATGCCACCATTGCTGGTCTAGTCGCCGCACAACAAGCCGTTAATACCGGTGATCTTGAAAAAGCCGAGTCGCTGTTAAAAGGGGTGCAAAATGAAACACCCGATGAACATATTGCTACTATGGCAGCCATTCGCTTAGCCCGCGTGCAGTTGGAATTAGGCAACACTGACGCGGCGATGGCAACGTTAAACAGTCTTGATGATGACGCGTTCAAAGCGAAAATCGACGAAGTGAAAGGCGATGTGTTCGTAGCGCAAGAGAAATTCAACGACGCGCGTCTTGCATATACAGAAGCATTGGAAAAAGCCACTGGCAACGTTTTACTCGAAATGAAGCTGGATAACCTGCCTGTATTGGCCGGGAATTAATCAACGCAGAGGTATCGAATTTGTTAACAGAAACGTGTGGCCAGTGTGGTCGAATTACACGGGCGATAGGACTAGCGCTGACGCTGTCAGTGGGCCTATCGGGTTGTTCCACTATTTCAGACTGGTTCGCAGATGACGAGGAATTAGAAATTCGTCGTTTAGCGCCTTTAGACGCTGAGTTTGAACCTCAGGTAAACTGGGAAACTGAGGTTGGCGATGGCGTAGAGTATTATTTTTCTCGTTTACGTCCTGTGTACGCTAACGACAAAGTGTATGTGGCCGATCGCCGCGGCTTAATTGCTGCCCTTGACCCTAAAACCGGTGATACCGAATGGGAAAAGGACATCGCCATTTTCAAAGATGAAGGCATGATGTCTTCAATCACTCGCATGTGGTCTAGAGGCGAATCGGCTAAAATTGCCGGCTTGTCTGTGGACGGTGATCAGGTTTTCGTGGGAACGGAAGACGGTGTCATCATGGCACTAAACGCTGAGTCTGGTGAAATGAACTGGTCCCACACTGTGGCAGGAGAAATTTTAGCCGCACCGGTTTCTGGTGAGCATCTGGTGGTTATCAATACCGGTTCTGGTACCTTGGTGGCGTTAGACGCCGAAACGGGCGAACAGCGTTGGCAGCATGAAGGGGATGTACCGCCGTTATCGTTACGGGGTATTTCTAGGCCGGCTATTAGTAATGGTGGTGTGATTTTAGGCACTGCCACTGGCAAAATTCAGGTGAATATTGTGGACTCGGGGCTAGTGGCTTGGGAAACCGCCATCACGTCGCCGGCTGGTGCTACAGAGTTAGAGCGTATTGTGGATATTGATGCGGCTCCATTAATGTATGGTGGCACAATCTATACCATTTCCTTTAACGGAACCTTAGCGGCAGTAGAATTACGTTCTGGCCGTGTTATCTGGAAGCGTGAGTACGGTAGTTACCGCAATGTCACACTAGACGGCACCACCTTGTACGTGGTGGATAATAATTCACATGTATATGCCCTTGACCGTCGTAATGGCATCGAGCTTTGGTCTCAAACCGGATTGAAAAAGCGGGTGTTAACCGCAGCAGAACCTGCCGGCGATTACCTGGTATTGGGTGATAAATGGGGGTTGATCCACTGGTTAAATAAAGAGACCGGTGAAATTGTCGCACGCTATGATCTCGGTGGCGATGATGAAGACGAATCAGTCTATGTCGCTCCTGTATATACAGGCAATGCGCTAATTGCCATTACCCGCGAAGGCGAGGTGGCATCCATTTCAATGCCTGAGTAAGGTATCGCACATCAACGTCTGTGTTAGGCTGACGTCTGTTACTATTTTGGGGTATAATTAACCCTATCGTTAAGCTGGCCGCGTTTAATCGCGGCCAGCGTGTTTTCAAATTTTATAAATTAGGACTTCAAGCATGTTGCCTGTTGTTGCACTAGTGGGTCGCCCAAATGTGGGTAAATCCACCCTGTTTAACCGTTTAACCAATACGCGTGATGCCTTGGTTGCTGATTTTCCTGGCCTTACCCGGGATCGCAAATACGGGCAGGCAACGTATGAGAAAAAGCAGTTTATTGTGGTCGATACCGGTGGTATCACCGGTGATGAGCAAGGTATTGATGCTGAAATGGCCCAACAATCATTACGGGCGATTGATGAAGCTGATGTCGTATTATTTTTGGTAGACGCAAGAGCAGGGCTCATGCCTGCGGATATTGGTATTGCCGACCATTTAAGAAAAATAAACAAAAATATGTTTGTGGTTGCCAATAAAGTAGATGGTATCGACGCCGATAGCGAAACCGGTGACTTTTACCGTCTTGGGATGGGGCCAGTTCATCAAATCGCAGCGGCTCATGGCCGCGGCGTGTCTCAATTACTAGATGAGACCCTGTCTCCTTTGGCTGAAGCATTCCCCGATATGGCTGAACAGCCAAAAATCGAAGAAGAGCTTGATGCTGATGCACAGTTAGAGCGCCTTAAGAATTTACCCATTAAGCTTGCCATTGTAGGTAAGCCTAATGTGGGAAAATCCACCTTGACCAACCGCATTTTAGGTGAAGAACGGGTAGTGGTGTTCGATTTGCCCGGCACCACTCGAGATAGCGTTTTCATTCCATTGGAAAGGGATGAACGTGAGTATGTGCTTATTGATACCGCTGGGGTGAGAAAGCGTAAAAAAGTAGCCGATGCAGTAGAGAAGTTTTCTATTGTTAAAACCCTACAAGCCATTGAAGAAGCTAACGTGGTGCTGTTGGTTATTGATGCCAGAGAAGGTATTGCCGATCAAGATCTAAGCTTGTTAGGGTATATTCTTAACTCGGGGCGTTCATTGGTGCTGGCGGTAAATAAATGGGACGGGTTAAGCACCGATGTTAAAGATGACATCAAGCGTGAACTTGATCGTCGATTGGGCTTTATCGATTTTGCTCGCCTTCACTTTATTTCAGCGCTGCACGGCTCGGGTGTCGGTAATTTATTTGATTCGGTAAATGAAGCCTATGAATGCGCTACCCAACGGGTTGGCACCTCTTTACTTACCCAGATTATGGACATGGCTCAGCAAGAGCACCAACCGCCATTGGTTCGTGGTCGTCGGGTTAAAATGAAATACGCCCATGCCGGTGGTTATAACCCCCCAGTTATTGTGATCCACGGTAATCAGGTTAACGATTTACCCGGTGCATATAAGCGTTATTTAATGAATTATTTTCGTCGCTCGTTAAAGGTGATGGGAACGCCGATCAAGATTGAATTCAGAGAAGGTGCGAACCCCTTTGAAGGCAAGAAAAATCAGCTAACCCTTGCGCAACAACGTAAGCGCAGACGGATGATGTCCTTCCACAAAAAGAAAAAATAGCCGTATTTTATACGGCTATTGACTGGCGAATTTCCGCAGTGTTTGCATTAACGGTGAGGGCCCAGGAACGGTGATCATGGGTAACGCTTCACTAATGAGTTCATCGGCAATGCGAGCGGGAAATGTGGTGGATAACGTCACTAGTTTGTCTTTCATTTCAAAGGCATAGGTAGTGGCATAGATGGCCTCTGTGGCCTCACTTTCAGCACGCACAGCAATACGGTACCCCGAATAACGGTGGCTTTCCTCGTCGTTGACAATAAACGGGGCAATAGGGGCGTCAATGGTCAGTGTTAACCCTTGAGCTTCTGCCATGCGTGACGCTTCTGCAAGGTTGTTCTGGAGTGCTGCGGTTAAGCGTGCTTGTTGTGGTTCTGTCATGCTTGTGACAATGGGCGCAACGGTAATATCTAGCAGTGCACCTTCATATTCGGGATGGATATACCGACTTATAACACCTTTGAAGGGATCAGGATAAAGCTGCGTGTCTAAAATCACGAATTTTTGGATGTGCTGGGGTAGCGTCATATCATTTTTATAGTCACTTGCCCCAAGCACATCAAACAAATAGGCGGCTGAAAATACTTTCTGTTTTACCGCTAATTGCCACCAGTCTTGCAATACCTTCTCGACAATCTTCTGGTCTGAACTACTTCCCTGTAAAGGGGTTTGGAAAATGCGTGAAGCAATTTCGATCCCTCGCCATTGTACGGTTAACTCGGTTAAATATAAGGGGCGGGTTGTTTGCCCGTGCTGTTGTACACCAAGAACGCTAGCCGCCTGTGGTTGAGCGGCCGTGGCATCGGCGGGGATCTGAGCCGATAAAGTGGCAATCAGTAATTCATAATCAGCGGCATTGGTGGCGGGTAATACCGCATCAAACCAACCGGTTTGGGTGAGCTGTTCCACAAAAAGTGTGCCGCTGAGAGGATCCTGTTCGCACGGCTCAGGGCTAACATTTTTGTCATCACATAGGTCTACCATGGCTTGGCTTGGGTAGGTGGCAAATAATGCGATGGGAGCTGCGACATGATAATCGGGGAATATGTCTACATCTTGCTGCACATGAGGTGCTTGCTGACACCCATGCATTAGGATAGACAGAAGCAGAATACTGACCTTTTTCACGGTTTATCCTATGTCTGTGGGGCGGTTAGTTTGACCTAAGCCTTAATGATGCTCAAGTTTTTTAGTCAGGTTTTTGCCCGGTACTGATAATGTCTTCCACGGTGCTGATAATTTCACCCTCTGCCAGATAAGTGCGCAGTCGCTGGCCTTTTTTCACATTCTGAATGCTTGTCAGCGGGGTGTCTGCTTGGAAGGTGATGCTGTATCCCCGGGACAGGGTTTTTAACGGACTGACAGATTCAAGCAATTGGGCACTGTGGGCTAATTGCTTGGCTTTTTGTTCTGTTAGGTGACTGATTGCTCGCAACAGACCTTGGTGCAATTGTTGTTGTTTGTCTATGTGTCGTTGGATAGTGTGAACGGGGTTCACATTATCTAGCCGGCGCACTAACTGGTTAAGTTGTTCTTGGTGGCCCCTTAACGATGTGCGCATGGCGTGAGTAAGGGACAATTGATATCGGTCTAACGATTGCGCCTGACTTTGTAACCGATTAGCCGGGTGAAGGTTTTTCAGCCGTTGCCGTAGCAGCATCAGTCGGTGGGTACGTTGCTGCAACCATTGGGTCCATGCCCGTTCAAGGGCCTGATTTTGCTGTTTGATGGCTAAGTAATGGGCTTTTTGGTCTTGGCTGAGTAATTCGGCTCCTGCCGAAGGGGTAGGGGCGCGTACGTCAGCAACAAAATCGGCTATGGTGATATCGATTTCGTGTCCCACCGCACTGACCACAGGGACGGGAGATGCAGAAATACAATGGGCAAGCCCTTCATGATTAAAACACCATAAATCTTCTAACGAGCCACCACCGCGGGTTAATAATATGACATCCACTTCGTGGCGGGCATAGGCGGTTTCTAGAGCGTTGATAATTTGCATTGGGGCTTGTTCACCCTGCACCATGGTGGGGTAGACGATAACGTTTGTACTCGGGCTGCGTCGTTTTAATACGGTGAGTACATCGTGTAACGCGGCGCCAGAGGGGGAGGTGATCACACCGATGGTGGTAATTGTCTGAGGTAACGGGCGTTTGGCATCAGCATCGAAAAGACCATCTTGTTGAAGTTTGCGTTTTAGCGCCTCAAACGCCTGCTTTAGCTGTCCTTCACCGTCTGGCTCTAGATGTTCGGCAATAAGCTGATAATCGCCTCTCGGCTCGTAGAGGCCCACTGACGCGCGAACTAATACCTTATCGCCCTCTTTGGGTTTATGTTTGATATGTCGGTTGGTATTTTTAAACATGGCAGCCCGTACTTGGGCTTTATTGTCTTTTAACGTGAAATACCAATGTCCAGACGCCGCGCAAACAAAATTCGAGATTTCAGCAGAAATCCAGACCAGGCCAATTTCCCCTTCTAAAACCGTTCTGGCAAGACGATTTAGCTTGGTAACAGTGAGTATTTGGCGCGATGTCGATGGAGTGTTGAAAATCATAGATGAAAATTTTTAGAGTTTAATACGAATAGAGTTTACCTGATTATTAAAAAACACTACAATTGCGCCGCAATTATCTCTCTACTATTCAGGTGTAATTGCATGCTCCGAATCATTCAAGAAGCGTTAACCTTTGATGATGTCCTACTTGTCCCCGGACATTCAACGGTTTTACCTCATACCGCTAGTTTACAAACACGTTTAACCCGTGACGTCACGCTAAACATTCCCATGGTTTCTGCCGCAATGGATACGGTTACCGAAGCGCGCTTGGCCATTGCATTGGCGCAAGAAGGTGGAATGGGTTTCATTCATAAGAATATGGAACCGGAAGAACAAGCGAATCATGTACGGGAAGTTAAAAAATACGAAAGTGGTGTGGTATCGGATCCGGTTACGGTAGAACAGAACGCCGCGATCGGCGACGTGCTGGCCATGAGTAAAAAGCTTGGTTACTCGGGCTTTCCTGTCACCGATAAAGAAAATAACCTTATCGGTATCGTCACTGGTCGTGACATGCGTTTCCAAAATCGTCCCGATTTACCGGTCAAGCAGGTTATGACGCCAAAAGAAAAATTGGTCACGGTAAAAGAAGGTGCTGATTCCGCACAAGTACTTGATTTGATGCATGCTAATCGTATCGAGAAAATTCTGGTAGTGGATGATAGCTTTAAGCTAAAAGGGCTTATTACCGTTAAAGACTTCCAAAAAGCAGAAAATAAACCTAACGCGTGTAAAGACTCGTTGGGGCGTTTGCGTGTGGGCGCGGCAGTAGGCGTAGGCCCTGGCACCGATGAACGAATTGATCTACTGGTGGAAGCTGGGGTAGATGTGTTACTTATCGACACGTCCCATGGTCATTCCCAAGGTGTTATCGATCGTGTTTCTACGGTTCGCAAAAAGTATCCGCAATTGCAAATTATTGCTGGCAACGTAGCCACCGCTGATGGCGCCAAAGCCCTTGCCGATGCAGGTGTAGATGGGGTTAAAGTGGGTATTGGTCCAGGTTCTATTTGTACCACCCGCATTGTTACCGGCTGCGGTGTACCGCAAATTACAGCCATTGCCGATGCAGTGGATGCGCTGGCGGGTACCGGTATTCCTGTTATTGCCGATGGTGGTATTCGTTTCTCTGGTGACATCGCCAAAGCGTTAGCTGCTGGGGCAAGTTGTGTCATGGTTGGCAGCATGCTGGCAGGCACAGAAGAAGCCCCTGGCGAAGTTGAGCTTTATCAAGGGCGCTACTACAAATCTTATCGTGGTATGGGCTCGTTGGGTGCCATGAATCAACGCCATGGTTCTTCGGATCGTTATTTCCAAGAATCGGATAACGCTGAAAAACTGGTGCCTGAAGGTATTGAAGGGCGGGTAGCTTATAAAGGGCCCATCGCCACTATTATTCATCAGCAAATGGGGGGATTACGTTCAGCCATGGGATTAACCGGTTGTGGCGACATTGAATTGCTTAATACCAAAGCACAGTTTGTGCGAGTGACATCGGCGGGTATGGGGGAATCTCACGTCCATGATGTTAGTATTACAAAAGAAGCACCAAACTATCGTCTGGGCTAAGCACCAACAACGTTAATGAATGAGGCTGGTGTCATTGCCAGCCTTTTTTGGTTTTTACTACACAGGTAAAAAAATGACCACGAATATTCACAGCCAACGCATACTCATTTTGGATTTTGGTTCCCAATACACCCAGCTTATCGCACGTCGCGTACGTGAAATCGGTGTGTACTGTGAACTGTGGGCCTGGGATGTTACCGAGGAACAAATAAAATCATTCAATCCGGATGGCATTATTTTGTCCGGTGGCCCGGAGTCTGTTACTGAACTTAACTCTCCTCGTGCACCGCAATATGTTTTTGACGCAGGGGTGCCCGTGCTTGGGGTTTGCTACGGTATGCAAACCATGGCTGAACAACTCGGCGGTAGTGTGTTGGGGTCAAACAAGCGTGAATTTGGCTATGCACAGGTTGAAGTGATTAAGTCTAGTCCGTTGCTGGAAAATATTGAAGATCACATCGGTGCCAATGGCAATGCGTTGCTTGATGTATGGATGAGCCACGGCGATAAAGTGTCAGAAATACCTGAAGGCTTTGAAACCATTGCGCAAACCCCTTCTTGCCCTCATGCGGCTATGCATAATCCAGAAAAACGCTTTTACGGCGTGCAGTTTCACCCCGAAGTCACACATACCCGTCAAGGAATGCGTTTATTAAGCCATTTCGTAATGGAAATTTGTGGCTGTGAAAAACTGTGGACCGCCGATGCCATCATCGAAGATGCCATTGCCAGAATTAAAGAAAAAGTCGGCGACGATGAAGTCATTCTTGGTCTTTCCGGTGGTGTGGATTCTTCTGTGGTTGCCATGCTTATTCACCGCGCCATTGGCTCCAAATTAACGTGTGTATTTGTGGATAACGGCTTACTGCGTTTAGACGAAGGGCAGCAGGTAATGGATATGTTCGGCGATCATTTCGGTTTGAACATTATCAAAGTGGATGCTGAGGAGCGGTTCTTAGCCCGCTTAGAAGGCGAAGCCGATCCTGAGAAGAAACGTAAAATCATTGGCAACGAATTTGTGGCCGTATTCGATGAACAGGCGTCTAAATTAGCGAATGCTAAATGGTTGGCTCAAGGGACTATTTATCCTGATGTGATTGAGTCTGCCGGTTCTGCTACCGGTAAAGCCCATGTGATTAAATCTCACCACAATGTGGGTGGCTTGCCAGAAGACATGAAGATGGGACTTGTAGAGCCATTGCGTGAACTGTTTAAAGATGAAGTTCGCAAAATTGGTTTAGAGTTAGGGTTACCTTACGATATGTTGTATCGCCATCCTTTCCCAGGGCCGGGTTTAGGTGTGCGGGTGTTAGGTGAAATTAAAAAAGAATATTGTGATTTACTGCGTCGCGCTGATGCCATCTTCATTGAAGAGTTGCACAATGCCGAGCTGTACCACAAAGTGAGCCAAGCATTCACCGTCTTTTTACCCGTGCGCTCTGTAGGTGTGATGGGCGATGCCCGTAAATACGATTGGGTGGTATCTTTACGTGCCGTGGAAACCATCGACTTTATGACCGCTCATTGGGCCCACTTGCCTTATGACTTCTTAGGCAAAGTTTCTAACCGTATTATCAATGAAATCGACGGTATTTCTCGGGTTGTTTATGATATTTCCGGTAAGCCACCGGCCACCATTGAGTGGGAGTAGGGCTGATTATAAATAGTTAATCAGGTCTTAGAAAATAAATGAAAAGCCAGTCAGTTTCTGACTGGCTTTTTTTATGGCTTCTCACTTCATCCTCAAAACCTTGCGGAGGTATTTGGTTTCTTCGCAGTGATGTTCATTGTGATACTGGCCTTCTATTTTTTTTGGGCAGTGAATATTATGGGTATTCTGTTAGTAGTTAGTATGGGAAACGAGTACATTTTTAATTGTTCATTAAATCTAACCGTGGGCTATATAACCGATAGAATAGATGTTGCCACTCATTTTATCGGCTAACTCTGGTTGAGCGAGCCACGAGACACTCACTGTCTCCCAAGAGGTAACATTGAGACCTTGAATATCCGCATTCTGACTGACCTGATTGTCTATACATGCAAACGAACATTCTGAATTTGGTATTGTTGGTTCATCCTCTATAAACCAAATCTTGACTTCCGGTCGACCAAATTGCTCACATAATCCTTTAAATCCTTCACTTCTAAGAAAAGTCATCATAGAGTGATGATCCCTCCAAACATAAAAGGGAGCATAACTGTTGCTGCTTGTATAATATTCTGCATTTTTTCGTGAATAAAGGTAGGCCTTAAAGACTAATCCAGGGTATCCATCTAATAAATTTCCTTTTTCCCCTGATACGAGTTTCTATTTTTTCCATCGGATAATCCGACGGGAGAATAATTTTATATTGCATTGCTATCATTGTATTGTCTCCATTTCATCTTTCCATGACTGACCAGAAGAAAAAGACCAGTCTTCCGTGCTATTGAATTGAATAATGATCATAATATCTTCTTTACCAATCGGAGTTTGGACCTGAAGTTGCTCACACAGCGCTTTATACAAGGCTCGTTTTTGTTCATGGTCACGCGATTTCCCGGCGAAGATATGAAATAAAATCCCAGATTCACTTCGACTTTTGGTCAGGTTTGGGTAATGAGAGCTAAAGACCTTTTGCTGTGAGGTATGAATGTCGAAGATTTGAAAACAGTCTCCATTAGAGACATCAAAATAAGCCTCTAAACATTGCTGGAGAATATGCGAAATTTGATGCTGATATTTTTCAAATAATTCATTACCTAGTGAAATTCGCGTCATTGGCATGAGTCACTCCTCTTATGGTTCATTTCATCTAAACGTTCAAGTGCTGAAGCCGTGACAGGCCAGCCAGCATAAAATGCCAAATGCGTCATTGTTGCACTCAATTCTTTAACTGTAAGTCCATTGCTGCATGCCCGTGCTAAATGACCTGGAAGTTGTTCCACACGGTTTAAGACCACTAATGCAGTTACTGTTATCAAGCTTCTATCCCGAAGGCTTAGATTCTCGTCACGCCAAACTTGTCCAAACAATACCTCTTCCGTAAGTTGATAAAATTGTGGAGCAAGTTTGGCAAACAGTTCCATTAAATGTTGTTCTTTTGTATCCATATCTTTTCCTAGTTGATTGAGTTGACAGGAAAATAATAAGTTGATTTTTTAATATAAAAAATCAAAACTATTTTGATTGATAATTTTGATTTTCAGGATGAACAGCCATGAGAAGTCTGAATTTGGATGCCTTACGATGTTTTGTTTTAGGAATTGAATTGGGTAGCTTTGCAACTGCGGCAGAACGACTAAATCGTTCGCCTTCAGCAGCCAGTGCCCAGTTAAAAAAGCTAGAACAGCAGTGTCACACTCCGTTGGTGACAAAAATCGGCCGACATCTAGAACCGACCGAAGCGGGTGAAATCATTCTGGCTTATGCCCGGCGCATGATTCAGTTAAATGACGAAGCTCTAAACCAGTTAGTGGGAAATTCACTGTCAGGGAAAGTAGTTTTTGGCTTACAAGAAGATTTTAGCGATGTGCTATTGCCACAATTGTTAGGTATATTCTCTCGCTCACATCCAAATTTACAGTTGCAATCCATTGTTGGGCGTCATCAGGAACTGATGGATGGTATTCAATCTGGTGAATTAGAATTTTCATTAGGTTGGAGAGGTGAGAGATCGGCACCATATAGTGAGCTTTTGGCAGAATTACCACTGTACTGGTATGGGCCAGCAAACAAATATTTTAAAGAATCCATTGATACCACTAAACCTGTACCATTAGTTATGCTTGATGGTTCTTGCATTATCAGACAACAAGCTACAGCAGCATTAGATCGAGGTGGAATTCCGTGGAAAATTACCTTTGTTGGCCGTAGTCTAAGTAACTTATGGAGTGCTGTTGATGCTGGATTAGGAATTACGGTTCGCTCTTCTTTCAGTCACCCGGATAATATTAGTAAGTTGGATGGTTTGCCGACTCTTGGAAAGCTTAGGTTGTGCCTCGATCGTAATCAATATAAGTTAGAAAAAGTACAGGCTCAGTTATATAATGAATTAAAACAGCAACTTACCATTCATCTCAAATAAAAAGATCAAATTACCACCAGTCAATGGACACAGGCCAGTCCGCATTATTGCTGAATTAGCCCCGAATGAGTCATTACTCTTAGCAAAAATAGGGGCAAAAATGTGTTTGGGTTTTAATAACAAAAGTCAGTACCACTAACTCTGACTTGATATTGAGGTAGAGTTAGTCAAGGATTTTCTTGGCTTTAGGTCTGAAGTGCTTCCTACCGTTTTTTATTGTCACGTCGACGAGACGCAAAAAATCAAAAAAATTCTGCGCGTGGTATCGATGATGGTATCGAGAAAGTTGGTGTTTCTAACTAGCTGTTATTTCGGTGTATTTTTTTCCGTTGATATTCGAGTGGGAATAAGGCTAGGTATAAATAGTGAATAAGCCTTTAGTAAATAAATACAATGCCAGTCAGTTTTCTGACTGGCATTTTTTATTGCCGGCCAAGTTTGTGCATTGCCCAAAGCCCTATTACTGGTCCTGGCAGCAACCACCACACTACCCATAATCCCTGCCATTGCCACAAAGCTGTGGTTAATGCGATGGATGGAATGGTCAGGGCAAAGCCGATAGCATTTAACATGGCCAAGGTTGAACCGATGCGTTCACGGGGGGCAGTTTGTGCGGCTAAGGCCGAAAATTGAGGGGAATCGGCAATGACGGTCAAGCCCCATAAAGCGAGGAGAAGTAGCATCACGGGGGGGGATAAAAAGGCAACCAATGGATACACCATACAAATAAGCCCAGAGGCACCAAGGGCCAAGCGCGCCACAAATAGGCTTCCTAATCGTCGGCTCAAGGCCCCGCCCCCTATACAACCGAACAAACCAAGGGCGATGATGGTAAATGATATCAAGGGAGTAGAGAAACCCTGAGCACCTAAACGCGCCACTTCTCGGGCCACCATAAAGGGCACCAGGGTCCACAATGCATACAGCTCCCAGCTGTGACCGAAGTAGCCCATTGCCACGGCGCGAAAACGGGGTTCACGTAAGGCGGCAAGCCCGTCTCGTAATCGTGCTTTACCACTTGAGGGCGGTAAATGGGGGCCGTCTCCGAGCACGAAAATAGCCGCGCCACCGAGTATGGCTAACAGCGACGCGCCCAGTAGTGTCCACTGCCAAGATAACGCGACCATTGCGCCACGCAGCAGGTGGGGGAGGGCCGTGCCCAGGGTTAACATGCCCACTAGCCATGCCAGTGCGGCGCCTACATATTTAGGGGTCCAGCCAATGACTAATTTCATGCCTAGTGGGTAGATCCCAGCTAAGCATAGCCCGGTAACAAAACGCAGCAGCAGATCAAAGGGCTGATGGGCTGCCACCAATACAAAGCCGGCATTAGCCAGCGCACCGGCTAGGCTGGAAACGGCGAAAATACGGCTGGCACGTATGCGGTCAGCCAACCCTGTGGTGGCAATTAAGAGGGTACCGGCAATGAAACCCGCCTGAATGGAGAGGGTTAACCAGCCCAGATCTTTTTCTCTTAGTCCGACATCTGCAATGAGTGCCAAGCCTACGCCATTGACCGAAAACCAAAGTGACGTACCACACAACTGGGCAACCACGACAACCAATAACGGATGACGTCGCATAAAATTTGTCATGCCTTCCCCCCTAATGACAAATGAAAAGTGCCCTCTAAATAATCCCAAGCCTATTCACCAAGGAATGATTAGAGGGGTAGAGGCTTATTTTGCACAACACCGATTCGCCGCAAGTTCATCACAAGACAAGGTGTTATCTTCAACCGGCTCTTCATCAATTACCTGATTGGCCAATGTCGATGTGACTGACGCAACCTGCTTATAGCCGGTTCTCAGCAAAAAGGTTGGAGCCCGACCGTAGCTTTTAATGCCAACAATATAAAAACCGGTTTCTGGATGGGACAGTTCCTCGGCCCCATGCTCTGGCACTGAACCACAAGTGTGGAAGTTGGGATCAATCAGTGGCCCTAAATGAACCGGACTTTGTGTGGCAGGATCAATGGCTATACGTAACTCAGACAACAGCTGGAGGTTGGGACGAAATCCGGTTGCCGCAATGATCTCATCTACCGGCGGTAGTTCATGAGAATGGCTTTGTACCATGAGTTTGCCATTTTCAGTGTTGATTTTTTCTATGGCAATATCGGTAAATACGTCGATTTTTCCTTCTTCCAAGAGTGTTTGAATATGCACTTCTAGCCGCCTACGTTCTTGCAACTCATCATTTTTGGGTGAACGGACTAGGTTGTCTACCGAGGCGCCGCGGATCCCCCATAAAACACGCATACCATTAGATTGTTCAGAAAGCGTGACGAGATCTTGCAAGGCGTTAAAAGCCGAATGACCACCACCAATGACCAGTACGGATTTGCCGGCGTATCCCTTGCTGTTAGGGCCTAGAATCGTAGGCACGCCGTAACTAATGGATTGGGAAGCGGCAAGCTCACCAACAGCCGGAATGCCATGTGCACCAAGCCAGTTAGGGGTTTGATAGGTACCGGATGCATCAATGACGGCCCGAACCAGGATGTCGCGCTCTCCTTGTGGGTTGGAAACCCGCACCACGAAGGGGGCGTGGGCGCGCCCTTTATTGCGTAGTACATCGTGATATTGGCGGCTGATATTCTCAACCCGGGTATTTAAATGCAGATGTGGCGCAATGTTTTGATGAGATGCTAAAGGCAGCACATAGCGCTTAAGAAGTTCATTACCGGTTGGAAATTCGCTGGGCGCCGGCTCGGCCCAGTCTGTTTCCTTAAGTAAAGATACCGCTTTAGGATCCATATTGTATGACCAAGGTGAAAACATGCGCACATGTCCCCAGCGTGCCAAGTTAGCACCAGCACAATCACCAGATTCAAACACAATGGGGGTAAGCCCTGCGTCGAGTAAATTTACCGCTGCGCTTAAGCCGATAGGACCGGCACCAATAACAGCAACGGGTAAGTTTTCGATAGTATAAGACATAGATAAACCTCCTAGAAATGTGTTGTTAGTAACAACAAAATAGTTAAAAAAAGGGCTTAATCGCCAAGTCGGGTACGCGCTGCGATGGTAAGCTTTCCTAACAGTACAAGGGCGGCATCCACCACCTCATCAGAGATATCAGCGATCATGGATGCCTCTTCTGCAATCAGACTTTTGCGTATGGTTGCATAGAGTTCTTGGCCTTCAGCGGTGAGTGACAATTGCACAGCGCGCTGGTCAAGGGGATCTAAAGACTTGAGCGCGTAGCCTTTGCGAAGTAATGCATCAACCACACGGCTTGTTGTGCTTTTATCAAGGCACATTTCTTCTGCTAAGGCTTTTAGCCTTAATGGGCCGCGTTTAACCAGAGTTTCAAGGGCGTAGCACTGAGCCACCGACACGTTATGGCAGCATATGCTTTCCCGATCACGGAACTGATGCACCCGGATCAACTGGTTGACGGCTTCATAAAGGGCTTCTGCACGCTTGAGTTTTGAGTCCATTGAGATATCACATACTTTATGTTGTTATTAACAACAATATCTTAATGGTTGGCTTTCTGCAATCCAAAATGTTGGGCAGGTTTGTGTGAGAGGAGGGCGCCATATGCGCCCGTTTGGTGAAACACAAAGTTTAGATACGCCCAAATTGACCCTGCTTGAGGTCGGTAAAAGCCTGAGCAATCTCCTGTTTGGTGTTCATAACGAAGGGGCCATGCCCCACCACAGGTTCATCGATCGGCTCGCCACTGAGTAGCAGCACCAAACTGTCTTGCTGGCCATGCAGTTTCACTGTGCTGCCTTCATGACTCAGCAAGGCCATACTACCTACACTAAGTGGCGCAGAATCATTGACGCTAACGGCCCCTTCGAGGATCACAACCGCTGTGGTCCAGCCTTCAGGCACATCAAACTGGGTTTGACCGTCTGCGTTTAGTGTTATATTCCACACCTGCATGGGACTAAACGTACTGGCGGGTCCTTGGTGGCCAAGAAACGCACCGGCTATGGGGCGCACTACACCGGCGTTATCAGCAAGGGGGACGTGGGGTATCTCATCCTTAGTGATTTTTTGATAATCAGGAGGTGTCATCTTGTGCTGTTTCGGCAAGTTGACCCAAAGCTGCACCATCTGCAGATCACCACCGTTTTGGCTAAAGGCCTTGGAGTGGAATTCTTCGTGCAATATTCCTGCGCCAGCTGTCATCCATTGCACATCGCCTTGGCCGATAACGCCGCCTTTGCCGGTGGAATCTTTGTGCTCAACTTCCCCTTCATAGACAATTGTGACGGTTTCAAAGCCACGGTGAGGGTGTTCTCCCACGCCTCGTTTGAGGCCGTCACCGGGAAATGTCATGGGGCCGGCATAATCCAATAATAAGAAAGGACTAAGGGCTTGCGCTTGATCGTGGTACGAAAACAGGGTACGAACAGGAAAGCCGTTGCCCACCCAATGAGGAGAAGGGGGGTTAATGGTGGTTACGAGGGTTTTCATAGGTTTCTCCTTACGTTGGCTTAGTTAATATCATATAGCTGGTACAATAATTCTGTAGACTGCTAAAATGGGTTTCACTGTTCCAAAAATAGAACGATGGTTATGCACGATTTGAATGATCTTTATTATTTTGTCAAAGCGGTGGAATACGGCGGCTTTTCTGCAGCGAGTCGGGCGCTTTGTATTCCGAAATCTACGTTGAGCCGCCGCATTGCAGGGCTTGAAGAACGGCTTGGCACCAAGTTGATTTATCGTTCTACCCGTCGTTTTCATTTGACCGATGTGGGGTTGACCTATTTTCAGCACTGTAAAGCCATGTTGGTTGAAGCGGAAGCGGCCCAAGAAGCCATTGATTCAATCACCGCTGAGCCAAGAGGGACCATACGACTAACCTGTCCCATTGCCCTGTTGCATGCGCATGTGGGAAAAATGCTGGCTGAGTTTATGGTGACCTATCCCCAGGTGACGATTCATTTAGACGCTACCAATAGAGAAGCGGATCTTATTGCTGAAGGTGTGGATATCGCAATACGGGTACGGCCGCCACCCATTGAAAATAGTGACTTGGTTATGCGGGTGTTATCTGAGCGTAATATGAGTATGGTGGCCAGCCCCGAACTTATTCATCACCAACTTGTACCAACCGAGTTGGCTCAACTGAATAGCTGGCCATCGCTAGGACTAGGGCAACCACAATATCAGTTTGTGTGGTCTTGGTACTCACCAGCTGGGGAATTGATAGACGTGCCGTTTAAACCGCGCTTGATTACTACTGACATGGTGGCCTTACGCAATGCGGCGGTAGCCGGCGTAGGCGTGGTACAGTTGCCCACATTGATGGTTAGTGAACAAATTACTGACGGTAGTCTTATTCGATTGCTTGATGGCTGGCAAGCGCCCAAGGAAATTATACATGCGGTCTTTCCATCTCGACGGGGTTTGCTACCGGCAGTGAGGGCCTTAATTGACTTTCTGGCAGATGGCTACGGAAGCTTTAATGAAACCTAGTTCAGCCCTTGTGATTGATGGGCGTAAACGTAAGGCTGCGGTGTCCTATACCGCCACCGCAATTGGTAGGTGAAACAGATTATCAGGCTGGTATAAAGCCTCTACCAGCCTGATAAAATGTATGATTAGGGGTTAATGCTCTACCGCGCTATCTTGTTCCTTTTCGGTCATTGGGGTTAATTTGTCATTTGCGGCGGCATCGATTAACGCTGTGGCACGGTAATCAGCCAATGCAAAATACTCTGGGCGAGTGGACACTTTAAGAATGTATCTGTCGTTGTCATCTTTACCAATCTGATAGTCAATATCATCCTGTTTATCGGTGGTAACCGTTAGCGACAGTAAGGGTGTTGATAAGTGATATTCAGCCTTGTTGTCTTTCCCTAAAACCGCGTCATACTGAATATTAGCAATGAGGCCTACAAGGGTATTTACCCCATCATTATCTAACTTTTTATTTGCAGCTAATGTAGGCGCTTCCCAAGCCGGTGATAACCCGGGCTCGGCGTGCTCATTAGGCTCGCTCGCCTCAGGGGCGCTAACAGTTGATCGCTGAATACCTAAACCGTTAACCGTTAGGTCGGTTATTGCCGACTTATCGATCTGTACAAGGGATTTATCCACCCAGTCATTGCTGTCTACAGGGATCGTGTAGGTAGCCATTTTTATAGCGTAGATGTCATCACTTTTGTCCGTTCTTGCATGTACCTGCTGCATGGCTGCAGAAGATCCAAGGTATACCTGAGTCAGGGTTTTATCGGCGGCCTTCAGGGTGATGCGTCGTTCAAAGGTGTTATCTGAAACATGAAAACGTTTCTGGGCACTTTTGCTTGTGGCAACAGGGTGGGTTACCTGTGTTGTTGATAACTGCGCCAACAATTGTTCAACCTTAGCGGTGTTGGCTGGGAAGTTCTGCTTTTGCGGCAAGACCCAGCGTCCATCAATATTGGCTAGCTGAACATGACTGTCATCGGGCCCCGAAATGATTAACTTATCGACACTGTCTTCATCGAATGTAAGCAAATTTACCGGTACGCTTTTGGCTGTCATATCTTTGCTACTCAAAGGGATACCCAGCGACAAAATAATCTGAGCAACTAGCAAGATGACGAGAAACTTAACGGTGCTCTTCATTTATTTAACCTCCGCTAAAATAGCTTTGTATTTGCGTGCGTCGCTGGCAGCCACACCTCGACGCCATATCCAGATAGCCAATAGTGCAATGACGGCAAGTCCATAATTAGTCCATTCCCACCATCGTTGTTCCCCTGGTGTCATTGGTATTAAGGTTCGCGCTAGTTGCGTTTGTCCTCTAAGGGCTAATAACCCCCGATCTTCAAGGGACCAGTCGATGGTATTTTGAACAAAGTCGACGGGTTTGGTATACAGCGTATTTAAGCCCTGAGAGATCAAATTAATGGTGGCATCGGAGGCAAAGGTATTGCTAGATACCACGGTAAGGCGGGCCGATGAAGGCGAGCGCGTAATGACACTACCGATGGATGTATTGGTATCATCAGCCGCTGACGCTTGTGCTTCATCGCCACTATTTTCATCCGTGTTACCCGTGTTACCCGTGTTAGCCGTGTTAAGAAGGGGAGAGGGCTTACCCTCATAAAAAGACGTAAACTGCCCTTCTATGGCAACTCCGAGTAAATAAGCATGGTGTTCATCGGCTGGGGGGAACCCAGTATCAGGGTATTGTTCATAGTTGGGGATGAGGTCAAGATTGTCCGACGTCCAGCTATTTTTTGAGCTGTACAGTAGTGGTGCAACTTGGCGATCTTTATTTTTCTCCTTATCAATATGAATTGGCGAAGCCCAATTGAGGGTTAACTGCCCCAAAGATGCAGTAATGGGGTTGTCCTGGTTAAGGCTGTCGCCCCGTAAATCTGGGAAGTGGGGGTAGGGAAGCATACGAATTTCTTGAATAGGTAGGCCACCAATGTAGCGCTGCACAGGCACAGGGAGGGCTGTATTTTGGGGGTCAAGAACCAAGGAATCGTCAATTTCTACACCATAGTGGGCAAGCCAATCGCTTAATCCCGATGTTTGTTTGCTGGCCGTGAGACTTTGGTTAACTTGCACATTATAGGGGGATGTCATTAACACCACACTGCCCCCTTGCATTAAAAACTGATCGACAGCAAAACGTTGGGTGTCGGTGAGCGCTTGGGGAGAAAGTACCAGTAAGAGATCGCTATCCTCAGCAACTTGGCCATCGGCAAGGTCTTCATCTTTTACCCGAACATTTTCTTTAAGTACTTTTTCCAACGCGGTATACCCTTGGGCGTTAGGCCCGTAGGCGGCAGGTTTTACCACAGAAACTGTTTTTAGTACGCCCGGAGTTAAGCGATGCAATGCACTATCAAGGGCCCGTTTAAGCGCATTTTTATCAAGGGTTTCTGGAAGGGGCACCTGCACTGTTTCCCCGTCACTTTCTAGCACCATGTAAAACCAGAAAGGCTTGGGATCGAGTAAGCTGGCCACCTGTGGACTAAAACCGAATTTCTGTGTTAGTGCTTCTGCCAAGGTGCCATTGTTGGCCTCTGGATCAGCAAATTGCACGGCAAATTTATCACCGGCTTGTTTTTTCCAATCATCAAGTAACGATTGCAGATCAGAACGTAGGTTTTGTAAGGATTCTGGCAACTGTTCGCTAGGAGACATATAACCCTTGAACACCACTTTATGATCTATCGTGTCAAAGGGATCCCCTGCTGCTTGAAAACTTCCTGCTACTTTGCGTATGGCCCGGGTAATGGCATATTCAGGGTTTTTCAATAACACATCTAAATCTTGCCCGGTTTCAGATTTTACCTCGATGAGATCTTGAAACCCTAAGGTTTCAAATTGATCACCGTAAGAAATAACCAAATCAAAGTATGAACTAACAACAGCGGATTGATATCGGTCGGCGGTTTGAAAGGGAACCGGTTTGATCCCAAAGCGCGAGGCGGCTTCTTCTTCGGCGTCTTGATCTTGGGTCGGATCAATGAATTCAACATTCACGCGGCCATCGCTTTTAATGGCATATTCTTTAAGTAAGTCTTCAAGCTGGGGGACTAATGGGGCAAGCAAAGGATGGGTTTTAGCAGAAAAATAGCCCCTAATTTGAAGGGGTTCTTGTAACGACGCAAGCTGACTGTCAGTGGCGTCAGATAAGGAGTACTGCTGATTTTCAGTGATATCAACCCGCGCCCATGGGATAGTATTAAGCCAACAATTTGCGATTACAAAATTAGCGATGGTCAGTGCCACAGCCCATTGATAGTAACGGTGGCTTTTAGAAATGGGGTTACCGGCCCAGCGCAAACGTTCTAATGAAAACAGATTGAGGGTTAAAAATACGCCCATTATGGAGAGGTAATAATAGACATCTCGAATATCCAATACCCCACGGGTGATAGATTCAAATCGGCTTCCGGTGCCCATTAAGGCCAACACTTTGCTTATGTGCCCGCCAAAAAGGTCGGTGAGTGTGGGTGAACCAATAAAGTAAAACAAACCACAAACGATAACGGTGAGAATAAGGGCCACGACGGGATTATCGGTTCGTCCACTCATGTATAAACCGATGGCAATATAGGCGGCGGCTAAAAATAAAGTGGCCACATACCCTCCGATAACAGGTCCCCAGTCTAGTGGACCTAACAGTGAAACCGTAAAGGGAAGGGGGAGAGTAAGGAAAAGTGCTAGCACGACTAACGACAATGTGGCTGCAAACTTCCCTACGATCAATTGCAAAGGCGATACCGGTGAGGTCAGGAGACTCTCTAATGTCCCCGCCCGGCGTTCTTCGGACCAAGCGCGCATAGTGAGAGCGGCGATAAGAAAAATAAGCAATAGCGGTAACCATTGGAAGAGGGGTCTTACATCGGCAATATTGCGCGCAAAAAAGGTCTCAACCCAGAAAAAGACAAAAAGGGTTGCTGCCAGAAAACCACCTAAGAAAAGATAGGCCGCGGGAGTTGAAAAGAAACCACGGAATTCCTTGCGGATAATTTGCATGAGAATAGATGAATAATTAGACATGTTGTACCTCTTCATTAACCTGAGCAAAAAGGGTTTCAAGGTCATGACGTTCGGTGGTGAGTTCATACAGTTCACAATTAGCCCCGTTTACTGCGCGGGCAATGTGGGGTGCATTATCAGGTTGTGTTTTGATGCGGTAACGTTTGCGTTGTGGCAAAGACGGCAGTTCTTCCACTTCGTTGACTTGGGGTAAGTCGCGCAAGAGCTGCTTTATATCATTGTTAACGCTTAGCAATAGGGCGTCATCTTTTTGCAGTTCGGCAAGTTTTGCGTTCACCACAAGACGACCGGCGCGCAGTATTAGCACCCTTTCACACACCGCCTGCACTTCTTGCAAAATGTGCGTGGAGACGATTACTGTCGCTGTTTTAGCGAGTTCTTTGATCAGGGTGCGCATTTGTCGAATTTGGGTCGGATCCAACCCATTAGTGGGTTCGTCAAGGATCACGATTTCAGGGGCGTGCAAAATGGCTTGGGCTACCCCCACACGTTGTCGGTATCCCCGAGACAACGTTTGAATGGGCGCGGTAGCTTTATCTTTCAGTGCCGTTCGACCAATGGCATTGGCGATGGCGGCTTTACGTTGGGCTAAAGGGATATTGTGCAGGGAGGCCTGATAATCGAGGTAATCGATTACCGTCATTTCAGGCCATACTGGGCAGTTTTCCGGCAGGTAGCCCATTTTGGCCTGTATTTCTTTGGTGTGTTGTCCAATGGCTAAGCCATCAACCAAAATCTCACCTGAGGTGGGTTCGAGATAGCCGGTTAGCATTTTCATAATGCTGGTTTTACCGGCACCATTATGACCTAGTAGCCCGACAATCTCGCCGCGCGCTATTTTAAAGCTAACATCGTTAACCGCACTAAAATTGCCGTAACGACGTTCCAGGTGTTTTGCCTGAATCATGGAGTTTCTCCTAAGTTAGCATTTTACATTTTTTGTTGGACAGTCAATGTCTATCGAGCCAGTACGGCTGGTGAGTGACATAGAGAAAAAGTTGGTCTAGGGCTTGTTCGACGACCAAAGAACAAACAGTCGTGTGTAGGATGCAGGCACGTAAGGGTGCCGATGTAGGAAAAGAAAAAGCGTTAACACAAGAGCGATGTATTCTATTCATAAGTCATCAAAGTAAGCGAGCTAGCCAGTAACATGTCCGTATGATGAAAGTTCAATAAAATGGGTTGGCAGTCATCCAAGTTCTTGTTTAACAACAGATGTATGTAAAGATACTGATACCAACTCGAGTGCAAAAATAATAACTGACAAGGGAAAATTCAACGCACTATGAGGGGGTTTACGGCTAATGGGAGAAACAACAAGGCAAAGCGCCAAGTAATCACAAGAGGCTTTTTTGTGAATAGATAAGGAGCCATAAAAAATCCGGCTACCTAGAATAGGTGCCGGATTTTACGTAGAGCAACCGTCTTGTTAGCGAGAGAAAATGTTTAGCTGCGTTTTAAATCAAAGCGATCGTTACGCATCACTTTCACCCAAGCGGCAACGAAATCGTTCACAAATTTTTCTTTCGCATCCGCTGAACCATACACTTCAGCAATGGCACGCAACTCAGTGTTAGAGCCGTAAATTAAGTCCACTGGAGTCGCTGACCATTTTAATTCACCGGTTTCTCTATCGACACCTTCATAAACGCTAACATCACTGTCTGATTTTTGCCATTGGGTACCCATATCCAATAAATTCACGAAAAAGTCGTTGGTTAATTGTCCTGGGCGAGTGGTTAAAATACCGTAGTTTGAGCCATCCGCGTTGGCGTTCAATGCACGCATGCCTCCTAGTAATACGGTCATTTCCGGCACGGTAAGGGCAAGTTTGTCAGCTTTATCAACCATCATCACCGCCGGTGAACGATATTGATCCGCAGTGTAATAGTTTCTAAAGGCATCAGATGTTGGCTCAAGTACCGCAAAGGCCGCGACATCAGTCATTGCTTGTGTGGCATCCATTCTGCCTGGAATAAAGGGAACCTCAATATCCATGCCTGCGTCTGCAGCTGCTTTTTCTATAGCGGCTGCGCCGCCAAGCACGATCATATCAGCCAAAGATACTTGGGCTTTATTGGACTGCTTGTTGAAATCAGCTTGAATCGCTTTTAACGCAGAAAGCACTTTTTGTACTTCTTTAGGATTATTGATTGACCAATCTTTTTGCGGTGCTAAGGCGATACGAGCGCCGTTGACGCCGCCGCGCATATCGGTATCCCGGTAGCTTGATGCTGCAGACCAAGAAACACGAACCAGTTCTTGCACGGTCAAACCACTATCTAAAATACGATCTTTAAGCATGTCAGCTTGGCTCGCCGACACTAAGGGATGATCCACCGCTGGAATAGGATCTTGCCAAATCAAATCTTCATCAGGCACTTCGTCTCCGAGGTAGCGCGCTTTGGGACCTAGATCACGGTGATTTAATTTAAACCAAGCTTTGGCAAAAGCCAGTTCAAATTCGCTCGGATCCTTGTGGAAACGCTCGGCAATTTTTCTAAACTCAGGATCTTCTTTTATTGCCAAGTCGGTGGTGAACATAATAGGCGCGTGACGCTTGCCTTCAATATGCGCATCAGGGGCCATAAATGCTGCGGCTTCTGTGGTGGGGATCCACTGAATGGCTCCCGCTGGGCTTTTCGTTTGCTTCCATTCAAAGCCAAATAAGTTATCTAAATAGTTTGTTGTCCACTGGGTAGGCGTGACGGTCCATGACCCTTCTAAGCCACTCGTCATGGTATCTTCGGCATTGCCTTTACCGCATTTATTTTTCCAGCCTAGCCCTTGCTCTTCCAATGCTGCGGCTGCCGGTTCTGCATCTAAACAATCAGCAGGTTTGGCACCGTGAGCTTTACCGAAGGTATGTCCGCCAGCAATTAACGCAACAATTTCTTCGTCATTCATTGCCATGCGGCCAAAGGACATACGAATATCTTGAGCGGCAAGTAGCGGATCAGGGTTACCATGGGGGCCTTCTGGGTTTACGTAAATCAAACCCATTTCCACCGCTGCTAGTGGGCCTTTTAGCTTACCGTTTTCATCACGACGCTCATCGGTGAGCATTTGCTCTTCTGGGCCCCAGTAAACGTGGTCTGGTTCCCAATCGTCTACACGTCCGCCACCAAAGCCGAAGGTTTTAAAGCCCATGTCTTCTAGTGCCACATTGCCGGTTAGTGCAATAAGATCGCCCCAAGAAATATCGCGACCATATTTTTGTTTGATCGGCCACAGTAGGCGACGTGCTTTATCTAAGTTTGCATTATCCGGCCAACTGTTGAGAGGATTGAAACGTTGTTGTCCGCCGCCAGCGCCGCCTCTACCGTCGATGGTTCTGTAGGTGCCTGCGGCATGCCAGGCCATACGAATAAAGAAAGGTCCATAGTGGCCATAATCTGCAGGCCACCAAGGTTGTGAGGTGGTTAAGGTATCGCGGATATCTGCTTTTACCGCATCTAAATCAAGTTTTTCAAAAGCGTCAGCGTAATCGAAATCGTCACCGTAAGGGTTTGATTCTATGGCGTGATCCCGCAACGGAGAAAGATTCAGTTCGTCAGGCCACCAAAATTTATTGCTTTTCGGGGTTTGGTTCATGACTTCGGTGCTATCATTCATTGTTGCGGCCGATGAAAGGGCGGGTAAGCCCATCGCAATGGCGACAACAATGGTTATATGTTTGAGTTTCATGGTTGGTATCCTCTCTTTTATTTTTTCGTACCGTGCTGTTTGCCGCTAAAATATGATGTAAAAGTAGAGATAGCGATAATGGCTTTAATCGATTGTGTTAATCAGTTTTTAGTATGACTACATTATTTTTTTGAAATATCGGCGTATGCATAGGGCAAGAGTAAGAGGAAATGCGAGGGCGGATGCGTGCTCAAAGGCGCAATCAAAAGCGAAACTGCAGCGTACTGATGGCACATTAAACGGTTGAAGCAGTCCGTTTTAGTTGTTGCAACGTAACAGTGTGCAAAATTATTTAAAGAGGATGTTTTATGCGAGCATATGGTTATAAGCAAGCGTCAAAGACATTGTCTGAAACCACCATTCAGGCAGTTAATATAGCCAAACCCGTTCCTGCGGGCCGGGATTTGTTGATACAGGTACATGCCGTGTCGGTCAATCCCGTTGATACAAAAATCCGTAAAACCGTGTCACCCCCTGCCGATGAATTTAAAGTATTAGGATGGGATGCGGTGGGTGTGGTTGCAGATGTAGGTAGCGCCACCTCTATGTTTAAAAAAGGTGATCGGGTATTTTACGCCGGCGATATTTCCCGGCCCGGCAGCAATGCAGAATATCAATTAGTGGATGAACGTATTGTTGGGCATGCTCCTACTTCATTAACCGATGAACAAGCCGCTGCCATGCCTTTAACCTCATTGACCGCCTATGAGTTACTGTTTGACCGACTTGGGGTTGCCAAGGGGAAAGCCAGCGAAGGTAAGGTTTTATTGATTACCGGTGCCGCAGGTGGGGTAGGCTCTGTATTAGTGCAATTGGCGCGACAGTTAACGTCGTTAACCATCGTAGGCACCGCCTCAAGGCCGGAAAGTCAGGCTTGGGTAAAACGTATGGGGGCACACCATGTCATTGACCACGGTGGGTCACTTAGCGAACAATTTGACGCCTTGGGATTATCCGGCGCCGACTATATTGCAAGCCTAACCCACACTAATATGCATTTTGAAGCCTTGGCAAATATTGTTAAGCCCCAAGGCAAAGTGGGCTTAATTGATGATCCCGGTAGCATTGATATTGGTTTGCTTAAGCGTAAAAGTGTGTCGCTACATTGGGAATTTATGTATACCCGCTCGTTATTCAACACGCCTGATATGGGCAAACAGCAGCAGATCCTTAACGAAATCAGTCGTATGTTGGATGAAGGAACATTGATTTCTACCTTAGGAAAACACCTTGGTGTGGTGAATGCAGAGAATATTATCAACGCCCATCAATTACTCGAATCCAACAGGTGTATCGGAAAGTTAGTTCTAGCCCCTTTTGAATATGCGTAACCGAGAAGGTTTCGAAGGGTTTGTTAAATGTTGAGGTGGTGCACGCCTTATCTCAGTAAGGCGTGACCATTACAAGAAGGTTAATTGAAAACCAAGCCCTATGCGTTCTTGACTACGGTTATAATCAATTAGGGAATCGCCATAACCGTTAAAATATTGCAATAAAATATCGTAGCGATCCGTTAGCGGATAGGTAAGATCTAATTGAATACTGCCTCGGTTATTGCCGAAATTAAGGTTGTTTCTTAGTAATGCTAAGACCTTAAAGTCACCGATTCTGGTGCCATAACCCAACTCCATCCTACCGTAATAGTCGGTAATATCAGGGTTATCATCACCGGCGGTATCAAACTCATCGACCTTCTCGTCTTCTGGTATGCGATACCAAGCCTTAAGGTAATACACATTATCGTAATCACTAAACAGCACCGAGGCAAAAATACGATTCCAACTTCGTGAACGGTCGCCACTTTGTCCGTTAGACATGTGGTTAAAACCGAGTTGCAATGCATTAAAGTCGTAACCTAATAAGGAGATGTCGGCTTTTCGCTGATAAAAAATTTCTGGTTGATAATTAGTTTCTCGAAAAGGTTTAGACACTTCACTGTTGTAGAGTTGCCAAAATGACGTCACGGTAAAGCCTAGGTACATGCCATTGGCGGAGTCGTCTTGTAAATACAAAGGCAGTTTTACACTTAACTGAAATTTGGCTTCTTTGTTGTCCACATTCTCTGGTGTTAAATCTTGATTACCCGCTGAGTTAGGATTAGTTACATAGGTTATAGGTAGAATATAATTTTGATAATGCTGGGTAATAGAAAAACGGTTTCCTAAGGATTCTGTATCCGCTTTCATCCTTGAATTTAAAATGCCCGGTGACGCGATTTGGGACGGTGTGGTTTGGACTCTATCTTGTACCGTTTGCTCATCTTCTTGCGCTACCCCAAGGGGGCTTATCATTATGAGAACTAAAGCCAAGCCATTACACTTTAATAGATTCACTGTCGGTCCTTTTTCTTTTAGAAATGTAAAGTCTGGCCTTCCGATGCGGCAAATAGTTCTACCTCGGACTCTGCAATGGTGATGTATTCGTTACAGTGGGTCACCACATTGTCGATGTCGTCATCTGTACGCTCAGGATCATGGCTATATAATGCTAACCGTTTTGCATTGGATGCCATGGCTAACTTTACCGCTTCTTCGGCAACAGAATGGCCCCATCCTGATTTGGCCGGCATATCCGAAAGCATATATTGCGCGTCATGAATAATAATATCTGCATCCCGAGCAAATTCCACAAAGGTCAGAAAGTCGGTTTCTTTCTTGTATGGAGGATACAGTTCATTGTCTGTGATATAGGCGATTTTCACGCCATTTTCTTCAATACTGTAGGCGCTGCCTTTACCGGGATGATTCATGGGAAGACGACTAATGGTGGCACCGCCAATGGTCCAAGATTCAATGTCTTCAGGAATGGGCGTTAATGTTATTTTGGACGTGAGGGCACTGGACGGTACCGGGAATACGGAGCCTTCCATTTGCTTTAATATTTGGTCATATTCGGGTAACGATGTCATTCCCGGGGTGATATTGATTTCTCTACCTGGCTGATAAATTGGCGCGAAAAATGGAAACCCTTGAATATGATCCCAGTGATTATGGGTAAGAAGAATATGAATGGGGGTTTGTTGGCCGATAAGTTGATTGCCCAGTAGCCTGATGCCAGTGCCGGCATCCAAAATAATATCTGTGCCATCAGATAGTTGTATATGAACACAGGCCGTATTACCTCCATACCGAACGTATTTTGGACCTGGAGTTGGGATTGACCCTCTTACGCCGTAAAAGGTAAGTTGCATGCTTGCTCCTGATGCACAGTAACGTGAGCCGAGCATAAAGCTCGGCTGCTATCCGTATATTAAGTTTATAGCGTGGCGACAAAGTCGCCAACTTTATCGAGGTCTAAAAGCGTTTTTTCGCCTGTACGACGGTTTTTATATTCGACTTGTTGGTTATCGAGGTTTCTTTCGCCAATAACGATGCTGTGCGGTATGCCCACAAGTTCCATGTCGTTAAACATGACCCCGGGACGTTCTTTACGATCATCAAACAAAACTTCAACGCCTTGCTCGCTTAACGTGGCGTATAAGGCTTCTGCGGCATCTTTAATACGTTGAGACTTGTGCATATTCATAGGAATAATGGCCAAGGTGAAAGGGGCGATAGGCTGTGGCCAGATAATGCCATATTTATCATGGTTCTGTTCTATGGCCGCAGCCACAATACGGGATACGCCTATACCATAGCAGCCCATGGTGAGCGTTTGGTGTTTGCCAGTTTCACTTAACACCCCACAGTTCATGGCTTTAGAATATTTATCGCCTAACTGGAAGATATGTCCCACTTCAATGCCGCGTTTAATTTCTAACTCGCCTTTTCCACAAGGTGAGGGGTCGCCAGCTACCACGTTGCGAATGTCTGCGCTGGTCACCTCGTCGGCCCAGTTTGCATTCTTTATAAAGGTATCGGTTTCACCGCCACCGCAGGTAAAATCCGCTAAAGCTGCTGCAGCGTGATCCACAACAACCGGTATCGGCAACGCCAGCGGATTGGCAAACATCGGGGCGCATCCCAGTATGGAAGCGGCTTTTTCTTCTGAAGCAATGCTCAGTGGTGAGGCTACATCAGCAAGCTTTTCGGCTTTTATTTCATTAAGGACATGGTCTTGGCGTAGTACTAAAGCGACGAAACGCTCGGGTTGGTCTTCTAGCTCATTGCCTTTTACCACGACGACCTTCAGTGCATTTCCAGCGTCTAATTGGTTTGCTTCGAAAAAGGCGTCAAGCCCTTGGTCTTTTGGTTTTGCCAGTGTTTCTGCTGATGCGCCGCTAGAGGTGGCTTTGGTTTTAGGGGCAACGGCTTCGGCTAACTCTACGTTGGCAGCATAATCGGAGGCGGTTGAAAACGCGATGGCGTCTTCACCGGATTCTGCCAATACATGGAATTCGTGTGAAACCGACCCACCAATAGAGCCAGAATCCGCAATAACGGGTCGATAATCAAGACCTAAGCGTTTGAATATATTGCAGTACGCTGCATACATTTTATCGTAGGTTTGCTGTAACGATGTGTCGTCAAGGTGAAAGCTATACGCATCTTTCATGGTAAATTCTCGACCGCGCATAATACCAAAACGGGGGCGCACTTCGTCTCTGAATTTAGTTTGAATTTGATAAAGGTTAACCGGTAACTGTTTGTAACTGCTGATTTCATTGCGAACCAATGAGGTAATTACTTCTTCGTGGGTCGGACCTAATACAAAATCACGATGGTGACGGTCTTTAATTCTAAGCAGTTCTGGACCGTATTCCTCCCAGCGACCAGACTCTTCCCACAGATCTGCTGGCTGTACCACAGGCATCAATACTTCAATGGCACCTGCTTTATTCATTTCGTCACGGACAATGCCGGCGACTTTATTGAGTACTCGTAGGCCACTTGGCAGCCACGAATATAAACCTGCTGCGAGTTTACGGATCATACCGGCTCGTAACATAAGCTGGTGGCTGACAATTTCAGCATCCGCAGGGGTTTCTTTTTGCGTTGACAACAGATATTGGCTAGTGCGCATTACGGTGACTCATCCTATAACATCAAATATAAACCGCGTCATTCTAGCAGTATAAAAATAGCCGCAAAAGCCGTTTTTCCGGTTTATTGATGAAGGTGGGAATTTGCGCTGCTAACTTCCGATATTTTGGTCTATACGGGCAATATCTAACACATAGATGGCATCTGACTTGACCTGCCAACTAATATCAGTGTCGTATAAGGCAACTTTGTAGATTTTATCGTCATTTATTTGTCCGTGACGATAGGCTGGGCGAGGGTCTTGGGATAACACGGCGCGGATAAGGTCGACCAAATCCGGTAATTGGGCCTGCCTCTTAGCGCATTGTTCTTGTGCCGTGTCACTAAATATCACGGGACGCTGAGGGATGCTACCGTAGGTATCAAGGTTATCTGTCGCGTGGGGCAAACTATCGGCATAGGCCACATAGGGCTTAATATCGACAATAGGTGTACCATCAAGGAGATCAACACCAAACACAGTAAGAACGGCTTTTCCTTGACGTACGGTTACGCCGCCATTTTTTACCACGGACAGACCAATATTATTTGGTCGATGTGTACTGCGACTGGCAAATACGCCCAGTTTCGCATTGCCTCCCAGTCGCGGGGCTTTAACGGCAGGTTTCCAACCTCGATGGGCGGTGGCATGAAAGTGGAACATCACCCAAAGGTGGCTATATTGTTCTATGCCTGTAAAAGCGTGAGGGTTTGCATAGGCGTCATAAAATTGAATCACGCCCTTGGCATTCGCCAAATTGGGTTGCCGTGGAATGGCAAACTTCTGTTTAAAAGGGGTAGTGATGGTGCCTATAGGTTCAATGGACGGCATGGACGTATTCACACTGGCAGCATATTAAAAAAAGAATGTCACAATTATCACATATTCTTTTGTTAGCGTAAGCACCTTAAGTTAGTTCATTGGCATAAACACGCTGGTCGACTTCTTAATCCCTGGAATCCTTATTTTTAACCCTGCCTTCTGTGCAGGGTTTTTTTATGCTTTTGTGTTGGGAACAAGTGCTTGAAGTCCCTGAATGTGGCACTATTAACTGAAGGGGGGATGGTGCTTTCTTTATTGCCGCCACATAAAGCCATCCGTTATCGCATTATTAACACCAGTAGCAAATGGAACGCTATGATCGCTGTAGAAAATCTAAGCCGTCGTTTCCACGGTTTGACGGCCGTAGATGACTTAACATTTACCATCAAACCCGGTGAAATAGTGGGTTTTCTTGGCCCTAATGGAGCAGGGAAGTCAACCACGATGAAAATGCTCACGGGGTTTCTTACGCCGTCATCGGGCTCGGTGAGTATCGACGATCTTAGTATGTCCACGCAGGCTAAAAAAATACAACAACGTATTGGTTATTTACCTGAAGGCGCACCGCTATACAATGATATGACGGTTTTCCAGTTCTTACACTTTATTGCCACTGTGCGCGGTCTAAAGGGGGCAACCCGCCGACAACGCCTCAAGCACGTAATTGATAAAGTGGCATTACAGGATGTGTTAAACCGCAGAATCGAAGAGCTCTCAAAAGGCTTTCGTCATCGTATCGGTTTGGCCCAAGCTCTTGTCCATGATCCTGATATTCTTATTTTAGACGAGCCCACAGATGGGCTAGATCCCAATCAAAAGCATCAAGTTAGAGAGTTAATCCGCGCCTTATCAAAAGAAAAAATCGTGATTATCTCTACCCATATTTTAGAGGAAGTCACTGCGGTATGTAACCGCACCATGATCATCGCAGAAGGCAAATTACGTTTTGATGGTACGCCGGCAGAGTTGCAACAGCGTTCTCGCTACCATCAAGCGGTAACGTTACATTTTAGCTATGCGGCAGATATTTCTGGTTTGGCAGAAATAGAAGGGGTAGATGAAATGGTTGTTGACCGTCATTCCGGTGATGTGACGTTATTCCCTGAGCCGGGGAAATTGATTATGACTGCCGTGGTGGAGCATATTAGTCACTTTCGTTTACCGGTGGATAAATTCACCATTGAAGATGGTCGTTTAGAAGACGTGTTCCGAGAAATAACTACCCAGGAGAGTACACAAGGAGAGGTCACGGAATGAGACGTTGTTTTGCCATAGCCCGCCGAGAATTTGGTAGCTTTTTTGCTACTCCTGTGGCGTATGTCTACCTTTCAATATTTTTGGTGTTAAGCAGTGTGCTGACATTTTTTGTTGGTGATTTTTATCATCGCGGGCAAGCGGATTTACTCCCCTACTTTAGCTTTCATCCGTGGTTATATTTATTACTGGTGCCAGCGTTCGCCATGCGAACTTGGGCAGAAGAGCGAAAAGCTGGCACCATCGAGTTACTTATGTCGTTGCCGGTTTCTGTGGGAGAAGCGGTGGTGGGGAAGTTTCTGGCGTGTTGGCTGATCTTAGCGCTCGCGCTTATGATGACGACCCCATTGTGGCTAACGGTAAATTACCTAGGCAATCCTGACAACGGCGTGATTGTCGCGGCATATATTGGAAGCTGGCTAATGGGAGGGGCGTTTTTGGCAATCAGTATTTGCGTCTCGGCCCTTACTCGAAATCAGGTCGTCGCCTTTATAGTTGCGGTGATAATGTGCGCTGTTTTTGTCGTCAGTGGCTTTGAAATGGTGCTTGATATATTCAGAAGTTGGGCCAGCAATACAATCATCGATACTGTCGCATCGTTAAGTTTTCTTACCCACTTCGATACCATGTCTCGTGGCGTACTTGCGGCCGATGATATTGTTTACTTTTTGCTGGTTATTACGGTGTGGCTGTATGCATGTAGTATTATCGTCGATGAAAATAGGGCGGCGTAGAGATGAAAAAACTCAATGCAATTATTAGCCTAACCCTGTTGGCCATACTCTTCGTTTTATTGGTTTATATTAATAACACCTACTTAGGGCGATATCGGGCGGATCTAACAGAAAGCCAAATTTTTTCCTTGTCTGCCGGTAGTCAGCAGGTGCTTCAGTCCCTCGACGAACCAGTGACGCTGTATTTCTTTTATTCAGATACAGATACGGCGGGTATGACATCGTTACGTAACTACGCCAGCCGTGTTAAAAGTTTATTGGAAGAATATGTTCAAGCCGCCAATGGCAAGTTGAAGCTGCAGGTGATTGACCCTATCCCTTTTTCTGCCAGCGAAGACAAAGCAAACCAGTTTGGGCTGACCGGCGCGGCCATTGGCCATTTGGGTGAGACCATTTATTTTGGTCTGGCCGGCACCAATTTGCTTGATGATCAGTTTACTATTCCATTTTTTGATCCGAAAAATGAACAGTTTCTTGAGTACGATATCAGTAAACTGATTTATCAGCTCACAGAGCCAGATACCATGACGCTGTCCATTGTGACTGATTTACCCGTGGCCGGTGGACAAGATCCGGTCACAGGGCGATACGTCGGCCCCATGGTGTTTTATCAGCAGCTTTCCCAGCTTTATGACATTCATATTGTGCGAGCCGATGATGAGGCCATCGCAGATGGAACCGACGTGGTGATCCTGATGCATCCTCAAGGTTTGTCGGACAGCTTGCTGTATTCTATTGATCAGTTCGCCATGCACAACGGGCGTATTCTTGCCTTTATCGATCCCCACTACGAAGCCGACGCGGTGGCATCATTACGATTCCAGCAGGCCAACTCATCGTCGTTGCCGTTGTTAAAAGCCTGGGGTATCAAGACAGATTTAACCAACGTGGTGCTTGATGCCCAATTAGGACTCGATTTTAGAGATGAAGACGGCAAGCGCATTAAGCACTTTGGTATTTTAGGTCTCACCGCCCAGCAACTTGATCGCAACGATGTGACTACCGCAAATTTAGAGTCGTTAAATGGTGCGTCTTTTGGTGCGTTAGAGCCAATTTCTAAACCGGGTCTTACCATGACACCCTTGATGCAGTCTTCCACCAATGCTGGGCTGACCAATGCCGATAACTATGCGGAAACCTTAAGGCCTGCATCGTTGCAACGGCGCTTTGGCGGGAATACAACAAATTACATTCTGGCGGCAAGGTATACGGGTAAAGCCCGATCTTACTTTCAAGCCCCTGAGTCACCGGTATTAGCCCAAGACTACAAGGCCGCCACCCAAGATCTGAATCTAATTGTTGTTGCAGATGCTGATTTACTGTCAGATCGATTTTGGGTACAGCAATCGCCCTTTTATGGCGAAACCCTATTTACGCCATTTGCCAACAATGGTGACTTTGTTGTTAACGTGATTGAGAACCTGACCGGTAGCAGCGCCTTAATTGGTATACGCGCCAGAGGAACCTTTGCTAGGCCTTTTACCCGGGTGGAAGAGTTGGAAACCCAGGCCGAAGAAAAATACCGTGAACAAGAAGAAGTGTTGCAACAACAGTTAGCAGACAATGAAGCGGCACTTAGCGAATTACAAAACCAGCCGGGTCAGGGCGGCAATATTGTTTTCTCTGATGAACAACAAATGGCCATTGATGAACAAATCGCAAAGCGGGTCGCTATCCGCCAGGCATTACGAGAAGTGCGCTATAAATTGGATCAAGAAATTGATCGGCTTGGTAACAGATTAAAAATTGCGAATATTATTGTTGCCCCACTTTTACTTATTTTACTGCTGTTAGTTTGTGCCTTTGTGTTCAAGCGACGGGCTAGAAAGTTTTATACCTCGGAGTCGTCATGAGTTTGCGGATCCTTATTCTTGCTTTATTAACCTTCGGCGCTGGAAGCTTTGTCTGGTGGGTCGAGTTACAAACACAAAGAGAAGACGAGCAGCATTCCGCTGAGCAATCTTTGGCGGTGGATATTGCCCGCGCGGCCAAAGACATTCAAAGAATAAAAATCGAAAACCACAACGGCGTGCTTTTTTCCGCGGTGAAAGAAAAAGATCAATGGTTGGCTACCCATTTAGATACCATCATGACATTTCCCTCGGATACAGGGAAATTAGCGCAATTTGCCGGTGCCTTAACCAATATCGCGGTGGTTGAGTCGAAAACCGCAAATGCGGAAAACTATACGCGTCTTGGGGTAGAAAGTGTGCGCAGCGAAGACGCCCAATCGGTATTGGTAGAAATCGGTGGCCCACGGGAGGTTTTTTCTTTGCTGGTGGGGCGCATGGCAAAAGGGCAACGGGGTACCTATGTGCGTCAGCCTGAAGAACAGACAAGTATGTTAGTTAGTGAACGCATACCGTTGCCGGCCACTCAAGGCGATTGGCTAAGTCGTGATGTCATGCCATTTAAAGAGAAAATGCTCTTGAGTGTGGTAAAAGAAGTAACGGGTACGTCGCCTCTGGATTTTGAAAGAAAAGAGGATGGGGAATGGACTATCCCGTCCGTTGATGAGGGCGCGCTTTATCATCCGCTCGCCGTATCAGAAGCGGTGAATGGGTTAATGCACATTGACTACGAAGCCGTAAAGCCGTTCCTTCAACACGAGTGGAATGAGGTGACGATTGCACAGCAATGGTTGTTTACCCTAGAAGACGAAAGCAAAGTTTGGTTGTACGTGTCCACGCCAGATGAAAATGGACACTATCAATTGTGGATCAACACCCCAGATTCGCCCCATTGGGTATCGGAATGGGTATTTGTTCTTTCAGAATATCAAGTGCAGCCCTTTGAGGTGTCCCTATCTACTCTGCTGCAATCTTAATTGACTCGCTAGGCTTTGCCGTCGCGTTTTAACTCGGCGAGCAAGGCATCAAAGTGTGCTGCCCCCAAGGTGTTTGCTTTACGGATATTACGTTGGTAAATGGCGCTGGCGTCTTCTTTTTCTTTCATTGCCATGTCGATATCTACTTCGCGGATAATATGTAACATGGGGTAGGGGCTTCGATTCGTGTAGTTGGCGGCTGAATCTGGATCTTGCTCTGCAAACACATAGTCAGGGTGAAAACTGGCGAGTTGAAACTCGCCAGTAAAGCCACTTCTGTCCATGAATTGTTCCGCCATCCCGAGTAAATCAAGATAAGTATCGAATGCCTCTACGCCATTGGGATAGATAATCAAAGTGGTGGTGATATGTTCGCCACACTGAAGCTGTTTGCATTGCTCGTAAAGGGTTTCAAGCATGTCAGCAAAATCAGCGCTAGGTTGCACGATATAGGCAATTTTTTCAGGCACAAAGACCGGTTTGGCGAAAGGGCAGAAATTATAGCCTATTACCACTTTTTCTAACCATGCCCGAGTAGCACTGATTATGGCGCTGTTCATGAATGATATTTTACGTATGCTTCAAGGGTATTTTCTATCAGACTTGCCACTGTCATGGGGCCAACACCACCGGGAACCGGTGTGATCCAACCGGCACGGGTTTTGGCTTTCTCGAAATCCACATCACCGACCAACGAGCCGTCTGATAAGCGGTTAATACCCACATCAATCACAATAGCACCTTGTTTGATCCAGTCGCCGGGAATGAAATTCGGTTTACCTACAGCCACCACCACAAGATCAGCACGAAGCACATGGGCTTTTAAATCTTGGGTGAATTTATGACAGGTGGTGACGGTGCAGCCCGCCAGCAATAACTCAAGTGACATAGGACGGCCAACAATGTTGCTAGCGCCGATAATCACCGCATCTAACCCTTTAACCGGCCGTTTAGTGGCTTCTATCATGGTCATGATCCCTTTTGGGGTACATGGGCGCAACGCAGGAATACGTTGTGCTAATCGGCCAATATTATAAGGATGAAATCCGTCCACGTCTTTTTGCGGTAAAATTCGTTCGAGAATTAATTCAGCGTTTAAACCAGCAGGAAGGGGCAGTTGTACCAAAATGCCATCGATTTCATCGTCTTCATTCAGTGTATCTATTAAAGACAGCAGTTCATCTTGGCTAGTATCGGCCGGCAGATCAAACGAACGAGAAACAAACCCGACTTCTTCACAGGCTTTACGTTTGTTGGCGACGTATACTTGCGAGGCCGCGTCGCTGCCCACAAGGACAACGGCAAGACCAGGACAACGTTTATTGGCCTCTTTTAAAGAGTCTACATAAGCAGCTACATGTTGGCGAACTTGTTTGGCAATTACTTTGCCATCGATAAGGTGGGCACTCATTCAAGGTTTCTCGTAAATATCAGTTGCCTATATTGTTTCATAACTTGTTAGTTGATGACAAAGTGAAAATCATCATGAACAGGGGAATAATTGGCTAAAAAAGAAGTAGATTGGATGTATTGTGAGCGGTTAGCATTTTTGCTGAAAAAAGTGTTTGACGAGGTAGGGTCTTGTCGGTACTATGCGCACCCCGTAACGGTAGTGAAGTTCACAACCGCTACACAGTCGGTGAGTGGCGCAGTTTGGTAGCGCACTTGGTTTGGGTCCAAGGGGTCGCAGGTTCAAATCCTGTCTCACCGACCATTTTTGCAAGCTTCGATTCGTCGAGCGTCCGTAGCTCAGCTGGATAGAGCAACGGCCTTCTAAGCCGTGGGTCGCAGGTTCGAATCCTGCCGGATGCGCCATCGGCGAGTTGGCAGGAACTACTGACATTGCTTATGCAATGAAGTAGAATAAGTTTGCAACGCACTTTACAGTGGTGGGCGTAGCTCAGTTGGTAGAGCCCCGGATTGTGATTCCGGTTGTCGTGGGTTCAAGTCCCATCGTCCACCCCACTTTCTCCCTTAGTATAAAGGGTGAAAAAAGTGCACTCCCCTTAAGTCGGTTTTATAAACCGCCTATGACGCATATCATGTGGTCTTAGATTTCTTTTTGTTCGGTGAGTGGCGCAGTTTGGTAGCGCACTTGGTTTGGGTCCAAGGGGTCGCAGGTTCAAATCCTGTCTCACCGACCATTTCCCCCTAAATTCCTTATTTTTCACGAAATAACCGCTATTGACAGGTTAATAGTGCATTTTTATTCAATTTTCCTTCGATTTGTTTTAGTTCCCTCTCGACTCTGCTGAAACCTACTTGTATACTACCGCGTCTTTTTTTAACCAATGTGTTTAAACAACGGTTTAGCACTGTTGAATAATCACCTCTAACCCGGGCGTAAATCGCCTAGATTTGGCAAGGACGGGAAAGGGGATACAAACAAAGCGTCATTTTAAGACGCACAGTTGAGGTAACATAATGCAAGTTTCAGTCGAGACGACCCAGGGTTTAGAACGCCGTCTTACTATTACCGTACCTGCAGATTCTGTAGATTCAGCGGTTAAATCGCGTCTTCAACAATTAGCAAAAACGCAGCGTATCAACGGTTTTCGTCCGGGTAAAGTACCTGTAAGCGTTATTAAAAAGCGTTTTGGCGCGGCAGTTCGCCAAGAAGTTGCTGGTGACGTAATGCAACAGAACTTCTATCAAGCAATCGTACAGGAAAAAATCAATCCTGCCGGTATGCCCAAATTTGAACTGGTTAAAGATGAAGATGGCCAGGATTTAGAATTTGTTGCAGCCTTTGAAGTTTATCCAGAAGTGGAAGTAAAAGGTGTTGAAGAAATAGAAATTGAGAAGCCGGTGGTTGAAATTGCCGATGCTGACCTCGATAACATGATGGAAACGTTGCAAAAGCAACACGCAACGTGGAAAGAAGTCCGTCGCAAAGCGAAAAAAGATGATCGCGTTGTTATCGACTTTACCGGTACCGTAGATGGTGAAGAGTTCGAAGGCGGCAAAGCGGAAGACTTTAGCCTTGAATTAGGTAAAGACCGTATGATCCCAGGGTTCGAAGAACCTTTGGTTGGCGCTAAGAAGGGTGATGATGTTACAGTTGAAGTGACCTTCCCTGAAGACTATCATGCAGAAGCGCTAAAAGGTAAAGATGCTGTATTTAGTGTGACAGTGAAGAAAGTTGAAGGTCAACAATTACCAGACGTTGACGAAGAATTTGCGAAATTGTTCGGTGTGGAAGACGGCGGCGTTGATGCGCTTAAAGCTGAAGTACGCAAAAACATGGAACGTGAATTGAGCCAAACACTGAAAACAACGTTAAAAGAAGACGTTATCAGTAAGCTCATCGAGAAAAACGAATTTGACGTTCCAGAAGCGCTTATCGAGCAAGAAGTAAATGCTTTGCGTGAACAGGCTAAGCAACGTTTCAGCCAACAGGCTGGTGGCGCGCAAAATATGCCTGAATTACCGGCGGAACTTTTTAAAGACAATGCATTGCGTCGTGTACGCATTGGCTTGTTACTGGGTGAAATCATCAAGCAAAATGAACTCAAAGCCGATGACGATAAAGTTATGGCATTAATTGAGACTTCTGCCTCTGCTTATGAAGATCCTCAGGAAGTTATCGACTATTATAAAGGTAACGAAGAACTGATGAACCAAATGCGCAATGTCGCATTGGAAGAGCAGGCGATTGAATGGGTATTGGAAAACGCCAAAACTCAGGATGTCACCAAAGCTTTTGACGAGGTTATGAACAAACAGGCGTAATTTTTACCCCCCTGATTGACTTACCCTGTCAGCAACTGCTTAAATGCTCGGAACCTTCCGAGCATTGTTGTTTTTAACGCTAAGAAATCAAGGTAGATATGATAAACCCATTTGAACCGCAAGATGCATTAGTCCCCATGGTCGTCGAGCAGACGTCTAAAGGTGAACGTTCCTACGATATTTATTCCCGTCTACTGAAAGAAAACGTTATTTTCTTGGTGGGTCAGGTAGAAGATCATATGGCGAACTTGATCGTCGCACAGATGCTCTTCCTGGAAGCTGAAAATCCAGAGAAAGATATTTATTTGTATATCAACTCTCCGGGTGGTTCTGTTACGGCAGGCATGGCAATTTATGATACGATGAACTTCATCAAACCTGACATCAGTACAGTATGTATTGGTCAGGCTGCTAGTATGGGCGCTTTTTTGTTGTCCGGTGGCACGAAGGGCAAGCGTTATTGTTTACCCAATTCAAGAGTGATGATACATCAACCTTTAGGTGGATTTCAGGGCCAGGCTTCGGATTTTGAAATTCATGCGAAAGAAATTCTGAGTATCAAAGAGAAGTTAAATCGTTTGATGGCACAGCACACAGGGCAAGATTACGATACTGTCGCGAAGGACACTGACAGAGATAACTTCCTGAGTGCCTCAGAAGCCAAGGAGTATGGCCTGATTGATCAGATTTTAACAAATCGATCTGACGCAGCCGCCACTAAATAGTATAGTTAAAGTAATCCTGAATATGCGTCGTAACGCGTTTTTTTGTTTATTCAGGAAAGGCAGAGGCAAAAAGTAATGAGTGACAAACAGAACGGTGACGGAGACAACAAGCTTTTATACTGTTCCTTTTGTGGCAAAAGCCAACATGAAGTCAGAAAGCTTATAGCGGGTCCGTCCGTTTTCATTTGCGATGAGTGTGTCGAGTTATGTAATGACATTATTCGCGAAGAAATTAAAGAGATCGCACCAAAGCAAAAACAGGATGCGCTACCTAAACCCCAGGAAATCCATGGGCATTTGGATGATTATGTTATCGGGCAGGAACACGCTAAGAAAGTGTTATCCGTTGCTGTATATAATCATTACAAGCGTTTACGCAATGGCGATGTTCACGAAGGTGTGGAGCTTGGTAAGAGTAATATCTTGCTTATCGGTCCTACCGGTAGTGGTAAAACGTTGCTAGCTGAAACATTAGCCCGATTGCTGGATGTACCCTTTACAATGGCGGATGCGACTACCCTTACAGAAGCCGGGTATGTGGGCGAAGACGTTGAAAATATTATTCAGAAATTATTGCAAAAATGTGACTACGACGTAGAAAAAGCACAACGGGGTATTGTGTATATCGACGAGATAGACAAAATCTCACGTAAGTCCGATAACCCGTCTATTACCCGTGATGTGTCCGGTGAAGGGGTGCAGCAAGCACTGCTTAAACTGATCGAAGGTACGGTGGCATCGGTGCCTCCTCAGGGAGGAAGAAAACATCCTCAGCAAGAATTTTTACAGGTTGATACCTCAAAAATTCTGTTTATCTGTGGTGGTGCGTTTGCAGGGTTGGACAAAGTCATTGAACAACGTGCAAATAAAGACACCGGTATTGGATTTGGCGCATCTGTGAAGTCAAAAGAGAATGAACAGAAAGTTAGCGACTTATTCAAGAAGGTTGAGCCGGAAGATTTGGTAAAATACGGGTTAATTCCTGAATTTATCGGTCGTTTACCGGTGGTCACTAGCTTAGAAGAGCTTAGCGAAGATGCGTTAATTCAGATTTTGCGTGAACCTAAAAATGCCATTACTAAGCAATATGGTGCCTTGTTCGCCATGGAAGATGCTGAATTGGAATTTAGAGATGACGCATTACAAGCCATCGCTCGCAAGGCCATGCAGCGTAAAACCGGTGCTCGGGGTTTGCGTTCTATCGTAGAAGCGGTACTGCTTGATACCATGTATGATCTTCCATCCATGGAAAATGTCAGCAAAATTGTGATTGACGAATCGGTAATAAAAGGTGAGTCGAAACCTATTTTGATGTACAAAAATGAAGAGAAAAAAGCAGCGTCAGAATAGACATTGCTAATCAAATTCAAGAAGGCCCGTGAGGGCCTTTTTTTTATTTTTGATTTTTCTTAGTCGATTTGAATAAAAAGGTTGCACCCTATTTAGAAATCGATAATGGTAAACAAACAGGGACGAGAGCGGTTTTTTGTTTGAACTTTGCCGTAACATCCCCATATAAAAAATACTTTTGAATTAAACAGAGAACACGTATGACAGTAGAGCGTGACGATCGCATAGAGATCCCCGTACTTGCCTTGCGGGACGTAGTTGTATATCCCCATATGGTCATACCGCTATTTGTCGGCAGAGAAAAATCCATTCGCTGTTTAGAAGCGGCGATGGAAAATGACAAGCAAATTTTTCTCGTTGCTCAAAAAGACGCCAGTGTGGATGAGCCCGAAGCGGATGATATTTTCGAAATTGGTACCCTTGCCACTATCCTGCAGTTATTAAAACTGCCTGACGGCACGGTGAAAGTGTTGGTAGAGGGAAATGTTCGTGGAGAAATCCATGCCTACCAGCAGGCAGAGCCGTATTTTACTGCCGAGGTATCAAGAGTTAACGATGAGTCTGTTGCTGAGAACGAACAAGAAGTCTTGATTCGATCTGCCGTTTCTCAGTTTGAAGGCTATGTAAAACTGAATAAAAAGATCCCGCCGGAAGTGCTGACCTCGCTTAATGGCATTGACGACGCTGCCCGCTTAGCCGACACCATGGCGGCTCACATGCCATTAAAATTGGCAGAAAAGCAAAAAGTGCTAGAGATGAAAGGCATCAATGATCGCCTTGAATACTTAATGGCACTGATGGAAGGCGAAATTGATTTACTTCAGGTTGAGAAGAAAATTCGTACCCGCGTGAAAAAACAGATGGAAAAAAGCCAGCGGGAGTATTATCTCAACGAACAAATGAAGGCGATTCAAAAAGAATTAGGTGAACTTGATGATGCGCCTGATGAATTTGAAGCGCTGAACAAGAAAATCGAAACAGCAAAAATGCCTAAAGAGGCCGAAGAAAAGGCCAGAGCTGAGCTGCAAAAATTGAAAATGATGTCACCCATGTCGGCAGAAGCCACAGTGGTGAGAAGCTACATTGAGTGGCTAACCAATGTGCCATGGCAAAAACGTAGTGCCGTGAAAAAAGATTTGTCTTTAGCTGAGAAGGTCCTCGATGAAGACCACTATGGGCTCGAGAAAGTCAAAGAGCGAATAGTGGAATACCTGGCAGTACAAAAGCGGGTGAAAAAGCTTAAAGGGCCAATTTTGTGTCTTGTGGGTCCTCCTGGTGTAGGGAAGACGTCGTTGGGGCAGTCCATCGCCAAAGCAACGGGTAGAAAGTACGTACGTATGGCCTTAGGCGGCGTCCGTGATGAAGCGGAAATCCGTGGTCATCGCCGCACTTATATTGGCTCCTTACCCGGTAAACTGATTCAGAAAATGGCAAAAGTTGGGGTTAAAAACCCGCTGTTCTTACTCGATGAAATCGACAAGATGTCGTCAGATATGCGTGGCGATCCTTCATCAGCCTTGCTTGAAGTACTCGACCCAGAACAAAACAGCAGTTTCAGTGATCACTACCTTGAAGTGGACTATGACTTATCTGATGTGATGTTCGTTGCCACGTCTAACAGTATGAATATACCTGGTCCGTTATTAGATCGAATGGAAGTGATTCGCTTATCTGGGTATACCGAAGATGAAAAGCTTAACATTGCTATAAACCATTTGATTGCCAAACAGATGGAACGCAATGGCTTAAAAGCAAAAGAACTCGATATCACTGACTCTGCCATTATTGGTATTATTCGTTACTACACTCGGGAAGCGGGCGTACGTAACTTAGAGCGAGAAATTTCCAAAATCTGTCGTAAGGCTGTGAAAGATATTCTGCTAAGTAAGAGTAACGAACAGGTGGTGGTAACCCAGGAAAACCTAAAAGATTATTTAGGTGTTCAGCGTTTCGATTACGGTAAGGCAGATAAAGATAATCAGATTGGTCAGGTCACGGGCTTAGCATGGACACAAGTGGGCGGTGACCTACTAACCATTGAAACCACCGCAGTCCCCGGTAAAGGTAAAATGACCTCCACCGGCTCTCTTGGCGATGTCATGCAAGAGTCTATTCAAGCGGCCATGACCGTGGTACGAAGCCGAGCAGAGAAGTTACGTATTAACGAAAACTTTTATGAGAAGCGGGACATTCACGTTCACGTGCCTGAAGGCGCAACGCCCAAAGATGGGCCTAGTGCAGGTATAGCCATGTGCACAGCCTTGGTTTCCACCTTAACGGGTAACCCGGTGAAGTGTGATGTGGCCATGACCGGTGAAATTACGCTTCGTGGTGAAGTGTTGGCTATCGGTGGATTGAAAGAAAAGCTGTTGGCAGCACACCGAGGTGGTATTAAAACCGTGGTGATTCCAAAAGAGAACGAACGTGATCTAGAGGAAATTCCGGACAATGTAAAAGCTGATTTAGCCATTCATCCAGTAAAATGGATCGATGATGTGTTAGATATTGCGCTCCAAGAGCCGGTAGAATCATTTCAGGTTGTCGCTAATAAGTGACGGGTAAACTAGGCTGAATCGCACTAAACTCGCGGGTTTCAGCCTTTTTTCTTGGTAACCGCTCAAAAAGTAGACGTTGAATGCTAATTTTCACTATTTTTTTTGAATTTAGGGCTTTCAAGTCTCAGAAGTTGTGTTACCTTTACAACGTACTCGCTTGAAGCCTTGTCTATAAAGGGATTGCAGCGATTCATTAAACGTTAATTAATTGTAACAGATAGCTTGCGTGTCATATTCAAGCTTGTTATAACGTTCTGAAGACAATCACTGTTTTCGGACAAGAGTATAATAACAATCGAAGGGGATTATAATTGTGAACAAGTCTCAACTCATCGACCAAATCGCTGCTGGTGCGGACATTTCTAAAGCAGCTGCAGGCCGTGCATTAGATGCATTTACTGACGCGGTAACTGAAGCGCTTAAAGAAGGTGATCAAGTTGCACTAGTAGGTTTCGGTACTTTTGCGGTTCGTGAACGCTCTGCGCGTAGTGGCCGTAATCCTCAAACTGGTGAGACTATTCAAATCGCAGCAGCAAAAGTTCCTTCTTTCAAAGCTGGTAAAGCATTGAAAGACGCTTGTAACTAAGCAGCACAAGATTCGACAAAAGGCGATGGTTTTGACCATCGCCTTTTTTATTTTACCCTCCATAAATACGATAGGTACAAGGTCAGGTACCGGCGTCGCCACTAAATTCTGCTAATTAACGAAAAAGGCGGTCGAAAAGTCGCGTTTAAGGAACGGAGTCGATATAATCTTGCCTTATTTTTCCCTGCCCCCAGATAAAACCGAGCGGGAAGAGCAGTTAGCAACGGAGTTGAAATTAAGTCATGTTAGAAAGAATTAGAGAAGGTTCTCAAGGCCCATGGGCAATGCTTATCATTGGTCTGGTGGTACTGAGCTTTGTCTTCGCCGGTGTCGGGAGTTATCTGAATAGTTCTGGCGAGACAGTGGCGGCCAGTGTCAATGGCGAAGAAATCAGTTTAAGTGAGTTAGAGCGAGCTTATCAAGCCCAGCGTAGTCGAATGGAATCTCAATACGGTGAAAGCATTACTGCGTTGTTTGCCGATGAAGGGTATTTAAAGCAATTTCGCCAAAGTGTACTTGATGATCTGATCAACGAAAAATTGGTACAGCAAAAAGCAGAAGAAATCGGCTTGCGTATTAGTGATGAACAAATACGTAATACCATTGTGAATATGCCTGAATTTCAATTAAGCGGCAAATTCAACAACGATCGCTACCTTGCTTTGTTGCGCCAAAATGGTTTCCAACCAAGTGATTTTCGTGATTACTTGCGCACCCAGTTAACGCGGGAACAACTTACCCGTGCACTAGGGGTCTCTGATTTTGCATTGCCTGGCGAGGCCAAGCAATTGTATGCGCTGCAAGCACAAACCCGTAATGCTCGATTCTTTACAGTGAGTGCAGATTCATTCGCCCAAAGCGCGAGCGTTTCAGACGAAGAAATCGAAAGTTACTACCAATCTCATATCACCGCCTTTGATACCGAAGAGAAAGTGAATGTTGCTTATGTGTCGTTGTCAGTAGACGACCTCAAGGGTGACGTGGACGTGACCGACGAAGACATTGCCCAGTACTACGAAGAAAATCTGGATCTATATCGTGAAGAGGAACAGCGTCGTGTTTCTCATATATTGATTGATCGTGGCGACGATGAGACAGCAGCAAAAGCGAAAGCCGAATCGTTACTGAAATCTATCCGCGATGGTGCTGATTTTGCCGAGCTGGCGAAAGAGAATTCCGACGATACTTTTTCTGCAGAAAATGGTGGTGACCTGGACTTTCTTACACTCGGCTCAATGGATGACGAGTTCGATAATGCCGTCTTTGCATTGGAAAATGTTGGCGATGTATCGGATGTTGTGGAAACCGAATATGGTTATCACATTATCACACTGACAGATATTAAACCGGAGCAGGTAAAATCCTTAGCCGAGGTATCTGATGAAATTCGAGACAATTTATTAAACGAAAAAGCGGCCGAGCTTTTCTATGATATTCACTCTCGTATGGCTGAAGTGGCATTTGAAGTTCCAGACTCTTTAGAAGAAGTGGCGGCGATTGCCAACCAGCCTATTCAAGAAACTGGTTTATTTGCTCGTAGTCAGGTTCCTGAAGAAATTAACTTTCCGCAAGTGGTTAATGATGTGTTTTCTCCTGAACTTATCGAAGACGGTGTTAACAGTGATTTGATTGAACTTGACGATAACAACGTGATGGTGGTTCGTGTTAACGATCACGAGCCACAACGTACGCAGTCACTCGACGAAGTAAAAGATAGCATTGTTGCGTCGTTGCGCGAGGAAAAAGCACAACAAGGGGCTCAGGCATGGGCAGAAGAGCAAATGACAGCCTTAAACGAGGGCAAGGCCATTGCGGATGCATTGGCAGCAAAAGGGATCAGCTGGCAAACTGCGGAAAATGTGAATCGTGCCAATACTGAGCTACCCCATAATGTTGTGGAAACGTTATTTACCTTGGCTTCTTCTGAAGAAAACACCCGTGAAGTTACGTTGTTGGGCTCAGGTGATGTGGCGCTGGTGGAATTAACCGCTGTTAATCCCGCGCCAGCCGCAGATGACGTTACCTTAGCTGATATACAACAACGTCTCGGAGCTGCATACAGTCAGTCTCTTTATGACGCTTATGTAAGTGCATTGCGTAGTCAAGCGGATGTGGAAATCAACGCCAACCGCTAACACGAAGAAGTAATAAAAAAGTGCGCTTATTGCGCACTTTTTTTTGCGCTTTTTTTTGCCTTAACTACATGTGTGTTAGTAGCATCATTAGCGAGTAAAAAAGCGCTATGGCGGTGGATATTACAAGTATATAGATAAAGCCTTGTTTACCTTCAGCCACAGTCCAATTATTGAATTTTAGATAAGCAAACCAAATTAGGCTAAGCACCAATGGTATAAGAACAATAAATTTAATCACGGGTCATCTTTTCCTTAAGTGTTGCAAATATGATGCGGAAAAAATGTTCCATCGTCCAGTGGATCTAAATTAAAATATTAACTACTTGTTATTAAAGGTAAATTTGTTTTGGTGTGTTAATTGCTTGTACTCCGGTCACGATGATTTTTAGACCTTAGGGAGAACAGGTATGAAGCAATGGATAGGGGCGCTATGTTTGATGATTATGGCAACCCAGAGCCTGAGTGTGGCTAATGCCGCAGATAGAGGGCGTAATATGGATGTATTAAGCATCAACCCCACTCGATTAGAACCGGCTTATGTGCGTTTTTTACAAGATAATATCTTCACCCAACCACTTCATCTTTTTATTGATAGTCGATTGATAGCCTATGATGATATAAGACCGTTGGTGAAACCGTCGCCCAAAACGCCTTTTACCGGACCGTATAGGTCACAGGAGCCTAAATCATCTCAGGCAAATCGCCGCTAAACCTTCCGCTTTGTGTGGAAGCCACAAGGCAAAATTAAAAAGAAACAAAGCCAGCCCTCGGTTAGGCTGTGTTGGCCATGGGACTATGGGATAGGTAACGTTTACGCTTCTTGTCTGTCAGCTTTTCCATATCAACCACCACGAGCCCGTCTATACAATCATTGAAGTCCGGATCCACATTAAAGTCTAGAAATGCCACGCCATCTCGTTTAGCCACTTCGGTATATTGCTTATAAAGGGTAGGGACGTTTACGCCCATGTTCGCTAAAAGATGCTTAAGCTCAGAGAATTCTTTTTTATAATCCGTGCCAGCAAACGTGGCTGTCATATCAGACGATACCAGATAGGGTGTACGTGAAGTGGCGGCACCGAACTGAGGCGGAAAATGGGTGCGATAAAACTCCACTAGCAAGTCTTTAGCCGGTTGGGGATAGGCATTACTGATGGATACTGCGCCAAATAAATAGCGATATTTAGGGTAGCGGGCTAAAAACGCACCAATGCCGAACCAGAGATAATCCAGACTGCGCTTTCCCCAATAGCGAGGCTGTACAAAGCTTCGGCCTAATTCAAGTCCTTGAGCAAATAATGCTTGGTTGTCACTTTGGTAATCAAATAGTGTTGCAGAGTATAACCCCGTAGGGTGGGTTGCATGAGAGAGTCTTTGTGCATCGCCAAACCGGTAAGCTCCCGCGATCTCCAAATCATTTTCATCCCATAGCACAAGATGATAGTAATGAGGGTCGTATGGGTCGATATCACGACGGCGGTTGGTGCCTTCTCCTACTGCACGAAAAGCGATTTCTCGCAGGCGGCCGATTTCTCGCATAATGGGGGAGCAACCGGTGTGCTGATACAAAAAAATGTGCTTACCGTCGGCGGTCTGTCCTAATAATTCGCATTGTTTAATGGCCCGAGTTAATTCTTGTCTGTCTTCAGGCATGGCAATGGGGGCTTGTGTTGCCAATACCCCTTTACGATTATTGCCAACTCGGTATAGATGACGCTTAAACAGTTTAACTTGCTCTTTTAACGGCAAGGTAAGCTGGGCATAGGATTCATAAGGGATCACTTCGCCTATGCGCATGGGCAAGTGCTTTTTGCGTTGCTTAAACATCTCTTTGACCAGCAATACGGTGGCTAACGGTTTGTATATCATCGACACGCCGTAGAATAACGGTGAGTTTTTACCATCGATGTACACCGGTAGCACGGGGGCTGAGGTTTGTTTGGCAATACGAAGAAAGCCGGTCTGCCAGCGCGTATCTCTTACGCCTTGTGGGCGCAAGCGAGAGACTTCTCCTGCCGGAAAAATAAGGATAACCCCTTCGTTATTAAGATGATCATGGATAGCATGAAGGTGTTGCTTTGGTGTCCCGCCGTGCATGTTGTTCACAGGAAGCAGCATATTATGAAGAGGCTTAATGGTCATCAGCATTTCATTAGCCACCACTTTTAAATCATGGCGTACTTCACTGACGAGCTTTATCAATGCTAATCCATCTAGTGTGCCGATGGGGTGATTGGCAATGATCACCAACCGACCGGTAGAGGGGATACGTTCTTTTTCTACATCACGGGTAGAATAGCTGATGTTGAAATATTCCAGTACCTGCTCGACAAAATCGATATCTTCATAATGGGGGTAGGCGGCGCTAAATTCTGACATTTCCCGCTCATGCAGGAGGTGGCGCAGCACAAAGGAAAGGGATTTAAATAACCAGGGTTTATCTACAACCTGGGGATAGTGCCGTGTTAATACATCATCAACGGTAAACATAATCAATCTCGATGTTTTGGACGAACGATAACAATCTACTATGACGCTTTTTGTGCACTTTTTTGTCAGTTAGGTGACAATTATGCCGCTTTGGACGGGCTGGCATTTGGCTTAAGAGGGGTAACCAATGCGGGTGGTTGCATCAACGTTGTCCATCGAATTAACGATAAGTTTCCTTGCTCATCTTCCCCCAATGCGGAACAGTTTTCGATCCAGTCACCATCATTTATGTAGTGGATACCATTCTCCATGGTTTCTTCTGGATGATGAATGTGTCCACATATCACGCCATCTAGATTCATTTTTGCCGCTCGCTGGCAACAAGCGACACGATACCGAGCGATGGCGGTGTTGGCCCCTTTAATGTGCTGCTTAATATAGCCAGCCAATGACCAGTAATGGTTGTTTTGCCACTGCCTAAACCGGTTAAACCAACGATTTAGAAATAACAGTAGGTCATAACCTTTATCACCAATCCAGCCGTGAAATTTACCCAAGGTGACATCGCCGTCAAATTGGTCACCATGTAAAACTAAATAGGTTTTTCCGGTAGCGGTGGTGTGTATGTATTCTCGGCAAATATCGATATTACCAAACTGCATGCCGCTATAAGACTGGAGAGGCTCATCATGATTGCCAGGCAAGTAGATCACCTTGGTTCCTTCTCGGCTCATGCGCATAAACGTTTGTAACACTTGGTTATGGGTGTCGGGCCAACGAAATTGCCGGGTCATTTCCCACATATCTACAATATCACCCACCAAATAGAGGGTATCAACGGTGACCTGATTAAGAAATGCGAGCAGATACTCGGCTTTACAGTCTTTGTTGCCTAAATGAATATCGGATAACCAAAGTGCACGGTAATGAGTGGGTTGCATGTGTTTTCCAAAGTAGCGACTTTGAAATGCAATGTTAGGGGCAGTACTTGACAGCTTTGTGTCTGTTCATTGACATCAGGGTGACGATTGGATGACGAACCCATGACAAAAACGGAGAATAGAGAATAAAAAAAAGCGCCAAAAGGCGCTTTTTTAACAAAAAACAGTATTACAACGCTTTAATTTGCGCTGATAAACGGCTCTTATGACGAGCAGCTTTGTTCTTGTGAATCAAACCCTTGGTAGCCATTCTGTCAAGGATCGGTGTAGCAGTAGCCAGTGCAGCTTGTGCACCTTCTTTATCACCTGCAGCGATTGCAGCTACGACTTTTTTGATGCTTGTACGAGTCATGGAGCGACGGCTGGCATTATGCTGACGACGCTTTTCGGCCTGAATTGCACGTTTCTTAGCAGACTTAATGTTAGCCAAGGTGTAACTCCCAAAATAAATTCATGTCTAAAAAATAGGGTGCGGATTATGCTTATCTATTGAGTAAATGTCAAACTATTTTCCCTTAAAAAGTGAGAATATAGTGTGGCAAAGGCATAAACGCACGTCCTGCGTGAGATGGGCGCAAGTATAGCAAGGCGTTAACCGGAATTCACCCTACTAAAGATAAATTTTTAAGAGTGTTTCCCCCTATCTTCACCATCCGCTATAGTGTGCGTCCAATTATTAGTTGTGCAGTGAAAGAGTTGTGTCAGGGAAATTGTTAAAATCCGGCTTAATTGTCAGTGTAATGACATTAATATCGCGGGTATTAGGGTTAGTGCGTGATGTCGTGGTGGCGCGCTTGATGGGTGACGGTGCTGCCGCCGATGTTTTTTTCTTCGCCAATAAAATTCCTAATTTTTTACGTCGACTTTTTGCCGAAGGGGCATTTGCTCAGGCATTTATTCCGGTGTTAACCGAAGTTAACCAGGAAAAAGATAATGCCGAACTTAAAGCCTTTATTGCCAAGGTGTCGGGCACGCTGGGGGCCATCGTCTTTGTGGTCGCCATTGTTGGTGTTATCGGCTCGCCAGTGGTCACCGCGCTGTTCGGTACAGGTTGGTTCATTGCCTGGCTGGAAGGCGATGAAGCGGGGGCTAAATTTGAACTCGCTAGCAGCATGCTTAAAATTACCTTTCCCTATATTGCGTTTATTTCTCTTACCGGCTTAGCGGGAGCCATCCTCAATACGCTAAACAAATTCGCAGTGGCCGCATTTACTCCGGTTTTGCTGAACTTGTGTATTATTGGTTGTGCGTATTGGTTAACGCCGTATCTCGCGCAACCGGCTTTTGCGTTGGCGTGGGGCGTGTTTATTGGTGGCATCGTACAGTTAGCATTTCAGTTACCTTTTTTATATCGAGCAGGGGTTTTAGTGAAACCTAAATGGGGTTGGCGAGACCCTGGGGTGGTAAAAGTACGAACCCTGATGATCCCCGCACTTTTTGGCGTTTCTGTTGGGCAAATCAACTTATTGTTCGACACCTTGATCGCCAGCTTCCTTGCCACCGGTTCTATTAGTTGGCTGTATTATTCTGACCGATTGCTAGAGTTCCCCCTTGGTTTGTTTGGCATTGCCATTGCCACCGTAATATTGCCTACCTTGTCACGAAATCATGTGGCGAAAAACCCCGAAGCTTTTAGCGGAAATATGGATTGGGCCATACGGATGGTGTGCGTGTTGGGTATTCCCGCCGCTGTGGGGCTCGCTTTTATGGCGGAACCAATTTTAACGGTAATTTTTCAGCGCGGGGCCTTTTCACCCCAAACCGCTAAGATGGCGTCCTATTCACTTATTGCCTATTCCTTTGGATTGATCAGTTTTATGTTGGTGAAAGTGCTGGCGCCAGGGTTTTACTCCCGCCAAGATACCAAAACGCCGGTAAAATTCGGTATTTGGTGTATGGCAGCGAACATGGTGTTTAATCTTATTTTCGCTATTCCCTACGGCTATATTGGCTTAGCCATCGCCACATCCTTGTCTGCCACGTTAAATGCCGGCTTGCTGTATTTTAAATTGCATCGCATGGGGGTGTATCGGGCAAAGCCTGAAACTATCGCATTTGTACTGAAGATTATTCTGGCCAGTGCGGCCATGGCGGGGGTGATACAGTATTTTGACAAAGGCGATGGATTTTTTAACCTATCGCTCATTGCGCAAATTGAGCATGTCTCTTTGACCATTGGTGCGGCAGTGTGTGTGTTTATGTTTCTTTTGCTTGCGTTCGGCGTAAGGCTTCGACACTTTAAAGCAATTGGCGGATAAACTATGCGCAACGATTGGTATTACGGTTCGGGTCGTTTATAATCGCGGGCTTTACCAATGAAGCGTCAGTTATTAGGGATTTAACAGCAAGTGGAATTAATTCGCGGTCTACACAATTTACGCCCTACTCACAGTGGGTGTGTACTGACCATTGGAAAATTTGACGGCGTTCATTGTGGGCACAAAGCGGTATTGGCTAACGTGCATGAAAAAACGCGGGAATTGGGATTGCCCTCAACGGTGATGGTTTTTGAACCTCAGCCAGAAGAAGTGTTCAGCCCAGATACCGCGCCTGCTCGACTTAGTACATTGCGAGAAAAGTACACGCTGCTAAAAGAACAGAATGTCGATCGATTGTTGTGTGTGCGGTTTGATAAGCACTTTGCCATGCAATCGGCTGAGGCCTTTATTGAAGAGCTGTTGGTCGCCCGCTTAGGTGTGAAATTTTTGGTGGTAGGCGATGATTTTCGCTTTGGGCGAGAGCGCCGTGGTGACTTTGCCATGCTACAACAAGCAGGCAAAGCCTTGGGCTTCGATGTCGCTAGCACCCAAAGTTTTATGGTAGACCAATGCAGAATCAGTTCTACTGCGGTACGGCAAGCCCTTGCTGAGGGCGATTTTAGTCGCGCCAGTTATATGTTAGGTCGACCTTTTGTTATTGAAGGCCGAGTTGTACACGGTGAAAAAAAGGGAAGAACTATTGGTTTTCCCACTGCTAACGTTCTTCTGAAACGTTCTCGGGCACCCATTAATGGTGTGTTTGCGGTTTATGTGGAGGTTGACGGTACACGCTACACGGGCGTCGCTAATGTAGGGTCGCGACCAACAGTGGCAGGAAAGCGTACTCAGCTTGAGGTGCATATTTTCGGATTTAGTGGCTTGTTATATTCAAAACAAATTCACGTTTATCCGGTGAAAAAACTGAGAGATGAGAAAAAATTTGCCTCGTTTGAGGTGTTAAAACAGCAAATTCAACGAGATGCAGAGACCGCCAAGGCGCTTTTTGCCAATTCTCAGACACAAATTTAATCAAATTGTTGCGTCATTTCGCAACGGCAGGTGGACGGAAATAACGAGTTTATGAGTGATTACAAACCCACATTGAATTTACCGGAAACGCCATTCCCTATGCGAGGTAACCTCGCAAAAAGAGAACCGGCGATGCTTAAAAGCTGGCAAGAAAAGAATTTGTACACGCAAATTCGTGAAGCAAAAGCTGGCAAAAAACCTTTTATATTGCATGACGGCCCTCCTTATGCAAATGGTGATATTCATATTGGTCACGCAGTAAATAAAATCCTCAAAGACATTATTGTCAAAAGCAAAACACTGTCTGATTTTGATGCACCCTACGTGCCTGGATGGGACTGTCACGGTTTGCCCATTGAGTTGATGGTTGAAAAGAAAGTGGGCAAACCTGGCGTTAAGGTGTCGGCGGCGGAGTTTCGTCAAAAATGTCGAGAATATGCGCAAAAGCAAATTGATGGACAAATGGCTGATTTCAAACGCTTAGGTGTATTTGGTGCGTGGGATAAGCCCTATAAAACCATGGAATTTAGTTCTGAAGCTGACATCATTCGTGCTCTTGGGCAAATTGTTGAGTCTGGCCATCTAGAGAAAGGTTTCAAACCGGTACACTGGTGCACAGACTGTGGCTCGGCCCTCGCCGAAGCCGAAGTTGAATATAAAGACAAAGTATCGCCGGCCATAGACGTCAAATTTCCTTTGGCTGATACGGCTGAAATTGCTCAGGCTTTTGGTGTAGAAACCAGCGATCTATCGGACCATCATACCAGTGCCGTAATTTGGACAACCACGCCTTGGACACTTCCAGCAAACCGAGCGATCAGTTTACATCCCGAGTTAACCTATAGCCTGATTGAAATCACGGGTGGCAATTGGATCATTTTAGCTGAAGAGCTGGTAGAAAGCTGTATGTCTCGGTACGGTATTGATAGTTTCCGTACTGTGGCCACCTGTTTAGGTCAGGCACTGGAAAATCTGACAGTTCAGCATCCCTTTTTGGATATCACCGTGCCCTTTATCTTAGGCGACCATGTGACCACCGACTCGGGTACGGGCTTAGTGCATACTGCGCCTGCCCATGGTGTTGACGATTTTAACGTCGGTAAAAAATACGGTATTGAAGTGTATAACCCGGTGGGAAATAACGGTGTATATAAAGAAGATACGCCAATTTTTGCCGGTCAATTTGTGTTTAAAGCCAACAAATCCATTGTCGATAAGTTGGAAGAAAACGGCAACCTGCTGTTAAATATTAACTATGAACACAGTTATCCTCATTGCTGGCGTCACAAAACCCCGATTATTTTCCGAGCCACGCCTCAGTGGTTTATCAGTATGGATAAAAAAGGGTTACGCCAAGCCTCTTTAGCGCAAATCGAAAAAACCAAGTGGATCCCTGAATGGGGTCAAAACCGTATTGAAAAAATGGTTGAGGGGCGTCCGGACTGGTGTATTTCCCGTCAGCGTACCTGGGGTGTGCCCATTCCGCTTTTCGTGCACAGTATCAGCGGTGCACTTCATCCTAATACTTCTCAGATCATTGAAACCGTGGCGAAAGCGGTGGAAGAAAAAGGCATTCAAGCCTGGTGGGATTTTGATGACGCCGAGTTATTAGGTGATGACGCCGGGCAGTACGACAAGGTATTAGATACCCTTGACGTCTGGTTCGATTCTGGGGTTACCCATTATTTTGTGGTTGATCGTCGGGATGATATTCCTGCCAGTGCTGATTTATACCTTGAAGGGTCGGATCAACACCGTGGCTGGTTTATGTCTTCGTTGATGACGTCCACGGCCATGCATGGCCATGCTCCTTATAAAGAAGTACTTACCCATGGTTTTACCGTAGATGCCAAAGGCAGAAAAATGTCTAAATCGGTGGGTAATGTGGTAGCACCGCAACAGGTTACCAATAAATTAGGTGCTGACATTCTGCGCTTATGGGTGGCGTCTACCGACTATCGCGGCGAAATCGCCGTGAGTGACGAGATCTTAAAACGCGCCGCCGATGCGTACCGTCGTATACGTAACACCGCACGTTTCTTATTGGCTAACCTCAACGGGTTTGATCCAAAGGTTGATGCGGTAGAACCTGAAAACATGGTTGCCTTAGACCGTTGGATGGTGGCCCGAACCGAACAGCTACAACAAGAGATTACAGAGGCTTACAGCCAGTATGACATGTTGGTTGTTTCACAAAAATTGACCCATTTTTGTTCCATAGAACTGGGTAGCTTCTATCTGGATATTATCAAAGACAGACAGTATACGGCGAAGGGCGACAGCAATGCCCGTCGTTCTTGTCAGACCGCGCTTTATCATATTATTGAAGCCTTGGTGCGCTGGATGGCCCCCATTACCAGTTTTACCGCGCAGGAAATCTGGGAAGCGCTGCCGGGTGAACGCAGTGAATTTGTGTTTACCGAGTCTTGGTATGAAGGGCTCGCAGGATTCGCCAATACCGGTGATTTTGACGATGAGTTCTGGCACCAGGTGATGGCAGTAAAAGATGCCGCCAACCAGGCAATGGAACAGGCGCGTAAAGACGGTTTATTGGGCGGTTCCTTAGAAGCCAATATTACCCTGTACGCTGATCAGAAGTTGTCCGCAGTGTTGGCAAAATTGGAAGATGAATTACGCTTTGTATTAATTACTTCTTCTGTGGTGCTTGCCCCCCTTGAGGACAAGCCTGACAGTGCTAGCGCCACTGCCGTAAATGGCTTGTTCATCGATGTGGTGAAAAGCACGGCAAGTAAATGTGTTCGCTGCTGGCACCATCGCGATGATGTAGGCACGCACGAGGCGCATCCAGAGTTATGTGGACGCTGTGTTACTAACGTAGATGGTGAAGGGGAAACCCGTCAGTATGCCTAAATTATTGACAGATACCGGCTTAAGGTTTCTCTGGATAAGTATGGTTGTCATTGTTGTCGATCTTTGGACCAAATACGAAGTGATCGGCAACATGACTTTGTCCGAATCAATAGAAGTGCTGCCGTTTTTTAATCTTACATACGTACGCAATTATGGCGCCGCATTTAGCTTTTTGCATGATGCTTCTGGCTGGCAACGATGGTTCTTTACTGCCATTGCGGTGAGTATAAGCGCAGTGATTTTATGGTGGCTGAAGCAAGCTGGAAAGCAACAACGCCTATTACCCGTAGCGTTTTGCTTTATTCTTGGCGGTGCCATCGGTAATGTTTACGATCGCTTAGTACACGGTTATGTAATCGATTTTCTTGATTTTTACGTGGGGCAGTGGCATTGGCCAGCGTTTAATATCGCCGACAGTGCTATCTTTATCGGTGCAGCTTTATTGATTATCGATATGCTAACGTCGAAAAATGGAAAAAAATCGTCACTGGACGATAACAGCGGCGTGAAGTAGGAGCAGGTACATGAGCGAAAATATAATTGATGCGCAATCTGAAGTGATTATGCATTTTGACCTCAAACTGGAAGATGGCTCGGCCGCTGACAGTACGCGAATTAATAACAAACCCGCAAAGTTGGTCATGGGTGATGGTAGCTTAACGCCTAATTTTGAAGCCTGTTTGCTAGGGTTAAAAAAAGGTGAGAAAAAAGCCTTTACCCTTTGTGCTGACGATGCGTTTGGTCAGCCCAATCCTGATAATGTTCATCACATGGAACGCAGTCGATTTAGTCATGACTTAGAATTGGTTGAGGGCACTATTGTGGCATTTTCTCAACCCGATGGCAGTGAAGTGCCAGGCATTGTTAGAAGTGTGGCGGGGGATTCGGTCACCGTGGACTTTAACCATCCATTGGCAGGTCAAACGGTCATTTTTGATGTGGAAATCATTGATGTATTATCCACTGAAGCGAAAGACTAACAGGATCATTAATCATGCAAATACATCTTGCTAATCCTCGGGGTTTTTGTGCCGGTGTAGACCGCGCCATTACGATAGTCGAGCGCGCATTAGAAATGTTTAATCCACCTATTTATGTTCGCCATGAAGTGGTGCATAACAAATTTGTGGTAGATGGCTTAAAAGAGCGCGGTGCGAAATTCGTTGATGAACTCGACGAGGTGCCGGATGACAGTATCGTGATTTTTTCTGCCCACGGCGTGTCTCAAACTGTTCGTAAAGAAGCCACAGCCCGCGGTCTTAAAGTGTTTGATGCCACTTGCCCTTTGGTCACCAAAGTACATATGGAAGTAACGCGAGCCAGTAAAACGGGTACTGAGTGTATTTTGATCGGCCATGCCGGACACCCTGAAGTAGAGGGTACCATGGGACAATATGATAATCCGCAGGGTGGCATTTATCTGGTGGAATCAAGTGCTGATGTCGCATTGCTTGAGGTAAAAGATCCCGACCACTTATACTTTTGCAGCCAAACAACGTTATCGGTGGATGATACCGCTGATGTCATCGATGCTTTGCGAGCAAAATTTCCGGCCATCAATGGGCCAAGAAAAGACGATATTTGCTATGCCACCCAAAACCGGCAGGATGCGGTGCGGGAACTCGCATCAGATTGCGACATCTTGTTTGTTGTAGGGGCACAAAATAGCTCTAACTCTAATCGGTTAAGGGAATTAGCGGAAAAGGTAGGGGCCAAAGCCTTTCTTATTGCAGATGAAAATTGCATCCAAAAAAACTGGTTAGAAGGGGTGGAGCACATTGGTGTCACTGCGGGGGCTTCCGCGCCAGAGGTTCTGGTACAGCGAGTCATTTCGCAGTTAAAGAACTGGGGCGCTGTATCAGCGTCTGAACGGGAAGGCAGAGAAGAAAATGTGGAATTCGCTGTGCCCAAAGAGCTACGTATCAAACAAGTGAGCTAGTCTATCGGCTAGCTCCATTTCCTCGCCTTATCATATTCAATACGCTGCATTAAATCCTAATACTTATTTTTCTTTTCCGATAAACTAACATAATCGCGGGATAAGTTTACATTGAAATAGGTAGTTGGGTTATGCGCCAATATGCGTTGGAACAGCATCAATCCGGTGTCGGCTTTATTGAAGTTTTAATCACTTTGTTTGTCTTGGCAATCGGCTTACTTGGTGTGGCTTCTTTACAGTTTGTCGGTTCTTTTGCGAATCGTGACGCCATTAGTCGTACACAGTCTGAATTAGTGGCAGAGCAAGTTGCTGAGCGACTGCGCACGGCTGCCCGTCCTGCCACGGCCAGCGACAGCATGGTCGTGAATAACGCTTACTTTACCGCCGAAAATTATAATTTCGCAACATTGTCCTGTGCCGACGATGATGTTTATGCATGCCATTGCCTTAGTCGCCCTGCAAGTATTCCTGATTGCGAAGGGGGAAATTGTAGCGAAGCACAAATGGCGCAATACGATAGCTGGGCGTTGTCCTGCGCAGCGGTACAAACGAATCAAGCCGTGACTTTACAGGTAACCTGTACAGACAGTATCGCCAGCGATACTGATACCTGTTCCAGTGGCTCTCGGATCCACATCATTCTCAGTTGGCCTGTTTCTAATTCCACCAAACAAAAATACACATTAAATGCCCGCTGTAATGCAGATGCCAAAGATAGCAATGCGTGTGTGGTTAAGGACATCACACTATGAACCAGCGTGGATTTTCTCTTGTTGAACTGATGATTGCGCTGGTGTTGGGGCTAGTGATTAGCGGTGCGATTATCCAAACCATGGTCAGCTCCAGGGTAACTAACTCTTTAAATCAGGTAGTGGCCCAGGTACAAGAATCCGGACGTTTCGTGATGAGACGGCTTAATCGGGACTTGGTGGAGGCGGGCCGATATGACGAAATTATTGCCCACGTAGATAGTACTTATGATAGCTCGGTGGAATCGGCTTTTATTCAAAATAAACCTGTAGGCTTAGCAGGTGATTATATCGGCAATACCACATTAGGGGCGTCACAGGCGGGAAGCGGCGGAAACGATGAACTGGTGATTAATTTTCTTGGTAGCGAAGATTGTACAGGTAACCGTTTTGGCTATGCCGCTGACACTGAGTTTCATGTGGTTAATAAATACTATGTGTCTGATGGACAGCTCTACTGCACGGGGTTTGATGGCCGTGTGCTGCGTGGTTTGCGTTCCCCGGTGGGGAGTTCAAAGTCAGTTGTCATCATGGATAACGTGGAAAGCTTCCAGGTGCAATATGGCATTACCGATGATGTCGCCAGTTCAGAGGGGCAGGCAGTGCGTTATGTCACCGCATCAGATCTGCCGGCACTGCGTAGTAGTGATCATCAAGTTGTGGCCATACGCATCGGCGTTCTAATCAAAAGTGATGATGCGCTAGTGAGTAATATGGAAGTGCGAAGCATCGCGGTGCTTAATGAATCCAAGGTGACCACGGATAGTAGCCATTATTTTCAAGTCTTTACCCAAACATTGGCACTGAGAAATATGAAGAATTTTGTAAGGAGCTTGGAATGAAATCCATGGTACGCCAGGATGGCGTGGTGCTAATCTTGGCCTTATTAGTCTTGCTGTCATTAACCATACTCGGGGTGAGTGCGGTGTCTTCTAGCCTAAGTCAAAATAAAATGGCTGTATCTATGCAGCGATCAGGGCAAGCGTTTGATGCGGCGGAAGCTGCGCTGGCTGGAGTTTTCTTTGAAGCAGAAGATGAAGTGTTACTCACCGATGACACAAAGACCGATCCCTTAACGGAAGCTCGCCAAGGGGTTCAGTTTGATCCAGATACCGATACGTTAAGTTGCTTCGATGACGGTTGGACCGAACGACAGGTGACATCGGCCGGTTTATCGGTGGGTATAGAGCACACCAGCACGGGCGAATACCAAACAGATATGAAAACCACAAGTTGGTCGCGGACGGCTTTTATTCGTGAACAGGCGTGTAACGGGTCAAGCAATGTTATTGGTGGCAGTAATATAAACTGTCACGTATTTGTGGTTAAAGGATGTGGAAAAGTCGATGAACGTTCGACTGTTGTAGCAAATACGGTAACCGCAGCGGTGCTCGCACCAGCATCGCAGTAGGAGAGAAAAAAAATGAAAAAAATATACCGCTATCTAATTTCGATTGTGATGTGGAGTTGTATTGGGTTTGCCGCATGGGGCGATGATTTGGATATCTACCTAGGCACGGCGGATTCTTCTGTCACCTACAACCCCAATGTGCTATTTATTATGGATACTTCCGGTAGTATGACATCCAAAGATGGCACGGGTGAGAGCCGTATGCTGCGGGTACAAGATGCGTTGAAAGATGCCCTGCAATCGGCCACCAATATTAATGCCGGTTTGATGCGATTTTCCGATTACGGTGGGCCAATTTTGTATCCGGTGCGGGCTATTGATGACTCTGTGGATCCTGAGTTGATCACCTCTACCGCGGATAGCGGGGATGATGCCTACGAAGTGGCCGGTTCAGTTAATGTTACTTCTAACTCGTTAACCCTTACTTATGGGATCACTACCGTAACATCGGGCTTGCGTTTCACTGAAATGAATATTCCGCAAGGTGCGACTATTACCGGCGCTATCTTACGACTGACCTCTGCACAGCTAAACTCTTCTGCATCGACATTAAAGATTGCCGGTGAGCTATCCGAAAATAGTGAAGCCTTTGAAAGTACAACGGCGAATATCTCTTTACGTACTAAAACATCCAGCGAAGTACTCTGGGATACAGATAATGATTTTCCCGTTTCTGATGAGATAGTGACGACACCTGATTTCTCTGAAGTTATTCAAGAAATTGTAGACCAGCCGGGTTGGTGTGGAGGCCAGGCTTTGTCGCTTATTATCGAAGGAAGCAGTTTGGACCCGGCTAGCTCTCGAAAGGTAAGGGCGGCTGATTATGGCTCTACGGGCTCGCCACAATTGGTGGTAACCTATGATGAGTCCAGCGCTACTGGTTGCATCAGCGGAGAAGGGAATTATCAAATTTCCTCTACGTCGAATAATGCTGAAGAAAAGACCAACGGTAAGCAGTCCACGGGGACTGAATTAACCATGAATGCCAGCAGTAATTCTTATATTGGTTTGCGTTTCACCGACGTAAATATACCTCAAGATGCGGTTATAGCCGAAGCTTACATGGTGCTTACCCCTTACGGAACAAACAGTGGTAGTGCCTCTTTAAATATTCAGGCGGCGGCCACCGACGATGCCGATAGCTTTTCTTCCTACCCCCGATATTTACTCAAAAATATGCCTAAAACTTCCAGTATCAACTGGTCTATGCCTAATTTTAGTCACAAAGTTGAACAGAAAACCCCAGATTTAAGCGGCGTGCTTCAAGAGGTTTTCAGCCGAAGCGGATGGTCTGCTGGAAACGACATTATGTTGATTTTAAGTGATTTTAGTGGCGATAGAGGGGCGTATTCCTATAGTGGTAGTCAGTCTTTAGCTCCTCAGTTGTATATTCGTTTTAGTGGGTCTGCCACGCCGGGGGTCACCGCCACTGTGCGTGAGCATTTAATTAGCAAAGTGGATGAACTCTCAGCAAGTGGTTTTACCCCTATCGTGGACACCTTGTATGAAGCGACACAATACTACGGTGGTTTGGCGGTTGACTATGGTTTGGCGCGGGGGATCACCAGTACCTCAAGTACGGTGCGTAAAAATACCCGAGTTAGCCATCGCAGTTCATATTTGGGGGACGATCCCGTACGCCCTTACGGTTGTGACGAGGATAACCTCAGTGACAGCGATTGTATCAATGAATACATTCCCAGCGGTGCCACCTATATTTCGCCGGTGGTAGATCTGCAATGCCAAACCAATAACCATATTGTCTTGTTGTCGGATGGTGAGGCCAATTACAACCACAGTGTGACAAAAATTCAGTCTCTGTTGGGCGAAAGCTGCTCTGGCAGCGGTGGTGAAAAATGTGGTTTAGATTTGGTTGCCAATATCAGTGACAGTGATACATCGGTGATAGATAGACGGGTGATCACTCATACCATTGGCTTTGCCGCGAATGCCTCGGCTAACAACTTCTTGAATCAGATTGCGTTAAATAGTGGTGGTGGTTTCTACGAAGCCGACGACAGCGAAGAACTATTGACGGCATTTCAGACAATACTTCGCTCGGTTAAAGACGTGAATGCGACCTTTGTTTCTCCAGGTGTTGCAGTCAATCAGTTAAACCGACTGACCCATAACGATGAACTGTACTTCGCCCTGTTTAAGCCGTCAGAAAGTACTATTTGGCCCGGCAACTTGAAAAAATACAGATTAAGTGGCGACACCATTGTGGATCAGAAAGGGGCGAACGCAGTAGATTCTTCTACCGGCTATTTCAGTGATACTGCTCATAGTTACTGGTCTGCCAGCGTAGATGGAAATGATGTGCCCACCGGTGGGGCTGCCAGTGAGTTAACCACATCACGAAATATTTATTTCTTTGAAGATGACGGTGCAATTATTAATAGCGCGAATGAGGTGAATGAAAGCAACTCAAACATTTCCTACACGGATTTAGCCATTAGCAGTTCGGCATCGTTACGTACTGAATTATTAAAGTGGGCCAGAGGCATAGACGTTAAAGATTCAGATGGTGATGGTAGCTCAACAGATGCGCGCCAACAAATCGGGGATCCCATACATTCTCAGCCGGTGATCGTGAACTACAGTGACACGGATTCCGCTATATTTGTGGCGACTAATCAGGGCTTTTTACATTCCATTGATCCTGACACGGGCAGTGAAAACTTCGCTATTATTCCCAAAGAGTTATTAGCAAACCTATATGATTTTTATTTAGACACATCCTCATACGCCCATGTATACGGGTTAGATGGGGATATGGTATTGCGCAACGATGGCGACGACATGTATTTGTACGTGGGAATGCGTAGAGGTGGCCGTAATTATTATGTATTCGATGTGACGAATAAAACAGCGCCCAAATTGAAATTTGCTATTCGTGGCGGTGAGTCAGGTTTAGAGAAACTAGGTCAGACATGGTCTAGGCCTACCATCACCAAAGTGAAAATGGGCTCAACGGTAAAAAATGTGATGATTGTGGGCGGTGGATATGACGATGCCCAAGATACGAAAACAACCCGCGATGCTGATGGTATGGGAAATGCCGTGTATATGTTCGATGCAGATACCGGCGATTTACTGTGGCATGTGAGTAATGAGGATGCAGATCTCAACGTTTCTGAAATGGTATACAGTATTCCTAGCCGCATCTCGGTGATTGATCGGGATAACGATGGCTATGCTGACCATATGTATGTGTCCGATATGGGTGGGCAGTTGTTTAGGTTTGATATTTATAACGGCAATTCCGGTAGCGATTTTATTAAGGGAGCCCGTATTGCTGACTTTGGTGGGTCTACCGAAGCGGATAATCGACGTTTCTTCTATGGCGCTGACGTAACCGAAGTCGCCCTCGGTGATGAATTATATTATGGCGTAGCGATTGGTTCAGGCTGGCGTGCGGCACCCTTAGATGACGTGGTTGAAGATCGGTTCTATTTCTTAAAAGATACGGGGGTTTTCCAGCATGATACCGATGGGAATTATGTGTTGCCCACTGTGGCCACCGAATCCTCATTATACGATGCCACAGAGTCGTTGCTAACCAGCACAGATGCCAGTACCCAAAAGGTGGCTTCGTCCTTATTTGCCGGTAAATCCGGTTGGTATATTAGTTTGGAAGTAGCAGGGGAAAAAGTACTCTCTTCGCCGTTGATTATTGATTACAAAATATTTTTTACTACCTATATACCTTCTTCAAGTTCTGAAAGTGATTGTGCACCGCCTACGGGTAGCAGTCGCGCGTACTTGGTCAGCCTGTATAACGGCAACGCGGTAGATGACTTAAATAACGACGGTGATACAGACAAAACAGATCGCTATGCCGATTTAGAACAAACAGGCATTGCACCGGAAGCTAAGATCCTTATCGAGGAGGTGGTGGAGCCGGTAATCTGCGTGGGTACAGAATGTGCCTCTACGGTGATCACTGTGGATGAAGATGGTAATGAAGAAGCTTGTACATCGATATTTTCCTGTTTAGCACAAAATATATTTGGTAAGTTTGAAAGGGTTAAGCAAAACAGCTGGACCACTGATACTGAAAGGGAATGATTGAGAACATGTCTAGAAAAACCAAGGGTTTTACACTTATTGAGCTGATGATCGCGGTTGCTATTGCGGGCATTTTAGTTGCAATAGGCTATCCGACATACCAAAACGTCATTCAGGGGAGCTACCGCAAAACCGCCCAGTCGGATCTAATGGCCTTTGCGGCAGCCATGGAACGACATCATGCCGGCACGTTTTCCTACAAGGGGGCTGGCAGTGGCGGCGGTGACACGGGTAGCCCTACGATATTTTCAACGTGGTCTCCGGCATCTGAAACGTCATCTAATAAGCGTTACAACCTAACTATAGATAGTGCCAGTGCTGTGGATTTTGTTATTAAGGCTACGCCGGTATCAGGGTCGAGTCAGGCTACCGATGGCGAGTTGTGGTACTTTAGCGATGGTCGCAAGGCTTGGGATGAAGACAACAGCGGCAGTATTAGCAATGCCGAATATTGCTGGTCGTGTTAACGTTATAAGCTTGGTTTAATTTGATTTAGTTGTAGTAGTTTTTCAATTCTAGCATCAATGAGTGGATGGGGCAGGGCTAGTTGGGAGGTTACCATTATGGTTTTGCTGTCCTCCGTGTCCCATTTAACCCAAATCTGTGTTTGTTTTAATAGCGGATGAGGGAAACCAGTGGTTTGTGGTGCTGTAAAAAGGGTGCTGCCATTAGTGTATTGGTCAAAGGCGTTCCATGTCACTGTGTACTCTTGCTTAAGTATATGTAGGCCTATTTCTCGCTCTACTTTGCCAGCGACCAGGCCTAACCCGCTGTCAGGTGTAAACGTAAGATAAAAATCTAAGCTATTTAATCCATTTTGATTGCGAGTGAGGATAAATGTTCGGTAATCCGAGGCCACAGCATACGCTTCGTGTCGTAGTTGAATAGCCCGTTCAGTAGTTTGCAGTCTTTGTAATAAGTGCAAGGAGCCCATCAGGCAGGCACTGGTGATAAAGAGGGTAATGAGTACTTCAAAAAGCGCCCATCCTGCACACAGTCGAGAATGGACAGTTCTCATCGTTTACGACTTCCCGGTACAAGGGCTAATTGCTGCAGCTGCGGCATTTGCTGCAATTTCATTAACAGTGGATAATGATATTTTATCCGAATTTCACTGTTGCTTGTGGCCTGATGATTGAGTATCAGACTACCTTCAATCAGACTGTTATCATGGGTAACAACCTGATAAGAAAATAAACTATCCGCCTGTAGACTCACCACTAAGCCATAAATTTTGGCCTCATCTTGTAGCAAAATATGTCCATTTTCGACGATGAGGATCACCGGCTCATCACTACTCCCTATCGCATCAGAGGCTGATAATTGACAGCTTCCTTCTACCCAAAGGAAACGAGCGTTGGGGTCGATGGCGGCACAAGATGTGGCTCGTTGCCATGTGATTTCCTTAAGGGTGTCATAGCTAATCTCGTCAATATGCGTACCAAATAAATAATTTAATATGTCCAGAGGCAGGTGGCTATCAGCATCTTTGATATCCGAATTCTTCCACGGAGTCTGGCTTAGAATTGAAGCTAAACAGCTTGATTCGTCAATGGTTAAAGAGGCGCAGGTGATGCGATTTTCCACCGTCATATCTAACGGTTGATTAGCCCATACCGAATATGAATAGGTAGGATGTGCCGTTGATGGCGGAAGATAGAGGGTAAAGGTGGCATCATCTATTAAACCATCGGCAAGGATAAGGGCGGCGGGCGGTACATTGAGTAGAAGTGGAAAACGAACAATATCTTGTTGATGTATTACTGTGAAAAGACCGGTTGTATGCTTCATTGTAACGGTGGCTACGTCTACCTCCACCCCCTCTATCGTTTCATGAGCTACGTTGGAAAGTGAGGAAGCAAGGTCGCTAGGTAGGCCTATACTCCATGACGGGCTATGCACCAATCTGGCTGAGTATTCCGCCAGATTGCGTTGTGCTTGGTCTTCTAAAATGTTTTTTTGTTCTGCCCAGATATCTTGTTCATCAAGCCCAATAATGAGCAGTGAAAGTGCACCTGCCACCGAGATGATGGATGTCATTAATAGCACCGATGTGCCCAGCCATATGGCCCCCGTTACCTTTTTCTGCCTAATTACCATGGGGAAGTTCCAGGGTAAATTGAGTCGTTCTTGTGACCTGTGGCCGACTTTTCAATGCCAGTGTGATGTTAACTTGTAATGAGGTGCTGTGATGATAAGGGGCGGGGGTAAAATTAAGTTGCTCAATTGTGATCAAGGCGTTTTGGGTAAGATCCTGCCACCCAGTTTGTTCACAGGTTTTACCGTCAACACGCATTTCCAATGTTTTATCTCGTAGTCTAAACCCTTTTCGCTCGTCGCTAGTACTGGTGTCGAGTATGCCATTATCGTTTGTGTCATAAGCAAACAGCAGACACGAATTGTCCGCTTCTTTAGGGTGCTGGGAGACGGTATATCCCAGTATAAATGCTTCTGCTTTTTTATGTTCACTAAACAATACTTGGCGAGCATCACCGTGAAATCCGCTCACCGCTAAGTGATGGGCAATAACAGAGGTAATGCGATTCACTTCTTGTTCCATTAATAGCCCACTAAGTAGCACACGCTGTGAGTGATAAATCCGCGTGGCCAGACTTCCCGTACCTGCAAGTATGGCCAAGCCAAGGCCCATGGCTAACATTAACTCAATGAGTGTGAACCCTTTATCCCGACTTAACATTTGTCGTACGCTCCGTATTGAAAATCCTCGATACAGGCTCTTACCCGACCTAGATTACTGAGCACGACTTTTCCCGAGACCTGTTGTCCATTGAAGGTGAGGGTACCGGCATAACCGTGGCTGGTGCCGAAACCGCCGGCAAATCGGGTATAGGTAGCAGGAGAAAAGGAACTGTGGTTAAAGCTGATTTGTGGATGAGATAAATGGGACAGCATCGGCAAATCCGCCGGCGACACACAGTCACCGGTTTTTTCGCAATCACACTCATCGAAGGCGGTAACAATACACCAGTTTTCTCCCGTCGCCAGCACCACAAGTACATCGCCACCGGAATACAATGATAACGCCTGAGCACGGCGAAACTGGCTAAGGCTTGCGTCTAGGGCTTTAGAAAGCGCCATGAGGTCTAAATGTTGTTGTAATGCTGGTAACGACATAGCCAATAACAGCGCAGACATGGCCAAACCAATAAGTAATTCTACAAGGGTAAAACCGTGTTTTTTCATCGAGAACTATTCCTTTAGCCAGCAGGATTCACCACCTGTTTTGATAAGGTGGTCATATATTAGTCAAACCAGTTCGGCGACGTCAGCTGTACTAAGGAAAGGATTTAATATGAAAAATACCGGTTGGACACTATTATCACTGCTTATTGCTTTGGTTATCATTGGGATCTTATCGTCGGCGACCCTGCCTGGGTATAGTCATGTTATTCAGCAATACGATATAAATAATGCGAGAAACCAACTGTTAAGGTGGCAAGCAGAACAAATCAGTCATCGCCTTGAAAATAGTCAATATGCTGATATCAGTGAATTATCTGCCGCTGAGGAATCGGCATTTATATTTAAGGTGAGTAAGGTGTCAGCCACTACCTATCAGTTAAGTGCTACAAGAAAAGCGCTACTGGGCGAGGAGTGTGATCAATTGTGGGTAAATCAATCCGGTCACTATTTGCCCTATTCCTGCTGGCACTAGCTTAGCTGCCGCAAGATAAGTCACTACCGCTGCTGTCTTCTTTGATGCCGTTATTGTTGCTGTCTTTGGCTACGGCCACGCGACCGTAAAGGCTAACAATAACTGCAGACGCGGCAGTCGCATCTCCACTGGCAGGGCAAAGGGTAATTGTTGCGGCAGTACTAACGCTGCCGTCAGGAGAGAACGACAAGGCCGTTTTTATACCAGCAATCTCCAAGCCACTGCCTAAGGGATCAGTAGACTGGATTAAGGTTTCGTTAGCATCACGACTACCGTTACTGTTGGCATCAATGAACACCATTTTGGCTAAAGTCCAATCCGTTCCACAGGCGTCGTAGTCACTAGTTGGACATAAAATGGTGAGTTGTTCCTGATCGATGGCAGTAAAACGGGCCGTTCGGATGACACTGCTAATATCATTGGTTGCGGCAATAACCCGGTTTTGCTGCAGAATAGACTGAATGCCAGGCGCACCAACGGTAAGCAAAATAGCCGCTATGGCTACCGTTATCATCAGTTCTATTAATGAAAGTCCTTTATTGTTTTTCATCGCCTGGAAAGCCTTTAATTTTATTACCCTTAGCGTAAACTAAAACAGCGTCGAATAAGGTATGAAATATGGTGTTAACGGGTATAGCAAAATACTTTTCACGCTTATTGCTGTTACCTTTGTGGTTAGTGTTTAACCGTTAACCTAGTATAATCAACGGCTGGAGGTTAGCATTCCTGCTACCGCATGATATTATCTTAGTTAGACTGATAGCAAACTTCATTGCGTCAGTGGTTTAAACTAACCCAACAACGAGTAGCAGGATATGAAAAAATTAGAAGCGATTATCAAGCCGTTTAAAATGGATGATGTTCGTGAGGCGCTTGCCGACGTGGGTATTGCGGGCATGACCGTAACTGAAGTAAAAGGGTTTGGCCGTCAAAAAGGGCACACCGAGCTGTATCGCGGCGCAGAATATCAAGTGGATTTTTTACCGAAAATAAAAGTCGAATTAGTGTTAAGCGATGATCAAGTTGAACTGGCAATTGAAGCTATCGAAAAATCGGCAAAAACGGGCAAAATTGGTGATGGAAAGATTTTTGTGACCACCGTGGAGTCAGCCGTCCGTATTCGTACCGGTGAACAAAACGAAGACGCTATCTAGACGAAGCCGGCATTCGCCGACAACGTCTAAGGCTACACTTTAGTGTTCGTGCCCATCTTCGTCTACGAGATGACCTTGGGCAATTTCTTCTTCAGTGGCGTCTCTGCAATCGACCACTTCTACCTCAAATGTAAGTGGTACGCCGGCTAGCGGGTGGTTACCGTCTACGACGACATGATCATCACTCACATCGATGACGATAACGGATTGTTCTCCGCCTTCTGAGGAAGCGCGAAAAGACATACCTACTTCAACATCCATTCCGTCAAACATGTTTTTAGGCACACTTTGCACAAGTTGATCTGAGCGTTCACCATAACCTTTGTCAGGGGCAACATCGATTTTAAAGTTATCGCCCTTGTTTTTGCCCACCAATGCTTCTTCTAACCCTTCAATAAGAAAGCGTTTGCCTAGTAGTACAACTAGCGGCTTTTTGCCCTCTGAAGAATCCAATGTCGTACCATCTTCTGATGATACAGTATAGTGAAGTGTAACCACACTGTCAGACGTAATTGTCATAATTTTTCCTGTTCGGCGGTGTCCAAAGACACATGAATTTTCGTCGTTAAAAAAGTCTGATGACTGCTTATCTCAGGCAGTCAAGCACCATTCAAAGCGACGTTGATTACTCGATAGTATAGGGGAGAGGCGCAAAATTTCCTGCAATGTCGGGTTTTTTCCCAAGACGCACCCGGTCTTGTGGTGTGGTATCGTTGGGTAAAATCGCCATAACCCAAGTTTCATTTCCAAGGCTAGCACAGCGAATCACCGTCCCTGCTCGTCGCCAACCTGACGCCACTGCGATCTCAATACTGTCACCTACGTTAACATCTATCACGTCGGGGAAGCAAAGGGCAAATCCCGCGCGCTTGTTTTTTCCTAGATAGCGCGTACGGGCGACAACTTCTTGGCCCATATAGCATCCTTTATTAAAGTCGATGCCGTGTAGTGCCTGCACATTCATCATTTGCGGTACGAATTGATTGACGCCGTCGCCGGAAACATCGGGAATACCGTTTTTAATGGACAGGGCTTCATACACCGTCTGGGGATACTGATCGACTTTGTCAAACAGGCCACTGCTTTTCAACGCATCTATTCCTTTAGGATCAAGAATGACAATGAATACATCGTTAGGATAATCAGTTCGTATCACCACGCCAGTGTCATGCTGGACCGACGACATTGGCTGAGTCGGCAGACCCCCAAAGTGGGCTATAAGCCATTGTTCTGCTTCAGAACCTGATAGCGCGAAATGGGCCAGTGCGTCATCATGTTGAGTAATTGTAACCTTAGAAAATACCCCATATTTATTTAGTTGGGCGAGGGTATGCTCGGCACTGCTATTGTTTAAGCTTAGCCAAATGGCATCCTGGTGGCGAAGTACCAGACTTAAAGACCATGCTTTACCTTTAAAGTCACAATGGGCAGTTCGCCTTACCGCATCGGCAGTGAGGGCTTTGGTATCGACGGTAAGTTGCCCATGAAGATACTCATCTCGCTGTTCGCCTGTCACGGAAATCACTGACAAGTTATTTAACGGGATCAAAAAGCTATCGCTAATGTTTGAGAGATAATCGAGTGTCTTCATGGGGGCTCCTGCAAACCAATATTAAGTGTGTACTATGGGGGGAAATTCCCATTTAACAAGTCTTCGTATGGAACTGATAAAAAGGTCAGTGAGACATTTGCCTATCTCATGGTATAGTGTCGGCGTTCGAATTTGAGGTTCAATGATACATGTTTACTGAAAAAAGACGTAACCGACTGAAATGGGCATGCCGCCGAGGTATGCTGGAATTAGATGTGCTCTTTTTGCCGTTCGTAGAAGAAGCCTTCGATGATCTTGATGAGCATCAACAAGAGACCTTTGAGCGCTTGCTGACCTGTGATGATCCCGATTTGTTTGCCTGGTTTATGGGCCACCAACAGTGTGATGATCCCGAGCTTGCAGCCATGGTGGCCATCGTATTAAACCGTGTCAAAGTATAGCTTTATTTTAAGATACGGTTATTGGCGTAATTACCCAGCCCTTGGTTTCATGGGCGCAGTGGCTTTAGCTTACGTGTCACTGCCTTATTCTGTAAAAACGTATTTACCCCCAGATACAACCGCCTTATTCCTTTTTTTGATGGGGCTGTTTGTTGTTATCTGGCATGGCGCGAGGCAACCCGTGAGATCCTCGGTTACCGTGAATGTGAGTGGGGATATATGGTCAGAAAGTCAGCCAGATGAAGGGGTTTGTCGCTACCAAATCACTCCGAAAAGCCGTCTATTTCCCTTTGTCATTTATCTCGCTATGTTAGATGAGCACGGTGGCTACCATCATCGCTGGGTATTCCCATCTCAATGTGAGCAAAAGGTGTATCGTCGAATGGCGCGATTAATCATTGCCCTGGGGCGTCGTACTCAGTCAACTGCTTAGGAAAGTCACGATGTTTTCTTTGCTATTTAAAGCTTTGCTACACCGGCCGGACAAAAGGTTACTTACACAATTTAAACCGCCTGTGTTGCCGACCATGATTCATCGACAACGGCTAGTCATCGATACTGCCCACTATCATCAATACTGTCAGTTGGCCCAATGGAAGCATGAGACTATCTTACACCCCTGTTTTCTACAGGTGGTGTCATTACCCATGCAACTGGCCTGTTTGTCCCATAAACGTAGTCCCTTTCCACTGCTTGGCTTAATTCATAGGGCAAATAGCATTCAACAGCTTGGCCAGCCCAATATCAATGAAGCGATGGATTTTTCTGTCGGTTTTCAGGACATTACGCCTCATAAATACGGGTGGGATGTCACCGTTTTTACTAAGGTAACCCAGCACGGGGCGCCATGTTACGATGCAACGGCAACCTATTTAGTACGAGCCCCTGGGCCGCATACAAAAACAGTAAAAACACGAGGGGTGAGAAAAGCGCCGAGTAAACGCTCAGAAAACAAGGATAAAGCCCAATATCAGGGTACCTTGACTGCGCCATCAAACATTGGACGTCGCTACGCTAAGGTGTCTAAAGATGCCAATCCAATTCATCTTTTTGCCGCCACGGCCAAATTATTTGGCTTTCCACGGGCTATCGCTCACGGCATGTGGTCTTTGGCATATTGTGTGAGCAAGCTTGAGCTTACTGAGACCTCCCAAGATATCACGGTACAATGTGATTTTAGAAAACCGCTATTGTTGCCCAGTAAGGCAGATCTTTTTGTTTATGCAGATAATAATGAAAGCCACTTTAACCTGATTAATCAAAAGGGCGGGGCAACACATATTAATGGATATGTTGCCCAATCAAGTCGTGCCCAGTGATGCGTCTTTACGTTGCGAGGGAGCCGGGCTCTGTATGCTGCGCGTCCTCGTCAGGACGCAAAATGGTCGGCGAAGGAGATGCAAGTAATTCAGGGTAGTCAACATTATAGTGCAAACCACGACTTTCTTTGCGGGCCATCGCACAACGTACGATCAACTCTGCGACGGTGACAAGATTTCTCAACTCAAGTAAATTGTTGCTCACTCTAAAGTGGGCGTAATACTCTTGAATTTCCTGACTTAGTAACTGAATGCGTCGCAAAGCCCGCTCAAGACGTTTGTTGGTTCTCACAATACCAACGTAATCCCACATAAATAAACGTAACTCGTGCCAGTTGTGTTGAATGATGACTTCTTCATCTGAATTGGTAACCTGAGATTCGTCCCAAGGCGCAACCGGTTCTTGAGCACATTCGTGGGCTAAATTGGCCATTATATCTCGGGCTGCGGCGGCGGCATAAACCACACATTCAAGTAATGAATTTGATGCCATACGATTCGCGCCATGTAAACCGGTATAGGCAACCTCACCGATGGCATAAACGTTGGCTAAATCTGTTTTAGCATTAAAGTCAGTCATTACCCCACCGCAACTGTAGTGCGCCGCTGGCACCACAGGAATGGCTTGGCGGGTAATATCAATGCCCACGGAAAGGCACTTTTTGTAGATATTAGGAAAGTGCTTGATGACAAAATCTGCGGGCTTGTGGCTAATATCCAAATACATGCAGTCTGCACCTAGCCGTTTCATTTCATAGTCTATCGCCCGGGCGACGATGTCGCGAGGTGCAAGATCGCCACGTTCATCGAATCGATGCATAAACCGTGTGCCGTCTGGATGGCATAATTGGGCGCCTTCTCCTCTGAGGGCTTCAGAAATGAGGAAGTTGCGGGCTTGAGGATGGTAAAGGCACGTGGGGTGGAACTGATTAAATTCCATGTTGGCCACTCGGCATCCTGCACGCCATGCCATGGCAATACCATCGCCGCTAGAAACATCTGGGTTAGAGGTATACTGATAAACCTTGCTGCATCCTCCGGTGGCTAACACCACAAAACGAGAGCGTACCACTTCCACATGAGCGGCTTTTAAATTCCACACATAGGCGCCATTACATACTGAGTTATCGCGCTGAGATTTGATGAGGTCAATGGCATTGTATCGTTCTAAAAAATGAATATTAGGATGGGCAGATACAGCGTCATTTAACGTGATTTGTAATGCTTCGCCGGTGGCATCCGCAGCATGTAGGATACGCCGATGGCTGTGACCACCTTCACGGGTAAGGTGAAACCGTTTTTCGCCATCTTCATTGGTTTCAGTATCAAATGGCACGCCATGATTAATTAACCAATTGAGGGCATCTTTTGCGTTTTCGGCGGTGAATCTGACTGCCGCTTCGTCACATAAGCCTGCCCCAGAATTTAAGGTGTCGGCAACATGGGCCTCAATGCTGTCGTGCTCATCGAAAACGGCGGCGATACCACCTTGTGCGTAACGTGTAGAGCCTTCGTTGCGATCGCTTTTGCTTAAGATAATCACTTTGCAGTGGTCAGCGAGTTTTAAAGCGAGACTGAGTCCTGCTGCGCCGCTACCTATAATAAGTACGTCGCACTGGTGCTCGATTCCTTTATGATCCGCAGAAGGTAGTGATGAAGTCACTGAATTCATGTTATTTTAGCGGTTAACTTGTAGGCTAGGGTTTGGCAAGTCTAAATGATGCAAGACAAAACGCAAAGCATCGACGACATTTGAAGGCCTTTTTTTCGATATTTGTTGATAAAATAGAGATAGGCCGCATTTTAGTGCGAACTTTTTAAAATATATGCAGTCTACCCTTTGCTTGCATGAGCTGTTTTACGTGGTAGATGTTAAGGAGAAATGGCTCGGATGAGCGAGCAGATAACCGATCAACAAATCGTTGAAAAGGTACAGCACGGTGACAAAAATGCATTTAATCTGCTGGTAACACGTTATCAGCACAAGGTTATGCATTTGGTGTCAAGGTACGTGAAAAACTCGGGTGATGTTGCTGATGTAACTCAAGACGCGTTTATCAAGGCCTACCGCGCCTTACCTAACTTCCGAGGCGACAGTGCGTTTTACACGTGGCTGTATCGCATTGCAGTTAATAGCGCCAAGAATTACTTGGTTGCACAGAGCAGAAAACCGCCAGCGAGTGATGTTGATGCTGACGAAGCTGACTTCTATGAAGGCAGTGACGCACTAAAAGAGCAATCAACGCCAGAGCGCAGTTTATTGTCTGATGAGTTAGAAGCCACGCTTTTTCGCGTAGTGGAGAAACTTCCAGATGATTTGAGAATGGCAATTACGCTTAGGGAAATTGAAGGGTTAAGTTACGAAGAGATAGCTAACGTAATGGGATGTCCGGTAGGAACAGTACGTTCTCGAATATTCCGTGCACGGGAAGCTATCGACAAAGTCATACAGCCTTTATTAGAAAATTGATTTTTTTTCGCGATGAAATTGAACTTTCTCGGGATGAAATGAACTAACAAGCTGTGATAGGGTAGTTATCGATCATTTTGATCAGGATTTTATAATATGACGCAACAGCAAGAAAAATTGTCTGCCTTCATGGATGGTGAGACGGAAAGTTCCGAGATTATGGATGCCATTCTTCAAGATGAAGCGCTGCAAGTTAAGTGGAAGCGGTATCATGTTATTCGCAGCGGATTGCGAAAGGAAGCAACTGTCGCTCCGCAAATGGACATAACTGCCGCGGTGGCAGCAGCGCTCGAAGATGAGCCTGTGGTTGTTGCACCTAAAACGTCACGGTGGCGTAAATTACCCGTAGTGGGCAATGTGGTGCCGTTTGCGAAGCAAGGTGGACAGTTTGCCGTTGCAGCGTCTGTTGCTGTGGCTGTGATTTTGGGAGTTCAACAATTGAATCAGCCTGAACCTGCAGAGCCTTTTTCTACCTTTGAGACAAGTACTCAGTTGGGGGGATTAGCGCCGGTAAGTTTAGAGCAAACCCGCACGCTGCCTCGTAATGACATGAACATCATGTTAGAGAAGAAGCGTAAGATTAACGCAATTATTGCGGATCACGAGCAACAAGTTCAGCTAAAACAGGCTGAGGAGCAGAGCAAATCCGTTGATGAGTCTGCAGAGTCTAACGTTAATCCAAATTAAATTAGAATGAACAATGTGTTTTTCTTAAACGTACCAGCGCTAAAGCTGGTACGTGTGTTTTCTCCGGTTGCTATTACCTTAGCCGGTTTTACTTGCCTATCCTTTTCCCTTTTTGCTCAAACCTTGCCCGCTAACACTACCGGTGTTGATAAGCCAGACGAAATAATCTCTGCTGAATCCGAAGCACCCGTCACGGTGATGCCTGATTCACCTACCTCCATTACCGGTGAGGAGCATGCACAAGGGCCTTCCTCCAGCAAACCCGACTCGGTACTTGGCTGGTTAGAAAAAATGACCAACGCCACACGTACGCTGAATTTTAAGGTGGCATTTGTGGTGAGTCGTCTTAATCAAGAGACCGTGCCCTATCTTTGGCGACACGGTGTATTGGAGGATGGCGCCTCGTTAGAGCAATTGAATTTGCAAAATGGGCCGGGTAGAGAACTTATTCGGGTGGGAGATGTGGTAAGTATTTTTGAACCGGATGCCACACCGTATAGCCTTCGTTCCAAGTATATTAACGGGCCTATTCCTAGTGAATTACTTTATGAGCCCGCATCGTTAACCCGGGGCTATGAATTTGTTTTGGTCGGTCGAGCTCGGGTTGCCGGGCGGCCTGCTCAACAGCTACGGATAGTCAGTCGGGACAATACCCGTTTTAGCTATCAATTGTGGTTGGATGAAGCAACGGGCATGTTTTTAAAGTTAAACACGTTGGATTTACAAGGTAACATTCTTGAACAAATCCAGGTGACAGCGATGGATATCACAGACGCACCGTCTGCGTATTTTTCCCGGGTGAACATCTCGTCCCTCCCTAGACCATTGGCTTTACCTCCTTCTACCAATCAACCCCATAGTTGGAAAGTAGAATATCTACCCAGTGGCATGTTTGAAGTTAAACACGATATTCGTCGTTTGGCGCTCACCGGACAGGTGGTGGAATACAAAATGTTTACCGACGGGCTAGTGGATGTCTCTGTTTACGTGCAATCGGCAAAAGAGGCGGTGGGGTCAGATTTAGTCTTACGTCACGAACTCAATACATTCTTAACGTTAACTGACGGCAAAGCTCAGGTTACGGTGGTGGGAGAAATTCCACTGAAAACAGCCAATGCGATTGCCACATCATTGCGCCTAAAAGGTGACACCAATGATTAAAGAGTCGGCTATTGTTGTGGATGTTGATGGCGACCGCATTGTGGTAGAAGCGGCCATTAAAACCACTTGTTCTTCCTGTCAGGCACAATCGGATTGTGGCTCAGGGGTGATCTCTCGTGCTTTATCGCCGAAGTCTCAGCGTTTAGTTTTACATAGTCCTATACCGTGTCGTGTTGGCGATAAGGTCACCATTGGTGTTCCCGAAGCCGGTATCATAACTGCGTCAATGTGGCTTTATGTGGCGCCACTTATGGTTTTTTTGCTTGCTGCTATTGGTTTAGATAAGGGGTTGCCGCTACTAGGGCTGCACAACGAATTATGGCCGATTGGGGGAAGCATCATTTTCACCATTATTGGCTTTTTTGGTATTTCTCATCATCTTAAACAGCAAGGCACTACGAAATTTCAGCCCGTGCTGTTGACCTCTTCAACGCCCCTTGATTGACTGTCCCTGACCCCCTAGGTTGCGCCTGTTTCTGTTGTCAATGAGGGGATTTGGGTCACCACGCCGCAATTAACCTGTGGCAGAGCGTCTAAAACCTGCCTTGCTAGCGTGTTAGTAAAACTAACTTTTAACGCTAAACTATCAAAAGAAGCACAACACAAGTATAATCGCGCATAATTTTAGACCCTTCGGGTTTTATAACAGCCTAGCGCTTTACAATTAGGCACCCGACTAGGCACCTAGCATCAAATTTGGTATCGAATGAATCAAGATAAACCTTATAATATCAGTAATATAAGAAACTTCTCCATTATCGCGCATATAGACCATGGTAAGTCTACATTGTCAGACCGCCTGATTCAGGATTGTGGCGGCCTCGCTGTTCGGGAAATGGCCGAACAGGTACTGGATTCGATGGATCTGGAACGTGAGCGTGGGATTACCATTAAGGCCCAAAGTGTCACCCTTAACTATACGGCGAAAAACGGTGAAACCTACCAACTCAACTTTATCGATACACCGGGGCACGTAGATTTTACCTACGAGGTATCTCGTTCGTTGGCCGCTTGTGAAGGGGCGCTGTTGGTGGTGGATGCGGGACAAGGCGTTGAAGCGCAAACCCTAGCTAATTGTTATACCGCCATGGATATGGATATGGAAGTGGTGCCTATCTTAAATAAAATCGATTTGCCCCAAGCCGAACCTGAGCGGGTGGCAGAGGAAATTGAAGATATTGTCGGTATCGATGCCATCGATGCTGTGCGTTGTTCAGCGAAAACCGGTGTAGGTATTGATGAAGTCTTAGAAGTCATTGTTAATCAGGTACCGCCGCCAGAAGGTAACCGTGAGGCACCACTTAAAGCACTGATTGTGGATTCTTGGTTTGATAACTATCAAGGTGTGGTGTCCTTGGTGAGAATCGTTGAGGGCGAGCTTAACGTTAAAGACAAAATTAAAATTATGTCTAACGGCCAGACTCACCAAGCTGACAAAGTGGGGATTTTCACCCCTAAACAAACTGACACTGGTGTATTAAGAGCCGGTGAAGTGGGCTTTGTTATTGCCGGTATTAAAGAAATTCATGGTGCCCCAGTGGGAGATACCATTACCTTGGCCCGGGAGCCTGCTGATTCAGCCTTGCCAGGATTTAAAAAGGTAAAACCTCAGGTTTATGCTGGTGTGTTCCCCGTTAGCTCCGACGATTACGAAGACTTTCGTGATGCGTTGGCAAAACTGAGCTTGAATGATGCATCCTTGTTCTATGAGCCAGAAAGTTCGGCGGCCTTGGGTTTTGGTTTCCGTATTGGTTTCTTAGGCATGCTACATATGGAGATCATTCAAGAGCGCCTAGAGCGGGAGTACGATCTTGACCTCATAACCACTGCGCCCACGGTAATTTATCAAGTGCTTACCACCAAAGGCGAAAAGGTGCAGGTGGATAACCCATCAAATCTACCCGCGGTGAATGATATCGCCGAAATTCACGAGCCTGTGGTGGAAGCTAACATCCTTGTTCCGCAAGAATTTTTGGGCAATGTTATTACACTTTGCGTTGAGAAGCGTGGTATGCAGACCAACATGACTTATCATGGCAAACAAGTCGCGGTAACCTATGATCTGCCCATGGCAGAAGTGGTAATGGACTTCTTTGACCGATTAAAGTCGACAAGCCGAGGTTTTGCTTCTTTAGATTATAATTTCAAGAAGTTTCAAGCGTCGGACATGGTTCGGGTGGATATTTTGATAAACGGCGAGCGAGTGGATGCGCTGGCAATGATCACTCACCGTGAAAATAGCCAAGGACGTGGTCGAGAGTTGGTAGAGAAACTGCGGGAGCTGATCCCCAGACAAATGTTCGATATTGCCATTCAAGCTGCTATTGGGAATCATATAATCGCACGTAGTACAGTAAAACAATTGCGTAAAAACGTTATCGCCAAATGTTACGGTGGTGACGTAAGTCGTAAGAAAAAACTGCTACAAAAACAAAAAGAAGGGAAGAAGCGAATGAAGCAGGTAGGTAATGTTGAATTACCTCAGGACGCGTTTCTTGCTGTTCTCAAGGTAGGTAAGTAATGGCGAACTATTTTTCAATCCTTTTGGTCATTTTAACGGTAGTTACGGGCTTAATTTGGCTTTTGGATAGCTTATTATGGGCGCCAGCGCGCCGGGAAAAGCAGCAAGCTCAAGGGACATCGGGTCAGTTGCCATGGATTGTCGATACCTCTCAACAAATATTTCCAGTGATTGCCTTTGTGTTGGTACTTCGCTCTTTTCTCTACGAGCCTTTTCAAATTCCATCAGGTTCTATGATGCCAACGTTGTTAGTCGGCGACTTTATTCTGGTAGAAAAATATGCCTACGGCTTAAAAGATCCGGTTTTTCGAACTAAGTTTATCGAAACAGGCGCTCCTGAGCGTGGCGACGTGGTGGTTTTCAAATACCCAGAAGATACCAACATCGATTACATTAAACGGGTAATTGGGTTACCCGGTGACACCATCATTTATGAAAATAAACAGATTTTCATTAAGCCGTATTGTAAAGGTGAGACCAGTGACTGCCCTAAAATGGAACCGGTTGCGTTGAAGTTTGAAGAACGGGGAGAGTTTGTCCAAGACATGACGCCCTTACTGCGTTACAGCGAACAGCTTGGTGACGTGAACCACGATATTTTGCGCAACCCTGCTCGTAGCATTCCTAGCTCGAATTTCTACACCCAACCGGGTACGCGTAGTAACGAATGGATCGTGCCTCAAGGTCAGTATTTTGCGATGGGCGATAATCGTGAAAATAGTAAAGACAGTCGTTTTTGGGGCTTTGTACCGGATGAAAACTTAGTCGGTAAAGCGGTCGCTATCTGGATCAGTTTTGAATTTGAACGTTCATCTGATAGCTGGTTGCCAGGTTGGGTTCCCACCGGCGTGCGCTTTAATCGCATAGGCGGCATCCACTAATGCAAGGTATTGATCGCTACTTGCGTCTTGAAAAGCTGTTGGATTATCAGTTTTCGGATCGGCGTCTGTTAGAACAAGCGCTGACTCATCGTAGCGCAGCGAAAAAACACAACGAAAGATTAGAGTTTTTGGGCGATGCGGTATTAGGCATGGTGATTGCCGATGCGCTTTATGTGCGTTTTCCTGACGTAACCGAAGGAAAGTTAACCCGTATGCGCTCAACCCTGGTTAAGGGCGATACCTTGGCTGAAATGGCAAAAGAAGCTGGGGTTGGAGAATTACTTAAACTCGGTCAGGGTGAGCTGAAAAGTGGTGGCCATCGAAGAAGTTCGATTTTGGCTGACGCCGTTGAAGCGATTTTAGGTGCTATCTACCTTGATGCCGGTATTAGTGAAGTCCAACAGGTTATTTTGCACTTATGGTCGGCACGCATCGATAGATTAGATCCCAACGAGCATCCTAAAGACAGTAAAACACGGTTACAAGAGTACTTGCAGTCACGGCGGGAGCCGCTGCCTGTTTATGAAGTTGTTGAGATAAGTGGCCAAGATCATGCGCAGACCTTCCAGGTAAGTTGTCAGGTGTCACAATTGTCCGAGCCGGTTTTCGGCGTGGGTAATAGTCGTCGAAAAGCTGAACAGCGTGCAGCGAGAGAGACCTTAGAGAGGCTAGAGAATGGATCCGCATGAGAATATCACCACACACTGTGGCTTAGTTGCCATAGTAGGTCGGCCTAATGTGGGTAAATCCACATTGCTAAACCGGCTGTTAGGGCAAAAAGTCAGCATTACTTCACGCAAGCCCCAAACTACCCGTCATCGCATTCTAGGCATAGATACAGAAGGCGATTGGCAAACCGTTTATGTTGATACACCTGGGCTTCACCAAGATGAGAAACGAGCCATCAACCGTTACATGAACCGAGCCGCATCTAGTTCATTAGGGGAGGTGGGTTTAGTGCTGTTTGTCGTTGAAGGTACACGATGGACTGACGACGATGCCATGGTGTTACAAAAGGTGAAAAACAGTGGATTACCTTGTTTTCTGGTGGTCAATAAAACGGACAAAGTTGAAGACAAATCTGCTCTTATGACCCAAATTCAGTGGTTGAGTGAAAAGCACGATTTTGAGCATATTTTCCCTGTTAGCGCTAAAAATGGTCGGCAAGTCGATGCATTACGAGAAACGGTGCAAGGCACATTACCACTGAGTGAGTTCTATTTTCCCGAAGACTATATTACCGATCGTTCTAGTCGCTTTATGGCGGCAGAAATTATTCGTGAAAAACTAATGCGTTTTACCGGTGATGAACTGCCTTATTCTACAACGGTAGAAATAGAGCAATTTAAACTTATGGAAAACGGCGTGTATCGTATCAACGGTTTGATTCTTGTTGAACGTGAAAGCCAAAAGCGCATGATCATCGGTAAAGGTGGTCAGCACATCAAGACCATTGGTGAACAAGCCAGAAAAGATATGGAAAACCTGTTTGATAACAAGGTGTTTCTTGAAATGTGGGTAAAAGTAAAGCAAGGCTGGGCGGATGATGAACGGGCGTTGCGTTCGTTAGGATATAACGACGATTAGTTTCGTCTCCGGACAATTTTGCACACCATGTGAGGACATTATGTCGCTATCAGATATACGCCGCCAATACGCCAAGGGCCATCTCACTGAAAAAGAATTAGCCACGCATCCCGTGGCGCTTTTCCAGCGATGGTTAAAAGACGCCATAGACGCTGATATTCCTGATCCCACCGCCATGACTGTGGCCACGGTTGATGAACACGGACAACCCTCGCAACGTATTGTACTGCTTAAAGATGTCAGTGAAGACGGTTTCTTGTTTTATACCAATTTAGGTAGTCGAAAAGCCAAAGAACTCAGTCAGAACAACCGCATATCTTTACATTTTCCGTGGTTTTTCATGGAACGCCAAGTACGGGTTTGTGGGGTGGCTGAAAAACTCTCCACTGCTCAAAATGCGCGCTACTTTTTTTCACGTCCAAAAGACAGTCAATTAGCCGCCTTCGCTTCTCGACAAAGCCAGCCCTTAGCTACTAAGGAGTTGTTGATGACTCAGTTTCAACAACTTAAGCAGAAGTTTGCGGATAAAGCGTTACCCGTACCGGACTTTTGGGGCGGCTTTCGTGTCGTCCCTCATCAAATGGAGTTTTGGCAAGGCGGAGAAGACCGTCTGCATGATCGGTTTGAATACAATCGTGATGCGCAAGGTAACTGGGCCCACCAGCGCCTGATGCCGTAGCTTGTTAAACTGGCCATGATAGATTCCCATTGTCATCTGGATTTCGCTGTTTTTGACACCGACCGCGGTGAAGTGATTTCTCGAGCGAATGAATGCGGTGTTAATGCTTTTCTTATACCTGGCACCACGGCAGAAGGATGGGATAAGCAGCGAGATATTAAAACCCGCTACGATAATATTTATCTGGCTTTTGGCTGGCATCCTTGGTTTCTTCCTGATGATATTCAAACCGGTTGTAGGCAGTTAGAACAAGCCATTGGGGTATATAGCGACAAGATTATTGCTGTGGGCGAAGTCGGGTTAGATGCAACCTTGCCCATGCCAATGGCCCAACAAGAAACGTGGCTCAGCGAGCAGCTAAGGCTGGCACAACAGGCTAACTTACCGGTTATATTACACCATCGCAAAACTCATCATCGCTTGCCGGCAGTAATTAAAGATAGCGGATTTACCTGTGGTGGCGTGGTGCATGGCTTCTCCGGTAGCCCTGAGGTGGCCCAAGCCTATCTTGAGCTGGGTTTTAAACTGGGGATAGGCGGCACTATCACCTATCCGAGAGGGAAAAAAACCTTAGCCACGATTAAAGCGATGGGATTGTCTTCAATCTTATTGGAAACCGATGCGCCAGATATGCCTATGATGGGGTTTCAAGGCCAGCGCAACGAACCTGCTCATTTAGTCGGGGTTGTGCAAATCCTACAAGGGCTTTTTGAAGAATCAGCCGAACACATATCCCATGTTACCGATGCCACATTTCGAGATACGTTCTCTTTAGCCTAAGCGCTTATGTTATCGCCGTAAGTATGCCCAAATACTCTGTTTTAAATAGGGAATAAGGGGGCCATAACGCTTTATACCCAACACCAGCAATGCACCATAAAATAAGCTAAACAGGGTTATTGCGATTATTAGGTTAGACCACAATGTCTTTTGCTGATAAAACCCGGTGAGTTGATGGTTGGTATTGGTGGCGATGCGTAATACCCCAATGGTTTGGTCCTGTTCATCACGTATGGGGCTGATGTAGGCGCTTGTAGGGTGAGTTTGGGCCAACAGTGACCACGATGGGTGAACAGCGGCGATAAGACTTCCTGAGGTGTCATAGATAGCTGCATCTTCCACCCCTTCTTGTTTTCCTAAAATGTTGAGTAAATGTTGAATGTGAGTGTTATCACGGTGTGAGATCGGCGCTGACAAGAGCATTGTGTATTGGGTCAAAAGGGTATTGATGGGTTCAGCCATCGCCAAGTGGTGATCCTGTTTTAGTATATACCGATAAGCCATAACCGAAGTCAGAATGAACATGAGTAAACTTACCACCACCGCGATATGACAGCCCTTGGTATGGATCCACGCAAAGGGGTGACGACGCTTGACCGGGATAATATGCCATGAATGTTGAGGGTCGTGCATAGATTTTCGCATAGTAAAGAAGTGGCTTTATCATAACGTTTTATTATTGCAGTACAAGTTTACGGTGGTCCGCTGTTACAAAGAGCATTTGCCATTGTCTGGGAATTCGCTAGGATACGGCTACGCAACAATATAGGGTGTGATTATGGTGTCGGAATTATCAGTTTCTAGCATGCACAGTGGTGCAGTTCTTACTCAGTTTTTAAAAGAGCACGCCCATGGCGTAAGCTATATTGATGGGCGCTGGGTGGCCGCTTCCACCGCACAACAGAGCCAAGACACGCCGGTACTGACCATCATTGGCTCGGCTATGACGCTCCATCAGCTAACTTGTGTGTGCGAACAATTAGCACCTGTACTGACATTTGGTGCCTTTGGTCTGCATTCATTAAGTGACACCTTTCATGAAACGGTGGTGGTTTGTCCGGTGACCGTGCAGCAGGTGGATAAATTAAAAGATTCGCTAGAAGCGGTAGCGAACGCGTTGCGATTAGATATTGCGGTGCAAACCAATCAGCCGACACTTAGTGATGGCGGTTTATTGGTGATGGATATGGATAGCACCGTTATTGAAATTGAATGCATTGATGAAATTGCCAAACTGGCGGGGTTGGGAGACAAAGTGGCCAAGGTCACGGCGCAAGCCATGCGTGGCGAGTTGGCATTTAGTGAGAGCCTTATTTCCAGAGTCGCATGTTTACAAGGTGTGCCTGTGGCTCAACTCGCCCAAATACGAGACAGCATTCCCCTTATGCCTGGTGTCGTACCACTGATTAATACATTAAAATCCCACGGCTGGAAAATTGCCATCGCCTCTGGTGGTTTTACCTACTTTGCCGATCACCTCAAAGAACGGCTGGGCTTAGATGCTGCGGTTTCTAATACTTTGGCCATAGAAAGCGAAACATTATCCGGCCAAGTGGTAGGGGGGATTGTGGATGCGAATGTTAAAGCTAAAACGGTGAGTGAACTCGCGCAAAAGTGGTCTATACCCAGCGAGCAAACTGTTGCAATGGGCGATGGTGCTAATGATTTGCTCATGATGGACCAGGCTGCTTTAGGTGTTGCCTGCCATGCCAAACCGGTAGTAAGAGAAAAGGCGGATGTGGCCATTCGCTTTGGTGGTCTTCAGCGGTTGTTATATTTGTTGGCTTAAGCTGTGTATAGCGAGGCCTAGCGTAACTAGGCCTTGTTTATTTAACGCTAGGGGGTTGTTGGTTAATCGGTTTTTGCTCGTTACCTAATCCTTCACCTTGCCTCACTGGCGCGCAGTTATGCAAAATGGTCTTTCTATCAAATCCAAAGCGTGTAAGTACCTCTGCGGTGGTGTCTACTAGGTGCACCGACGCGCCAATACTCCAGATTTTCTCGTCTAACTCTTTGGCGATATGCATGGCATACATACTGACGTAATTTAATTCCGCTTGAAGCATATCTAAATCAGGCTTGCCGGTGCTGGTTAGCACCACTTGTACCGCAACAAATTGCCCTTTTTCCATGGCATCGATGATAAACAGCCGCCGCTTTTCGTCGTCGCTAAAGCGACTACTCAAATGAGGAATAAGTGCCAGCCTACTATCTTTGCGATGGGGATCGTAAGCGATAAACAACTCTTGACGTACCGGTTGATTTTCGATTTTCATAGTACGCAAACCCTGCTGAATCAACGGCGCGTCTAAGTTTCTATCTCTAAAAAGAAACTCTACATTGGCATGCTTGTTATCGGTGAAATGGCACATGAGTTGATTAAGCATGGCATCATTGTCACTGAAAACGGCTAAATCTGGCGTATATCGGATGCCTGTTTTGGCCATAAGAAAAGCGCAATTGGGCGTGTTGCGGGCATTGATACAGCGTAAAGCATGGCCCATGCCTGGAATTTCTTCTTCTTCAGGGTAGGTTTTTAAGCTTTGTTTATTTTGTTTAATTAAATTGTCGAAAAACTGACGTGCTATCTTCCCGGTTTCACCTTCTGCAGAACGCAAATGTATTAGATTGCGCTCTTCACTGATGTGAATGACTTCATAAATCAACCCCATCACGTCATGTTGGGTAGTGAGAGACTGAAGTTTAGGAAAAGAAACCTTTACCAATGATCCTACGTCACCTAAAAACTCCTCTGCCACTTCTAAACGAAGGCCCGACACGGAAATATCTTCGCTGATCCCTGCAAGAGGCATTTCGTCATTATAATTGGTTAATTTAATGGGCGAACGCAATAAATAACGGGTTTCCATCCGCTGTTCCTGAAACCGGTAGCGGTAAGGTTGAATGGTTTGAGGAAGCCGATTACGTGGATGGGCGAACACCCGTAAATGGGTGAGGTTATTGCGATTAAATTTTAAACGCGCATAACACTGCTGAGCGGACGCTGACGTCACATCCGTAACATGAACGATATAGGACAGGTTTTTCAACTTCGCCATTAGGCGGGCTGAGGGGGCTGCGTGTTGTTTTTGTGTTTTGGTACTGGCTGTTTCAGGAATGGAAAGGGCCACGTGGGCCTGCTCCGCAGACATGGTTCCCATGGAGAGTTTGAACACACGCCAGCTTACCTTTCGTGCACCAAACCCTAGGTAAACATTTTTAAGGACTTCTTTTTTTGCAAGTTCCTGGCTAGATGCCGAATAAAAATAGACGGCCCCGTTTTGAATATGAGTAAAAGAGTACACGTACATTTCTGCACCGGAATCTTGCTGCTCGTGTAACCATTGCAACCGTGACGGTTTTAGCAAATAGCCTAATCGAATATTGCTTTCTTCGTCTTGCCAATAGGCCAATGTTTCCTGATTAATACTATTGATCATGGCATATTTAGGCACAAGCTGGCTGTCTGTTTTATCAATAAATACCGGTAATGTAGGGCTACAGGGCGAAATATATTGCTCAGCGGTTTTATTTTTAATGGCATCTACCGTATTGGCTAAATTTACCTTGTATCTGCGTTTATTCCCGTGAATAAATTTTTCTAAAAAGCTGTCGAACATGGGGGAGGGCAGGGAAAGCTCACGTTTTAGAATTAGATAAGGGGTAGACTTTTCAATTTTGGTGGTGATGACGTTGTAAGCAATGCCGTTACGCTTGTCCATGGCAAATTCATTTTCCAGGCCGCGAAAGTACACATACAATCGCTGTTCTGGGGAAAATTGAATGTCTTTGGGTATTTTTAACCGTAAGCCTTCCATGGAAATATCAATACTGGTGGCACGGTAGCTATGGTGTTGCTCATCTTTAATTTCTACTGCGATGGCAAAATTCATCCTTTCGTGGCCCCGATGGGCATAGGACAATAAATTCACCACGGGAATGGTATACTGGGCTAGAATTTGGTTGGCGTTTTCTGCGGGTGTGCTTTGTTGGGGGCTTTTTGCTTCTCGCTCTTTTTTATCTCGCATCACCTTAAAATTGTTTTCGGTTGCCATAATAGCTTCATAAACACCGAAACTGTAATGGCCATAAATCTTCACCTGCTCTTTGAACACTTCGATGGCGATTTCATCTAGGTAATGGTTGCGCCCCTTGTATTCAAAAAGGTGACATTCTCCATTCACCTGCCCCCGCAAATCCACCGAGCGCAAGCAAGGCTTGGCTAAACGCTTCAGTTCCATCTTTATGAGAAAGCGCTTTTCTGGGGCAAGATCTTTGGTGACTTGAGACAAACGCTGGTTAAAGTCCGTCGAATTAATCGCGGGCTTAAGTTTGTCAATAATGTGGGTGTATTGCTGCAGCTCTTTATCCATTACCATCAATTTTATTTTAATTTTATTTGTTTGCTACATCAGTGTTATCGGCAGCGTAAAAAAATAGTTCAATTTTAACGCGTCTTTAAACCAGCATGCAGTATGTCGATGTTAAGTGTAGAATACGCTAAAAAAAACCAATGTGAAAATAACTCTATGGCAAAACGTAAAACAGCCTATGTTTGTTCCGACTGTGGTGCAGAATTTGCCCGTTGGCAAGGGCAATGTACTGAATGTAAAGCATGGAACACGATTTCTGAATTTGTCATCAGTGCTGCAAGCACGCCCAAAAGCGGTTTAAGTGGCTATGCAGGCCAAACTAACGCCCGTATTGAAAAGCTCAATGCCATTGATTTAGAGGCGTTACCTCGTTTCTCCTCTGGCTTTAAAGAACTAGACCGAGTGCTTGGTGGCGGTATTGTGCCGGGTGCGGCTATGTTAATCGGTGGCTCACCGGGGGCAGGTAAAAGCACCTTGCTACTGCAGGTAATGTGTCAATTAGCGAAACACAAAAGCGCATTGTATGTGACCGGGGAAGAATCTTTGCAACAGGTGGCCATGCGCGGGAAAAGACTTGGCTTACCTGACGACCAATTACTCATGCTGGCAGAAACCAACGTTGAAACCATTTGCCAGTTAGCCTTGCAACAACAACCTAAAATTATGGTGATTGATTCTATTCAGGTAATGAATGTTGCCGATGTGCAATCGGCGCCGGGCAGCGTGTCACAGGTGCGAGAAAGCGCCGCCTACCTGACGCGTTTTGCAAAGCAAAATCATATCGCCATGTTTTTGGTGGGGCATGTCACCAAAGACGGCAATTTAGCCGGCCCCAAAGTGTTAGAACACTGTATTGATTGCTCCATGATGCTGGAAGGCGAAAGTGATGGTCGTTTTAGAACTCTGCGTAGCCAGAAAAATCGTTTTGGTGCCGTAAATGAATTGGGTGTGTTCGGTATGACCGAAAAAGGGCTTAAGGAAGTGAATAACCCTTCTGCTATCTTTCTAAGCCGAGGTGAGACCGAAGCGCCGGGCTCTAGTGTGATGGTGGTGTGGGAAGGCACGCGCCCGCTGCTTGTTGAGATTCAAGCCTTAGTCGACTATTCACAAATGGCCAACCCTCGTCGTATTGCGGTTGGCCTTGAACAGAATAGACTGGCGATGTTGTTGGCTGTATTGCACCGTCACGGTAATGTTCAGATGAACGATCAAGATGTGTTTGTTAACGCCGTGGGCGGCGTGAAAATAGCAGAAACCAGCGCCGATTTGGCATTGTTGTTGGCTATGGTCAGCAGTTTTCGTAACCGGGCATTGCCCAAAGACCTAATTGTATTTGGTGAAGTGGGGCTAGCCGGTGAAATACGTCCTGTGCCCAACGGCACCGAACGCATCACCGAAGCGGCTAAACATGGTTTTAAGCGAGCGATCGTGCCCCGTGCTAATGCTCCGAAACAACCGATAGCAGGTATCGAAGTGGTGCCCGTGGGTCAATTGTCAGAAGCGTTGGACGCCTTACCATAGATAGCATCAATCAAGGCATTCAAATCCTTTTCTGAGATAGTGTTGTCTTCACTGTTCATCGTAATTAAGCGGCGCAACCCCGCTAGACTTTCTACATCAATGTGATCTAATTTGCAGCCGATATCTACGGTGGCCGAGTCTGTTTGGGTTTGTCGATACAGTTGTTGAAGAAAAAGCGCGATATCTGGACTGTCTTCGTTGGCTTTAAATATAACGGTATAAGGGTCGTGACTGTCGAAGGGCAGTGCATCTAAGTGGCGGTCTGACGCACACAGACGCAACCCTTGTAATGACACATCTTTAATGACAATGGGAATGCTGACATTTCGATGGCTAAGTTGGCCTGACACATTTAAGGCCACCCGTTGGAACTGACGTTTATCCACGTTTTTTCCTTTTACTTTCGGTGCATACTTATTATTAGTGCAATTGAAAAGGAAAGGTCAACAGTTAACGAAAAATAAACAGGCGATTAATGGGTAATAAAAAGAAAGCCCCGATAGATTTCGGGGCTGTTTGATGGACTATTTTGCCATTTTCTTGTATTTGAGACGATGAGGTTCCACCACATCATGGCCAAATGTGGCCTTTAACCAACTGGCATATTCGGTATAGTTACCCTCAAAGAAGTTGACTGTGCCTTCATCTCGATAATCGAGGATATGGGTTGCTACCCGGTCGAGAAACCAGCGGTCATGGGAAATCACCATGGCACAACCTGGGAATTCCAGTAGCGCGTTTTCTAACGCCCGCAGGGTTTCAACATCGAGGTCATTGGTAGGTTCATCGAGCAACAACATGTTGCCGCCTGCTTTAAGCAGTTTAGCAAGGTGTACTCGGTTACGCTCTCCGCCAGACAGATCCTTAATGAATTTTTGCTGATCTGTGCCTTTAAAATTAAACCGGCTACAGTAAGCGCGGCTGTTAATTTCAAAGTTACCAATTCGGATAATATCCTGATCGTTCGAAATTTCTTTCCATACCGTATTATTTTCGTTCATATGATCGCGAAACTGTTCGACGCTCGCTAACTGGACGGTTTCACCAATATCTATGGTACCACTGTCAGGTTGTTCTTCCCCAGACAGCATTCGAAACAGGGTAGACTTACCCGCGCCATTTGGACCAATGATGCCCACAATGGCTCCTTTAGGAACAGAAAATGAAAGGTCTTCGATGAGCATACGGTCACCGTATGACTTCTTCAAATTGCTAACATCCACCACCTTATCGCCCAATCGCTCACCGGGTGGAATAAATAGCTCATTGGTTTCGTTTCGTTTTTGATAATCCGAGGTGGCCATCTCTTCAAAGCGGGTCATACGGGCTTTGGATTTGGCCTGACGACCTTTGGGGTTTGAACGTACCCACTCAAGTTCCTGCTTCATGGATTTGACGCGAGCGTTTTCTGTACGCTCCTCTTGTTCCAGTCGGTTTTCTTTTTGTTCTAGCCATGATGAGTAGTTGCCTTCCCACGGAATGCCATGGCCTCGGTCGAGCTCTAAGATCCACCCTGCAACATTATCGAGAAAATACCTATCGTGGGTAATGGCCACTACAGTACCTTCATAATCATGTAAGAACCGTTCTAACCAGGCAACAGATTCAGCATCCAAGTGGTTAGTGGGTTCGTCAAGAAGTAGCATTTCGGGTTTTTCTAGCAACAGGCGGCACAAGGCAACGCGACGACGTTCTCCCCCTGATAATTTTGACACATCGGCGTCCCAAGGCGGAAGGCGAAGGGCATCGGCGGCGCGTTCCAGTGCATTGTCTAAATTATGGCCGTCTTTTGCTTGAATAATGGCTTCTAATTCACCTTGCTCTTTTGCTAACGCGTCAAAATCGGCATCGGCTTCGGCATAGGCGGCGTATACTTCATCGAGGCGGGTTAATGCGTATTTTACGTCAGCCACGGCTTCTTCGATGTTGCCTCGTACATCTTTGGATTCATCCAGTTTGGGCTCTTGGGGCAAGTAGCCTATTTTTAATCCGGGTTGGGGACGAGCCTCACCTTCAATTTCGGTATCAACCCCTGCCATAATGCGTAAAAGGGTTGATTTACCCGAGCCGTTAAGACCCAGCACACCAATTTTTGCGCCGGGGAAGAAACTCAGTGAGATGTCTTTGAGTATTTGACGATTAGGTGGAACAATTTTACCCACCCGATGCATTGAATAAACATATTGTGACATACTTTTCGATGTGTCCTGAATTGAAGGAATAATAGGAATAGTGTACTCGCTTTTCACTGGGGCTGACCAGTGTAGAGGCCGGGCTTTTGTCTAATTGGGTTAAAATTAGTCATCTGTGTGTCAGGAATGCAAATTTTGCTAATGAGAGTAGGGACGAAAAGGGAATTTTCCAGTAGCATAATGGCCAAGACGACAATGACGACAAGGCGATATGATGACAACGCATTCAAAACGTGTTTATACCTTGCAGGAACTTGCAGAACACACCGGTGGAACCGTACTGGGAAATGGTGATACGAAACTGAGTGGTGTAGGCACTCTCGCAGGGGCTAAAAGTCACCAAGTATCTTTTTTGACCAACACCAAATATAAAGGGCAACTGGCGACGACCGACGCTGGCGCAGTAATAATCAGCGAGAAAGTTGCAAATGAATGTCCCGTGCCTGGGTTGATTCACGCCAATCCCCATGCCGCTTTTGCTCTTGTCGCGCAATTATTTGATACCACACCTAAGCCCGCTCTTGGTATTGCTGAGACGGCGAAAATTGCCTCTTCAGCTGTTATCGGTACTGACGTATCCATTGGCCACAATGTGGTTATCGAAGATAACGTAGTATTAGGCGACAATGTCACCATTGGTGCCAACACGGTCATTGGTAAGGGGGTGCACATAGGCGAAGGGTCGACACTTCTGCCCCATGTCACGATTTATCATGATGTGAATATTGGTAAACGGGTAACCATTCATAGTCAAACTGTGATTGGTGCCGCCGGTTTTGGGTATGCCAATGACAAAGGGAACTGGTTACCGATTCCACAAACTGGCAGTGTGCAAATAGGCGATGATAGCCAAATTGGGGCATCCAGTACCATCGACAGAGGGGCCCTTGACGATACCATCATCGGCAAAAATGTGATTATTGATAATCAGGTGCAGGTGGGACACAACTGTATTATTGGTGATCATTCTTGTGTGTGTGGCGCAACAGGTATCGCTGGAAGCTGTCATATTGGAAAATATGTGGTGTTAGGCGGCGGTTGTGGTGTTAACGGTCACATTTCCATTTGCGATAATGTTCAAGTGACCGGGTATACTATGATTGTTCAAGATATCACCGAGCCAGGGGTGTACTCTTCCGGACAACCGGCGATGAAGAACCGGGATTGGCGCAAAGTGTCCATCCGAACGAAGCAAATAGACGATTTATTCAGTCGTGTAAAAGCCCTAGAAAAACGCTGATTTTATCTTTGATATAATGCAAAGATATTAGTGATGAATGCCGCATGGTTCATGGTGTGGCATTCAATTTGAGTGTATCCCCACCTCCGATCACTAAAGATTACCAATAAACCGGTATACATGTGGTCTAAAATGACTAGAATATGCGTTTTTGTTACAGCTATCCCTCAATGCAGTGAAAGGAGCCTCCATGTTACCTCGCGAAATGACGATTGCCGATTTTGACCCAGAACTGGCCGAAGCTATGGCCAAGGAAGATGTGCGTCAGGAACATCATATTGAACTGATTGCATCTGAAAACTATTGTAGCCCCCGAGTAATGGAGGCCCAAGGCTCGCAATTAACCAATAAGTACGCAGAAGGATATCCTGGTAAGCGTTACTACGGCGGCTGTGAGCATGTGGATGTGGTAGAGCAACTGGCGATTGATCGTGCCAAAGCCCTGTTCAATGCAGATTATGCCAATGTTCAGCCTCACTCCGGTTCACAGGCAAATGCCGCTGCATTTATGGCGTTGCTTGAAGCGGGCGATACTGTATTGGGTATGAGCCTGTCTGAAGGTGGACACCTAACTCACGGTTCACACGTTAACTTTTCTGGTAAAACTTACCATGCAGTGCAATACGGCCTAGACGAAAACACCGGTGAAATAGATTACGCCCAAGTAGAAGCATTGGCCCTTGAACATAAACCCAAAATGATTATCGGCGGTTTTTCTGCCTATTCAAAAGTGGTTGATTGGGCTAAGTTCCGTGAGATTGCAGATAAAGTTGGTGCTTATCTTCTGGTTGATATGGCCCACGTTGCTGGCTTAATTGCCGCGGGTGTGTATCCAAGCCCATTACCCCATGCGCATGTTGTAACCACTACTACTCACAAAACTTTAGCCGGTCCTCGTGGCGGCCTTATTTTGTCGGCTTGTGGCGATGAGGGCATCTACAAAAAGCTTAACAGCTCAGTGTTCCCGGGTAATCAAGGTGGCCCATTGTGCCATGTTATCGCAGCTAAAGCGGTTGCCTTTAAAGAAGCATTGCAAGATGACTTCAAAACTTATCAACAGCAAGTTGTTAAGAACGCGCAAGCCATGGTAGAGGTCGTGCTTGAACGCGGATATAGCGTTGTTTCTGGCGGCACAGAAAATCACCTGTTTTTGCTGGATCTTATCGATAAGGATATTACCGGTAAAGATGCAGATGCGGCGTTAGGCCGAGCGAATATTACAGTGAATAAGAACTCGGTACCTAAAGATCCTCGCTCACCTTTTGTTACTAGTGGCTTACGTATCGGTAGTCCTGCGATCACTCGCCGTGGCTTTAAAGAAGCGCAGGCGAAACAAGTTGCGACATGGATTTGCGATATACTCGATAACATGGGTGATGAAAGTGTTGTTGAACGGGTACAAAATGAAGTGGTTGAATTGTGTGAGTCGTTCCCTGTTTACGGCTAAACTGTCATACATTGTATAAACTGCTGAATGCCGTTAGTGCAGGGTGAACCTGCCTGACGGCTTTGTTAGTTAAAGGGCCTGTTATGTTTTGTCCATTTTGCTCTGAACAAGAAACCAAAGTTATCGATTCGCGACTCGTTGCCGAAGGCCATCAAGTGCGTCGTCGACGTGAATGTATGGTTTGTCATGAGCGTTTCACCACGTTTGAAAGTGCAGAGCTGGTTATGCCTCGGGTCATCAAGCGGGATGGCTCTCGAGAGCCGTTTAACGAAGACAAATTACGAGCTGGTTTACAGCGGGCGCTGGAAAAACGGCCGGTCAGTACTGAACGGGTGGAAGAAGTTATTCTGTCGTTAAAGTCTGAGTTACGGGCAACGGGAGAGCGTGAAGTATCCAGTGAATTTCTGGGCAACCTTATAATGAACGCCCTCAAAGAGCTAGACAAAGTGGCTTACGTGCGGTTTGCATCTGTGTACCGCTCATTCGAAGATATTAGAGAATTTGGTGAGGAAATAGCCCGCCTAGGAGACTGAAACAGTCATGGCTGCAAAGCAAGATGTCCCGTCTGCCGACGATTACAAATGGATGGCTGAAGCACTACGGCTTGCCAAAAACGGTGAGTATACCACCACACCGAACCCTCGGGTTGGCTGTATTATTATCGATAAAGAACAGCAAAAAGTCGGGCAAGGTTATCACGTTCAAGCTGGCAGTCCCCACGCAGAAGTTTATGCGTTACAAGAAGCAAAAGAACGGGCAAAAGGGGCGACCGCCTACGTTACGTTAGAGCCTTGTAGTCATTACGGGCGCACCCCTCCTTGTGCTGAAGCCCTTATCGCAGCAGGGGTGTCCAAAGTGGTTGTGGCAATGACCGATCCAAATCCTCAGGTCAGTGGCCAAGGCCTTAATATGTTGCGCGACGCGGGAGTGACGGTTGTAAGTGGTGTGCTTGAACAGCAAGCAACGGCTTTAAATCGGGGCTTTATTAAGCGTATGACCACAGGTAAGCCCTGGGTGACAGTAAAGTTAGGGGTTAGTCTGGACGGTAAGATAGCCCTTGCTAACGGTCAAAGCCAATGGATAACCAGTGCTTTGGCAAGACGTGATGTGCAACGTCATCGGGCCCGCAGTTGTGCCATTCTTACCGGCAGTGGCACGGCACGGATTGATGATCCCAGTTTACTGGTGCGAGCCAACGAAGCTCAATTAAACGGCTACCCATTAGCGACAACTCGTCAGCCGTTACGGGTCGTTATCGACAGTAAAAACCAGTTAGACTCCCACCTGACTTTATTTACCGACGGGCATAAAACCCTAAAGGTTTGTGGTCAAGGCTTGGCGCCGGAAACCGAAAATACCACCACGGTCTCCATGCAGTCTGAGCAGCTAAATCTTGCAGAGGTAATAACCCTTCTGGGTGAAAAACAGATAAACGAACTTTGGGTAGAAGCTGGCCCTGGTTTGGCCGGTGCGCTTTTTCGTGCCAACGAAGTGGATGAACTCGTTGTTTATCAAGCCCCCAAATTACTGGGTGACAAAGGCCAAAGTATGCTGATTTTAGATGAGTTTACCCACTTGTCTCAAACGCCATCGCTGCACTTGACGGATCTTCGCCAAATTGGCCCAGATATCAAGATGACCTATCTTGTGGGTAACAAAACAAATTAAGAGGCAAAACATGTTTACGGGTATTATTCAGGCATTAGGCAACATTAGGTCAATGGCACATAGCGGCGAAGATATCCGGCTTACTGTGTCCTCTGAAAAACTAGATATGTCGGATGTGGCTTTAGGTGACAGCATCGCGACTAATGGCGTGTGCCTGACGGTAACAGACGTTGGTAACGATTTTTATTGTGCTGATGTGTCTGCTGAAACCTTGCGTTATACCGGTTTTGCACACTATAAAACCGGTAGTCCAGTGAATCTGGAAAAAGCCATGCGTCCCACCGACAGATTCGGCGGGCATATTGTTTCTGGTCATGTGGATGGCGTAGGTGAAGTCGTCAACATTGTTAAGCATGCGGCTTATATTGAAATTTGGATTTCTGCCCCCACTGAATTGGCTAAGTATATCGCCCACAAAGGCAGTATCACCGTGGATGGCGTCAGCCTTACCGTTAATGATGTGCAAGGTTGTCAGTTTATGCTTTGGATTATTCCTCATACCTTGCAAGAAACCGTTATCGGTAATTATGCCATGGGTACGAAGGTCAATCTCGAAGTAGACGTTGTTGCACGTTATTTAGAACGATTAATGTTAGGTGATAAAGCAGCACAACATGATACAAAGACCGACATCAGTATGTCTTTTCTTGCTGAAAACGGCTTTCTTAAAAGATAACCCTACAGAAGTGAAATTATGGCATTTAATACCACAGCAGAGTTAATTGAAGATATACGTCAGGGCAAGATGGTTATTCTGATGGATGACGAAGATCGTGAAAATGAAGGCGATCTTATTATGGCCGCAGAGTTTGTCACACCAGAAGCCATTAACTTTATGGTGACCCATGCCCGGGGCTTGGTTTGCCTACCTATGACCCAAGAACGATGTCAGCGTTTAAATTTGCCATTAATGGTGGATAAAAATGGGGCGCAATTTTCAACCAATTTCACCGTATCTATTGAAGCTGCAAAAGGCGTCACCACAGGTATCTCTGCGGCCGATAGAGCCACCACGATTCTTGCGGCGGCGGCACCCGAAGCAGTGGCGTCAGATATTGTCCAACCGGGACATATTTTTCCACTTATCGCCAAAGAAGGCGGCGTGTTAAATCGCGCAGGTCATACGGAAGCGGGCGTCGATCTCGCCCGCCTTGCTGGGGCCGAGCCTGCAGCTGTTATCGTTGAAGTGCTAAATGACGATGGCACCATGGCGCGCAGGCCACAGCTAGAGAGCTTTGCTAAAAAACACGATTTAAAAATTGGTACCATCGCCGATTTAATTGAATACAGAAATTTAAACGAAACCACTATCGAAAAAGTCGCGCAGTGTATTTTGCCAACCGAATACGGCGAATTTGAATTGCACACATTTAAAGATGTCATCGACAATCAACTGCATTTTGCGTTGAAAAAAGGGGATATCAGTGCCACCGAGCCCACCCTTGTTCGTGTGCATTTACATAATATGCTTAGCGATCTGTTGGGCTCTACCCGAGCCATCAATCGTACGATGACCTTGCCCGACGGTATGCGGCGTATCGCTGAAGAAGGCGGAGTGCTGGTGGTGTTAGGGAAAGATGAAGACATCGCCAGTCAGGTGCGCCGCTTTGCTGCCGAAGATCGGGGCGAGCAGCCAGAAGGAAAAACTTGGACAGGATCGTCGCGCACTGTGGGTGTCGGTAGTCAAATTCTGGCTACACTGGGTGTGCAACGTATGCGCTTGCTAAGTAAGCCAGTGAAATATCATGCGTTATCCGGTTTTGGTTTAGAAGTAGTAGAATATATTCATCAGTAAAGTGGTATCCTAGTGGCGACTTTTGTCGTAATAACATTCGATACCGTTTATGCGCGGTTATGCTATACTGCGCGCCGTTTTTTCATTGGGGTAAGCAAGCATGCAGGTAATTGAAGGTAATATTCGGGCGACGGGCAAAAAATTTGCCATCGTTGTATCACGGTTTAATAGTTTTGTTGTTGAGAGTTTACTCGAAGGTGCCCTCGATACGTTAGAGCGTCATGGCGAGGTGAGCGAAACAGACATTACGTTAGTGCGTGTTCCCGGCGCATATGAATTACCTGTGGCGGCCAAAAAAGTAGCCGAAAAAGGTAAGTTCGATGCCATTATTGCCTTAGGTGCCGTTATTCGTGGCGGTACGCCGCATTTTGACTTTGTTGCCGGTGAGTGTAACAAAGGGTTAGCGCAGGTATCTTTGGAGTTCGGCATTCCCGTTTCCTTTGGCGTAATTACCACAGATTCTATCGAACAAGCCATTGAACGTTCAGGCACTAAAGCTGGCAACAAAGGTGCTGAAGCCGCCCTCGGTGCACTTGAAATGGTGAATGTTGTTGCTTCACTTAACGATCTTTGATCGGAGGCCATGTGAAAGTATCAGCACGACATAAAGCAAGAGAACTTGCACTGCAAGGGGTTTACTCTTGGCAGATGAGCAAAAACGACATAGAGCAGGTAGAGCTTACCCTAGCCACCAGTAACGATATGCAAAAAGTCGATATGGTGTATTTTCAGGCGTTACTGCGAGGCGTGGCAGAAAATGTCGACACCTTGGATATCAAGATAAAACCTTATCTTGGTCGCTTGCCTGAAGAGCTTGATCCCATAGAAAAAGCCATTTTGCGCATCGCCACGTTTGAATTAACAGAACGCATGGATGTGCCGTTTCGGGTGATCATCAATGAGTCTATCGAACTGGCGAAATCCTTCGGCGCAGAAGAAAGCCACAAGTTTATCAACGGTGCCCTCGATAAGGCGGTAAAAACCCTTCGTCAGCACGAACGTTAAGCAGGTGCGAAACCTTCATTCGTTGCTACATCTAAGTGAACCAAAACGGTAAAACGTGAAAGAATTTGATCTTATCGGCCGCTATTTTAAAAATGGTGGCCACCAACGTAGAGATGTACTGGTCGGTATTGGTGATGATTGCGCCATAACCGCCGTACCCGAAAACCAGCAACTTGCCATTACCACCGACACTCTGGTGTCTGGTGTCCATTTTCTTGAAGATGCACCGGCCCGTTCAGTGGCTTATAAAGCAGTGGCGGTCAACCTCAGTGATCTTGCTGCCATGGGCGCTGAACCTGCCTGGATATCACTTTCTTTGTCTATGTCTACGGTTGATGAAGGTTGGCTTGAAGAATTTGCCAGTGGCCTTTATGAGCTGACGCGATACTATTCTGTGCAATTAATTGGCGGTGATACGGTACGCGGCCCGCTGGCCATGACGATTACAGCACAAGGCTTTATTCCCCCTGATACCGCGTTAAAACGCAGTACGGCTAAGCCAGGAGACTGGATTTACGTGACGGGAACCACCGGTGATGCGGGCGCGGGGCTAGCCTTATTGAAAGGCGAGCGCCAAGCCAAAGATGCCGATCGCGAGTATTTGGTTAAACGGCATTTGTATCCTACACCACGGGTTGCTGTGGGCACGGCATTACGCAGAACGGCCTCTTCGTGTATTGATATATCCGATGGTCTGTTAGCCGATTTATCACATATTCTCCATGCCTCTGAATGCGGCGCAACAATTCATGTGGACCGACTCCCCATTTCATCACAGCTGTTTAATTGCGTTGGTGCCAAAGATGCGTATCGATTTGCGCTGACCGCCGGTGATGACTATGAACTGGTTTTTACCGTTAACGAAGAGCAGCGGGGAAATCTAGAAACTTCGCTGGCGAGTACCGGAGTTAAAGCAACCTGTATTGGCCAAGTGACCGGCCATAGTGGCAAGGTAGATTTAAAACTGTATGACAACGTTTATCCACTGGAAAGTACCGTGGGCTATGAGCATGAGTTCTAATGCAGCCTGAGTACCGTAAGCGGGTATCGTTAAAAAATCCGGTACATTTTTGTGCTCTCGGTGGTGGCTCAGGATTGATCCCCTTTATGCCGGGCACCTTTGGCTCTCTGGCCGCTATTCCCTTGGTGTTATTGGTTGCCTTACTCGGTGAAAGCGTTTATTTAGCTACCACCTTTGTGGTCAGTATTATCGGGGTGTATTTTTGCGGCAAAACCGCAGATGACATGGGCGTGCATGATCATGGCTCTATTGTCTGGGACGAAGTCGCCGGTATCTTCATCACCTTCTTATTTGCGCCCCTTTCTGTTTTCAGTCTTGTCGCTGGTTTTGTGCTGTTTCGCTTTTTTGATATCTTAAAGCCTTGGCCTATTGGCCCGGTGGATAAACGGCTCCACGGCGGCACCGGCATTATGCTTGATGATGTGCTTGCGGGCATAATGGCATGCTGCTCGCTGCATCTTCTACTCTGGGCGCTTCCCGGGTTATAAAAGCCATAAAAAAAAACGCCAGTGGCGATGCAACTGGCGTATATTTTCTTAGTTAAAGAAGGCGTTTATCTGATTGATAATACCTTCACTATCAAGTCCCAATTCCTGATACATCTCTTCTTGTGTGCCTTGCAGCACAAAACTGTCGGGTAGACCAATATGTAATGTATGGATGAGGGTTTTAGCTGAGTGTAGGTATTCGCTAACCGCTGAACCTGCGCCGCCTTTGATGCAGCCATCTTCCAGTGTAATTAATCCTTCGTGAGTAGCGGCAAGGGAATCAATAATTTGGGTATCCAGAGGCTTCACAAAGCGCATATCGACAACCGTCAGGTTTAACTGTTCAGCGGCTTTTTCAGCGAAGGGAAGAAGGGTGCCGAAATTTAAAATTGCCAACCTTTTGCCTTCGCGCAATGTGCGAGACTGGCCTAGAGGTATGGCTTTCATGTCGGTTGAGGTTTTTAATCCTTTTCCCGAACCGCGGGGATAACGTACCGAAGCCGGACAGCCCGCTTTATGACCGGTAAACAGCATTTGTCTGCATTCTTCTTCATCTGACGGCGTCATAATGATCATATTTGGAATGCAGCGCAAAAAGGCGATGTCGAAGGCACCTTGGTGGGTTGGGCCATCCGCGCCGACGATGCCAGCCCTGTCGATGGCGAATAAAACCGGTAGGTTTTGTAGTGCCACATCATGGATCAGTTGATCGTAAGCCCGTTGAAGAAAGGTGGAATATATCGCTACCACGGCGTGATAGCCTTCTTTTGCTAACCCTCCAGCAAAGGTCACCGCGTGCTGTTCGGCGATGGCAACATCAAAATATTGCTCAGGGTATTGCTGCGAAAACTTCACCATGCCCGAACCTTCACGCATGGCCGGTGTAATCGCCATTAGTTTAGGATCGTCTGCGGCCATGTCACACAACCACTGGCCAAAAATAGCAGAAAACGTGGGCGTACTGGCTTTCGCTTTGGGTAACGCATGTTCTTTTGGATTGAACTTGGGAACAGCATGAAATTTAATGGGGTCTGCTTCGGCTTGTGGGTAACCTTTCCCTTTGCGGGTGACCACATGCAGAATATGGGGGCCAGAAAACTGGCGCATATTGCGTAAAGCATCAACCATGACATTTACATCATGGCCGTCAATGGGGCCAATATAGTTAAAACCGAGTTCTTCGAAAATAGTGCCCGGCACTACCATGCCTTTGAGATGTTCCTCTGCACGACTGGCAAATTCTTTGATTGGTGGAACATTGCTAAGCAGTTTTTTGCCACCATCACGAATTTTATTAAAGAAGTTACCTGTAAGTAGGCGAGCCAAGTGGCTATTTAATGCCCCCACGTTCTCTGAGATAGACATCTCGTTATCATTGAGCACCACCACCATATCTTTTTTAATATCGCCGGCGTGGTTAAGGGCTTCAAAGGCCATACCGGCAGTCATCGCACCATCACCAATCACAGCCACCACTTTTCTGTCTTTGCCTTCTTTTTCAGCCGCGACAGCCATACCAAGGGCAGCACTGATAGACGTAGAAGAATGGCCTACCGCAAAGGTATCAAATTCACTTTCAGGAGGCCATGGGAACGGATGTAACCCTTCTTTTTGTCGGATGGTAGACATTTGTTCAGCGCGACCGGTTAGGATCTTGTGAGGGTAAGCCTGGTGGCCCACATCCCAAAGAAGTCGGTCGAAGGGGGTGTTGTATACGTAATGCAGCGCCACCGTCAGTTCCACGGTGCCTAAGCCCGAGGCAAAATGACCACTGGTCTGGCTCACTGATGTTAGCAAATATTGCCGTAATTCATCGGCGAGATCTTTTAACTTATCTTGCTCTAATTGTCGAAGAGCATCCGGCGTCTGGGCCTGAGCCAGCGTAGGATAGTGCGTTAAGTCTAAACTCATTGTTCTTTTTTCATTTTCTTATGTAATGTGAAAAAATCAGGAGGTACGCTTTACCATTAGGTTTGCAAATGCGGCTAATGACTCGGTGTTGTACGGCAGCCCCTGTAAAGCTTGAAGCGCATCGTGATGAAGTTGCGTTAATGCTTCTTTAGCTTGGCTCATTCCCAGTAGTGCCGGGAATGTATTTTTACCTAGTTCAACATCGGAACCCTGTGGTTTTCCGATGGTACTGGCATCCCCTTCTACATCGAGAATGTCGTCCTGAATCTGAAATGCAAGGCCAATATAACCCGCATAACGAATTAGTGCCTGTCGATCATCTGCCGACAGCGACTCGGCCACTAGTGTAACCATTTCTGCGCAAGTTTTCAGGAGTGCGCCGGTTTTTAATGAATGTAAAAGGGTTAATTCATCAATATTAATGGTTTTGCCGGTGGATGCGAGATCGATTGCTTGGCCACCGCACATGCCCCGGTATCCTGATGCCGTTGCCAGTAGGCTGACCAAGGATGCGCGCTTTGTATGAGCAAATTCACTCATCGGGGCATCGGCGAGTATGGAAAAAGCCAGCGTTTGTAAGGCATCACCGGCTAAAATGGCAGTGGCTTCATTAAATTTGATATGACAAGTAGGCAGGCCACGACGCAAGTCGTCATCATCCATTGCTGGTAGATCATCATGGGCGAGGGAGTAGGCATGCACGCACTCTATTGCCATACTAATGACCCGTTGGTCTTGTTGGGGAATATCCAAGGCATTGCCGATAAGATGGACTAGTAGCGGACGCATGCGCTTGCCGCCACCGGTTAATGCATACTCCATTGCCGCGCGAAGTTCAGGGGCATGATTGGGCAGTTGTTGTACACAATGAAGCAAACCTTCGTCAGTCTGTTGTTTTACTGTCTGACGTAAGGCGTCGAGATTTGTCATTAAGCTACCTACAGTTGCGAATAGGGCGAAGGTACATGCAAAAGAATGATGATCAATCGCCGGCGGTGTTGTCCTGAAAATCGGCGAGAGAGGCTTCGCCTTGTTCATTTAAAAGAATGCTAACTTTTTGCTCTGCTTGCGCCAGTGCCTGCTGGCTAAGCCGAGATAAGGTAATCCCTTTTTCAAATTTTTCTAAAGCAACATTTAAAGGTAAGTCGCCAGATTCCATTTCACTTACTATTGTTTCAAGTTCTGCTAAGGCGTCCTCAAAGGACGGCGTTGCTGGCGCTTTTTCTTTACTCACGTTGTCGACCTAATAGTTAATTTAACAAGCTTCGCGCACATTAACTGAGGGGATGCGTCGGGTCAATTGCTTTATCAGCGGAGTTTGGATTCAATATCTAACTATGTGTATGGTTTTGTTGATGATACCTATAGATAATCATAATCACTGGTAATCCTGTAAATTGGTTATAGAATTCTCTGGGGCGGCCGATAGAATACCTACGGGTAATGTTGCCGTCCACATCTGGCCGGTTTTGAAAACAAAAATCATCGACAACCGTGTTGCCAATGGGAAAGTGAGTGTCATAGCGTGAGGAGCAATAAGTGGATTTAGCAACCGTCATAGGCATGTTAGGAGGGATTGGCTTTATCGTCATGGCCATGATCCTCGGTGGGGATCTGAGCATGTTTCTTGATGTGCCTTCTATACTCATCGTATTCTGCGGTTCGTTGTTTGTTGTCATGTCTCAGTTCACACTGGGACAATTTTTCGGCGCAGGGAAAGTGGCTGGAAAAGCCTTTATGTTCAAAATCGATTCGCCAGACGTACTTATCGAAAAAATCGTCGAAATGGCTGATGCAGCCCGTAAAGGCGGTTTTTTAGCGCTGGAGGAGGCAGAAATAGGAAACCCGTTTATGCAAAAGGGCGTCGATATGCTGGTAGACGGTCATGACATAGAAGTGGTCAGAGAAACCTTGAACAAAGACATAATGATGACCACCGAAAGGCACGAATTTGGCGCCTCCATTTTTAAAGGGCTTGGTGATGTTGCTCCGGCCATGGGTATGATCGGTACTCTTATCGGGTTGGTGGCCATGCTCTCGAACATGGATGATCCTAAAGCCATTGGCCCGGCAATGGCAGTGGCACTATTGACCACCCTTTATGGTGCCTTTTTAGCTAATGTAATTTGTCTACCCATTGCGGCAAAACTTGTGAACCGTAAAGAAGAAGAAAAGCTTAACCAGTCTTTAGTCCTTGATGGCATTGTTGGTATTGCTGACGGCCAAAATCCGAAAGTGATAGAAGGTATCTTGAAAAATTATCTCGCAGCCAGTAAGCGTGGCGCTGCAGAAGAGGAGTAGCGGTTAATGTCAGATCAGGAATGTCCTAAGTGTCCGCCGGAAGGTCTACCTGCGTGGATGGGCACGTTTGCTGATCTCATGTCGCTGTTAATGTGTTTTTTCGTTTTGTTATTGGCATTTTCTGAAATGGATGTGCTGAAGTTCAAACAAATTGCCGGTTCCATGAAGTTTGCCTTTGGTGTGCAAAATAAAATAGAAGTTAAAGATATTCCAAAGGGGACCAGTGTGATTGCCATGGAATTTCGTCCAGGACGTCCGGATCCCACGCCCATCGAAACAATACAACAACAAACCATCGAAATGACCCAACAGATGCTGGAGTTTCAAGCCGGTGATGAGGATTCATCGGGAGGTCGCCAAAAACAACGGGGTTCTCAGCGCGGTGGTCAGGCCCAGCAGACGGCTTCAGATGCAGCGGCTTCTTCTGCGCAAAGTAGCGATAAAGAAGAAGTGAACGACATGATGAAAAAGGTGGCTGAGCAACTGCAAAAGGAAATCACAGATGGTTCACTGGAAATGGAATCCTTAGGTCAGCAACTTACCATTCGTATTCGAGAGAACGGATCCTTCTCTGCCGGATCTGCGTTTTTACAACCTCAGTTTAAGCCTGTGCTTAGAAAGGTCGGTATATTATTAGCCGATATGCCCGGGGAAATTCAGATTTCAGGTCACAGTGATGGGCAACACATCGCCAACGAGCTGTATCGTTCAAATTGGGATCTATCTTCTCAGCGGGCAGTGGCGGTAGCCGAAGAGCTTCGCAAAGCGCCAGGTTTCGATGAAAGCAGAATGTCGGTGGTGGGCTTGGCCGATACACACCCGTTGGTGGAAAAACCCACCAACGCGGCGGAACGGGCCCGTAATCGGCGGGTAGAAATCACTATAAACCAAGGCAAGCCTTTAGAATCAAAACCCATTTCAATTCTTGAAGAGGGAAGTTAGTGCATTAACGGTTTGGCGTTACCTCGGGTTAATTCTTGGCGGAAGTGGGGTTTTGCCAATACCAGTTGCACGGTAGAAATGGTTCTTTCCAAGAAGCCGCCTTCACAATACCGAAGATAATAGGACCACATACGGGCAAAGTGTTCGTCGTAACCATCCTGAAGCAAGGCTTCTTTAGCACTCACAAAAGCCTTGTGCCAATCGTCAAGGGTTTTGGCGTAATCGAGCCCAATATCTTGAAGATCCCGAATAGACATATCGCTATGGCGTTTCAAATAATCATTGATAACGAACTGGGACGGTAAAAAGCCGCCGGGAAAGATGTATTTTTGAATAAAATCCACGCTGCGACTGTAACTCTCAAATCGCCTGTCGTCGATGACAATAGACTGAAGTAACATCAAACCATCGGGCTTGAGCAGCGATGCGCAAGTGTGAAAGAAATTGCCAAGGTAGCGCTTGCCCACTGCTTCTATCATTTCGATAGACACCAGCTTGTCATACTGACCGGATAAGGTGCGATAATCCTGCTTTAACAGAGTGATTTGTTCTGACAACTGTTCCCGCTCTATCCATGCTTTTGCATAGGCATGCTGTTCTTCCGAGATGGTTGTGGTGGTCACTTTGCAGCCATAATGACGGGCGGCAAATACTGCCAACCCACCCCAACCAGTTCCGATTTCTAGCAGATGATCTGACGGCGTTAACTGTAACTTATCGCAAATAACCTGAAGCTTATAAGCTTGGGCATCTGACAAGGACGCATTAGGATCAGGATAGATAGCCGCCGAGTACATCATACTCTGATCCAGAAATCGGGTGTAAAGCTTGTTGCCTAGATCGTAGTGTGCTTCGATATTTTTCTTGGCCTGGGACGGGGTATTTCGCCGTAAAAAATGCTGCACCTTTTGAAAGGGGAGAAGAAGATACTTGTATCGCTGTTCCCACTTGTCCAGCATGGGCAAGTTGCGAGCAAAAATACGGATCACATCGGTTAGGTCCGACGTTGTCCATAACCCTTCTGCAAAGGTTTCCCCCGCTGCCACGCTGCCGCCAAATAACAGTTTGCGATAGGCTTTGGGATGCAAAATGGTAATGCTGGCGTGCAAATCGTGCTCTTTGTTACCAAAGTCGCCCACAATTTCACCATTTTCAATAATGGTCATCTGCCCTTCGGGTAAGATAGACATGACTTTTAAAAATGCTGTTTTACACCCTCTATCTAACGCGCTAGGGGCGTAAGATGAGACAAAAGTGGTTTCGCCGTGTGACATGTTAAGTATTCCTGACTTAAGGGTGATCGTAGATAGGCGTACGCTTGATAAACAATTTCAACGCTTGCCAATATATCCCGACCATTGTTTTTATGGTCATGCTAGGTATACGCCGTAACGCCATGCCCAGATTCTTGTTATTAAATGAAATTCTTGTCATGTTTAGCCCGGCAGCAAAATCTTTTTCGGTCTGATAGCAATGCATTGATAAAGAAAAGGTGTCAGCGGGAGGGGCGATTTTCCATTTGTAAGTCATGTCCATCGGGTTAAAGGGAGAAACATGAAATGCTTTTGGCGTATCGGCCTGGGTGGCTAAATCCACCAGATAATAATGCTGTTCGTGCCATGGTGTATTACTGACTTCTGCGAGCATATGGGTATAGGTGCCGCCGCTATTTCGAAGAAAGTAAAAGTTTACCGGACTAAAATAAATCCCCAGCATTCTGAGTTGGCCAAGCATAAAAACGTCCCCCTCAAGTGCGCCGCCGTGTAATGCCGACATTTTCTCCCTAATCGCCTCTTCAAGGGGGCGTTGTTTGTCGCCGTAGTAATCGCTGCGGCGAAACTCCACCATGTTGCGACCATTATGAGAAAAACGCTTTATTGACTTATCGAGTGCATCAAGCTCACTCAATTTGAGCCAAAACAAATAAATATTATAGGCAAATTTGTGCTGGGTAGGGCGGAAGCGCTGATGAAATACTTGTCCTTGATAAAGGGCGCTTTCTAATTGGGTCACAGTGTTTCCCCGAATCGTGCGCACACATCTAATGCACTACGTACACCATCTTCATGAAAGCCGTTGTACCAGTAGGCGCCGCAAAAATGGAGATTATCTACACCGCAAACGTCTTCTCGTTGTTGTTGTGCTGCCACCATGTTTGCGCTGTATTGCGGGTGGGCATATTGATACTGACGAAGTATTTTGGATGGCTCAATTGCGTCAGTGTTATTTAACGTAACGCAAAACGTATGGGGCGCGTTTTCAAGGCATTGCAATATATTCATATTGTATGACACCGCTGCTGGCGCATGTTGTTCATCATCGCTTTCTTTTAACCGGTAGTTCCAGCTTGCCCACGCCAGTTTGCGGCGGGGAAGAACCGATGTGTCTAGGTGAAGCACCACATCGTTGTTGGCATAGGGAATGGCGCCGAGAATGTGTTGCTGAGCAGCAGTGGGCTGTTTCAGCATGGCAAGGGCTTGATCAGAATGACAAGCAAAAATAACGTCATCATAGTGTTCTGGGGGGCGGCCTTGCGCGTTGACCTGCCAACCTTGGGGTGTTTTCTCAACACTTTGTACCGGCGACGATAAATGGATTCGATGGGCGAAGGCCTGAGTAAGAGGCGGGATGTAACTGCTTGAGCCGCCTACCAAGGTATACCATTGTGGGCGATCAGTAACGTTCAACAAACCATGGTTATTAAAAAATTGCAGGAAGAAGGCCAAGGGAAACTGTTTGGTTTGCGCCAGGCTTGCTGACCAGATGGCCGCGCACATGGGGTAAAGATAATAATCCGCAAAATCATCACTTAGGCCAAGAGACTGGATATACGCAACCAAGGTTATATCGTAGTCCGTATCCCTCGCTTCGGCGGCGCGTAACTTACAGGCTTTGTTAAATGCTAAAATATCCTTTACTAAGCGCCAAAACGCGGGTTTAAACAAATTCCTACGCTGAGCAAATAAGGTGTTAAGGTTGTTACCATTGTACTCTAAGCCCGATTTCTCGCTACGCACGGAAAAACTCATTTCCGTGGCCTGCTTTTTAACGCCTAGTTTATTCATTAGCTGAATAAAGCGGGGGTAGGTCCACTCGTTAAATACAATAAATCCTGTGTCTATGGGGTAGGTGGTGCCATCGACGTCCACCTCCTTTGTTGCTGTATGCCCGCCTATATAATCGTTAGCTTCATACACGGTGATTTGGTTTCGCTTATTAAGCAAATACCCACACGTTAACCCGGAAATACCCGTTCCTATAATTGCAATTCGCCGCTGCATCAACTCTTCCTTACTGCTGTTGTCTCATTTTTTTTGACAACCACTGCTGAATACCTGTGGGTAGAACATGTAAAAAACGCATGATCCAGCCAAACCCCGAAGGGAAGTACAGGTTTTGTTTTTTCTTCTCGATACCTTTAAGCATAGCCTTTGCTGCTTGTTCTGCAGAAATCTTCATGGGCATGTCAAAATCATTCTTTTCCGTAAGCGGCGTATCAATAAAACCGGGGGAAACATGCTGAACAAGCACTTGTTTAGCTGCGAGGTCTACGTTTAAGCTTTGGGTAAAATAATGTACCGCGGCCTTACTGGCACCATAGGCTTGGCTACGGGTAAATGGGAACAATCGGGCCATGCTATCTACGATGACCAACTGACTGTGGGGGCGTAAATGTGGAAGTAATGCTTCCACGCTATGTATCATGCCAAAAAAGTTAATCTCAAAGACTCGACGAAACATAGCGGTATCGAAATTTTCCACATCAACATATTCACAATTACCGGCGTTAAGTACCGCAATATCAAATTGCACCGATGCTAACGCTGCCTTGGTGTCATCCAGTGATGTAAGGTCAAATTTTTTGGTTGTAATTCGCGCTGAAGCTGACAGCGCGTTAAGCACTTCTTCGTTACGCCCACAAGCAATAATATTATAGCCTTGCTCAGCGGCGTGAAGCGTAAATGCCTTCCCTATACCCGACGTAGCGCCTGTAACAAGAATGGTCTTCATGACTGTAACCTTGATTTTATTTTGCCGATAACCCACCCCAAGATGGGGATATGCTGGTAAACCATTTCGCCAAGATCATAATAGTCTCGGTGATAATGAATTTTCTCATTGCTCACTTTCAAGATAGTAATGCCATCCAAGACAATGGGATCAGTTTTACCTTTCAGTACCAGTGTCATCACCCATGTAATCGTGTAGTGAATGTCTTCGCCCGGTGCGCTAGGTGTAATGGTTTTGATGTCAAATGCGCAAGTTTTGGTGTTGTCTAACAACTGAGCAAAGTAATATTTAACCGCGTCTAAGCCGTGGTGATGGGCGATGGGATCGATAAATTCCACATCTTGTGAGTAGATGCTGCCAAGCTCATCGGGGTTAACGTCATTGAGGGATGAATATAAAGCGCAAAACTTTTCTATGAGGGTCATGTGAGTAAGTGTGTAAAAACGACTTACCTGTATACCATTCTTACTCACTGTAAGATCAAAAACCTTAATTAGACTTTCGGATTAACTACAATTTTACGGCGATCCAAAACGATTTCGTCTCGTAATAAGTAGGAAATAAAGCACAACAATAGTCATTTATGAACACCCAACCCCTGCCACTTTTTCCACTATCAGCACACCTTCTTCCGGAAGGCAGAATGGCGCTACGAATCTTTGAGCCACGCTACGTGCGCATGGTGAAAGAGGCCTGTGCGAAAAACGGAGAATTCGTGATGTGTATGCTCAATGCGCAGGGAGAGAAATCAACCCACCAACATATCTATCCTATCGGCACGGTAGCAAAGGTAATCGACTTTGATTTGTTAGAAGATGGTCTGCTTGGCATAAAGGTTGCTGGACAGTACTGTGTAGAGGTCGAAAACATCTTTGCAGAACCAGACGGTTTACGCATTGGACAATGCAAGCGATTACCGCCGTGGACCTGTGAGATATCGCCTCAAGAGATTTCACCTATGGACGAACGGTTACAAGATATATTTGCGTGCTACGATGAATTGGCAATGCTGTACGAGAACCCTAGGTTCGACGATGCTCATTGGGTGTTACAGCGATGGTTAGAACTCTTGCCCATTGGCGCAAAACAGAAACAGTATTTTCTTGAACAACAAGATTGCAGGAAATTATTCAATTACGTATCTGCACTTGTTCAGTAGCACACTGTGAAATATTTACACGGTGTAATAGTTCAAGATTACAATTCTGTCATCTTCGTGATTCCGACGTCTATAGCAACTATTAACCTGATAGGATATGGACAAATACTTATGTTAGTTGGAATTCCCTTGGAACAAAGTAACAGCGCAGTTAAGCCAAAAGAATGTGCGACTGAAATGTCAGACTATATCGTTAAAGTTGCTGAAACCCGTTGTAAGCGCTCTTTTGCCAGAGTGTTTGGCTACTTTGCCCCCCGCTTGCGTTCATACGCCTTAAAGCAAATGGGTAACGAAGCGCTGGCCATGGAGTTGGTGCAAGACACCATGTCTAACGTGTGGCAAAAGGCCCATTTGTTCAACGCAAGTAAGGGCAGCCCTTCCACGTGGATTTTCACCATTGCACGTAATATCCGATTTGATATGCTTAGAAAACTGCAAAATCGAAAAGAAGACGTGTGTTCAGACGATTTTTGGCCGGTATTGTGTGAGCAAACTGCTGATGCCAACGAAAAACCTCTCGACGAACAAATAACGTTAGAGCAAATAGGCTTTATGTTTGAAGATTTACCCGTTAAACAAAAAGCGGTTATAGAGGCGATCTATATTGATGGTAAGTCACAGCAAGAAGTGGCTGACGAACTGAGTATCCCTTTAGGGACAGTTAAATCTCGAACTCGATTAGCATTGCAACGACTTAAAGGTATGCTTCACGATCATGGCTAGGTTTCACCCGGAGCCTGAGCACCTTTTGCAATTTGCACAAGGTTCTCTGGCTCTTTCTGAATCGCTAATAATTGCTGCCCATTGCGACATGTGTACGCGATGTCAGCAAATCGTTCATCAGCATACCTCTATTTTATCAGCCGAAATTTTTGATTTTCCTGTTACGGGTGAACCTGACCCCGCTCGGTTTGACAGTATGTTCGAACACATCACCCAACTTCCCCCGCTCAAAGGCAAAATTGCCCCAACGCCAGCACAAACATCCATTGAGCTTGACGGTAAAAGGTTTCCATTACCTCTTACCTTGCAGCGTATCTTGTGCAAAACAGGCAGTTGGTCTGGTTTGGTGGGTAAACTGTGGCAGGCACCGGTGGATTTAGATACCACGGGACTTGCGACTTTTATCTACATGGGTCGAGGCGGCACTGTACCTGAGCACACGCACCGCGGAACTGAGTATACGTTGGTGTTAGATGGCGAGTTCTGTGACGAGTTAAATCGATACCGCACTGGCGATTTTATTTCTATGAGCCATGAGCATATTCATTCACCTCATTCTGATTCCCTTGATGGTTGTCTAGTGTTTAGTGTTTTAGACCAACCGCTTCATTTCACATCCGGTCTTGCTCGCCTGCTAAATCCTTTTAGCCATCTATTTTTTCGATAAAAAAAAAGCACTCGAAAGTGCTTTTTATCTAATCCGCTTTTAACTAGCTAATAAAATCACTGTTCGGAAAGTTAAGACGCAGTGTTTTCATGGCGTTTTCTTTTAATTCATCAAGACCAAGTAAATTATAGCTGGACACCATAATTTCCAGAGCGGCTTGAATCTGGTCTGAATCCGGGAAATGCTCAATGACATAACGACCACGATTAGCGGCGGCCACATAGGCTTCCCGACGCATATAAAAGCGGGCAATGGCAATTTCATATTTAGCCAAACGACTTTTGATAAACAGCATGCGTTTTTTTGCATCGGCAACATATTTGCTGTCTGGGTATTGCAAAATAAGTCGTCTAAAATCTTCAAAGGCTTCCCGAGATTTAGAGGGGTCGCGGTCGGAGCGATCAATTCGCATCAGCTCCTGAAACATATTGGAGTCGGCTTCCATGTTGGTAAGCCCTCGCATGTAGTAAGCGTAATCGACATCTGCATGATTCGGGTTGAGGCGAATAAACCGATCAATGGTTGCCAAAGTTTCGTCGATTTTGCCTGACTTGTAATAGCTATAAATCAGATCAAGCTGTACCTGATTAGATAGCGGACCAAAAGGGTAACGTGAATCCAGTTCACTTAATGTGGTGGCTGCTGCGCCGAAATTACCATTACGCATATTGCGCTTAGCATTTTCATACATCTGCTGTGCGCCCATGTTAGCCAAAGCCGCGCGTTGTTCAGAATCGTCAGATGAACTGCAACCTGCTACGCTAACCATGACACCAAAGACTAAGGGCATCACTAATCGAATTGATTTCATATCTGTTGTCTATTCCTGCTTAACCGACTGATACATTAAACTGCATTATGTGTAACGGCATTCTAGCGCACTCAAACACGCAAACTCTACATAAAAACCGGAAAGTTTCCGTTTAACTGGTGTAAAGGTTGGTATAATACGCTTTTTGTAACAGCGAAAGAGTTTTATGACCCAGTCTGAGAATACCGTCATACTAGAGGCAAACGCTGAATCACACCATTTTGGTAAGCGTTTAGATCAGGTTTTAGCTGATTTGTTCCCTGAATATTCCCGTTCTAAGTTAAAAAGTTGGATTTTAGAGGGAAGTGTCTCAGTTGATAACGAAATATTGACCACACCCAGACATAAAGTGATGGGCAGTGAAAATATTGTTGTGCGTGCAACCATGGATGTGCAAACCACCAGCGAACCCCAAGCCATGCCGTTGGATATTGTTTATGAAGATGATGATATTTTAATCATAAACAAACCCACTGACATGGTGGTGCACCCCGGCGCAGGTAATCAGGATGGTACATTGCTAAATGCTTTACTTGCTCATGTGCCAGGTATCGATGTGGTACCACGGGCGGGTATCGTTCACCGCCTTGACAAAGATACTACCGGCTTAATGGTGGTAGCGAAAACCGTGCCGGCCCAAACCCATCTTGTTGATCAATTACAAGAGCGGGTGATGAGCCGAGAATACGAGGCGTTAGCATACGGCACAATGGTGGCTGGCGGGATTGTTGATGCACCCATCGGACGGCATGCGACTAAACGAACCTTAATGGCGGTGCGAGAATTAGGTAAACCGGCGGTTACCCATTTTAGGGTGATGGAAAAGTTTCGTGCTCACACCCATCTGCGATTAAAACTGGAGACAGGGCGTACTCATCAAATTCGTGTGCATATGGCTCACGTCAAGCATCCATTGGTGGGGGATCCGGTTTACGGCGGGCGTCCTCGATTGCCCAAAGGTGCCACTGAAGAATGCGTACATATGTTGAGAACCTTCCCTCGTCAGGCCCTACATGCGGCGCAACTGTCTTTATTTCACCCGGTATCCGGCGAGTGGATGACATGGCGCGCACCGTTACCCGATGACATGGTTTCGTTGTTAGCCTGCGTGCGTGAAGATACCAAAATAAATGGTATGAACGATATCTGACCATGGCTGTATTAACACCCGATTGGGCCGTGCCAGAGAATGTTTTTGCCTATACCACTACCCGTGCAGGTGGAGGTAGCAGCAAGGCTTATGCATCTTTGAATGTGGGTAAGCATGTGGGCGATTGCGAACAGACCGTCGAGGAAAATCGGCGCAAGCTGCCTTATCACGAAAAACTCATTTGGCTTAATCAGGTGCACGGTAATCGGTGCGTAACGCTACCCACCACAGAATATGATGCCGATGGGGTAATTAGTCGCGACAAGGGTTTTGCTTGTGCCATTATGACCGCTGACTGCTTGCCTATTTTACTGGTAAATGAGCGCGGAGATGAGGTAGCGGCGATTCACGCGGGATGGCAAGGGTTGGTGAAGGGAGTTATTCCTAACACACTTAAACAACTCCTTAGTGCGCCGGATACGCTTTTGGCATGGATAGGGCCGGCGATTAGTCAACAATGTTACGAAGTATCCGGTGCGGTAAGTGAGGCATTTTCTCGCTGGCCGCAAGCTATTCTACCGGGTGCTACCCAGGGAAAGTTTATGCTGGACTTACCTGCGGTGGCGAAGGCGCAGTTGGCGCAAGCTGGGGTGAAACGAGTCACATTGTCGGGATTATGTACCTACTCGAATCCAGCGTTATTTTTTTCTCATCGTCGTAGCAGCCAATGCCAGCAAGTACCCTGTGGCAGACAAGTAAGTGTGATCGGATTCAAATAGTCGTTTACCGATGCCGTATTCTGTTGATTCCGATCAATAAAACAGCACGATATTGCCTCATCTAACTTGAATACCTGCAGCTTAGCACCCATAAAAACAGCATAGATAGCATTGTGTTATTAGGGGATTATTCATGCGGTTAGATCGATTCACCAGTAAATTCCAATTAGCCATATCCGACGCCCAGTCATTGGCATTAGGGCGGGATCATCAGTTTATTGAACCTGTTCACCTTATGACCGCCATGCTCAATCAGCAAGGCGGTTCAGTGCGTCCATTGCTGGATCAAGCCCAGGTCAATGTAAACGCCTTACGTTCCGCACTGGCAGAAGCTATCGATCGCCTTCCTAGGGTGGAAGGGATTGGTGGTGATGTGCAACTGAGCAAAGAAAGCGGCATCTTATTAAATTTGTGCGATAAAATTGCACAGCAACGGAAAGATGAATACATCACTTCCGAGATGTTTGTGTTGGCTGCGTTGCAAGACAAAGGGAAATTGGGGGATATCTTCAAAGGCCTCAATATCAGCAAAGAGCACATCGAAAGTGCTATTGATAAAATGCGCGGTGGACAGAAAGTGACCGACCCGAACGCCGAAGATGTTAGACAAGCGTTGGAGAAATTTACCACCGACCTTACTGAGCGTGCCGAACAGGGCAAGCTGGATCCGGTTATTGGCCGCGACGATGAAATTCGCCGTACCGTTCAGGTATTGCAAAGACGAACTAAAAATAATCCGGTACTGATTGGCGAGCCAGGGGTGGGGAAAACGGCCATCGTTGAAGGGCTTGCTCAACGCATTATAAATGGCGAAGTGCCGGAAGGCTTAAAAGACAAGCGGGTATTGTCGCTGGACATGGGGGCCTTGGTTGCAGGCGCAAAATATCGTGGTGAATTTGAAGAACGTTTAAAAGCGGTGCTAAATGAATTGTCGAAAGAAGAAGGGCGAGTGATCCTCTTTATCGATGAATTACATACCATGGTGGGTGCCGGTAAATCTGATGGCGCCATGGATGCAGGTAATATGTTAAAGCCCGCTCTTGCTCGAGGCGAACTGCATTGCGTGGGAGCCACCACCCTTGATGAATATCGCCAGTACATTGAAAAAGACGCCGCGTTGGAGCGCCGCTTCCAGAAGGTGCAGGTGGACGAGCCCAGTGTGGAAGACACCATCGCCATTTTGCGAGGCTTAAAAGAACGCTATGAACTGCATCATTCGGTAGACATTACCGACCCGGCCATCGTAGCGGCAGCAACCTTGTCCCATCGGTATATTAGCGATCGACAACTGCCAGATAAAGCCATCGATTTAATTGATGAAGCTGCCTCTAGCATTCGCATGCAAATAGATTCTAAGCCAGAAGATATGGATCGCTTAGAACGTCGTATCATTCAATTGAAATTAGAAGAGCAAGCACTCGCTAAAGAAACCGATGACGCCAGTCACAAGCGTCTTGAGATGATAGAGCTAGAGCGGGAGCAAGCTGAAAATAAACTGGGTGGCTTAGATAAAATATGGCGTGAAGAAAAAGATGCCATGCAAGGTACCCAAGCAATTAAATCTAAGTTAGAACAAGCAAAGCTTGATCTTGAAATTGCGCGGCGGGCGTCAGATTTGAACCGTATGTCAGAACTGCAATATGGCCGTATTCCCGAGCTGGAAATGAAGCTGGAAAAAGCCGCAGAGAATGAAACTCAGGAAACCTTACTGCTGAAAAACAAGGTCACAGACAATGAGATTGCTGAAGTCTTGTCTCGTTGGACGGGGATCCCTGTCGCCAAAATGCTGGAAGGCGAGAAAGACAAATTATTGCGTATGGAAGAAGTACTGCATAAACGGGTCGTGGGGCAGGGCGAGGCCGTAAATGCGGTTTCTAATGCCATTCGGCGGTCAAGAGCAGGGCTTTCTGATCCCAATAAACCCATTGGTTCATTTCTGTTTTTAGGCCCAACGGGGGTGGGGAAAACCGAACTGTCTAAAGCGCTAGCTGGATTCCTGTTCGATACCGAAGGCGCTTTGGTGCGTATCGATATGTCTGAGTTTATGGAGAAACATTCGGTATCGCGTTTAGTGGGGGCGCCTCCTGGCTATGTCGGCTATGAAGAGGGTGGCTACTTAACCGAGGCTGTGCGCAGAAAACCCTATTCGGTGATTTTGCTTGATGAAGTGGAAAAGGCACATCCCGATGTGTTTAACATCTTGCTACAAGTACTGGATGATGGGCGATTGACGGATGGACAGGGGCGTACCGTCGACTTCAAAAACACCGTGATTATCATGACCTCGAATTTAGGATCTGACGTCATTCAAGATACCCATGATGATAGTCAATACGACGAAATGAAAGCCCGTGTTATGGCCGTGGTTAGTCAGCATTTCCGCCCTGAATTTATTAACCGGGTAGATGACTTAGTGGTATTCCATCCGCTGGGCAGAGAGCAAATTAAGGCCATAGCTAAAATTCAACTCGCCGCATTACGTCAGCGCTTAACTGAGAAAGGCTATAAATTGGAGTTGTCTGGTGCTGCGTTGGATAAATTGGCAGAGGCAGGGTTTGATCCTATCTTTGGTGCCCGTCCTCTTAAAAGGGCCATTCAAACCCAAGTGGAAAATCCATTGGCGCAAAAGCTACTTTCCGGTGCACTATTACCTGAATCAACGGTTCGGGTGGATGTGAAAGATGATGAGTTTTTCGTCGTATAAACCTAAAAACATAATAAATGGCTGCATATACGCAGCCATTTTTATAGGTATTACAAGGAGTTGAGCATTTTCTCAGCTTGAGCTTTACCGATAAAGTCCTCGTCGCTGTAAACGGCAATTTCTAAGTGTTCTCTTGCTTCAATATCTCTACCCATCTTAGCGAGGGTATAGCCCAAATGATAACGTAATTTGGGATTCGTGGCCTGACGGCTAAAGGAACGTCTCAACATCTCTAAGCTTTCTTGATATTTGCCTTCATGAGCAAGCACCCAGCCATAGGTGTCGAGTATTTCTGGATCGCTGTTTTTAAGTTTATAGGCTTGTGCTATCCATTTTGAGGCCTGTAAGGTATCAGTTTGTGCGCTCATTTCTGCAAGTCTGTTTAGCACCTTAGATTTATTCAAGACTTGGGGCAGGGAGGCCAATTGAACATAAATGGGGATGGCTTTATCAAACTCGCCACTGTAGTAAAAATGTTGGGCAAGTAGATTTGCTGGCAGTAGATACTCGGGCTGTCGTTTCATCAACCCCCTGGCAATGGCAATAAAACCATTTGGGTTGTTACCCCGGCTCGCCATTTTGTATGCGGCAAGTAATGGTTGAGCGAAATTGGCCGAAAGGGTTAAAGCGCGAGAATATGCCTGTGCAGCTTTTGTATAGTTTGCTTTCTTTTCTGCTAATAACCCTGCGACATACCAGAAGTTAGGGTTGTCTTGATTTGAGTCTATTCGCGAGGCGATGGTGCTAGCCGCTTGTGTCACCTTTCCAAGGGCTATTTGCAATTTGGCTGTGTGTAATGCCAGTTCATTATCATAGGGGGCTAGTTCTCGGGCTTTGCTGAAGCTAACTAACGCTTCGTCAGGACGGCGCAGTTTGATCAGGATATTACCATACCGCTCTAACATCTTGGGTTTGTCTTGAATCATCTCCTCGATTAATACAAGGGATTTTTCGGCGTCTTGGTAACGTTCTAATGAGATCAGAATATCGGCTTTCTGCAACACATAGGTGGGGTTATCAAAATCTTTTTTAAGTAGTTTGTCTAGTTGATAAAGGGCATCATCTAGGTTGCCTCTTTTGGCACTTATTTGTACCAGCTTAACGCGAGCCTCTTGATTATTAGGGTTGAGGGCCAATACATTTTTATACATTTTTTCTGCGTCGCCAATACTACCCACAATAATAAGGTTTTGCGCTTTAAGTAATTGGGATGGAACATGTCTGGGCACCTGAGCGAGTAGGGCGTCGAGTCGCTGGGTCGACGCTGCAATATTGCCAGTTTTGGCATCTAGCGACGCTAAATTAAATCGTGCAGCAAAACTTTCTTGGTTAAGAGATAGGGCTTTGTTCAATGTGGTTCGCGCCTTATCAAACTCTTCTTGTTGTATAAACAAGGACGCTTTTAAATTGTAAACATCGGATTTTTGCGGGAATATTTTGATCAATCCATCGACCGCTTTATGGGCATCTTCAAAGTCGCGGAAACGCATCTTCATGGAGGCATAAGTGAATAAGAAGGTAGGATTCAGCTGTTGTGCCTCATAGTTAGCGTCTAACAAAGCGAGGGCTTGTTTTTCTTGGCCGCGTACCGTCATCAACTTAATTTTAAAAAGTTGCAGTTGTAAAGAGTCGGGATAGCGTGCTTCTAGCGTTCGAATTAAGCTATTAGCCCGAAAACTTTTGTTTTGTTCTATTAGCAAATCACCAAGCAACAGGGCCGCATTGAGATCTTGCATAAGAACCGATTGTTTTTGCTCTAATAAAGACAAAGCGAGTTTTGGGCGTTGTGTTGATATATACGCTTTGGCTAACAATTTTATCCCCTGTAAATCGTCTGGGTTTTTTGCCAAATAACGCTCGAAATCGCCCACTGCTTTTTCGATATTGCCATTGAAGTAGGCCGTTAAGGCACTGATGTAAATAAGTAGAGGTTGGGATTCCACCACATCCGGTGATAATTCAGACAAGGTGTTGCCGAGCTTTTGAATTTCGGCGGTATTGGTTGTGACGGTGTCTTCTTGGGTCATCAGCCAATTATTTAGCAATATTGCGAGAGGATCGTCGGGGGTACGGGCCATAATTTCATCCACGTACTGTCTCGCGCTGGCATAATCGTCGCGAGCGATATAAATATTGACGAGGTTACGTAATGCGATGGGATCGTCACTATTTAGTGATAGGGCATGTTTAAAGTTTTCGATGGCCGTGTTCACATCACCATTGCGAAAAGACAACTGTGCAGTTAATCGCCATAAAATGGCATTGTCTTGATTGATGGCCTTGGATTTGGCTAACAAGTCAGCGGCTGTTTTAAGATCATCTTTGCGCATCGCTATGGCGGCCAACCCCGTGTACGCATCATCCCTATCGAAAGGCAGTGTTAGCATTTGTTCATACGCTTTTTTCGCGCAAGCTTCGTTGCCTAACTTTGTACAGGCAGTAGCTCGAATTTGTAGCCAAGCCGACTTTTGTTGAGAACCCAAGCGTTTATAGTCGGTAAAGTTTACGATGTCGTGGTAACGGTTCATAAATAACCAAGACGTACCTAATGAGCCTGCTACAAGGTTCAAGTCGGCGCCCATTTCCATGGATTCTTTAAATTCCAACTCTGCAGCCCTAACGTAACCATTTTGTAGTAAAAGGCGGCCCATTAATATTTTGGCGGTAAGGTTGTTAGGATCTTGTTGAAGGCTATTTTTTAAGTGGACAAAGGCGGTTTGGTAATCCTTTTTATTATAAGCGTCCAGGGCTTTTTCATAATCTTCGAAGGTACTCGCCGCGGCAGCGGACAAACTACTGATATAAACCAATAAGGCAAAGAATAGTACGGGAATGAAAAAGGTTTTTATTCGTAGGTTGTTCATAATACACCTGACTACAGCTGAATAAAAAGGTGGCAAACGCCACCTTTTAGGACCAATGATTTATAGGTTTGTCACTTCACTAAATCAAGATTGACGCTTTCTACGCCACATGGCAAAAGCACCACCCATAAATAGCATAGCAAAGGTGCCGGGTTCAGGAACTTCTGTTACCGGTTTATCACTTGGCTTGGTAGTAAAGCCTACCGAAGCGAGTTTAAAGCCATCGTCATACATGGATTCGCCAATATCGCCAAATACCGTGTTATAAGCACCGATGATCCAATATTGAGAAAATACACTGTCGATGTCGATCATAGCCAGATCAGTATCGTCACAATTTAACACATCAAAAGATCCCACTGCTAATGCATCTCCTGCAATATCACCCCAGGAATTAGAGCCGGAATCAAGCATAGATGTATCGTCTAAAGCTGCTACAGAGATCTGGGTGTCGTCATCTTTCCAGAGCCAGCTGAAAGTGGCGCCGGTTACATTAACTTCTTCGTCAAAAGATAGCAGAATGTAATCGTAGTCGGTGTCGATATTATAGTAGTACGAGCCTGCACCACTATCATATTCCCACCCTTGTTCTGATTGATTATCAACAGAGTGATCCGGCGACTTGCCTTTTTCATCATCATTGATGACGCCGTAGCCTTCTCCGTATTGTTGTAGATCAGCAGAAACTACGTTTGTATCGGCTCTTACATCGTAGCCATAATAGGTACCGATACTTTCTTGACCGCCGGTATCGGAGTACGCAGATGCATTAATGGTAACACCATCTATTTCTGCGTTGGTGATACCATCATTGGCCAGGCTATACATCAAGTCATCTTCAAAATAAGCTGATGCATTACACCCATCACCGGTATTGCTTCCTGTGCCACAACCACTATGCCAGCCACCACTGTAGCCACCGGCCACTGTGGGAGCGGACAGCGCACTTGCCACCACGAGGCTTGTCACTGACGCTATTGTTTTTAGTTTCATTATTATGAACCCCTTATACCTCATTTATATACCTCAAATTTCTTCTAGCACGAACTGCGCCATATCTATATCCTTCTGTTAATTATGTAATTTTTAGGTTCAAGTTAGAATTCGGCTTTACATGGCGTAAAGAAAGTTGACATCATTCAAAAGTATAAAGAAAAAATATAATTCCTATATATCAGTGGTTTAGCTAGAAATTGCGATTTCTTTGAAAGGGTATTGCTTTAAATACTCATAGTGAAGTTAGTAAAGTGGCTTTGCTCGCTATTTTTGTTCCGTGCGCCAACAACAGATGTATGAAATAATAAGACGATCAAAATTTGTAGTTAAGAGGACTTAATGACGGATTCGAAAAGAAAAGGTATTTATCTGTTACCCAACTTGCTGACAACAGCAGGGCTGTTTTCTGGGTTTTATGCTGTGGTTGCTTCAATGAATGGGGCGTTTGAAGCCGCAGCGGTAGCAATCTTCGTTGCTATGATATTCGACGGTCTCGATGGTCGAGCGGCAAGAATGACAAATACGCAAAGTGCCTTTGGTGCAGAATATGACTCTATGGCAGACATGGTGTCGTTTGGTATGGCACCGGCATTAGTGGCTTATAATTGGGGCTTGAGCGAGCTGGGGAAAATAGGCTGGCTAGCAGCCTTTATTTATGTGGCGGGTGCGGCACTACGTTTAGCCCGATTTAACACCCAGGTTGGCATTGCCGATAAACGTTTCTTCCAAGGGTTGGCCAGTCCAGCTGCGGCCGCTGTGGTAGCGGGACTCGTTTGGGTTGGCGTTGAGTACGATGTAAACGGTAATGACTATGGCGTTATCGTGGCGCTTATTACAGGGGCCTCGGGGTTACTTATGGTGAGTAACTTTAAGTACAACTCCTTTAAAGAAGTGAATTGGAACGGGAAAGTACCGTTTGTGGCACTGTTGGTGATTATGCTCATCTTTGTGATTGTTGCCACAGAGCCAGCCTTAGTATTATTTTTGGTTTTTGCTCTTTATGCATTGGCTGGGCCTATCAATACATTCCGAACGGTGGATAAGGTTACTTTAGATGATGTGGTCGGTGACCATGAAGATAAAGATGCGGACTTTGTAGAGGTGGAACCCGAGCTAAAGGGTGACGATACCGATGCCGATTCACCATCGGATAAGAAAGAGTAATTATAAATAACGGCTTTATTGTTTTAAATAACAACAATGCGATTAAAAAGCGACCGGTCAGGTCGCTTTTTTTGTTTTTATTTAAAATAGGGGTTGACCATCTCAATCAGATGAGTAGAATGCGCCTCCTCACTTCAGGGGCTTCAACGAAACGCCTGATTTAAGAGTGATGAAAATCATTTTGAGAGTGCAAAAAACTTCAAAAAAATGATTGACAAATAAATGATGCGGAGTATTATACGCATCCCGCTTGAGACGGCATACAGCAAGGCTTAAGCGACGTTCTTTAACAATTTATAA
>NZ_JAHKQF010000006.1 GCF_018860965.1 Alteromonas sp. C1M14 | reverse complement strand
CAGGACAGTCTACGTGCGCATAGTGGCGAGTAGGAGTGTCATATTCAACGTGTGAAGTAGAGATGGTTATACCACGAGCTTTTTCTTCAGGCGCGTTATCGATTTGATCGAATGCCTGAGCTGCACCACCGTAAGTCTTTGCAAGAACAGTAGTGATTGCTGCAGTCAGAGTGGTTTTACCGTGGTCAACGTGGCCGATAGTACCCACGTTTACATGGGGTTTCGTACGTTCAAACTTTTCTTTTGCCATTTTTCTAGTATCCCAGCAAAGTTACGTAAAAGATAATTGTATTCTAATCAACATGAGCTGGGGAGAAATGGTGCTGATAGGCAGATTTGAACTGCCGACCTCACCCTTACCAAGGGTGCGCTCTACCAACTGAGCTATATCAGCACTTAAATGGAGCGGGCAGCGGGAATCGAACCCGCATCATCAGCTTGGAAGGCTGAGGTAATAGCCATTATACGATGCCCGCAATCCTAATTCTCAGGCCACCTCATAGAAAAAGTGGTGGAGGGGGCAGGATTCGAACCTGCGAAGGCTGAGCCGGCAGATTTACAGTCTGCTCCCGTTGACCGCTTGGGTACCCCTCCAGAGATTGATGGTGCCGACTGCCGGAGTCGAACTGGCGACCTACTGATTACAAGTCAGTTGCTCTACCAACTGAGCTAAGTCGGCACTGCATCAAGTGGGTGCGCATTCTAGAGTAACTCGTTACTCTGTGCAATAGTCTTTTTCGATTTTTTTCGAATTTTTATTTGATTGCTCAAATATCTAACAATCAAACAAATGTTACACAAAAAGCGAACTTCTTGCGTAGCGGGCAAGACCATGCACCACCAAATTTGCGGAGCAGATAGTATCAGCAGAATGGTTAATTGCAAGCATATTTTTGCCACCACCACCGATAATTACCACAAATTGTGACTGTTTGCTTGATAAGTAATCAACTGCGCTCAAATAAACGCCGTTCACTGCCGCCATACAACCTAATGAAACACAATCTTCGGTATTGCTTCCTAACGACAACGCAGAAGGAATTTTGTCATTTGCAGTCACTTTTGCGGTATTTTCCACCAGGGCATCACGCATTATTTCAAACCCTGGGGTGATCCAACCGCCTAAATGTTGACCATCCACCACAAAATCACAGGTAATTGCCGTACCCACATCGATAACACAAAACGGATAAGTGGTCATTTCCAGACCTGCAATCATGGCTAGCCATCGATCGACCCCCATTTTTTGTACCTGCTGATAACTATTTTTTAGGCCAAAACGGGATTTTTCTGTGAAAATTTCTTTGTGGGCAATATTTTGATCATCACAATATGTACTAATTGCGGTGGAAATTTGTTGTTTTCCCACATTGGAAAAGACCAATTGTTTATATTGGTGAGTATTGAGGTAACAAAAAAACGCCGTTAGGTCATCATGAACCAATGGTGCTTGTGTTGTTACCTCAGCCAGAGTTACCGATTTAATTCGGCTATTACCAGCATCAACCAATAACACTTGTCCGTCAGATACCACGTAAACTAACCTCACCACCGTGAAAACGTGTAATACCGTCTACGGTTTCTACAAGTAACGCTCCGCTTTGATCCACACCGCGATCGATACCAGAAAACCGTTTGTCTCCCATTTGCAGAACAATCTTCTTGTCTGCAAACAAGTCTAATGCTTCCCAATAGGGCACAAACTTACCAAAACCACGTTGGGTAAATTCAGGCAATAACTCTCTTAATGACTCTATAATAGCCGCAGCCAATTCATTTCGGTCTGGGGTTTCCCCTAGGTAACCGGTAAGATCACTATGAGGTTGGCCCACATCGTATTGCGAATCGGGGACGTTAACGTTTAATCCAATTCCAATGACACTATGTGCGGTAGCGCCAATCTGCCCCTCTACTTCTATTAATACCCCGGCCAGTTTGGCGCCGTTCAAATAGATATCGTTTGGCCACTTTAATTGCGCATCTTCAATATTAAACTTACGCAGGGCTTCACAAATTGCCACCCCCACTAACAACGACAAGCCAGCCATACTTTGATAGCCATCTGGGAACGACCAATACATGGAAAAGGTGAGGCTTCCACCCACCGGAGCTAACCACTTGCGGCCGTGTCGTCCTTTACCATCGGTTTGCACTTCTGCCAAAATGGCATCACCATCGGCGAGATCATGACGGGCTGTGGCAATACGCTTTTTCATTTCTGAGTTAGTAGACGCAAGTACAGGCTCGACCTGTATTAATGACAAGCCAGGTTTAGTGAGATGCTTTTTAATGTTCTCAGCTCGCAGTAACGAAAACCCCTGATTCAACCTGTACCCCTTTCCTTTTACTTTAAACACATCTAGCCCCCAGTCTGTTAGCTGAGAGATATGCCCTGCCACCGCGGTCCTAGAAAGGCCCACTTGCTGAGCTATCACTTCACCAGAATGGAACTGGCCATCGGACATTAATGACAGAATATGTTGGCGTATTAATTTAGAAGCCTGTTTCATAACGTTATTGCCCCTGCTGAGCCCACTAACCGTACTTCAGGCTCTAATGGTACTGCGTACCGTTCATTCACTGTTTGCATTATTAATTGAGCCATGGAAATCACGTCGTCTCCACTGGCATTGTTGGCATTGGTGAGCACTAACGGCTGATCAGGATGACAACGCACCCCGCCGATTGTTTTACCTTTAAATCCACATTGATCGATAAACCACGCCGCTGGCACTTTAACGCCGTTGCCTGCCGAAAACCCGGGCACGGCACCAAATTCATTTTTTAGGTCTTGATAATGCGATGCTAAGAGTACAGGGTTTTTAAAAAAGCTGCCTGCATTACCTAATGTATCAGGATCAGGCAGTTTGCTTCGGCGTATATTAATCACTGTGTTATATATTTCATTTGCCGAAGGGTCAGTCAGTTTAGCCAAATCACCGTATGTGGTAATGGGTTGATACTTCTTAGGTAATTCAAAGGTGACATGGGTAATTAAAATATGGCCGGCAAGGGCGCTTTTAAATATGCTATCACGATAACCAAAAAGACATTCGCTGCCCATTCTTTCGTTTGTTTCGCCTGTTTGAATATCTCGATATTCCACTGCGGCAATAAAATTACCGGCTTCTACACCATATGCACCAATATTTTGTATGGGCGCGGCGCCCACCGAACCAGGAATTAGGGCTAAATTTTCTAACCCATGCCACCCTTCTGCTAAGAATCGGGTTACCAGTTCGTGCCAATTTTCGCCACTAGCAACTTTTATGATATGGCTGTTCTTAGTTTCTCGATAGCTAATACCTTTTAGGGTATTGATAAACACTTGCCCTTCAAAATCTTCTAAGAACAGCGTATTGCTACCACCGCCAAGTAGATAATTGGTGGCACTGCCATGCCATAGATCTAAAAAAGTATCAGATGAAGAAAAATGATGAATGTACTGACACTGGGCCGGAAGATGAAACGTATGATGTGTTTGTAGTGAAGGCACTGGCTCTACTTTATACTAAAATCAAACTCCGGCAATGGTAGGCGAACCGAGAAGATAATAAAAGTACCAACTAGCAAGAACGCCGACTTTATGACGACCTTTTAGACATGATCAATGTTATGGCACTTAGTTAGACAAGAAATCGTCTACAGCGACGGCTAAATCGTGGCATTCAGTGTATAAAGGCGAGCGCGTTATACCCTGTTGGTTTGCAGAAACTTTATACAAAGTTGGTATTCCTGCACGGGAACCAGCTTGCATATCAGACTCTTTATCGCCCACCATAACAGACTGGGATAAATCGATACCGTGCTGCGTTGCAGCGTCTATGATCATACCTGGATTGGGTTTACGGCATTGGCAATTTTGTACATACGGTTTATCACCGTGAGTGGGGTGATGGGGGCAGTATTGTACATCGCAAATACCCACGCCTTGTTGGGCAAATTCTTCAACCATCCAGTTTGTTAAATCGGCAAACGCCTCTTCAGTGTAGTAACCTCTGGCAATACCCGATTGATTTGTAACAACAATAATTTTATACCCCGCATCAACAATTTTACGACACGCGTTAAAGACCCCTGGCACAAAATCAAATTGAGCAGGCGTGCTGATGTAGCCGTGATCAATGTTTATGACACCGTCTCTATCAAGGAAAAACGCGGGATTGTTCATACTAAGCAAAACTACCTTATTGGGTTTTCTACAGCCAGGTTCATGTTACTTAAAATTATTGTGCCGTGCACCGAAGATAAAACTTATTAATGCCCCAAACGCAAAAAAGGCCACTCGTATGAGTGGCCTTTTTCTTGAATTGGGAGCCTGGCGGTG
>NZ_JAHKQF010000016.1:49813-148445 GCF_018860965.1 Alteromonas sp. C1M14 | reverse complement strand
GTAGACTACAACGTTGATAGGCAGGATGTGGAAGCGTTGCAAGGCGTTAAGCTAACCTGTACTAATTGCCCGTGAGGCTTAACCATACAACGCCTAAGTAGCTTTATACTTAAGTGTTGTAAGTTAAATGACTGACTAATTTAAGTAAGTTAGAGTAGTGAGTTACTCTGATTGACATTGATATCAAGCTTTCCGAAATTGTTAAACAAAGTTTTTTGCCTGGCGGCAATAGCGATGTGGTACCACCTGATCCCATTCCGAACTCAGTAGTGAAACGCATTAGCGGCGATGGTAGTGTGGGGTTTCCCCATGTGAGAGTAGCACACCGCCAGGCTCCCAATTTAAGAAAAAGGCCACTCATGCGAGTGGCCTTTTTTTCGTTTGGGGCACGATAAAACAACCCGCTTAGGTAGACCCTTAGGTTTCCTCAATAGAATATCGCTTATTTCCTGTTAATCATTGACTTCCCTAGTGGCCTGCTATACAACCTTCTCTGGTTACTGTAGGCAGTGAAATTTAATGCTGCAATCATGGAATCCGGTAAGAATACCCATTGGTAGGGTATTTAAATCCGGAGCTGTACCTGCAACTGTATCCATTTCGATGGAAGCCAGATACATGATACAGAACATAACCACTAAATTAGGGCGGGATTACTCAATTTAGCTGTCATCATTATCTGTAAACGATTTAATGTCGTGACGATGTTGTGCATGCATCCTGCTGTCTTATTTTTGTATTACAAGGATAGTCATGCGTTTTGCTTCTCTCATTTTTATTCTTTTTGTTTCCAATGCTTTTGCTCAAAGTCATGAATACTTGTTAGTGCTAACCTCTGAGCGAAATGCTGAGACAGTGGCGCAAGCAGGGCTACAATTTCAAGTGGCTCAGCCAAACCTTCATGTACGCGCCCGTACTGACCGTCAGATTAGTGAAATGTCCGACAGCGAATTAGCCGCTTTAATCGAGCAAAGTCATGGCGTCATCGGTATTGGCCTTTTTGGCGCAACCGTGCCTCGCTTAACCCCTATTCTACGCAATTTCGCCAAGCCGGTGTTTGTACTTAGCAGCGATCATCGGTTAATTGCTTTAAGCCGAGGCCCCCAACAGCCTTTCTTTAGTGACGTTTCAGAGGTTAATGAGGTAAGTGGATATCGATTTGGCAAAAATATGGCTGAAGCGTTTGCAAAGTTAAAGAAAAACCAGCCCAAGACATTTTTGTGGCTATATGCTAATGCATATTGGCAAGCAGGAGAAAGTGATAATGCGGCTAACTTGTTTGCTTGGTTCTTCCACTTAATTGGTGAAGATATACCTGTTCCTTTGCCCCATCCAATAGCCAAAGTACGTTGGTTCTACAATGATAAATTGTACAACCGGTTTCCTGTTGATATGGATGAAGCATCAGCCACACCCCATGTTTTTATTATCGATCATGCAGGAGGGGGGAGACCGGCAGATCTGGCTATACTTCGTTATACCTGTGAGCAAATTAGGGCAAAGGTTAACGCAAAATGTATCGGCGCTTTGGCATATTGGGGGGAATCGGGCGTAGATGCAGTTTCAACCATAGTGGCGAAAAAACTCCCCTTGTTGGCCACAGTCATGTTCCAAGACTTTGTTATCGGTGCTGGGGAAGGACGAGAACAGGTCACTCAGTTACTACGGACATTGAATGTGCCGGTTATCAAGGCCATTAAATTGCGTGATCGTTCTCATACGGCCCGTTTGTTGTCTGCCGACGGTCTGTCCCATGAGAAAGTGTATTATCAAGTTGCAATGCCTGAACTACAAGGGGCTAGCCAGCCACTCGTGATTGCTACGGCGGGTAAGCCTAAAGAGGATGATACGACGGGAATACGTACAACGGGTATTGTTGCTGAACAAGAGGGGGTACGTGCTTTAGTTACCCGATTAGAAAAATGGCAAAAGCTTCAGAATGTGCCTAATAAGGACAAAAAGGTTGCTATTGTTTATTACAATCACCCCCCTGGACGACACAATATAGGCGCCGATAATCTGGATGTGCCTGCCTCCTTGTGGCATCTGCTAAGATCCTTGAAAGCTGCGGGATATAATACGGGTCCCTTACCGGTATCCCCAGAAGCATTGCTTACTGAATTGCAGGAAAAAGGGGTAAATCTGCCCAACGATAAAGGCGCATTAGCGACAATGCGCCAACATACGGCCCATGTATCATTGGACGATTATCAGGCTTGGTTCAATACACTACCTGAATCCATTACCCAAGAAATGCGCTTTGGCCCTTTTGGACGATTAGATGACCAAATTAAAAAGGCGTTGGCGGACAATAAACCCCAATGGGCTCGGACGACCCTTGGCCATACCCGCGAGGAAATGGTGCATTTACTTGAAGGGGTGGATCATCCTGCAAGAGAGCGGGCGCTGGCACTATTAAAACAATTAAACACTGCCTATGAAAATGCCATTGCCGGTAATAATGCCCAAGGGGCCCTCGATGATGCTCAGGAAATCATAACCGCATTAACCCGTACCGGAATTGAAGGGCTTAGCGGTTGGGGAGAGCCACCAGGTAAGGTCATGACGTATCAAGGGCAGTTTTTGTTACCGGGTATTCAGTACAACAATATATTTATTGGTCCTCAACCACCACGGGGCTGGGAAATCAATGAAGAATTGCTCCATGCCAATTTGGCTTTTCCGCCGCCCCATCAATACCTGGCGTTCTACCATTATTTACAGGATACCTTTGCGGCTGATGCGCTCATTCACTTGGGTAGACATTCTACCTACGAGTTTTTGCCAACCCGCTCTGTGGGAGTGGCGTTTGACGACTACCCTCGTATTATTGGCGGCGATATTCCCGGCATTTATCCTTATATCGTTGATGGTGTAGGGGAAGGTATTCAGGCAAAACGCCGCGGCTTAGCAGTGATGATTGATCACCTTACGCCGCCGCTAGCGGCAACCCCCCTATATGATGATTTACTGCAATTGCGGCAAATGGTCGAAAGTTATGAAGCCAGTCATGCCTCGGGTAACGATATTGTTGCTACTCGTCTAGTCACTAATTTGCGCGCAACATTAGATAAATTAGAGTTAAAAGATGAGCTTGCTGAGGCCATGTCTGCAGAACTCAGTGTCATGGGAATTGGATTTGAAGACGTGGATGACGACATGCTCGTGCACGAAGTTGGACACTATTTGACGAATTTACAAGAGCGTTTTATGCCCTTGGGTTTACATATTTTTGGTAAAGACTGGAATGAACAAGCGATCACTATGATGGTGTCGTCCATGTTGCAAGAAAATAAAACCTTGGCAACTACCAGGATTTTAGAACAAGGTGATGAAGGAAAAATGCGAGAAGCTTTGATCGCCTCTCCGAAAGCAGAAATGGCAGCCTTATTATCTGCTTTAAATGGCCAGTTTGTTTCCCCAGGACCGGGTAATGATCCTATCCGCAGTCCTCAAAGTCTCCCTACGGGGCGTAATTTCTATGCCCTAAGTAGTGAGCTTATTCCAAGCAAGGTGGCCTGGGAAGTGGGCAGTGAAATGGCCCAAGGCGCTCGGCAAAATAATAAGCAGTCGAAAGACAAAAAAGAAGCGGTCATACTCTGGGCATCTGATGTGGTCCGTGATGAAGGGGTAATGATTGCCTTTGGTCTTGATATGTTAGGCTTAAAACCAGTCTGGAACAGTCGTGGTTTAGTTAAAGGGCTAACCTATATGGACACCGCTGATTCCGCTGGCGATGATGTGTCCAGCCGTATTCGCCGTGATACCTTGTTTACCACATCGGGTCTTTTCCGGGATCTCTACGGTCATCAAATTGCCTTATTAAATGAAGCCTGGCTAATGGCATTAGCGGCCAGTAAACACACTATCATTGAGCAATATCCCGCACTCACCTTATCCCTAGAAGCGGCCCTTTCTCCATTAAGCAATAAGATAGGCGGGGGCAATGAGTCACTAACGGTTAACCAAGTTGCTGCCCATTGGGTGGAAGATACCCAAAAGCTGCTCGCTGAAAATGTACTCGCAAAGGAAGCGGGTGTGGTGGCCTCGTATCGAGTTTTTGGTGATGCGCCGGGCACATATGGCGCTGGTATTAACCGTTTAGCTGAACGGTCTGGCGCATGGGAACATCGCCATGAGTTGGCTGCTGTTTTTCTGCGCCGCTTAGGTCATAGCTATACCAACGATGGCTTCGGCATTCCGGCTCAATCGGCATACCGCAGAGCCGTTGGCAGTGTGGAAAATACCTATTTAGGACGGGCCAGTAACCTTTATGGGTTAATAGACAATAACGACGCCTTCGATTATCTCGGTGGTTTAAGTCTTGCCGTTGAGTCGGTTAGCGGGAAAGCGCCAGATAACTACGTGATGGATCATGCCAATCCCAACCGTATTTCAGCACGGCCACTGGCATTGGCATTGCGGGAGGAATTGAGAGGGCGTTATTTAAACCCCGCTTGGTTAAAAGGTATGATGGAACACGGTTATGCGGGCGCAAGAACCATGGGAAGTGAGTTTGTTGAATACTTGTGGGGCTGGCAAATAACGAATCCCACATTAGTGGGGGATTGGGCTTGGGAAGAAGTAACCGATGTGTATATTAACGACCGGTATGGATTAGGATTGGATGCGTTTTTAGAGCAATCCCACAATGTACATGTGAAAAGCAATATGCTGGCAGTGATGTTGGTTGCCATTCAAAAAGGTTTTTGGCATGCCGACGATGAACAAACCCATCAATTAGCATCCCAATTTGTACGCTTAGTGAGTGCTCATGGTTTGCCTGGCAGTGGGCATACGGATCCAAACCATCCCATGCTTGATTGGCTTGATCAATACCTCAATGCAGAGGAAGAAGCGACCCTTACCGAGGTCCTTAATAAAGCGAAAGGAACAGCGCAAGAAGCACCGTCTACGTCTTCACCGACACGAATAACCGAGGTGTCAGTGGCAGAAAAAGACCAAGACAACGGTAAACAGCGCGAACTAACACAAGGGCAAGATAGCAAAGCCGATGATCATGCCTGGTCTGTTAATCTCTTTATCGCGCTGGCGGCCTTGGGCTTTATATTAATCGCGGGGATGTTAAGAGGCTTAATACTAAGCAACAGAATAACGGGAAGTGCGGATAAAAAATGAACATGGAGTATGGAATAGTCATTGGAGTGCTACATCAGGTCGTCGGGTATTTATTATATCCGGTAATTATTGGGCTTATGGGTTGTGTTTTGGTGTGCTTATTTGAAGTTGGGATGAGCGTGTTTGAGGCCGTACACTCGTTGAAACGTTTTGTCCGGGTGAGTCATGGTGAAGCGCTAACTGCCTTTGATAAATATGCCTCGGTGCGTTTAGAGCGGGTAGATTTATTGGCCAAAGCCGGTCCCATTCTTGGGTTGATGGGGACGCTGATCCCTTTGGGGCCTGGGCTTATTGCATTAGGGCAGGGGCAACTTGATGTGCTGTCTACGGCCTTAAGTGTGGCTTTCGATACCACGGTTTTGGGGTTGCTAATTGGTCTTGGTGGCTTTGTGATGGCTAAAGTCCGTCGGCGTTGGTATACCCAGGTATGGCAGCAAATCAGTGATCAAAGCGAGCAAAAACATCATGGATAAACCGTCATGGCAAAAGGGCAAGTTTGCAGAGGAGGATAGCGATCCCTTATCCGGATTTGCCAACATTATGGATGTGATGTTGGTATTTGCCTTGGGCTTGATGCTGGCTTTGGTCAGCCGGTTTGAAAATCTGCAGACACATTTTAAGGTCTCGAGTGAGCAAGCCAGTCCGGTTTCCGTGGGCGAAGAATTACTCGATGTGCCAGATACACTTAAAAATCGTAACACGGCCGCGAAAGGAAGCATGGAATCCTTGGGGCAGGTTTATCGTGATCCCAAATCCGGCAAGCTCATTCTGATCCAAGAGTAATTATTCACTGATATCCCATTTTACTGTTTACAGTATTCATCGTCATGATGTAACCAAATTGTAAATATGCGTTATAGTAAAATGAAATCATCTACCAATAATGACTCCTATGATTAAAGCGCTAGTGTTGGGAATGGTCACGTTTATTGCTACCTATGGTGTAGCGTATATGGGACTTTCTGGTTTTATTCTGTCTGGCCTCGCAGGTGTAATGGTTTTTCTGATAGCAGTGGGTTTAACGGCTGTTAATCGCTCCACCGTACCTTCGGAGTCGTTGGTTGATGAGCAGGGAGAAAGCCTTAAATCAACGGCGAGTGCGATTAATCAGTCGACAACGCGCATTGCTATCGGCAGTGCGAACGTTTCATTTTTTCTCGACAAACTCGCGGATGTGTTTCACCAACAAACCGACAACATTCAAGAAATTGCCCAGCGTATAAAACAACTTGAAGATGGCAATGAGCAATTGGTTACCCTTTCTGGGAATGCGCAAACAAAAATTCAGGAGTCAGACCAAAAAGCCTTTCATTGTAAAGCTGCATTAGAAGCGCTCATTGGACAACAAAGGCAACTTAAACAAGAAATTGATGTTGCCACTGACATGCTCGATTCATTACGCCAAAATGCAGATGCCATTAGTGGAATTACCACCACAATAAATCAGTTAGCAGACCAAACGAATATGTTGGCGCTAAATGCGGCTATTGAAGCTGCACGGGCGGGCGAGCAGGGCCGCGGGTTTGCCGTTGTTGCCGATGAAGTGCGGGATTTAGCACAAAAAACAGCCAACGCTACCCAAGGTATTGATAAGGTGCTTAGTAAAATTAACCAAGATAGTCGAAGCTCGGTTGATTCTATTGGCAATGTATCCTCTGCCAGTGAATGTATGGCAAAGGCGTTAGCTGAAGTGTCTTCTCTTATTGAAGAAACCAGCAGTATTTCATCCGATGCGGCCAACGCCATGAAGCAGGTGAACTTCACCGTTGAACAACACCGTGAGACGAATCAAGGGATTAGCGTAAATGCCGTGCAGCTACATCGCAATACCGAGCACCTTGAAGGTGATTTAAAAGAGGTGGCGGAAAAAGCCTTTTCATTAAGTTGCCAGACAGAAAGTATCTTTAGAGCGCTACAGCAATTCGCGATTGAAGATAGAAATGCGCAGGTATTGTGTAAGGCCACACAGGCGGCTAGTGAAATTGGCTGCTTGTTTGAGTCTGCCATTGAGCAAGGGGCCATCAAAGAAACGGATTTGTTTAACTTTGCTTATACACCTATAGCCAATACCCGTCCTCAGAAATATAACAGTGCATTTGATACCTTTACCGATGCCCGATTACCGGCGATCCAAGAACCTATTTTAGCCCAATATCCGTTTGTGAATTACGCTGGTGCAGTAGATAAAAATGGTTACTTCCCCACCCATAACCTTAAATTCAGTAAACCACTGACGGGAAACTATGACGTCGATTTAACCAACAATAGAACCAAGCGTATTTTTGATGATATAACGGGGAAACGGTGCGCCCGAAATACGGAGAATTTCCTATTACAAACCTACAAGCGAGATACGGGACAGATCATGCATGATCTGTCTGTTCCTATATACGTAAATGGGCGGCATTGGGGTGGACTGCGTGTTGGCTATGAAGCAGATGAAAGTTTGTTGTAACTAAAAAATCACATTAGCACTGTCATTCATGTCATCTTTCGATTACCATTTATGCCCATTTTTTACTTAGTAATTTCAGGTATTGATTATGGCTGATCATGGCGAGTTTAAAGAAGTGTTTAATTGGTGGTATTTTCTAGCGTGCGTTGTTACGTTAGTTGCGTTTCCTCTGATGCATGTCATTGCTGGCTGGTTCACTTTTTGGCTGTAATCTGAGGCAAAGAAGTGACTGCTGAATATATAAAATCTGTCGTAAAATCCGTTCCCGATTACCCAAAGCCGGGCATTGTCTTTCGTGATGTGACCAGTGTACTGGAAGATCACAAGGCGTTTTCTGCTTGTATTTCTTTGTTGGTGGATAAATATCAGGGCATGGCCTTTGATAAAGTTGCCGGCACAGAGGCGAGAGGCTTCCTTTTTGGTGCGCCATTGGCCATTGAATTGGGCTTGGGCTTCATTCCTGTACGTAAACCGAATAAGTTACCTCGCGAAGTAGTGAGTGAAACTTATGAGTTAGAGTACGGTATGGATACTCTGGAAATTCATAAAGATGCAATTGAACCCGGTGATCGTGTTTTGCTCATTGATGATCTGCTTGCTACAGGCGGAACAATTGATGCGTCTGCAAAACTCATCCGCTCGTTAGGTGGTGTGGTTGAACATGCTGGGTTTGTTATTGGGTTGCCCGATTTGGGTGGCTACGAGAAACTTGCGGCTGTCAATGTCGAATGTTTTTCTATCTGTGAATTTGATGGTGAATAATAAAACGGGATACCTATGAGTTATCAGGTACTCGCCCGAAAGTGGCGGCCAAGGATATTCAGTGAGTTAGTCGGGCAGGAACATGTGGTTACTGCTATCTCTAACGCATTGGATAATGACCGCTTACATCACGCATACCTGTTCACCGGAACCCGGGGGGTAGGTAAAACGACTATCGCCCGCATCTTTTCAAAAAGCTTAAACTGTGAGGAAGGGCAAAGTGCCACGCCTTGCGGGAAATGTTACACCTGTACGGAAATAGAGCAGGGCAACTATGTTGATTTGCTAGAAATTGATGCGGCATCTCGTACCAAAGTGGAAGATACCCGAGAACTTCTGGATAATGTGCAGTACAAGCCCACCCGTGGGCGTTATAAAGTGTACCTTATCGATGAGGTGCACATGCTGTCTAAGCATAGCTTTAATGCCTTGCTTAAAACGCTGGAAGAGCCGCCTCCTCATGTGAAGTTTTTACTGGCGACCACGGATCCGCAAAAATTACCCATTACTATTCTCTCTCGCTGTTTGCAGTTTAATTTAAAAGCCTTATCGCGAGAGCAAATTTCCGGGCAGTTAACCCACATATTAAACGAAGAACAAATTGCCTTTGAACCACCGGCCATTGCGTTGTTAGCAAGGGCTGCTCAAGGCAGTATGCGAGATGCATTAAGCTTAACCGATCAAGCCATTGCCCAAGGTGATAATCAGGTGCTATCTGAGGTGGTTACAGATATGCTGGGCTTGATGGATCGCCATCAAATACTCAAGTTGCTTCATAGCGTGATAAAAAAGCAACCTGAAACCATGATGAACATCATCAATAGTATGGCAGAGCAGTCTCCAGACTATAGCCAAGTGTTGGCGGAGCTTTCAAGCCTATTGCATCAGGTGGCACTGACCCAGTGGATCCCCGATGTGTGTAAGTTAGAAACCACTTCGGCCAAAGCCATTTATCAACTGGCTAAAACCATCAGTGCTGAACAGGTACAGTTGTACTATCAAATTGTTTTGCAAGGCAGAAAGGATTTACCCTTTGCCTTAGATGGTCGCTCTGGCTTAGAAATGACGTTGATTCGCATGATGTCATTTGCACCTGTACCAAGCCAAGAGGACAATCAGCCTGTTATCCAAGAAGGCGGCAATCCACCGCCTTCTGTGCCGCAGTTGTCTCCAGTTAGTGATACTTCTGAGCAACCTTCTTCCTCCCATATGCCGTCATCTTTCGAACCACAGCGCGACAGCGATGTGCACGATCAAGGAGAGGATTCAATGGAGGAACTGAACAGACAGCAGGTCGAGATTGAACATCAGGCGGAAGATTATCGCCAGCAAAGCACCGACGAAACATTGGGTTCATCGGTGGATATTGTTGAGCAACACGTCCCTGAAGTACCCCAACAAGAATCAGCACCTGTTGAGCCATCCACAGGGCAGGCTACATCCATTGAACACATGCTTGCGTTGCGGCAACAATTAAAAAAAGGCCGCACGGAGGCTGATGAATCACCTGGAAAAAAGCCAAGTAAACACACCGAGAGTGCTGCTGAACGGGTTAAGCGACTAAGTCAGGCTGACAGATCCCTAATTAAAACTGAACAAGACAGTGATACCCAGGTAAACCGTGAGCCTGAAAAGCCGGATAACCAAGGGGTAAGCGAGCAGTCGATAAAAGCGGGTGACGACGCAGATAAAGAAATCAGCGGCACACCGCCGCCATGGGTACTTGAGGACATAGCCAGCACGTCGGTGGCAACGGAAGATAAGCCTCAAGTTGATAGTGAGGCCGAAACGCCAGCACTATCGAATGAAAAAGATGTCACGGCCACAAATGCTGAAAATGTGGTGGATGAATCTTATTCTGAGACTTTACCCGTAGTAGGCAGTGATGATCGCCATGAAACATTAAGTCCGTATCTAGCGGATGGAAAAAAGCTTTTACGAGGGCGTCAAATTGACAGTTGGAGCCATCTTGTTGCTCGCTTAGGTTTAGTCGGGCTAACGAAACAAATTGTGCTTAATTCGGCGTTTTCGAAAGCTAACGGTAAAGTGACCCTTGAATTAGACCGCACTCAAGACCATCTATTAAAGGACAGTGCGGTGGCGCAACTTAAACAAGCGCTGTCTGCGGCTTTAGAAGAAGATATCGAACTGGAAATCGTATTAGGTGAACCGGTGCAAACACCGTTGACACTGCAAGCCAGAATCGATGCAATGCGGCAAGAGCATGCTCGCGGCGTTGTTCGTTCAGACGAAATATTCACATTGTTGCGTGAAAGCTTTTCAGCAACGGTGTTAGAAGATACCATTCGTCCCCGTGAGTAACACATTAATTTTTAATACAGAGAGAGTCGACCATGTTTAAAGGTGGAATGGGTAATATCATGAAGCAGGCGCAGCAAATGCAAGAGCGCATGCAACAAACCCAGGAAGAACTGGCCAAATTGGAAGTGACCGGTGAAGCTGGAGCCGGAATGGTGAAAGTCACCATGACCTGTAACCACAATGTTCGTCGCGTAGAGATTGATGAATCTCTGATGGACGATGACAAAGATATGATTGAAGATTTAGTGGCGGCGGCCTGTAATGATGCCGTGCGTCGCGTTCAGGAAATGTCTAAGGAAAAAATGGGTGAAGTGACCGGCGGCATGCCATTACCCCCAGGCTTTAAAATGCCCTTCTAACGACAGCTTTACGTCTTTTCCTGTATTGATCCTTAATCAGTGAAATTGGCTGACCGGTTAAATAGCAAAAGATGAACGAAAAAAAAGCGCTAGTGTTTAACTAGCGCTTTTTTGTTTTATAAACTTACAAACAGCCAGGTAAGTGTTTAGCTGGATCTGCGTCTCGTGCCTTAATGGCATCGTCAACGGTTAACCCTAATGCTTGTGCTACGCCTTCTCCATATGCGGGATCACAGCGGGTACAGTTACGAATGTGACGGTATTGAATGAAATCCAATGCGCCGCCTATCTGTGCAGCGGTATTATCGAACAGCACTTGCTTTTGCTCCGCGGTCATTAAGTTGAACAATGCCCGTGGTTGGCTAAAGTAATCATCGTCGTCTTCACGAAAATCATAGCGCTTCGCATCACCATCAATTTTAAGCGGTGGTTCAGCAAATTGGGGTTGTTCTTGCCACTGACTAAAGCTATTGGGTTCGTAGTGAGGGCGGCCGCCATAGTTGCCGTCAACACGGCCTAGACCATCACGGGCATTACTGTGTACAGGACAGCGAGGTTTGTTCACTGGGATCTGATTTAAATTCACACCCACACGATAGCGATGGGCATCTGCGTAATTTACCAAACGCGCTTGCAGCATTCTGTCTGGAGATGCACCGATACCCGGTACTAAATTACTCGGCGCAAACGCTGCTTGCTCAACATCGGCAAAATAGTTTTCTGGGTTTTTGTTAAGTTCAAACTCGCCCACTTCAATAAGCGGATAGTCGCCTTTCGGCCAAACTTTGGTTAAATCAAAGGGGTGATAGGGCACTTGTTCAGCTTCTGCTTCTGGCATTACCTGAACATACATTTTCCATTTAGGACAATCCCCGTTTTCTATGGATTCAAACAGATCTTTTTGGTGACTTTCACGATCTGTTCCTACCAATTCGGTGGCTTCCTGATCGGTCAGGTTTTCAATGCCTTGTTGGCTAACGAAATGCAGTTTTACCCAAAAACGCTCGCCTTCTTTATTCCAAAAGCTGTAAGTGTGAGAGCCAAATCCGTGCATATGACGATATGAGGCAGGAATGCCACGGTCGCTCATCACAATCGTGACCTGATGAAGGGCTTCTGGTAATAACGTCCAAAAATCCCAGTTATTGGTGGCCGACCGCATATTCGTTTTAGGATCTCGTTTTACGGCTTTATTTAAATCGGGGAATTTAAGCGGGTCGCGAAGGAAGAATACAGGCGTATTATTACCCACCATATCCCAGATACCTTCTTCGGTATAAAATTTTAATGCAAAACCGCGGATATCCCGCTCTGCATCGGCGGCACCGCGTTCTCCGGCGACGGTACTGAAGCGGGCAAACATTTCTGTTTTCTTACCGACTTCGCTAAAAATATTGGCACAACTGTATTGGCTAATATCATTGGTAACGGTGAAGGTGCCAAATGCGCCAGATCCTTTGGCGTGCATTCGACGCTCTGGGATCACTTCACGCACAAAATCTGCTAACTTTTCGTTTAGCCAAAGATCTTGGGTCAAAATGGGGCCACGTTTACCAGCGGTTAAGCTATTTTGATTATCAACAACAGGCGCGCCGCTGCTGGTGGTAAGGGGGCTATGGTCATAGGGGCATTTTGAGTTGCTCATCCTATTATTCCTTATCTCTTATTTATTGTGGTGAAGGCATATTGCCTGTTGTTTGATAACACCGAGTTATCATCCGGAAAAGTATAGTTCAAAAGTGAGACATTTTTTTTAACAAAAGTTAAATAGTGAGGGAATAGCGACAAGATGACTATTATCATTTAGGCGCAACAGATACGGATACAGTCTCATCGACTTAAAGAAAAAACGCATATATCTCATGATATTACGTATTTCCCCTGCTGCCGGATAAGGAATTTCATTTGCTCAATAAGGGTTATACAGCGTACCATTGCGAACATATTCTCTTAGTGTTAAGTCGTTATTTACATGAAGTATAGCCCCTTATTAAGTGAGCTTATTAGTGCGTTAACCTGTTTGCCCGGGGTGGGAGACAAAAGTGCCCAGCGCATGGCGTTTCACTTGCTTGAAAGAAATAGAAAGGGTGGAAATACGCTAAGTACTGCACTGCAAAATGCCATGGAACATATCGGGCATTGTGAGTCTTGTCGCACGTTCACCGAGCAGTCGATTTGTCGCATTTGTGCCAATCCAGAGCGTCAAGATAGCGGTATATTGTGCGTGGTAGAAAGCCCTCAGGATGTATTAGCAATCGAACAAACTTCAACGTTTAAAGGAACCTACTTTGTATTGATGGGCCATTTGTCGCCAATCGATGGTATTGGTCCGGCCGATATTGGGCTTAACGAGTTGGAAAGCCGCCTTAAAGCTGAATCAATCAGTGAGGTGATTTTAGCGACTAACCCTACTGTGGAAGGAGAGGCGACAGCACACTATATTGCACAGCTTTGCCAAGAATTGAATATCGACGCTAGTCGCATCGCCCATGGTGTGCCCGTAGGTGGCGAGTTGGAGTACATCGACGGCAGCACACTAACCCACGCTTTTTCAGGTCGCCGTAAGCTTTAAGTTTGCGAATGGTGGCCTTGCCTCTCTTTACGTAGCTTAAGAATCACAAGTAAACGAAAAAACCCGCCATTGAAAGGTTGAAATTCATTTGGGTGACCTTATCTTCTAGACTGAAAATTAAACCGTATAGCTAGGAGATTCTGGTTTATGGCTGAAGCAGCCCATCAAGAAAAACATGGTTTTCAGACAGAAGTTAAACAGCTTTTGCATCTGATGATTCATTCTTTGTATTCAAACAAAGAGATATTCCTTCGTGAATTGGTTTCTAACGCCGCCGATGCCGCTGACAAGCTGCGTTTTAAAGCACTAGAGAACGATGCATTGTTCGAAGGTGATGGCGAATTACACGTGAAGATCAGTGTCGACAATGATGCTGGTACCATTACCATTGCTGATAATGGCATTGGAATGACACGGGACGAAGTCATTGGCAATTTAGGTACCATTGCAAAATCAGGCACCAAAGATTTCTTTAGTCGTTTATCCGGTGATGCGGCGAAAGATTCACAATTAATTGGTCAGTTTGGTGTTGGCTTTTATTCTGCGTTTATTATTGCAGACAGAGTCACGGTACGTACTCGAGCTGCTGGGGTTGATGCGGCTGAAGGCGTAGAGTGGATCTCTGACGGCGAAGGTGAATTCACCGTGGCAGAGCTGAATAAGCCTAGCCGTGGTACTGAAATCGTCCTGCACGTTCGTGAAGATGAAAAAGAATTCCTCGACAATTGGCGTTTGCGCTCCATTATCAGCAAATATTCTGATCACATTAGTATTCCGGTACAAATGTGGAAAGATGAAGTGCCAGAGCAAGACGGTCCTGATGGCGAAAAAGTACCGGCAGAACCTGGAAAATGGGAACCGGTAAACAAAGCCACTGCACTTTGGACGCGCGAGAAATCAGACATTTCTGAAGACGAATATAAAGAGTTCTATAAACATATTTCTCATGATTTTGCCGATCCTTTGGCGTGGGCACACAATAAAGTGGAAGGGAAAAGTGAATACACCAGCTTGCTGTATATTCCTAGCAAAGCCCCTTTCGATATGTGGAATCGTGATCAAAGCCATGGTCTAAAACTGTATGTTCAACGTGTCTTTATTATGGATGATGCTGAACAATTTATGCCTACTTATTTACGTTTTGTAAAAGGTCTTATCGACTCAAATGATCTGCCCTTAAACGTATCTCGGGAAATCTTGCAGGACAACAAGGTCACCCAGACCTTACGTCAAGGTTGTACTAAGCGTGTGCTGCAAGTCTTAGAGCGTATGGCGAAAAACGATAAAGAGAAGTATCAGTCGTTTTGGGCAGAATTCGGTAATGTACTTAAAGAAGGGCCGGCAGAAGACTTCAGCAATAAGGAAAAAGTGGCAGGGTTACTGCGCTTCTCATCTACCCATGATGAGTCTGATGCCCAATCTGTTTCCCTTGAAGATTATATCGAGCGGATGAAAGAAGGTCAGGATAAGATCTACTTTGTTACTGCTGATAGCCTGCAAGCAGCTAAGACCAGCCCTCACCTTGAGATCTTCCGTAAGAAGGGCATTGAAGTATTGTTGATGGGCGAGCGCATCGACGAATGGTTAATGTCACACCTGACTGAATACAAAGAAAAAGCTTTCCAGTCTATCGCCAAAGGCGATTTAGACTTAGGCGACCTGGACGATGAAGAGTCGAAGAAAGCGGCAGAAGAAGCGGAAAAAGAAGTAGAAGGTGTACTTGAACGTGCTAAGTCTGCGTTAGGTGATAAAGTCATTGAAGTGAAATTCACTCATCGTCTTACCGAGTCTCCAGCGGTTATCACGGCCGATGAGAATGGCATGACAACTCAGATGATGAAACTGATGCAGGCCGCGGGTCAAACCGTCCCTGATGTTAAGTATCATTTTGAGCTTAATCCAGAACACGATCTGGTTAAGAAACTATCGGATGTGCAGGACGAAGTACTCTTTAACCAATGGGTTGAAGTGTTGTTTGATCAAGCGGCTTTAGCCGAGCAGGGCAGCTTAAAAGATCCTTCATCATTTGTTCGTAATTTAAATAACTTATTGATGACCATGGCAAAATAAGGTCGTCAATTAGGTATTTAATGTAAAAAAACAGGCCATAAAGGCCTGTTTTTTTATGTTTGTCGATTTTGCTGCTTTTTTGCTCTATTTTTGCTAAAAATCAGTGAGTTAAGTTTATTTTAAGGTTGTTTTTAGCCCCTAGGCCGTGGTTACGGCTTACTGCAAGCTTATAATGCCTACAACTATTGGCTATAAAGTATGCGACATAGGTCGTAAAATCAGTCTTGGCACTTGTTGTGGGCTTGTTTCGCATGGGGTTAATGTGTAAAGTGCGGAGCAGTTTAGAAAATAAAGCGGAGAGCGCAACATGCGAATTATTCTTCTCGGCGCACCAGGAGCCGGTAAAGGAACTCAGGCACAATTTCTGATGGGGAAATATGGAATTCCTCAGATTTCTACTGGCGATATGCTGCGTGCAGCTATTAAAGCAGGAACAGAACTTGGGTTGGCCGCGAAACGAGTTATGGACGAGGGTAAACTGGTTTCCGACGAAATTATTATTGGTTTGGTCAAAGAACGTATTGCGCAAGATGATTGCAAGCAGGGCTTTTTGTTAGACGGTTTCCCCCGTACTATCCCCCAAGCTGATGCAATGAAAGACGCAGGTGTGGTGGTTGACCATTGTATCGAATTTGATGTGCCTGACGATGTCATCGTTGAGCGCATGGGCGGTCGTCGGGTTCACCCCGCTTCTGGCCGTGTATATCATGTGGTTTATAATCCGCCTAAAGTTGACGGAAAAGATGACCAAACTGGCGACGATCTCATTATTCGTGACGACGATAAAGAAGAGACTGTACGCAAACGGTTAGGCGTCTATCATGAGCAAACGAAACCGTTGGTAGACTACTACTCAGCAGAAGCAAAACAGGGCAATTGTGAATATCATAAATTGGATGGCACAAAACCTGTTGAAGATGTCAGTAAAGAATTGGCCGAGCTTCTAGGCTAATTTATCGAATTATTGAAAGGCTGCCATTTGGCAGCCTTTTTTAATAGATTTGTATGGCTTAGTAAAAGATTTTGCTACTTTGCATTTTACTTGCCAGAATAGAGACAAAGTAGTTTATCAAACGGACGATTATGGGGTTACCTGTTACCGCTTTTTACGCCAGTTTATTGGCGTTATGTTATCTATATCTTTCATTTGTGGTCATCACGAATCGTCGCCGCACGCAAGTGGGCGTTGGCGATGGCGGCGATGCCCAGCTTAATCGAGCCATACGGGTACACGGAAACTTCAGTGAATATGTGCCTATTACCCTTGTCTTGTTGGCGTGTTTAGAAAGCTTACATCCCCAGCAGTGGGTGTTGCACTTAGGTGCTTGTGCACTCTTATTCGGCCGGATATTTCATGCATACGGATTACTGCATCATGAAGGGGTCAGTTGGCAACGGTTTGTCGGCATGATCCTCACCTTCTTATCCATGTTGTTTTTTGCCGCCACCAATTTATATATGATTCACTACATTATTTAATATGGCGTTATTTTCTTCTCTGGTTACACCGCTTTGTTTAATAGATAAAAACAAGCTCACCGCCAATGTCGCGCGCATGGCTTCTGTTGTCGAGAAATCAGGCTTGGGTTTTAGGCCTCATGTTAAAACCCTTAAGAGTATTGAAGCCGCCGCGAGTTACGCACCCATGTCTTGTCCCATCACCGTTTCAACATTGCGTGAAGCACGCTATTTTGCGAGTGCTGGATATACCGATATTCTTTATGCTGTTGGCATCACGCCTAATAAGTTGTCAGCGGTAACCGCGTTGCTTAGTGAAGGTATTCATCTATGCGTGGTGATTGACAGTATGGACTCGGCCAAATGGCTAAAACAGCATACTGACGATTTAGCCCAGCCGCTTCGGGTTTTAATTGAATTGGACGTGGATGATCATCGTGCTGGAATGTCTTGCCAGGGTAATGAGCTTGTGGAGGTTGCACGTTGTCTATCCACAGGCAAGGGCCTTGTTTTTTCGGGGGTTATGGCGCATGCAGGAGCTTCATACGATTGTTATACCAGGGCGCAACAACGGGCTATGGCAGAGCAAGAGAGCATGGCTACAACCACTGCGGTAGAGACATTACTAAAAGCAGGGTTTGCCTGTGATTTAGTGTCGGTGGGTTCTACGCCCACCGTATTGGCGGGCATTGATTACAGTCCTTCACGGGTAAATGAACTGAGAGCCGGTGTTTATGCAACATTTGATTTAGTCATGGCAGATCTACAGGTTTGTCAGCCAGAAGATATTGCATTGAGTGTACTGACCAGTGTTATTGGGCATCAAAAAGAGAAAAATTGGGTGCTTATCGATGCCGGTTGGATGGCATTGTCACGAGATAAGGGATCCGATAGACACGGTTATGGGCTGGTGGCTGATAGCCGAGGACATATCTTGGAGGGTTGGTATGTGAGCGAAACGAACCAAGAGCACGGTATTATAAAGCATAAAGCTGGCTTGCCATTACCCGATGATATTTTTGCCTTTGGCCAGTTGCTTCGTATTTTACCTAATCATGCTTGCGCAACGGCGGGACAGTTTAGTCATTATCAGGTGACAGAAGACAACGAAAGCGTTACTGAGGTATGGGGTAGTGCTCAAGGTTGGTAAAGAGAAGAGGCGTCACACATTGCGATGGTTTAGAAAAGAAAAAACGGCACATTAAGTGCCGTTTTTTTAACGCTAGTCGACTTTGTTTTCCAATGCCGGTTTGCCTATTTCGATTCGTTTAGGCTTTTTCGATTCAGGAATAACCCGTTCTAAATCGATGTTTAGCAGGCCGTCTTTGAGGTCTGCGCCAATCACATTAACGTGATCGCCTAACTGAAACTTCCGTTCAAAATTCCGTTCTGAAATGCCTTTATGTAGGAATCGTCGGTTGTCTTTCTCTTCCTTCGTTTCTTTTTTACCGGTTACCGTTAAGGTGTCTTCTTGTACTTCTATTTGGATTTCACTTTCGGAAAATCCAGCCACAGCCATAGCGATACGGTATTTGTTCTCTTCTAACAGTTCAATGTTATAAGGAGGGAAGGTGCTTTGGTTTTCAAACCGCGCGGCATTATCGATAAACGTTGCTAGGCGATCTGAACCAATAAATGAACGATAAAGTGGTGATAAATCAATTGTACGCATAGTCATACCCTTTTAATTAAGCAATATGGTGTTGTTGACCCCGAACATCGGCAATCAACAGTGTTAAGAGCCCGCACAATGCAGGCTCGAGAAAAAATGTTACCCTTGGTTGCCTGTGCTGCCGCCGATATCGATACGACGAGGTTTTTTCGCTTCAGGAACAACCCTTGCTAATTCGATATGCAGTAATCCATTTTCCATGTTGGCACCGATTACCTTAACGTGATCGCCTAACTGGAATTTACGTTGGAAACTACGTTCTGAAATACCTTTGTGTAGAAATTGAGTATTGGCCTTTTTATCGTCGTCGGTTCTTTTACCGTTGACGCTAAGCACATTGTTTTCTGCTACGATGTCCACATCTTCAGAAGCAAAGCCTGCCACTGCCATTGAAATACGGTATTTGTCATCGCCCAGCAGTTCGATATTGTAAGGGGGATACGCATTCTGATTGTCTGTACGAGATGCAGCATCAACTAAAGACGCAAGACGGTCAGAGCCGATGAAAGAACGGTAAAGTGGAGATAGATCGATAGTACGCATAGTCATATCCTCATGAATAAGCAATATGTTAATTGGTGTGCCCCGACATTGCGGCGGCGGTTTTATCGGCCTTGCTATCAAGCACCGACAACTTAGATATAGGTTTGGTCTTGATTTTTTCAACAATAAAAATGAAAAAAAATTTAGCGCCGGCATGTTATGGCTAAAGACAAACGAGATATCAGACTGATTTTAAAGAAAATTCAATTTATTAGATGAAAAACAAAAAAACTTTTAACTAGACGTCCATTTTTACTGCATAGTGTATTTTGATTAGGTTGAAACAATGGTAGTGTACAAATTGTAAACATAACGAGTAGTCGTCATATGCAAGTTGTCATCACATTGGTTCTGTGTTGTTTGTTATCGGTAGTCGCCAATGGGCAAACTATTACGGTTGTTACCGAAGCGTCCCCTCCCTATCATTACCTAGACAAGGACGGTAACGTCAGTGGCGTAGCGACGGATCAGGTTAAAGAAATACTCGAAGAGGCTAATATTAACGGCGAGTTTATGCTTTATCCGTGGGCACGAGCTTACGATAAAGCCATTCGCCATCCAAATACGCTAATTTACTCCATGGCCAAAACATCAGAGCGGGATAAAGCCTTTTACTGGATTGCAAAAGTTAGCCAATTTAATCTGGCCGTTGTCGGTCTTGCGGATAAAAAAGAGACGAAAGCGTTTTTCGCCGATGAGATTTATCAACAGCACACCTTTGCGGTTCAGCGTGACGACATCAGCTATCGCTGGCTTATTGATAAAGGGCTGCGAGAAGGTGAAGAGCTGCTAGTGTGTGCTGATATCCATTGTTCTTGGAGTTATCTATTACGGGGCGTGGTGGATTTTATTATTGAAGATCCAGCGCTTATTGGCCCAACAGCAAAGGAAATGGATGTTAACCCCGCTGCACTTGAAACCTATTTGATGATCCCGGAACTTGCCGTAGACGGTTATTTAGCAGTGAACAAAAAAATGGACCCAGTTGTTGTGGCTCAACTTAAAGATGCGGCTCAACAACTGGGGTTTCAGTCTACTTCTGATGACGAGATTGAAGCACGCCGATAACGTCTTTCATCGATAAGTCGCTAGCCTGAAGTAATACGGTGAGGTGGTAGAGTAAATCTGCCGCTTCATTTTTAAGTTCTTCTTTATCTTGTACCGTAGCGGCCAGCGCGGTTTCCACACCTTCTTCACCCACTTTTTGCGCAATGCGTTTGATCCCTTTACTATAAAGAGAGGCGGTGTAGCTAGAGTCGGGATCGGCAAATTTGCGCGCGGCTAATACCCGTTCTAGATCGGCTAAAAATGTGTAGGCCGCCGGTTGGTTATCAAACCAGCAACTTTCAGTGCCGGTATGACAAGTAGGTCCTTTAGGTGTGGCCTGGATCAAAATAGCATCATTGTCACAATCGCTACCGGCTTCTACTAACGATAATACATTGCCCGAGGTTTCCCCTTTTTGCCACAGTCGTTGTTTAGAGCGACTAAAAAACGTCACTTTACCCGATTCCAATGTGGTTTTCAGGGCCTCAGCATTCATATAGCCTTGCATCAGCACTTTGCCTGATACCGCGTCCTGAACGATGGCAGGAATAAGATGTTCCATCTTCTCCCACGCCAGTGATGCCATATTGTCTAAATTAATAATCATACTTTTATCCTTACCTCTGATGGCGGCGACGCATGGGAATGCCCTGAGACGACAGGGTATCTTTAAGCTCTTGCATATCAATAATACCTTTGTGGAAAACAGACGCAGCGAGGGCGCCGTCTACATCGGCATCTTGAAAAACCTGGGTGAAATGTTCAATCGCGCCGGCGCCGCCAGAGGCAATCAGAGGAACCTGACACACTTCTCGCACCGCTGACAGCTGCTTAATATCGTACCCTTTGCGCACACCATCTTGGTTCATACAGTTGAGGACGATTTCACCGGCGCCCCGTTGCTGCACTTCTTTAATCCAGTCTACCGTATGCCATCGTGTTTGCTGAGTACGGGCGGCATCGCCAGTAAACTTATAAACATCGTAACGGCCACTCTCTTCGTTATAAAAACTGTCTATCCCAATCACCACACATTGCTGACCATAGATGTCGTGCAATTGGTTAATGAGATCAGGATTCGTGAGGGCGGGCGAGTTAATAGAAATTTTATCTGCGCCCATCTCTAAAATGCGACCGGCATCTTCCACAGACTTGATACCGCCTGCCACACAAAAAGGGATATCAATCACCTGCGCAATACGACTCACCCAGCTTTTATCTACTACCCGTCGATCTGAGCTGGCGGTGATATCATAAAACACTAATTCATCAGCACCGGCTTTGGCATATTGTTCTGCTAACGGCACGATATCGCCAATGATTTCATGATTTCTAAACTGAACGCCCTTGACGACTTTGCCGTCACGTACATCCAAACAAGGGATTATCCGTTTTGCCAACATGCAATGGCCTCCTTAACGGTGAACTTGCCTTCTAACAGGGCGCGGCCAAGAATAACGCCGCCTACATTGGTGGGACGTAAAGCACGAATATCGTCAAGACCGCCAATGCCTCCCGAGGCTTGCCAGCTGATTTGTGGGAATTTGGCACAAACATCTTGGTACAAGGAGACGTTACTGCCTTGCAGTGTACCGTCGCGACTGATATCGGTGCACAGTACATGTTTAACGCCCACTTTTTCAAAACTCGCAAGCAGTGACTCTAACGCCACGCCGGAGTTTTCTTGCCAACCGTGGGTCGCAATCATACGCTGGCCGTTATCATCAATGTTTACATCCAAGGCCAGTACGATGTGTTCTGGACCGTATTTCTCTATCCAGCTTTGTACCCGTTCAGGCTCTTTTACGGCCAAAGAGCCAATTACAACCCGACTGATGCCTGCCTCAAGCAACTGAGCCACATCTTCTTCGCTGCGTATTCCGCCGCCGGCCTGAAACTTCATGCGTTGTGTGTCTACCATGCGTCGAATCAGGCTAAGCTGACGTTTACTGGTATCTTTGGCACCGGTAAGATCCACAATGTGAAGCCACTTTGCACCTTGGTCGGCGTAGTCATGCACCACGTCGATAGGATCTTTTTCGTATTGGGTTTTTTGCTTGTAGTCACCTTGAAACAAGCGCACAACCGCGCCGTCAATTAAATCTATGGCTGGAATTATCATTACATTTCCACAAAGTTCGTTAACAGTTGAGCGCCGGCTTCGCCAGAGCGTTCCGGATGGAACTGAACACCAAAAAAGTTATCTGATTGCAGTGCCGCTGAGAAGCGTTGACCGTATTCACAGGTCGCTAGGGTTTTTTCATAAACCGGCACGGCAAAGCTGTGTACAAAATAAAAATAAGTGTCTGCGGGGATGCCTTTGAATAGCGGGCTATCTTGCTGCGGCGTAATGGTGTTCCAACCCATATGAGGCAGCCTGAGTTCACCGGCTTGTAGGCGAGCCACATGGCCCGGCATCAAACCCAAGCATTGGATCACGCCGTCATTGGTTTCATCTGAGGTTTCTACCATCAGCTGCATGCCTAAACACACCCCGAGCACGGGTTGCGTTAAGCTGCGTAGGGTGTCACTTAGCTGTTTGCTTTCAATACTGCCCATGGCGGCAAATGCACTACCTACACCGGGAAGAAAGACCTTATCGGCCCCTTTGATTACCGATAAATTGTCTGAAACGTCTACGGATACCCCTAGACGTTCTAAAGCAAACCTAACCGAGGAGATATTGGCACAGCCGGTATTTACAATGACAATTTTTTGCGTCATTACAAAGCTCCTTTACTACTGGGCAAGGCATCACCTTGGCGAGTAATAGCTTGGCGAAGAGCACGACCAAAGACTTTAAACAGGCTTTCTACCTGGTGGTGTGCATTACCTTCGGTGGTCGACAAGTGTAGGGATAGCCCCATGCTTTGTGCTAAGGAGTAGAAAAAGTGGGGCACCATCTCCGTGGCCATTTCACCTACTTTGTCGCGACTAAATTCAGCATCCATTTTTAAGTATGGGCGATTCGAGATGTCCATAATGCATTCGGCGCGACATTCATCCATTGGTAAAGCAAAGCCGAAACGGCCTATGCCTCGCTTATTGCCTAGCGCCTTTTTAAGGGCATCACCTAGCGCCAACGCGGTATCTTCAATACTGTGGTGATCATCGATGTGCAAGTCACCATCTACACTGACTTGCATTTCAAAGCCGCCGTGGGTGGCAATCTGATCAAGCATATGGTCAAAAAATCCCATCCCCGTGTGAATGGACGATTTTGCTGGGGAATCAAGATCAATGCGCACTTTGATATTGGTTTCCGAGGTGGTTCGCACCACTTCAGCAATACGAGATGATGCTAATAATTGCTTCTCGATGGCTTGCCAGTTTGTTTCTTCTCGGCTGTATTGAATACCTTTTATTCCCATGTTCTCGGCTAACTGCATGTCGGTGATTCGATCACCAATAACGTAGGAACGGGTGAAATCAATGCGGCCTTGTTGAAGGTAATCTTTTACCAAGCCTAATTTGGGTTTGCGACACGTGCAGTTGTCAGACTCAAAGTGGGGGCAAATGAGCACATCATCAAAGGTAACGCCCTGACTTTCAAACACTGCCATCATGGCATGATGGGGCAGGTCGAAATCGGCTTGGGGAAAGCTATCGGTACCTAAACCATCCTGATTCGACACCATGACCAGCGAAAAGCCGGCCGCTTTGAGTTTAAGCAGAACAGGAATGACATTGGGTTCAAACACCAGTTTTTCTAAACTGTCTAGCTGTTTATCTACGGGTGGTTCTTCTACCAGGGTGCCATCCCGGTCAATAAAGAGAATTGCTTGCTGACTCATTTGGAGGCTCCTGTTTGTGATCTGAATTCGTCAATAAGGCCCAGCAAACGATCATTTTGCTCGGGACTGCCTACGGTAACGCGCAGGCAATGTTGTAAATTAACCTGTTTGGACTGATCGCGAATTAACATGCCTTTACTAACCAAGTAAGCCATCAATTCAGCACTTTGCCCATAGCGAAAAAGCACAAAGTTGGCTTTGGTATCGCCCACTAAGGTAAATTCATCAATTTTTGCTAAGGCATCAGTAAGCCGTTGCTTCTCGTTATTAATGATATTGACTTGCTCATCCAAGCGTTGGATATTTTGTGCGGATAACGCTGTTGCTGCAATCTGCGCTACCGGCTCGGGAATAGGGTAGGGGGCAATGACTTTCATCAGAGCATTAATTACCGGTTCGTTGGCCAAGGTAAAACCACAACGTAAGCCCGCTAATGCAAAGGCTTTGGATAAGGTACGCAAGATCACTAGGTTCGGGTAATCTGCTAGTGCATCTACCCACGTACTTTGGGCGTCAAATTCAATATAGGCTTCATCGACCACCACCAATGCGCTGTTAGCAAAGTGATTTAACACGGTTTGCAATTGGCTTTTAGCTACCGGTGTGCCGGTGGGATTGTTCGGTGCACAAATAAACACCACGTTAACGTTGTCGGTATTACAAATGCCCTCAATGTCTAACGAAAAGTCGTCGTTAAGAAGCACTTTTTTTACCCCTACATCGCAGGTTTCTGCGCTGATGGCATACATGCCATAGGTAGGAGGGCAGATCAGGATGTTGTCTTGGCCAGGGGTACAAAACGTACGGATAAGTAACTCAATGCCTTCATCGGCACCACGGGTCACCATGAGCTGCTTAGGATTTACCCCTGCATAGCGTGCATAATTTTCAACCACATCATCGGGCTGGCAAGACGGATAACGATTAAAGTTACTGCTGTCTACCTCGTAGTGATTAGAAAACGGCGATTCATTGGCGTTTAGCCAGTCTTGACCGCCAGAATACAAGCGCCGTGCCGACTCATACGGTTTAAGTGGGATTAAATTATTATTGATTAAATTATCAACCAATTTACTCACGACGCATCTCCTGTGAGTGCTGCCATCCGTAGGGCAACGGCTTGTTCATGGGCATCGAGGCCTTCCGCTTTTGCCAACGTCATAATGGCAGGGCCAAGATTACGCATGCCATCTTCACTGAGTTGTTGCACCGTATAACGGCGCATGAAATCGAGTAGCCCTAAACTTGAGTAGTTACGGGCGTAGCCGTAGGTAGGCAACACGTGGTTGGTACCTGAGGCATAATCCCCGGCTGATTCAGGTGACCATTTACCGACAAATATGGAGCCGGCGTATTTAATGGTAGGCAGTAAATCCCGGGCATTATCTGTTTGTACAATTAAGTGCTCTGGCGCGTAAGCGTTGCTTACGGCAATGGCACTTGGCATATCCTCGGTAAGAATATAGCGCGCATTTTCCATGGCTTGAGAGGCAATAGAAGTACGGGAAAGCGTGGCAAGCTGTCGGGCGACTTCTGCCTTGGTGGCGGTAATCAACTGAGCACTATCGGTCACTAAAATAGCTTGTGAATCAGGACCATGCTCGGCTTGGGATAACAAATCCGACGCCACAAAGCTGGCATCGGCGTTTTTATCTGCCAGTACCAGTACTTCAGAAGGACCGGCAGGCATATCGATGGCTGCGCCATCCGGCCGTTGACTCACCTGCTGCTTGGCTTCGGTAACAAAGCTGTTGCCCGGGCCAAAAATTTTGTCCACTTTGGTGATAGCGTTGGTGCCAAAAGCCATGGCACCGATGGCTTGCGCCCCGCCGCACAGATAAATTTCATCAATATGACAACGGGCCGCAGCGTAAGCAATTTCAGGGGCAATTTCACCGGCTTGATTAGGCGGTGTGCACAATACTTTGCGCTCGCAGCCTGCTACTAATGCCGGTACCCCCAGCATTAACACTGTAGAGGGTAACGGCGCGCTGCCGCCAGGAATATAAAGGCCAACGGCATCAAGGGCTGTAAATCGTTGTTCACACACCACCCCTGGCGTCGTGGTAAGGGTGATATCTTCTGGCTTTTGCGCTTCGTGAAATTGCTTTACGTTTGCAAAGGCGGTGTTGATAGCGGCCTTGACGTCTTCGCTTACGCGAGCGGCTAATTCATCGCGTTTTTCAACGGTAAGCGCCAATGTTTGTAACCGTGCGCAGTCAAACTGGCGCGTATATTCAAGTACCGCTTCATCACCCGTATTACGTATGGCATCAAGCATGTTGGCCACGGTAGTACGCAGTGAGTCTGAGTTTTTCATTACCGGGCGCGCCAAGGCTTCTGCTTTTTCCCGTTCAGAAAGTGAAGACCAAGTTATCATGACTGCTTAACCCATCATTTTTTCAATTGGCATAACCAGGATAGAACGACATCCCAGGGCTTTGAGTTTTTCCATGGTTTCCCAGAATAAATCTTCTGGGCTAACAACGTGAACCGCAACAGCGTCATCGGTACCGGCTAGAGGCAAAACCGTTGGGTTTTCTGCGCCGGGTAATAGGCTTTTCACTTGCTCTAGATAGGCTTTTGGTGCGTGCAGCATGATGTACTTGCTTTCTTTGGCTTGAATAACGCCGTCAATTCGGGGGACCAAACGGTTAATTAACGCTTGTTTGTCGTCATTCAATGCGCCGTCAGCACGTTGGATGAGTACGGCTTTTGAGCGAAAAATCACTTCTTCTTCTACTAAGCCATTGGCTTCTAACGTTGCTCCGGTAGAAACCAGGTCACAGATGGCATCGGCGACGCCAGCACGGGGTGCCACTTCCACCGAACCGGTAAGCATCACCGCCTGGGCATTAACACCATTTTCGTTGAAATAGCGTTCCAATAGGTAAGGGTAGGTGGTGGCCACTTTTTTGCCTTCAAGAGAGCGAATACCCTGATAATTCATTTCTTGGGGAACCGCAATAGATAGGCGGCAGCCGCCGTAATCGAGACGACGTAATACTTCAAATTCAGAGGCTTTATCCGCCGCTTGGCGTTCCAGCATTTTTTCTTCTAGCTCATTTTCGCCAATAAACCCTAAGTCAACCACACCATCCATGACTAATCCCGGAATATCATCGTCGCGAACACGAAGTAAGTCGATGGGCTCATTAGTAGAATGCGCAATGAGTAAACGGTCACGAATATAGAGTTTAATACCAATTGCCTTTAACAGCGCGATACTGTCATCGCTAAGACGGCCTGACTTTTGAACTGCAATACGCAGACGTTTGCTGTCACTCATGTGAACATTCCTCTTTTTTAAACCTGAAAATGAAGCTGCTTATACGAAAAACCCCCGGAAGTTTCCTTCCGGGGGTCGAGAATTTTTTCATCTGCGCCACTGGAAGGAGACAATAACCTTCCAGCACGAACCTGAAAGGCTATGCTATATGATGGTGGTGATGGTTAGCAGCGCAATTTAACATTAAACTATTTTCCAATCTTTTTAACGGCGCAAACAGTAGCTAATTGATTAAGTTAAATCAACCCTTATTTTGCCCTTAGGGGAATTATTCTACTAATTCTTTAGTCATAAGGTATATCTAGGTCCATATTCACTTTAAAATACCCTTTTTATGAAATATTTGTAACGGGTTTAAGGAGTACACATGGTAAACGATCTTATTTTTCCCATCCTGCCCCGAGAAGGAAAGGTTCCCGTTACTGTGGATGATCGGGTTAAGAAAATAGACAAAAGTTCTGAAACCAAAGGGCTAAGTGAAGAAGAGCGTCAAGAACACGATGAGGAACGTCGTGTAACAGAAAAAGCCCAGGAAGAGCGCCACCAGGGTGACGCTAAACAAGAGTCATCAGAGCAAGACGATAACGAGCCTGCACCGTCCTCATCCGTTGCTGATTCGGCGAGTCGCTCTGCAGGCGACAATACCGATGCTGACAGTAAAAAAGATAGCAAAGGAATTAAACACCTGGATATTTACATTTAAGAGGTTATCGTATTATCGTGCTTTACTTCGTTAGCCGCTCTTGCCGCATGGGTTTGGTTAACCAACGCTTTGCGAATACTCATTGCATCTGTGCACGGTTCTTCGAAGGGGATAAAGGTAATCTTCTGCTCATCAGTGAGATAGTGAGCCCCTTCTGCAAACACACTGATCATGGCGATAGTTGTGCTTTTTACATTGGCGTAGTGGCGTAGAATTTCGCCCATGGCGTCTTGATGATCTTGGTTCATATGGTCAATCATACTTTGGCTAGATTCATGCCATTGGGCCGGTGGCGTATGCCACGTATTCGCATCTATCCAATGAATTTTGCCAAACCCACCGATGTACCTCACCCGCACGGTTTTAATTTTGTAAAAATGGAAATCATGGGTTTGTTGATATGTTCTGGCTTGGGGAAATAGCTGAAAATACAGCCGTTCATTGTCCTCGCTATCAGCTAATTCGGCATTTCCCATAATTGTTACCCGAGCATTAGCTTGAGAGTCAGCTTCAGTGGCGTCAAAAATCGTTAAACTGACTTTATTATCTGCTTTTAAATTTCTTGTATGTAATGCGATGTCGCTAATATAAATAAGTACGTCGCCGTGGTGATCCATGACGAAAGGAACAATGGAACCGAAGGGGTAACCAGGCATTGACGTGGATTGGGTGCCTAACACGCCAGAATGTTGGCGACGACACAAATGTTTGGCCTCTTGGGCTAGAGTCTGAATAGACATAGTAAATCCTCTAAAAAGTTAATGCGTCACAAGTGGCGGCTTGTTCTCACGTTGAAGCAATTCAACCTGAGTATGAAAACAGCGCGACAGGGTCGGTACGGTTAATACATCTCGGGTATTTCCTTGAGCCAAACACTGTCCGTCACCCAAAATCCACATCTGCTGGCAGTAGGGTGAAATTAAATTAATATCATGACTCACGCAGATAATGGTTAATCCAAGGCGAGTTAAGCTATCTAAACGTTGCATTACATCTCGCTGGTGGCGAAAGTCTAATGCAGAGGTGGGTTCATCAAGAATCAGTAGCTTATTGTCTAGGTCTGGTTGGGCATTCGCTAGACTCCCTTCATTGAATAACTGCATTAAGGCTTTACCGAGAAAAATCCGTTGTTTTTCCCCACCGGATAAGGTTTGGATATCGCGTCCTAGTAAAGGTTCCAACGACAACCATGATGCAACTTGTTGTAACCATCCAAGTCGTTGGCGCATGGGTTCTCGATATAGACTGCGGCCAAGTAATAAGACTTCATCGGTTAAAAAGGAGAAGGGCGTCAGTGCTTGTTGCTGCATGACTGCGCGATGTTGGGCCAGTGATTTTGCCGACCATTCATGAATGTTTCGGTTCAATATGGTGATTTGACCACCTTGAAAAGTGGTACCAGCAAGGGCACCAAGTAGGGTTGATTTTCCACAGCCATTTTCACCTACAATTGCAGTCATTTGGTAACTGGAACACTGGCCACTTATATTTTTTAAAAGCTCACGGTTACCCCGTGAAACACATACCTGACTTAGCGTCACAATGGGTTTAGTTATAGGCATATTTTTGTCTGGACAGTAGATAAAGAAAAAAGGGCGCACCCAAAGCGGATGTAATAATGCCAATGGGAATTTCTACAGGACTGATTAGGGTACGAGATAGCATATCGGAAACTAACAACAACAGGCTTCCTACAATACCACTAGCGGGTAACAGGTAACGATGATTAACGCCAATGAGTGCTCGGCATATATGGGGTACCACTAAACCAACAAAACCAATAATGCCGCACAGGGCCGTAGCAATTGCCACCGCAAAAGCAATGGTCCAGAGTATCATTCGCTTAGTGTGCTTTACATTTAATCCCATGCTTGCGGCATCTTGTTCACCTAAGGCAAATAAGTTTAATCCATGACGTGTGCGCCAAAACAGCAGGATGCAAATAAGTGAGCAAGGTAGTAGCATCAAAACTTGTTGCCAGTTCGCACCGGCTAGACTGCCCATGGTCCAATAAGAAATTTGTCGTAGCGCGTCGTCGTCGGCCATATAACTGATGGCACCAATGATAGTGCCGCTAAAGGCGTTAATTGCTACGCCGGCAAGAATTAACGTTGCCACTGTGAGCCCTTGTACCTGTTTTGCCATTCTAACAACAATGGCAACACTGAGTAATGCGCCTAAAAATGCGGCTAGAGAGGTGCTAAATAACGCGCTTGCACCGAGCAAGGGTACAAATGCGATACTCGCGGCTGCCGCCGCTGCGGCGCCGCCTGAAATGCCGATCAAGCCCGGATCTGCTAACGGATTACGCACCAGCCCCTGCATAGCACATCCTGACATGCCTAGCAGCGCACCGATGCAGCTTGCCATTAAACTACGAGGTAAGCGCAATTGACTCAGTACATACCATTGTTGCTGGTGGCCTAAGGGTTGGTCAGTGGGTTGGAAAAGAAAATCCACGACATCAGGTAATTGGATCTGATAACTCCCCACCCATAGGGACATTAATGCAACGAGTATGGTCAGTATGGAACTGAGTAATAGCCAGCGTATACGGGTTTGATGCAAACGCAAGATACGGTCACTTGATGGTGTGTTTTGATCGTATTGCACAGACAGAGACGGTGCCAAAATCAGTCCTTGGTTACTTGCACTGCTAAGGACAGGATGCGTTGTAATGTGTCAGGAATTCGGGGAGACAACCCTAAACTGGTGGCGCTATCAAGGGCTTCGACAAGGCAATGCTTACCTGCGTAGGTTTGCTTGATAGCCCCATGGCCACATAAATCTTGTTTTGCGGTGGCTCCTGCAAGTAAATGACTGGCCACAAAAATAATATCAGGGTTAGCTAACATAATTTGTTCGTTGTTCATCACTTTAAAGTTATCAAGGCTGTGGGCTATATTTTCCAGAGCTAATTCGGTGAACAGCGCATCGGGTAGGGTGTGATTGCCGGCAACCGTGAGTCCACGATCAGTATTAGCAACAATGTATAACGCTTTCACTCCTTCAATACCTTGGTGGTTAGCTTGCTCTTTTAACGTCGCGATACGTTTCTTTATGCGCCTGTTAAGTGCTTTACCTTGGTCGGATGCATTAACCTTATCAGCGATGGCGCTGATCATGGCATATAAGCCGTCCATATCTCGGTTTTGAGTAAAAATATTCACCGTGACATGGGCGGCTTTTAGTTGTTCAATCATACTTTTTGGCCCAGTTGCGGCTGCGCCAAATAGGTGAGAGGGCATTTGCGCTAGCACACCTTCACTGCTTAATTGGCGAAAATAGCCCAATTTTGGCAAGGCAGCGGCTTTTTCGGGGTAAAGACTGGTGTTGTCAGTGGCAATAACAAGATTGCCTCGTTCAAGAGCGAAGAGTATTTCTGTGACACTGGCACCAGCCGACACAATGCGCAGAGGTGGTTCATTGGCAAGACTGGGGGTACTGAACAAGACCAGTACAATAAGTAGTAACTTCATGAATCAATTCCCATTAGGGCTTGCAAAGCAAGCCCTGATTATATGCTTAGGGTTATTCTTCGATAGCCGCGGCGCGGAAACTGTAGCTGCCGGATGTGCCATCTTCGTCGTAATAGCTGGTGATTTGGAATTTAAAGGTCTCGGCGCCCACTTTCAGCAAATACACGCCGTATTGTGAATACAACAAGTGACTGGTGCTGTCGTAGTAATACCAAGGGTATGCATCAAAGGCATAGCTTGTGTAACTATCACTCGTAAAGGCAAGATAAGGGGCCGCTTCGGTATCAATGCCGGTGTAGGTCATGCCATCAGTGGCCATCACAGTGGCATCATCGGCCAAGGTCAATGCAAACTCAGCGCCGCCATCGGTACAGGTCAGCATTAAGTCCCAATCGTCAGATACGGTAGCGGTGGTTTGCGTATCAAAATCAACGTACATGTTGTCGCTACAGCCGCTGGTAGATAAAGTTAAAGATTGTTCAATGCCGAATTCACTTTGTCCATCAAGTACGCTTTGGTGCTCAATACCAAACGTGATTTCGCTAATATAGTAACCGCTGGTGGTAATGTCAGTGACGTGGAAACGAGTGTAATTACTATCCGAATAGACGATGTAATAGGCGTCACTGGCGGCAGTAACCTCATGAGAGGATGTGTCATAGTTATAAAAAGTGGTACCGATAACCGAGGAGGCAATATCCGCGGTAAATTCTTCATCAGCTGGAATGTCGGCACTGGTTACTGCCGTGAAATCATCTAACTCTGAGTCTGCCGTAGCAGCTAAAAAACGGTCGCCGAGGGCATTACCGTCATCGTCGTAAAAATCACTGTTATTGGCGGTGAAATACATACTTACGGGAGTGTCTTGAACGCCATTCAACCAAATGCTGGTACGCTGAAAAGCGATATCCCAGGTGGTATTATTACTCGCCTCGTCATCGGTGATAGCGACCGTCGTCATGGTGTCTAAATCAAAATAGACGGTTTCTGGCTCGCTGGCTGTACCTGTGCTAAAGGGCCCGTAAATACTTGTGTCGCTGGTCTCGGTATTGGTATCAGTATCAGTATTCGCTTCCGTATCACTGCTCGAACTGCTACCACTGCCGCCGCAAGCGGTTAAACTGAGTGCCAGCGCACTTGCTATGAGTGTTGCTTTAAAATCCATGATTACTCCATGTTTAATCGTTAAAGTGTGTAACTGATCCCCAAGGTAAGACGGCGACTGGTTAGGTCCCTAGCGTCAAATAGACCTTGTGCTACAGCTTGAGAGTTTTGATGTTCATCAAAAATGTTTTCGATGCCGAGTTGGGCATTAAAATGAGCGGTAAAATTCATTCGAAATTGAGCGTTGAGGGTGTGGGTATCGTCTTTGTACACCCCGTCGTAACTACTATCAGGGGCTTCGTCAAAGGTTGAGACCGCATATATTTGAAGATCTGCGTCAAAGGCAGTGAATTGCTGTGTGTATGAAGCTTTAATCAAATGACGAGGGCGTTCGCTAAGGCGCTGTTCATCGCCATCTACGGCATGAGTATAGCTATAATTTAACTGCCATGACTGGCTGTCATTTTTCATATCCAGCGCAAAATCCAAGCCTGAAATGGTGGCTTGATCAATATTTTCATACACATACACATCAAGCCCTGCCTCTTGGGATAGGTCTGCATCTAAGCTTGTGGTAATAAATTGTTTGGCGCGGGTGTAGTGGGCGCTAATATCCCCGGTGACTTGCCATTGGGATTGCCATTTAGGACGAATTTGTAAGCCGATATTGAGGTTCTTGGCTGTTTCTGGCTCTAGGGTTTCATCACCGATGATCATATAACCTAGGTTACTATGATCAAAAATATAGTAGCGTTCTTTTAAATTAGGGACTCGGTAACTTTGCCCTAGGCCCATGCGCATTTGCCAATCTACCTGGTCACTTTGCCATTGTTGGCTTACGCTGCCGCGCCATGCTTGATGCCAATCAAAATCACTGTCGTATTGTAGGCGACTGCCTAGTAACCACTGACGGGTTTGCTGGGTAATATTCACTTGGGCGTAGGTTTCTACACTTTCCCGCTGGGCATCGTCCACTTCTGTGCTGTTGGTGGCTAAGTTAACCTGATCGAGTTTGTCTTGATGAAGGACGGTGCCGACAATCCACTCGTAATCGCCTTGCCATACTTTTTGCGCATCAATTTCACTGAGCAAAATATGGGTGTCACGCAGGGCATTGGAATAGCCACTGGTTTCTTCATGTCCTAACGCCCGGGCACTGACTTGCCAATCTTTGTCGATAACAAGATCCACATCCTGTTGCCACTGACGAACATCAGACAGATACCTTAGTAAACTGGTTTGACCGGGTAGGGTAGAGATGGCCTTGTCTTTTTGTTCTTCAAACCAACGGCTTTTGGTGCTGAATTTTATGGCATCAAATTGACGACTTAAATCCAGATGGATAAAGGTTTTGTCTACGGCTCCGCCACTTTGGGCAACCGAGGATGGATCATAGTCAAAGCCGGGATCATCAATATACTGAACATTAAGGCTGGTTTGCCATTTGGCAATGCTATGATCGGCTTGTAGTCGAAAGAGTTGTCCGATTTCATCGTCATCAATGGCATTGTCAAGGTAAGATGAAAGCTGGTAGGTGAGTTTGACTTGGGACGCTTCAGGGGATTGGGTAATGATATTAATAACCCCACCCATGGCTGAACTACCATATAAAACCGACGCCCCCCCTCTTACTATCTCGATTTGTTTAATATTGTTGACGCTAATTTGGTCTAAATCCACGGCTGAACCTGTGGGGGCTACCAAGGGTTTTCCGTCCATTAAAACCAGCACACGGTCGGCCGCGAAACCTTGCAATTGAACGGTATAACCATCTTTCATGCTTCTAGAGACTACGACACCAGGCATAATATCGAGCAGTTGCTTTAACGTACCCTGACTAAGCCGTGCAATGGTTTCTTGTGCTATCACATCCACTTTTACCGGCGAGTTGTACAGCATTTTGGCAGTACGAGTGCCTGTTACGACGATAGTTTCCGGCGCGGTAGCATTTGCCGCGAGTTCCCCTGCGCCAGCATGAATGGAAATAAAGCTAATAAAAACAAGTGAAAGGTTAAATCGCATTAGTAGCGCAAATGATAATGATTGTTGTTTTGATCCTAAGGTGGGCCATCGATTTTTGCAACAACTAAATGTTTTTTATCACACTATTTACATTGAAAACGCAATGAGCTTTGCGTTAGGGCCATTGCTCATTGATATGATAACGATTATCTTTTTCTTATGCGGCAAATTGGGGATTAAACAATATCTAAGCTGCGCAATGGCGACCCTCAGTCAGATGTAGAATAAACCTTGATAGTGGTGTTGCTTAGCTTGACTGAGTCTTCAGTCGAGCTTAATACTAGCTCCACCGACTGGTTATGGTTGTCAACGGTAATACTCAGAGTGGCTGTTTCAATATCGGTATGGCTAAAAAGCGTTTTAAAAGCAGACATTGTTTCTTGGTGATCAAAGGTAATATCCGCGCCAAATTTATTATGGTCTTCATCATACCATTTATAGCCGATGGCTTTAGGAAGGGCAGAATTGGTATAGTCTCTGATTTCAGGGTTAGAGGTTTTAAAATAAAAATGGGTTCCGTTAAAGAATTTCACCCGTATCTCAGCCGGTGTTCCGGTATGCGTGAACTGATAATCTAATTTCCATGGGTAAGTGCTACGAAAGATACTCCAATTGACTTCCTCATCTGCTTTACCTTCTTGATATGTATCTTCTTTTTCCGACCAATAGGCAAGTGTATCCGCTACGTATTTGGCGCGATCTTGTATACCGCTGGGATTAAAGGATTGCATGCTAACGGTGGTTTGATGAGCCTTAAAATGACCGATCTCTACGGATTTATCTGCGCCTAGCAACCACACCGAAACATGTCCTTTAGGCGCCATTCCCACTACCACTGACGAATAGGTTTGCTTCTTGCCTAAGTGATCGGTATAGCCGGTTTCAAATAACTTTTTTATTTGCTCAACAGGTAATGGAAAGTTACCCGTGTAGAACTGATTTTCGATAAATGATAACCAAGTTATGTGCAGTGTTTTGGGGATAGATTTAACGTCGTCGCCCACGACATAGGTAGAGCCTGTCTCTCCCCAACCGTTATGGACCGTGCGCCCACCAGAGGGAATATTGACTGTGCTTCCGTCTTCACAGGTGATGATGCCACGATAAATTTCAATAGGGTACGCTTTTGGCGCGCTTTCCGTTGGCTGCCATGCAAACTTTTTAACAGCGAGGCTTTTTCTGTCTTGACAATAGGCCATATTATTTACCAATAAAAGTCCACAAGCAAAAACCATGGTTTTGTTTGAAAATGAAATGTCGCAACTCCTCTGCGTTTTATGTCCCAATTGAAAAAGTTTGGCAAGTTGTCATAACCAACTGCTCATAGAGCATTCAAAAAGAGAATAATTTAATAGATAGTTACACGTTACCTCTAAATGAATTAGGGTGTAAACCAATGCTTAGTTTTGTTGGCAAACCACACCAATGACAACATAACCGGTACTTCTACTAATACACCCACAACGGTAGCTAATGCCGCACCTGAATGCAGGCCAAACAAAGAAATGGCCACGGCCACAGCCAGTTCAAAGAAGTTGGAGGTGCCAATCATACATGCCGGAGCGGCAATATCATGACTTAAGCCCATACGCTTGGCTAGCCAGTAAGCTAGGGCAAAGATACCGTAAGTTTGAATCAGTAATGGAATGGCAATAAGCACTATGGCTTGGGGGTCGGCAATGATGGTTTCTGACTGAAAACCAAACAGCAGCACAACCGTTGACAGTAAGCCCACCACTGACCAAGGCTTCATAGTGCTTAAAAAGCCGTTCAGTTTGGTGTGATCATCACCTTTATCCAGTTTTTTACGGGTAATGGCACCCGCAACTAAGGGGATCACCACGTATAAGACAACGGACAGTAACAACGTATCCCAAGGCACAGTAATGTCGGTAACGCCCAATAGAAATGCCGCTAAAGGTGCGAAAGCAAAAATCATGATGATATCGTTAACCGAGACTTGTACCAGCGTGTAATTGGCATCACCTTTGGTTAATTGACTCCATACGAATACCATGGCGGTGCAAGGCGCAACGCCCAGAAGGATCATGCCGGCGATGTATTCTGATGCGGTTTGTGGGTCGACCCAGTCGGCAAAAATCCCCTTAAAGAACAGCCAGCCTAAGAACGCCATGGAAAAAGGCTTTAGTAACCAATTGATTACTAAAGTTAATATTAACCCTTTGGGTTTTTTGCCCACATCTTTAATGGAGGAAAAATCCACCTGCACCATCATCGGGTAAATCATTAGCCAAATCAGCACAGCAATAACCAAGTTAACGTGCGCAAATTCAAGTCCTGCAACGGTGCTAAACAGCCCTGGAAACATGCTGCCTGCAATCAGGCCAATTAGAATGGCAAGGCCTACCCACACAGAAAGATAACGTTCAAAAAATCCCATTATTATGTCCTAAATTGATTTTTGGTTAACCCGTTTACTAAGTTCTTCCGCTGATTCAACCCGTTCGGAATAACGGTCAACAAGGTATTCTTTGTTGTCCCGCAACAGCAGGGTAAATTTCATTAGTTCTTCCAACACATCCACAATGCGATTGTAAAACGGTGAAGGGATCATGCGTCCCTCCTCGTTAAACTCGAGAAATGCCTTAGGGACCGAAGATTGATTAGGAATGGTGACCATACGCATCCAGCGACCTAAAACACGCATCTGATTGACCGTATTAAAGGATTGGGAGCCACCACATACTTGCATGACGGCTAGAGTTTTTCCCTGGGTGGGTCGCACACCGCCTAAACTTAACGGGATCCAATCTATCTGACTTTTGAAAATACTGGTCATGGAGCCGTGCCTTTCTGGTGAACACCACACTTGGCCTTCAGACCAGATAACCATATCCCGTAACTCTTGAACTTTGGGGTGTGATTCATCTTCGGTGTCTGTTTGCGGTAAGCCGTGAGGATTAAATATACGGGATTCTGCGCCTAATTTATTGAGGATCCGCGCTGCTTCTTCTACCACAAGGCGGCTGTAGGAACGCTCTCTTAACGAGCCATACATGAGTAATATACGCGGTTTGTGGGTTGAAAACGTCATATTGAATTGCGCTTGGGAAGGGGTTTTCCACTCGGCTTCAACGATATTCGGAGTTGAGAGATCTTGACTCATTACGACTGGGCTCCTAAGTCATTTAACGCGACTTTTAGCGAGGCCGTATCGAGATCTTGTGTGGCAATTTTGGCTAATTTAGTTGCGCGTTGTTCAATAATTTTAATGGTGTTTAAAAACGCCGTTTTTACGTCTTCTTCACTGCCTTCGATTTTTGAAGGATCTGCTAAACCCCAGTGGACTTTGATGCTTTTTCCAAACCAAACTGGGCAGGCTTCACCGGCGGCAGCATCACATACGGTGATCACCACATCGGCATGAAAATCTTCAAACTCGTCCCATGATTGGCTTTTTAAGCTGTCGGTTGGATATCCGGTTTGTTGAAGATACTTAACCGATAGTGGGTGGACTTCGCCCACAGGCTGACTGCCTGCACTGCGCGCATCAATGACACCGCCAGCAATTTTATTGGTAATAGCTTCAGAAAGAATGCTTCTGCAGCGATTGTGGGTACAAATAAAAAGAATCTTCATAAGGTTTCCTGTTAACAGCAGTCGTTGCGTTTTATTTGGCATTGTTTAAATTTGACGGCAGCATTAGATATAAACGAATCCGTACCCGCGGCGGTTTTCGCGATGACCTCATAGGCCCATTGGGGTAATTCGGGATGAAGACGGTAGTACACCCATTTCCCTCGGCGCTCATCAAGTAAAATATTGCATTTGCGAAGGGAGGCGAGATGACGGGATGTTTTGGGTTGATCCATTGCCAGTGCTTCCATTAACTCACACACACAGGCCTCATTAAACTGGTGTATAAGTAGCACAGATTTAAGTCTGGACTCATCGGACAGACATTTAAAAAATTGAGTGGGATTCATATATCCACATATGTTTTAAATTACATATGTGAATATTTGCATGTGATGATGGGTATGTCAATGCCGCTATAAGTCGTCATAACCAATCATTGCCATTAAAACCGGCTTGAATAGCAAAAAGCCAGAGACGAAGCTCTGGCTTTTAAGAGAGGATAGGGCAGTTGATGCTATCTGAAGTTTTCCAAAATGGCTGGAATACCCGGCAATAAGCCCACCAGTGCCATAACGGCGGTAAGTACAAAAAACATGATGCCAGGTATGATCCAACGACTGGCGCGACTTAGTTCCGCGCTTCTATCTTTACAACCAATTAAACCTAGGTTATCGAGTAACATGGTCAAAGACCATCCGAAAGCGGGATTGACCAAAGATGAAGCAAATACCACGATGGCGGCGGACTGGGTTGTTTTGCCCTCGCGGGTCATTTCCATACCGGCCTCAAGTAGTGGAATAAACACACCTACCACTAGCGCAACGCATAACACCGGTTCCCAAATAGCAAGATCCATTGGGTAGCCCCAAATGCCGGCAACAACACAGAATAAGGCGGTGAGTAAAGCGCCTGCCGGGATGGGGCGTTTAGCAATCGCCGCGGGTACAATGTAGGTTCCCCAAGAGGACGCAAAGTTGGCTCCACCTAAAATAGACCCGACGGTTTGGCGCGCTGAGGCACTGACCATGGTGTCGTCTATATCCATTTGTACTTTTTCAGTGCGAGCAGGGTAACTGATTTTTTGGAACACCTGATGTCCCAGAAAATCGGGCGACCACATCGCCACCGCTAATACGGCAAAAGGTAGCACAACAATAAAACTTTCGGCACTGGGTAAGCCTAACATCCAGCCGGTGTTTTCACCCCACCAATACATGGGGTTGATATTGGGAAAACCAGGGCTTGTATGAAACTCAAAGGGCGCCCCCATAGCAAAGGCTAAACCGCCACCAAGTAAGCAACTTAATGGCACAGCTAACCAGCGTTTTTTCCAGTGTTCTAACAGGGCATACAAAATAATCGTGCAGGCGATGACCACAAAGGAAATGTGGGACATGCCAATTCCCTCTGACCACGCGAAGAGTTTTTTAACCTGCGATGTTGTGCCAATAAAACCTAAGTAAAGAAGCAATCCGCCGCAAACACCTTTACTGGTAAGGTTGGCCAGCAAACTCCCGCCTTTACTTATTGCCAATAGAAAGCCAAAGATGCCGATTAATAGGCCAAATGCCATGGGGTGACCGCCGGCGGCAACCACTAAGGGGATCAGGGGAATGAGTGGACCGTGGGTACCTGCCAGATTCGCAGTAGGTAAAATAAATCCAGAAAATAAAACAATGAAAAAGGCAACAATGATTAATTCATACCTGACATTCTCCAGTACGAAAGAATCGCCTAATCCTAGAGGGCCTGCAAAAGTGGCTGCGATGGCCCCTACCATGACTACCTTGCCTATGGTTGCTGCCATGGCTGGGATCGTGTCTTCCCATTCAAATCGGTAATCTTTAAATGGCCAATTAGGCCGCCAACGTTTCGGAGACATGATTTGCAATTCGTGACATAAATAGTCGTCGCGAGATTCAAATGAAGCACTTGAACGGTGTTTACTTTGATAATTATCGTCGACGGATGACGCACTGTTGATCGTGTCTCTACCAGCCTGTTCGGTAGATGTGTTGTTGGTAGTCATTGCTACTCCATGGGCTTCAATCTTGACTACCGGCATACTAAAGTACAAAAAAAGTTATGAAAGTTATTATTGTGTTAATAATTTAACCTAATTAATACATATTTGGTGCTTTTATAGTCTGAGAAAATACAAGGCATTGGTGCAGACGACTTTATCCGTTGTGGTATATGACTGCAGAGAGATGTGTGGGGAAATAGAGTTTTTCACATTGGTAACATTGTATTTACATGTGCATATAAGCTATTGGTCTTATATAGACCTTTGCCTAAGCCAATGCTTAGGCAAAGATGAGTGAAAATGAGGGGGAACGAGGATTGTACTCACAACCCGGTATTAATTAAGTGCACTATCTACCCAAAACTTAGTGCCTTTTACCGTTGCTTGTAGTGCTAAGCCGCTTTCAGTCATGGTATAAACGGTAACATCACCGAAATAACCCTCGCCATTATACGCGACGCCTTTGTTACCAGCCTTAGCAGTGACATCGGCATTGCCGCCAGCCGTCCATCCTTGTTCAATAAAATAATTCATAGCTTTGCGAGTATGGAAAACCATAACGATGCGATAATCTTTTGCGCCAATCCCCAGGCCAACGCCGCCCTCTGCCATATTCATATACGTTTTTTGGCCAGTGTGATTATTATTTACCACCCCATAACCTGTGCCAGCGGCAAGAAAAATAACATTCACGTTGGCATTACTGAATACCGCAAAGCCGGGCGCGTTTTGCAATTGAGCTTTGGTATCGGGCTTTTCCTTAAATAACTGCGCTAATGCGGTGTCTTGCATGGTTAAAATGGCTTCTCTTTTTTCAGAGATAGTACCCGTGCCCATGGAAGCGCAACTGGCAAGACTAAGGGTGACAGCAATAATTGCCACACGTTGCCAAAAAGATGATTGTACGCCCATTTTTTACTCCTGATATCCCGTTATCTCTTCGTTTTTTTCTATCGAAGAAAGCTAATTATAAAAATTAAGTTAACTATAGCCTTAGTTTAAGCAATAGTTACGCCACTGACTCTATGTTATTAAGTTTACTATAAAAAATACTTGAAAGCGGGGCGCTGAGATAATAAATCGAGGCAAAGTGTCACCTTTAACTGACACCTCTTTGGGGGCGGGTGCACGATAGGGTAACGACAATAACCCCGAGTATCAGTATACCTAAATGAAACTCGGGGTAATGAAATATAGATGTAAAGTCTATTTACCTAGGGTAAAGCGGGTGTCTGCATCTCGTAAGAAATACAAGGTAAAACAGGCTGCCCACATTGGCCAAGCGGCAAAAAATAACAAGTTATGAAATGCATCAAAGTACAGATTAATAGCGGAGAGGGTTGAGCCTCCGTGCAATAGGAAAATCAGACCATAAGTCCAACGTTTCGCAATGCCAGCCAGAAAAGAAAACACCAATACCAGTTGTACTGCGCCTAAAATGTATACAGCGATTTCGGGTACACCACCAATACCGTAAAAGACTTCAAAAACGCGAGCCCCGTGGGCTGGGTTTACAAATTTGTCTAATGTCCAAACGAACATGACAAGAAAAAGCGAAAGGCGAATAGCTAACAAAGCCCAGCTTAATCGTGAAGCCAGGGGATGTTGCAAGTTAGAGGGATGTGATTGCATAAATTTTCCTATGGTGAATGAAGTTTATATAGAACGGGCGGACAGGTTTTTTATTTCAAAATTCGCGTAAAAAGAATTTTTAACCATACTGAAAGTTATTAAGACAGGGGAAGGTCTTTATGAACAATGAATCGAAAAGTAAAAAAATGTAAGGGTATTAACTGTGGCGTATTTAAAAAGGTGTTTGATTAGCAGGGGGATGGCATTGTCGAGTCTCGCACTCATTGTTAGTTACGCTGTTAATGCCCAGGAGGTCGCCACGAGTGATGACATAGAACTGATTGAAGTGGTAGGTAGTCAACAAAGGATGCCTAGCTTTAATCCTAATGATAATGAATTGAGTGGCATATTTGGCCCTGGTTTGAGTGCCTTTGATGTGCCCCGTTCGGTGACGTCTTTGTCAGCAGAAATGATAGAGGCGCTGAACATCAGTACTATTCATGATATCGCTAAAATTGCCCCCAATGCCTATGCCTCTAGCGGATTTGGCACCCCTAGTTTACCCAGTATTAGAGGTCAATTAGGAGAGCTATTTCAAGATGGTATAAGACGACAAGCAGGAAACAACGGGTTTGGTTTGCCACTATCTTTTAATAGTGTGGAACAAATCGATGTGGTTAAAGGACCTTCGCCAGTTTTGTTCGGAAGCACCCAACGAAATGGTGGTTTTGTTAATTTGCAAACCAAAACGGCCCCTTTGTCTGGCACGTCGGGCGAAATTGCATTGCGAGCAGGTCGTTGGGATCAATACTCTGCCAGTGTGGATATAGGTACTGCCATCGAGGAAGGTAAGCACGGTATTCGTGTTAGTGCCGAAAGGCTGGATCAGGGGAGTTTTTTTGATTACGCCAGTCAGAAAAGCCAAAATGTTTTTGTTGCCTATCGCTATGCCCCTTCTGATGATAGCCGCTGGGATCTCAGTGCTGAATATTATAATGCTGACTATCCTGACATTGCAGGCATAAATCGACCAACACAAGCCCTCATTGACCATAACTTATATATTACCGGGCAGGGTGTGCAAAGTAACGGTAGTACTGTGCCTGCTGCAGGCAGTATTATTTCTCCCACCGGTGAAGTAGTGATTTCTCGTAGTTTGGTGTACACCCACCCTGACGATATCAATCATGCAGACACTACATTACTACGCAGCAAACTTATTCATGAAGTTAACGACACGGTTACGTTAAGAAATATTACTTATTTTCAGTACCTCAATCGTGAAGAAATCGCCACCAATAGCTTCGTGGAAATCATTGACGGCGCCAGTACCTTTGAAAATCGTACAGAGTTAGACTTCAGATACAATAAAAACCAAATTACCACCCTCGGCGTATCACTGCGGTATAACGATGTGCTGGGATATAGCCAATTTACCACTGAGGCAGATAACCCTGTGGATCTCACCGGCCCATTGTCAAACCGGGTGATCCCTCTGACCGATGAACAAAAAGTTAGGCTAATCGAACTGCGGCCGAATGTGTATGTATCACCCGGTGGTCAATATGATTTAGACGGCGATGGAACGGGGGACTATAATTTGTCAGATACCACCGATTCTACGACGTGGCAAACAGGGCTGGTATTACAACAGCGTTCCCAATGGACCCATCGCTTCTCCACCATTGCTGGGGTGCGTATTGATTATTACGACGTTACCGCTAACGACCCACTGGCGCCAGAAGATGTGGTGGCGGCATCGGATAGCCATAGCGATACCTTGCTAAGCTACCAATTAAGTGCGTCCTATAAACTCAGCAATGCATTGAATATTTATGCCGCGCTATCAGAAAATGAAGCCACCTCCAACAGCATGGCGGGGGGCACGGCATTAGGTGCCGATAATCTGATTAATCCGCTGAATTTTGCTACCGAAAACCGCCTCTATGAAGTGGGCATTAAATATGCGCCTGACGACAATTGGTATGCTGAAGCCGCTTTGTTTGACCAAACCCGTAGTTTACGTAACCGCGACGGCAGCAACAGCGGGATAAAGTCTCAAGGTGTTGAGCTACAAGCATTTTATCAAAATGATACATTTTGGATAAATGGAAGCTACAGTTATCTAGACGCTCGCTTTGATGATTCGGTGTCATTTCAGGATACCTCACAAGTGGCGGATGCGTTTGATAACTCGCGCCCAGACATCATTCAAGGTACGGGGATTGGTTCGCCGTCATTTACTACATTTGCCGCTTCAGATAACCGAATTCAAGGTGTTCCGGAGCAAATTGTTTCTTTTAATGCCGCCTGGCACATATCCGAGAAAGTTTTAGTGGGTGCGTCCGGTCAATATACTAAATCGTTTCCGTTAGATTTTCTTGGCACGGTACAAATACGTGATCAAATTAATGTCGACGTTAATGCCAATTATCAGGTTAGTCCAGCGCTTAGCGTACGCTTAGATGTGCTGAATGTAACCGATGAGGAAAATTGGCAACCCGTGTTCGAAGGGGGGTATTTTGGCGCTACCTTGGTGATGCCCAATTTACCCAGACATCTACAAGCGAGTATGCAATACGCGTTTTAAGCGCACAGTGGAGTAATAAAAATGTATAAGAAGTTCGCGTTGATTGCGCTTATTGCCGCAGTTGTTGTTGGTTTTTTCTATTTTGATTTAAATACCTATCTGACTTTGGATGGCATGAAGGCCTCCTTAGCTAACTTTCAGGCCAGTATTGCTGAAAACCCTTTGCTTAGCATTGGTATTTTCTTTGCCTTGTACGTGGCGGTTACCGCCCTCTCGTTGCCGGGAGCTGCCATTTTAACCTTGGCAGCAGGCGCGTTATTCGGCTTATTACAAGGGCTGATCATTGTTTCTTTTGCGTCGTCTTTAGGTGCAACGCTAGCGTTTTTGGTGGCTCGGTTTATTTTGCGAGATACCGTTAGACAACGTTTTGGTGACAAGCTAAAACGCATTGATGAAGGGGTTGAAAAGCAGGGCGCTTTTTATCTGTTTACATTGCGATTGTTACCAGTATTTCCGTTTTTTCTGATTAATCTACTTATGGGTCTTACCAGCATCAAAACCCGCACATTCTATTGGGTGAGCCAGGTTGGTATGTTGGCTGGTACAGTCGTTTACGTTAATGCTGGTACACAACTGGCACAAATCGAGAGTTTATCAGGGATCTTATCTCCTGGTCTTATTCTGTCATTTATTTTACTCGGGATATTCCCGTGGATTGCAAAAGGTATTGTTGCTGTGGTTAATGGTCGTCGTGTTTACAAAGAATATAAAAAACCTGCCAAATTTGATCGTAATTTGGTTGTCATTGGTGCCGGTGCGGGTGGGTTAGTAACCAGCTATATTGGCGCTGCGGTAAAAGCGAAAGTCACCTTGGTGGAAGCCGGTGAAATGGGCGGAGACTGTTTAAATTACGGTTGCGTACCAAGCAAAGCGATTATTAAAACGGCGAAAGTCGCCCAACAGATGCGTAACGCTGAAAAATATGGCCTGAACAACATTACGCCAACTTTTTCTTTTAAAGCAGTGATGCAGCGAGTACATGATGTAATAGCAGCGATTGCTCCTAATGACAGTGTAGAGCGATACACGGAACTAGGTGTGGATGTGGTAAAAGGATACGCACGGATCCTTGACCCTTGGACGGTGGAAATTCAGCGTAACGACGGTGAAAAACAAACGCTGACAACCAAAAATATTGTGATTGCCACAGGCGCAAGCCCCTTTGTACCGCCATTACCTGGCATTGAGCAAAGTGGTTACTTAACGTCTGACACCCTGTGGTCACACTTTGGTCAATTGGAAGATGCGCCTAAACGCCTCATCGTCCTTGGCGGTGGCCCTATTGGATGTGAACTGGCTCAAGCCTTCTCACGCTTAGGCAGTGAGGTGACTCAAGTTGAATTGGCTGAGCGCCTAATGGGACGGGAAGATCAAGAAGTCGCCGAATTTGCGGAAACGGTGTTAACTGAAAGTGGTGTCAACGTATTGACTCAGCATAAGGCATTGCGCTTTGAGCAACATGAAGGCGAGCGGGTGCTTATTGTCGAACATGAAGGCAAAGAGATCAGCCTGGCATACGATGAAGTCATTATTGCAGTAGGGCGTAAAGCCCGTCTCAACGGGTTTGGTCTTGAAGAGCTGGGTATTCAGTTTGATAGAACGATTGAAACCGACGAATATTTACAAACCTTGTACCCGAATATATTTGCTGCTGGCGATGTGGTGGGACCTTATCAGTTTACTCACGTGGCGGCGCATCAGGCATGGTACGCAGCAGTAAATGCCCTATTTGGCAGCTTTAAAAAATTCAAAGTCGATTATCGGGTGATCCCATGGACAACCTTTATTGATCCTGAAGTGGCCCGTGTAGGCTTAAGTGAAAGTGATGCCAAAGAGCAAGGGATCGAAGTGGAAGTCACCCGCTACGAATTTGAAGAACTCGATAGAGCCATTGCTGAAAGCGCAGGCAAAGGGTTTATTAAAGTGCTTACACCACCGGGTAAAGACAAGATCTTAGGGGTTACCATTGTGTCTGAGCATGCCGGAGACTTAATCGCTGAGTTCGTATTAGCCATGAAACATGGTTTAGGTCTAAATAAAATTCTTGGAACTATCCATGCTTATCCTACTTGGGCTGAAGGGGCTAAATATACCGCTGGAAACTGGAAACGCGCCCATCAACCTGAACGGTTATTACGTTGGGTAGAGAAGTTCCATACTTGGCGTCGGGGTTAATATGTCAGTTGGTATGAAGTATTCCCCAAATCCAGCTACCTTTGTCATGTTTTTGCTTGTCAGTATGCTCAGCTTTTTTGTCATGCCAAGTCACGGGGCAACCCAGTCCCTTGCGCCGGCACAGTTGCATGAAAGCTGGGATACTTTGCTTAAGCAGTATGTGCACCCCATCAACAACGGCCATAGTACCGAGGTTGATTATGCCGGTTTTGCCAACGATCGGCAGACGCTGACAAAGTACCTTGAGCAACTGGCTGCGGTGCCCGAAGCCCAATTTAAGCAATGGCCTAAGCACTCCCAATTGGCCTTTCTAATTAATGCGTATAATGCCTATACCATTGAGCTTATTTTGTCTCGTTATCCAGATTTGTCATCTATTCGGGAGTTAGGTAGCTTTTTGTCTTCCCCGTGGAAACAGGATATCGGTCCATTGTTAGGTGAGGAACGTACATTAGATGGTATTGAACACGGTCTTATACGAGGCGACAATAAGTACAATGAACCTCGCATTCATTTTGCCGTTAACTGTGCCAGTGTAGGATGTCCTGCGTTGCGAGAAGAGGCCTACACGGGTGACAAACTCGAGATGCAATTAGCAGATCAAACCCAGCGTTTTTTGTCGGATAGATCTCGTAATCACGCAGAGGGCAAAACCTTAACGCTATCTAAAATATTTGACTGGTATGGTGATGATTTTGAAATGAATGGGAATAAGGGGTTGGCTGACTTTCTGGCGCAATACCATCAAGCACTGGGATTAACGCCCACACAACAAGATGCCCTGATTGGTAATGATATCGACATTCGCTTTTCCGATTACGATTGGTCGTTAAACGATGTTAGCAAGCCTTAGGTTGCTGTGGACAACGTGTCGCCTGAGCATATTGGCTATGGGTTTTCTCTATAGCGCCAATATGCAAGGGGCGACGGTACAGTTTCATGCTTGGGGTGGCAGTGCTCAGGTTAACGGCTATCTAAAATGGGTCAGTGAACAAGTTGAAGCACGCTATGGTATTAAAGTGCATCATGTGAAGTTGGCAGATACCAGTGACGCAGTGTCACGGGTTTTAGCCGAGAAAGCTGCGGGTAATGATAATCAGGGTAGTGTGGATCTTATCTGGATCAATGGTGAAAATTTTGCTGCCATGAGTGAACATGGCTTGTTACTACAAAACTGGGTTAGCCAACTGGCTAACTTTCCCCTCACCTTGCCGGAAAAAAACACGGCAATGGTGACGGATTTTGGCCTACCTACAAAAGGGCAAGAAGCGCCGTGGGGGAAAGCGGCCATGGTTTTTTATTATAACCAGCGCTATGTTTCGTCGCCGCCTAAAACCCTTCATGAACTGTTGCAATTTGCTCAGCGTTATCCCAAACGGTTTTCTTATCCGTTACCTAATGATTATCTTGGCATTAGTTTTTTGAAATACGCCCTTCTTGCCCTAAATCCGGATCATCGTGATGTGTTTTATCAACCGGTTACTGACACTGCTTTTAAACAACGAAGTGAAGTTTTATGGCGTTTTTTAGATAAACTTCACCCGTTGATGTGGAAAGGCGGTGATTACATGGTAAGCCAAGCATCCACGCTACAGCGATTAATGAGCGATGGTGAGCTTCTGTTAGCATTTTCATTTACCGCCTCAGAAATTCCCAGCGCGGTGAAACGATATGATTTACCCCAAAGCATTCGTACCTACGCTATGCAAGATGGCAGTATTGGTAACGTCCATTTTATCGGTATTCCCTTTAATTCCGCCCACCCAGAAGAAGCCAAAACGGTGGTGAATTTTTTGCTTTCTCCCGAGGCCCAAGCAGAAAAACAAAAAATTGCTGTATGGGGAGACGAGACGGTTCTGGATATGGCTGCACTGAATCCTATGCAACAAGCCCGTTTTCAAAGTGAGCCCTTACATCCTTCTGCGTTACCGGTTTCGGGAATTTACCAACTTTTGCCAGAGCCTCATGCCAGTTGGACAGATAAATTGCGGGAAGCCTGGTTTGCTCGCTACGGAGAGCGTTTTTAATGTCAGGCTTTCACCGGTTTTCCATTACCATGCGCATGATGTTTATGTGCATTCTCATTTTACCTGTATTTGCTGGGCTAGTTGGCGTATTGATGCCGGCATTTGGTTTTTTCCCCGCGCTAGGGGAAACGGCGGTTTCACTAAAACCCTTTTCTCAATTATTCGCTAACGACAACATAGTCACCATGAGTTGGCTTTCCTTTAGTACTGGTATATTCGCCACCCTGTTGGCCTTAGGTGGTGCACTTTTACTTGTGGCGGTGTTTTATCAACGGGCCTGGTTAAATCGAATTCAACATTTGCTCAGTCCCTTGTTGGTGGTTCCCCATGCAGCTGCTGCCATCGCATTTTTGTTTATTTTATCCCCCTCTGGCTGGCTCGCTCGCTTGTTTAGTGATGCCACCGCGGCCAATCCGTTGCCACCGGATTGGGCCTTTCCTTACGACCCTTACGGTTTTTCTATTATTTTGGCGTTAACGCTAAAAGAATTGCCGTTTATTTTTTTGATGCTGTTAAGCACCTTGTCTCAACCGCAAATTGAATTAAAAGTAAAAGCCTATTTAAAGGTGGCGCAGTCTTTAGGCTATAGCCATATTACGGCTTTTATTAAAATCGTTATCCCCATGATTTACCCTCATATCCGCATGCCCCTATTGGCGGTGTTGGCGTTTGCCACTGCCAATGTGGAAATTCCCCTTATTCTTGGCCCTAACGATCCTCCCACGTTAGCCGTAGCGGTATTACGATGGTTTAACAATGTAGACTTATCTATGCGATTTCAGGCGTCCGCCGCAGCGGTGTTACAACTGATTGTTACATTGGCTGCGCTCTTGTTCTGGTATTTAGGTGAGCGGGGCGTGGCAAAATGCAGCCCTCGTATTTTGTTGTCGGGTACACGTCAATGGAGCGACATGGGCCTCACATTATTTGCCGCCGTTGTCATTGGTGTGTATGCACTTATCGCCTTGTTATTGGTGGGGAGTGTCTTTACTTGGTCGGTGGCAACTTATTGGCCTTATGCTGATATGTTACCGCAAGGCGTCACCTTTATTCATTGGCAAACCGCGTTGCGAAGCTTGGCGGTTCCCTTAGGGAACTCCGTATTATTGGCGTTTGGGGTGACGGTGTTTGCGGTCATTTTGGTACTTTTGGCGTTGGAAGGGGAGGTGCAAATGACCAAGGGGATGTCGCCAGCACTGGCTCGTATAGACCGTTCAATTATGCATATTACCTTGTACCTACCGCTATTGGTGCCAGGGGTAGCGTTTCTATTTGGACTGGTTTGGTTCCAGCAAATGTACTTTTCCAGCCTGACATGGCTACATTTATTTGTTAGCCACCTGATTTACGTGTTGCCCTATGTCTTTATCTCTCTCGCTATCGCGTACCGGCGAATCGATCCACGCTATATAAAAGTGGCCTACGGTTTAGGTAAAACACCGTTAACGGTATTTTTCGCCGTTAAATTACCCATGTTAGTCACCCCCATTGCGGTGGCTTTCGCCCTCGGCCTTGCCATTAGTTTTAGCCAGTATTTACCGACCTTATTGAGTGCCGGTGGCAATATTGCCACCGTCACCACCGAAGCCGTGGCCGCGGCATCGGGAAGCAGCCGCAGATTAAGCGCCGTGTATGTGGTGGTGCAGATCATCATGCCGTTATGCGGTTTTATTTTAGCGTGGTGGTTACCTAATCTCTTTTTTAAGCCATCATTACAAGCAACCCCTAGCAGTCAAGGAGTCAAAGTCTATGAGTCTAACCCTTGATGCGTTAGCTATTTATAAAGACAACCATTTAATGCTACAGGTCTCTACCCATGTTTTGCCCGGTATGGTTACTTCGGTAATGGGGCCATCAGGAATAGGGAAGTCAACCTTATTGGATGCCATTAGTGGTCAACTTTCAGCGCCCTTTTCAACCACAGGCCAGGTCATTGTGGATGGTAAAGGGGTACATGACATGCCTGCTTACGAACGTCAGATTGGCATGCTCTATCAAGATCCCTTGTTGTTCGAGCACCTTACCGTCAGCGACAATATTCGTTTCGCTATGCCCAAAACAGAGCAAAAACGACTGGGACGAGACCAGGTGCAGGCATTTATTGCTGAGCAGTTAAGTAAAGTGGGGCTGTCTGATATTAGGCATCGTGCTGTGCAGACTCTATCGGGGGGGCAACAAGCACGGGTAGCCCTGCTGCGTACTTTAGCCGCCAATCCGAAGGCGGTATTGTTAGATGAACCTTTCAGTAAGCTTGATACCACGCTACGACAGCAAACCCGAGAATGGGTATTTGCACAACTAAAAGATCGTTCTTTGCCAGCGCTAATGGTGACCCATGATATGGAAGATGCTAATAGTGCAAATGGCGAAATCATTGAGGTGTCACTATGATAGACGCAAAAATCACACCGCTTATAAAGCCTTTGCTTCGTCCTGTCGTCGCGTTTTTCGATAAAAAAGGAGCAAGCCCCAACCATATCACCGTTGCTGGCTTTGTCCTTGGCATGCTAGCGGTGCCGGCTATTTTGCTAAATGCATGGGGATTCGCGCTACTTTTTATCGGGCTCAATCGTGTTTGTGATGGACTAGATGGAGAGTTAGCCCGCTTTCAGAATAGCAGCAGTAGTGCTGGTGGCTACCTTGATATCTGTTTAGACTTTCTTTTTTACGCCTCCATTCCTTTGGCTTTCGGTATTGCCGACCCAGTGAATTGGGGCGTACCAGCGTTAACGTTATTGGCCGCCTTTATCGGTACAGGCAGCAGTTTTTTAGCTTTTGCTATTGCCGCAGAAAAATACCATATTCAGCGGCCACAATTTGCTAGTAAGAGTTTTTATTACATGCAAGGGCTGACAGAAGGGACAGAAACCATTGTGGTCTTTATCTTATTTTGCTTGATGCCACAGTGGTTTCCTGTGCTTGCTTATGTTTTTTCTGCTGCGTGTCTCATTACGATTGTTACCCGTATCGCGGGTGGGTTTAATACCCTGGTAAAAGTAGAAAAAAATGGATAATACAGTATTTTGGCGGCTATCCTTTTTTGTCGGCATTTTTGTCGTGATGGCCGTACTTGAAAGTTACTTGCCTGCGCGGCACGCCCCTTTAACTCGTAAAGTACGCTGGTATGGAAATCTGGGGTTGGTGGTGGTGGGTGCGCTGGTGAGTCGCCTTGCGTTACCCATTACTTTGGTGGGCGTAGCGCTGTGGGCTCAAGAAGTACATATAGGGGCATTTAACTTGTTGTCTGTCCCTTTGTGGCTGAGTATTGCGGTAGGGGTTTTGACCCTGGATCTTGCTATTTATTGGCAACATCGTCTCTTTCATACCATCCCTTTGTTATGGCGCTTACATCAGGTCCATCATATTGATGGCCATGTGGATACCACCACAGGTTTACGGTTTCATCCATTGGAGATTTTACTGAGCCTATTGATTAAAGCGTTGGTGGTCGTGGCGTTAGGCTGTCCACCCGAAGCGATTGTGATTTTTGAAATTGGCCTTAATGCTTTTGCGGTGTTCAACCATGCCAATATTCGATTACCGCAAAAATGGGATGACATCTTATCTAAGGTGCTAATCACCCAGCGGGTGCACCGTATTCACCATAGCCAACAATTAAACGAATCTAACAGCAATTTTGGATTTAGCGTATCTTGGTGGGATAAATTATTTGGCAGTTATAAAGCCCGGGGGGAAAAGCAGGACGAGCAATTAGAGATTGGCCAAGCGAACTACCCCCCAAGCCGAGAAAATGCAGGATTATGGTCATTGCTCGCTATGCCATTTCACCAGCCTGACCCATCAAAGCGGTCTACCTCGACCGCTAATCAAGATAAGCACTAATATTAGGGGCGCACCGGTGTGACGGTGTAGCCCGCTTTTTCTAACAGTGCGATCACGCCTTCTTCTCCCGCCATATGCATAGTACCCACCAGCACAAATTCCGTTTGTGAAGATGATAAATAGGCAACAATTTTAGGTAACCAGTTTTGGTTTCTGTTGGTTAATACATCATCATAGACATCAGGGTATTCGGTTTTAAATTCGATCATTGAGACATCATACAAGCCTTTCATGTCACCTTCGCGCCAGAAGGTTTTTAGCGGGTCGAGTAAATCAGTCATGGTATTAAGTTCATCCAGACTATATTTGATGTAGGCATCTTCATCACCTTCACCAAGGCGAGAAATAATTTCGAGTTGCTCTTTTGGGGTTTCAAACCAATCTATTTGTTTTTGGTCTTCCATGGCTTTGGCGTAGAAAAAGTTATCTACTCCCTGACTGGTTAATCCCACTCGATGCATTTCCAGCATGGATAACGAGATCCCCAACATGGCAGGTTTCATTTTGCTCACCTGTTGTATGGGAATTTGACGACTAGCAAGGTATCGACTTAATTGCTGATAGGTTTCATCGCTCAAATCATCTTTAATGGTTCGCTCATCTTGATACATCATCAGCGCCAAGGTTTGGCGCATAAATTCAGGGGTGTTGAGGGCGCCGAGATCCGTTTCAAAGACTAAGGTATCGGCATCGGCGTAAGCTGTATCATATGCGGCAGGTAAGGGATAATCGTCTGGGCTAAGAATGTGCAACGTGCCGCCAAGATAGACTGTGTTGTCGCCGTTGGTGACGCGCCAAACCGAAGCTGCTTGGACGTGAAAAAAAGCTGAAAAAAGACAGACAACAGTAACCGATAAAATTCTTTTCAAGAGAGGGGATGGTAATGAAAGCACGGGAATATTCCTTTTGCGATTAGTCCGTAATGAGTGTCAAGCAATGTACTGAGAATGATTGAGAAGTACAATCCTTTGTGGAAAATACTGGACCTTACCTCGACGATTAGTACAGTGAATTGACTCCCACATTTTGACCATAATCTGGCATAATGCGCCCTTTGACCCGATTAGTTGTTAGCTATGTCTTCAGTATCTTCTTTATTTTCATCCGGCGGTATGCTTGCCAAAGCGATACCGGGCTACATGCCGCGCGAAGCGCAAACCGACATGGCTCAAGCGGTTAAAACCGCATTAGATGAAAAGCATGCATTAATCGTCGAGGCGGGTACCGGAACCGGTAAAACATTTGCATACCTTGGCCCTGCGCTGATGGCAGAGGGCAAAGCGATTATTTCCACCGGCACTAAAAACTTGCAAGAGCAATTGTATCACCGAGATCTGCCAGTGGTTAAAAAAGCGTTAGCGAGTCGCCGGAAAGTTGCGTTATTAAAAGGGCGGGCGAACTACCTTTGTCTGCATCGCATGGGGCAACATCGAGGAAACTCGGTGCTAGTGGATAAAGAGGTGCTTGGCCAACTGTCTGAAGTAAGAAGTTGGGCCGAGACAACCCGAAGCGGAGATATCGGCGAGCTTAAAACCTTACCCGAAGACGCAAAGGTATTGCCGTTGATCACCTCCACGGTGGATAACTGTTTAGGTCGGGAATGCCCAGATTACGAAGAATGTTATTTGGTTAAGGCGCGGCGTAAAGCACTGGAAGCCGATATTATCGTAGTGAATCATCATCTGTTTTTTGCCGATATGGCCTTAAAAGACACCGGGTTTGGCGAACTGATCCCTGAGGCCGATGCCATCGTTTTTGATGAGGCCCATCAAATTCCAGATATTGCCAGCGATTATTTCGGTGAGTCTCTTTCCACTCGACAACTCCAAGAGTTGGCTAAAGACATCAATGTTATTTATCGCACCGTGCTAAAAGATGTGGAACAAGTGGATAAAACCGCAGAGAAGTGTCGGGTCGCGGCGGCGGATTTGCGTTTGTTGTTCCCGGAAACGCCGCAACGTGGTAACTGGGCAGAAGCCTTGGAAAGAGAGGATGTGCAAAGTTATATCGCAAGGTTAACCGATGGTATTGGTGTATTACACGAAGTCATTAAGTTGCACTTAGGACGTGATAAAGATCTGGATAACATTTATGAACGGGTGGTACAGGCTCGCGAGCAACTTGCAGCGCTGTGCGATTTAAATCAGCAAGGGGTGAGTTTGTGGTATGAAACCACTCATCGTCATCTCATTTTACATCTTACGCCATTATCTATTGCGGCTAAGTTTAGACGTTTTGTCGAATCGGTTTCCCGTGGGTGGGTGTTTACATCTGCCACTCTTACCGTAGACGGTGGCTTTACTCATTTTCAAAAAAGAATGGGGTTAGAGGACGCCAAAACGCTTGCGCTGGATAGTCCCTTTAATTACCAAGAACAGGCGGTGTTATGCGTGCCGCGTTATCTGCCAGAGCCGAACAGTTACGAAATGCGCGATACCTTGTTTGAGACCGCAAAGTGGTTGATTGCAGCAAGTAAAGGGCGGTGCTTTTTGCTGTTTACCAGTCACGCTATGTTGCGGGAAATTGCGGGGCGTTTAGAAGGTCAAATAGACAATCGGTTGCTGGTACAAGGCTCAACCACTAAACAAGCGTTATTGGATGAATATCTTGCTGATAAAAATGCGGTCTTGTTAGGCACAGGGGCGTTTTGGGAAGGCGTCGATGTGCGTGGTAGCGACTTAATTTGCGTGATGATTGATAAACTTCCTTTTGCATCACCGGATGATCCATTACTGCAAGCGCGCATTGAAGATGTGAAAAAGCGGGGCGCTAATCCCTTTGCGGCTATTCAGATTCCCCAAGCGGTGATCACCCTCAAACAAGGGGCTGGAAGGTTAATTAGAGATCCCGCTGATAAAGGTGTGTTGGTGATTTGTGATAACCGACTGGTGACCAAACACTATGCTAAAACCTTTGTGGCAAGTCTGCCTGATATGCGCCGAACACGGTCAATAGAAGCCGTAGAGACGTTTTTGAAATCGATAAAGTAAATAGGTAAAACATGAAACTTCTTGCTATTGATACAGCCACAGAAGCTTGTTCCGTTGCGCTCTTAGTGCCCGCGGGCACCTTTTCCCAGTTTGAGATTTGCCCACAGCAACACAGCCAGCGGTTACTGCCAATGGTTGATGATGTCTTAACTCAGGCGCAGCAAAAAATTAGCGACATCGAAGGCTTAATTTATGGTCGTGGCCCCGGCAGTTTTACCGGAGTAAGAATTGCCACTGGGATGGTACAGGGCTTGGCTTTAGGCACCCATCTTCAGGTTGCAGGGGTAAGTACAATGGCTGCCATGGCGCAGCAAGCCATCGATGAAAAACAAGCCGATTATGTGATTTGTGCCATTGATGCCCGTATGGGCGAAGTCTATTTCGCTCACTATAAAAATGAAAAGGGGTTGGCAGTTTGTGTTGGTGAAGAAAAGGTCTGTGCCCCTGACGTGGCCGCAGAGAATTTACCGGATTCCTTTGAACCTGTAGGAACAGGGTGGGCGGCCTATCCGGCTTTGTCTTCACGTCTAACCACAACGGTGTCGGTGTTGTATCCAAACGCTGAAGCGATGCTAAAATTAGGGCAGGCGCAATTTACCCGCGGTGAGGTGACTTCGGTGGATGATATCCAACCCGTCTATTTGCGGGATAAAGTCACATGGAAAAAATTGCCTGGTCGAGAATAATGGAGCGATCTTTGCTTTACATTTAGGCTATATCGTTATTAATTGCGTTAGGTGGAGTAAGACTTAACCCGTGGAAATACAGCCCGGATTAAAACTCATCAGGCCCGAGCAGGCTCCTCAACATGAGAAGCCTGGGCGTAATGCTGGCAAAAATTCCGCATCGCCATCAACGGTCTCCCCTGTATCTGACGTCCCCCTGCTGAGGACGAATCCTTCCGATGAAACCTTACATTCTGCCAACAAGTTTCAGCAAGAAACCGGTTATGATCAACCGGAAGGGAAGGGCCGAGAGGTGGTCGCGGCTTACCAAAGCTTAGAGCGGGAATCTCAGCGCGAGAGTATCCGGCAAATGCTAGGTGTAGATATGTATGTGTAAAAATGGATAAAAGCCGGATTAAACTTTCTTCTAAATCGCTGTGATTCAGCTTCTATTCAGTTTGCGTTACCATAATGAAGAGTTGCCAAATTCTTATTTTTTCAGGGGATTACCATGATTCGTCATATTGCTGTATTGGCTTTTCTGACAATACTTAGTGGCTGTACTATTGTTCCGGACGACATCGCAGTGCCAGAAGGCACTAATCTGGTGAGCTACAATAAAGCGGTAACTGGGGGCGATGCTGTTATTGGCAAAACCGCCCGTTGGGGTGGGGTGATTGTTGGTGTAGAAAACAAAGAAAATAAAACCCTGGTAGAAGTGGTCAATTTTCCTTTGAATCATTACGGACGACCCAATACTCGAGAAGAAACCATTGGCCGATTTAAAGTGGAGATGGAAGGGTTTGTTGATCCCATTCACTTTGAAAAGGGGCATGCGGTTACCTTTGTCGGTGAAGTGAGACGTCCCATTGCCGGTATGGTCGGCGAGCAGCCTTATATGTATCCTCGGTTAGCCGGAGAAAATTATCATCTGTGGCGGGAAAGTTCGGTTAATTATGTCCATCCTATGTTTTTTGATTATCGGTTAGGTTGGTATTCACCTTATTACTATTCTTTCTATCGTCCATATTATTCGCCGTTCATGTTTCAGACAGGGTTTGCACCACGTTTTTATTATCCTCGTCGAGCAGTCAGTAGTCGTTCATTCAGTCCAGCGATTGGGCAGCCGGCTATAAAGCGTACTCTCTCTCGTCCTGTTACGAGCACTGTCACGCCTCGCTCTGGCGGCAGGCGTAAAAACCTAGACTAGTTGAACGGCAAATTCCATCCTATAAAAGCGGCATAAATTTGCCGCTTTTTGCCATTTGTTGCCGCATTTTTCGGGAAAACAGTATGAACGAAACGACATTTACATTAGGTAAATTAACCCTTGCTGGACTAGAGAATGCTGGCTCAGGAGAGGTCATTATCGGCTTACACGGCTTCTTAGATAATGCCGCTTCATTATCCCCGTTAGCCCCTTACCTTAAAGGCCATCGCTTTATAGCATTAGATCTCCCAGGCCATGGTAAATCGTCTCATCGGTCTGATGATGCCCATTATCACCAATTAGATTTTGTTCAGGACCTGTATGCATTGATCAAGTCACAGGGGGTGACCTCGGTCATTTTACTGGGACATTCCCTTGGTGGCATTCTTGCGACCCTTTTTGCTGCCGTATTTCCCGAACTGGTTAAAGGGGTTATTAGTCTTGATGCATGTGGTCCGCTCACCAAGTCAGCCCAAAGTAGCGCCAGTCAAATTCGCGATTCTGTGTTAAGTCGGTATAATAAGAAGCGTAGTAAACCTCGTATAGTCGATTTGGATGTAGCGGTAAAGAGTCGATGTCAACTTACTGATATTCAGCCTGAGCATGCCAAACTCATTCTGCAAAGAAACCTCATGACTGATGATGAAGGAAATAGTTTTTGGGCCAGCGATCCAAAACTAAGAACCCGTTCTTCATTGCGTTTAACCGACGATCAGGCTGAAGCATTGATGCGCAGCATCTCGTGCCCCATTTTATTTGTGGCAGCCTCTAGCAGTTTTAAAAAGGTTGCTGATGTTTTTAATGAACGGGCAGCATGGTTTAGTCAAGGACACTGTCAAGTTTTCCAAGGTGGCCACCATATTCATATGGAGCAAACTGACGCTGTGGGTACGGCAATTCGTCAATTTGTTGAGCAAATGTAAACAGGAAAGTTTATCTTTCTGCTATCATCCTATACTATACGCAAGAAATCAGACCAGTTGTAAAATAATGGTTAAAATATATTCTAATTCATCTAAAAATAACAATAACTGCTTCAGGAGGGTATGTGGAAAAAATTTGGCTTGAGCATTATGACCCCACAGTCGCGGCAGAAATTGATCCCGATCGGTACACCTCCATTCTGGATATTTTTGAGCAGTCCGTAACAACGTATCGTGATCATACGGCTTATATGAACATGGGGCAAAGCATGACCTTTGCCGAACTCGATACCCTGTCTGCCCAATTTGCTGCCTACTTACAAAATAGTGGCTTAAAGCGCGGTGATGCCATCGCCTTAATGATGCCTAATCTTCTTCAATTTCCCGTCGCCATGTTTGGTATTTTGCGAGCAGGGATGACAGTGGTAAACGTCAATCCGCTGTACACGGCACGAGAGCTTAAGCATCAGCTATGCGACGCCAATGCCCAAGCGATTATCATTGTTGATAATTTCGCAGCTACGTTAGAACAGGTTGTGGCTGATACGCCGGTGAAGAAAATTTACCGTACTGCCCTAGGCGATATGCAACCAGCACCGAAACGGTGGGTAGTGAACTTTGTTGTGAAGAAAGTAAAGAAACTGGTTCCTCCGTTTTCTTTACCCCAGGCTGAATCGTTTATGTCAGCGGTTAAAAAAGGGCGTACATACACCTATGAACGTCCGGATATAACGTCTGACGATATCGCGTTTTTACAATATACCGGCGGCACTACGGGTGTTTCTAAAGGCGCCATGCTGACCCATAGAAACATGATTGCGAATTTAGAGCAGGTTTCTGGTATTTTGGAAATTGTCATCGAGCCTGGCGAAGATTTGGTGGTTACGGCCTTACCGCTTTATCATATATTTGCTTTACTCGCGAACTGCTTGTTGTTTCTTAAGTTTGGTTGTCCCAACTTATTAATTACCAACCCACGTGATATGCCGGCTTTCGTCAAAGAGTTGTCAAAACATCAATTCGCCATTCTTCCCGGTGTAAATACCTTGTTTAATGGGTTGTTGAATACCCCAGGGTTTAGTGAGTTAGATTTTTCTCACTTTAAGTTTGGCTTAGGCGGCGGCATGGCAGTGCAACGTCCGGTAGCAGAGCGTTGGCAAGAAGTGACGAACACCGTGTTACTTGAAGGCTATGGATTAACCGAATGCTCTCCTGTGGTGGCAGTTAACTCGCCCACCATAACGGCCTATAAAGGGGCCATTGGTATGCCAGTACCGTCTACTGAAATACGCTTGCTTGATGACGACGGGAACGAAGTTCCCCATGGCGAGGCCGGTGAAATGTGGGTGAAAGGCCCACAGGTGATGAAAGGCTATTTAAATCGGCCTGAGGCTACGGATGAAGTGCTTGTGGACGGTTGGCTGGCAACGGGAGATATCGCCAGAGCCGATGATGACGGTTACTTCTATATTGTTGACCGCAAAAAGGATATGATTCTGGTTTCAGGCTTCAATGTATTTCCAAACGAAATTGAAGAAGTTGCGGCCATGCACGATGAAGTGGTGGAAGCGGCAGCCATTGGTATGCCTCATGAAGTCAGTGGTGAAGTGGTTAAATTGTTTGTTGTGGCCAGAAACAGCGATTTATCCGCTGAAACGGTCATCAGGCACTGTAAGAAGTACCTCACTGGCTATAAAGTGCCAAAACAGATTGTTTTCAAAGATGAACTACCGAAAACGAATGTTGGTAAAATTTTACGCAGAGAGCTGCGGGATTAACCACTGCTCTATGCCAAACAAGATGGGACAGCCGGCTATTACGCCGGCTGTTTTGTATAATGAATTATAAATTGATCACCGATGATAAAACCTTGCTTGATGTATGTGAGCGAGCCGCGAAGACGCCAGCCGTAGCCATTGATACTGAGTTTGTGCGTACCAAGACCTATACTCCCGGGCTGGGGTTGTTACAAATGTTTGATGGGGAACAGCTAGTACTCATCGACCCAATAGCCATTAATGACCTTTCTCCCTTTGTGGCCTTGATGTGCAATGAAGATGTAATAAAAGTACTGCACTCCTGTTCAGAAGATATCGAAACCTTTCTCAGTGCCTTTTCTTGTGTTCCATCGCCAATTTTCGATACGCAATTTGCAGCAAGTGTGCTGGGTATTGGCCCAACCTTGGGTTACGCCCGGTTAGTTGAGATGCTTTGTGGCGTGACCCTCGATAAAGGTGAGTCACGCACGGATTGGTTAGCCCGTCCGCTACGTGAAAGTCAGCTGTCCTATGCCGCAAATGATGTATTGTATTTATTGCCGGCGTATAAGTTGCTGGAACAAAAAATTAATGACGTGGGTAAGTACGACTGGGTAGTACAGGAAATTGAAGCATTAGCGCAAAAAAAGCGGGCTCAGATCCCACCGCAGTACGCCTATTTACAACTGAAGAATATTTGGCGCTTAACTATCGAGCAACTAACGGTTTTTCAACATCTTGCCGCTTGGCGATTAGAGGTTGCCAGAGAGAAAAATCTAGCCCTTAATTTTGTCGTTCGAGAAGGTCAATTGTTCGATATTGCAGTGAAAATGCCAGCGAGTCGTACCGCTTTAAGTGGTATTGCGGATATTGCCCCGCAAACACTAAGGCGCTATGGCAATACTTTACTTGAGCTTGTAGAAGAAGCCCGTGGGGTATATCAAAATACAGCAGAAAAAAGTCGCTTAAAACGAGTACGTCGCTTAATCGATTTTCCGTTATACAAAAAGCACTTTTCTGCAGTCAAACAATTGTGTTTTGAGGTTGCTCAGCAACAGGGCGTCGGTGAGGATGTCATAGCTTCCAAAAAACAGATAAATCAGTTACTCAAGTGGTACTGGTTTGATATTGACGAAACACGGGCCCAGGGCTTGAAGCCCGATTTACTTAGTGGCTGGAGAGGACCATTATTAGCCGCTGGAATTGAAGGGATCTTAGGTGATGTGGCATCATCAGACAAATCAGCGAGCAAGAGGTAAAACTATGTTGTGTGCAGTGTATAAAACACGCAAAAAAGCCGGCATGTATTTGTATGTGCCGGGACAGGATAAGTTTGATGACGTACCTGAAGTGCTGATGGCCCAATTTGGTACGCCAGAACTGGTTATGGTTGTGGCTTTGGATAAGCACGCGCAACTGGCGGGGTTAGACAAACAGGTTGTCAAAGACGGACTTTCAGAAAAGGGGTATTACTTACAAATGCCACCTAAACAAGAAGACCTTTTGGCCTCTCATCGCCAAGCACAGGGGTTAAGTCCTTTTGTGGATGAGAAACGCTAATGCTTTCACGTTGTTCTGTTTTATTTTTAGTGTGTTTTTGCAGCATTTTTACCAACGCATATGGACAAAACCGTGACAAGGACGAGGCGGGTTTTGCTCAGTATGTCTCACAACTTGAACAGGATGCCATTGCAAAGGGGTATGATAAAGGCTTACTTGAAAAGGTGATGGCACAGGTCACCTACCGTCCTTCGGTGGTAAAATCAGATAAAAATCAGCCAGAGAAGAAAATCACTTTAGACAGTTATTTGGCTACACGGGTACCAGACTGGAAAGTCAAACAGGCCGTCGAATACTACAATACCCACAAAGCGTTATTGGACGAAATAGGTAACAAGTACGGGGTTCAGCCTCGTTTTATTGTTGCCTTGTGGGGCAATGAATCGAATTTTGGTAACCTACAGGGGCGCTTTCCGGTCTTTTCGGCTTTGGCTTCATTAGCTTACGAAGGGCGCCGGGAAGCCTTGTTTAAAAAGCAATTTTTTGCAGCGTTACAAATTATACAAGAAGGCCATATAGCCGTTGCCGATCTTAAAGGTTCGTGGGCGGGCGCCATGGGGCAAAGTCAATTTATGCCTACCTCCTTTTTGCATTACGCCGTAGATTACGATGGCGATGGTAAAAAAGACATTTGGCAAACACCCGCCGATGTGTTCGCTTCAATTGCGAACTTTCTTGCTAGTGAAGGTTGGGACGACCAATACACTTGGGGCCGGCAGGTTAAATTTGTCGACGGCTATGATGGCGAACATCAAGGCTTGAATAAAAATCAGTTTGTTCCTTTATCGGTATGGCAATCTCGTGGGGTAAGAAAATTTGATTTGTCTGCTTTGCCAGCCGCCGATATTAAAGCGTCTTTAATCATGCCTGATGGCATAAATGGGCGACTTTATCTTGTGTACAACAACTTTCATACGCTGATGAAGTGGAACCGCTCTAGTTACTTCGGTATTTCTGTCAGCTACTTGGCTGATCGCATTAAAAAAGGCAACTAATTTATGTATCAACATCTTTCTCAGGATGGCAGCCCTATCGACTTACCTGCCACTCGAGCTTTATGTATTGGCCGCAATTATATGGATCATATTGCTGAGTTAAATTCGGCAGTGCCTGATGAAGCCTTATTGTTTATGAAGCCTGCGCCGGCGTTATGCCATCTTAGCGAGCCTTTAATTATTCCCACTGATAAGGGCCAGTGTCACAATGAATTGGAAGTGGCCGTGCTAATTAGCCAGCCACTTTGTCAAGTAAGTGAAGCGGACGTAGAAAAAGCAATTTGGGGCGTGGGCTTAGGGCTCGATCTTACGTTGCGCGATGTGCAATCGCAGTTAAAACAAAAAGGGCATCCGTGGGAACGAGCCAAGGCGTTTGACTTTAGTTGTCCAGTCACCCCCTTCATTCCTTATGCTCAAATCGCGGATCTTCAAGACTTGCACTTCACGTTGAATGTGAACAACCAAGTACGTCAACAAGGGCAAACAGCAAAAATGATGCGTCCTGTAACCACGTTAATCGCCGAGATGTCTTCGATTTTTACGCTTCAACCCGGTGATATTATCTTAACGGGTACACCGAAGGGGGTGGGGCCGCTGCAACCCGGTGACGCCCTTTCTGTGGCGCTAGAAGGGCACCTGTCGGTTTCCACAAGCGTGGTGTCATAATGGAACGCTATTGGGAAACGAAATCACTGGCAGAGATGACGGATGCCGAATGGGAAGGCTTGTGTGATGGGTGTGCTAAGTGCTGTTTAAATAAGTTTATTGAGGACGATGATGAACAGGCTGTTGGCCCTACGGATAAAATAGCCCCAGGTGAGGATATTCATTACACCAATATTGCGTGTTCGCTATTGAATACGAAAACCTGTGGTTGTACTCGATATGAAGAACGTACCCGTTGGGTACCTGATTGTATAAAACTCACCAAAGAAAACCTTAAAGATATTTTCTTTATGCCACCTAGTTGTAGTTATAGACGGCTACACGAAGGTCGCGGTCTTCCCTCATGGCATCCGTTGTTAAATAAGGGGAAGAAAGCCAAAATGCATCAGGCAGGGATGTCGGTGAGAGGTAAAGCGGTATTTGAAACTGAAACCAACCTCGCCCATTTTGAAGATTATATTGTGCGCTGGCCGCTGAACGATATAGATTAATTAACCCGTTAGTCTGCGGTTAACGCATATAAAAGGGCGTTGCGGCCAAAAATACGTTTTCTGCATAAGCCTTCTTTTTCGGCGCCAACCTTTAACGCCACCCGTAAACTGGCTTTATTGTTTGGCTCTATGTACATCTCAAGCCGGTGTAAACCTGCTTGAGAAAATGCCAGCTTTTTCAATGCTTCACACAAGGCGCCGGCGAGTCCTTGTCCACATGTTTCGGGCCTGATCCAATATCCAAGGTTTGCCGTCTGGTGGACAGGATGAATATGGTTAATCAGACCCATGCCCAAACATTGACTACCCAAAATCAACAAATAGGTAATGCCATAGCCGGTACTGCGCTGCTCTTCCAATGTTTGAATACATTGTCGAGACTGAGCTGGGGTAAGCGGGCACAAGGCTGTACCCAACCAAGGCCGGACGTGCTGAATGGATTTTTGCGCCGCTTCACATAGCATATCTGTATGCTTTACGCCGATCCGTTCAATATTGATTGGACCGGAGGTAGTATGTATTGCGGGTAAACGTGAGGGTAACGTGCTTAAATCAATCAAAAGGGCTTTTTGTCCAAAATACGACAACCAAATACCACGATAAATACGATGGCATAAACGCCAAAGATCACCATCATCCATTCAGGCATGCCTAAACCGAAGGTACGCCATCCGTCGTCGAGACAATCGCCTTTTGCTTCGAACACCGCTGGAAGCCAATTGTATAACGGCATGAAAGAAGGGAAGTTGGGAACAATCTCACAGCTGGAAAAAAACGAATTGGTATGAATAATTTCATAATGTTCCTTTGCCAGTAGGAAGCCCCAGCCCGCTGATACTGCCCAGCCTAAAAAACCAAGCATACGGGTTATACCGTGGTTAAAAATCAGCACCAATAATGCTGACAACATCACTCCAATTACCGCCGTACGTTGGTAAATACACATAACACAGGGTTCTAATCCGTTCACGTGCTGGAAATATAAGGCAGTGGCTAGCAGCCCGAATGCCGATAGAAAAAGTAATAGCCAGGCAGATTTTTGTTCTGCCCAGCGACTTATCCAGTGAATCACGACCATAGGGTTCTTGCTACCTTAATGAGATTCAACACTGCCAACGGGCAATGCTGAATGATGTTCTATTAGGTGCATATCGTATAGAAGTTGTGTGGCATCCGACAAACTAAAATAGGTGGCTGCCAGTCCTACCAAGGTGAGTACCAGTGTGTAAGGCAGAGCCATTATCACCATTTTTCCGTAGGAAAGACGAAGCAAGGGGGCGATGGCAGACGTTAACATAAACAGGAATGCTGCCTGACCGTTCGGCGTGGCCACGGAAGGTAGGTTAGTCCCTGTGTTAATGGCTACAGCCAGCATATCAAATTGATCCCGAGTAATTTGTCCTTCTTCCAGAGCAGTCATGACTTCGGTGATATAGACCGAGCCAACAAATACGTTGTCACTAACCATCGACAAAACGCCGTTTGCCAGATAGAACATGACCATTTGGGTTTCTCCCTCAAAGGACAACACCCAGTGTATGACCGGCTGGAACAATTGTTGGTCGATGATCACCGCGACCACGCCGAAAAAGACACAGAGTAGGGCGGTAAACGGTAAGGCTTCTTCAAAGGCTTTGCCTAAGGCATGTTCTTCGATGATGCCGCTTGCTGAGGTTGCAAGTACAATAACTGACAGGCCAATTAAGCCCACGGACGCGAAGTGACCGGCAAGGCCAACAATTAACCATACACCAATAAGTGCTTGCACTGCCAAGCGAGCTTTGTCGCGATTTGTACGGCCTTTATCCATGTGTTTATCATAGGATACAAGGATTTCTCTTACCGCTGGTGGTAACTGGGCTCCGTAGGTAAAAAGTTTGGTTTTTTCTAGGAAAATCGTGGTAAGCAAACCAAATATAAAGACCGGGATTGTGACCGGTGACATGCGAATGAAAAACTCAACAAAATCCCATCCCGCTTTGTCGGCAATGATGAGGTTTTGAGGTTCGCCCACCATGGTCATTACACCACCGAGTGCCGTGCCCACGGCAGAATGCATCATAAGATTACGCAAAAACGCACGGAAGTTTTCTAAGTCATCTTGGCCGAGGTTGTTTACATGATTGTCGTCGGTGTGATCATGGTCGTGATGAAACTCTTTACCCGAAGCCACCTTGTGATAAATGGTATAAAACCCAAGTCCCACCGCAATAATCACGGCGACCACGGTTAATGCATCTAGAAAGGCTGATAAAAATGCCGAGGCGGTGATAAATGCCAATGACAAAATGAGCTTGTTCTTTACTTGTATCACCAACTTAGTAAATAAGAACAGCAACAGATCTTTCATAAAGTGAATACCGGCTACCATGAACACCAGAAGTAGCAGCACTTCAAGATTAACTTCGATTTCGTGCATCATATGATCTGGCGAGGTCATACCGATAAACAGAGCTTCAATGAGCAATAAGCCACCGGGTTGTAACGGGTAGCATTTCAGTGCCATCGCAAGGGTGAAAATAAATTGTATGACAAGTACCCAGCCTGCAAGGTACGTATCCATCGTAAAAAGAAAAGGATTGATGATGAGAAATGCCACAATCGTTTTTTTATACCAATCTGGTGCGTGACCGAGAAAGTTCTTGTATAACGCCATGGGCAATGAGGTTTGCATGTTTTATTTTCCTTTAACAACTTTGTTGGCGAAGTGAATCTAATTATTATATTTACTTGTCCATATACGGTGTGGTGGATATCCAAGTCTTGGTTTTTAGTGACTTTTATTATACTCCAACCCGCTAACTCTAAAGACTACCCTAAAAAAACGGCTTGAGAAAGACGGGAAAGACCATAGTTAGTATAACTAGTTAGACGTAAAACGCTGATTAATTGATTGTGTTAATGAAAATGCATCTGGTACAATCAGTTTGTACAATAATAATGACAGCCAGGCGAGTCCAATGATTTATAAAGCCCAGAGTCCTGCAGGTTTTGCCGAGGAATATATCGTAGAATCTATTTGGAGTGGAAGATTTCCTCCCGGTACTATTCTTCCTGCCGAACGTGAGCTGTCAGAGCTCATCGGTGTAACGCGAACAACGTTACGGGAAGTTTTACAGCGGTTAGCCCGAGATGGCTGGCTTACTATCCAGCACGGTAAACCGACAAAAGTGAACAACTTTTGGGAGTCCTGTGGGTTAAATATTCTAGAAACATTGGCCCGTTTAGATCAGGACGGTATCCCAGAGTTGGTGGATAATTTGTTGGCTGCACGTACCAATCTGAGTGCCGTGTTTATTCGTTCTGCCATCAGAAATAATCCAGACGAGTCCATCAGCATCATTGCTCGCTACAAATCCGTTGAGGAAGAGGGCAAAGCGTTTGCTCAATTCGATTACCAGTTGAATCATGACCTTGCGTTAGCATCAGGCAACAAAGTGTTTGTGTTGATGATGAACGGCTTTAGAGGGCTTTATTCACGTATCGGTGGCTTTTTCTTTTCTTATGAATCGGCCCGAGGCGTGGCTAAAAACTTTTATTCTGAATTGCTTAATGTTGCCGAAAGCGGAGATTATGAGCAGGTGCCGAATGTTATCCGTCAATATGGCATCGCCTCCGGTAAAGTTTGGGCGCAAATCCGTGAAGATATGCCAACGGATATTGTCGATTAATACTTAAAAAATAAGGCCCCGATGTGGCCTTATTTTGTTCTTTTCATTATCTTTTTGCTTCCTACCGTACTTACTTCCATAACGACTGGTTACGTTTTTCTGAGAAAAAGTCGTAAGGCTCCCAAAAACTGGGTATTTGTTTATCTAAGTCACTGTCTTTAAAGTTTTTCGTCATTTGCCGCAATATTTCAGCATGACGTTGCCTATCCAATTTCATCAGTTTTTGGCGAGCCGCTTTGAAGTACAAGTTACGGCTTTTATTAATGCTTTCTTCTTTGCCATGGCCGGTAAAACTTAGGTTTCGTGAAACAACTCGGCAGACAGGCGTGGCTGGATCATTAGGATTCAGCCGCGTCACAATAGCGTATTCATATTGGTCTTTTTCAAACCCTTTGTCGTTGACCGGAATAAAACAAATTCCAAACCCTTGAGGGAAATAACCAACAATTCGTATAAAGTGATTGGCTAAACGAGCATTAATGCCACCGTGTTTCGCCATTTGTTCTATGATCATATAGCCTTTGGGTAAACTAAGGCGGTCATAGTCCGGCTTGGTGGATAACACAACAGAGGCATAGACTTGAGGAATTTTAAGTAAATCGCCAATCCCCGATTTGCCAGTAAATGCCTCTTGAATGATATCGATGGCAAATTGATGGGTGTCATCAACCACTGCATTGGGCTCTCTAGGATAGGCCGTTAAATCTGGCGCGAAACAAAGCGCATCTTTTACATAGGTTAAGGTTGACTGATAATTTAATTTCAGTAGTGCCTTTCTTTCTGTATCTTCTAACGTGCGATAAGGATCTTTTGTACCGTTTATGCCTTTTAATAGTAATAGCGCCTCAGGATGGACTAAACCGATATCTTGAACAATGGCCGCACTTATCACTGGGCAGGCAATTTCGTCATACCACCGTTGGCGCAGGTTTTCATCGTCGTAACGGTGCAACAACGCTTTCCGTTGACTCAGGTAAGGGTTCTCAATACTGCTTTCCGCTAGCACTTTATCTATTAACCTTAACACCAAAACGGCCTTGTAGATGGGCTTTAACTGCTGGTGAAAGTGACGGTAATTCCCTTCATTGCCTTGGGTAAGCAATAGTAGACAGCCTAACATTTTGGCACTGTTAATCTGTGTTTCCTCATCGCTATCGCCTTCACTTAAGGTAACGGTGAGCGCAATGGCGTTTCTTAATAAACTGTGACGAAATTCATGCTCGTTAAGCAACTTTTGTTGATTTTCCTGCCATTTCTGTTGCAACGGGGGCAAACTGCGTTGCCCTAATCCAGACGTACGAATATGATCGATCTGATGAGATAAATCATTCGCGTACTTTTTCATCGGCGGAATAAGCGTAAAGTAGCGTTTAGCATAAGTGGTTACTGAAGGCGTATTAGCATCAGTGTTAGCGATAAGTGCTATTAATTTTTTTACTTGGCGCACATATTGAGTGTGGGCGTCATCTATTTTGCGCTTCACTTTTATCCTTCATTGAAAAACTGCGACATGACTTCTATAGGGAGACGCAGTGGACACAGGGTCGTTAATTTCTTTGCAAGTGGTACAGGATTGCCCTAATCATACGCCTAATACATCTATTGAGGTTAGAATTTTGCGTCCACTTACGTAATAAGTGAGCTATTTTTGCTCAACCCAATAATTTCTTTCGCAGTACATCATAAGTGTAGACTAACGATCGGTTTTCTTGGTGCCTTCAATCAGCATAATGACAGTTTGTTAAGACTGTTCAGGGGTTCTTTGCATAAGTACTTCAGCAGCACAATCACACATCTCACCAATATGAGAAGCGTCTGCAAAAATACCATCTATTAGCAGCCTAGCAATGCCGTGTAATGTGCTCCACGTCACTTGAGCGAGACGCAGGGCATCGGGCCCCGATGGCAGCAGGCCGTGTTTTTGCCAAGTTCGAGTCATTTCTAATTGGTATTGAAAGCAGGGGTAGGCCACGGCTTTTAGTGGTTCGGTGGCATTATTTTTACCCCAGAGGATGCGGCCAAACATAAGATCGTATAATTCGGGATGAGCAGAGGCATAACCGACATAGTCATGGATGAATAAACGAAATCTTTCAGTTAATGCCAACTCCTGTTGTTCAAATATGTTTTTTGCGGAAGTTTGCCAGGTTTTAAACCCTTCTTCAGCGATAGCACTGAGCAGCGCATTTTTGTCTTTAAAATGGTGGTAAGGGGCGGTGCGAGAAACGCCCACCTGTACGGCTAGCTTTCTTATTGAAAGGGCATCAATGCCATCTTGTTCAATAATCTGCGTTGCTGCACCAATAAGGGCATTGCGCAGTTCTCCGTGATGGTAGGGCTGGGAGGCTGTCATAGCAATTCCTCAAATACGATGGCCGCTAGTCTCTCGTTAAATCTTGACAGTGTCAATATTGCTGTTATCTTGACACTGTCAAGTTGTGGCAAGGTGAAAACCTCAGGCATGTCACTACAAAAGATAAAATGCGACCAGGAGCGACCATGAGCACCACATATCCCCATTTATTTCGTCCCCTCGATTTAGGGTTTACCCAGTTAAAAAACCGCATAATAATGGGGTCTATGCATACGGGCTTAGAAGAGATGCCTAAAGGTCATCACCATATGGCGGCCTTTTATGCAGAGCGTGCTAAAGGGGGCGTTGGCCTGATTGTTACCGGCGGCATTGGGCCAAACGAGGAAGGCTCGACCCATCCTGCCACCCGTCGATTAGACTCTGACAAAGCCGTTGAACATCATCGTGTGGTTACCGACGCGGTACATAAGGCGGGCGGGAAGATATGTATGCAAATTTTGCATACTGGTCGTTATGCTTTTTCCCCAAAAGCGGTCGCTCCTTCAGCCATTCAAGCACCCATTAGTCCGTTTAAACCCAAAGCATTAACCGAAGATGAAATAGAACAACAAATACAGGATTTTGTTTTTGCGGCGACTCAGGCACAGAAAGCCGGTTACGATGGCGTAGAAATCATGGGGTCTGAGGGCTATTTTCTTAATCAATTTATTGCTAAGCGAACAAATCATCGAGAAGACAATTGGGGAGGCGATTACGAAAACCGAATGCGCTTACCCATTGAGGTAGTACGTCGTGTGCGCGAGGCGGTAGGTGAGGCATTTATTTTGATTTATCGCTTATCCATGCTCGACTTGGTGGAAGGCGGCTCGTCATATGATGAGGTTGTGGAACTTGGATTGGCAGTGGCGTCGGCGGGTGCCACCATTATTAATACGGGGATCGGATGGCATGAAGCGCGCATACCAACCATTGCAACTCGGGTTCCACGGGCTGGGTTTACTTGGGTGACTGCCAAATTTAAACAGGCATTAACGGTACCGGTTATCACCAGTAATCGCATCAATACACCGGACGTAGCCGAACAGGTTTTGGCTCGAGGCGATGCGGATATGGTGTCTATGGCGCGGCCGTTTTTAGCGGATCCAGAGTTTGTGTTAAAAGCGCAACAAGATCGCAGCGATGAAATAAACACCTGTATTGGCTGTAATCAAGCGTGCTTGGACAATATTTTTAACGGTAAACTCACCAGTTGCCTAGTGAATCCCCGAGCTTGCCATGAATTACAAATGGTCATTGATAAAACCACAACACCTAAACGTATAGCCGTAGTCGGCGCCGGCCCTGCGGGCTTGGCAGCGGCGGTGACCGCCGCCCAACGTGGTCATACTGTAACCTTATACGACAATGCGCCTGAAATAGGCGGTCAATTTAATATTGCCCGACAAATTCCGGGTAAAGAAGAGTTCAACGAAACCCTGCGTTACTTTAACAAGCAACTTGAATTAAATGGTGTGGTTGTCCAATTGAACACCGAAGTCACTGCAAATATGCTCAATAACAGCGATGTTGATGAGGTTATCATCGCCACCGGCGTCACACCTAGAACCCCGATGATTGAAGGCTATGATCATGCCAGTGTGCTGTCCTATATCGATGTTATTAAAAGCAAAAAGCCGGTAGGAAAGCGCGTAGCCATTATCGGAGCTGGAGGGATCGGATTTGATGTGGCTGAATACCTGTCCCACGGGGCTTTGTCTGCCAGTTTGGCGATCCCTGTGTTCATGCGGGAATGGGGCGTGGATATGACCCTATCGGCAAGAGCGGGTGTGGAAGGGGTCAAACCTCAACCAGAGCCCTCACCAAGAGAGATCTATTTGCTTCAGCGTAAAACCTCTAAAGTTGGTGCAACGTTAGGAAAAACCACCGGTTGGGCCCATCGAGTAAATCTACTTAAAAAGGGCGTGAAAATGATCCCTGGCGTCACTTACACGGCCATCGACGATGACGGTCTGCACTGTATTATTGAAGACAAACCTGTGGTGCTAGCAGTGGATAACGTGATCTTGTGTGTAGGACAAGAACCTCTTCGAACACTTAAACAAGGGTTGAATAAACCTTGTCATTTGATCGGTGGCGCAGACGAAGCCGCCGAACTTGATGCCAAACGCGCCATAGAGCAAGGTACACAAATTGCGGCCATGCTGTAGCCCCAATAGGTTGAGGCAAAGGAAACAATGCTGTTAACGTTGCGCCCTACAATCGTTGGGCCCTAAGAAGGGTGGTTGATAGTACTTATGAAGCAACGACAGCAGCACCGTAACGTTGTTTAAAATGATTAGGCATGCGTGTTGGTGATCCTGTGTTTAGTTTGACGCAAACAAATTGGGTTTTGGCGGCAAAGACCACTTTATGACGCTGGGCACATACGAATTGAAATTGGCGAGTTAACGTTATGCCATTTTTACATTCGGTGATCCAAGTGGCACATAACAATGTGTCGTCTTCGTGCGCAGCAAGTAAGTAATCTAATTCATGACGACGTATAACCATTCCTTTGCCACAAGCCTGATAATCGGCAAAAGTAAGCCCAAGGCTATTGGAATGTGCCCAAGCCAACGATTCCATTTCAGCTAAATAAGCCACGTTATTAACATGGTTGTAGTGGTCGATATGGGCATGTTGGATTTGCCAATTTCGCACAAACGGCGAAGGTCGTGCCCAGTCAGTAAAATCGGTCATAACAGAAAAGACCTAGCGATATTGTTGCTTTGCGGTAGTTTTTAACATCAATCGCCTAATTTTAGCAATCAAAACTCTAGTATCAGGGCAAGCACGAACAACCGATTAATGAAAATATTACCGCGACTTTGGGCTTTGGCGCTTAGGGCGACTTTTTGCTATTATTCGCCTCCTTGAGTGATTGTTCCCACCGAAACCCGTTTGCTATAAAGGCAAAGCGAGCACGATGAATTCAACATATATGGTTAATATTCCGACGAATAAGACATTTTCTGATAACAACAGTCACGCTGACATCGCGGTGGATGGCTTGATTGAACTGTTCGACCGGTGCTTTTATTCAACCTACAACACGCGGTTAGTGCGGGGAGACGATGAGCCCGTTTATTTACCGGCCGATGACACGATTGCTTATCATCGTATTGTTTTTGCCCATGGCTTTTTTTCTAGCGCGTTGCATGAAGTTGCCCATTGGTGTATCGCCGGCGAAGCCCGTCGTCAACTGGAAGATTACGGTTACTGGTATTGCCCAGATGGTCGCAACGCTCAGCAACAACAGGCTTTTGAACATGTGGAAGTAAAACCTCAGGCCATTGAATGGGCTTTTACATTAGCGGCAGGGCGTAAATTCACCGTAAGCACAGATAATTTAAATGGTGCTGAGCCCGACCGAGAAGGCTTTTCGAAGAAGGTGGCAAAGCAACTTTTATCCTACGTAGATAACGGATTTCCCCACCGAGCGACACTTTTCATTGCCGCATTACAGGGCTATTTTTCTACGCCCTTGCTTGATCGCTGTTTTGTTGAGGAATGTGTGAAATGAGACAATTTAGACTCGGTATGGTGATTAACCCGTACGCAGGAATTGGTGGCGCTTTGGCATTGAAAGGTAGCGATGGCGCCGCTATTCGTCGTGAAGCTTTGGCCGCCGGTGCACCTAAACAGGCCGGTGAAAAAATGAAGAAGGCCTTAGCTGTGCTAGCCCCGTTAACCGACAACCTTCATGTTTTAACCGGGGCTGGAGAAATGGGCGCGCAGGTGTGTGAAGAATTGGGTTTGTCTTATTCAGTTGTCTATCACCCTGAGGCTAAGCAAACCGAAGGGGAAGATACGGAAGCGGTAGTCGGCGCAATCATGGCTAACAACGCGGATTTACTTCTATTTGCCGGAGGGGATGGCACGGCGCGTAATGTCTGTAACCGCATCGATGAACAACCAGAATATGCGTTGCCGGTTATTGGTGTGCCTGCAGGATGTAAAATCCATTCTGGCGTTTACGCGGTCACCCCCACCGCGGCCGGTGAAGTGGTGGCGATGATGGTAAAAGGCGAATTGGTCAGTGAAATTGAAGCCGAGGTACGTGATATTGATGAGCGCGCCTTTCGCGAGGGAAGGGTGCTTGCTAAGCATTATGGCGAACTTGTAGTACCCCATGCCCTTACGTATGTACAAGGGGTAAAAATGGGCGGCAAGGAAAGCGACGAGATGGTGTTGGATGATATTGCCGCCTTCGTTGATGAAATCATGGAAGAGGAGCCTCAGACGTATTTCGTAATGGGGTCGGGGTCTACGGTGGCAAATATTATGGCGGCTCAAGACTTAGCCAATACCCTGTTGGGTGTTGATGTGGTTAAAGAGAAGACGGTGGTGGCTAGTGATGTCACTGCCAGCGAATTATTGCAACTAACCTCAAACCAGCCTACCAAGCTGATTATTACCGTGATTGGCGGTCAGGGCCACATCTTCGGCCGAGGTAATCAGCAACTCTCTCCAGCCTTTTTGCGTCAGATAGGCAAAGAGAACATTTTGGTAGTGGCAACAAAAAATAAACTGCAGGGCCTTGAAGGACGTCCTCTTCGCCTCGATACAGGAGACAGTGATCTTGACGATGGGATGGGCGGCTACTTTTCCGTCATTACCGGCTATCGTGACAAGGTGCTTTACCCTGCACAGTAATCTTTCAATTAACGGAGACTTTTTATGCATTATCCTGGCGCTGCTTCCACCGCGTTTATCGACAATCTTGGCAAAATAGAAGCCCAATTAGATGGCGTGGTGGATCATGGTAGCGATGATGACCTGTTTATCGCGAGTTATCTACAAGGGCACTTTGCTGTGATTGCCCGGCAGCAGGAAATGTCAAAAGACGCCTCCATTCGTACATTGGATGAAGCCGTGACCGCAAGCCTTAATGCAGCGTTTGACAACTATGAACTCGAACCAGATGATCAGAAAAAAGTGTTCGGGTTATGGCAGCAGTTGCTGGCGTCAATTTAGTCATCTAAGCGGCAAACAGGGGCAGAGTTTTGCCGCTGTTTGCTTAGGCTATCGCCCTACACCTCAGTAAATCTCCTTTACTCTCGTATTCATATATATGGTACGAATTTTGCCATGTATCTGTTTTATCTCCGTCTAAGTATACGAGCTAGGTAGGCCCTATGAACCTTCGTCATGTATTCCTCACACCTATGATGTGTCTGTCTGCGTTATGCAGTGTGTTTCTCGTTGGCTGTGCCAGTGAGCCAGATGTGACCATGAAAGAAGAAAATATGGCTCTGCCTTCATTGGGCAATATGGAATACCATACTTTTATTCTTGCCAACGAGTTGTTTGCCGGTTTACGCCCTACCAGTCAGGCTAGGTATGCCGTGGTAGGTTTTGTACCTGCTGATACTATGCAATACAACCCTAACCACCAGGATCCACTTATGATGCTGGGGCATCAATTACAAGAGGGGATGATCACCGAAGCAACAAAACGGGGATTTACCGCTCAAGAGTTTAAGCTTACAGACGATATAATAATGGGAGACTACGCAGATCGCGTATTCACACGTGACATTGATAAGTTGTCCGCCGTTGAACGGATTGATTTTTATATCACCGGGACCATCGTCAGGCAACAGGCCGGGGCTATGGTTAATGCCCGTGTGATCAATGCCAAATCGAAAGAAGTGGTGGCAGCGGCAACACGGTTTTTCCCTGCTGGGTTGTTCTGGAAAGAAGAAAAAGTTACCACCCGAAATGGTCGTTTGTATAGAATTGAAGATAAGGGGTAAAGGTCATGGGCACAGGAAGTCAGCTAGCGGTAACCGCAATGACAATATTGCTATTGTCGGGTTGCGCAATGTGGGATGAAGAGCAGGTTGACGTTGTCGATACCAAGGATGACGAAGAAGCGTTAAACATCATTGATGTGCGAGCGGAAGATCGCGTATCGGTATATCCTGCAGATGAAGAAGCTGACAGCTTTGGCTCGGTGGAGCAACCGTTACTGTATAGCAGTGTACAAGGTGCTTATCAGGGCCGTCCGCTGCATAAACACGTCGGTGATTACGTTAAAAACTTGGCTCAAGATCTTGTCTCTAATATGGAATATGTCTCTAATAAAACCCCTGTGGCGGTGACCGATTTTGCCATGTTAGATTCGGATTTACAGCATACGAACCTGCTAGGTCATCAAATGGCCGAGTCCTTTATGCATGAATTGCACAAATACCGTATTCCCGTGGTCGATTATAAAGCCACAGACTATATTCGTGTAACCGCCGATGGCGACTTTTTGCTTAGTCGTGATTACCTCGACTTAAATAGTCGTCTACCCATTGATTATGTCCTTACCGGTACAATGGCAAAACATCAAGGTGGTGTGTTGGTCAACGCTAGGATCCTTGGCATAGAAAGCCGAGCGGTAGTCGCGACAGCCCAGTTGCTTATCCCCTTCTATGTTGTGGATGCATTGATCCCCAGTAACAGTAATGGGAAAAATGGTATTCGAGATGGCGTAAAGATAACTCGGGGATAACAAAGTGAATAATCTTAGCCTGGCAAAAGCCCTAGTATGTATTTTCAGTGTATTGATCTTACCTGCCTGTAGTGCGCTTGATACTCAGTTTCATGGCATGACCTCGCAGACTACGCCGGTTCAAAAAGTTGACAAGCCGGCCCCCATGTCAACACCGATTGCAACTGAAGCGCTGGCTAAAAAAGGGTTGTCTTACCAACCGGATGCCCGTGATAAAATGTATGCCGACAACGACGAAGGCCAGCGGCGATGGCATGATCCGTTGATTACTGGTTATCACCCAGAACGAACTCACAAATCTTTAACCGATTACGCCTCTCAAATCGCCATGCAGTTGCTTGATAGTGCCCGGGAGTTAGATGCCAAGCATTTAATTGGAATCGCCAGTTTCGTGCGTTTAAATACGTCGTTGCAAGAAACTACCGTATTGGGGAACCAATTATCGGAACTGCTCATTGCTCAAATGCAAAGCTATGGTCTTGGTGTAGTGGATTTTAAAATGGCCGGCGATATTATCGTAACCCCGAAAGGGGATCTCGCTATGCGTCGTAGCAATGGCCGTGAGGCGAAAAAATTGGCGATGGATCATATTCTCACCGGTACCCTTATTGAAGAACCTCGTGGTGTCCGCGTCAATGCGCGAATTGTTTCCACGGCGAATTATCAGGTCGTTGCCAGTACCAGCCTTTTAATACCCGCTTTTATTGTGACCCAGCTTAATCACGCTATGGTGGGTAGTACGGCTTCAACGCCTGTAACGGTAGGATTTTAGACTAAAGGTTACCGGCAATTCTCTTTTTTGTGGGTTACTATTTTTAGGCTTACCGTCCAGGTAACCGCGCCAGCCTGTTGCTTTCCTCTGCTTCTTGCAAAAAAGGACATCCATTGCGTAAGCTTCAGTCTGGCGCACCACTTTTTCTGATCAATTCCCTTATAACGAAACGTGATGGCGATACCGCCTGCAGAAGATGATTCGGCAGTGGCATCGGGGTATGGGTAAGCTGAGCGACCAACACTTCTGCCAATATGGGGGCGGTAACTAGACCTCTTGACCCTAGGCCGGTAAGGGTAAATAAGCGATTCGCCGGTGGCAAGGGTTGACGTTGTAGTGACTTCCCTTCAGCCAATTGTTGATAATGGTTTTCCAAGGTGGTTTGGGAAAGTAGCTGACCCACCGCAGGTTGATGATCCGGTAATGCTAAACGAACAGATGCCCGAGCTTTACCATCATGGTTCAATGTGCTGATCCAATGGCCATGTTGCAGGGCTTTTTGGTGAGTGGCCAAGTTTGTTTTAGTATCCTGCTCACGAATATCACACGCCAAATCATTTTTACTGTATGTGGAACCTAATGCATGGCGACCTTCGGTGGCGGGGGTCATGTACCCTTTATGGCACAACACGGTTTTAAGTTTATCAATGGGTAATTGGGTCGGGATGGCCTCGACTTGCCCTCGTACGGGTCGTAGGGGAAGGGCTTGCATAACCTCTACGTCAGTAGAATCGGCACCGGTGCAAACAATAAGAAAATCAAATTGATGTTGTTGTCCATTGATGTCACAAGTGACGCCGTGCTGTTGGTCCTGAATATTTGTTACTCGGCAGTTATATTGCACAGTGGTGACGTCTTTATATTCTTCCAGCAGTGCATTCACTAATTGGGGGGGAGATAGCCAGCCACCTAACGGAATGAACAAGCCCCCGAAAGGTAAGGTAACTCCTGCAATCGTTGACGCTTCATTGTTATTAACCCCTTGAATGAGTGTGTCAGGCCAGATGCCATTGGCAAGCAGTTTTTGCTGTCGCGACACCACATCCGCGGAGAAACCTAGCTGCAAAACACCGCACCACTGATGATCAAAAGGCACCGACAAGGTATCGTAAAATCGACGGGCGTAAGCAAACCCTAGCGCTTGAATTTGACTGGGAAAACTTGCCTCACTGTGAAGTTGGGGATAAAAGCCTCCCTGAGGGTTTCCAGAAGCTCCTGTGGCTAACGCGTTATCGGCGCACAGTAGGGTTGACGCGAGACCATGACGGGCAAGAACGTTTGCCAAGGTTGCTGCCGCCAGTCCACCGCCAACAATGCCTATGCGGTGAGATGATGTGGCAGGTGTACTGTTGAAACGGGCATAGGGCGGGGGCACTTGCAGGCGTTGATTGCCCGTAAAACAACCGGTAAGCATGTCTCGTTTGCGACCAAAGCCTTTTCGCTTTGCAATATCAAACCCCACTGCTTTTAAGCCCCTTTTAACCACGCCGGCCGCGGTAAACGTGGCAAATGTGGCTGAATGTTTTGACAGGCGCTGCATTTGAGTAAACAATTTGTCTGTCCACATGTCTGGGTTTTTGCTGGGGGCAAAGCCATCTAAAAACCAGGCATCCATGAGGCCCGTTGGTGATGAATGCCATTGGGGCAGAATGGTGTGTACATCACCTAGCCAGAGGTCGAGGGTAGTGCTAGCTGCCGGAAAGTGAAGTCGGTGGCAACCATCAAGAGAAAGTGGATATTGCTGAACCAACGCTGTGACATAAGGTCTTAGGGTAGGGAAGGCCGACAGGGTCTGCTGCAGATCCATGGTGCTAAGTGGATATTTTTCTGTACTTAATAAATAGAGATGCTTTAGAGGATGGGCTGGGTTTTCCTCTCTAAACTGATGAAAAGCAGCCATTGCCACAAGGCAATTTAATCCGCTACCAAATCCGGTTTCAGCGATAACGAAATACGGTTGGTCGTGATTGAACCAACGCAAGGGCAGGTCATTACCCGCCATAAAAACATGTTTGGTTTCTTCAATACCACTATCAACAGAAAAATAAACATCATCAAAATGGTCAGCAACAGGGATGCCATTGTCGTTAAAATGGACTTGTGCGGATTGGGTTTTCAAGATTCTATTGTCAATAAGTCAAAGATTGGGTGATCATACCTTGCATGGTACAGTGAGCAAAGTTAACGCTGCGGTGATAGATGAAATATTCATCGGATACACGGCGTAAACCGCTAACTATTCTCGTTGCGGACAGAAATTAGGCGTGTTGTAGACGAATTGATGTAAGTGGCACTGAAAATTAAAAAAGAGCAGACCACTTTGTTGATGAAAATCGTTACCATATGCCCCATCAAAATAAAGGGTACATTATGAGAAGAGCAGTTATTACCGGTCTGGGTATTGTTTCCAGTATTGGTGTCAATCAGGACGACGTTCTGGCGTCATTAAAAGCCGGAAAATCGGGTATTACATTTTCTGACCAATTTGCAGAGATGGGCTTACGAAGCCAGGTTTGGGGAAATGTAGATATAGATTTAACTGAACATATTGACCGCAAAGCGATGCGTTTTATGGGCGATGCCGCTGCATATGCGTATGTTGCCATGCAGCAAGCAATTGCTGATTCAGGCCTTGAAGAATCTGATGTTTCTAATGAACGCACCGGGATAATCGCCGGTTCTGGCGGTGCCAGTTCTATGAACCAGGTATTGTCGGCGGATATTTTGCGTGAAAAAGGGGTGAAACGCATGGGGCCTTATATGGTGCCTCGATGCATGGCATCCACGGTTTCTGCGTGTTTAGCAACGCCCTTCAAAATAAAAGGTGTGAATTATTCCATTGCCTCAGCGTGTGCTACCAGTGCCCATTGTATTGGTAACGCCCTGGAATTGATCCAATTAGGCAAGCAGGATGTGGTATTTGCCGGTGGAGGTGAAGAATTACACTGGTCTCTTTCAAGCCAATTTGATGCTATGGGTGCGTTGTCGTCAAAGTTCAACGAAACGCCGGCTCTCGCTTCTCGTACCTATGATGCTAATCGCGATGGGTTTGTTAGCTCAGGTGGCGGCGGTATGGTCGTGGTTGAAGAACTTGAGCATGCTTTGGCAAGAGGCGCGACCATCTACGGTGAAGTTGTGGGTTACGGCGCCACATCGGACGGTTTTGATATGGTAGCACCGTCTGGCGAAGGCGCTATCCGTTGTATGAAGATGGCGATGCAAAATGTGGAAGGCAGCATCGATTATTTAAATACCCACGGCACATCAACACCGGTCGGTGATGTAAAAGAGCTGAAAGCTATTCAAGAAGTGTTTGGTGCGGCTAATGTGCCAATCAGTGCTACAAAATCACTCACTGGGCATGCACTAGGTGCTGCAGGGGTTAACGAAGCTATTTACAGCTTATTAATGATGAAGCATAACTTTATCGCACCATCAATTAACGTTGAAACATTGGATGAAGCCGCTGAAGGGTTGGATATTGTAACGTCACCTCGTGAGGCGACATTAAACACCATTATGTCCAATAGCTTTGGCTTCGGTGGTACCAATGCCACCTTGGTGATGCAACGCTACAACGGATAAAATACCACCACTTTTGGGGTTGGTGAATGTATATAACGCCCGTCTGAAAGCTGTTTCAGACGGGCGTTTCGTTTTCGTTATGCACTCTGCTATCATACGCGCTTCGTCTTGTCTGGAAGCCATGCAGTATGACCTGTATCTACTACGAAGAGAGTATCCCTAATGGCGATGCCTATTTTTCAAGTTTAGGCACAGCTATTCCTTTTCAGGGGGCCTCGCTACAACCTGAACAATTAAAAAACGTCGATTATTTGGCTGTTCGCTCCACTACAACGGTGGACGCTACCTTGCTTTCCCACGCCAACAAACTCAAATTGGTAACAACGGCTACCGCCGGCACCAATCATATGGATCTTAGCGTGCTAGCCTCATTGAATATTCCTTGGTCCTCTGCTGGGGGATGTAACGCGGTCTCGGTGGCGGAATATGTTATCAGTGTATTGATGAATGGCTATCGACAAAAAGAATTGGATCTTGACCGTATCACAGTGGGTATTGTGGGGGCAGGTCATGTGGGCACTGCACTTAGTCATCGTTTGCAAGCACTGAATATCGCCTATAAATTGTGTGATCCACCGTTGCAAGAACAAGGTGACAGCCGCCATTTTGTTAGTATGGACGAGATCTTGACCTGTGATGTGGTAACACTGCATGTGCCCTTCGTAAAAAGTGGCCCCCATGCTACCGGCCATCTAATTGATAAAGCTGCCCTTGCTACCTTAACTGGCAAACAAATACTCATTAACGCTTGTCGCGGTGAAGTGATAGACCAGGATGCACTGCTAGATTGTTTGATGGCAAAGCAAGGTCCAACAACGGTATTAGATGTGTTCGCCAATGAACCACAAATTAATCAGGCCTTATTGCCCCATTTGTGGATGGCAACCCCCCATATTGCAGGTCACTCTATCGAGGGGAAACTGCGGGGAACACAAATGGCTTACGAGCATATTTGTTATACGATGAATTGCCCGGTGAAGCTGAGTATGGAAGATTTTCTTCCCCAACCGCCAGCCGCCCGATTTGCCCCTGAGAAGCCTTCAGCGGAAGGCTTAGATTGGGATACCCTTAGCACGCTATTGCTAGGGGGATACGATATATCAAAAGACAATACATTGTTTCAAGCCGATACCTCAAAAAGCGGATTTTTAGCGATGCGTAAACATTACCCGCAAAGACGGGAGTGCAGTGCATATGTGTTGCGCATGGTTGCCCCCATATCTGAAGGGATCACAAGCCAACTTAGTGGTCTTGGTTTTACCTTAGAACTTATTTAACACACGGTTGAAAAATCGCGGTGATAGTGGAGAAAAAGAAATTATGTCGCAAGCGTTCGATATTGCTGTATTAGGTGCTACCGGATTAGTAGGACAAGCCATCCTAGAGTTGCTAGAAGAACGAAAATTCCCGGTGGGTACAGTATATCCATTGGCCAGTGAGCGCAGTGCGGGGACCACCGTTACGTTTAAGGGCGAGGACATCGAAGTACTCAATGCCGATGAATTTGACTGGTCCCAAGTCCAATTGGGGTTCTTTTCTGCGGGTGGTGCAGTTTCTGCTAAATATGCGCCGATTGCGGCAGAGTCAGGGTGTGTGGTTATTGATAATACCTCACATTTTCGCAATGAGCCCGATGTTCCTCTTGTTGTGCCAGAGGTGAATGCACACGCGTTGGTGGACTTTAGAAATCGAAATATTATCGCCAATCCAAATTGTTCAACCATTCAGATGGTGCTGGCATTACATCCTATTCATCAGGCTGGTGGAATCGAGCGCATAAACGTGTGTACTTACCAGTCTGTATCTGGCGCTGGCACAAAAGCGATGGAAGAATTAGCCAAACAAACGGCAGGATTATTGAATACACGCCCTGTGACTCCAGAGGTATTCAGTCGACAGATTGCCTTTAATAGTATTCCTCAAATTGATGATTTTATGGATAACGACTACACCAAAGAAGAAATGAAAATGGTGTGGGAGACACAAAAAATACTTGGTGATCCCGATATATTAGTGAATGCGACGGCGGTTCGGGTACCGGTATTTTATGGTCATGGTGAAGCTATTCATCTGGAAACACGGATGCCGGTGGACGCCGCTCAAGTCACCCAATTACTGTCGCAAGCCGAGGGCGTAAAAGTGTATGAGTCTAAAGAAGCTTTCCCAACACAGGTTAGTAGCGCCAGTGGTAACGACTATGTTCATGTGGGCCGGATCCGCGATGATATCTCTCACCCCAATGGGATCAATATGTGGGTAGTGTCTGACAATGTTAGAAAAGGCGCTGCCACAAATGCGGTGCAAATCGCCGAGGTGCTTTTACGGGACTATTACTAAGATACTCGCTATCTTACTGAAGCTAGAGTTTCAGGCGTCGAGTAGGAAAATTCTTTACCGGCGTCTGCTTAGACATGCCTTTTTCTAGATAGTTGAGGTTAACTGGTTTATAGTTTTGTTAATGTATGTGATATGTGGACGAAATGGAGTAGAGTTTGCATGACACAATTTAAGCGCTGCATCGTACTGAAAATTGTCGGTTTTCTGACGTTGCTGGCGACGGTATCTGAATTTTCTGTGGAAGACGTTTGAGGGCATATAGGAACGCTATGAAATCGCAATTGACGGGCTTGCTTACTTTGCTGCTTTTACTCGCTGCGTCTGCTTCTTTGAACGCACAAGATAACGAAACCACTTTACGCGGTCCGAAAAATGCTACCAGTCAATATTCAGGTAACGTTTATGGCCCCATAGACGATAACGACACCCTTTGGCGCATTGCCAACCGCTATCGCCAGAACCCTAACTTGTCGGTTTATCAAGTTATGGTGGCAATCTATGAATTAAATCCAACCGCCTTCGAGCAAAATAACCTTAACTTGCTGGTTGATGGCGCCACACTGAAATTACCCTCCGAGCGCTATGTGGCACGTATTGATGCCGAGCGAGCAAAGCAACGGGCAATGCAAGATGAACAAGCTTTTGCCAAGCTAGCAAACCAGCCCGGAGCCTCGTTAAATAATGTTAAGCCTCCGGCTCCTTTGGTAAATCAGCAAGATCTTCTAAGCACGCGGGATGCAATAGAAGACAAGATCACTGCATTAGATAGCCAGCAAGCGGCGCAATTTGACGAATTACGGCGGCAATTTGCCGCCTCATTAGCCAATGTGCAAACTATCTTGGACGAAAATCGCAAACTGTATTCGCGAGTAGAGCAAGTTAACGAGGATCTTGCCTCCTTGCGTACCCAAGTTGAAAGCGATGTGCAAAGTCAAATGGACGAACAAACCGCGTTGCAGCGTCAATTACTCGATATGATGCTTAAAGAAGAAGCTGAACGGGAAGCAGAAAAGCAAAGCTCTTTTAGCACTACGCTGGCGCAACCGCTGACACTGATTATCGGTTCAGGGCTCATCACTTTATTGCTTGTAGGTGGATTAATCACATGGTTGTTGTCACGAGGCCGTAAAGGAAAAGAGGATGATCCTGTGGCACCCGTAGCGGCCGTTGCCACCGATGATACCGCGCCTGTGGCGGATATTGCGGCGTCGGTCACACCAAACCTGGACGATACCCCAGAACTTATAGATGACGAGCTGTTTAATGACGATGAGTTATTAGATGATGTGTTATCAAATGAACTGGAAGAGGCACTGGATGATGAATTAGAGAGCTTTGCAGATCTCGAAGATGACATGCTTGTGCCAGATGATGAGTTTGCTTTTGATGACGGTGATTCTGAACTGGATCAAGATGAGTTGGATAGTCTTTTTGATGGTGAAGCTTTATCAGATGAAACATTAGTCGCTGATTCGGATGATATTGAAGGTATTGATTTATCTGCTATGGATGCTCCAGATGCCATAGAAATTGATGATTTAGAGAATGAACAGCCCCAATCGGACCTTGCCAGCGACGATGATATTGACGCATTACTGGCGCAAAATCAGCCTGATGATACTGCTGCTGATAACGATACTGAACTACCGGATCCCGATGACATTCTGGCAGAATTTGAACAGCCAGATGAAGAGGATGCAGATAAGCCTGAAATCGATATTGACGAATTATTAGAAGAAGAGACGCCAGAAGTGCTGGCCGACTTGGATGACGAGGATATCGTCAGCGAAGACATGCTCGACAAGATTGATCGGGAGATTAATGATCAGAATGAGGCCATCGATCGCCTAGCTGACACCATTGTAACTGAGATGGAACAATTGGATCAGATGGCTGACATGCTCGGGGACGACGACGATGACGAAGAGGAAATCGTCACTGACACGTCTCCCTCTCCCCAAGGGATTCAAGATTTAGAAGCCTTAAGCGACGAGTTAGATGAAATTGACATTGAAGATATGGAAAATGCCGATGAATTTAACGAGCCCCTTTCTGATGAACTTATTGCTGATTTGCAAAGTGCTGATGATAGCAATGACGATGATATACCCACTCCCGTTGATGAAAATGAGGACTTTGACACAAAAGCGCAATCCAGTGACGACGTGCCGGCTGCTGTCGATGACTTCAACAATGAGTCAGACAACCCCATTAGCGACGATATTGATGATCCCCTTACCGATGAATTAATTGCAGAACTTGAAGGTGATATCAGCGACAGCGCGGATGAAACGGATATTTCGCAAGACCTTTTAGCTGATGAATTGTTGGCTGAATTTGGTATTCACGACGATGAATCTAGCAGTGATCTCCAAAGTGATGAGGGCGACAGTGCCGATGTCCCTGAATTGCTAATGGACGAAACGGATGCGTTATCCGAAGATTTACTCGCTGAGCTTGAAAGCGATGTCACGGTGGAAGCTGACACCAAAATCGATGGCCCCATACCGTCATTAGAAGACGAGGACGAAACACCATCAATACCAGACGATGCTCTGGAAACCGACATAACTAGTGCCTCAACGGAACAAGAGGCTGAAAATACCGATCCACTGAGCGATGCGTTAGAAGAGTTCGATCGCCAGCTCATGGAAGATATTCCGTCCCTGACCGGTTTTTCTGCGGATACCAGCTCGCTGGATAACAGCGCATCAGAGCCTGGGGAGGAAGTTCTAGAAGACATCGATGATTTTAACCTTGAGCAAGAAGTGGACGGTATTGTGCCGCCCCCTCCCGTTGAGGCAAAAGACGTTTACGATGAATTAGATGATGTGCCCGGTCTGGACGATTGGCTAACAGAAAGTAAAAACGAAGATCATCAGTTACTCGATGAGTTAGAGCAGGCCGATTTTGATGATCTGCTGGGTGATTTTGATATTAGTGAGCAAAGCGAACCGGTAGATGATAAAACTCAGCAAACTGAACCAGAGGATCTGTCTCTTGGTAACCCAGATTTAGATCTTAATGCGTTATTGTCAGATCCTGACGACACCGCTTCATCCTCATCGGAGGCGTCTGAAGCACCGCTGGCTGGCGCAGAAAACACAGAAAATGATACACAAGATGATTATCTTGACGTTGAAACATTGATGGATTCAGGTATTGACTCGCCGTCTAATGTGGACGAGCAACCTCTTGACTTAGATGTGAGTTTATCGGATTTCACCGGCGTGACTGACGACGAGGATGTCATCGATATTGATAAAGATGCAGGCCAATCTGCGAACCTTGATCTTGCTCGTGTGTATATAGAAATGGAAGACATTCCCGCCGCAAAAGAATTGCTTAGTGAAGTGATTAATTTGGGCAGTGGCGAGCAAAAAGAAGAAGCAGAAAGTTTACTGGCGCAGCTTGCTTAATAAACAGGGTGTAAGCTTGGATGTTGCATCTGATTCACTGACTGACTACACTTAGCCGATTTTTAGCATGAGGTAGGATCAGACATGGCGAGAATTGCCTTGGGTATTGAGTATGATGGTGCAGCCCTTTTCGGTTGGCAACGCCAGCAAGCAGTCCCGAGTGTTCAGGCTTATCTGGAAGACGCATTATCTAAAGTCGCTGACCAGACTATTCATGTGCAATGTGCCGGTCGCACAGATGCCGGTGTTCATGCCACAGGTCAGGTTGTACATTTTGACTGCGACGAGTTTCGTCCTGAACGCGCTTGGACCATGGGTGTGAATGCCAATCTTCCAGACGCTATTGCAGTAAAATGGTGTAAAACCGTAAGCAAAGAGTTCCATGCCCGTTTTTCTGCGACTCATCGCCGTTATCGGTATGTGATGTTTAACCACACCTTGCGTCCTGCTATTCTGCACGGCGGCGTCACCCATGTGTACGTGCCCCTCGACGCGGATCGTATGCATGAGGCTGCACAAGCGTTATTAGGGGAACAAGACTTTACCTCTTTTCGCGCGTCATTGTGCCAGTCGAAAACGCCATTTAGAAATATGTCACACATTGAAGTTTATCGGATGGGGGCCTATGTTATTGTGGACGTACGGGCAAATGCCTTTTTACATCACATGGTAAGAAACATCGTCGGGTCGTTGATAAAAGTGGGAAGCAAGGAGCAACCAGTCTCCTGGATTAGCGAGTTATTGGCTGCGAAAGATCGCACCCAGGCGGCAGCCACAGCTAAGCCAAATGGGTTGTACTTGGTGGATGTGACTTACCCTGAGGCTTTGGGAATACCCAAAGGACCTCTTGGTCCGCTTTTTTTACCCCAGTGAATTAACTGCACGGGTAAACTTCTAAGACCAGTTTTACTTTTTGCATAATCCCGTATTGTGGTCTAATACAGGGCTAGATTGCTTTATTTAATACTGTGCACCAATAAACATGAACGAAGCATGGTAACTGACAACAAGGATTTTCCTTAACATGAGCTGGATTCAAAAGATTCTTCCAAAAACACAAACATCTACTAAAGGGAATGTTCCTGAAGGTATTTGGACAAAGTGCACTCATTGCCAAGCAGTACTGTACAAGCAGGAATTAGAAAAGCTGCTAGAAGTGTGCCCTAAATGTGATAATCACATGCGTATCAGTGCCCGCAAACGTATTGATGCCTTTCTTGATGCTGGCGACCGTAAAGAACTCGGTGCCGATTTAGAGCCCCAAGATATCCTTAAATTTAAGGATTCTAAACGCTATAAAGACAGAATTAACGCCGCACAAAAAAGTACCAATGAAAAAGATGCCTTAATTGTGATGCAAGGTAAATTAAAGGGGATGCCTGTTGTGGTAGCCAGCTTTGAATTTGCATTTATGGGCGGTTCAATGGCCTCAGTGGTTGGGGCACGATTTGTTGCAGCGGTGAATGCATGTTTAGAGCACAATATGCCCTTGGTGTGTTTCTCTGCATCTGGCGGAGCACGTATGCAAGAAGCACTTATGTCGTTGATGCAAATGGCGAAAACTTCTGCAGCGCTGGCCAAAATGAGTGCTAAAGGTTTACCTTATATTTCGGTATTAACCGATCCCACCATGGGCGGGGTTTCTGCAAGCTTGGCGATGCTCGGTGATATTAACGTCGCGGAGCCTAAGGCGCTTATCGGTTTTGCTGGCCCACGAGTCATTGAACAAACCGTACGAGAAACGCTGCCAGAGGGCTTCCAGCGAAGCGAATTTTTGGTGGAGAAAGGTGCCATCGATATGATCGTTGACCGCCGAGAAATGCGTGATAAATTACATGGCTTGTTAGAAAAATTACATCGTCCAAATTAAGTGAAGAACACACTAACAGAATCCACTGGGCCAGAGCAGACTAAGTCTCTGGCCCAGTGGTTAACTTATCTTGAATCTATTCATCCTTCCACCATCGATCTCGGATTGGACAGAGTCCAACAGGTGGCGGAAGCTCTCGCGTTAAATTTCTCTTCTATTACGGTCATTACCGTTGCCGGCACCAACGGCAAGGGCACCACTTGTCGCTTTTTAGAACAGGCTTTGCTTTGTCAAGGCAAGACCACTGGGGTGTACGGTTCGCCCCATTTACTGGACTATTGTGAACGGGTTCGCCTTAATGGTCGCGATGCGGATGAGTCTGCATTTTGTGCGGCTTTTGCACGCATAGAGCAAGCGCGTGGGGCAATCAGTTTGACCTACTTTGAGTTTGGAACGCTAGCGGCTTTGTTGATGATGGTGGAAGCCAACGTACAATACGCGATTTTAGAAGTGGGGTTAGGGGGCAGACTTGATGCAACCAATATCGTCGATCCTGACATAGCGGTGATCACCACAATCGGCCTTGATCATATGGATTGGTTAGGCGATAGCCGAGATGAAATTGCCATCGAAAAAGCCGGTATTATGCGTCAGGGTGGAATCGCGGTGGTCGGAGAACTCGAGCCGCCAGCAACGCTCATTAATTTTGTCGCCCAGCATAAGATAGACGCGTGGTGGGCCAATGATGATTTCAGTTTTCAAGTTGGCGACGATGGCCAATGGCAATGGGAAAATAAAGGTAAGTCCCTGGGGCAGTATGCAACGCCGCAAATACCCATGCAAAATGTTTCAACAGCGCTAGCGGTGCTTTCTCGACTGCATCTCATGCCGCCAACAGATAAGCTAGCAACATTGATTAAAACGGTTGCGGTTCCTGGTCGCCGCCAACAGGTCGCGTCAAGCCCCGATGTGTTTGTCGATGTTGCGCATAACCCCCAAGCGTGTGCATTAATGCGCGATTGGATTTCTGAAGGGCTACAAGGCCGCTTGCATATCGTGGTTGGCATGTTAGTGGACAAATCTCTTAGTGCAACATTAGATGAATTAAACCAGATAGAGGCAACCTGGTACACGGGCAGTACCCATGGACCTCGTGGATTATCGGGTAAAGTATTAAAGCAACATCTGCAACCTACACAGCAGCAATGTGCTAAAGCATTTGATGCTGTAACCGATGCGTATCTTGCTGCACGACAATGTGCGAAAAAACATGATCGAATTTTGGTATTCGGTTCTTTTCTTACGGTGGCGGATGTATTAGCGTATCATCGGAACAGTAGTATCCAATAGGAGTGAACAGTGACCTCGGCGTTACAAAACCGTTTGGTCGGAACCGTTATTCTGGTAGCGCTAGCCGTGATTTTTCTACCAGATTTTCTCGACCGTAAAAAAGAGTCCAGTAAAGATACTTTTGTTAGTGTGCCGGCAACGCCTGCTAAAAAGCCTATCGTTGATCCTGAACCGTTCCCATCTGAGCGTGCTGCAGAGCTTTCTCAACGGCCTCTAGCAGTTGTAGATGAGCCGGTGGTGGATGACGACACAGCGGTAACATCACAGCCTGTGCAAGACAATGTGGCGGTAAACGACGATGACTTAGCCAGTCAAACGGTATTACCCAAGCCCGCCGCTGAACCAGAGGATGCAGGATGGGTTGTTCAACTAGGTAGCTTTCGACATGATAAAAATGTCAAACAGTTGCTCGCAAAATTAGAAAAAGCCGGTTACCGCGCGTTTAGTCGGCCCATAGAAACCCGTTCAGGCCCGCTGACAAAAGTATTTGTTGGGCCGGACATGGATAAGAAAAAATTGCAAAACGCGCTCCCTCACTTAAAAGAAGTGACGGGCCTAAAAGGCAAGGTCACCACCTTTAAGGTGGAATAGTAATAAGTTATTGGGTAGGGCAGCTTAACGCTAAAAAGGTAAGGCCATGAACCGGCAACATTTGCTTACTTTCTTCGAACATTTTTGCGTGTGCTTACAACATTACACACTGGTAATCTTCGAAGCTTCTGTTAGAATGCGCGCCATCTCGCAGAGGGCAGCAAACCATGCGTGCTTAACCACAGACGGACTGATTAGAGCTTGATGAACTGGGTCGACTTTTCCATTATTGGTATTATCATCGCTTCTACGCTGATAAGCCTAATGCGTGGTTTTGTTAAAGAAGCCATTTCCTTAGTTGTGTGGTTTGGCGCACTGTTTATTGCCAGTGAATTTCACGCCGACCTTGCTGTTTATTTTACGCAGATTGGCGATCCGGTATTACGCAATGGCGCCGCCATTGTATTGCTTTTTATTGTTACGCTAATTTTAGGTGGCATGTTTAATCATATTGTTGGTCAATTAGTCCAAGCGTCTGGACTATCAAGTACTGACCGAGCGCTCGGTGCCGTTTTCGGTGGTTTACGTGGCGTACTCATTGTCAGCGCTTTGTTATTTTTCATGGATACTTTTACTGAAGCTGCAAGCTCTAATTGGTGGAGCCAGTCAATTTTAATCCCCGAATTTGGTGTGATTATTGAGTGGTTTTTTACCTTCGTGAAAGACAGCTCCAGTTTTTTAAAACCCGCTTGATATAGGTAACGCTAATGTGTGGTATTGTCGGAATTGTTGGTAAAACACCGGTTGCTCAATCGTTGTATGATGGATTAACGGTTCTACAGCATCGAGGTCAAGATGCGGCTGGGATCATTACTATTGATCATAACCGTTTTAACCTAAGAAAGGGCAATGGCTTAGTGCGGGACGTTTTCCACACGCGGCACATGAAGCGATTGTCTGGCACAATGGGAATTGGCCATTGTCGGTATCCAACCGCGGGTACGTCTAGTTCGGCAGAAGCCCAACCATTTTATGTGAACTCACCTTTTGGTATTGCCTTTGCTCATAACGGTAACCTTACCAATTCCCACGATTTACAAGAAGAAGTGTTTCGTATTGCCAGACGGCATATTAACACCTCATCTGATTCTGAATTGTTGCTAAATATCTTGGCTCATGAGTTACAACAGTGCACCGATCTTACCGTTACAGCGAAAGATATCTTTAAAGTTGTTACAACGGTACATAAGAAGATACGCGGTGCCTATGCGGTTGTTGCTGCGATTATCGGGCAGGGTGTGGTCGCGTTTAGAGACCCTCACGGGATCCGTCCTCTTGCACTTGGCAAGCGGATCACCGAAATGGGCGAGGAATACATGGTTGCCTCTGAAAGCGTGGCCTTAGATGCGGTTGGCTTTACCTTTATTCGTGATGTTGCGCCAGGAGAAGCGGTATATATCACCGAGCAAGGCGAATTGCATACTCAGCAATGTGCTGAAGCCCCCACCACGTCGCCGTGTATTTTTGAGTTCGTTTATTTTGCACGTCCTGACACCTTTATCGACGGCATTTCTGTTTATGCCTCGCGGGTAAATATGGGCCGCAAATTGGGTGAAAAGATAAAGAAAGAGTGGGCAGATCTTGATATCGATGTGGTTATACCTATTCCTGAAACTTCCATGGATGTGGCTTTACAGATTGCCACCACGCTTGATTTACCGTACCGACAAGGTTTTGTAAAAAACCGATATATCGGGCGTACATTTATTATGCCTGGGCAAACTCAGCGTAAGCAGTCAGTACGTCGTAAACTCAATGCTATCTCGTCAGAATTTAAAGGCAAAAATGTGCTTTTGGTAGACGACTCCATTGTACGAGGAACGACATCAGGGCAAATTATTGAAATGGCTCGAGAATCTGGTGCGAAGAAAGTGTATTTTGCCTCAGCAGCGCCAGAAATTCGGTTCCCCAATGTGTACGGCATAGATATGCCATCGGCGAATGAGTTAATTGCTTATGGCAGAGAAATCGACCAAATTGCAGATCTTATTCAGGCTGACGGGCTTATCTTCCAAGATATTGAAGATCTTGTAAACGCGGTAAAAGAAGAAAACCCTGAGATCCAACGCTTTGAAACCTCTGTATTTGACGGTAATTATATCACCGCGGATATTGACCAAGATTATCTAGAGCGTATAGATATAGCGCGAGGCGAAGCGGCAAAACAAGCGCCGGTGGTACAAGCTGAACTTTCAAATCTTGAAATGCATAATATGGATAGCGATAACTGATTTAGATTAGTTAGGTGACCGATATAAAAAGCCGCTCTAAAGAGCGGCTTTTGCTTAAGGATATGGAGTGAAATTTAGTAATCAGTGGACATAAATTGGGCCGAAACCCATGCTCCAAACGATTACCGTGCTGGCCATTAATATGGCCAATAACACCAGACCGCACGTCACTACAGAACTGGCATAAATAAACCCTTTACCGTCAGGAATGTGCATCATGATGGGGGTGCCTGAATATAACAAATAGACTGAATAGGACAGGCCCACCAAGCCAATACTCATCACAAACCAAAGTTCAGGGTATAAACCGGCAAAGCCCGTCATAAAGAGAGGCGTGGCAGTATAAGCGGCGAGATCTAAGGATTGAGTGAAATTGGGGTGAGCGTCGAAGGCATTGGCAAGCTCGTGTATCATATAGGTGAGCAAGAGCACCCCAATGATCAAGCCGAAATACATGCCAGTGGCAAGCATGGCGGCACTTTGTTCTGTTAATTTAATCAGGTCGCCAGCACCGATGCTCCAGCCTATGTGCGCCCCTGAGTAGTAGGTAATTAATGCGGGAATGAGGGCGATGACAGCAATGTGACTTAAAGGGTAAATGTAACTTTCACGTTTCTCATCAATGTCCTGCCATTCTTCTTGTGGACGCGTATAAATACCGAGCAAATGGTTTAAAATCATAGATTACACCTTGTTCTAAGGGCGCTGCCCACTGTTGTTATCTTTATTGTTAATATAATTAACATTTATTTTACAATGAGTGTGTATCAAGTTTTCAAACACGTCAACTAATTTGTTGATTAAAAAATGTTCAGTTTCGGTGGTTCTTAATAAATATTATATTTATTAAATGTTTAGCAAGGCTTAAGAAAAGTAGGGGCTTGTATCCTATGTACCAAAATGAGAGGGTTTAATGGAATCTTTACAATATGCGTCTTTATTAGCGCCTATTAATGCATTTATTCACTGCAGTACCCCTGATGCATGGACTCAAAAGGCTGCGCAAAAAGAAAATTTGCCGGTATTGCTTATCGATCACTGCAATTGCGAGCTAAAAGATAATATGTGCACATTATGATATTGTTAGCTGCATCATTGATAGGAGTTGGAAATGGACGCAAGTAATCTCTCAGGGAATGTTTATCTATACCAGCGTTTTAGTTCTTCAAAGCAAGAAGGGAATAGCTCCCTTTTCCGTCAAGGTGAGGCGCAGAAAGAGTGGTTGAGTCGTCACCCAAATTGTGTGGTTGTTGAATTGGATGAACAACCATTGATAGATTCAGGGGTATCTGCTTATAAAGGCAAGCATGTTGAACATGGTTCTTTAGGACGATTGGTTAAGGCAATTGAATCAGGGTTAGTTGAAACTGGCTCAATTATCCTTGTTGAGCATTTTTCTCGTTTGACTCGCATGGATATTGATCAGTCTGAAGATTTGATTAAGAAAATCTGGAAGCATGGTGTTTCAATAGTCACAGCAAGAGGTAACAATTACTATCCACCTGAAGCCGTGAACGATACTAAGTCACGCATTGCACTGATCATTGAAATCGAAAAAGCTCACGAAGAATCTAAATGGCGTTCAAAAAAAGTTAAGAGTTCTTGGCGGCAGAGAGAATCCTTAGCCAGAGAACATAAGATCCCTCCTCGAATGAGAATGCCTTTTTGGTTAAGTCCTGATGGCACATTGAATGAATTCGCACCTGTTGTAAGAGATTTGTTCAGTTTACACGCTATGGGTAAGGGGCAAATTGTAATTGCTCGGGAATTACGTGAGCGCTATGGTTCAATTAAGCCACTTTTGAATCATAATCCGACGAAGCTCATAAGAATTCTTCAAAATGAAAAATGTATAGGTAAAGTTTATGGTGAAAAACTTTATGAAGCAGTAGTCGACGAAGAAACTTTTTACAGTGCACAGAGAATACATCAAGAAAGGCTCTATACCAGTATTAGGGAAGACCGAAAGTGGCCACTGCACGGTATGGTTAAATGTGGTCATTGCGGCAGTGGAATGAGCATACAGCAATCTAAAGATTCATTACCTTTGATTCGGTGTAGCAGGAAACAGCGATCTGGGGGAGATAGCTGTCAATCCGCAAGTACCTTTCCTTATGTGATCGCTTATCATTTTTTTATTATTTATATAGAGCCAGTATTGATGGCTATGATGACTGACAACAAGCGACTAAAAAGCTTTGAGTTAGATCAAGTTAAGCTTCAACAAGAAATTCGGAAGTCTAAAGCAGAATTAGCAGAAGCCGATTTGCATCGTAAAGCCAGACTTGATGCAGGGAAAAATGCAAAAGCATCGTTGACGATTATGGATGAGCTGCAAGATAACATTGATAGCTTAGAAGAAAGCCTTTCTGTAGTTCATGCTAAAATTGCAGCTCAAAAGTCTCTATCAAGTATATCTAAAGATATCTACGAGCTTTCTGTTGAGAACCCAAAAGAGTATAATCTGGAACTTAATAAAACGGGTTTAAAAATACACTTGAAAGATAAGAAACTTTCTTTTTATGACCCTGACAACAAACGAGAAATTGCCTCATTGCGCTATGTTAAATATAACCGCAGCCGACTTAGTTATGAATATACATTCCAAGGCGTCAAAGAGTATTATAAGACAGAGTTGCATAGCAGTGAAGTGAGAACGAAAGACTGGACGTTAGACAAACTATTGAACCCTCGTCGAGAACGTACCATGACGCCAAACGATTTAGCTGCGTTAATGCATAACTTGAAAATTCATGAACAAAGCGGAACTTCATTTAAATTGAAGTCAAATGAGTAGTATTTAAAATGAGCTTAGATAATATTGAGGCTTTATTAAAACCCATTAACGGTTTTCTCAAATGTGAGACACCTTTGGAATGGATCAGCGAAGCTAAAAAGAGTTGTAAATTGCCTGTATTACTTCGGGATCACTTGGTGTGTGAGTTGAAGGCTGCTCAGAGCGCTATGTTCCTAATACGTCGCTATGCTGTCGATGCTGACAGTGCTAAAGCCCTGCTAGAGTGGCTGAAACCCTACGAAGACTTCACATATCGTCATATTGGCGATTGGCGAGATCTAGAGAAACTAAAACTCAATAAATCAATGATCGTAAAATCTGGAGGTCGTTACGAACAAGAATTAGTTGATAAAATGGTGATGTTAATTCGTGAAGAATTGCATCATTTCTATCAAGTTTTGGAAGTCATGAATGAATACGGGATTGAGTATGAGAATATCAATTCAAGTCGTTATGCTAAGGGGCTCCTCAAGCACGTTAAAACGCATGAGCCTGATGCGCTGATAGATAAGTTGATATGTGGCGCTTATATTGAAGCACGCTCTTGTGAGCGCTTCGCTAAGATAGCTCCCCATCTTGATAAAAGGCTAGGTGATTTTTATATATCACTCCTGCGTTCTGAAGCGCGTCATTATCAAGATTACCTAGAGCTCGCAGAAAATATTGCTGGTAAAGATATTTCAGAACGAATTGCCTTTTTTGGTGAGGTCGAAGCTGATCTAATTGTGTCACCTGATAATGACTTCAAATTTCACTCAGGTTTGCCTGTGTTGAAAGTGCTAGGTTAAATTGTGTACTCACTACACAATTTCTATACGCTTCGCTAAAATTGTACGTTCGTATTTAAAGCCTGATGACTAGTAATTTAGGTTAACAAGTAGATTGTGCTCAAGCTAACGATGTTACCAATTAACAGGTGGTATGTATCGGATAAAGCTTGAGCTGTAAAGTTTAATGCACTAACTAAATATTCAGCTTAGGTAAGCTTTTAACTATTTTCATCGTTTCCAAACTGACAGTGATAACGCGTTGGAATAGCTCTAATGGGTATTTAGCATTGCCCATTGTTTCAGTTGCCCAATCAGAATATAACCAAATTTTTGAATATAAATCTTTATAAGTTGGTTCGTTTTTAAAGTAGGTAACAATGAGTTCTTCGAAGTAAGTACCTTTTTCTCGTTCTGTTTTTGACGTTTGGCGGTAATTTTCTAGTAACTCTTTTAATGCGCTCATTATTTATCCGTAAATTATATTCTTATTGATATTTACTGCACATGAATAATACGAGCAAACTTACGTGTTATTCAACTAGTGCCATTGAAGCAGGGAAGGATACAATATTTTTGCTTTTTTGAATACGGAAATACCTATTCGCCCCTTAAATCGACGTAAATGTGTTTGTCTATTATGATGTGCGTTGAGGCAGCTTATAAGTGCTTCGATTTGTCTTTAATTAGAGATCTATCCAAACATTTAGCACTTATGGAGGAGTATGATGAGTTGCAGTTACTTGTTAGATTCTTCTGTTTCTTGCCTTGACGCTCTCATTGTTAAGCTTTCTTTTCATCTGATGAATTATTTCGAGCAATTGCTTGATAATTGAAGTCGATTTAGTTCGTGACTCGGTTATCTTCTTTTCGTAATGCGTTTTTAATTTGTCTATTGCGTACATGTAAGGATTCACCTTGCCAATGCTCTCAGGATGGCTTAAACCTGCTTGTTTAATGTATATCAACGACGTTTGAACAGCATTATGATAATCCTTAATTGTCTGATGTTTGCAACGCGCTCTCTTCTTACCTCGCTGCAATCCTAAACCCTTCAATTCATTATGATAAGAATCTTGCATAGCTTGCAGTTTTACTTTACCTCCTGTGATATCTCGCGCACAGAGGCCGTATTTCCCACCCTTTTTAGGTTTCAAAGGTAATACACAAAGATGAATGTGCGGTGTGCTCTCATCGAGGTGAATGACAGCTGAGATAAGGTTCTCGCCATACGCAGACTTTGCCCAAGCCAAAGATTGTTTAGCCCACTGACTTACTCGTTTATTCGCATCACTGCGATACTCCCTTTTATCATTTTGAAACACAAATTCAGGTGAGAACGTTAATACGAATTCTAAAGCTAGAACCCCATTTTTACGCAGCTTTTTGATACCGTGCTCATCAAGCCTTGTTTTTATTTTAGATACTATATTGTTATCGCCAATAAGAGTCTTATTTAGATGAGAACGGCTGGAGTCTGCATTAGGCGTGGGGTTGAGTCTAAACCAATGGTTGGCCATGGCCGCTAGCGCGGCATAGCTTTTCACTTTTTCAACGCGAAGTATCGCATATGGAGAGTCTGAGTCCATTGTTAGAACCCGAGACTTTTGAGCTGATTGATAAGTGAATCAGCAGTATCGATTTTGCCTGTTTTATTTACTTTATTGTTGGTGTTTTGCCTTTTGGCTGGGTGAGGTACTCGCCTCAAGGTACAGCAAAGCGTAATGTCGAACTCTTTGCAATATATCCATGCATCAGTGTCTTTATCACAACTCAATGAAGCACGAAAAAAAATTGATAGATTTTCCTCATCTTCGTACGAAAACCAAAAGTTCAGAGAGTAAGGTTTGTCTACAAGGTGGTCTTTAGACCTGAATTGCATTAGCTTGTTCTCTCTTATGTGAGTAAGTATGTGCTCGGTAATACATGAGGGATATCGTGTAGTAACGTTCGGGATGATGAGAACTAAAGGTGATTCATTATCAAGCTCGATTTCACTGAGGATATTGCTATGTGAAGCTAAACCCATGACTTTAGCTTTTATGCAGAAATCACTGTTTATCATTTTGATCGGGTTGTGCGTTTTCATATTCTACTTCCTGTTTTTTTCTATGCCTGAACAAGATGTTCAAACTTTCTTTCCTTAAAAAAACTTATCACAATTGTCTAACTAGTCATCATGAAGTAGTTATATTTTTGAATGAACTTCATAAAAGTATTAAGTGATAATTTCCTTGATGTTGCGTTCGGTAAATATTCAATACTTTCATTGTAGGATGAAGTGTCTAGTAGTCACATTACAGAAAGGTAACTCAGAGCATATGAAGTTGCATAAGGAATTCAGGCAAGAAGCAGTGGCCGCCAAATAAAGCATTTGTGTTAGCACTGGTAAAAGAATTTAGACAACGGTCGCCATCCCAGTATAGATAAGTAGTAGTACCGAACAAGAAAAGCACCTTAAAATTTGTTTTGGAATCAATTGTGGTGCCATTTATTAAAACATAGTTTAAAGGTAACGTTTTAGCGAGCTTACTCAGTTAAATGCAACGATATCAATAACAATA
>NZ_JAHKQF010000016.1:0-49708 GCF_018860965.1 Alteromonas sp. C1M14 | reverse complement strand
TATTGTTATTGATATCGTTTGATAAATTGCTTGCTATTAATGCACACTAATAATTCAGGATTATGAGTCTGTTAAACAAATACAGACTTCCTTACCTTTTCGTTGTTTAGATATGATCTTTTCTTTTTCAAGGTGACTCTTTGCGCGATCTAACCGCACTTTAAGGGCTGCATCCACAGGTATACAAAGTTCCTCCGCCATTGCATGCCCAAGTTCGTTTAAAGTCATCCATGTATCTTGGTATTGCTTGAGATGACCTCTAATCCATTCAGCATCAACTTTATATTGAAGCTTTTTAACCTCATGGTTATTTTGAGCGGCTTCATCAAGATGGTGAAATTCAACCTGTGTTATACACAATGTGTTTAAACTTTCACCTTCTTCATCTGAAGCGTCTATTTCGATACAATCCAAGTGTAAATCCCACTGTAAATTCGTCGAGCCTTCTTTCATTTTTTCAAGAGCGAGCTTTGTAGACATTTTATCCCGATGGCGTTTCATCGAAAATAAAAAGTCTACATTGCTGATAATTGTTGAACTTCCACGGAATTCATTTGAATCTTTTTTGGTATGGTGAACATTAAGTACAGTCGCGCCAAATGGCTCACCTATAGATTTGCATGATTGCAAATATCTAGATACCGCTCCTGCTTCATTCTCAAGTATGCCGTTGCTGCATTGAGAAAATGTGTCAAAAATTATAAGTACCACCGGAGTTGCTTGTCTCTTACTTTCAGTCTCAATTTCGTTTATTAAACAATTACGCTGATTAGTGTCGCTGGGGAAAACAGAGTGGGGAATCACGATGAGCTTTTCTCCAACTGTACAGCCGTTCTGTAATTCCCAAGCTCTGATCCGCTTAGATATTCCATTACTACCTTCCGCTGCGATTATGAAGACAAGACCATGTTTGGTAGGCAAACCAGAAAACAGCCGATTGGTAGCTATACAGCATGCGATATAAATCAAAACAAAAGTCTTATAACTTTGACTTTGACCGAACAATACTCCGTTTGATGAGGCTGGAATAAGATGCTTTACCAGCCACGGAACTACTTTATCAAAGCCTTGTGAACCGTAAGCTTTTGTAATTGAAAAGCCATTTTTAGATTTTTTGCTTTCAGGTAGTTTTACCTTTCCATTTGCTGTATTTCCATTCGAGGCAGGTTTTCGGTTAGAACCTGCTACCTGCACTTTGGGAACCGCTATAATTTCACTATCGGTAAAAAATGAATTTACTGTACGCGGAACTTGCTGAGTGTTAACTCCTATAGACCTCTTGCTGACAGACCTAATTTGACGGAAGCAACTTTCCGTATTTTCCGTTGCTAAAGTTGGGCGCACTTTAGTTCGCGAAAAGGGGAATAAGAGTGCATAGATTGATTGAAAAAATAAAGTAATACATTTCATTAATTTGGCCTTCCTGTGGCTATTGAGAATCTATCCATTAGATCCGTTTCATTCGAATACTATCGTATCTGACTAGAAACTCCGCTTTCGTTAGGTTTTGGTTGAATATTGACCGTTTTTAGTGGCGGAGTTGCTGGGTTACAGTAAAAAAGTAAGGTGCTTTCATCTTAAATAATCCAGAATGATAAAAATAATGATTCACAGTGAACAGAGCGGGAAGCTATATAAATTAGGCGTGTAGGGAACTAAACTATAATAATACAGCTTTACCTAATGGGCTTTTTTCAAGCTTATTATCAGAATGAACAGAGGGAACTTTTTTCAATGTTAACGTTGAGTGTTTTTTATACAAAAAACAGCAAAGGTGCCTGTTAAGCCAAGTAAAAATTCAATATTCAGTGTTCGTTTTGATGAGCTGAAAATCAATTAGGGGAACGTAACTGTCAATAATGATTAATATGCACATATTTACATTAAGTGAGCTTAAAGCCGCGCAAAGTGCCATGTATTTAATTCGTAAATATGCGGTAGATAAAGAAAGTGGTGAAGCACTGCTGGCTTGGTTAAAGCCTTTTGAAGATTATATTTACCGAAAGCAGGGGAGTTGGCAGGCCCTTGCAGATCATGAGAAATTGAATAGGTCTATGATCCCTAAATCGGGAACCCCATACGGACAAGAACTTATTGATAAAATGGTCCTGTTAATAAAAGAGGAGTTACATCACTTTTATCAGGTGCTTGAGATCATGGAGTCTTACGGTATTGCCTATGAATCTGTGGGCTCAAGTCGTTATGCTAGAGGCATGTTGCGCCATGTGCGTACCTACGAGCCGCAAGCCCTCATCGATAAACTTATTTGTGGTGCTTATATTGAAGCGCGCTCTTGTGAACGCTTTGCAATGTTGGCCCCCCATGTTGACGAACAATTAGGCAATTTTTATTTATCATTGTTACGGTCCGAAGCAAGGCATTATCAAGATTACCTTGTACTTGCACAAAGTATTGCCGATTTTGATATCAGTGAGCGTGTTGCATTTTTTGGCGGTATTGAAGCAGAGCTTATTTTATCGTCTGATGACGACTTTAAATTTCATAGTGGCGTACCGACGTTAGATTAACTTAAAAAAGCAAATTTCATACGCTGTTGGGAGCGACTGAGAAAAGCGCCTCGCCGATTGCAAGGCGCTTTTTGTTAGCGTGTTTAAGTTGGGTTATAAATCATTCATCAGTTCCTCTACGGCGCGTTTAAGCTGGGGGTCGACACCTTTCGCTTTATAAGCCGGAGGGTTAAACACTTCAATATCGGGCTGAGCGGGGCTCCCTTCCATATTGTCGCCACTGTCTTTGACCCACCAACCACGAAACGGCATACGTACAGTAGAACCGTCAACCAGAAGGTAGGCTCCCGTGCTAATAACAGCACCAAAAGTAGGTCGCCCAACAACCTTACCTAACCCAAGGGCTTGATAAGCATGAGAAAAAATCTCAGCATTTGAATAACTGTTTTGATTTGTCATAGCAATGGTGGGCTTATTCCATACTGACACCGGAAGGCGCTCAGAGAAAGGATAGTCATTTTTGAAGGCAGTTCTGTCACCGTTAATATCGTCGATGGCTCCTCGGGGAATGGTATAAGCATATTGCTTCACATTGAGGACTTCCATCAGGTAGTCTGTTGTCCAACCACCGCCGTTGTAACGCACATCAATGACAAGCCCTTCCTTGCCATAGCCCGCAGCCATTAGATCCCGTTCAAAACGTTCAAAGCTGGTCCAGTTCATGCCTCGGATATGTAAATACCCTAGTCGGCCATTGGAGTAGGCCTCGGTGAGACGGCGTCGCTCATTTACCCACGCATTGTAATTTTCATCACTGAGTGACGCTGTAGGCCAAATGGTGATTTCTTGCTGTTGGTTGTTGCGTTCGATTGTTAACAACACTGGCGTATTGGCGGTGTCTTGCAATAAGTCATATAAATTATGGCCGGCTACCGGTTGCTGATTTACCTCGGTGATCACATCTTTTGGTTGTAGACGACTTTCAATACGATCCGCTGGGCTGTCGGCCACCACAGATATAATGGCAAAGCCGTTTTGCACCGGTTGGCCTGCGATACCCAGCAAGCCGGTTTTTTGCTTCTGGGTTACCTTTTGGTTGTCGCCGCGATACATGCCCATATGGCTAGCATTTATCTGCCCTAACATGCGATTAAATACTCGCTTAAAGTCTTCTTTGGTTGATGCTTCTAATGCTAGTGGGCGATATTTTTCTCGTAATGCTTGCCAGTCTTGGCCATGAAAGGCTGGGTCATAAAAGCCGTTGTTTAGCGCCCGCCATCCCTCGTCAAATAACTGGGTTAACTCATCTTGATAGTTGATTTTTAGCGTTGATTTAACGCTAAGGGCTTCGACCTTATCATCTTTAGCACTAATACGATTTAACTTACCGCCTTTGGTTAAAGCAAAAAGGTATTTACCGTTTTCGGACAAGGCGATATCGGCCACATTGTTATTGCCGCCAATAACCACCGTTTTGTCTTCGCCATCCCATGTAATTTTATAAAGGTTTTTATCGGCTTTAAAATTCTGTCGGCCGGCACCACCAATAGTGAAATAAAGATGCTCGCCATCGGGCGCAAAGACCAATTGGTTTTCATTGGAATGCAATGCCGTGACCTGCTGCAAACGCTGATAAAGGCCATCAAAATCGATGGTCACAGTGACAGGCTCTGTACCTTCGTTGTCTTTTTCTGCGGCCAAAGTGCTAACGGGCTTACTGTCATCTTGCATCAATGCTTGCCGACGCCATTCTTCTTTTGAACGTTGCCAGTCAGCCTTTTTCAACCAAACAAACCAGATATCGTCATCGCCGTTATTGCGCGCCGAGACAAAACCGAGTTTGCTGCCATCTGGGCTCCACACTGGGTTGGTGTCATATTTCGGGTGCATACTTACATTAACGGGAGCATGGGTATTGTCAGCAGCTTGAATATACACTTCTTGGTTAAAACTTAAATCCGCCAGACTGTACGCTAGCCAGTGGCTATCTGGCGACCAAGCAACACCTTTGGGGGTGTCCCAGCCATCAAGTAAGGTGGTCAGTGCGGTTAATTCACCCTCAGAGGTGAGCCGTCCTGTAATTAATTTTCCTCGCCCTTGTAAATAGGCTACCTGTTCTTTATCGGGAGCAACCACTGGGGCTAATTCGTCAGCTTCGGTAGAGGTGAGTCGATGGGTAGTGTGTTTTAGCGAGGTAAAGATATTGTCGTTGTTTTCATCTGACGACGTTAAGGTAAACAAATCATATTGACCATAGCGGTCGGAAGAAAACAATAAGGTATTGTCGTTAACCCAGGTGACATTTCGCTCTCTCGCTGCGCCATCGGTAAGGCGCACGCTGCGACTATCTTTTTTGTCATTACGGGTAACAAACACATCGCCACGAATGATGTATGCGGTGAGTTTGCCATTCGGCGATAGGGCGTATTGTTCAATGTTATCAGTTTTGTTCTTTGTGACTACAGGATCAAAACGAAAGTCTGTTTTCAAATCGACGGGTAACGCCATCTCCTTGTTCGTATTGGTCGATTGGCGATAAATCTCATCACCTGACTGATACACCAGAGTCTCGCCATTTGCGGTAGTACTGTAATGCCACACGCCAAAGTGTTGATCATCGGTGAGTTGCTCAATACCACCACCTAAGGTCTTTTTGTATACGTTGTATTTTCCTGAACGAGAGGAAATAAAATAGAAGTGCGAGTTGTCTATCCATTTGGGCATAAAATCATTGCCATCAAACTGGGTAATACGGGTATAACTTTCACTTTGTATGTCGTACAACCATACATCCCGATTGGCAGGACCGCGATAAGCTTCGCGGTCGATACGGTTAGATCCGCGTACAAATAAGACCTTATTGCCATCAGGGGAGACCTGGGCGTCATAACCCAGTGCGTCCATAAAACGTTGCTCGGTGGTGTCACCGCTAGCGGGTACCGAATATATTTCCCATTCCCGTTCCACCTGAGCATAAACACGTCGGGTGTTAAATAACACGGTGTTATTGCGGGTAAACTGCATGACTTTATCTTGGCCGGAATGGAAGGTGAGCCGCGTAGGTATGCCGCCATCACGAGCAATGGTAAACACGTCGTTATTGCCAAAGCGGTCGCTATTGAATGCCAACATACTGCTATCATCCGACCAAACGGGGTTGCCATCGTAGCCTTCGTGGATCGTCAAGCGTTTAGCATTGCCTCCATGGCTGTCCATTGTCCAAATATCCCCTTGATAACTAAAGGCAATGGTGCTGCCGTCGGGGCTTATTTCGGGTTGAAAAATTAACGGTTGGGCAAAAGCTTGGCTGGTAAACAAGCCAAGTGCGAACGCAAAAACTCGCTTCATTATTTATCTTCCAGTATGAGTTAGTGAGTGGTTCCCTTTTATATTGGGGCGTACCGATAACCATCGGTCGTCATTGAATCATTATAAGTTTCTGGGGATCTTAATATCTAATTTAATGGGCATCTTTTCAATTTAATTACATGGTGGGCTGGTAAAGAGGAACAAAGCCTAAGGGGTTAGTTTACAGGTCTAATGCGTTGCAAATAAAAGGCGGCGGGCAACAACAGTGCCCGCCGAGTGCGGCTATGTATTTTCTGTAAGCTTTATTGGGTCGAGTAGCTTACTGAGTTCGTCTCTAGAGAGATCGGTCATTTCTTCTGCTACATCAATCACTGGGCGTTTTTCTTTGTATGCACGTTTGGCAATGTCAGCGGCGTTGTTGTAGCCAATAATGGGGTTTAATGCAGTCACCAGTATGGGGTTTTTGTGCAACGCAGCGGCAAGGTTATCATCTAGCACTTCAAAGCCCGAAATGGCTTTGTCTGCAAGAAGCTTCGCACTATTACTGATAAGCGTAATACTGCTTAATAGGTTATGGGCAATCATGGGTAGCATGACGTTAAGTTCAAAGTTTCCCGATTGTCCACCTACGGTAATGGCCGTATCGTTGCCCATAACTTGTGCAGATGCCATGGTAACCGCTTCGGGGACCACAGGATTTACTTTTCCCGGCATAATAGATGAGCCAGGTTGTAAAGCGGGTAGGGCAATTTCTCCTAGACCGGCTAATGGCCCTGAATTCATCCAGCGTAAATCATTGGCTATTTTCATTAACGTCACGGCGCTGGATTTTAGCATTCCCGACAGTGACACGGCGGTATCCTGAGAAGCGATTAGCGCAAAGAAGTTATCTGCCGGCTGAAACGGAATGTCAGTGAGACCGGTCAAGGCCTGGTTAAACGCGTAAGGAAAATCCGGGTGGGCGTTAATACCTGTTCCAACGGCAGTACCGCCTTGGGCTAAGGTTTGAATAGCCGGTTGAATATGGGTGATATTTTGGATCTGTTGTCCAATCTGTGCTTGCCATCCTGAAAGGCTTTGATCCATGCGGATGGGCATGGCGTCCATGAGGTGAGTGCGGCCGGTTTTACAATGTTGCTTTACCGCTTCAGCTTTTTTGCCAATACAGGAATATAAATGGCCCAACGCGGGCAACAGTTGCTGTTTGACTGCAATAGCCGCACTGACATGAATAGTGGTGGGAATAATGTCGTTACTGCTTTGTCCATAATTCACATGATCGTTGGGGTGAATTGTCAGGTTGGCATCGACACTGGCTGTCCGCGCGATCACTTCATTTGCATTCATGTTGGTGCTGGTGCCGGACCCTGTTTGGAAAACATCCACAGGAAAATGACGCATTAGATCCTTGTCGTTAAGTAGTTTGTCGCAAGCGATGCTTATGGCTTCACCCATAGCCCCGTCTAGCACCTCTAGTTTCACATTGGCTTGTGCAGCCGCTTTTTTCACCGTGATGAGGGCTCTAATGAAGGCTTCAGGCATTTTCTGGCCACTCATTGGAAAGTTGTCCACTGCTCGCTGAGTTTGTGCGCCATAAAGGGCATCAGCAGGCACTTCTAAGGTGCCCATACTGTCTTTCTCGGTTCTGGTGGTTGTCATTACAGTGTCCTTGGTTAAAGAATAATGAAACTTAACGTGTTAATAGATACTAAAACATACGTATTAGGCGATCATCTTCTGTGACCATTGCACGGCCTTGTGCGATTAACCGCAATGAATACGCAACCAGATAATGATAATGATTTTCATTATCAAATGAAAGGGCAACGAAATAATTATTAACATTTATTGTGTTCAAAAGGAGGGACAAAAAAAGCGATGTTTTGGTTATTTTGTTGGCTTAAGAATAGTAAAGCAAACCCACCAGAATTACCCCGTTGGTACAAGAGCTTCTTCTGATGGGATCATATTAACCTTCTGCTGAGGGAGTATCGAGACGAGACCTTGCCGGGTTTGATAAGAAGCTACCAGTCAAAAGGGCAATCTTGGCAGTCTTGCATATACGTCCCTTGAAAGGTGGCAAAATGAATACGCGCGCCAGTTAGTGTGGCATTGGCCAAATTAGCGGCGTCTAATTTTGCTTCTTGAATATTCGCATTGGTTAAATCGGCATTTTTTAATTGTACTTTGCCCATCCACACCCGTTCTAACCGGGCGGCACGTAAATTGACATTGTTGAGTTTGGCCCCTGATAGTCTGCCTTGGTCAAAGTTTATCCCTGTCATGGTGGAACCATTAAAGTTGACACCTTGGGCAAATAAAGCCCAGCCCGTGGCGCCTTCAAGATTCGCATTGCGCACGGTTGAAGAACGAAGATCGCTATGGTTTAGGTTGACCATTGGCATGTTTGCGGTGTCGAGATTGCACCGTTTAAATGTTACGTAACTGAGATCAGTATGGGCAAGATTGGTGTTTTGAAACGTAACGTTAGTAAAGGTTGAGCCTGACAAATCAAGGTTTGATAAATCAAGATTCGATAAGTCGATATTTTCGCACTGCGTATTGGGCTTGAGTTTGCAGCCCGCCACCACTAAATAATCATCTTCAAACGGTGGAAGATCGGCCATCGCGCATGAGGTTAAGAATAAAAGTGAATAAAACCATTTCATTGAAAACTCCAAGCGGGGCAAAGCCCCGCTACGTAGAATGAAAAATCAGAGGGTTATTTTTCGAACTTAGGTAATTTGAATACCCAGAATGAACCGCCCTGGGCGACGGGCTTGGTTAGTTCAGCCATGTCGCCTCCCCACAGTGGTACGGCGCCACCGTACCCAGATGCTAGACCGATATATTGCTCGCCATCTAACTCCCAAGTGATAGGGCATGAAACGATGCCAGAGCCTGTTTGGAATTTCCAAAGTTCCTCACCGGTTTTCTCGTCAAAGGCTTTCACATAACCATCGCCAGTACCGGTAAAGATCAGCCCACCTTTAGTTGCTAGAACGCCAGCCCATAAAGGAAGTTTTTCTTTGTGAGACCATTTAATTTCACCGGATACAGGGTCTACCGCTCGTAACACACCCACGTGATCATCGTATTGGGTTTTAATTCTAAAGCCTTGTCCTAAATAGGCACTTCCTTTGGTGTACACAACTTCTTCTGTCCAGTAGTCTTCTTTCCAATGGTTAGCGCCAAGATAGAACCATCCCGTGTTCTGGCTATAAGCCATAGGGTTCCAGTTCTTACCGCCTAAGAACGGTGGTGAAACTTCAACTGCTTTACCTTTTTCTTCACCCGGTTCAGGCAAAGGGGGGCGTTTTCCTTCAACTTCTACAGGGCGGCCTGTATCTGGATCGATATGAGTGGCCCAATTAATGTTGTCTACGAAGGGGAAGGCTTTGATAAAATCACCGTTTTCCCGGTCGACCACATAGAAGAAGCCGTTGCGATCAGCGTGCCCAGTGGCCTTGATAGTTTCGCCGTTTTCTTCATATTCAAATAAGACCAGTTCGTTGTTGCCCGAGAAGTCCCATGCGTCATTGGGGGTGTGTTGATAGAACCATTTCACTTCACCGGTGGTAGGGTCTACACCCACTTGTCCTGAGGTGTAAAGGTTGTCCCAGTTACGGGGATCGTCGCCTTTTGCGGTTCGCTTCCAGGTATTCCATGGCGCAGGGTTACCCGCACCAATAATGATGGTGTTGGTTTCCACATCAAAGCTGGCACTTTGCCAAGGTGCGCCACCACCGTGATGCCATGCTTCTACTAGCTCTCCGTTCTCATCACGGGGCCAAGAAGGGGCGTTTTCGTCACCTGTAGGTGTACTTTCTTTACCGTTAAGTCTGCCCATATGACCTTCAACAAAGGGCCGCATCCAAATTTCTTCACCGGTTAATGGGTCGCGGGCAAACAGTTTACCTACGACACCGAATTCATCGCCTGATGAGCCATGAATCAGCAACACTTTGCCTGATTTTTGGTCTTTTACTAAGGTGGGCGCTCCCGTCATCGTATAACCGGCGCGGTAATCTTCAAAACGTTTCTTCCATACCACTTTGCCGGTGTGGCGGTCGAGAGCAACAATACCGGCATCCAGTGTACCGAAGTAAACCATATCACCAAATATGGCAGCGCCACGGTTAACCACATCACAGCAAGGGCGAATACCCTCAGGTAATCGATGAGAGTACGACCAAAGCTTTTTACCGGTTCGCGCGTCGTAAGCAAAAATGCGGGAGTAGCTGCCAGTGACATAGATAACACCGTCATAAACCAATGCTTGAGATTCTTGCCCACGTTGTTTCTCATCGCCGAAGCTCATTACCCAGGCCGGAGAAAGTGTGTGTACATTTTCTTTATTGATTTGTTGTAGTGGACTGAAGCGCTGGGCTTCAGGTCCCATGCCGTACATAAGTACGTCTTCTGGGGTATTTGCATCGTTTTCAATATCGTCCCAAGTAACACCTTTGGCTGAGACAAATGAAGCTGACAACATGCTGGAAACGAGCAGCGATAATGCCAGCCCTTTTTGTGAGGTATTTCTAATGAGTGTAGACATACTGTACCTTTTCTATTTGTTTACGAAGTGTTAACAGTATGGGTGGGTTAGCAGAGAGGGAGAATAGACTTTTGCCCGACATGAGGGGGGAATTATTCCCAATAATTAAGAGCAAGAGTCCTGGCTAGTTGCTATGTGGTTTTTGGCAAAAAAAAAGCTAACCCTATGGGTTAGCTATAAAAATTGTGAGCTGTTGAACCTCACTCCAATCGAAGGCTGGTCGAACAAGCAACCCGTCGATTTAATGATAGTCTGACAAACTCATGCATTTTTGAATACGGAAAAGTTCCCGGTTTTCCTTAGGACAATTCCCGATTAAGACGCTATTTTCACGTAGCCATTGTCGATGGCCAAATGTACAAGCTCTGTGCTGGTTTTAACCTGCAATTTACTCTTCAATTGGGTAATCGCATTAGACACTGTCTTATCAGAAATATTCAGGTCTTGGGCAATTCGAGAGCGTTTCTGACCTTTTGCTACGCCCATGAATACATCAAATTCTCGCCGTGTTAGCTGATCAAAAATGTCCTTTTTCTCGTTGTACGCATAAGACGCTAAGTTAATGGCGAGTTCATGTTCGATATAGGTTTTTCCTGCCATAACCGCTTTTACTGCTTCAAGCATGATTTCTGGTCGGCAACGTTTACTGATGTAGCCGCAGGCCCCGGTATGCATGGCGCGATTCACGATAGAAGCTTCTTCAAACATACTAAAAAATATAATTTTTAATCGTGGCCAATGATTAAGTAGCCGTGGTGCCACATTCAAACCGCTGGCTTGTTCTAGATTAATATCCAAGATCACCACATCTACGGCGTGCTGATTGAGACAGGTCATTGCTTGACGGGCATTTTCTGCTTCGTGAATTGTGGCATCGGGTAACATCATCGATAACAGGGCACTGTAACCTTGCCTAACTACAGCATGATCATCCACAAGTAATATGTGCATTTTTGTCGATCTCCTTTTGCTCAGTTAGTGGCACGTGAATACTAAGAGCCGTGCCATCAGTACTATTGACGTTGAATGTGGCTCGAATAAGGCTAGCGCGTTCGCGCATGGATTCCATACCAAGGCCATCATGATGAGTATCATTGAGAGTTTGTAAGCCAACACCGTTATCATGTATAGACAAAATAAGTTGGGTATCTTTTGCCTCCAGGCTTACCGTTACTTTCGTGGCATGAGCATGTTTAACAATATTGCTTAAGGCTTCTTGGGTGATCCGGTATAAATGCATATCACGTTCGGGTGACATACTAAGTATGGTATTAGGAAAATGACAAGATAGGGCAATGCCGTGGATCTCTGCCCAACGCTTGAGCATCTCTTGGAGTGCGACAACAAGTCCAACTCGGTGTAAGGCTACGGGGTATAATTGATGAGTGATCTGGCGAATACCAGACTGCACTTCTTCACATTGCTGCTCTAATAAATTCGCGGTGCGCTGGACAAAAGCAGGGCTGCCAGCTTGTTGTTTGAGTAAATAGCTTTGCACACGAATACCGGTAATTAACTGGCCTAAATTGTCATGTAGTTCACGGGCTAACCCTTGGCGTTCACGTTCTTGCAATGTGGCTAACCGAGCGCGAAGGTGTTGGACTTTCTGTTTGCGTCGATATAACGAGTCGGCCATGGTTTGATAATGTGATACGAGTGAGCGTATTTCTTCGATATCCCCAGGATCTACATCCACGGCATATCGCCCTTCACCAATTTGATCTAACGCCAAGCTAAGTGAACTTAGGGGTTTGAGTTTTTCTCGCACACTAATGTTTAGCAAAACAAGGGTAAGAATGTACGAAAATAAAAGTATGCCGAACACCTGATACACCGTGGTGAATATTTCTGCATTTTCTGCTTCTGGGGCGCCGTATATAGTTAACTTATTGGTAGGATCTTTGACGCTAATATATTCTTGGGTTGCGGTGCTATCGCCGTTAAAAGCATGGATATCTTGGGTTACATGCAAGTGTCTACTGTGTTGTAGTACCGATTCAATTTGGTCAAAGGTTAGCTGTTGAGCAATCAGGGCTTCTGCCATGGCTAATGCTGCCTGCGTTTCAGCATCCACGTCCCGTTTGGCTTGCACGAAAAAAACGGCAGCAAGAATAACGCTGACAAAAAGATAGACGCCAGAAATGACGATAGTAATTTTTTTACTGGCTTTCATCGCAGGCTCGTTCGTTTAACCATAAGGTATTCTACGCGCGATACAAGGGATCTTTCCTTGCCACTTTGGCAAGGTATTTATGCTACTTTAGTTGGTGTTTTTCAGTACTATACTGCAGGCCTATTTGACCGTTAACATTAGAGGGAACGGGTTGCGAACCAACAGTTATCCCCTTTTTTAACTAAAATTACCTTATCCCCTTTGACAAAGGTTTCGTTGGGATCGAAGGGCTCTACAAGTAAGTAGTGCAGCTGCCCATGTTTGTCTTTTAATTTGACTTCAGCAGGAACACTCGGGCGAGCAATTCCAATTGTTATCTGTGCTACTACACCAATAAAATCTTCATTAGCAAAGGTGATGGGCGCTTTTTTTGGTAACAGTTGGGCGAGCATTTTTCCTAACCGAGTTGTTAGAAATAAAGCCGCTAACATGGCGATAGGCACACTGACTAAAACAGCAAAAAAGCGGCCCTGGGTGACGAATGCATGAAAAGTATTGAGTAATAAACCACAGAATGAAAAAAGACTCAGAAACAGAATAAACCATATCATGATGGGTAATCTGTTTAGTGCTAACGCATCGACAATTGTCGTAAGTTTGGGAGGGGAGTCAATGTCAATTTCTGGATCAGGTATATCGTCAAAAACGCCCAATATACTTGTGCCAATTATGATGCTGGCCAGCTCGACCAAAAACAACATAACAACAATGCCAATAGCCGCGGTAAATAAAAAATTTGCGTCGTGGAAAAAAAAGGCAGACATTCATCAGATTCCTTGATGAAAGCAACATCTTGTCGCTTATATATCTTACTATAATCTAAAAGAAAAAATCTGCCTGCTATTTGTACAAATTGTAAGGTGATAGGTAATGCTAACTGGAAGTAGTACCGAACTTTCTGTTTTCTAACAATACCTTATCGGCACTAACTGTAAGTACCGAGCCTTGATCATACCAATCCCCTAACACAATGCGGGTGGCGGGCTTGCCATTGACGTCTAAAGAATGAATTTGTGGCCGGTGTGTGTGTCCGTGAATAAGCCGCTGCACCTGGTACTTGGCCATGGTTTTGACCACTTCTTCAGGTGTGACATCCATGATTTCAGGTTTTAGGCCCTGTTGATTGAGCTTGCTTTTACGCCGACCATTTTCGGCTACACGCCTGCGGTACCAAAGTGGCAGGGCAAGCATCAAGCGAGGCCACCACCATCCCCGGCTTTTTTTACGAAATTTCTGGTAAGCCACGTCTCGGGTGCATAACTCGTCACCATGACTTAGTAACGTACGTTCACCATACAAATTGACCACGGTCTGTTCAGGCAGTAGTGTCATGCCCGCTTTAGTCGCCCAACCTTCACGAATAGCAAAATCCCGATTTCCATGAATGAAGTATACTGGGGTAGTGCGGCTTACTGCTTTGAAAGCATCGGCGATGGTGTTATTGAACGGGGTGATATTGTCATCACCTATCCACACTTCAAAGAGATCGCCAAGCACGTAAAGGGCATCAGCCTGAGGTGCTTCGTGGTCAAGAAAGGACAGCAAACACTGAGTGATATCTGGGCGATCTTCGCTTAGGTGTAAATCAGCGATGAAATAAGTAAATGACATGAATTGGCAACATTGATACGGGGCGGCGGTACCGCCCCAAAAGAAGATTATTCAGTAATAACGGCTTGTTCGATGATAACAGGCTCAACAGGCACATCCTGATGATATCCGTTATTACCGGTTTTGACGTTCTTTATTTTTTCTACCACGTCCATACCTTCAACCACTTTACCAAAGGCGCAATAGCCCCAGCCATGCATATTTTCAGCAGTAAAGTTAAGAAAGTCGTTATCTTTTACGTTAATAAAAAATTGAGCGGTGGCTGAATGGGGATCGTTAGTACGGGCCATAGCAATGGTGCCTTGTTCGTTGGCAACACCGTTGTTGGCTTCATTGGCAATAGGATCTTTAGTCGGTTTTTGTTCCATATCAGCAGTCATACCACCACCTTGGATCATAAAACCGTCTATGACACGATGAAAGATCGTATTGTCGTAAAACCCGTCTTTTACGTAGCTAAGAAAGTTTTCTACGGTTACTGGTGCTTTATCAGCAAATAATTCTAGGGTGATATCCCCGAAATTTGTTTTAAATGTGACCATTGGCGCCCCTCGTTTTGTATCTTCGGCGTTTAAAGTGGGCCAATGGTAGCTGATTTCAGTGCCAAGTTAAATTATTCACTGAGAAAAGGCCGACAAAAACTGTGCGCCGGGGGCGGGGAGTGCTACACTTTCGCCCCGAATTTACGCTACTTTGAAGACAGAGGAATAACATGTTACACCTTTACAATACACGCACCCGTGAAAAAGCACCTTTTGTTCCGTTGGAGGAAGGAAAAGTGGGGTTATACGTGTGTGGTATTACGGTGTATGACGTAAGTCACATGGGGCATGCCCGTACCTATTTAAGTTTTGATGTTTTGGTTCGTTATCTCCGGCATCTGGGCTATGACGTTAAGTATGTACGTAATATTACCGACGTGGACGATAAAATTATTGCTCGTGCAGCGGAAAATGGAGAAACAACCACCGCTCTCACCGCACGCACCATCGCCATGATGCACGATGACTTCGCTGCCATAAACTTGCTAGAGCCGGATATCGAACCTCGGGTCACTACCCACATGCCAGAAATTATCGATATTATCGAGAAGTTGGTTGATAAAGGGTTTGCTTATATCGCTGACAGTGGCGATGTGTTGTTTGATGTTAGTAAGTTTCCTCAATACGGTAAGTTAAGCAAACAAAACCTTGAGCAATTGCAAGCGGGGGCGCGGGTAGAAGTCGCCGCGGGCAAAGATGATCCGCTGGATTTCGTGCTTTGGAAAAAAGCAAAACCTCAAGAGCCGGCATGGTCATCGTCTTGGGGAGAAGGTCGCCCGGGATGGCACATTGAGTGTTCGGCCATGAATCATAAACATTTAGGTGCACACTTTGATATTCACGGTGGCGGTTCTGATTTAACCTTTCCCCATCACGAAAACGAAGTGGCTCAATCTTGCTGTGCTTTTGATACACCCTATGTGAATGTGTGGATGCACACAGGGATGGTGCAGGTGGACAACGAGAAAATGTCTAAATCGTTGGGTAACTTTTTTACCTTGCGAGATGTACTAAAACAGCACGATGCTGAATCGTTACGTTTCTTTCTTATGTCAGCTCATTATCGGAGTCAGTTGAGTTACTCTCAAGACAACATCGAACAGGCTAAGTCTGCGCTCGAACGTCTTTATACCGCATTGCGTGGAGTAGAGATAGATGAAAATACTGACCTAGCTTATGGCGGCTACTTAGCAAAATTTGAAGCCGCCATGGATGATGATTTAAATGTGCCTGAGGCAATGTCTGTATTGTTTGAACTAGCACGAGATTTAAACAAGCAAAAGGCGAATGTGGCTGAGTCTGCCAAGTTAGCCGCTGTACTAAAAGGGTTGGGGGCTATATTAGGGATATTACAAACCGCTCCGGAGTCTTGGCTACAAGGTGGTGGTGATAACGATGAAGCGGCAAAAGTGGAAGCGTTGATAAAACAGCGAAACGACGCCCGCGCAGAAAAAGATTGGGCTGCTGCAGACGCGGCGCGCGATGCTTTAACGGCCATGGGTGTGGTACTGGAAGACGGACCGTCAGGGACGAGCTGGCGTAAAGCCTAAGGGTCGTATTACCTTACTGGCAAGAAAAAAAAGGGGCATAATATGCCCCTTTTTTTGTATGACCGTTGGGTTATCTTTACCCTACATTTTTTAGGCGGGTAACATCCACATGTAAGGTCAGTTTTTGTCCAGGCTGAAGGTACTTTTTGGAACTTAAATTATTCCAGCTGGTGATATCGGATACTTTAACGTTAAATTTACCGGCAATACGAGAAAGGCTATCACCGGATCTCACGGTGTAAGTTAACGAGCGCAATACGCCAGTGTCGGCGGTGGCGTCTTTCTTTTTACCTTGCCAGACTACCAAGGTTTTACCTGGCATTAGTGGATCTGATGGTGCCATGCCATTCCACTTGGCTAAATCTCTTGTGCTTACTTTATAAAAGCGAGCGATATCCCACAACGTATCTCCCGATTTAACCTTATAAGCAATTTTCGTGTTACTACGGGTTTTATTTTGCAGCGAGGCTAAACGTTGATCTTGGCTAAGAGAGTAGCTATCTAACTCTTTTAATGCCACAGGAACCATGATTGCATCACCAATTCGAATCATGTTTGAAGAAAGATTATTGACCTTCTTAATGATGCCGGCGGTGGTGTGATATTGGTTGGCAAGCTTTAACAGGCTGTCGCCTCGCTTAACGGTATGGCGTACCCAATTTAAACGATCTTGTTGGTCAATGGAGGCAAGTTGCTGAGAAAAGCTTTTGGCTTTATCCACGGGTAAAAGTAAATGATGAGGGCCGTCAGGATCCGTTGCCCAACGGTTGAAGCCAGGATTGAGGGCATGAAGATCTTCCAAATCCATATCTGCTAAATCGGCAGCAAAAGCCAAATCAATTTGAGAATCGATATCGACTAAACTGACAACTTCCACATTTTCGATGGCCGGCCATTTAAAGTTGTACGTGTCTCGATGCTTTAGAATATCGGCTAATGCCAATAACTTAGGTACGTATGCCCGGGTTTCTGATGGTAAATCCAGCGACCAAAAGTCGGTTTTCTTACCCGCTTTCTTATTGCGTTTAATGGCGCGAAGCACACGACCTTCGCCACTGTTATAAGCCGCGAGGGCGTTTAACCAGTCACCGTCGAACATTTTATTAAGATAACTCAGGTATGCAATGGCCCCTTGGGTAGAGGCTACGATGTCTCTGCGGCCGTCATACCACCAACTTTGGCGCATGCCAAAGCGCTTTCCCGTACCTGGAATAAATTGCCACATGCCGGCGGCGCGTCCGTGAGAGTAGGCGAAGGGGTCAAAGGCGCTTTCAACGATGGGCAACAGAGCGATTTCCAGAGGGATCCCACCTTGTTCAAGCTCATCGGCAATATAGTACAAAAACGGGCGAGCTCGATTAACCACTCGGGCCATGTATTGAGGATGTTTTAAGTACCAATCTCGTTGTAGTGCTACGCGCTCATCGTCAGGGATGGTAAGTGCGAACTGATTGCTTAACCGTGTCCATACATCATTGACCTCGGCATTTTCTGGTTCGTCTACAGAAACGGCGTCTTCCAATGCTTCATCCACATCATCAACAGGATGCACCACTTCGATGACACCTTCCTTTGCGACCTGGCAGTCTTGGGCATCGTCGATTTTTGTTTGTCCCACTTCACAGGTGTCAGGTTCGGGCTTATTGATTTCAGGGGCAGCGTTATTGGCTGCCACTTCTGACTCGGTTAACTGACAACCAGATAACAGCGTTATCATTGACATACCGGCGATAAGGCCCAGTGTCGTCTTCATTCTTGTGCTGCCTCTTAATTACATTATAAAAATGTTATAGCCTAACAATTGTTAGCGTGGAATGCATTAAAACTCATCCTTCCAACGACGAATGGTAGCAAAAATGGCGTCTTCGTCAGTGAGAGTATGCCCTGCGTACTCCTTGGCTGATTCTGCCACTGTTTGCAGATGGCTACGAAGGAAAGGGTTGATGGATTTTTCCACAGCAAGCGAGGACGGCAAAGTGATTTGCTGATGCTTGCGCAGCGTGCTTACTTTGTCTGCATGCTGTTGTAGCGCGTTATTATTGGGCTCGACAGCAAGAGCAAATGTCATGTTGGCTTGTGTATATTCGTGGGCACAGTACACCAGGGTTTGTTCAGGTAACCGTTGTAACGCGTTTAAGGAGTGGCGCATTTGCTCTGGGGAGCCTTCAAATAGACGCCCGCAACCGCCAGAAAATAACGTGTCGCCACAAAATAATACGCCATGTCCATAAAAAGCGAGGTGATCAAGGGTATGCCCAGGTACTTCTATCACATCGAAATGACATTGAAAGGGGGATAGGGTGATGGTATCACCTTGTTTTACGGCCTGAGTGATCCCTTTGATATGACCACCGCTTGGTCCAATCACTGGGATGTCAGGGAATGATGAAACTAACTGGCTAATGCCACCGGTGTGATCATGGTGATGGTGGGTGATAAGGATCCCTGACAGGGTAAGGTTGTGTTGCTTACAAAATGCCAAAACGGGTGTGGCGTCGCCGGGATCAACCACGACCACGGCCTTGTCGTCATGAAGGCACCAAATATAATTGTCGGAAAAGGCCTGAACCGGCGTAATAACTACCTGGTCGGGTAGACTTGACGATGGTGGGTTCATAATATACCTGCTTGTGATAAGAGAATTATGCGATACTATAGAAACTTGATAGCGACACTGCAACTATATGGATCAGTGAAAAAAATCAATGAAATTGGCCTATCGCGCGCGCGTCCCACGTTACCCTGAAAGCTGGTCGCAATTGCCTGCTGGAGAGGCTATCTGTCGCGCTATACAAGGGGTAAGTAACACCTATGCAAAACGAATCTTTGGCTACCATTTTGTGAAATTAGGCACTTTAAGTGCTCAAATTTCCCTTTCAAAGTGCAGTATAACCCATCAGGTTAATCAAACTCCTGTCCTAAATGAACATACTCACGTTATTGGTGAGTCGTCAGCCTTGCCTTACGTAGAAAACAGTATTGACGGCTTCTTGTTAGCCAATGAATTGGATTTTTGCCAAGATCCCCATCAAGTTTTGCGAGAAGTAGACCGTTGTATCAATCAAGACGGTTACATTATTTTAAGTGGTTTTAACCCTTTTAGCCTTACCGGTATTGGCAAGTATCTGCCGCTAAAACGAGGGAATGTACTCCATGATGCGCGCTTTTTTTCTTCTGCTAGAGTGAAAGATTGGTTGCAGCTACTTGGTTATGAAATTATTGAAACTCGCCACATCCTTTTTTCTATGTTGTTTATGAAAAATCGCATAGTGCCAAGGCCTTGGCAACTGCGTATTTCACGTTATGTGCCGTGGTGTAGTTCTGTTTACGTTATATTAGCAAGAAAGCGGGTGGTCCCCATGACTACCATTAAACCGAAATGGAAGTTAAAACCGAATTTTTCCGCCGTGGGGGCTAGCATGCAGGTGAAGTCTCATCACGTGGTAAAGCACAAATAAAAAACCTGACCGAAGTCAGGTTTTTTGTATCTGAGGGTTACTTAACTCGCATACCGGGTTTAGCGCCTTCATGGGGTTCAAGAATATAGAGGTCTTTACCTCCTGGTCCAGCGGCTAACACCATCCCTTCTGACATACCAAAGCGCATCTTCCGAGGTGCAAGATTCGCAACCATTACCGTATGTTTACCGATAAGATCCTTTGGATCATAGGCCGATTTTATGCCCGCAAATACTTGTCGGGTTTCACCGCCTAAGTCTAGCTCTAAGCGAAGAAGTTTATCTGCTTTCTCTACATGTTCCGCATTAGCGATACGAGCAATACGAAAATCCACTTTAGCAAAATCATCAAAGGTGATTTCTTCACTGATAGGATCTTTTACAAGGGGGCTTTCTGGATCCAGTTTCACAGCGGAAGCTGCCGCTAGGCTCTCTTTTGAATCTTCTACCATGGCGTCTATTTTCTCCATATCGATGCGTTGCATCATAGCCTTGAATTTATTAATGCTGTGCCCGGTGAGCACCGTTTGCGTGCTTTCCCAAGTTAGGGTGTCATTAAGAAAAGCTTCTGCTTTTTGCGCTAAGATAGGAAGCACGGGCTTGAGATAGGCCACCAAAATTCGGAACATATTAATACCCATGGAACAGACATCGTGGGTAAATTGCTGTTTGGTGTCGTCTTTAATACTCACCCAAGGGGCGTTGGCATCAATGAACTGGTTGGCCTTATCGGCCAGCGCCATAATTTCTCGCACGGCTTGATGGTATTTACGGTTTTCAAAGTTCGCTGCAATGCTGTCCGCGGCTTGATGAAACTCTGCCATCAAGGCTTCATCTAAGATGGTTTCTGACAAGGTGCCATCAAAGCGTTTGGTAATAAAGCTGGCACAACGACTGGCGATATTTACTACTTTCCCTACTAGGTCAGAGTTAACCTTCTGAGCAAAGTCGGTAAAGTTGAGGTCGATATCTGTTACCCCATCGCCAAGCTTAGAGGCAAAATAATAGCGTAAATATTCTGGATCTAAATGGTCGAGGTAAGTGCGGCCCTTAATAAAGGTGCCTCGAGACTTAGACATTTTCGCGCCATTTACGGTAACAAACCCGTGAATATTAACACCGGTTGGCTTGCGGAAACCTGCACCTTCCAGCATGGCGGGCCAAAACAGACAATGGAAGTAGGTAATGTCTTTACCGATGAAATGATAAAGCTCGGTGTCTTTTCCTGGCATCCAAAAATCATCAAAGTTCACATTGTTTTGATTACAGAAATGCTGAAAACTGGCCATATAGCCCACGGGCGCGTCTACCCATACATAAAAGAACTTATTGGGTGCGCCAGGAATTTCAAAGCCGAAGTAGGGGGCATCGCGGCTGATATCCCACTGTTGTAACCCTTCTTCAAACCATTCTTGCAGTTTATTCGCCATTTCTTCTTGCAGCGCACCCGAGCGGATCCACGTTTTGAGCATGCCTTCAAATTGTGGCAAATCGAAGAAAAAGTGCTCGGATTCTTTTAGCACCGGCGTCGCGCCAGAGACCATACTGCGAGGGTCTTTTAGCTCTGTGGGACTGTACGTTGCGCCACAAACATCACAGCTATCACCATTTTGATCTTCAGCACCACAGCTGGGGCAAGTCCCTTTTACAAAACGATCTGGCAAAAACATTTCTTTTTGTGGGTCGTACAACTGATTGATGGTACGCTTGCTTATATAACCTGCGTCATCAAGTCGTTGGTAAATTGACTCACATAAGGCCTTGTTTTCCGGTGAGTGAGTCACATAATAATTGTCGTACTCAACGAAGAAATCCTGCAGATCCTGATGATGCTCGGCGCGAGTGCGGGCTACCATTTCTTCTGGCGTGATACCCAGTTCCTGTGCTTTAAGCATAACCGGCGTACCATGGGCATCGTCAGCACACACACTGTAGCATTCGTGTCCGCGTAGACGCTGAAAGCGCGTCCAGATATCGGTCTGGATATGTTCCAGTAGATGTCCGAGATGGATAGAGCCGTTCGCATACGGCAGGGCACTGGTTACCAAAATGCGACGTGGCGCATTAGCCGGTGCAACAGAAGTCGACGTGTTTTCAGACATAATAATAGGTTCTGTTCTCTAGCGTTAGAAAATGGCTGCAAATACTAGCGGAATCGCACCGCTTTTGCATTACGAAAATGGCGAGGCCATGCACAATTTGAAGGTGAATTATGTTCTTTTCTCAAAAAGGCGACAAGATGCTAAATGTCGCTGCACAATCTTTAGCAGATTATTATGCCTTAAGCTTAACGCAAACCCAACCGTGGTGTAGCAACAACAACGGTTGTCTAGAGATTACACTGCCTTTTTGTGCCCAAACCCAATATGAATCTGTACGCCAAATCATCACAGATGCACTGCAAAAAGCAGGTTTTTTGCAAGTTGAGTTAACAATTACTCAGAAGATATCTGGTGTGCAAACCAAGCTGCCGCCAGTAACCAATATTCGAAACGTGGTGGCCATCGCTTCAGGCAAAGGCGGCGTGGGTAAATCGACCACAAGTTTGAACCTAGCTTTTGCATTGATGCAAGAAGGCGCCAAGGTGGGCATTCTTGATGCTGACATTTACGGGCCTTCGGTGCCTATTATGTTGGGCAACCCCGATGCTCGCCCAGCCAGTGAAGACAATAAGCACATGCAACCTATAGAAGCATGGGGCATGGTAGCCAACTCCATTGGTTACTTAGTGCCCGCTGAAGATGCCGCGGTGTGGCGAGGCCCAATGGCAAGCCGGGCGCTGACGCAACTTGTGGAAGAGACCCGTTGGCCGGTGTTAGATTATCTTATCGTGGATATGCCCCCGGGAACCGGTGATATACAGCTAACGATGGCGCAACAGGTACCATTGAGTGCAGCCGTAGTGGTAACTACCCCACAAGACTTGGCTGTGGCCGATGCGCAAAAAGGGATTTCCATGTTCGAGAAGGTAAATGTACCTGTGGTGGGACTGGTAGAAAACATGAGTTACTACCAATGCTCTGCCTGTGGCCATAAGGATTACTTGTTTGCGCAAGATGGGGGGAAGGCATTGGCAGACCGATACTCTCTGCCGTTGCTGGGGGCATTGCCATTGGATGTTTCTATTCGCGAACATGCTGATCTTGGCAAGCCCTTAGTCGTGGACAAACCTGATAATGCTGTTGCTAATATCTATCGTGAAGCGGCCCGAGCTTTGTCGATGCAGATGGCGATGACATTGTCGCCAAGAGACTCAGACAGTAACATTCGTGGCGAAACCATCGGTTTAACCCAGCTTTAATTACATGAAAAGACTATCCATGTAAGTTGTGCATTGTGCCAGGCCTTAGGGCCACGCATAATGTTCGTCATTATTTTTGTCAGGATTTTAATTTTATGCGTTTGTGTGACCGAGATATTTTTACGTATCTCCAAGAGGGCAAAATAGCCATTGACCCAACCCCAGAATATGACCAGATAAGCGGCGTTACAATCGATATCCGTTTGGGTAACAAGTTTCGCGTTTTCGAAGATTATAAAGCCCCTTTTATCGATTTAAGCGGTCCGAAAGCCGAGGTGCAAGAAGCCTTAAATTCGGTGATGAGCGATGAGATTGAACTTGCTGATGGTAAAGCATTTTTTCTTCATCCCGGGGAACTGGCGTTGGCCATTACACACGAGTCTGTAACTTTGCCGGATAATATCGTAGGATGGTTAGATGGACGTTCGTCCTTAGCTCGACTTGGCCTGATGGTGCATGTTACTGCCCATCGCATAGATCCCGGTTGGTCGGGCAATATTGTACTTGAATTCTATAACAGCGGTAAGCTACCGCTTGCTTTACGGCCACTGATGAAAATTGGTGCGCTGAGTTTTGAAGTGCTTTCTCAGCCTGCTGAAAAGCCTTACAACGCACGCATTGATGCTAAGTACAAAGGCCAGGATGGTGCGATAGCAAGTCGCATTTCCTCTGATAGAGAAAAATAGCCCAGATAATAAAAAGGAGCGGGCAGTGATAAAAAGTAGTTTAACCTTATCCATTGCCTTTGCGGTATCAGTACTTCTAACGATTATCTTAATGGCTAGTGGGCAAACCTCTGCGATTGCCTACACCGCGGGTATCACGACGTTTGTTGCTATTTTGTGGGTAACCGAAGCCTTGCCCATACCCGCCACATCACTGATTCCCTTTGCATTATTTCCGTTAGCTGGCGTTATTACTCACAGTGAAGCGGCGTCGGCGTTGGGTAACCATGTCATTGTGTTATTGATGGCCGCGTCAATGCTTTCTAAAGGGTTAGAAAAAGCGAATCTGCATAAACGGCTAGCCATTTATATGTTGCGCCTGACAGGAACGGGCAGCGGTTTAAAATTGGTGCTTGGGTTTATGCTAACCACCGCGGTATTAAGTATGTGGATCAGCAACACAGCAACCATGCTGATGATCTTGCCCATGGCCATGGCTATTATTAAAGCCACTGAGCACAAGCGTTTTGGTATTGCCTTATTACTAGGCATTGCATACGCCGCCAGCTTAGGTGGTGTTGGCACGCCTATTGGTACACCTCCAAATATTATATTTATGAGTGTGTACGAAGAAACCCAAGGTATTGAATATAATTTTGTCGACTGGATGAAAACGGGTATTCCTATTGTACTTGTGGGAATTCCAGTGATGGCGATGTGGTTGGGTAGGGGGTTAGGTAAAATAGATGATATTAATCTACCTGAGCCAGGAGCCTGGTCGACCGCGGAAAAGCGGGTGTTGGCGATTTTTGGTACGGTAGCCATGGGTTGGGTGTTTAGACCCTTTTGGACTGGCTGGTTAGATATTACCACTATCAGTGACAGCACAATTGCAGTGGCAGGTGTGGTAGCGATGTTTATGGTGAACAGCGGTCATAAACACGAAAAACTGCTGGATTGGGATACTGCCAACGATATTCCTTGGGGGATGTTATTACTTTTTGCAGGTGGTATTTGTATTGCTAAAGCCTTTAGCGCTTCTGGTTTAAGCATGGTGATGGGGGAGTGGATGACGGCGCTTTCTACCTTGCCGGTAATTCTGTTGGTGCTGTTTATTTGCTTGTTTGTAACCTTCCTGACGGAAATCACCTCGAATACGGCTACCGCCACGTTACTTATGCCTATTCTCGCTGCAGCGGGTGCCGGAGTGGGAGTAGATCCTAAATTACTTATGATACCGGCGTCGATTAGCGCCAGTTGTGCATTTATGTTGCCTGTGGCTACAGCGCCGAATGCTATTGCTTACTCCACCGGAGTGTTTGATATAAAAACCATGGCCCGAGAAGGGATGATGCTAAATGTGCTGGTGGCATGCGTGGTAAGTGTAGTGTGTTTGGTCACTCTTCAATAGGCGTTAGCGTGATAAATAGGCGCACTTATTGGCTATAGGATTAAAGGCCTGCAGAAAAATAGCGCTATTTGGTTACGATTTAGTCGCTTAGTTTAAATTTCCCATATTTGTCGTTGCAAAGTGGGTAAAAATAAGTAGACTTGTCGGCTCTTTCGGTCGGTGTGTGGCGCAGCTTGGTAGCGCACTGTCATGGGGTGTCAGGGGTCGGAGGTTCAAATCCTCTCACACCGACCAATCTCTCCCTCGCTTTCAGCGATATCCCATGCTCACAAATTCAAAATGTGTACTTAACTGTAATTTACCCGCTTGAAAACTTCTGTCAATTTAGATCCATGCTAATAAAATCTTTGGTGTTAAATGATGTTCCACAAAGGTTTACTGAAGTCATTTACGTTTGAACTTCTTCCATTCAGAGTGGATCGTTAATTTTAATAGAAATATTTATAATGGATTATTTAAATAACCACTTTTCAATTGCTTCTAAATTATCGATAACAATCTGTTGTGCAGTGGGCTTCCCTTGCAAAATATTAGGGTCAATCTTCATCATCTGAAGCAGGTAATGGACCAAAGCGGCGCGGACTTTGATCACCAATATCCCTTCTTTCATGCCATAGTCATTTGCAACAACTTCCTGTTGAGCGGGAGATAAACGAGGATCTGGCTTAAAGCAAACATTAACCTTTGTATGCCACGAATCATCACTTTCAGGGGATATTGTAGCTGTACCCGCTGATTCAGGGATTTCAAAAAAACGGGTCAGGACAAAATCTCGGAATTCCTGATTTTTCTCGCAATAAGCACGAACATGCCAGCGCATGCCGGAATGCACAATAGAATGCGGGACGATGATCCTTCCGTCTTTGTTTGGTGAATTAACAGAACGATAATCTACTTCAAGCCTTTCTCCTAACCGGCAGGCTTTTACTATCGGTCTTATCACTTCGGGTTTAATCTGAAAACTGGGTAAAGGAACTCTAGTTGTATGATTGAAGCCAAGTACAAGACTTTCGAAAGTAGACGTTAAATCAGAGTTTCTCTGAACAAGCTGTAAATATTCATCAACAACACAAGAAGTTACTACAGGTTTGAAATCGGACGAGGGCTCGTAGCCTTTTAACGAGCTATTGTATACAAGGTTTCCCGGAGCGATCTCGTTGAGATAATTGTTAATGTCTTTGGATGCTTGTTGGCGGCCAATACCGAAGTGATCGATCAAATGACCTGCATTCAGCTTTCCCTCCCAGATAGCAACGATTTCAATCAGACGATAGCGTTGCAGTAGATCATACCTGTACGGCCACTTCATAAATTACCTGTCTCTATTCACGATACATTATTCACCAAATAAAAACACAAAATACCCTTTATGACAAAAAAACACTTGTTGATATGTATGTTTTTACGACAGAGGAATAACTGATATATATCATAAGTAACAGATTATAATGATAAAATTTTTCTATAGGTTTAAAAGGAAAACTCTTGAGCATTCAGTCGTGCCTGATTAGGCGACATGTGTATGTTTACAGTTATTTAACTGTCGTCAATTGCGACATATAGTCTATTTAATAAACGAAGAGGAATGACTTATGACGCTATCTCAGCACGCAAAGAAACGTTTTCAGCAACGGGGAATATCACCTAATCTTATTTTGGTGTTAGAAGCATTAGGTATGGAGATCTGCCAGAAGGGTAACTCTTACATGCTACAGCTAGATAAGAAAACCCTGTGTTTTCCAGTTGAGCCCGCATTTAATGTAGCATTGCAGGCTGGTTTCACGATGTTTGAAGAGGCCTTTACTAAACATATCGTTATTGTTACACCGACAACGTTGCTGGCAACATTAAAAACTGTGTCTAGTATCTGGACTATTGAACGTCAAAATAAAAAAGCGGCTGAATTTGCAGAGCGAGCTGGACTTGTTTACGACAAGCTGCGGGTTTTTTTAGTGAAAATGGATAAGCTGGGAGGCCAATTAAATACCGCACAAGTAACGTTTGATGATGCTATGAAAACCTTGAGGAATGGCAATGGTAATTTAGTTCGCCAAGCCGAACAGTTTAAAGAGCAAGGGGTTAGGGTTAAAAACGATATACCCGAAAATATACTGGCAAAATCGGATATTGCTGATTCGCTTGTAATAGCATCGGAGGCTGAATAATGAGCGTGGATGTGACTTATGAGTTAGCCGGTAAAATGACTCGCAAAACCTACAAAAGCTATTCCAGAGCAATAACGAGTATGCGTAAATGGTTTGAAAAAAACGATGGGCGGGCAATTATATATCGCTTTAACAGTAAACCAGAGGTCATTGAAACACTTTGTCAATTACCTGTGAGCGCAAAATCTGAAACAAGCTTTTACCAAACAAGAGCATGGCGAACGCTACGGCTTACAGTTCTGCGAGAGTCTGATGGTCTCTGCACTTATTGCGGCTCTGGTATTCAACATGGCAGCGTTATGCACGTTGATCATATTAAACCACGCTCAAAATATCCGCATTTGGCGCTTGATATATCTAATTTACAGGTTCTCTGTGAGGATTGTAATTTCGGCAAAATGGATAATGAAAGTCTGTGCTCAGGCTAATGTTGATAGTTTCTGTTTTACATTACATAAATACTGAAAAGTTAGCCGATTGAGTTCAAAGAAAGTTATATGCAATAAATCAGTAACCTGATTTTCAGCTTTCTTTATTTGGTAATTTTACACGCATTCTTCATTCATATCGTGGCTGACAGGTTGTCATCGTTTCTGTGACTGCCAGTCAAGTTCTGGATCCGCCAACACGTGCCGGCTTTCTTTAAATAACAATCGACTAAACGTAGTAGTTTAACGTACTCAGGCATTAAATATTGTTGTGTATAATGATAAATTTCTTGATGGTTATTTCGAATAAAGCTGAGGAAATTCAGAGAATAAACTTAATTTCGAAATGTATTGCTCACGAAGGATAATAATAATGGCAAAGAAAACTAAGTTACGACATCTAAGGTCTATTTCTACAATTGAAAAAAATGGATATAGGACTGTATACCCAGTATTCGTTGTCAAAAATGGCTCAGAAGAAGAGACTCTAGATGTTTCGCTGACCGGTAGTTCTGATAACTATAAGGGAATGGATGAAGAACAGTTTATCGAATATCTCGGAACGGGGAAGTTTCAAAAGGAATACCCAAATGCTAGTGTAAGGTGTGCAATTCTTGCACAGGAAAAGGATGATGATGAGAAGCGTATCGATAAAAGTGGGTATTTAGTTTCCTATTTTTATGGACAGCTAGATACTTTGCATACCAAGATTACCAAAGACCCGAAAGGAAACAAGGTTGAAACAAGAAAGGATAAAAATTCAGAAGACAATAGAGTTTTGCGAGAGATTAAATCCAGACGTGGGCAACCTGCTTTTAGGAAGGATTTGTTGACTGCATTCAACTCTCAATGCTGTGTCACTGGTTGCAAAGTTGAAGCGATCCTCGAAGCCGCACACATTATTTCACATTCTGAAGAAATCAATTATTCAGTTCACAATGGATTGCTGCTTCGCGCCGACATTCATACACTTTTTGATCTAGACCTAATTGCTTTAGATCATTTTGGTAGAGTTCATATTCATAGCAAATTAAGAGGTACAGAATATGAAGCATTCGACGAAAAGGTAGTCTTGTATGACATATCTGGTGAACTGGAGGAAAATTTAAAGCGGCGGTTTGAACGTTGTTGTCTTAGGTAACTTATTATAATTGAATACCATAGGTATAACTTTTTTCATACTTTAGTATAATCAAGGCGATAAGAATAAAAATTAAAGCAGCTTTTTGAAGTATTGCGACTATTAAAAGGAATCAATAATGGCAAATGAAAAGCATATCGAGCTTTCTTGGCTAATCCCAGACTTTTCAAAATTCACTTTACACCCACAAACAGGTACTGAATTAAGTACACTATTTGTTGCGCTATTAATTGCTGTAACTGTCGTATTTGCTGGGTTCTTTCTGTACAAATGTATCAAAACCGGCTTCAAGCTTAGTTGGCTATCTAATAAATTAGAACCTCTTAAACGAGAGGATGTTGCTAGTAAGAGGGAGGAGTTGTATCAGCAGGCTAAGCAAAAAGACAAAGGCATAGGCTTTTTGTGGATGGAGTTTGATGAAACCCTCGTTGAAATTCAAAACGGCGATAAAATAGAACTTCGTAATACGCTGGATGCGGGTCACTTTTTTAATTCTTACACCTTGGCTCGAAGCGTTACTGAGAATCGCTTGATTGCAGCTGTACCGGGTTTCCTAACGGCTCTTGGTGTTATTGGTACTTTTATGGGACTCCAATTGGGACTTGCCGATTTAAAATTAGGAGCAGGTGTTGATGTAAATGAAATGCAAGAAGGTGTAGCCGGTGTAGTCAATGGTGCCAAAATTGCATTTTTAACATCGGTTTGGGGCGTGGCCCTCAGTGTAATCTTCAACTTTTTCGAAAAATTCTGTGAACAGCTCATAAGACGTGAAATCAGAGTAATAGAAGACCGTGTAGATTGGCTTTTCCCGCGAATTAGACCAGAAGAACAACTTCAGAAAATATCTGAAAATAGTTCTGAATCTCGTGAAGTTCTCCAAGGCTTAGCTGAAAAGATCGGTGAAAAAATGCAGGATGCTGTGGCCACTGCTACTCAGGGAATTCAATCAAGCTTAGAAAAAAGCCTTTCCGAAATCATGGCTCCGGCTATCAATAAGCTGGTAGACGAAACCGCCGAAGGTAATCAAAAAGCGCTAGAAGGTCTACTTCAAAGTTTTATGGATGGGTTCGGACAAGCAGGAAATCAACAGCGCCAGGCATTAGATGATGTTTCATCTAAAGTAAGCCAGTCTGTTGATGCCATGCAAACGACTATGAATAGTTTTGTTGAACAATTACAGAAAACACAGGCAGATTCAGGAGAACGTGAAAAAGCCCTAATCGCAGATATTTCAAATCAGGTGAACAGTCTGTCATCTCAGTCGGAAGCGATTCATCAAAAGCTAACATCCTTTGTAGAAAATCAAATTGGCGAAATGTCCACACAAATGAAATCTCGCGAAGAGGCTTCGGCTAAAAGAGATGAAGAATTGGTGAGCACAATTAAATCTCAGGTAAATGAGCTGGTAGAGAACTCGCGCAGACAGGGTGAAACGTTGAGTACCTTTGTAGAGACTCAGCTTAGTGGCCTGACTAAGTCATTTGATGAAAGGGAGCAGCGTTCTTCACAACTGGAAACTGAGCGGAATGCTAAGATTGAACAACAAACCCAAGCTATTTCCACACTTTCAAATGAAATTCTTCAGTCAGTAGAAAAGTCGGTAGCCGAACAGGTGGCTACTGTTAAACAATTAATAGCCCAAGGGCAAACGCTGCAAAACAGCATTAATTCTTCCGTAGATGCCAGTGCGCAAGCTACACAAGCCATGCGAGAATCTTCAACTGAGCTGCGCGTCTCAGCCGATAATATGCGGGTACTGAGTTCTCATGTTAACGAGGCGGGTAATAAGCTATCGGGCGCAATAAAAGAAGCAGTAGAAAGTACAGCTGACTTGGCAAATCAAAATCAGATGTCTGCACAAAGAATGGAAAGCCTGCGCGAAGAGTTAATGAAGGATGTTTCGCGATTTAGTGAATTAAGCACACAGCTTAATGGCCTGATAGAAAGCGCCTCTTCAACATTCTCAGAACTCAAAGTAACGCAGAAAGAGTTCATCGGCGATCTGAAAGACGAAGTAGAACAACTCAGTTCCAACATGACCCAAATGCTCGAAGACTATGCGAAACAAGCGAACGGACAAACTGCCGAACACTTGAAAATTTGGTCTCAATCCGTTACTGGTTATGCAACGGAAATGAATAAAGCGGTTAAAACACTTTCCAGTGTTGTTGATGAGATACAAGCTAAATTGGAGTAAAACATGGATAGGTTATTCAATCGCGGTAGTGTAAACGTCGATGAAGAAAATCCATACTGGATGTCCTTTTCTGATTTGATGTCAGGGTTGTTAGTGATTTTTATTCTGGCGGCAGTGGCGCTTATTATTGAGCTTACCCAAAAGTCAGAAAAAATAGATGCCAGCATAGAAGAGCTTAAAAAAGCAGAAGAAGCTCGAAGAAACATTCTTATCGATATTCAAGAAGAACTGGCCAAACAAAACATTCACGTTGAAATAGTTGAGAACGACACGGTTCTGCGAATTCCTGAAAGCACGCTTTCATTTGAGTCAGCTAAGGATAGGCTTCCTGAAGATGAACAAACACAGGAAGAAGTTAGAGCGATTGGCATTGCGCTGCATAAAGCGATTACCACCAACGAGCGTTGGAAGTATCTAGATACAGTGTTTGTAGAAGGGCATACCGATAGTGTTGGTATATGGTATCGCGGGAAAGGTAATTGGGGTTTATCTGCCGACAGGGCGGTATCAATATGGAAACTATGGCAAACCGAGATCTCGCTAGAGCCAAAACTGAATGAACTCGAAAATTTCAATGGCCAGTTACTCTTCTCTGTGAGTGGTTATGCCGATACTCGTCGAGTAGATTTAACCGAAGAGACAAAAGAGCAAAGAGCCAGAAATCGCCGCATTGATATCCGTTTTACAGTTAAAAAACCCAAGCTAGAAGATTATGAAAAGGCCAAAGATGTCTAAACGGAACTTGGACATATGGAGCGAGTAATGAAGTTTTTCTTAAGTGATGAAGGTTATCGTAAAAATATCAAAGTGCTTGAGGGATTAACTGCTGAGCACAAAGCTATTGCTAAAAAGGCTGGTACGGACAACCCTAAGTTTGAAGCCGCATGGACAAAACTTTTTAACCTGCTATCCAGAGATCGCTTCGATTTATTTCGAATCGATAATCGATTCGATGTAAGAGCATTATCAATCGCTTTAACCGCACATCAAAAGCTTCGCAGTGCTATAGACATAAATCGAGAACTTCTTAGTGATGTTTCTGAGGTTATCCCTAATGGGAGTAACCTTTTTATTGAGTCACTCTTTCAGTATTTTTTAAGTGATTTTGATGCCATATCAGAACCTGATGTTATTGGTGATTGGTTGTGTAAAGAGCGAAAGCGTAAAGGGTTAGCCAAAGCCAAGGAAGAACAAGTGCTTTGTGCCGATGGCCCTACACTTTTGGCGAAACAAGCTATTAAGCGCGAAGCAACTTTTGAACAACAAGTAAAACATTTGGGGCTGGATCAATACGCTTCAGGTGACTTCGTTAAACTGGCTCAGTCAGTTTATTTTGTGCAGCAGCTTCAGAATATTCCCGTAAACCAACCTCACGAATTGCTCGAGGAAATCAGTAGGGAAAGCGTTGCAAATAGCCGTTACGACTCAGAAGACCTTATCGGCCATGTAGCATTGCGAATTTTGATAGATAGAGCCCCAGCGCAAAATATTCATGAAAGTTGGCAAAATGCCGTAATTGCTATCGCAGGCGATCCTCGTGTGCCCAAAAATCATCCGCGATATATAAAGTGGTGGGGCCAACTCTCTCAGCAACAAAATAAAAAGGTACAGGGCTGGCTGTCTAAACTAGATTTGAAACTTTTTCTTGAAGCGCTGGAAGACTATTCCAAAAGCTCCAGAAAAGAAGATATGCTGCGTATGTTCCCTTCCCGAAAGCACTTTTTGGAAGGTATGCATGAAGCTGAAACTATTGTTCATACTAAGCTCTATCTCTCTAAGAAAGCAGATAGGTATATTCGCCAGAATTACCGGCCAGAACATGTCCCCGACTATTCTATTGTAGAAGACAGCGATTGTTCGATTATTTATGCTGAGTTAACAAATGGACACATGGTTGAAGGGAGTCACAACTGCCAGATCTGGTTTTACAAAAAATTACACGTGTCAGCACCAGTTCTAAACTTTGGGGCTCAGAGAAAGCTATATCGTTCTTTAACTGTGGGTTTACATGAAAGCATGTATGAGTATGGCTGTGAAGCATACGACCATTTTACCCATTCTCCGAGTAATTTTAGTTGGCAAAGACGCTCACTAAGTGCGCTTAAAGAAATGGGCGTAAAAATAAAAGCTTCAGATGTGCTTAGCGAAGAAGATTATAAAAAATATAAGCGGATGTACGGAGTAGGATAATGAAAAATTGGATTTCATCTTTGTTTAGCCTAAAAGATTCAAACGCAAAGTTTGACTTTGAAATCAGCAATGAAAGTGTCGATTTTTACTGTCCTGATTATCAATTCAATAAAATTAAATCAGGTGGAGCAGATGAATATCTCACTGCGCAGTATGTTGCCCTACAAATGCTCGCTGAAGAAGGTAACGCTGAAGTCATCCCAAACGGATTTATTGTGCCCCATCACGTTGTCGCGGCGTTAGATGAGGATGTATTCCAGCTATTAAATTTACCATCAAGATGGAACGGAAAAGCCGCAGTAGATATTAAAGGCACTACCTCAGGTGAATCCTTTAAAGTTTCAGTTAATGTAGAGTCTCCGTCCGGCCGCATGACGGCAGCTTATAAACAAAATGGTAGTATTCTGTCTTTTGGTGACACTAAATTTACGCTAATAAAAGCAATGTTCGAGGTTTTCACAGCTCTGTCTGAACATTCGGGGTCAGCTAAAAGTGAAGCGGATAACCTTTTACTTCTACATAGCTTGCAGCAAGCTCAACAGGCGGGGGCAAAACTTTCGTTGAGCCACTTCGATAAACTGGATATACATGTTCCCGAAAAAATTGCTGTGGAAGCTGAACTCGATGCCCACGGCAACTTGATTCTGACTCCGAGTATGGGGCAGAAAACCGATCATGACAGTTTGCAGCGCGTGCTAGGACAGTTGCAGTCTGAAAATAACCGTACACTCAAAGTCGGTAATGAAATAATTCTTTTTAACGAGAAAACTGCTCAAGCCGCTAAAGAAATCATCAGTCACAGAGCAATACCACGATCTCAGGTACAACAGTTCTTAAAAGCTCCCGGGGCGTTTTTGGATGCATCACTAGTTGATTTGGATGTTGGTTTTGCACTTCGCGTAAAAGGTGCCACGCGTTTTAAACACGCTTACTTTGGTGAAACCGACGAGTCGGGGATCGATTGGTTTGGTCAAAGCCAAGCAGCCGGAAGGATCTTGCCTATCAATCTGGTTACCAAAGAAGTAAAAACGCAGGAAGATCTTCAGCAATTACAGCAAGTCATTAACGATGCTAAAGCGACAGGCGCTACTGAAGTTGTATTTGAGCGCAAAAACTACGATATCGGCAGCGAAGCAGACATAACGCAAACGCTTACCAAGCTGCAAGACAAAATTAACAATCAGCCAGATGAGGGGGGCGAGAAAGAGCCGAGCTCTCCTGACGCCTCGAATGATGACGAGAACGTCGATATCGATGTTGGCCCAATCGTTATTGATATTGCCCTCAATGATGATGAGTTAGATAGCCCTTCTAAGCTGGTCGAAGAAGCGCTCAATGATGTTTTGTACAGTGAAGAACTCGACTGGTCAAATCACAAGCGCACACCGTTCCCGCATCAGTTAGACGGTGTTAAATGGATCCTCGGACTGGAAGAAATGGCACGCCAGAAAGATCTGGTTAATGGTGCATTGCTGGCAGACGACATGGGCCTAGGTAAAACCTTTATGTCGCTTTCTGCCACAGAACATTACTATCGATTGTGCGAAGAAGCGGGCGAAACTTGCCGCCCTACACTTGTTGTCGCACCGCTAAGCTTATTGGAGAACTGGAAGGACGAAGTCGCCGAAACTTTCACTGAATCGCCCTTCAGAGACATTGTCATTCTACAGTCAGACGGCGACCTGAACCGCTTCAGGGATGGCAGCACAGAAACCAAAGCTTCTAATATCGATGAAGAATCATTCGAGCCTCGCTATTCTCTTAAGTTCGGTGAAAAATATGGGCCAGACCGCTTAGATTTGCCGCGTCGCTTAGTAATCACCACCTATCAAACAATGCGAGATTATCAGTTCTCGTTGTCGCAGATTGACTGGGGCTTAGCGGTATTTGATGAAGCGCAAAATATTAAAAACCCGAATGCACTGCAAACTCGTGCAGCTAAGGGGTTAAAAGCCAAGTTTAAACTTCTAGCCACTGGTACGCCGGTGGAGAACAGTCTTGCAGACTTTTGGTGTTTAATGGACACGGCCTGTCCCGGCTATTTAGATTCTTACCAAACCTTTAGGCAAACCTATGTAACGCCTATCCTGCAAGCAGCCGGGGATGAAATCGATGACGTCAGGGCAACCCTTGGGCGAAAGCTTCGGGAAAAGGTAGGGGCATTGATGCAGCGCCGCATAAAAGAAGGTAACCTCGAAGGTTTACCGCAAAAGCATATGCTGGTGGGAATAGAGTCAAGCGATTGGCAATATGAACCTAAGCTACATGCCATCATGACAGACTATCAACAAAAAGTGTATGAAGGCTCAATTGAAGCGCAGTTAGAAGATGAGAATAGCCATGTGCTAACTACCTTGATGCGCTTACGTGATAGCTCACTGCACCCGCGCTTGGCAGACGGCGGTCGATTAGACGCGCCGACATCGAAGCGCGAAATCAAAACTTTGTTCGATGAATCTGCCAAAATGGCCAAAACCGTCGAAGTACTTACAGATATTCAATCGAGAAACGAAAAGTGCATTATCTTTGCGGTAAATAAACGCCTACAACGTTTTTTAAGTATTGCACTGGGCAGCTACTTTGGGCTTGGACCATTGCACGTTATCAATGGCGATGCCAAAGCGGTAGTAAAAAAAGCCGGTGCCTTAAGCCGTAAATCCATGATCACCGACTTTGAGGCCAAAGAGGGCTTTAACATTATCATTATGTCGCCAGTAGCCGCTGGTGTAGGTTTAACAGTGGTAGGTGCTAATAACGTGATTCACTTTGAGCGGCATTGGAATCCAGCCAAAGAAGCACAGGCCACCGACAGGGTGTTTCGTATTGGCCAGAAAAAAGATGTGAATATCTATGTGCCGATATTGCATCACCCCAGTTTTGAATCCTTTGACGTTAATTTACATCGTCTGTTATCGCAAAAATCTATGCTTAAAGATGCCGTAGTTACACCGGGTGAAGTAATGCCTAATCCAACCGGCTCCGATAAACATAGCCTTGGTGCTGACAGCATTATTACCTTTGAAGATATGCCACGCTTAAGTTGGAAACAGTTCGAAGCGCTTACGTTAGAATTACTCGTCCGTGAATATCAGGCCGACAGTGCTTGGCTTACCAAAGACGGTTCAGACTTTGGCGCCGACGGTGTGTTAACCTTCGCCGGCGAAGCCATACTGATTCAGGCTAAACATAAGCAAGGCGCTTATAAAGGACACACCGCAGTGCAGGAAATTTCCAACGCCAATAAAATGTACGGTCAGCACTTAGGACGGGACATCGTCAAACAAGTGTTCATCACTAATGCAACCCAACTGGCGAAAGCGACACGTGAAATCGCCAGTAAACTTAACGTTATTATTATCGACGGCACCGAATTAAACGCGCTCTGCGAGCGCCATCCGATCACGTTCGGGCAAGTACTCACCCGTTTATCTAAAGAACGCTACGTGATCCAGTAACAAATTAAAAAGCGACAAACATCGCTAAGTAATTCATCAGGACAATTGATGGCAATTAAAAAGAACGAACTTTATTCCTCTCTCTGGGCCAGCTGCGACGAGCTGCGTGGAGGTATGGATGCCAGTCAATATAAAGACTACGTGCTCATGTGTGATTCATAGACATTCTTTCAATAAAATACGGCTCTATAAATAAAGAAATTAGACTGCGATTAAAGTGGATTACACGTTATGAAGATGCGCCGCCTTTATATTTTAGTCGTACCAGAAATCTTACCCAACTATGGTTAAAAAACCGTCTTAATTTAAAGCTAGGCGTGATGTCTACGGCTTTGATGGTACTGAGCGGGTGTGGTGGTAGTAGCGATAGCAGCACGCAAACCATTGCCGAACAACCCACAAAGTTAGCCTTAGCTGAAAGTAACTGGCGGCAACCGCTGTTTAATGGGGTAGGGGCGGTAAACTTTCCGATTACAACCGACTCAGAGATTGCACAGCAGTACTTTAACCAAGGGCTGGCTTTGTCGTATGCGTTTAATCATGCGGCAGCAGATGTCGCCTTTAACGAGGCAAAGACGGTACAACGCCGATTTGAGCGTGCCTGGGAACATGCCGAGGTTGATATCTCTGGCTCCATCGTTTCTGCAAATAATATGATGCTAACGGCTAACTAAATAATGTTTTGTTAAATTAGAAATGGTTAATGCGATAAAAAGTCACATGCTCTGCACTTAAATTGTGAGTTTACGTTATTGACAAGATAACGATGGTGGCGAGTCGCCATGAAAAAGCGTCAATTTGTCATCTTAACGCATAATATCTACCTCTCGACGGCTTTTCGCCATTGTGGCATGTTCATTGTTTGCGCATTGAGCCGTCGTAAATAGTAAATTCGAGGGGCTTATTGATTGTGCATAGTATGAATCGACGTCAGCTACTGAGCTGGATTGGAAAAACTGCCGGTGTTAGCGCAATGTATCAAGCGATGAGCTCGCTTGGGTTTGCTGCAGAATCACGGCCCATGAGTCACCTCAATTTTTCAGGAGCGCCGAAAGGTGCCAGTGTACTGATTTTGGGGGCGGGTTTAGCCGGTATGGCTGCTGCTTATGAATTAAGTCAAGCTGGCTATAAAGTAAAAATATTGGAATATAATGGCAGAGCCGGTGGACGCTGCTGGACTCTGCGAGGTGGTGATACGTTCACTGAATTAGGTGGTGAAAAACAAACCTGTGAGTTCAGTGATGGCAATTATATTAATCCTGGCCCTTGGCGAATTCCTCATGATCACCACCACGTCATGGAATATTGTAATAAATTTGGTGTGGCGCTAGAGCCATTTTGCCAATTGAATTACAACGCCTATTTACATTCAACCCAAGCCTTTGATGGCAAGCCTCAACGTTATCGTCATGTTCAAGCCGATTACCAAGGTTACATTTCTGAAATGCTCGGAAAAGTTGTAAAACAAGGGGCTTTAGATGATGAATTAACCTTGGAAGATCGTGAGAGACTGTTCGAATCATTACGTTCCTTTGCTGCTCTTGACGAAAATGGTGCATATAAAAAGTCGTTAGAAACAAGTATGCGACGTGGGTTTGCCATAGATCCTCCCGGTGGTTTGGGGCCGAGTACGCAATACAGCGAACCTTTGGACCGCAGTGCACTCATCCAATCGGAATTGTGGGAGCATATTTGGAAAGGTCAGCAATTACGTCATATGAGTACTATCTTTCAGCCAGTAGGCGGCATGGATAGTATTGCAAAAGCCTTTGTGCAGCGCGTGGGTCAGTTTATTGAATACAACGCTAAAGTTACTCATATTGATCAAAGCGATACAGGGGTATCTGCAACCTACACGGTGAATGGCGAAGAAAAAGTAGCGAGTGCCGACTGGTGTGTGTGTACCATTCCGTTGTCAATATTGGGTCAAATACCTATGAAGGTGGGTACTGCGATGCAAATGGCAATTCGGGCCGTACCTTACGACGCATCAATTAAAATTGGTTTGGAATTCAAACGACGCTTTTGGGAACAGGACGACACAATATACGGTGGGCTGAGCTACACAGATTTGCCAATTTCACAAATTAGTTATCCTAGCTCAAACTTTGGAAGTAAAGGGGCCGGCGTCCTTTTAGGGGCTTATACCTATGGGCCGAATGCCTACGAATTTACTTCATTACCTCCAGCACAAAGAATTAAACAAGCCGTAAAATACGGGGCGCAAATTCATCCACAATATACCGAAGAATTTGCCAACGGCATTAGCGTAGGTTGGCACCGCGTGCCATGGACACTTGGTTGTTACGGAATGTGGACCGAAGAAACGCGCAAAGCACACTACGAGAATCTGTGTAATATTGATGGTCGCATTGTTCTGGCCGGTGAACATGCTTCTTACCTACCAGCATGGCAAGAAGGGGCTTTATCTTCTGCCAGAGATGCGATTCAGCGTTTACACAATGAAATTGTTAGTACTGGAGCATAAGTTATGAATATTAAACGCTTAGTTTCGACAGCAATCGTTATGTGTAGCGCAATGGTTTGTGTATCAGTCAGTGCTAAAGAAGAGCCAATGTTTTCGTCTTCTGGCGTATTTGTACAACAAGAGGGAGAAAATATTTATCGTGCTTTGTGCCAAGGTTGTCATATGCCAAATGGCGAAGGTGCGGTGGGGGCTGGCCAGTACCCAGCATTGGCGGAAAACCCTAAACTCGGGACACCACATTATGCTATTTTTATGGTAAGTAAAGGGCTGGGCGGCATGCCGGCCTTTAGTCAGATGCTTACAGATGAGCAAATTGCTGAAGTAGTGAATTTTGTGCGTGCAAGTTTCGGCAATAACCATACCGATATAATAACAGCTAAAGATGTAACCCCATTTTCTAATTAAACAGTAGGAATACACGATGAAAAACTTTGCAATTGCCGCTCTTTTAAGTGCTGCTTTACTCAATGTTACGGGCTGTAATGATGCCACTGCAGAACAACCTAAAGCTGAGACAGCCATTCGTCATGGCTTAATGGGTTCTGATTTCCCAATTTCACGTGCGGTAGAAATTCCCGCTTCAACAACGATTGTCTATTTAAGTGGTTCAGTGCCAGGGGTGCTAAACCCTGATGCGCCAAAAAATTCTATTGAAGCCTATGGCGATACTGAAGCGCAAACGGTTAGCGTGTTAAAGCGTATCGAAGCCAATCTTGAAAGCCTGAACTTAACCATGAAAGACGTTGTAAAAATGCAAGCGTTTTTGGTGGGCGATCCTAAACTTGAAGGCCGTATGGATTTTGCGGGCTTTATGCGTGGCTATACGCAGTTCTTTGGTACTGAAGAACAGCCAAATTTACCGTCTCGCTCTGCGCTGCAAATTGCAGGGTTAGCTAACCCTGGTTTCTTAGTTGAAATTGAAGTGACAGCCGTTCGTCCTGAATAGTTAATTCTCAATACCATTAGTAGTGGCTTGTAAAGATTAATCAGCCACTACTATTTTAAGGTGATTAAGACAAGTACAGGATTGATTACATCTAGTTTTCTTGATAATTAAACTGCTTTTAGTGTTTTTATTTTGTAATATAAACGCTAATTAATGCTGTTTTATTAATCGTCTAGGAGTACGTAAATGGAATTGGAATCTGTGTTTGAAACCCTTTTTTCTTATCAAGTTATCTTACTAGTGCTTATTGTTATAGGCCTTAAATCGTCAATAAAGTTTGTCCCTCAGAACCGTGCGTTCATTATCGAGCGTTTTGGCAAGTACAACACCACGCTAGAAGCTGGTTTAAATTTTATCGTTCCCTTTATCGACAAGGTAGCGGCAAATCGCTCTTTGAAAGAGCAGGCCGGGGACGTTCCAGAACAGTCCGCCATCACTAGAGACAACATAACGTTAAGCGTTGATGGGGTATTGTATTTCAAAGTCGTAGATCCTTACAAAGCAACCTACGGTGTAGAAGATTATGCGTTTGCCGTTACCCAGTTGGCACAAACCACAATGCGTTCTGAATTGGGTAAAATGGAGTTGGATAAAACCTTTGAAGAGCGAGACTTACTCAATACCAATATTGTGTCGGCCCTAAACGAAGCGGCGGCTCCCTGGGGCGTTCAGGTAATGCGTTACGAGCTAAAAGATATTAATCCGCCTAATTCCGTGTTGGATGCCATGGAACAGCAGATGAAGGCAGAGCGACTGAAACGCGCACAAATTTTAGAGTCTGAAGGTGATCGTCAAGCGGCCATTAACCGTGCCGAAGGTGATAAACAAGCCATCGTTCTTGCCGCGGAAGCAGACAGAGAGCAACAAATATTAAAAGCCGACGGTGAAGCCCAGGCCATTATTCGTGTTGCACAAGCGGATGCAGAAGCCATTGAAACGGTGGGTAAAGCGGCGGCCACCGAAGAGGGGCAAAAAGCGGTACAGCTTGATCTAGCCAAAGGTGCTATTCAGGCAAAAGAAAAAATTGCAAAAGAGTCTTCAATTGTCTTGTTGCCAGATAGCGGTACTGAAATAGGAAACGTTGTGGCCCAAGCAATGACAATTGCCAACACAATAGGCAACAAGGCATAGCAATGGACGATATGTTTAACAACTTACCTCATTTTTTAATTGGTATTGGCTTAGTCTTGCTTATTATTGAAGTGTTAATGGGGTTTACCACAATACTCCTGTTGACCTTGGGCATATCAATGATCCTTGCATCAGGTCTTATGTATGTTGGGATCCTTGATGAGGCATTGTTAGATGCGTTCATTGCTGTAGCCATCATTGATGCCGTATTGACGTTGGCGGTTTGGCGGCCGTTAAAGCTATTACAACGAGACCGTGCGCCCAAAGAAGTAAAGTCAGATTGGATAGGAACCCAATTTGATTTAGAAAGCGATGTGGCGCCGGGGAAACCCGGTACCGCGCGATTTTCAGGTGTAGTATGGACTGTTAAGTCTACATCCACGCTGGATAAGGGCGAGACGGTTGAAGTGGTGAAGGTGGAAGTTGGCGTGCTTCACGTTCAACCCATATAACAAATGGGAGAAGGGGTATCTGCGAATTTAACTTACTTTAAGCCCCGCTATATATCTACTGCCAAGTGCAGCTTATGCTGTGCTTGGTTTTCTTTAGTTAGCGTTCAATTCATTTTAAGCTAACGATGCCATTCTAATGGCTATGACTACCACACTTTAAAACTATTTCTGGCACATAAAGTGCTTTTAGCTAGCACTAACTCATGAGAGGTGTTAATTGCACCTGATGTTGCTCAAAGAGAGTGCAAATGCCCCTTTATGTCTCCCCACGAACGGTGTTTTTTACCGAATCAAGTCGATTTAACCGTGTGCTCGGTGTCCTTTCGTTAAATTTAGGACTGTTGCTTTTTAGTCCGCTGTCTTTTGCCAGTGAAGATCCCCCTGTGAGCCAAGCGTTTATGCGAGAGCAAACTGCTAGCGTAATATTTGATCGCTGCGAAAGCTGTCATAACGATTATATTTATGATGGTGGTTGGTCAGTGGAAGATATTGATATGGACGATATTTCAGAGGGCAAGAACCTTAAGCGCTGGGAATCGATTTTAAAATCTGTGTCTATGGGAGATATGCCGCCAGCCAAAAAGAAACCACTAACGGCGCAACAAAAAGCCTCTTTGTTACAGTGGTTAGAAAGTGGTTTAGACAGCTACAGTGAACACCACCCTAACCCCGGGCGGGCTACTATAAGGCGCTTGAATAGAAGTGAATACGCCAATTCAGTACGTGATTTACTGGCTTTAGATGTGGATATTAACCCCTTATTACCCGGGGATGATTCTGGTTATGGCTTTGACAACAACGCCGACGTGCTAGGTGTTTCTACCACGCTTTTAGAGCGCTACCTTTTGGTGGCGGGTAAAATTAGCCGCCTTGCCACTGGTGTGGCGGGCACCACGGCGACGAAAAAAAGTTATTTAGTGCCCAAAGATGGCTCGCGGAAAAACAGCGGTATGCCAGCGTTTGATCTTAGGATGAACGATGATTTGCCCATCGATTCAAGAGGGGGCGGGAGTTTCAAGTTTTATGCGCCAAAAACAGGCGAATATGAAATTGCTGGGTTTATTAATGCCAATACTAATAATGAAGTGGATAGACTAGATGTCCTCCGACATCACTATCAACTCAATCTCAATGCGGGAAGTCATACAATTGGTATGGCGTTTCGTAAACGCCTAGCCCTTAATGAACAGATACCAAAAGTGCGCAAGGGCACCGATTTTGTGGTACTGCCAGAGCGAGAACCTGAATTATTGGATCTTGATTTTGTGGTAGACGGAGCGCGGGTACATAGCAAAAAAGTACCCTCATATCATATGTCTCAACGGTTTTCCCAAGCCGCATTTTTACGCGATGTATTAGAAATTGAAGTGATAGGCCCGCTTCAACGCAATCATGACTCGTTAACAAAGAAACAGAATGACGTTGAAGTCCCATTGCCGTCTAGTACGCCCAGTACCCGTAAAATTTTTAGTTGCTTACCTGATATGTCAGGTGAAGCCATTGGTACCACTGCTAGTAACGAAATAGAATGCGCCAAAGAGATTATTGGCAGGCTATCGGCTGAGGCTTACCGCCGTCCCATTACTGTGGCGGATATCGAGCCATTGCTTAGTGTGTATCGACAAGCTCGTGAAGATCTCGACTTTAAAGAAAGTATCGCCACCATGCTACAAGCCTTGTTGGTTTCGCCTCATTTTTTATACGTGCAAGAACGTGCTCCTGAAGAGGTTTTACCAGGTAGTATTTATCAAATTAACGATTACGAGTTTGCTGCTCGGTTAGCATTATTTTTATGGAGTAGCTTGCCGGATCAAGAGCTTACCGAACTAGCCCGTCGTGGCGAATTGCGTGAGCCAACGATGTTGCGCCAACAAATTGCCCGTATGTTGGCCTCTGATAAAGCCCAAGCCTTAACTGATAATTTCGCCGGCCAATGGTTGTACTTGCGCAATTTACCTTATCACTTCCCCGATGTGTTTGAATTTCCGCAATTTAACGTGCCATTGAAGCAGTCTATTAAACGGGAAACCGAACTGTTTTTTACCCGTATTTTAAAAGACAACGAGTCGATATTTGATTTTCTCAACGCTGATTATAGTTATCTCAATGAACAGTTAGCACAGCACTATGGTATTGATGGTGTTAAAGGCAGTACTTTTCGCAAAGTCATGTTAGGTGAAAATACGCCACGAGGCGGGTTATTAGGGCAGGCGAGTATTCTTACCTTAACCTCAAACCCAAATCATACGTCGCCGGTAAAACGTGGAAAGTGGATCTTAGATAATCTATTGGCCGCCAGTCCGCCACCACCGCCAGCGGATGTTCCTGCCCTCATCGCCGAACACGAAGGGACGGCCTTGTCGGCAAGAGAGCAGCTTGAACGACATCGTAAAGATCCGGTGTGTGCCGCTTGCCATGTGCGTATGGATCCTCTTGGCTTAGCATTAGAAAAATATGACGCGGTGGGCGCTTATCGTACCGAATATGCAGGGCAAATCATCGATGTTAGCGCGCAAATGCCCGACGGTTCTCAGTTTGAAGGCTTGCGCGGGTTACACGGTATTTTGTGGGATAGACGTGAGCGTTTTTCACTCGCCTTTGCTGATAGGTTGCTGACTTATGCATTAGGTCGAGGACTTGAAGCTTATGATCAGCCCACCATTCGAGATATTGCAAGACAAGCTAAATCAGATAACTACCGTATGCACCGCATTATCGAGGCAATAGTTACCAGTACACCGTTTAACTTTAAAACCGCACCAGAGGCGCCAGATGAAACGCACCAATTCGTTAAAGCTCGCTAATGCCGGCCTAACACGCCGTACTTTTTTAAAAGGCATGGGCGTATCGGTTGCGCTACCTACAATGGAGTCTTTACTTCCGGCTGCGCAGGCCGCCGCTATTGAACAACGCCCCAAGCGCATGACGGTATTTTACTCGCCTAATGGCGTACGGATGCAGCGTTATACCCCTGTTGAGGTGGGGCAAAACTATAAAATGACACCTATTTTAAAACCCTTGGAAAAAATGCGTGACAAGTTTTCCGTCATTTCCGGGTTAGCTCATTATCAGGCTAGCGCATTTGGCGATCCTCCGGCAGGTCACGGTCGCAGTTGTCCTGCGTTTCTTACTGGAGTTCACGTAAAAGCCACCGAGGGCTCGGACATTCAATGTGGGGTATCGGCGGATCAAGTGGCTGCTCAATACTTTGCCAAAGACACGCAGTTAGCCTCGTTGGAGCTGGGAATCGAACCGCCAAGTTTAGTGGGGAGTTGCGATATTAATTACAGTTGCACCTATACCAATACCATTTCTTGGAAAAGCCCAACCCAAGCTTTACCTGCCATGGTGGCCCCAAGTGTGGTGTTTGAGCATCTGTTTGGTGATGGAAACATCATGGACGAAAAAACAAGACAAATGCGTTTAACCCATAAGCGCAGCATTCTTGATTTCGTTAATGACGAGGCGAAACGGATAAACCGTAATTTAGGGGTAAACGATCGCCACAAAATGGCCCAATACTTAGAGTCCATTCGTGATGTCGAACGGCGTATCGACAAAGCCAAAAACACTGCCATTGAAATGAATATGGATGGTTTGTCTATACCGGCCAATGTTCCTTCTGATTATGAGGAACACGTTAAGATGATGATGGATCTACAAATGTTAGCACTGCAAACGGATATGACTCGGGTAAGTACATTTATGTTAGGACGAGAACTTAGCAACCATGCCTACAATAACCTTGGGATCCCTGATGGTCATCACGCGTTAAGTCACCATGCAAATGCGCCAGATAAAATAGCCAAGCTAGTAAAAATTAACGCTTATCATATGCAGTTATTTGCCGACTATTTGGAAAAAATGGCCAATATTCCCGATGGCGACAGTAACTTACTCGATAACACTTATGTGATCCGTGGTGCGTGTATTGGCGAGTCGAATGATCACGACCATATGAATCTTCCAATTATTCTAGCCGGAGGGGGATTGCCCGGAAATCGTCATATTGCCGCCAAAAAACACACGCCAATGTGTAATTTGTTGCTCGGTGTTTTACAACAAATGGGCGTGCCCGTTGAACGATTTGGTGATAGTACACAACCCCTTGCACAGCTAGTAGGATGAAAGGAGTTTCGTCATGTTAAATATCGCATTCCCGGTGCTGGTAACCACCGCGACTAGGGCATTACAACGTCCATTTATCAGCCAACTGGCAAGGTTGATGCTGTTTAGCTGTTTTATCACCACCGCCATTGGCTGCAAAAGTGCTTCAGATGATTCGCCCTTACCAGGTCAATTAACCAATTTGCAGCACGACCAGTTGGTGCTGAAAGCCAAGGAAGCCATACTCAATTTAGATCTGAAACTACTGACATCTTTAACTGATCAAATTGATGTCAATCGTCTCTTGGCAGATAAATCGAGTTTGTTGGCTTGGGCCGTAGAAACCCAAGAGCCTGAGTTTGTGAATGTGTTACTTAAAAAAGGCGCCTATGTGCAGCTTGCTAAACATAATCGCTTTAGCCCCATTATTGAAGCATGTAGATATGGAAATTCAGATATTATCAATGCTTTGTTAGACAGGGGGGCGGATATCACTCGCTCTGTTGATGACGGTACATCGGCGTTGCACTTGTGTGCTGCGTCGTCATCGCTGGCAGAACTTGTGCGAATTAGCAAAGAAGGCGCGGATATCAGCGAAGCGAATGATTACGGACAAACCCCATTAATGTTTGCGGCTAATGCTGGCAATGTAGATAACCTCAATTATCTAGTGCAGCAGGGAGCCAAGATTAATCGACAAAGTCATCAAGGCTATAGTCCGTTGTTTTTTGCCATTAAAAGCGGCAGTTTGAAAGCCGTTAAAGCCGCGCTTGCCAATGGCGCAAATATATTTGCCACCACCAAAGACGGCACCACAGCGGCTCAACTTGCTGTGTATAGTAAAAACTACGTTTTTTTAACCTGGTATGTGAATAACCTCGATGAACTGATGACGCCGTTAGAAGCAAAATCATTACTGACTGCATTTGACCGTGACGGCTATCAATTACTACATGCCGCGGTGAAGGCCAACGAAAAAGAGTTGGTGATAGCACTGTTGGCAAAAGGCGCAAAGGCAACTACTGTGAGCGCACCGTCTAAACTGAAATGGCGTTACGAAGCGAATTTTAAAACGCAAGAGTACGTGCCTCCCCAATTAACACCCATAGAAATTGCTGAAAAGCACAACTTTAACGACATGGTTTCACTTTTGAGAAGCACAAGCGCGTAGTGGAAAACGAATTAATAAAGTGATTGCCTATCGAAAAACAGAGATAAGCGTAAAATCACTTCATAAACAGTGCTTTATAATTAAACATTTATTGTAAATATTGGTTAAAGTTTTTCATATTACCTTAAGTTAAGGGCACAATTTGTGCATTTGACGTTTAATAAGGTAAAAGTCAGTGCGCTTAACTCAAATATGTTCTGCCATCGCTATTGCTAGCCTCGTACAAGCTTGTGGTTCTAGTTCCGATTCTTCATCGACTTCAACCGATAGTGATGGAAATTATACTTTCACATTAAATGCAGTGCTCACTAATGATTGCGGCGTAGAAGCGCCCTTCACTGACGTAGAATTATTGTTACAAGATGCGGATTGGACTTATCAGCAAACCTATTCCCCCGATGCGGATGGGGTCATCACGTTTACAACGTCAGAAAAAAATATCAATTTTACCCTCGTGGCGAAAACCCAATCTGGCGATAGCGAAGAAGGCTTAGATATTGTGAGCTATTATCAGGCGTCGTCGTCGACAGAAACCACGTATCAAGCCACCTACGATAATTTGGTCAGCAACGATACCTGTGAATGTATTACTCAAGACGCATCATTGCGGCACCGTGCTTTTGCAAATATTGACGAAGCTTGGACCTCCTTACCTTTCGAGGGATGGGAAAGTGTTAGCGATACAGAAACCTTATTTACGGATGTCACTGCATGTCGTGTTATCGATGGTGATTGGCCAGTGGCTTCACTCATGGTGAAAGGGACTGACGATGACGAGGAGAAAATTGGATCAGCTGACTTTATTAGTGATTTTACTACCGATGGTACGGGGGAATGGGCTGTATCGGCAGTGGAAGTGGCTGACGAAATTAGCTTAAGTAAAAAACACCCCGATATTGTTATTTCCCAAGAATTTGAAGAGGGGGAGCATTTTCAGTCAGCGATTAGTGAAGATGATGACACCGCCTTGTTATTTACAAGTCATATGTATATTAACGAAGCTTACTATAAAGGCGTTGCTGAAAATACATTGAGCACAAGCAGTAATCTTTATGGCTCTTGGTCTGTGACCAGTGGTCATCAGGTTATCTCAACTGATTACGATGATGCATTAGATGCCGAAGCATCGGACGATATGCCAAGTATCGATACCGTTTCATTCTCTGAATTAGACGATGATGGAACCTATGATTATAGTGGTGTAAAAAACTACCCGATGGCTATCATTCGCTTCACTTACGGCTACACCAGTGTACCTGTTACATGGACAATGTACGGCCCTGAAGAAGGGATCTTGCCTAATAGCGTCGCCTTAGAAGGTTACGATGATATTGTTGATAGCGATAGTTATATTACCGACACACAAGTCACCTTACTCAAAAGTGATAATACCAATAACTATGACGATTACATTGAATATTACCAATCTTTAGAAAGCGATGACTTCGCTACTGACTTGCATCAATACGATATTACGATCACTTTACAATAACGCCCACCCAACAGATGGATGCCAAAGACTTGGCTTCCATCTGTTTTCTGGCGAACTAAATATTGGCACGTCAGCACATTTTAAGTCACGACTGCCTATTCAATTTAGATATCGATTAAGTTATTTCCTGTAATACTCACATTTGCTAATGAATCGCCCCCAGCTGTTGTATCGGTTAGCGGAGCGCTATCGGTCGTACTGACCGATGATGACTCACTGACAGTGGCTATATTACCGGCTTCATCTGTAATGGAAACTGAGACTCCAATGGGGCCTAATGATAGGTTAGCGATTGGTCCAGTAGACCAGCTACCGTCAACAAGCACATTTGTTGAAATTGATAGCGAAGTTTCTATACCTAAAATATCGGCAGTTACATCCACTTGAATAGAGCGTCCCGCCATCTCTGGGTCGGTAGCCCCTTGTATGGATGGGTCTGCTAACGAAGGCAAGTGTGAAATAGATAAATTAGGCGCTAGTGTATCAATCGTCCCAACGCCGGTTTCAATTAGCGTATTTATGTTTCCTGCTAAATCAATAACACTTGCTTCTATGTCTAGAAGACCTTCGGCTACATCCAACGGTATCTCAGTAGTGAAAGTGCCGTCTGATTGTACTGTTGTTGAAAGCGTTTGTTCGTCTCCTTCAGCATCGATTGCGGTTAAAGTAACAGTGCCGCCAATTTCATCTGATGTACCTGATATAGTTGGAGTCGCGTCGTTAATTAGCCCAATATTGTCTAAAGAAAGTAAGGGAATAGTTAAATCGATCAGCCCGCTGGTACTTACCGTGGCCACATTGCCTGCACTGTCGAGTACCGAAACATCTACGCTTAGTAACCCTTCGGCCCCATCAGCGGGTAACTCGATTGCAAAGGTGCCATCGGGTAAAACGTCAGTGGTAAAAGTCTGGGTAACTTCGTCACTGTCGGTCACTTCGATGTTGATCACGGCCCCAATTTCATCGCACGTGCCGCTTATGGTAGGCGTGGCACTGTTTAAGTTAGAAAGGGCGTCTAGGTTTAATACCGGCAAGGTTAAGTCAATTAAGCCAGTGGTGCTCACTGAGGCCACATTGCCGGCGCTGTCTAAGACAGATACATCGACGCTTAGTAACCCTTCGGCGGCATCGGCGGGCAGCTCAATGGCAAAGGTCCCATCCGGTAATACGTCAGTGGTAAAAGTCTGAGTGACCTCGTCACTGTCGGTCACTTCGATGTTGATCACGGCGCCGATTTCATCGCATGTGCCGCTGATGATAGGCTTGGCGCTGTTAAGGTTGGAAAGGGCATCTAGGTTTA
>NZ_JAHKQF010000001.1 GCF_018860965.1 Alteromonas sp. C1M14 | reverse complement strand
CTGACGTAACAGGTGCTGTAGAGCTGCCTGAAGGCGTAGAAATGGTAATGCCTGGTGACAACCTTAAGTTCGTAGTAGAACTTATTGCTCCTATCGCGATGGATGAAGGTTTACGCTTCGCTATCCGTGAAGGTGGCCGTACCGTAGGTGCTGGCGTTGTAGCGAAGATTCTTTAATCTACGCAACCTAACGAATTAACAAAAGGCGCTCAAATGAGCGCCTTTTTTGTGTCTGTTTATCCTGTTTTTTCACGTAATTAGCGATTATTGCAAATTGTGTGTGTGATAACGTAACAATTCCGCAGTAACATAGTGTGCATCATCACTTTTAAAATCTATTGCGGTAAAACATATGTTCACAAGAAGACAGTTTTTAGTAGGTTCTTTAGCATTCGGTGGATTAACCGCCAGCGGATATGGTAAAGCTAAAAGTTTGCCTCAATCTCTATTTAGCGATCTTTATGGTCCCTTAATCCCTGATCCCCACAAGCGATTAGACCTACCTAAAGGGTTTAAATATCAAGTTATCTCTTCGTTAGGCGATATGATGTCTGATGGTCTGCAAGTGCCGGATCGTGCCGATGGCATGGGCTGTTTTTCTCTAGCGGATGGTAAATTAGCCCTAGTGCGTAACCACGAACTACACCCCGATCACATTGAAAAGCAGCCGGCCACCATCCAGGCACATAAAACCAAACTAGCCTACGACACCTTTAATGATGGTGTGGCGTTACCCGGCGGTACGAGTACTTTAGTATTCGATACCAAATCTAAAACCGTTACCTCGTCGTTTATGAGCATTAGCGGCACGGTGCGTAACTGTGCCGGCGGCATTACGCCATGGAATAGCTGGCTTACGTGCGAAGAGTCTGTGGCAACACCCGGCACGCCGTATAAACAGTATCACGGTTATATCTTTGAAGTCCCTGCTGACGCCACCTCTATGGTTGAAGCGGTGCCGTTAAAGGCCATGGGGCGGTTTAATCATGAAGCTGCTTGTGTTGATCCGCAAACCGGTATTGTGTATCTCACTGAAGATCGGGGCGATAGCCTTTTCTATCGCTTTGTACCTAACACCTACGGCAAGCTGCAAGACGGCGGTGTATTACAAGCCCTTCGTATAAAAGACACGCCTAAATTTGATTCACGAAACTGGACAGCTGCAAACATGCCAGTGGGGCAATGGCTAGAAGCTGATTGGGTAACTTTAGATACGCCAGATAGCCCCGAAGACGATCTACGTAAACGGGGTTATGAACTTGGCGCAACATTATTTGCGCGAGGTGAAGGCATCCATTGGGCAGAGAACGAATTGTATTTTTGCTGTACCAACGGCGGAAATAAACAACTAGGTCAAATCATGCGTTTTGCCCCAGGTCGCAATAACGCAACGGATCGTATACAGCTATTTTTAGAAAGCGAAGATAAAAACCTGTTTAACTTTGGTGATAACTTAACGGTTTGTCCTAACGGGCACTTACTTGTGTGTGAAGATCAGTACACAGAAGTGGTGGATAATCATCTACGGGGCGTAACACCAAATGGTGATGCTTACACCGTGGCCAAATTGCATACTCAAACCGAGTTGGCCGGCGCGTGTTTCTCTCCTGATGGCAGCATATTGTTTGTTAACTTGTATTCACCTGCCGAAACCTTGGCCATCTATGGACCTTGGGCGCAAAGCTAAAACCTACCTTTAAACGCTAATGAGAGACGCTCAGTCGATGGGCGTCTCATGGCAACAATTGATTGATGCTATAATCTTCCCTCCGTTGCCACTTGGCACAGTTTCAACAAGGTGACACACGTCAATGAAATATACACTCTTAGGAAGCAGCGAGCTGTCTGTTTCTAAAGCATGCTTAGGTACAATGACTTGGGGGATCCAAAATACCCAAGCTGATACCGACGCGCAAATGGCTATGGCGATTGACCATGGTGTTAATTTTATCGATACCGCAGAAATGTACCCCATTCCGCCGAATGCGCAGACCAGCGGCGACACTGAACGCATGTTAGGAGATTGGCTAAAACGGCATGCCCATCAGCGCAAAGATTTGGTGGTGATGACCAAAGTGGCTGGCAGTGGTATAGGCTGGATCCGCGAAGGCTCAGATATCTCTTCTCAAACGCTAACCTCTGCGTTAGATGCCTCGCTAGACAGACTAAATACCGATTATATCGATGTTTATCAGTTGCACTGGCCAAACCGGACTTCCCCTCATTTTGGTAAACATTGGCCGGGTAAGGTTGATCCCAACAATACAGACAAAGAGCAAGAAGTGGCGGGCATGCGAGATATCCTTAGCGGTATTAAGCAAGCCATTGGCGCCGGTAAGATTCGTCATTGGGGTTTATCTGATGATACGCCATGGGGCATACATACCTATTTACGTTTGTGTGAGGAAATGAATGTTCCTCGCCCCGTTTCCATACAAAACGAATTTAGCTTGTTGCATGCCAAAGACTGGCCCTATTTAATCGAAATGTGCCATTTTGAAGATATCGCCTATTTGCCATGGTCTCCCTTGGCAACGGGAATGTTATCAGGAAAGTACTTAGATGATGCGCGGCCAAAAGGCTCACGCTGGACTTACGTTCAACGCCAAGGGTTATTCCGCGATAAAGACGCTGCACAAGATGCTACCCGTCGTTATGTGGAGATTGCTCATCGGGCAGGGATCACCCCTTCACAATTGGCACTGGCTTGGTGTAATGCTGTGCCAGGTGTTACCTCTACAATTATTGGTGCCACACAGCTTAGTCAATTAGAGGAAAACCTAAACGGGTTTGATATTTCCCTCGACGATTCGGTGCTGCGACAAATTAACGACGTGTTTAAACGTTACCCACAGCCTTATTAAGCTCATCATCATGGCCAGCGTGTTGTAAATAAACATACAGGCATAAAAAAGCCCCACAAATGTGGGGCAAAGCTTTCCTCGCGTTGGGATGTCAGAAAGCGTATTTGGCCGAGAACTGGACACGGTTCATATCACCTTCCAATCCCGATTCAACTTCACGTTTTGCATAAGCATATTCTGCCCCCACCGTTAGCGCTTTTGTGGGTGAATACAGCAGGTTTAAACGGGTGCTGTAAGAACTTTCGGTAACGGCTGTACCGGTTAAGGTTGCGTCGTTATCAACATCTAAAGCAGAAAACATAATATTGCTGCGCATTTTGTCGTTCCAGATATGGCGATAGGCAATGGCATAGCCTGTGGAATCAATGGCTTCTAGATCGTTATCAGGGGTAATAACCGCACCGTTTGCGGCGTTGAGGGCGGCATACCGTCCTAGGCCGGCACCGGTATTGACCATCCAGCGCAAGTCATCACCGTTATCCATCATAAACTTACCCGACACGGCAATACCATAACCGGTTTCGTCAGCGTCGATATCTGTACCATTGTCGTAAGACAGTTGGCGTACTAGACCGGCCACTTTTACATACCCCCAATCACGTTTAAGTGTATAGGCAGCGATGGCGTCTGGTACGGCATTATCGTCGGCAACAATGCGGGTGCCGCCACCATTTGGTGTGACCGTGGTTTCGGGGTTCTCCAGGGCAAACTGAAAACCACCGGAAGAATACCGAACCATAACTTGTCGGCCAAAGGTGATGCCGTCAGTGGTACCGATAAAGTCGAGTGATTCAGGTAACGAACCCACATCCATAAATGTTGTCCAAGTTTGGCCTACCAACCAATTCTTGTATTTAATGAATGCGTGACGAATACGGGGTACATAGGAATTACTAATGCGTTCATCGCCACCACTTGTTACGATGAAATCCAGTTCTAGCACACCGGTTATAGTGTCACCTTCGGGGGTAGGCGTGTTTGAGGTAAAGCGAAAACGCGTTTGACGGATGTGTGCATCAAACTGGGTGCCTTCGTCATTTCCGCCTACAGGGGTAACTGAAGGGACGTAAAAATCGCGGCCTATACTACCAGAGGCTAATGTACCATCGGAGTATTCACTTACCATGGCATCCGCTTTAACATAGCCAGAGAAGCCAATGTCGGTTCCCGCAAGATTGGCAGCCTGAACTGCAGAGGTGCCCATAAACCCTGAAACTGCGAGGGACATTGCAACAGCTGTTTTACTAAAAGTGTGTTTCATCGTCGTTCCTGTATTCTTCATCAGGTTAAGAAACTGTAAATAATTGGTTAACGGGTGATAATTTGAACGACTCTGAGGGAAATGAAAATAAGCGGTTGGTCTATAAGACTAACGTCGTATCGAACTGTCCTAAAAGGGCAAATTCGCTAAGACCAAAGTCTCATTTTGCTTTGGTTTAGAAAAGCTACCCTGAGTAACAAATAATTTTCACTGAATTAATATGACATCGGAGGCATTATCCATGACTGCCAGCAAGACGTATCCTGTTCCTGAAAACATTCTTGAAAATACCCATCTGACGCAAGAACAATATGACAACATGTATCAGCGTTCAGTTGATGATCCCACCGGGTTCTGGGGTGAGTATGCAAGTACACTGGATTGGTACACCAAACCAACAAAAGTGAAAAATACCCATTTTGGCGCAGATGACGTTTCTATAAAATGGTTTGAAGATGGTGAAATTAATGCCAGCTACAACTGTATCGATCGTCACCTTGCAGAAAACGCGAAAAAAGTGGCGCTGTTCTGGGAAGGTGATTCCCCAGAAGACAGTGAAGAAGTAACTTATCAGCAGCTTCATTATGAAGTCTGTAAGCTAGCTAATGGCCTTAAAAAACTAGGCGTAGGGAAAGGCGACCGGGTAGCGATTTATATGCCTATGGTGGCGCAGGCGGCGTATGCGATGCTAGCTTGTGCCCGTATCGGTGCTGTTCACTCTGTTATTTTTGGTGGTTTCTCGCCTAATGCTATTGCTGATCGTATTAACGATAGCAAAGCTAAAGTGGTGATCACCTGTGATGAAGGTCGCCGCGCAGGCCGCAGCGTACCGCTTAAAGCCAACGTCGATAAAGCCGTTGCCGGTGGCGCTTGCCCATCCATTACCAATGTTATTGTGCACAAATTGACTGGCGGTGACGTGGCCGTTAACGATGATATTGACGTGTGGTGGGAAGATCTTATCGAAGACTGTTCTGCCCAATGTGAACCCGAAGTGATGAATGCCGAAGATCCGCTGTTTATCCTGTATACCTCAGGTTCAACGGGCACGCCTAAAGGGGTGGTGCATTCTACCGGTGGCTATTTGTTATATACGTCGATGACATTTAAATATGCTTTCGATTATCGCGAAGACGATGTGTACTGGTGTACTGCGGATGTGGGCTGGATCACCGGTCACAGTTACATGGTGTATGGCCCACTGATTAACGGCGCATCGCAGGTCTTTTTTGAAGGGGTTCCGACTTACCCTGATGTACGCCGAATCGCCCAGATAGTCGAAAAATATAAGGTCAATAGCCTGTATACTGCGCCAACCGCTATTCGTGCATTAATGGCCCATGGCGATGCGCCGGCTGAAGGTTGTGATTTATCATCCTTAAGACTGCTAGGGTCGGTGGGTGAGCCTATCAACCCAGAAGCCTGGGAATGGTATCACCGGGTTATTGGTGAAGGCCGTTGCCCAATTATGGATACTTGGTGGCAAACCGAGACCGGCGGCATGATGATCACGCCAATGCCTGGCGCTACGGCCCTTAAGCCTGGCTCGGCTTCGCGTCCGTTCTTTGGTATTCAACCGGCCCTATTTGATGCCGATGGCAAAGAATTAGAAGGTGCTGCAGAAGGTAACTTGGTGATCAAAGAAAGCTGGCCAAGTCAGGCTCGCACGGTTTACGGCGATCACGAGCGCTTTATCAATACCTACTTTAGCGCGTACAAAGGTGTTTATTTCACTGGTGACGGTGCACGTCGAGACGAAGACGGTTACTACTGGATCACCGGCCGCGTTGATGACGTATTGAATGTTTCTGGTCACCGATTAGGTACCGCTGAAATAGAAAGTGCCTTGGTTGCTCATCCTAAAGTAGCCGAAGCGGCGGTAGTGGGTTATCCTCACGATATTAAAGGGCAGGGAATATACGTATACGTTACTCCCAATGAAGGTATTGCGCCTGATGATGAACTTACCAAAGAGCTGCGCGCTTGGGTGCGTCAAGAACTCAGCCCCATCGCCACACCGGATATGATCCAGTGGTCTCGCGGATTACCGAAAACGCGCTCTGGTAAGATCATGCGGCGTATATTGCGTAAGATTGCGGCTAACGAGCACGAGCAATTAGGCGATACTTCAACATTGGCGGATCCGTCTGTTGTTGATACACTTATAGAGGAGCGCCTGAACAAATAAGGAAAACAATGATAACGCTGCTAATTGCTGATGACCATCCGCTCTATCGTGATGCCTTACGAGGCGCGTTATCATTGACTTTACCTAATCTCCTGCTGCGAGAAGCTGGAGATTTAACAACCACGGTCGATATTCTTGAAAAAGAGGATATCGACCTTCTTCTCCTCGATTTACACATGCCAGGCAGTAACGATTTGTTTGGTTTAGTGCATATCCGCAAGTTGTTTCCTGATATTCCCGTAGCGGTAGTGTCGGGAACAGAAGATGCTAGCATCATTTCTAAAATCGTGGGCGTAGGTGCATTGGGTTTTATTCCCAAAACTGCCAGCTCAGGCGACATTGCCAGTGCGGTACAATGTATCCTTGACGGTGACATTTGGTTGCCAGAATCTGTTAGCGAGAAAATCGAAGACGTTGACGAAGAGTTTTCCGAATTGGCAGATAAAATCGCCTCTCTTACCCCGTCACAATACAAGGTATTGTGCTACATGCGCGAAGGCTTGTTAAATAAACAAATTGGCTACAATTTAGATATTGCCGAAGCCACCGTAAAAGCCCATGTTACTGCCATATTTAAAAAGCTGGGCATAAACAATCGCACCCAGGCGGTACTGATTGCTTCTCAGTTAGAACTGGAGCCTCCAAAATAGAGGGGGGTACTTATTTGTTTTAAGGTTGGTGCCTGTCGCAGAGTAAAAACTCCTGCTGAGGGTCGACAATAAAGCGCCCGTTCATGGCTTCTCTGCCAAACAGCATCAAGTAGGTCATTTCGCTTCTATCGGTAAGGGTTAACTGAATTGTCCATTGCTCGTTTGCCATGACAATATCGGTATGAATGACGTATCGTCGCTCTCGCGTAGCGGTTGAACTTTTCACTTTTTTGCGCGCAACCACAGGGGCTTCTCGACGCACAATGGTGTCTACCTGATGAATATCTGGGTGAATGTCAAAGCTAACCCATAATGTGCCATCCCGTTCAAACTCTTCAATATTATCAACATGCAACGACGAGGTGGCGGCGCCTGTATCCACGCGAATGGTTAAATTATTGATGGATAATGCAGGTAGGTGGCAATATTCAATGGCACCTATAAGTTGTTTTTGTACTTGTGGCATGGGGTGTCCTTATGATGATTGGGTTAGGTCATCAGGCGCTAAGTTGTCCTGTAGCAATTCAACGTGTTCTGCAACAGAGTCAGGTTGTTTGAAGTAGGCAATATGATAAATGGCTTCGCCTTCTTGGGTGAGGGGAATGTTTTGCTTTCCAATGATCACGCCGGCCATGGGACTTTGCATTGTCGATAATACCTCACCAAAGGGGTCTGAAATTGTGGCCAGTTTATCGCCTTTTTCAATATGATCACCAAGTTGTGCGAGATGGCGAACGAACCCGCTTTCTGCCGCCCGCACCCAACCACTTTCCCGAGCGATAAAGGGCTTAATATGGTGTCCTTTGCCGCGACTTTTGTTAAGCATTCCCACATGACGCATGGTGTTAATTACCCCGCGCAAGCCAGCCCGAATAGAAAACTCATCGTAACGCAGTGCTTGGCCGGCTTCGTATAACAGAATTTTCACTCCCGTTTCACTGGCAGCTTGACGCAAACTACCGTCACGTAAGTCGGCATTAAGAAGTACCGGCACCCCAAATGCTTTGGCCATACCTAATACATCAGGATCATCTAAATTCGCTCTAACCTGGGGAAGATTGCTGCGGTGAATCGCGCCGGTATGCAGGTCGATGCCTATGTCACATTTATTCACGATTTCTTTCAAGAACAGATTGGCCAGTCTGCCGGCTAATGAGCCTTTTCTACTGCCAGGGAAACTGCGGTTTAGATCCCGTCTATCTGGCAGATAGCGAGACTGATTTAACACGCCATACACGTTTACCATAGGCACCGCGATAAGGGTTCCACGTAAACGTGCAATCGCTTTTGAGTGTATTAAGCGCCCTACAATTTCAATGCCGTTAAGTTCATCGCCATGAATAGCCGCAGAAACAAATAAAGTTGGGCCAGCACGATGCCCCCGTTTTACATACACAGGAATACTCATGTGTGTATTGGTGTACAAGGGGGGCATTTCCAGTTCAATGCGCTTTGATTCGCCCGGTGCGATCTTGTGCCCGCCGATTTCCAGTGGTTCCAGCCCCATTAGCCTTTGCCTCGCGTTCGTGTGTTAAAGGGTTTTGCTGATTTGGCGATAAAATCGATGATCATGCCAGCCACGTCTTTTTGCGTAGCGCTTTCAATGCCCTCTAACCCGGGAGAAGAGTTAACCTCCATAACCACCGGGCCATTGTTTGAGCGCAGAATATCTACGCCGCAGCAATTTAGGCCCATGGTTTTAGCTGCAACTACCGCGGTTTTACGCTCTTCTGGTGAAAGCCTTGTCAGACTGGCAGAACCACCACGGTGAAGATTAGAACGAAACTCACCCGGCGCAGCTTGTCGCTTCATGGCGGCGACAACTTTATCACCCACTACAAAGCAGCGAATGTCTGAGCCGCCTGCTTCCTTGATATATTCTTGAACCAGAATGCTGGCGTTTAATCCCATGAATGCTTCAATGATGGATTCTGCTGCCTTTTGCGTTTCGGCAAGGACCACACCAATGCCCTGCGTGCCCTCTAATAACTTAATTACTACCGGCGCACCGCCAACATTACGAATTAAGTCGTCTATTTTATCTGGGTGATGGGCAAACCCTGTACGCGGCATACCAATACCTTTACGAGACAGCAACTGCAACGAGCGCAATTTATCTCGAGAGCGGCTAATGGCCACAGACTCATTAATGCTGTAGGTACCCATCATTTCAAATTGTCGCACAACCGAGGTGCCATAAAAGCTTACTGAGGCGCCGATACGCGGGATCACCGCGTCGTAAAACGGTAGCTTTTCACCCTTGTAACGAACAGAGGGTTTGGCACTGGTTATGTCCATATAACAATGCATGGTGTCGATAACGTCGACTTCATGACCTTTCGCTAAACCCGCTTCGAGTAAGCGGCGGGTAGAATAAAGCTTCGGGTTGCGTGAAAGTATGGCGATACGCATAACGGGAGGTATACCTTGTAACGTGAGCTTAAAAACAAGAAGCGAAAATAATGACACAGTAACGTTTGCGCGGAAATGTTTATCTACGTTCTTTTTTTGGGTTGAAAACCCATTCCCACTTGGTGGGGCAAAGCAATCTTATATTGACGAATACAAACAACAGGTTTACCTTTACGTAAAGTATGGTTAACGTAAACGTAACATGCGTGCGATGCCCTCATGTGCGTTTTTCATTTGTTACATTAGGATGCTTACGTGAATGAACATTTCATACCCCACCCTCAATTTTAATTTGGGAGAAGAGGTAGACATGCTTAGAGAGCATGTTCACCAATTTGCCAACCACCAAATAGCCCCTTTAGCGGCGAAGGCCGACGAACAAAACAGCTTTCCTAACCAGCTATGGCCCATGTTTGGTGATATGGGGCTGTTGGGGGTCACGGTATCAGAACAATTTGGCGGTGCGGGTATGGGTTATTTGGCCCATACCGTGGCAATGGAAGAAATTAGCCGTGCTTCGGCAGGCATTGCCCTTAGTTACGGTGCTCACTCTAATTTGTGCGTTAATCAAATTTACAGAAACGGCACACAGCAGCAACGAAAGCAGTACTTACCGGCTTTGGTATCTGGAGAACATATTGGTGCCTTGGCCATGAGCGAGCCTAACGCGGGTTCGGATGTGGTGAGCATGAAATTACGGGCGCAAAAACATGGCGACGTGTATGTGCTTAATGGCAGCAAAATGTGGATCACCAATGGGCCTGATGCCCATACCTTTGTGATTTACGCTAAAACAGATATGCACGCAGGGCCAAAGGGAATAAGCGCGTTCATTGTAGAGCGTGATTTCCCCGGATTTAGCCGGGCACAGAAGCTAGACAAGCTTGGCATGCGCTCGTCAAATACCTGTGAATTGGTGTTTGAAGATTGTGAAGTACCGGCTACGAATATGCTTGGTAACGAAGGGGAAGGCGTGCGAATTCTAATGAGCGGCCTTGATTATGAGCGGGTGGTACTTGCCGGTGGGCCATTGGGAATCATGCAAGCCTGTATGGATGCAGTGGTGCCTTATATTCATGATCGCAAGCAATTTGGTCAAGCCATTGGCGAGTTTCAATTGATACAGGGCAAGGTCGCAGACATGTACACCCAAATGAATGCTGCCCGGGCCTATGTGTACGCGGTAGCACAAGCCTGCGATCGTAACGAAACCACCCGTAAAGACGCCGCTGGCGCAATTTTATATGCCGCAGAATTGGCAACCAAGATGGCGCTGGATGCCATCCAGTTATTAGGTGGCAATGGCTATATTAATGAGTTTCCCACTGGGCGCTTATTGCGCGACGCGAAGCTCTACGAAATAGGGGCGGGAACATCAGAGATTCGCCGTATGCTTATTGGCCGTGAATTGTTTAACGAGTCGGCGTAGGGCGAAGTGATGTGTATGGCTAACAGCCTGTGGATTACCCCAAGCCTTTTAGATCAGGAGTCGGTATGCCTGTAATACAAACTAGCATCAATACAAAATCGGACACGTTTTTGCAAAACGCCGCGCATATGCAAAAGCAGGTGGACGATTTATACGAAACAATAAAGAAGATACATCAAGGCGGGGGTGAGAAGGCTGCTCAACGGCATCTTGCTCGGGGTAAATTGCTGCCCCGTGATCGCATTGATGTACTGCTGGATCCGGGGTCTCCTTTTCTGGAAATCGGGCAATTAGCGGCGTGGGATATGTACGATGTGGATATTCCTGCGGCGGGAGTCATTGCGGGTATTGGGCGTGTATCAGGGGTGGAGTGCATGATTGTGGCTAACGATGCTACGGTCAAAGGGGGAACGTATTTCCCGATGACCGTGAAAAAGCACCTACGGGCTCAGCAAATCGCCGAAGAAAATCATTTACCCTGTATTTATTTAGTGGATTCAGGGGGTGCAAACCTGCCCAATCAGGACGAGGTGTTTCCTGACAAAATGCATTTTGGCCGGATCTTTTATAATCAAGCGAATATGTCGGCTAAAAACATACCACAAATTGCCGTGGTAATGGGGTCTTGTACGGCGGGTGGGGCTTACGTACCGGCAATGGCGGATGAAAGCATTATCGTTAAGCAACAAGGCACTATTTTTCTAGGCGGCCCACCGTTAGTGAAAGCGGCTACCGGCGAGGTGGTTACCGCAGAAGCGCTTGGCGGTGGAGATGTGCATACGCGGATATCTGGGGTGGTGGACCATCTGGCCAATAATGATCATCACGGACTATCGTTGGCCCGAAATTGTATTGCTAGATTAAATCGTCCAACAAGTGCCAGAGCAGACATTAAACCCGTGGTCGCGCCCTGTTATGACAGTAAAGACATTTACGGCATTGTGCCAAAAGATACCCGGCAAACTTACGATGTGCGCGAAGTTATTGCTCGTATTGTCGATGGCTCTGAATTCGACGAGTTTAAGGCATTGTACGGCACAACCCTGGTATGTGGTTTTGCCCGAATATATGGCTATGCGGTGGGTATTGTGGCTAACAATGGCATCTTGTTTGGTGAAAGTGCCCTGAAAGGCGCGCACTTTATAGAGCTATGTGCCTTACGCAAAATTCCTCTTATCTTTTTACAAAATATCACCGGTTTTATGGTGGGTAAGCAATATGAGTCTGGTGGTATTGCTAAACACGGCGCCAAAATGGTCACAGCAGTGGCCTGTGCCAAGGTACCTAAAATAACGGTACTGATTGGCGGTAGCTTTGGGGCTGGCAATTACGGCATGTGTGGACGGGCGTATGATCCCCGCTTTTTGTTTATGTGGCCTAACGCTCGCATTTCTGTAATGGGCGGTGAACAAGCTGCGGGCGTGCTAGCGCAGGTAAAACGAGATCAGCTTGAACGGGAAGGTACGCCATGGTCCGACCAAGAAGAGCAGGCTTTTAAACAACCGGTTATCGATACCTACGAGCAGCAAGGCCACCCTTATTATGCTTCAGCTCGGCTGTGGGATGACGGCGTGATTGATCCGGCAGATACCCGCAGAGTGTTGGGTTTGTCCCTTTCTGTTTCGATGAATCGCCCCGTGGAAGAGACCCAATTTGGCGTTTTTCGGATGTAATGACGGAGGAGTTCAGTGATGACGACAATAGACTTTACAGTGAAAAATAGCGTGGCCTACGTCACGTTCGATCGCGCCGAAAAGCACAATGCCTTTGACGATGCCATGATTGGGGAACTAACACATTGTTTCACCAAAGTGACCAAGCAAGACAATATCCGCGCCATGGTGTTACAGGCAAGAGGAAAAAGTTTTAGTGCCGGTGCTGACATAGCCTGGATGCAGCGCATGGCAAACTTTACCCGGGAACAAAACCAACAAGATGCGATGAATTTGGCGCTGATGCTGCAATTACTAAATACCATCCCTAAACCTACCATCGCCCGTATTCAGGGCGCGGCGTTCGGCGGTGCTGTGGGACTGATAGCCTGTTGTGATATGGCGGTGGCAAGTGAAAGCAGCCAATTTTGCCTGAGTGAAGTTCGACTTGGCTTGGTTCCCGCGACGATCAGCCCTTATGTGATAGCGGCGATGGGGGAGAGAGCGTGTCGTCGATACTTTCAAACTGCTGAGATTTTTTCTGCACCAGAAGCCAAAAGCCTAGGTTTGGTCAGCGAGGTGGTTTTACCCAGTGAGCTTGATGAACAAATAAATGCCCTGCTGGAGAAGATACTCGGTAATGGTCCTCAAGCGGTGGCAAATACAAAAGCATTAATTAGCGAAGTGTGTGGACAACCCATTGATACCCAGTTAATGACCTACACGAGCCAACGCATTGCGGATATTCGTGTGTCCCCTGAAGGGCAGCAAGGTTTGCGCGCATTTTTACAAAAACAGCCCGCACCGTGGTTGGAGCGCCATGATGATTAAAAAAATTCTAATTGCTAATCGGGGTGAGATTGCCTGTCGAATTATAAAAACCGCCCATAAACTGGGGATCGCCACCGTGGCGGTTTATTCAGAGGCAGACAAGCAGGCCCGGCACGTAGGCTTAGCCGATGAAGCCGTGTACATTGGCCCTGCTCCGTCTAAAGAAAGCTACCTGAATATCCCTCGTATTATGGCAGCCGTGTCCCTAACAGGGGCAGATGCGGTGCACCCCGGTTACGGCTTTTTGTCAGAAAACGGAGCGTTTGCCAGTACATTGGCAGAGCACAACATCATTTTTATTGGGCCGCCAGCAGATGCCATTAAAGCCATGGGATCTAAATCGGCTGCTAAACAAATTATGGAGGCCGCTGGGGTGCCGCTGGTTCCGGGCTATCATGGTGACGACCAACGGGACTCTTACTTGCAATCGGTGGCAGACAAAATGGGCTATCCGGTACTGTTAAAAGCTGCCGCAGGTGGCGGTGGTAAGGGCATGCGACAGGTGTGGCAAGCACCGGACTTTCCTTCGGCGCTGGCGGCGGCAAAACGGGAAGCGTTAATTAGCTTTAATGACGATATCATGCTGGTGGAAAAGTACCTGACCGACCCCAGACATATCGAAATTCAGGTGTTTTGTGATACACAGGGCAACGGGGTGTATTTATTTGAGCGGGATTGCTCGATACAGCGTCGGCATCAAAAAGTTATCGAAGAAGCACCGGCACCAGGTATGTGCGATACCTTACGGCAGGCCATGGGAGAGGCGGCCTTAAAAGCAGCTCATGCCATCGGTTACGTAGGCGCAGGCACCGTTGAGTTTTTGCTCGACAGCGCGGGGGAATTTTACTTTATGGAAATGAACACCCGCTTACAGGTCGAGCATCCGGTTACAGAAATGATCACCGGTGAAGATCTTGTCGCTTGGCAAATTCGGGTGGCGCAAGGCGAATGTCTGCCAAAAACCCAACAGCAGCTCACCTGTCATGGGCATGCAATTGAAGCTCGCATTTATGCTGAAGACCCAGCACAAGACTTTTTACCTGCCACCGGTACGTTGCATTTGTATCAACCGCCTAAGCAAAGCCCACATGTACGGGTAGATACTGGCGTCATGCAAGGTGATGGAGTAAGTGTTTACTATGACCCTATGCTAGCTAAATTAATAGTATGGGGCGAAACTAGACAAGAAGCCGTGGGGCGTTTACTGAATGCATTAGCGGCATATTATATCGACGGCGTGACCACAAATATTGCCTTTTTGCATAAGGTCGCGTCCAGCGAACCGTTTGTTCAGGCAGCCATTAATACCAGCTTTATTGAAACCCATTCCTCTATGCTGTTTGCCCGTGACGCAGCATTGCCTGTTGGTATTTTACCTGTGATGGCTTGGTTGGCCTTACACGGTGAAGGACATATGACTTCGCCCCCAACAGGAACCGTTACCCCTTGGTCGCAAAACACCGGATGGCGACTTAATAGTGAGTACTTGCATACTGTTAAGTTTATTTATGATGGGCATGAATATGAGTTCTCTGTCACCTTACCTCGTGATCAAGTAGGGGCTGGATCCGCGACATGGCACCTCCGTTATCAAGACCACTACTGGCAAATTAGTGGCAGGGTACAAGACCATTTATTGCAGGTAGAACTTGATGGGCACCGGCAGTGCTTCGGGTGGGCAATGTCACAAAGTCACATGACCTTGTTTACTGAACACGGGGCGCTGGTTTTTGCGCCTGTATCAGCAGATTTGGGTGAGTCAGACAGTCAGCAGGGGCAAACCGAGTTTGCTGCGCCCATGAACGGCTCGGTTGTGGCAGTGATGGTGGAAGCTGGCATGAAAGTTCGTAAAGGTGACACATTGCTCATCATGGAAGCGATGAAAATGGAGCACAATATTACCGCGCCTTGTGATGGCCAGATAATGGACATTTTTTACCAACAAGGGGAGCTGGTGGACGGCGGCGCAACTCTCTTGGAGTTTACTGCCGATGAGTAGCCACTATCCTAACGCCGTGAGTATTTTCGAAGTGGGCCCTCGTGATGGGCTGCAAAATGAAAACGCCATGATAAGCACGTCCGATAAAGTGCGCTTTATTAATTTATTGGCCAAGGCAGGGCTACGCCGTATCGAGGCGGGCAGTTTTGTTTCTGCTAGGTGGGTACCGCAAATGGCGAATTCACACGAGGTATTCGCTGAACTTAAAGCCAAGGATGGTGTGGTGTATTCTGCCCTTACGCCTAACCTGCATGGATTAGAAGCCGCGTTGAACGCCGGTGTACATGAAGTGGCAGTATTTGGCTCAGCATCAGAAACCTTCTCGCAAAGAAACATACATTGTAGTATCGAAGAAAGCCTTGCGCGGTTTGCCCCGGTTGTGACACGAGCAACTGAGGCGGGAATAAAGGTACGAGGCTATGTTTCTTGTGTTCTAGGCTGTCCCTATGAAGGGGATATTTCGCCTCAAGTTGTGGCGAAGGTGGCTGAGGCTCTTATCGACATGGGCTGTTACGAAGTGGCTTTAGGAGACACCATAGGCACAGGTACCCCGGTTAAAACTGCCAGTATGTTAGAGGCGTTACTAGCAAAAGTGCCAGCTTGCCGTGTGGCGGTGCACTTTCACGACACCTATGGCCAGGCGTTGGCAAATATTTTAATAGCCTTACAACATGGCATTAGCACCATCGATACCGCCGCTGGTGGCTTAGGCGGCTGCCCGTATGCTCAAGGCGCTAGCGGCAATGTGGCCACCGAAGATGTGCTGTATATGCTGCACGGCATGGGCATTAAAACCGGCGTTTCTTTGCCTGCCGTGATGCGCGCCAGTGGCTTTATCGCCACAGTGATAGGGCGACCGATTAATAGCAAAGTTAGCCAAGCATTAGCTATACGCTAAGTCTTGTTGCTCTTATTGTCACTAATTAGATTGCCCGTCTTTGATATGGCGAGTCAGGCTTTGTAATAAGGCCCGTAACTTGGCCGGTTTTAATGGCTTGGTTAAATAGTTTACCCCTTGAGATTTACATTGTGCGATGAGCGCTTCTTCATGGTTCGCTGTTACTAGAGATGCAGGTACCACAATATTAAGATGCTGACGTATTGCTTCAATGAGATCGAGGCCATTAAGATTGGGACCAAGTTGGTAATCCATCAATAAGATTTGCGGGGCGAAAAGATCAGCCTGTCGCAGTGCTTCATCCCAATTGTTGGCCAACACCACAGTGATCCCCCATTTTTCTAGCAAGGTACGCAGGGCATCTAGATTTTCCTGTTGATCGTCTACACACAGTACTCTTAGCCCGCGGAAGGTGGCCGTTTTACTGAGCTTTTCTTGATTGGCTTGTCTTCTTGGGGAAGCCTTGCCTAGCTCTAGCTGAAAACAACTCCCCTTGCCTGATTTAGAGGTCACCTGAATTTTGCTTTGCATTTGCTGGCTAAGACGGCGAACCACCCCTAAACCAAGACCGACCCCATGTTCTAAAGAGTCATGGGTACGGTAAAAATCACTAAAGATCATGCCTTGTTGTTCGCTAGAAATGCCGATACCTGTGTCTCTGACTTCAATGATCACCCGATCGCCTCGGGGGCGAACAGAAAGTAACACCTTACCATTTTCGGTGTATTTCACTGCATTAGAAAGCAAGTTTTGCACAATACGATACAAAAAGGTTTTGTCGGCCAAGACCCAGCAGTCCCGTATTCGGGTGCGTAAATCTAACCCTTTTTCGATGGCACGCATACGCATTTCATCTACCAGTGGCGAAAACAACGCTGGTACGTGTACCGCTTTAATGGTGGGTTTAAGCTCGCCTTGATCTAAGCGAGCTATGTCCAGCAAAGTACCAATTAGGGCTTCGCTGGAAGTGACAGAATGATCAAGACGGGTAACAATATCTTTTACCGACGGGGTTAGGTCGGCCTCTTGCAAGGCGGTGACATAGAGTTTGGCGGCATTGAGGGGTTGCAGTACATCATGGCTAGCCAGGGCTAGAAAACGGGTTTTACTGGCATTAGCTTCCTCGGCCGCTTTTCGAGCTCGGATTAACTCTTGTTCTGCACCGGAACGCCGTTCAATTTCCAGTCTTAATTCGGCGTTAATAGAATGAACTTCTTCGGTGCGTTTTTTAATACGGGCTTCTAAGTCAATGTTCGACTCTTCCAGCGCCTGCTGAATTTCTATGTGACCGGTAATGTCATTAAAACTGGTAACGAAGCCGCCGCCAGGAAGGGGATTGCCCACCATTTCGATGACTCGGCCGTTGCTTCGCTGCCGAGTGAACCGATGGGGGGTACCAGAACGCAAGTGTTCTAAGCGTTTTTCAATTTTGTCTTCCACATGGCCAATGCCGAATTCGCCTTGTTCGGCGTTGTAGCGCACTAATTTTTCAATTGGCGTGCCAACCGCAAGTAATTCGTCGGGGTAGTTGAACAACATGGTGTAACGTTTATTCCAAGCCACTAAATTGAGGTGCTTGTCGATCACACTGATCCCTTGATCCATGTTTTCCAGCGACGTAAGCAAGGCCGTCATGTTGAATTGCATGGCTTGGGTGGTGTCATCGAAAAAATTAATAATTTCAGTAAAGTCGAGCTTCTTCCCTTTGAGGATAGAGTCGATGAGGGCTTTTGCACTTGAAGCGCCGATTACCCCGCCTAAGGCTCTCTCGGCAAAGGCCATAAAGGATTCATCTGGCGACTCGTCGCGATTAATTCGTCGGTGATTAAGGTGTTGGTATTCTTCCACCAGTTGTTCACAACGGCCTTTTCCCATAAAGGTAGTCAGTAGGGTGATCAAATCTGAGATGGTCACATTGGTGTTTGGACGACGGTTGGAGCCACTGCGGGTATCTGTGGGCGAGACAAAAGCTTCAGCTTGAATGCGATCGACTAACCGGGGTGGGGCAAACATAGAGAACCCCACGTAGGCAGCAATATTGGTTAGTAAGCTCAGTAATGCGCCCTGACTTATTTGTTCGTTTTGTTCCAAGGTGGTGGTAGAGCCATTGATTAACGGCAACACCAACCACAACACCCAGGTGATTAAGCCGACGATTAATCCTGCATACACCCCATGGGCGTGGGCTTTTTTCCAGTATAGCCCGCCCACGACAGCGGGTAGCAATTGAATGACCAAAGAGAATGCGATAAGACCAATGGAATGCAAAGATCGACTGTTGGTCATTTGCTGATGATAGAGAAAGGCCAGCAGCAGTATTAGCCCGATTACCACCCGTCGAATAAGACGGATTCGCTTACCGTAGTCGTTATGACGTGGTCCACCAGATTTAAACAACAATACGCGGGGAAGGATGACGTCATTGGTGAGCATGGTACTGAGAGTTAGTGTGGCAACAATGATCATGGCTGTGGCTGCCGATAGGCCACCAATAAACACAATAATTTGCAACAAGGCCGATTCAGAATAGATGGCCATCGAAAGTACGTAGGTATCTGGCTCGACATTTTGCCCCTGAAATAGCGCGTTGCCGGCCACCGCAATCACCGGGATAACCGCAGCGGTAATGGCTAAATAAAGCGGGAATAGCCAGCGGGCGGTTTTTAAGTGCCCCAAACTTAAGTTATCGATAATGGCAACGTGAAACTGCCGTGGAAGGCAGACCACGGCAGCAGCGGCCATAATGGTTTGCGCGATAAACGAATAAGAACCAAATTGTGACAGGGCTTCTTCGGTAAAAAAGGTATTAAATTGGTCGGGGTTGTCGGTGGCTTGCCAAGCGCTGTATCCCACCACGGCAACCAACACCAATGCTGTAAGTTTAATGGATGATTCAAAAGATATTGCCAACATCAGCCCCCGGCGATATTCCGTTACATCGGATTGCTTGGTACCAAAATAGATGGCAAACACGGCAATAAAGGTAGTGGCAATAATGATAATAAAGTGGCTGCTAGGTTGTTGGGTGAGTAACTGAAATGTTGAGCCGATAGCTTTTAATTGCAGGGCAATATACGGAATGGTGGCCAGAAGCGCGATAAGTGTCACTAGTAAAGCCACGCCCTGACGTTTGCCATAGCGAGAAGCAATAAAGTCGGCAATGGTATTAATACGCTGCTTTTTGCTTACCAAGGTTAGCTTATAAATAAACTTATACCCCAGCACATAAACCAGCACTGGCCCAAGAAGGATGGGTAAATAAATCCATGTATCACGGCTAGCCTGACCCACGGCACCAAAAAATGTCCATGCGGTGCAGTAAATTGCCAACGCCAACGAATAAATAGCGGGATGAGAAGTTAGCCACCGTGCTGTGGGCGAATTTTTATCCCCCCAACTGGCAATATAAAAAAGCAAGAAAAGGTAGATCAATGCCAGTGAAACCCATGCAAATGTCATTGTTTTGTATACATTCCTTTAACAACTCTGTGTGTATTATACCCAGTCGCTGGGTCTATAACCTACGACCATGGTCTCATTTCTCGATAGGCTTGTGCCGTCTAGAGTATAGAAAAACCGATAAACGACAGGCTTTTTGCGCGATCTTTGCGGGAAAAGACACTTTCCATTTTGGCAGTGAGCGCTCAAAAAGTTAGTCGTTAGATAAATGTAAAAATAAAACATCCATTTAACCTTATACGAGGACGTAAAGATGGCATTTAGAAATGAAGACGACAAAACGGCGTACTGGAAGGAGAATATCTCCCTCCTCGTCAAATTGTTGGTTGTATGGTTTGTTGTGTCATTTGGCGCGGGCATCATATTTGCCGATGCGTTAAATGAGATCCGGTTCTTTGGATTCAAATTAGGTTTCTGGTTTGCACAACAGGGTTCCATTTATATATTTGTCGCTCTTATTTTTGTTTACATGGCAAAGATGAATGCGCTGGATAAAAAATACGGCGTCGACGAGGAGTAAAGCCATGGATGTTCAATTATTAACCTTTATCATTGTCGGTGCTTCATTTGCACTGTACATTGCCATCGCCATTTGGGCTAGAGCCGGTTCGACCAACGAGTTTTATGTTGCTGGTGGCGGCGTTCCTCCTGTTTTAAACGGTATGGCAACCGCCGCTGACTGGATGTCTGCCGCATCGTTTATCTCTATGGCCGGTTTGATCTCATTTATGGGTTACGACGGTGCCGTTTACCTTATGGGATGGACCGGTGGCTACGTACTTCTCGCCCTCTGTCTTGCGCCTTACCTACGTAAATTCGGTAAATTTACTGTACCGGATTTCATAGGCGACCGCTACTACTCCCAAACCGCCAGAACCGTTGCAGTATTTTGCGCTATCTTTGTCAGTTTCACCTATGTGGCCGGACAAATGCGCGGCGTTGGCGTGGTGTTCAGTCGTTTCTTAGAAGTGGATATCGTTAGCGGTGTGGTCATCGGTATGGCGATTGTATTTTTCTACACGGTGTTAGGTGGTATGAAAGGCATTACCTACACGCAAGTAGCCCAGTATTGTGTCTTGATCTTCGCATATTTAGTCCCTGTGGTCTTTATTTCCATGATGGTAACGGGTCATATCTTGCCGCAGACGGCGTTTGGGGCAACCCTAGCCGATGGGTCGGGGATGTACATGCTCGACAAGCTCGATAATTTGTCCACCGAACTTGGGTTTACTGAGTATACCGACGGCTCGAAAAGTACCATCGATGTGTTCTTTATTACCTTCGCATTAATGGTCGGTACCGCCGGGCTTCCACACGTTATTGTGCGCTTCTTTACTGTGCCTAAAGTCCGTGATGCCCGTAAATCTGCAGGGTGGGCGTTATTGTTTATCGCCATCTTGTATACCACGGCGCCTGCGCTGGCTTCTTTTGGCCGGGTCAACATGATCGAAACCATTAATGGTCAAGACATGGCTGGAACCAGCTATGAGAAGGCACCAACATGGATAAAGAATTGGGAAAAAACCGGCCTTATCAAATTTAATGATAAGAACGGCGATGGCAAAATGTTTTATGCGGCGGGCAGTATCGATGATCCTACTAGTGCAAACGAAGTGGATGTAGATCGGGATATCATGGTACTGGCGAACCCTGAAATTGCCAACTTACCGGCTTGGGTTATCGCCTTGGTAGCAGCAGGAGGTGTGGCCGCGGCCTTATCTACCTCAGCAGGGTTACTGTTGGTTATCTCGACGTCGGTGTCCCATGACTTACTTAAACGAAATTTTGCCCCCAATATTACCGATAAAGCCGAGCTGTTCTACGCACGCTTAGCCGCGGGGGTTGCCATTGTTATTGCGGGGTACTTCGGGGTCAATCCGCCAGGTTTTGTTGCGCAGGTGGTCGCCTTCGCCTTTGGTCTTGCCGCTTCTAGCTTCTTCCCTGCCATTATTATGGGGATCTTCAGCAAGCGTATGAACGGCAAAGGCGCAGTGTCTGGCATGATTGCGGGTATTGCATTCACAGCGGCATACATTATCTACTTTAAGTTTGTGAATCCTGCGGCGAATACTCCGGACCATTGGTGGTTTGGTATTTCTCCAGAAGGTATTGGTACCTTTGGTATGTTAGTGAATTTCTTAGTGGCTTACGTGGTATTTAAAATTACCGGTGATGCACCAGAAGAAATTCAACAAATGGTAGAAGATATTCGTTATCCCAAGGGCTCGGGTGCGGCGTCGTCCCACTAGTCCCTTTGAGGTAACACCAGTATGTAACGATAAAGGCTCACCTTATTAGGGTGAGCCTTCTGCTTTTTCTGACGTATATTCGACCATGGCTTATCCGGAGGCCTCACGATGGACGTACTTCCCCAACAAGTAATGGACTTTCTTAAAACATCCGCGCCTTTTGACAAACTTGCTGAGCAGGATATGGCGACCTTCGCCCAAGGGGCCAGTTTGGTTTATCTCACCGAGAACAATAAAGACGAAATACTAGCCCAAAATAGGGGGCGTTTGTTTCTCATTCAAAACGGCCAGTATTCAGTAAAAGATTCTCCGCATTCAGAGCGCCACCTCAGCGAGGGGGATTACTTTGGTTATCATCAAATTCTTGATGAAACCGACTACCCCTTGACGGTAAAGGTTGATAAGCCAGGTTTAGTCTTTTGTTTCTCCGCCAGTGCGTTTAAACACACCATGGCGTATGCCGGCGTGACAGATTTTTTCCACGGTAGTCGCGAAAACGCGCTGCAGAATCAAGCGGTATCAGACTCAAATTCTATGTGGCTATACAAGCCCCTTAACGAACTTATCGAAGTTGCACCAGTACAAGCCGCGCAAACGGTGTCTATCCATCAGGCGGCAAAGATTATGGCCGAGCACAAAGTTTCGTCATTGCTGATTACCGCAGACGATAAATTGGTCGGTATTGTAACCGACCGAGATTTACGTAATCGGGTGGTGGCCGAAGGGGCCGATATAGCGGCGGCGGTAGCGACGATCATGACCCCAAAGCCGGCTAAAATTTATCAGCATCGAACGCTTTTTGATGCCATGTCACTGATGAGTGAACGAAATATTCATCATTTACCGGTTATTCATCGTCAAACCCAACAACCTGTGGGCATGGTCACGGCGACTGATATTGTGCGCTATCAAAAAGGGAACGTGCTATTTATTATCGGCGAGTTATCCAAAGCCGATAACTTATACGAGCTGACTCGTTCCTCGTGGCAAATGCCCCATTATTTTGCCACCCATGCCAAACGGCCTGGCGATTTTGATATCGCTGGAAAAGTGCTTTCTCAGGCTACGGACATTATGACCCGAAAACTCATTGGTTTTTACCAGCGAGAAAACGGGCCTGCGCCTTTCCCCTATAGTTGGGTGGTGTATGGATCTCAAGCCCGTGAAGATCAGACCATGGGGTCGGATCAAGACAACAGTCTATTGTTGGCGCGCACACCCAATGCAGAAGAAAGTGCCTATTTTGCCGCAATGGCAAGTTATGTGTGTAGTGGATTAGGTAAATGTGGCATTAAGTTGTGTGATGGCAATATTATGGCGTCAAACCCTGCGTTACGGCTATCACTAACAGAGGCGAAAGAAGAAGCCCAAAAATGGGTGAATTCGCCAACGGCCAGCGCCATGATGCACTTTAATATTTTTTTGGATGCGCGCTGCGCTGACGGAGACAGCGAACTTTTTCGACGCCTGCAACAAGCCCGAGTGCCCCTTTTACAGCAAAAGATGTTTTTGGCCGCTTTGGCAAGGCACAACAACGATATTCCCGTGCCCTTGTCCATGTTTCAGAAGTTTGTCTACGAAAAAGGCTACGAGCAAAGCGATACCATCGATTTGAAAGTGAAGGCCATTGCTATTATTAATAATTTAGTGCGAATTTACGCACTGGCTAATGGTTTGACTATGCCTGCTACCTTAGCGCGGTTAGCGGCGTTACCGGCGGGGTCTGGGTTATCGACAAAAGATGGGCAAAATCTTCGTGATATTTGGTTGTTCTTAAATCGACTACGCTGGCGGCATCAGTTGACCAACAGTGTGACGGATAATCGCGTCGCCGTATCTGCGTTATCGTCTATAGAACGACATCAATTAAAAGCGGCTTTTAAAGCTATTGAGCGGGCACAGCAAGCCGCTGTGATGAATTTTTCCGGAGGCGTAAGTTAACCCATGTTTGCAGCGATCAAACAGCTTTTTCACGGCTTACCGGCCTTGCCAGCACAATGGCAAGATAAGGCAATTAAAGACGTGCCCCTATTAGCGGTAGATTTAGAACTGACTTCGCTGGATGTAAACAACGCGAAAATTACATCGGTAGGGTGGGTCGAAGGAAAAAACAATAGCATTAATTTGAATCAATGTTTTTACTCGGTGACCCGGGCAAAAGGGGATTTTGCACAAAGCCCGGTGATCCATGGTATTACCGAAGGGGATGTGGCCTACGGTATTCATATTCGAGAGGTACTGAACGCCCTGCGCCAATATGCTAAAACCCATTTGTGGCTTTGTCATAATGCCAGTTTAGACTTAGGGATCTTGCAACGGGTTTTTCATCAAACTGGCATCCATTGTCCTGATATTGTGTATTTGGATACCTTACAACTGGCGGTGTATCAGTTAAAAAAGCACCACGAGGTGTTGCCGCCAAACAGTGCGACCTTGTCAGTTTGTCGGCAACGGTTAGATTTACCCGCTGTGCCTGCCCACAATGCGCTGGATGATGCCATGGCCACCATGCAATTATGGTTTGCTCAAAGCCATGCGCTTAACGGAAGCCGCAATGTTAAAATAGGTGATTTGTTACATACTCGCGCTATCTCAGTGCGGAAAATGACCCCTCGTTAGGTAAAATGAAAAAAATGTCCTTGGTGGATTGACAATCTCCTCGAATATCCGTAAATTGCGCACCCACAGTAAGGCAGGGTATTTCTACCCAGTTTGTCTTATTTGCCCAGGTGGTGAAATTGGTAGACACGCTAGCTTCAGGTGCTAGTGCTCTAACGGGCGTGGCGGTTCAAGTCCGCCTCTGGGCACCATTTATCTTATTGCAAAAGGGTTTCTCAACCCAGTCTTAAAAACACTTATTCTTAGATGATCAGTTCCCTGTAGATATGGAACGGGGTCATTGCTGCCTTTTACTTCCTCTTTGTGCTCACTTTGCCGTGGTTGCCATGCATTTAAAGCAAAAAAAACGTAACAATAAAAAAACAAAATAATGGTGCTGGTAGGCACTGTATGTATGTGTACAACACGCTATTTTTTGTTGGTGGAGAAATAGAAATACTGTAAGTGGTCGTTAATTACTTGGTTAATGGCCCGATGTGGCGTAGTTTAATAAAGGTTATGTACACTCGTTATGTCTATTTGAGTCGCAATAAGTCCTGTCTTTTTTATACGTAAGTCTATGTTTGTGGGTATAGAGTCATAATTAATTATAGAAAACTATACTTAATTACTGGGGCAGATCATTACAATCATTGACTTCGGCCAATGATCTATTGGATTTATAAATATTTCGATGACAGGTTAATGGGATACAGAGCGCCAGTTCCGCCAAAAAATACACTGGAAAGCCTCCACAGGTATAAGTATCTGTTTGTTGGGCTGTCTTTAGTGAGCCTGTCCCTTGTCTTATTTTGTCATTTATCGGTCAATCAACAGCAACAAGACATCATTGCCACATACGATAATGTAGATGTGCTGGGGTATACCAAGGAAAGCTTATATTGGTACGACAGTGAGGGCGGTCTATCATTAGAATGCGCTATCAGTGTGCCGCGACAAAATGAATATTGTGGCCTGAAATTTTATTTACCTAAAGATCCATGGACAGGCCGGTATCCTTCTTTTTCACGTCTTAAACATATTATTGTTGATGCCAAGGTGAGTTCTACGCGCAAGAACGTCAAGGAAGGTTTAGGCGTAACCGTACGCTCTTTACGCCCAGACAGACAATACATTGACGGTGATTTTGGCTCCACCCGTTTTCAATCCGTAAGGTTTGATCCTAATGGCGTACAGGAAATAGATGCCAATCGATTCACGCTAGATGGCTGGTGGCAGCGGGACTACAACGTACCGTACGAGATTGCGATGGCGGATCTTTCTGATGTTGTGAGTATTGCAATCTACTTACCCACAGGACGCGAGGCGGTGTCTCCGGGCAAATACGATATTCAGATTAAACGCCTGGTATTTGTGCAAGAGATTATCACTGAGTCTACGGTGAATGCTCTGCTGGCATTAACCTGGCCGGTTGCGTCACTGATATTTATAGGTCATTACTTATTGTTGAAGCGACGGGAGCTCTCTCGCCTGCAAGCGCTCAACCATTACGACGCTGAAATGGGCATGCTCAATTTGTCTGGTTTCAAAAGTCGCTTCCCCGAAACCATAAAATCTCCCATGACCTTAGTGAATATACGTATTCGCAATTTTCGTGCGTTGCAACGGGAATTTTCCCGGGAAACCGTGGTTGAATTAGTACGTGCAACCTTCTTACCCTTTAGTCGGGGAGGAAAAGATGGCCCTTTATTGGTGCACAAACAAGACGAAAATATTTTGTTGGCATTAGATGAATGCGACGAAGCCTTTTTTGCCACCTTAGTGACGGCATCCCAGCGCGGCGTTAGTTTTACCTCTCTTGGTCACCTACGTTTAGACGTAAAAATAGGGATCGCCAAAGGCGAGCCAGGTACGGCGATTGACGAACTGTTATCCCAAACCACCATTGCCATCGATGCCATTTTAGATGCCGAACCCAGTTATAAAATATATGAGCCTCATCTGCGTAAGGAATATCGTCAAGCTCGTTATATTGAACAGGAATTGCGTAATGCATTAGCAAATAAGGCCTTCTATATTGTCTTTATGCCAATGTATGACGCCGTTGATAAGCGAATTAGTGGTGCCGAAGTGCTTATTCGTACTCGCCATTTACCGTTAGCGAGCTTCACCGTAGAGCAGTTTATTTGCGTGGCCGAGAAAGTGGGGCTCATTCGGGAAATTGATTTTTGGGTCATGGAGCAAGCGGTGCAAGCATTGGCCAAAATTAAACAGCCCGATTTTGTCTTGTCGGTAAATATTTCTTCAAAAGAGTTAATGGATACCCGATTTGCTGATGAGTTATCTCGTCTGATTAAACACTACAACGTAAGACCTGAAAGTTTGTGTCTAGAGATCACCGAAACCTTCTTTGTTGATGTCAATACCATCTGTTTTGAGTCTATTCAGGCATTGCGTAGTCTAGGGGTGCGCTTGTCGTTAGATGACTTTGGCACTGGGCACGTGTCATTGCAGCATTTGCTGAATATTCCCATCAATGAACTAAAAATAGATAGAAGCTTTGTTTGGAGTCTCGATAACGATAAAAGTGCGGTGATCGTCGATGCAATCGTTTCAATTGCCCGTATTTGTGATTATGGCGTGGTGGCTGAAGGCGTAGAAACCCAAGAACAATTAGAACAGCTTATTGCGCTGGGATGTCGTTATTTTCAAGGATACCTCATTGCTAAACCTGACTCTCTAGAAGCATTATTAGTGTCGTGTAAAAACGTACGCGGCACCATCAGTACCTTAAAAGCCCGTTAGTTTACGATGGACACAGTAATAACAAGGTATGTCTACTCGGCCTGACGCTACAGCGAATACTTAATGCTGAGGGCCAAGTAGTGCAAGCAGTCGTGACACTTCTTCATTAATACTGTTGAAATCGGATGCGGTGATATTTTCCGGCTCGTGTTTCATTGTATGCTCTATCTGTGATAACAAAGCGTGTAAGGCTTTTGCACCAATCTCGCCGGCCGAGCCTTTAAGTGAATGCACCGCGAGTAATAAATCCGGTGAATGGGGTTGTTGCACTTCGAGTAATGGCTTGGTGTCGTTAACTTGACCGATGAACATCACAATGAGTTTATTGTACAAGGCTTCATTGTTCATTAGCCGGCTAAGGGCACTGGTTTTGTCTAAAATGGGTAAATCGCTCATTGATCTTTATCCCGAATATGCCCCGTGGCGTCTACGTAAGTATAGGTGTTTCTGCCGTTCCCTTTAGCCTTATACAAACACTGATCGGCTTTAAGCATGGTATCGTCAATAGTGGTTGTACTACTGGGGTTGTAAGTGGCTGCGCCGGCACTGACGGTAACAAATTCAAACGGTGATTTCATATGTGGGATCGCCAGTTGACGGATCGTCGATACAACCCGATCACACACGGTACTGGCACCGGCTTCGTCGGTATCCGGAAGAAGGATTAAAAATTCTTCACCGCCAGCACGAATTAAGCGATCCATTGGCCGTAATAGGGCTTCTTTGAGGGCTTTTGATAGTCGCCACAAACACGTATCACCTTCAATATGTCCATATTCGTCATTATATTGCTTGAAAAAGTCTACATCGAAAATGGCCAATGATAAGGGAGAGGCATCGCGATTGGCGTCACGGGTAATATCCGGTAACGTGTCTTCTAAATAATGCCGATTAAAGCTGCCTGTTAACCTGTCGGTGTAGATAAGATGTTCAAGTAAATCGGTTTTTAATTTGTGAGTAAGATGAGACTTAACCCGATTAATAAGGGTCGTGGCATTAACGGGTTTTTGAACAAAGTCTACGCCACCGGCATTCCAGCATTTTTCCTGTTCTGCATCGGATACAGAGCCAGTGACAAAAATAACGGGAATATGCTGAGTTTTCGGATTAATACTGAGTTTCTTACAGGCTTCATGCCCATCCATCATCGGCATGAATACGTCCATCAGAATCAAATCTGGTGGAGCTTCAGAACAATATTCTAATGCTTCTTGCGCACTGGCGACCTGGTCACAATTAACCAGCTCTTCAAGAAGGGTATAGATAACAAGCCTACTCGAGGCTTGGTCGTCCACAATTAAGACTGTACAGTCTTGAATAGAACGATTGTTCGGTCGTTGAAGCAATCTGCTACCTTAAAAATTAAGTTAATCAATCAAATATAGATTTTTACCATTACAACATACGCACAATAATGAGGTAAGTATATGCGTCAAACGTCTACATTTTTAAGAGGAAACACGACTACAGACATGGTATTGCATTAATTGTAGCTCACCTAAACTAATGATATGCCTAGAACTATGAACAATAGCATATTTGTCAGTGCGCCTAAAAGATAGAAATAACTTCTCGGGCTCGGATTCTTGTCTGTTGAGAGGATGTAATATAACAACATATGCACGATCCTCGCGATGGCGTAAATCCAAACGATACAGGCAAGCACTGTAGGTGAAACGCTGATAAACATGGCCAATATAGCCGGGACAATAAATACGAGGGCGTTTTCTAAAGAGTTGTGGAAGGTACGATGACTACGAAACACGAAAGACTCGTGACCTAGATCATCGGCCATTTTGCCTGGTACGGCAGCAGGCATGCGCGCGTGGGCGATTGCGGCTATCAAACCTTGAATAAAAATTGTGAGGCTTACCACCCACAACCCAGATATAGCAAGATAATAAGACGTCAACATAGCGATACCATCAGAATTTTATGTTTTTTCGTTTTAATGGGGAAAATAGATCACTGGAAAAGCAAAGTTTGACGCCGTCGTTGTCCTTAGGTTATTGAGGCGCATTTTGCCCTTGCTCGAGCTCTTCCCACAATTGAGCAAATTGCATGCTGACTTTATGGGCGGGCGCTAAGTAAGGCAGTGGCATTCGTTTAGAGTGAGACTCTTTTACCTTAACCGAACTATGTACCTTTTGTGCAAATACCGGTAGAGATTTTGCCTCCAATGCTGCAATGAGCTCAATAGGAAGTTTCGCTTGGGCATTGAATTGGTTGATGACAATACCTTCGAGTTGTAACTCGGGATTGTGATCGGCACGCAGTTCTAACACATTCTGCAATAGGCGGTCGATTGCCTGTATAGAAAAGTCGTCGCAGTCGAAAGGAACAATAAAGCGGTCTGCTGCAATAAGTGCCGCTTTTGAATAAAAGTTAAAGTTGGGGGGCGTATCAATATAAACCCGATCAAACTCGGTCTCTAATTCAGACAAGGTTTCCTTTAATTTGAACATTTTGTAGCGATTTTCGAGTTCTCTTTCTACATCGGCAAGGCTTGGGTGAGAAGGCAGTACAAACAGGTGGTTAAAGGGGGTTGGTCTGACAAAGGCCTCCGGAGGCTCAGGTTTAGAAAACCATCCAACCACTTGTTTAAACATATCGGCGACGGTTAACCCATCGTTGTTAACATCGACCCCACAATAGTGCGTACTGTTGCCTTGAGCGTCAAGATCCACCAGTAATGTACGCAGCCCCTGACGCGCACTTTGCGCCGCAAGATTTGCACTGATTGTCGACTTACCCACCCCGCCTTTTTGATTAAACACCACCCGTTTCATCTGTCTCTCCGGTGAAAATTCGACAAGTTAAGAACGAAAAAGCTCAATGTACCTGAGCATTGTAAAGGCCAAGCATCGCCATAAGTGCCTGAAATCACGTAACTGCTAATTCTATTGTAAAGTGTTTTTTACTTTTATTGCGATGAGTCCACAGGAATTTAATGTGAATTAAATGTTAAAAATGTTGCTTTAATGTATAATGTCCGAACTTACCCAGTTTGGAGGACACGCCGATGCTGGTACGTACGATGTACATTAAACTTATAATATTATTGCCTTTTTTAATTTTAACTGGCTGTCAGAGTACGCTGTTATCTGATAGCAACAATGCAAATACGGTTTTAATGCGGGATGATTTATTCCCTGATTATCAAACCGTTAAAATAGAAACACCAAAAGATATTTTTGCCTTAGACGCCGATGCCCGAGCTTTTGTGAAAAGTACTCAATTGGCTAGCAATTCTGAAAGTGAAAATCTTAAGAATTTGGTCAGACAAATTTTTCATCATTCTGAACTCGGGCTTCAGTATAAAACGGATGCGAATTCAATTGCATCCCAAACCTTTGCCAATCAGGCGGCAAATTGTTTGTCGCTAACGGTAATGACCTATGCCATGGCTCGCTATGCTGGGTATGATGCCACATTTTATGAGGTGAAAATACCTGAGGTTTGGACTCGTCGCGATGGGATGAACTTGCTCAATGGGCACGTCAATCTGCGGGTTTCGCTGCCAAGTAATATGCGTCATAACCAAATGTCGAATCATTTTATTGATGTGGATTTTGATCCCCAGACGGTACGGACGAATTTTGTCCGAAGTGCTATTTCACAAAATGAAGTGCTAGCCATGTTCTATAACAACAAGGGCGCTGACGCGTTATTGGCAAAAAACAATACGCAAGCCTATGCCTACTTTAAAAAAGCGGCGTCATTGTATGATGGTTTTGGTTCTACTTGGGTGAACCTTGGCGTGATATATCGACGTAAAGGGGCCTACGATGCGGCTAGAGCCAGTTATGAGAAAGCGCTAAGCTTGAATGACAATAATCTCACTGCGTGGGAGAACTTAGCTGTACTGTATAAGATACAAGGTGACACCGATATGGCCGTGAGGATCACGCGGCGTATAGAGTCTAAGCGAGATGAGAATCCGTTTTATCACTATATTCTCGGTGAAGAAGCGTTAGATTATGGTGATCCTGAAGCCGCTTTGTTGCATTACAAACGGGCTCGACGCTTAGATCGTACCCAGCATGTCATCTTATACGGCATGGGAAAGGCGCATTACGAGCTTGGTGATATTGGAAAAGCCTTGGTGTATTTAAAATTGGCGGCAAAGCATGCGCCTAACGAGCAAGACCAAGACAAATATTTATCTGAAATGTCCAGCTTGCAAAGTGCAATATAAAAAAGGGGCTAATGCCCCTTTTTTTGTATTTGATGACTGTTAGATAACGCCAAGTTCTTTTAACCGTTCCTGTAGGTAGGAATGGGCAGTGTGGCGTTCAGACAAAACTACATCTGGGCGCGGATGCAAAAATAACGGCAACGAGATACGAGATTTGGTCATGTCTGCTCCGTCAGGGTTTACCACGCGATGGGTCGTGGACGGAAAGTAATGGCCTGACGCTTCTTGCAACATATCACCGATATTCACAATTAGGTTGCCGAAGTCACAGGGCACGTCAATCCAGCTACCGTCTTTGGCTTTAACTTGCAGACCAGGTTCATTGGCGGCAGGCAAGATGGTGATCAAGTTGATGTCTTCATGGGCCGCTGCCCGAATCGCATCCACTTCTTCGTTACCCTGCAAGGGCGGATAATGTAAAACCCGCAGTAGTGTTTGATCACTGTCTTTGATCATGTTTGACAACGGCTCGCTGTAATGGCGACTTACTTCCGTTGGCGAGTGGGCTTCAATCCAACTTAGCAATTCCTGAGCTAACGTGTTGGCTTGGGCGTAATAATCAGCCAGTTGGGGTCGTAATGGTGATGGACATTGCCCCCAAGGATAAAAGTGAAAATACTCTTTGATATCTTTTTTGGTAAAGCCTTTTGCTACCTCAGACACACTTTGAGGAAAGAAACCATCTTGAGTGCCTTTATTGTAGACATAATTGTGCTTGTCTTCACTGTCGAAAAACGTTTGCCAGGATTCATAGATGTTGGTAACCGTAGCCTGAGCTATCGGATGGTTTTTAAGTACGCCAAACCCGGTTTCCCGCAAGGACTCAACAAATTCTTCTTGTGCAGTGGGCGACTGATAATCTACCGCTTTTAATTGCATAATATTTTCCTGTTCAAACGACAGCCGAATTATAGAAAAATCCCTGTCTTCGTGGAAGAAACCTAGGTTGATTTAAATCAACATTCTTTTTTTGCATGGCCAGTTATGTTTACAAAACTGACCATTTGGTCTACTAAAATACAATAAAAAAGCGAGCAGAGCTCACTTTTCCAATAATCATTATGCTAATGACAGATAAAAACCGGCCAGAGCTGCACTCATTAAGTTAGATAGTGTAGCGGCAAATACGGCTTTTAAACCTAGCTGTGCGATTTCTTTTCGTCGGGTAGGGGCCATTGCACCTATTCCGCCCATTAAAATAGCAATGGATGAAAAGTTAGCAAAACCACATAGGGCAAAGGTAATAATAGCACGGGATACTTCCGACATTTCGTTTTGATGCTTCAGGAAATCTAGGTAGGCAACAAATTCATTCACAACAAACTTTTGACCAATGAAGCTGCCGGCAAGTTGGGCTTCATCCCAAGGCACGCCAATGGCCCAAGCTAGGGGTTGTAAAAGGTAGCCGAGAATGGCTTGAAAGGTGACGTTGTCGTAGCCAAGTAGGCCGCCAGCCCATCCAATTAATCCGTTTAGCATGGCGATAAGGGCAACAAAAGCTAACAGCATGGCGCCAACGTTAAGGGCAAGTTGTAACCCTGATGCGGCACCGCTAGCGGCAGCATCAAATACGTTAGCATAGGCCGTTTCTGAGGCGTCGATTTCTTCCAAACCGTCTTTGGCTTTTTCGGTTTCCGGTAGCATGATCTTCGCCATTAGCAGGCCGCCAGGGGCAGCCATAAAACTAGCGGCTAATAGGTATTTAAGCTCAACGCCCATACCCGCATAGCCTGCCATTACCGAACCTGCGATAGACGCTAAACCGCCAACCATTACCGCGAAAAGTTCAGAGCGGGTCATGTGTGGAATAAAAGGACGTACTACCAGTGGCGCTTCGGTTTGGCCGACAAAAATGTTGGCCGCCGCAGACATACTTTCAGGCTTACTGGTACGTAAGACTTTTTGTAAGAAACCACCAATCAGATTAATGATCCAACCCATGGCACCTAAATAGTAAAGCACGGCAATAAGGGAGGAGAAGAAAATAATAACGGGCAGTACGTTAAAGGCGAAGATAAACCCCAGTGACTTATCGCCCACCGGACCAAATACAAAGTTGATACCTTGTTGACTGTATCCGATGATGTTGTCGACGAAATCAGTCATGGCGAGGAGCATTTTAATACCCGGCTCAAAGTACAAGATAAATGCACCAATGAGGGCTTGAATGGCAAAAGCACCACCCACGGTTCTAAAATTAATTTGTGCTCGGTTGGACGAAAGCAGAAAAGCGATGCCTAGTAGCAGCGCAATGCCCAGTAAACTCACCATAACGATGTTCCTTTATTATTGTAATGCCTGTTGTATATGTGACTTGATCACATCCAGGGCAATTTGGTTTTTTCCCCCTTGCGTTACCACAACATCGGCCGTAAAGCGGCTTGGTTCGATGAACTGGTGATACATGGGTTTTACGGTTGATTCGTACTGTTTTGCGATGGAATCTAGTGTTCTGCCACGTTCTTTTACGTCACGCATCATGCGTCGCATCAGACAAATATCTAATGGTGTATCAATGAAGATTTTTACATCGTAATGTGGCAATAGTTCAGGGCGAGCTAGAAGCATGATCCCTTCAAGGATAATAACCGGCGCAGGTGCTAAGCGTTCAGTATCCGGAAGGCGAGTATGGGTTTTATAGCAGTAATGGGGATAATCAATAGGTTCACCATTACGTAGCGCCTGTAAATGGGCTTTGAGTAATTCATGCTCAAATGCATTTGGATGATCGTAGTTGTTCTTTTCCCGGGCTTCCATGGGTAAATGATCCTGGGCACGGTAGTAATGATCTTCCCGTAGGATTTGAACTTGACGACCTTGTGCACTGAATGCATTAAGTAGATTTTCAGTAAAAAGCGATTTGCCAGAGCCTGATGCTCCGGATATGGCAATAATTAATGGCGACTGCATAACTCAAAGGGGGCTAATTTTCCTCTTGCAAAGATACGCATTTGCCCCTCGCGAATCAATCTATAATTCACGATATTTACGAAGTGCTTATACCGTTTTTATTTCCCGAGGATCACAATGTCCTCATCGTTAAGGGGCGGTAGGGCATAAGAATGTTGTTTAGAACGCGACCCTTCACCTTGAGCTCTAGGCGGATAAAACTTTTCTTTTTCAGTTGGATATCGACTAAACACTTCATCAAGGGTGGCCCGTATCTCACTGAGAGTTTTATCTAAATTGGCGTTGAAATCTGGTTTTTTACGCTTGGTATGACCCAGTTCAATTAAGCGTAAAAAGACGCGATTTGCCAATATGATGAGCGGTTGGGGCACATCTTTATTCTGGGGCAAGGTAGCTTGAGGGTTTTCAATACAAAAACGCACTAAGGCGGCATAAAAGCAAAATGGTTTATTTTGCATCACCACCATGTCGCTATCTACACCATTGCCTATGGATTTGGTTGTCATATCAATGACCAACTTAGGTTCGGGAGGCTGTAATGCCGTTTTTTCTTCAGCTTTACTCCGCGCACTTCGCAACCGTAGTTCAAACATTAATGGGGTTAATAAGAGTGCCGCTAAAATAGCAAAGGGATGAAGACTTAAGCTTGTTGCTAACGGCAGCATACCCACATTAATACGTATTTCTTGTTCAGCCGTCTGTAATTGCAGGGTGGTTTCAACCGTATAAGCCGGTGGTGGATCATAGGCGGCAACGTGTTGTAAATGATGTATGGCAATGGGGTAGTGCAAGGTGCTTAACGTGGTATTAAAGCGGCTAATATATTGCGCCACCGCGGCTTCGTTAACCGGTGTGTTAAGGGTTTGGTTACCCACATCTAAAAATGCGGTATCTAGACCCACACGTTGTTCTACATAATCAAGGGCGGTATGGCGTTTGACGTAAGCGGCGGTGATTTGCCCTACGCCTATCATCGACTGGAACACCGCGAACAATAAAATGGCGATGAGGGCTGCTTTCAGCCACTGTGGTGCTGTCAGTTCACTCAATCGTTGCATCTATACACGGGTCCTTTAACTCTATTTGCTGATAGTACTTATTTGTTTGCGAGGCTGACATGCTCGTCACCACTTGTTGCACGGCACAGCGAAGATCCGTATTGCGTGTGGGCATTTTCAGATACCAGCGAGTACCGCTTACGCCGCTCTCTAGTGCAGTAATGTAGCTCTTAGAGAGGATATTGACATCATTTTTATCCCAATATGAAGCAATCATATCTACCTCGCCAGCAAGCAACATACGGCGTAGTTCTTGGTGGGAGTTGTAATACTGCAGTTTGACGTTGTTTTCGTTTAAGCCTAAAGACTTGAGCACCGTTTTAGGCACAATATGGCCAGAACGACTACTTGGGTAATCGAGAATACCGATGCGTTTTCCTAATAAATACTCTTTGGTAAGTTCGGGCTTTTCTTTTAAGGCAATAAAATAGGCGTTGTAATCGGGGTGCGTTGCAATTTCTTCGTAGCCGTAAATTTCACTGGCCCCAAAGGCATTTACCACATTGTTTTTTACTAGCGCTAAATCGCTGACACCATGATTGATGTAGCGAAATGTATCGTAATCGCTTTGCCCCACGGTGATATTAACGTTACCGAACTGGCGTTTGATCACCGGATTAATACAAAATTCTTTACGAGCGAGTACCGCGAATGAGGGCTCGGTAAGATACACATCGAAGTTATCGGTGTTAGAAGACAAAGGGGCCGGGCAGGTTAAAACCCGAGCTGTTTGCGGCTCTATGGCAGGGATCGCTTCAAATCTTTGATAGAAACCGACAAACAAACAGCTGATGCCGATAAGTACAACAATTGGCAATCTAAAATAATTAGGAATTCGCAATGTGACCAATGAATTAATAGTTCGTAGTCTTATTTATTGATGGGATTTCACCAGTTAAGCTTATTTAATGCAATAGGTAAGTTTATTTTAATAGGTTAAGTTGTTGTTTTTAAATGCAATTAAATTAATGAAGTTGAATTGCAATAAACGCTGGTTATCCAAATAAATTCAGCGTTGAATTGACTTACTGTTAGCAGCAACTACTTGCTGAGAGTATTGATGCCAATATCCAGACCAAGTGTTCTGGAAATAAATAAAAATATCAGATACGACAACGCGTTACCTTTCGTCGAAAAGGCGGTGTTGTCATTAAGCTGAAACAATACTTATCAACAATGTCAGAGGTTAACAGTTAAAGCCGGTAGCACCATATTTTTTCTGTTTTGATGATGCTACCGTTTGTAGATTGTGACCTGAGGAAAAGCCAACCCTCCAAAGTGCATGGCTTTTCCTCGGTCAGAATCGCAAAGTACGGTGAACAACCACTAACAATCATAACTATGTTCACTGAAAACCGTTCGTACCTAATATAGGTATCTGACGGCAGATTAAAATCCGGCCACCCATCTAGGTGGCTGGTCTCTTTCTTTTTTAAGTGAAAGAGGCGGTTACCTGATAAAAAAGTATGGATTTAAATCTTTGGCCTAGCGAAGGACTCAAACTATAATTGGTAATACGCCAGTTGTGGGGAGAAAGATTAAAAAGCGTGCGTTTTGAGATTAAATAAAAGCCACTGTCACATTAGTGTAATATAATATCCTCAGAATCGCGCCAAACTGACGTTCTCTTGAAATGATTGGACAACAATAATTAGCCAACGTTCAGGAATATTTTTAAAACGATAGGGAAACACACACATGTTTAACAAGTCTAAGCTTAGCCGCGTTGCGTTAGCGGTGGCCATGGCTGCTGGTCTGTCGACTGCAGCTTTTGCCCAGGAAACCTCTTCTGGTATTAAAGGCAGTATCGTCGGTCCACAGGGTTCTCCTGCTGCCGGCACTACTATTACGATTACTCACGTGCCCACAGGTTCAAAAAAGGTTGTTACGGTAAATAATTCCGGTCAGTTCAGTCTACAAGGTCTGCGCGTCGGTGGTCCGTATACAATGGAAATTGACTCTGACAATTTTGATGATAAAACCATCAACGATTTATTCTTACAGTTGGGTGAGCCTGCAGTATTGAATCTGGCGTTAACCGACGAAGCCAGCATCGAGCGAATTCAGGTAACAGCATCGCAAATGGGAGCCGATGTTTTCGGTCAAACCAGCCCTGCTTCTACCTTCAACCTTGAAGATCTCCAGTCTGCTCCTTCAGCAAACCGTGACTTAAAAGATATTGTACGTGTTGACCCACGTATCAGTATTTCAGAAAGTGACGGCGAAGAAGCCATTATCTGTGGTGGTGGTAACCCTCGTTTCAGTGCGTTGACAGTAGACGGCGTAAGAATGAACGACAGTTTTGGTCTAAACCAAAACGGTTACCCAACAGTGCGTATGCCTTTCTCTTTTGATGCCATCGATCAGGTTGCAGTTGAATTAGCACCTTTCGACGTACAATACGGTGGTTTTACTGCCTGTAACATCAACGCCGTTACTAAGTCTGGTACTAACGAATTACACGGCGGTGTATTCTACGATTTCACCAGCGATTCGTTAATGGGTGATCAAATTGAAGACACCGAGGTAGATACCGGAAACTTTACCGAAAAACGTTACGGCGTAAACGTTGGCTTCCCATTAATTAAAGATGAACTCTTTTTCTTCGGTGCCTATGAAAAACTTGAAGGTGCACAAATCTTCAATTACGGTCCTTACGGAAATCAGGTTTCCGATGCAGATCTTGAGCGTATCCGCGAAATTGCCTCTACAGTTTATAACTACGATATCGGCGGCATGCCAGGTTCAATGCCCGTTGAAGATGAAAAAGTACTGATCAAATTAGATTGGAACATTAACAACGATCACCGTGCATCATTGGTTTATAACTACAATGATGGTTTCCGTATTGACCAATCTGATGATTACTCTACAGCGCTTTCTTTAAGCAGCCACTTCTATGAAGTTGGTGCGAAGTTAAATTCGACTGTTGCGTCTTTGTACTCTGACTGGACTAACAACTTTTCAACTGAAATTCGTTTAGGTCACATTAGCTTATCTAACCGTCAAGCGTCATTAGATGCTGACAGCGGTTTTGGTGAAGTACGAATCGATAATGTAAATGGTGCTGACGTTTACATCGGCCCAGATGACTCTCGTCAATCTAACGAAATGGACTGGAACAGCACCACTGCTAAGTTTGCCGGTACCTACTACCTTGATAACCACACTATTACTGCTGGTTACGAGTGGGAAACGTTAGAAGCTTACAACCTGTTCATGCAGCACACTATCGGTGAATACCGTTTCAATACTATTGATGATTTTGAAAACGGTTTAGCAGATGATATTTACTACAATAACTCTGCCGGCACGAACAACCCAGCTGACGCTGCGCAACGCTTTACTTACGATACGCATACTCTTTATATTCAAGACGAATGGGTTATCGATGACTTAACCTTGTTATTTGGTCTTCGTTATGACAAGTACGTTAGCGACGACAAGCCTAAGTACAACGCAGTGTTTGATGATAGATATGGTTATGACAACACAACCACCTTCGACGGTATTGACTTACTGCAACCCCGTCTAGGTTTCAACTATATTTTGAATGACAATATGGAATTGCGTGGTGGTGTTGGTCTGTATTCAGGCGGTAACCCGAACGTATGGTTGTCTAACTCGTATTCAAACGATGGTATTACTAACATCGATACATACCGTAGCGACTTCTACTTGTTTGATGGCGCCGGTAACACAGTTCCATTAGTGAATGGTGGCAACTTAATCTATTCACCACTGCAAGAACAATATGATGAAGTTGCGGCTGCGAATCCTGCTCTCGGTGAAGAGCCTTCAACAAACGCAGTACACCCTGATTTTGAAATTCCAAACGAATGGAAGTTCAACTTAGGTTTTACTTGGGTTACGGATAATGACTACGTTTTCCAAGCTGATTTCTTGCACAACAAAAAGCAAGACAGTGCGCAAATCATCAACGTAGGCTGGGATACTGAAAATGTCACTTATGCGGCGGATGGTCGTCCTATCTATGACTACATCCAAGTAGGAAGCGATGAAGACGGTGATGCCGTGTATCGTAATTTCCTTAAAAGTGACTTGGTGCTGACGAATGCTGAAAAAGACGGTAGTTCAACAACTATTTCTTTCGCAGTTCAGAAAAGCTATGACTTCGGTTTAGATGCAAGTGTAGGTTACGCTTACAACCGCTCTAAAGATGTAACGCCAATGGCAAGTTCCGTGGCTTTCTCTAACTTCACGAACTTTGCTTCTTCAGATCCATTAAACCCTGGTGTAGCAACCTCTAACTATGAAGTACCGCATCGTTTTACCTTTAACCTGCGTTACTCAACTGAATTTATTGATGGCTACAAAACTAGCTTCTCATTATTCGGTTCTAGCCAGAAAGGGCGTCCTTTCTCGTATACCTTCGCTGATATCAATATCGGTGAAGCACAATACGGTACGGATAATTCCTTGCTTTACATTCCAGATGTTGACGATGCTAACGTGACCTATGCTGACGGATTCGACCAAGCTGCGTTCAATGACTTCATTGATAGCGAAGGGCTTGCCCGTGGTGAAATCGTAGAGCGTAACTCACAAAATGCTGACTGGTATACACGTCTTGATTTCCGTCTAGACCAACAACTACCTGGCTTCATGGAAGGTCACTCTGCTACCGCGTATTTCATCTTGAAAAACGTGGGTAACTTCTTAAATGATGACTGGGGTGTTAGAGAAATCGGTCCATTTGTTTCAGCACCTGTATTACAAGCTGATCTTAACTCTGACGGTACCTATACCTACAATGAGTTTTACGAAGGCAATACTAACCAAAACGGTTACTTCAACGAGCAGTCGTTGTGGCAAATCCGTGTCGGTGTGAAGTACAACTTCTAATCCGTTGGTTATTTAATAAAACCGCCGCTTAGCCGGCGGTTTTTTTGTGCCCACTAAATAAGAGGTTTCCCTTAGCGCGTAAATGAAACCCGCCGAAAGTAAACCAAGTAGACAGTGTGTAAGTACAAACCTGCACGAATTTAAGCAGGAGAGTAAAATGAGTAAACGTGTTCTCATGGTCATGACATCACACGATATCCTTGGTGAAACGGGCAAACCAACGGGGCTTTGGTTAGAAGAATTTGCCGCCCCTTATTATGCGTTTTTAGATGCAGGATTTAGTCTTACCCTTGCGTCGCCGTTAGGCGGGCAGGTGCCCGTTGACCCAATGAGTCTAGATGATAGTGCGCTAACTGACGACACCCAGCGATTTGCGCAAGATGAAGCTGCGCGGTCGGCATTGAGCGCCACTATTGCCCTTGAAGACGTAAAAGCTGATGAGTTTGATGGCGTTTTTTATCCAGGTGGGCATGGCCCGTTATGGGATCTTTCAGACAATATGCACTCACGCGTATTAATTGAAGACACCCTTAAAGCCGGAAAGCCTGTGGGGGCTGTGTGTCATGCGCCTATCGTGCTTAAAGACGTACAAGACAGTGAAGGTCAGCCTTATATCAAAGGGCGTCGTGTGACCGGCTTTGCCAATTCAGAAGAAGAAGCCGTAGGGTTAACCGATGTGGTGCCCTATTTAGTAGAAGACGAACTCGTTAAGCAGGGTGGGGAATATGAGAAAAAAGGGGATTTCGAACCCTTTGTTTTAGAGTCAGGCCATCTGATAACAGGTCAAAACCCACCGTCATCCCGCCCAGCTGCCGACGCACTCATTAGTAAGTTAGTGTAATGATCTAGCGTTAGATACAAAAAAGCCGCCTAGATGCACCAGGCGGCTTTTATTTTTTTACTGATATTACCAAAGCACTTTGTGCTTTAACTTAGCTTAGAAGGTCGCTTGTACCTTAAATGACATGGTACGGCCCAGTGGATCGTACAAGGTGTCATCGTAGCCACGGTAATCTGTATTATCGTAGGTTTCCATTTCATCGGTAAGGTTAGCAATACCGCCAGTTAAACGAATATTATCGTTAACCTGATAAGTTACCGTGATGTTGTGACTAAAGTAGTCATCAGCGTAGTCGTAGTAACTGTATAACGTCTTACCATTGGAGCCAATATACAGAGTACGCCATGACGCTGACCACTTATCACCATCAGACCAATTCAGGCTAACGTTACCACGGTTGTCTGGGTAGCCCAGTTCACCAGAGTATTCAGTGCCTTCTTCTTCGTAACTAAATACGTGAGAATATTCCAAGCTTACACCAAAATCACCGATTGAGGTTGGGATACGATAGTCCGCTGAGATATCAAGACCGTTGGTATACACTTCAGAGTAGTTAATATAGCCAGAGGTGATTGATTCAATCTTACCAGAACTGTCACGCACGATGTTTGACGAAGTACCATCGGTATCAATTTCAATTAAGTCATCAACATCAATACTTTCGATTTTGTTATCGTAGTCGTACTGGTAGTAAGACACTTCAAATGAGAAGTTGTCGGTAACATCATAAACCACACCAAAAGTTAATGAGGTGGAGTTCTCTGGTTTCAGATCTGGGTTACCACCGTAATAGGTTAGGTGCTGTTGTTGTGTACTACAGTAGTTAGCATCTTCAGAGGCGTTACCTAAAATATCACAGTAATAAGTATCGTAAGCACTTGGGAAGCTGTAAGAGATAGAAGAGAACATCTCGCTCATCGTCGGTGTACGGAATGCTTCACCCCAGCTGGCGCGTAGCAACAAGGATTCCGTTGGACGCCAGGTGACCCCTAATTTAGGGACTGTATCAGAGAAGCTTGACTGGGAAATTTCTTCCCCTGTATCTCCTTCAAGGTCATAGCCGTCGTAACGTAACGCCGCTGACACTTCTACGTCTGCAGGAAGCTCAATGGCCCACTCAGTGTAATAGGATTGACGCTCACGGGTGGCATACACATCATCACCGCCAGAACCACCAGAGATAATGCCCAAGCCAGATTCAGGATCTGAAATTTGGGTAAAATCGAGGTTAGAGTATTCAGCACCAAATACGGCACTTACGGTCATAAAGTCATTCTGGAATACTTGGCCAGAGATACTGCCGTCAATAATATCCCGTTTTTGGTCAGACTGATAAGTACCTGTGTGTTCGGCACTTTCTAGCAATGAAGAGTTATATTCGAGCCATTCGTCAGTACTTAATCCCTGAACATTGAACAAATCCAATTCTTCGCTGTCTATTAAGTCCTGAACCACAGTATCGTTAACTAGGTTGTAACCAAATACTTCTTCTTTTGCGCTGGTACGCTGATAGTAAAGTTGCCAATCCCAGTCAGAGTCACCAAGGGTAAAGTAACCTTCTAGACCTGCAACGATCTCAAAGGTGGTTTTTTCTGTGGTGCTATCACGGGTACCTAGACTAGCAGTACGGTAATAGACACTTCCGTCAGTGCCATAGGGGTTCATGGCATTATCCGCATCAATGGTCAGTGTAGATGTGGAAACCGGCGTAGCAGCAAAGCGGCTATTGGTGGTAGTTTGAATGCCTGAAAAGCGAGAGATAAATTCCAAGTTATCAGCAAGGGTATACTGAATTTTGGTCATGATGGAGTTTTTCTCTGTGGCACCGTATAACCAAGTGGAGTTACCGTAATAGTAACCACAACGGTCACCCACATCTACAGTGTCTTCAACGTCGCCACATAGCTCAGTGTTGTATTGAATAGTTTCACCATCATAGAAATTGGCAACTGGACTATAGGTAGAGTAGCTTTCGCCGAAGTAATCGCCAACGACAGCAGTATCAGTCACTTCTTGGGTATTTTCATGCTCGGCAACAAATACGATGCTGCCTTTGTCATTGGTTAAACCCGCTGCAAAGTTATAGCGGTTAGAGTTGCCGCCATCCACACCCGGGTCTTCAAAAGTATAGCCTAATTGCACACCATCAAAACTCTTCTTAGTGATGATGTTAATTACGCCCGCTACCGCGTCTGAACCATAGATAGCCGATGCACCGTCACGTAATATTTCAATGCGCTCGACGATGGACATAGGGATCATAGACATATCAGACGAAGAACCGCCGTCGTAGCCTAACCCAGGTAAACGTCTGCCATCCATCAATACCAATGTGGCACCGGAACCTAAACCACGTAGGTTAACTTCACTTGATGCCGCAGCACCTGAGCCATAACCTGATTGGCCACGGTAAGAACCAAAAGTATTAATGGAAGAGTTACGCAGTACTTCAGCCACGGACGTATCACCGGATAATTCGATGGAATCCGCGGTGATCACAGTAACGGGTGATACCGATTCTAAGTCTGTGCGCTTAATACGTGAGCCTGTTACTTGTATTTTTTCAATAGGTGCGGCTTCGTCGTCATCGGCACTTTGTGCGAAGGCAAGTGGTGTAGTCAATATGCTAGCGGTGCCCGCCAGAATCATACCGCGTTTCACTGCCAAACTAAGTTGTTTGTTCTTAAACATTAGAGTCCCCTGTCTTGAAGTTGATATTTAATTAAAAATCCATCTTCGTTTGTTGTATTTATTTTCGTCGGATGTATCCGGTCGGGAGAATTAAGCACTTCAACGTTATGTTTGGCAATTTACATTAATTAAAATTTGCACTATTTGGCCGTAATTTACTTAAAAATTACAGAGTTTGAAGGAACCTTTACGGAGCGGGAATTAGACGTTGTATAAATTTTAACTGCGTAGTTTATTTTTTGTTCTAGCCCTTTTTTTTAAATTTTACGGCTGATTTTTATTAGAGTGTAAATGCTGGATTTCCCTTCTGCTAAGGCTTGCAGGTCAAGTGGTAGGGGTTTTTAAGACGTTTTGTAAGGATTCTATATTTATGTTTTCACTTACTTTACGTTGGTTTTCACAATGCTGAAAGTTAATTTGTTAGATTGGCGAGGTGTGTTTCTAATTTGTATCTCCTTGGTACGATTTAGTTTTAGCCGCCATATTTATATGGCGGCTTTTTTTTTGCTTTTTTATTATTGTTGTTTTTGGTTTTTTCTAAATATTTTTAATTTAACTCTGACGTTTTTCTTATTATTTTGCTTGCATGTGTTTAAACATTCTCAAACAAATCTTCAACACGCTGGCGAAGTTCTTCAATATGGGTGACATCAGCTGGCGCGATAAAAATAGTATCGTCACCGGCTATGGTACCGAGTACCCCATCTTTTTGGCTTAACGAGTCGAGTAATCGTGCGATAAGTTGCGCAGCGCCAGGGCTGGTTCTTATGATAACCATCACATTATTGTGTACAATGTCGAGCACCAGCTGTTTGAGTGGGCTTTTTGCCGTAGGCATTCCCAGTTCAGGGGGCAAGCAGTACACCATGTCGCCGCGAGCGTTTCTGGTACGTACCGCACCAAATTTACTTAGCATGCGGGAGACTTTAGACTGGCTGATATTATCGAAATTTTGAGATTTTAGCGCGTCTACAATCTCGCCTTGAGAGCCGTAGCTTTCCGCTTTAAGGATCTCTTTAAAGGCTTTGATCAATTTTTCTTGTTTTAAATTGGCCATAATTTCCTGTCGTAATTGGTGTTAGTAAAGACTTACGTTAATATTGTGCCGTAGCCCATCCGCTTACGCAATGTTGGTGCATATTAATTCATAATAATGCATAATTTTTCAATGAATGCCCGATATTCTGACATAAGACCATCGGGTGATTGAGTTTTGCCGAGCGTTGTTTTAGTGTGACGCTCCGTTTATTCGACAAGTAGATTTCCATAGGAGAAATGGTATGAAAGTAGCCGTGTTAGGTGCTGCCGGTGGTATTGGTCAAGCGTTGTCATTGTTATTGAAAACACAATTGCCAGCAGGTTCTGAATTGGCATTGTACGATGTTGCGCCTGTTGTTCCAGGTGTTGCAGTAGACCTGAGCCACATCCCCACAGCGGTGAAAGTTACCGGTCATGGTAAAGATGACTTGGGCGGAGCACTGACAGGTTGTGACGTGGTTCTGATCCCAGCGGGTGTACCTCGTAAGCCTGGTATGGACCGTTCAGACTTGTTCAATATTAACGCTGGCATTGTAAAAGCACTTATCGAAGGTGTTGCGGAACATTGCCCATCTGCTTGCGTTGGTATCATTACTAACCCAGTAAATACCACAGTAGCTATTGCTGCGGAAACGCTAAAAGCAAAAGGCGTGTATGACAAGAACAAATTGTTTGGTGTTACTACACTGGATGTGATCCGTGCTGAAACCTTTGTAGCCGATCTTAAAGGGTTAGACGTTTCTAGTGTTCACGTTCCTGTTATCGGTGGTCACTCTGGTACAACTATTCTGCCTTTATTGTCTCAAGTTGAAGGTGTTTCTTTCACTGACGATGAAGTAGCAAGCTTGACTACTCGTATTCAAAACGCGGGTACCGAAGTTGTTGAAGCGAAAGCTGGCGGCGGTTCTGCTACACTTTCAATGGGTCAGGCCGCTGCGCGCTTCTGCCTGTCTTTAGTTGCAGCAATGCAAGGTGAAAATGTGGTTGAGTACACGTACGTACAAACCGACGATAGCGAAGATGCTGCATTCTTCTCTCACCCAGTGCGTTTAGGGCCAAACGGTGTTGAAGAAATTCTACCTTACGGTGAGCTAAGTGCCTTTGAGCAAAAAGCCAAAGAAGACATGCTAGAAGGTTTACGTGGCGACATCAAAATTGGTGTTGAGTTCGTAAACAGCTAAGTTTTGTATTTATAAAAAAAAAGCCGGCTGTTTTCAGCCGGCTTTTTTGTGGTTGCCGCTCGGTATTTTAATAGGTGTCTCTGTGATAGCGCTGTTGGTCAATGAGATGTTGTACTTGCGCTTCACCTAGAATGTCTAGTAATGCCTGATGTACCCCTTCACCCATGCCTTCGTAGCTACCGCATACATAGATTTGCCCACCTTTAAGTACCAGGTTTTTTATCTCCTCGGCAGATTGCATTAGTTTATCTTGCACATAACGAGGTTGTTTTGGGCACCGTGAAAATACCTTATCGACACGAATGGCAGTAGCTGCATGGTTAACATCAATAACCTGTTCAAGGACATCGTCGTTGTTAGGGGAGCGTTCACCAAAAATGAGCCAAATACTGGTGGGGCGGGGCGATATTGTAGATTGGGAAAATTTAGCAAACTGGGCTCGTATGCCGGCTAAACCACTTCCGGCGCCAATCAATAAAAGTGGTGTGGGCAATATGGGAATGTGGCAGGCTGGGTTATGTTTTATTTTCGCTCTTATTGGGCTACCGCAATGAACATGGTGTGTTAACCAGCCTGAACACAGCCCAAGCTTACCATTGTCTTGTTTATGCTGGCGTACAATAAGTTTAAGGCTATTTTCTTCACAAATTGACGCAATGGTATAACTACGTGTGGCCACAAGCGGCAGAGCGGTAAGAATCGCCACCGGGGAGGATGCAGTGCTAGGCGTATTTAGTTGCCGATGGGTCAGCCAGCGTTTTGCGGTCCAGGCTTGGTCTTGGTAATCAAATTCTAAATCGCCATTGATATTGTGGCTGTTAAGCCAGTAAGCGATGTCTTGTTCACTGTTAGCGGGCAGAATATCAAGAATATCTCCGGCTTCCCAGGTTGCGTTGTGGCCGGAAAGTGCAATCTCAAACAGTGGGTTAGGCGACATCTTGTTAAGCTGCTGCCGGTCTTCGAGTACAAGGGTGTTAGTGTTACCGGTGGCGAAAGAGACGGCACTTTTGCCCGTTTCTCCTTTGGCATGGTCTAAACGGGTCAGCGCTGATGCGGCTGTGGCACCACATTGTTCCAGTAGTTGAAACAGTTTTTCACCAAAGCCACAAAAATGGGTGTAGTGACTGTCACCTAAGGCAACCATATCGAAGGTGAGTGCTTGTAATGACAACGTTTGCTTAACGGCATTTTGTAACTTCATAAAAAAGGCGCGACCATTGTCCGGCGGCTCGCCATGTCCATAGGTACTGACCACAAATAACGCCCGTTGGGTGTTGGCCAGGTGGCGAAGGGACAGCTCAGATAACGGTGTGACCACTACGCTGTGCTGGGGAGATTTCTCATCGGCGTATTGCTGGGCCAGGGCGCGGGCATTGCCTGACTGGCTGGCATAGGCAATAAGAAATGAACCTTGATTTATCGGCTTTTTGGTCAGCTTGGGTAGATAATGGCGCCATAGCAATACCCCCACCCAAACCATGTAGATAAGCGTAAGGACAAGGGCTAGCAGTAAGCGTTGAGACTCGGTCACAGCAATAAGTCCGGGTTAGTGAATGAAAACAAGCATGATCAATACAGGTATAAGCACACTGAGTGCGGTAACCGGCCATGTGGAGGACTTATGAGGGGCTTGCTTGATTAAAAGTTGTAATCCGGTAACCGTAAAGATGATCACCACCACCGAAAAGATGTCGATAAACCACCGCCAAGCTGTGCCCGTGTCTCTTCCTTTGTGCAAGTCGTTAAAATAAGCGATCCAGCCTCTATCCACCCCTTCATACACCAATTCGCCGACCTCAGTATCGATAGCTAGCCAGTGGTCCTGGCCTGGTCCAGGCCAGGAAAGATAAAGCTCTACACCATCCCATTCCGCAGATTTACTGGAAGGAGGGTTAATGCCGTATTCCTTGCTTAACCATTGCTTTAGTTCTGCGGGCAGCGGGATATTCCCGTCTGGTAGGGCGGTAATTGTGGTTAACAAAGAGGCAGGGACAGTGACTTCTACATCTGTGACATGCGGTTCAACGGTAATATCTGCGGCGTGATTAAGGGTAATCCCTGTGATGGCAAACATGAGCATACCGGCTAGGCATATCGCTGCGGAAATCCAGTGCCATTGACGGGCGCTACCAATAGATAATCTCATGAGTGACTCACGTTGTAATGATGATCAAAATAATGAAGCCACATGGTAATAGTAATTATTCTTTTTTAGAAGGGCTGCGGGAGATTTTCCGAGCATAATCACAGTGTATATGGCAATACACCTGCTATGTGGCCTGTGATTTAGGTAAAAAATTGACCAATAGTGAGCTGAGTTTGATTGCAGACAGATTTTGCTAGCGACGAGGATGACGGGTCGCGAGAAGAGATTAAAAATAATAACGCAGGTTCGCTTACGAACCTGCGTTAAGACAGGATTAACCGGTATTACGCATACCGATAGCAATACCTGCGATGGTGACCATCATTGCGCGCTCTAGCACGGAATTATGTGCTTCATCACCGGCTTTTCGAATACGATCGAGTAATTCGATTTGTAGGTAATGCAGCGGCTGTAAATAGCCAGCACGGATATTCATGGATTCTTTACCCAGAGGGTCTTTATCCATAATACTTTCTTGTCCAGTGAGGGAAAGTAGTGAATTGATGCTTTCTGATAGTTCCTCACGCAATGCTTCGCCAAAGTGTTTTAATTCTTCAGGCACAAGACGCTCGTCATAGGCTTTACTAATACGGGGATCGGATTTTTGAAAAACCATGTCCAGCATCGATAACCGTGAACGGTAGAAAGGCCAGTTTGCAAACATTTCCTCAACAATAACCGGGTCGCTTTCAGCTTTGACCGCGTCGATAGCGCGCATCACACCTAACCAAGAAGGCAATACTAGGCGAGTTTGTGCCCAAGCAAATATCCAAGGAATCGCTCGCAAGCTTTCGATGCCACCAGAAGGCTTACGTTTCGATGGGCGACTACCTAGCGGCAATTTACCCAGTTCTTGTTCTGGCGTGGCGACTCGAAAATAAGGAACAAAGTCTTTGTCGTGACGCACGGTTTGACGGTAATTATCCCGTCCTGCTGCTGCCATCTTGGTAATTAAATCACGCCATTCTGGTTTAGGCTCTGGTGGTGGAAACAACATGGCTTCAATAATGGCAGAGGCATAGATACCTAGGCTACGCTTGGCCAGTTTTGGCATACCAAATTTATAGCGAATGGTTTCGCCTTGCTCGGTTACCCTAAAGCCACCGTCAAGAGAGCCAGGAGGTTGGGAGTGAATGGCTGCATGGGCCGGTAGTCCACCACGTCCAATGGTGCCGCCACGTCCGTGGAATAAAGTTAGCGTGGTGTTGAAGTCACCCGCCACCTTAACTAAGGCTTCTTGAGACTCATATTGTGCCCAGCCTGCGGCAAGTGCACCCGCATCTTTGGCTGAATCAGAGTACCCAATCATCACGTACTGACGACCTTTTGTGTACCCTCGATACCAGTCGATAGAAAGCAAGTTCTGCATCACTGCCGGAGAGTTGTTAAGGTCATCAAGTGTTTCAAACAGTGGAGCTACCGGCATTGGCCAATCCACGCCAGCTTCTTTTAACAGTAGCTGCACAGCAAGTACGTCCGATGCCTCACTGGCCATGGAAATAATATAAATACCAAAGCCTTCTTCACTGTGTTGAGCAATGGTTTTACAAGTTGCCAGTACTTCGTTTACGTCATCCGATGCATCCCAGACAGCAGGGAATAGCGGGCGTTTTGAGCTTAATTCTCGTAGCAAGAAAGCTTGTTTGTCAGCTTCGCTCCATTGGGCGTAATCGCCTAAACCGAGATACCGGGTAATTTCACTGAAAACATCGGCATGGCGTTCTGAATCTTGACGAATATCCAAGCGTAAAAGATGGACGCCAAAACATCTTACCCGGCGAATGGTGTCGAGCAACAGACCGTTTGCAGTGACGCTCATGCCACATTCTACCAATGACTCATAACACATCATTAATGGGGCTAGCAGTTCTTCATTCGATTGCACCCAATTGGATTGATCGACTTTCTTGCCAGCCAGGTAGTCGGCAATACCGTCGCGGGTGGCCCCACATCGTTGTACCAAGGGGCGCAGCAATGCGCGATAGGGTTCGTTGTCTTCGCCTACTGCATCACGCAAGGCTTGACTACAATCAAACATGGATAGCTCAACTTGCAGGCGATCTAAATCGGATGCAAAAAGCTTGGCTGCTCGTTTACGGGCTAATAGCAACACTTGCTCTGTGAGCTCGGCGGTAACAAAAGGGTTACCATCGCGGTCGCCGCCCATCCAAGAACTAAATTGCACCGGTGACGCATCAAGAGGTAGGCCAACGTTGTAATCTTGTTTTAGACGTTCATCTAGTTCACGAAGAAAATCAGGTACGGCTTCCCATAGTGAATTTTCGATAACCGAGAAACCCCAACGAGCTTCATCCACTGGTGTGGGACGCACAGAACGAATTTCTTCGGTATGCCATGATTGACTGATAAGATCGGCAATGCGTGTCTCAATACGGCGTCTTTCAAGGGGGTCTAAGCTTTCTTGATGAATATCCTGCAAGCACTGAGCAAGCTCTTTTTGCTTATGGATTAACGTGCGACGGGTCACCTCTGTGGGGTGAGCGGTAAGCACTAAGTCGATATTCAGCTTTGATACCGCTTTTTGCACGTTTTCAGTGGATAGTTGCGCTTTATCTAGATGAGTAAACAGTGTATCCATCGACGCATCTACGCTCATGGCACTGTTGTATTCTTGCTCAGCGATATTACCTAGGGTGAGAAATTGTGCGAAGGCACGGCCAACGGTGAGTAAGTCAGCATCTGATAGATCGGTGAAAATTTCTTTCAGTTCTTCACTGCATGCCGAATCGCCTTGATAAGACGATCTACCGTCTTTTCGAATTGTCTCAATACGGTCTAACCATTCCTGCCCTAATTCGGCTTTTATGGTTTCGCCAAGAACTGTTCCCAGGTACCGAACTGTATCTTTCAGCTCAGCATCATAGTGTGATTGCATAGCATCCTCCAACATAATATGCCTTTAACCATACTTCATTCTGAATAATGTTGTCTAACCACTTTAAGTTATAAATTAAGCAACAATGAAATGGTTATTTCGATGGATCTCAGGCCCTGAGCAACTTAGCGGGCGATATGATACACTCCGTCGCAAGTTAAATTAGTCCCTGCTAGGTAGGCTATTTTTGACTGAAAACTAAACAAATCTTGTAATTTAATTTCAGGAGTCAATGTGACAGACAAATTTTCCAGCGTAGAGACGCAAGCAAGTTATGGGGTTGGTTTCCAAATGGGAGAGCAACTAAAATCCAACCCGTTTGAGGGCTTATCCCTTGATGCCGTTGTTGAGGGCATCCGCGATGCGTTTAGCGGTGAAGCATCTCAAGTAGATACCGATACGCTGCGTAATGCATTTGGTGAGATTCATCAGCGTATGCAAGCCGAAAAAGAAGAAGAAAGCAAAGCCGTCATTGAAGAAGGTAATGCCTTTCTAACTAAAAATGCCGAGCGCGATGAAGTCACAGTGACTGACAGCGGCCTGCAATATGAAGTGGTGGAAGCCGGAGAAGGTGATAAGCCTTCAGCAGACAGCACAGTGCGGGTTCATTATCACGGTACGTTAATTGACGGTTCGGTATTTGATAGCTCGTATAAGCGTGGCCAACCTGCAGAGTTCCCAGTCAATGGTGTGATTCGTGGCTGGACTGAAGCGCTTCAACTTATGCCTGTAGGGTCAAAATGGAAACTGTATGTACCTTATGAGTTGGCATACGGCGAACAAGGTGCTGGCGGCGCAATTGCCCCTTACACTACCTTAATATTTGACGTTGAATTGTTAGATATTCTGGGCTAAAAAAACAACACGGTGACAATTTTGTCACCGTTTTTCTTACGCTGAGCATCTGCTCAGAGTTGTTATCCCCCGGCACACCATTACAATACCGGCATTATTTACAAAGGAACAAATACTATGGTTATCAAGCCTAAAGTAAGAGGCTTTATCTGTACAAATTCCCACCCTGTAGGTTGTGCAGCTTCCGTGGCTGAACAGATTGACTATATTCGTGAACAAGGCGAATTAGGGGAAGGGCCAAAAAATGTGCTGGTTATTGGTTGTTCGACAGGATATGGGTTGGCGTCACGTATAACCTCAGCCTTTGGGTATGGTGCAAAAACCTTGGGTGTGTGTTTTGAAAAAGCGCCCACAGAACGCAAAACTGCCACTGCGGGCTGGTATAACACCGCCGCGTTTCATCAACAGGCGAAAGCAAACGACCTGTATGCCAAAACCCTTAACGGTGATGCATTCTCTGATGAAATAAAAGATGACGTTATTGCACAGATTAAACAAGACCTAGGTGAAATTGACCTAGTGATCTACAGTTTGGCTTCGCCTCGTCGGACCGATCCCACAACTGGTGAGACTTATCGCTCTACATTGAAGCCGGTGGGTCAAGCTTATACCACCAAAACCTATGATACCGATAAAGATAAAGTCCATGATGTGACGTTAGAGCCAGCGTCAGACGAAGAAATTGCAGACACCATTAAGGTGATGGGTGGTGAAGACTGGGAACGTTGGATTGACGCACTAGCCGATGCCGGCGTGTTAGCCCAAGGCTGTAAAACCACCGCCTATACTTATATCGGCAAAGAACTCACCTGGCCTATTTATGGTCAGGCTACCATCGGTAAAGCGAAAGAAGATCTAGACCGTGCTGCCGCGGCTATCATTGGTAAGCACACCGACCTACTGGTCGATGCCCATGTGTCGTCGTTGAAAGCGTTGGTTACCCAAGCAAGCTCAGCAATTCCAGTTATGCCTTTATATATTTCGTTAATTTATAAAGTGATGAAGGAAGAAGGGACTCACGAAGGCTGTATCGAACAAATTTTTGGTTTGTATAACCACTGCCTTTATGGTGAAACACCCACCCTAGATGAAGCGAATCGTTATCGGATGGATGGAAAAGAAACCAACGATGCCACGCAAGCTAAAATTAAAGCGCTGTGGGATCAGGTGACCCAAGAAAACTTCCATGAACTTAGCGATTACGCAGGGTATAACTATGAATTTCTGAAACTGTTTGGTTTTGGCCTTGCCGGTGTTGATTATGATGCCGATGTCGACCCCATCGTTTCATGGTAATTTACGCTCTTTAATGAAAAGAAGCCGTCGTTGTCGACGGCTTCTTTGCGTTTGTGAACAAGTTTTAAGCGACAAGTCTCTCCTCGAAGACGATAAAAGTGTGTTAAAATGCGTCGCCGAAAATAAATGAAATGTGTTTTAAACGCTTATTTTGTGTGTTTGTAACTAGGTTGATAAGATGTCATCGGCAATCTAGGTAGCGGTATGAAGCACATTGTCGTTTTTTCGTCTTTACCGGTATAATGCGTCGCGAATATTAACTATTAACAAAAATTGTGGATAATCCATTATTTGCATAGCTTAACCTTGTGCAATAATGCTAAGATCCCGTAGTTAAGTCAGGGGTGTTTTCTCTTAACTTCCCACACTGGCTTCTGTACGCATTATTCACGGGCTTTAAAAGCTTGGCGAGCGCGTCGGCACAAAACAATAATTATATTCTTGGCACGTTTTTTTAGATTACGAACTCCTCAAGAGTTTGTAGGAACGTTGCAAGGGAAATTCAATACATTCAGGTAACGGTACCTGTTTATATAAGAGCGCTTCTGCATGCAGGCAGCGGTTGCTGCAGTCATGCATAAGGGTTCTTCTATTAGAGTAGTGCGATTACGTATGATAAAAATCAAGAAAGGTCTCGACCTCCCTATTAAGGGAGCGCCGCAACAGCAAATCTCCGACGGAGCTGCTGTTTCGCGCGTTGCCATTCTGGGAGAAGAATATGTAGGCATGCGGCCTACCATGCACGTTCAAGTTGGTGACAAAGTGAAGAAAGGCCAAGTTCTTTTTGCTGATAAAAAGAACACTGGCGTTAAATTCACAGCACCGGCAGCTGGCGAAGTGGTAGAAGTTAACCGTGGTGCTAAACGTGTTCTTCAATCTGTAGTAGTAAAAGTAGAAGGTGACGACGCTGTTACTTTTGAAAAAATTGCTGCAGACCAGATAGCCAACGCTTCTCAAGAACAATTGCAAACGTTGCTTGTTGAATCCGGACTATGGACTGCGTTACGCACCCGTCCGTTCAGCAAAGTACCTGCTTTGGATTCAACGCCTCATTCAATTTTCGTCACTGCCGTGGATACTAATCCGCTGGCGGCTGATCCGGCTGCAATTATTGCAGAACGGAGTGATGATTTTGTGGCTGGATTGAAAGTATTAAGCCAGTTAAGTGGCGGTAAGGTATACGTTTGTAAAGCTGCAGGGGCAAATATTGCCACTGGCGATGCCAATGTAGACGTGGCTGAATTTGCTGGACCTCATCCAGCGGGTTTGCCAGGTACTCACATTCATCACCTTGATCCTGTCGGTTTGAAAAAGACAGTTTGGTATATCAACTACCAAGACGTTATGGCCTTTGGTGCCACGGTGGTAAGCGGTGAACTCGCAACCCAACGTGTTGTTGCCTTAGCTGGTCCGTCGGTTAAAAACCCTCGTCTTGTTCGTACTTGTCTAGGTGCTGATATCGCTGAATTAACAGCGGGTGAGCTGACCGATGGTGATGTGCGAATTATCAGCGGTTCTGTTCTTTACGGTAACACTGCTCAAGGCGTACATGGTTTCCTTGGTCGTTATCATCTGCAAATTTCTGCAGTGAGAGAAGGGCGTGAAAAGACCCTTTTCGGTTGGTTAACACCAGGATCTGACAAACACTCTGTCACCCGTGCCTACTTAGGCCACTTGGGTAGCAAAGAGTTTGAAATGACCACAACCACCAACGGTTCTGAGCGTTCAATGGTGCCAATCGGCAACTATGAGCGTGTCATGCCGCTGGACATCTTACCCACACTGTTATTGCGTGATCTGATTTCCGGTGACACTGACAGTGCTCAGGCAATGGGATGTTTGGAATTGGACGAAGAAGATTTAGCACTGTGTACTTATGTGTGCCCAGGCAAATATAACTACGGTCCTATTCTGCGCAGTTGTTTAAACACCATTGAGAAAGAGGGTTAAGTCATGGGTTTGAAAGCGTATTTGGAAAAAATTGAACCAAATTTCGAACCGGGCGGAAAATATGAAAAGTGGTATGCGCTTTATGAAGCGGCGGCTACTATTTTCTATACACCTGGCACGGTGAATAAAGCCGGTACTCACGTTCGGGATAGTATCGATCTTAAACGCATCATGATCATGGTGTGGCTGGCAACATTCCCGGCAATGTTTTTTGGTATGTACAACATTGGGCTACAAGCTCAAGATGCATTAGCAACGGGTGCAACGGTACCTGACGCTTGGCAAGCCGCTATTTTTGCTGCCTTCGGTGGTGACTTAGCCAATGCCGGCGGACTCGGGTTATTCTTCTACGGTGCCTGTTTCTGGTTACCCATTTATGCCACAACCTTTGTGGTAGGTGGTTTCTGGGAAGTGCTATTCGCGTCGGTACGTAAGCACGAAGTCAACGAAGGCTTCTTTGTGACTTCAGTGTTATTCGCGCTTACGCTGCCAGCAACGATCCCGTTATGGCAAGTTGCCTTAGGTATTACTTTCGGTGTTGTTATTGCTAAAGAAGTCTTTGGTGGTACAGGCCGTAACTTCTTGAACCCTGCGCTTTCTGGTCGGGCGTTCTTGTACTTTGCTTACCCTGCGCAAATCTCTGGTGACCAAGTATGGGTTGCTGCAGATGGTTTCTCAGGCGCAACATCATTGAGCCAAGCTGCTTCAGGTAACCTTGATTACAGCAACATGGACCAATGGATGAGCAGCTTCATCGGTACCATTTCTGGCTCTGCCGGAGAAGTATCCGCGCTAGCCATTATGATTGGTGGTTTGTTTATCATGTATATGCGGATCGCGAGTTGGCGCATTGTGGCAGGTGTCGCCATTGGCGTTGTCTTCTTTGCGACCTTACTCAACATGATCGGTAGTGATACTAACCCCATGTTTGCAATGCCTGCACATTGGCACTTTGTAGTGGGTGGTCTGGCCTTCGGTATGTTCTTTATGGCAACGGATCCTGTTTCCGCTTCCTTTACCAACCAAGGTAAATGGGCATACGGTATTTTTATTGGCTTTATGACTGTTCTGATACGCGTCCTTAACCCAGCCTTCCCTGAAGGTGTCATGTTGGCCATTCTGTTTACCAACCTTTGGGCGCCACTGTTCGACTATTTCGTCGCGCAAAGCAATATCAAGCGGAGGGTAGCTCGTGTCGGCTAAGAAAGAATCATTAGGAAAAACAGTTGGCGTTGTTGTCGCCGTTTGTCTGGTTTGCTCAATTATTGTATCCGGTGCTGCGGTAGGCCTTCGAGACCTACAGCAAACCAATGCAAAATTAGATAAGCAAACGAACATCCTTACTGCAGCGGGTTTATATGAAACCGGCATGAGTAACGATGCGGTAGATGCCAAATTTAAAGAGTTTGTAGAACTTCGCTATGTAGATTTAGATTCAGGAGAGTTTACTGAAGCTCCTGAAGCGGACTACGACATGTATAAAGCGGCGAAGCAAACTGAATACAGCACGAAAGTCACCAATAGTAATGTGGGCTTTCAGCGTCGTCCAAATGTGGCCACTGTTTATCTGGTACACAGTGAAGACGGCGATGTAACCCGTGTGGTTCTGCCTGTACACGGAAGCGGTTTATGGGACTTGATGTATGGTTTCCTTGCCGTGGACGCAGATGGACAGACTGTAAAAGAACTGATCTATTACCAGCAGAAAGAAACGCCAGGACTGGGTGGTGAAGTACAGAACCCTGCATGGCAGGCAAAGTGGGATGGCAAAAAGCTGTATAAAGACGGCGAAGTTGCAATCAAGGTTAAGAAAAATGCTAACCCTGATAACCCATATTCTGTAGATGCACTCTCTGGGGCAACCCTTACCAGTACAGGTGTACAAAACACCATTCAGTATTGGGTAGGCGAGCAGGGCTTCGGTCCTTTCCTTAAGAAACAAGCATGGCGTTCATAAAGGGGACTTATCGTGGCTGACGCAAAAGAAATGAAAAAGGTCCTATTTGGACCCATTTTGGACAACAACCCTATTGCCTTACAGGTATTGGGTATCTGTTCTGCACTGGCGATTACCACCAAGCTGGAAACAGCATTGGTAATGTCACTGGCTCTAACCAGTGTTGTCGCCTTTTCAAATCTGTTTATTTCACTGATTCGGAATCAAATTCCTTCCAGTGTGCGGATTATTATTCAGATGACGATCATTGCCTCGTTGGTAATTGTCGTTGACCAAATTCTGAAGGCTTATTCTTACGAAATATCGAAACAGCTTTCGGTGTTCGTTGGACTAATTATTACCAACTGTATCGTAATGGGGCGGGCGGAAGCCTACGCCATGAAGAGCCCACCATTGATGAGCTTTTTAGACGGTATCGGTAACGGTTTGGGTTACTCTTTTATCTTGATTTGTATCGGAACAGTCAAAGAATTGTTTGGCTTCGGCACAATTTTGAACTTCGAAATTTTGCCTTTGGTGCAAAACGGTGGTTGGTACCAAGGTAACGGGCTACTGATTTTACCATTCAGTTCATTCTTCCTGATCGGCGCGATGGTATGGCTTATTCGTACCTTCCGTCCGGAACAAATCGAGCCTAAGGAGTAATTCATGGAACATTATCTGTCTTTATTTGTTCGTTCGATTTTTGTCGAGAACATGGCATTGTCACTCTTTTTGGGTATGTGTACCTTCCTGGCTGTTTCTAAGAAAGTAAAAACAGCCATGGGCTTAGGCGTGGCGGTAATTGTTGTACTGGGTATTTCAGTACCGGTAAACCAAGTTATATACGTTAACATTCTTGCCCCTGGTGCTTTAGCCTGGGCGGGCTTCCCTGATGCGGATCTTAGCTTTCTGAACTTTTTGACCTTTATCGGTGTTATTGCCGCCTTGGTTCAAATTTTGGAAATGAGCTTGGATAAGTTTTTCCCAGCCTTATATAACGCGCTGGGTATCTTCTTACCCCTAATCACAGTGAACTGTGCCATCTTTGGTGGTGTAGCTTTCGCAGTGCAGCGTGAATATACCTTTAGCGAAAGTATCGTTTATGGTGTAGGAAGCGGTATGGGTTGGGCACTGGCCATTGTGTTATTGGCCGCGGTGCGTGAGAAGCTTAAATATGCTGATATGCCTAATGGCGTACGTGGCTTAGGTTCTGTGTTTATGATCGCAGGACTGATGGCCCTAGGCTTCCAGTCTTTCACTGGTATTCAGCTTTAATAAAGCTCGGGAGCATATAAATGAATGTAGAAATTTTCCTTGGCGTTGGCATGTTTATCGCCATCGTTCTGGCGTTGGTATTCATCATCATGTTCGCCAAGTCGAAACTGGTGCCAAGTGGTGATGTAACTATCTTAATTAATGATGATCCTGAAAAGGCCATCAAAACCTCTCCAGGCGGTAAATTGCTTGGTGCACTCGCAGAAGCCGGTATTTTCGTATCTTCTGCCTGTGGTGGCGGTGGCTCTTGTGGTCAGTGTCGGGTTGATGTGAAATCAGGTGGCGGTGAAATTCTGCCCACTGAGCTGGATCATATTACTAAACGTGAAGCCCGTGATGGTTGCCGTTTATCCTGTCAGGTTTCAGTGAAACAAGACATGGAAATTGAATTGGATGAAGAAATCTTTGGTATTAAAAAGTGGGATTGTGAAGTCATTTCTAATGACAACAAAGCTACTTTTATCAAAGAACTGAAACTGAAAATTCCTAATGGTGAAAGTGTTCCTTTCCGTGCCGGTGGTTATATTCAAATTGAGGCGCCACCTCATCACGTGAAATATAAAGAATTCGAGATCCCTGACGAATATCGTCCTGATTGGGAACGTTTCGGCTTCTTTGACATCGAATCAAAAGTTGATGAAGAAACCATCCGTGCTTATTCCATGGCTAACTATCCTGAAGAAGAAGGGATTATTATGTTGAACGTGCGTATTGCTACGCCGCCACCTAATAACCTTAGTTTGCCAGCTGGTAAAATGTCGTCTTACATCTGGAGCCTTAAGGAAGGTGATAAAGCCACCATCTCTGGTCCCTTCGGTGAGTTCTTCGCTAAAGAAACTGATGCAGAAATGGTCTTTGTGGGCGGTGGTGCTGGTATGGCGCCGATGCGTTCACACATTTTCGATCAGCTTCGTCGACTTCACACCGAACGGAAAATTAGTTTCTGGTACGGTGCCCGTTCATTACGTGAAATGTTCTATGTAGAAGATTTCGATGAATTGGCGGAAGAAAACGAGAACTTTGAATGGAACGTAGCCTTATCTGATCCACAGCCTGAAGATAACTGGGAAGGGTATACAGGGTTTATTCACCAAGTATTACTTGAAAATTACCTGAAAGACCACCCAGCGCCAGAAGATTGTGAGTTCTATATGTGTGGTCCTCCTATGATGAATGCAGCAGTAATAACAATGCTCAAAGATCTTGGGGTGGAAGACGAAAATATCCTGCTTGATGACTTCGGTGGTTAATCAGGACAAGATATAATTAGAAAAGGGGGCATAGCCCCCTTTTTTGATAGTAAGGAATCGAAGTGATAACGCAATATTTTCGCTTAAGTGTAGTACTTGTGGTGTTGTTTCTCTTTGTCGGATGCGCCAAAGAGACTAAACAGGTGGTTCATCTTCATGGTGAAACCATGGGAACTACTTACAATGTGAAGTACGTCATTGATGAGCGTGGGCAAATTGACGGTTTAAAAGCCGCCTTAGATAAGCGTTTGGTAGAAATTAATAAATTAATGTCTACTTACGATCCCACGTCTGAGCTTTCCCGTTTTAACCAGAATCGGTTTACTACGCCAGTCCCCTTATCAGCAGACACGACAACGGTAGTAAAAGAAGCATTGAGGCTGGGTAAGCTTAGCCACGGCGTATTGGATATCACCGTTGGTCCGCTAGTCAATTTATGGGGGTTTGGCCCCAATAAACGACCAGAAATCGTGCCTAATGAGGCGCAAATCGACGCGGTGAGGGATTACGTTGGATTAGATAAGTTAGCACTTTCGTCAGCGGGTTTGCGCAAGTTACACCCGATGGTGTATGTGGATTTATCCACCATTGCAAAAGGCTATGGTGTTGATGAGCTCGCCGCCATCATGGAAGAGAATGGTTTAGAAAACTATTTGGTGGAAATTGGCGGTGAAATGCGTGTTAAAGGTGAACGGGGGAATGGTGAAGACTGGTTAATTGCCATTGAAAAACCGGTTTCCACTGAACGGGCCGTAGAGAAAATTGTCTCAGTAGGTACAAATGCTATTGCCACCTCAGGTGACTATAGAAACTACTATGAAATGGATGGAAAGCGCTATTCACATTTGATTGATCCGCGCACCGGTAGTCCCATTACCCATAACTTGGTTTCTGTTACCGTGGTACACCCCTCATCGATGACCGCTGATGGTTTGGCAACGGCGTTTAATGTGATGGGCTGGGACGAAGCTATCAGCTTAGCTGAGAAAGAAGAGTTAGCGGTATTTTTAATCCGTCGCACCGACGACGGTTTCGAAGAGTATGCTTCTCCTCGCTTTAACGCGACAGTTACTGTTAAAAATTAAGAGGTTACTATGTCTACCTTTATTCTCGCATTCGTTTTCTTTCTTGCTATGGTTTTTGCCATGGGAATTGGTTACTTGGTGCAAAAAAAATCTATAGCAGGTAGCTGTGGTGGATTAGGCGCACTGGGAATCGATAAAGCCTGTGATTGCCCAGAACCCTGTGATAGAAAACAGGCTCGTCTTGATAGAGAGGCCGCTCGTCAAAAGAAAATCGCAGAGTGGAAAGACAATCAAATAATGTAAGTTAGTCAATGCTAGGTATTAGCTGACGCTCCACGCTCACAACAGGCCGAAGTAGTTTTGGCCTGTTGTGAGCAAAGCGCTAACTAAGCTGTTTTAAAGAGCGATTTATCCAGCCTAGTAAAAACTTTGCTTGTGAGGGGTTGTTGTTGACGATATTGGCGTATCTGGCCATTTTTTTTAGCGCGTATTCCCGAATAAACAGTTCCGCTTCCATTTGATTAATGGCTTTTAATGTAATCGTACCGATAACGCCATCAGTGTTCACGCCAACCACGTCTTGGGCTAACTTCGCAGCCGTAGAGACACCGGCGTTAACCGCAAAATCAAAAATGGTTTCTGCCACGCCTTGGGCATCGATAAAGTCGCCGCGAATACGCTCCCAAAACTGTTGTTTGTAAAATGCTTGTACGTAAGGAATGATGTTTTGCTTCGCCGTGTCTGATTCTATCAGCGGCCATCCCGGCCAGTCTGGGTGAAAATTTCTGGCGATGCCCGCGTAGGTTAATCCACCACGATCACCGTCAGTACGATGTAAACTATAGCCGCCTTCGTTGTCGATCATTTTTTCAAAAGCAGGTAAAAAAAACGCCATACCATCCTCCATGATGCTAGGTTAAAAATTAAACACTATTTATTAGTAGCAGTGTATATGGGTTATTACAACTTCTTAGTTAGAAGTGTTGTGATCAGAAAATGTAATGTGATTTATTGAAAAAACATCGTACAATACTGTCTGAACATACAGTTATGGTGATGATGTGCGAAAGATCATTCACGTCGACATGGACTGCTTCTTTGCAGCTGTGGAAATGCGTGAAAATCCATCGTTAACGATGAAACCACTTGCTATAGGCGGCAGCGCTGACAGGCGAGGGGTGATTTCCACCTGTAATTACCCTGCCCGCAAGTATGGTGTGCGCTCAGCCATGGCCTCTGCCTATGCCAAGCGTCTTTGCCCAAACCTTATACTGATTAAAGGGCAAATGGAAAAGTATGTTCAGGAAAGCAAAAAAATTCGCGCTATCTTTAATGATTACACCCACTTGGTTGAGCCCTTGTCGCTTGATGAGGCCTATTTAGATGTTACCCACAGCAACCTATTTAATGGCAGCGCGACCTTGATTGCTCAGGATATTCGACGGCGTATTCAAGCAGAACTAAACCTCACTGCCTCGGCGGGTGTGGCACCCTGTAAGTTTGTGGCTAAAGTGGCCAGTGACGAACACAAGCCGGACGGACTGTGTGTGATTACTCCCGATCAACTTGACGCTTTCGTTTTATCCTTGCCGCTGTCAAAAATACCTGGTGTGGGCAAGGTGACGGAACAAAAGCTACAACGCTTAGGCTTACGCACCTGTAAAGACGTGCGAAATTATCCCTTCGAACGATTAAAAAAAGAACTGGGAAAGTTTGGCTCGATACTTTGGCATAGAGCTCACGGGGTAGATGAGCGACCGGTGAACGTGGATCGTGAGCGCAAATCAATTGGGGTGGAAAGAACTTTCAGCGAAGATTTACTGAGTTTAGATGATTGCCAAAACACCCTGTCTGGGTTGTGGCAAATTCTTGAAGAGCGGATCGACAAATATCTGCAAAAAACAGGGGCAACCCGTTGTATGATCCGTTCTCAAGGGGTAAAACTGAAATTCAGTGATTTTCAGCAAACCACCGTGGAGCACCGACTTCACACTATTGATAGATCGTATTTTAATACGCTGCTGGATCAAGCATGGCAGCGTGCACGGGGACGAGGTGTACGTCTGGTTGGCTTACACCTGGGTCTTGCCGACGAAAGCCCCTTAGAACAACTCCGCTTACCCTTAGAGGAACAGTAATATGCCACAAAGCGTTAAAGTAGGCTTATATCAACATTACAAAGGAAGCTATTACACCGTAGTTGGTGTTGCAAAACATTCTGAAGATGAAACCGAGCTGGTGGTATACCGGCCAGAATACGGTGACAGAAGCTTATGGGTTCGGCCCCTTTCTATGTTTGTAGAAACCGTACAAAAAGAGGGGAAGCCCGTACCTCGCTTTGCCTATATTGGTGAAAGTCGCGATTAAAGAATTTGTTTTTAGGTGTGTTTTAGTGCATGACTACAACACACCTATTTGGTAAAGCTAGCGTTAAATAAACCTTATGCCTCTGTAATGGTCGGAGGCTGTAATAAGTAGTCTTTTTCCCACAGTTTAAGCATGCTTTGCTGGCTTATATTTCCCCCTGACAATATCACCACAGCAGTACTTTGCGGGGGCGCTTCAAGAGCCCATGCCGCCACTGCAGCCATGCTCATGGCACTGGTGGCCTCAATATGTAATTTCAACAAATGTTGAAGCCATTGAGTCCAGTAGGCAATCTGTATTTCGTCCACTTCGTAAAAATCGTCTAACTGTTGTAACAAGGGAAAAGTGTACGGACCCACAGAGGGGGTCGCCGCGCCGTCGGCCAAGGTATTCGGTGCGCCTGTGAGGCTTTCAATTTTCCCACTTTGCAAAGAACAGGCTGCATCGTTGGCATTTAAAGGTTCAGCACCGATAACCTTGGCACTTGGCTGCAAAGCGCGTGTGGCGAGTAGGGTACCGCTGAGCAATCCACCGCCGCCGCAAGGGGCAAATACCGCATTGACAGCTCCTGCATCTTGCAAGGCTTCTACACATGCCGTGCCTTGGCCGGCAATGATCTCAGGGTGATTAAACGGTGGGATCCATACAGTTCCCGGTTCTAAGGCGGCTTTTTGCACCGCTTCGTCAGCTTCAGGACGGGTAGGGTGCAGTGACATCTTGGCGCCATAATATTGGGTGGCTGCTGCTTTCACCGGCGAAACATTTTCTGTGGCATAAATACAAGCAGGGATGTTCATCTGACTCGCAGCATAGGCGACCGCTTGGGCATGGTTCCCTGAACTATTGGCCACAATACGTTGAGGCAGTTTATTTTCTTCGGCCAGCTTAGTGAGAAAATTGGTGGCTCCGCGAATTTTAAATGCGCCAGTGGTTTGTAAGCATTCAGCTTTAAATAAAATACGTTGGCCTAACCATTTATTAAGTAAACTCGATTCAAGTAAAGGGGTATGTTTTACTTTTCCCTTAAGCCTTTTTGTGGCGGCGTCAATATCGGCAAAAGTAGGGGGGATTACGTCTGACATTAATATGTCCTGTGTGGCTACCTGTGCAGCCTAACTTACCTGACTCTTTGCCGTAGTGCATTATGTAGCAAGAAAAAAATCAAAAATGAAAAAGATTGAGTAAACTTATCCTATACCATTGATGAATCGTCTTGGCTTTATCAACAATGATATTCTAGTGAAGACCTAAACTAACAATAAGGGAAACACCATGGGGTTATTTGATGTGCTGTTAGGAAATGCGAGCGAAACCGATGCCCAAGCGGTATACGAAGAGTTGTCGCCCGTGCTTGCTGAGTCTGAAACTGTTGTCAGCGCTTATAAACTGGTAAGGGATCTGATTGTATTTACTTCCAGCAGAATGATCTTGATTGATAAACAGGGATTAACCGGAAGAAAGGTGAACTATCATTCTATTCCTTACAAGGCAATTACCCAGTTTGTGGTAGAGACCGCCGGTCATTTTGATACCGATTCAGAATTGAAAATTTGGATCTCAGGGCAAGACAGTCCAGTAGAAATTGAATTAAACAGAAACGCTTCCCAGGGTGTACAAAAAGCACTGGCAACCCAGATGTTTGGTTAAATGTACGACAATGATTAATAAAAAAAGGGCTGCATCGCAGCCCTTTTTTATGGGGATAGTTCGTCCTCAATGAGAACGGCGTTTTCAAACCTAGTTTGTTGGATGTAAAGTGCGGTCGAAAAAGCGAGTAATGGTTTTATACAGATGAATACCGGTTTGTTTGCCTCGGATACTGTGTTTCTTGCCAGGATAATCCATGGTATCGAAGGGGATGGCTAAATCCTGTAGGTGTTTGTACAGTTTGGTACTGTGGGTAAACAGCACATTGTCGTCAGCCATGCCGTGGTAAATCAGTAAGTCACCTTTTAGATCTTTAGCGTATGGGAATACACTGGAGGCTGTGTATGCGTCGTCATCGGTATTTGGGTTGCCCATGTAGCGTTCGGTGTAATGGGTGTCGTAAAGACGCCAGTCTGTCACTGGTGCCCCAGAAACCCCAGCCGCAAAATAGTCGCCGGCTTTAAACATGGTCATGAGTGTCATGTAACCGCCGTAACTGTGTCCGTGTACACCAATTCTGTCACTGTCTACGTAAGGCAGGGTACGCAGGAATTTAACCCCGGCAACTTGATCATCTACTTCGACGGTCCCCATTTTTTTGTAAATGGGATCTTCAAAGGCTTTACCTCGGTAATTCGAGCCGCGGTTATCAATGCTGAACACCACATAACCTTGGCTTACCCAGTATTCCATCAGCAAGCCGCGATTTCCGCCCCAACTGTTGGTTACCACTTGGGCATGAGGGCCACCATATAGGTAGACGATCACAGGGTGTTTTTTCTCAAGATTTTCAGGTTTGTATAAACGGTAATAGAGTTCAGCGCCGTCTTCGGTGGTCAAGGTGCCGAACTCAGGTTTTACCCAACTGTCCTGATACGTATAAAGGGGATGAGACTCATCGATGGCATTTTCTTCCAGCCAGGTAATTTGTTCTCCATCAGCCTTGTGTAAACTCACCTGGGGCGGATGGTTCGCAGTCGATACGCTGTCGATATAAATAGAGCCATCACCGGCAAAGTTGATACTGTGAAAGCCAGTTTCTGTGGAGATACGCTGGGTATGCTCACCGTTTAATGAAACGTTATACAAGTGGCGCTCTAACGGCGTGTCTTTTCGACCGGTAAAGTAAATAAGCCCCGCGTTTTCGTCGATGGCTTCTAGTTCGTCTACCACCCATTTTCCTGATGTGAGTTGGGTTACTAAAGAACCATCATTATTGTACAAATAGAGGTGCTTGAAACCGTCTCGCTCTGATGCCCAAATAAACTGCTTCGTATTGTTTAAAAAGGTTAAATCATCATTTAGGTTCACCCAGGTATCACTGTGTTCTTGGATTAACACCTGTTGTGTCTGGGTAGATAAGTCGTAGGCTCGTAGCTCAAGCTGTTGCTGATCTCGGGTTTGCCATTGATAGGTAAATACAGCAGAAGAAGGCATCCACTTGCCTCTGGCTAGGTAAATATCTTTGTCTTTACCCAAATCAATCCACGTACGTTCGCCGCTATCTACGCCTTGAATGGCAAGACTAATCTCTACGTTAGGTGTACCGGCTCCTGGGTAACGCTGTTCAATCATTTTAATGCTATCAGCGTAAATCTCTGAACGGGTGATAACATCAACGGGGCTTTCATCTACCCGTGTAAAGGCAATAAATTTTTCATCCGGCGACCACCAGTAACCCGTCATTCTGCTCATTTCTTCTTGCGCGACGAATTCAGCCATACCAAATTTGATATTACCGCCACCCTCAGTGGTGATGGCCGTTTCTTTGCCAGTGGCAATGTTTTTAACGAACAGGTTTTGATCGCGGATATAGGAAATGTAGTTGCCCTTGGGGGACAATTTTATATCGGTTTCAAAAGCGTCGGTGTTTAACAGTTGTTTTGCCCCTGGTTGGCCGAGCTTGTGATAAAACACATCGCCGCCCATGGGGAACAACAAGGCCGTGCCGTCGCTTGACCATTGGTAACTTACGATCCCCGAACCTTGTAAACGCATTCTTTCTCGCCGGGCTTTTTCTTCATCAGAGAGCTCTTCTTGACCTTGGGCCAAACTAGCAGAGTCGAACAACATACGCGTTTCGCCGGATTTAATGTGATATTCCCATAAATCCAGTTGGTCGTAATCTTCCTGCTTGCCCTTTAGGAAGGTTACGCGCTGGCCATCGGGGGAGACCTGCAAATTGCGAGGGGCGTTTCCATCAAGTGATGGTGAATCAAAAATACGTTCTATAGTGAGTTCTTTTGCATGAAGAGCAGAACTGAGCATAAGGGCTCCAAGTAGCAAGATTTTTTTCATTGTAATTATTGACTGTTCAATGGTCGATGTGAATATAGCGTAATAGAATGACATAAGGTGAAGCGGAATAAAATAGTGCTTCATCACACAACGATTGTGTGATTGGCAACACAGCGATACGGAGCCTGAGGTAAAGTGGTGCTAACATGTGAGATTGTAGCGAAGGTTCGCAAAATAGAGGGTGAAAATGGCTGGCGGCTTCCAATGTAAACAATTTTTCGTTGCCCATGATGCATGTGCGATGAAAGTAAGTACTGACAGTTTGATCTTAGGCAGTTGGGCTAAGGTCGACAATGGATATCGTATTTTGGATATTGGTACAGGAACCGGCTTATTAACCCTCATGCTTATGCAAAAAGCGCCGAATACGGCTTTCGCCACAGCGGTGGAAATTGATGAAGAGGCTGTGGAGCAAGCAAAAAGTAACGTTCTTTGTTCGCCTTGGGCGTCACGTATTGATGTTTTACACACCGATATAACCACATTGCAAGCCACCGAGCGGTATGATGTGATTATCTCTAACCCCCCCTATTTTGCTTACAATAACGCCCCCACCACGGCCTATGACAAAGCGTCAAATGCTCGGCTTACGGCCCGCTTAGATACAGGGCTAGGGGTCGAAAAGCTAATGAATATCGTTGCGGGTTTGTTAGCTGACAGCGGGGTATTTTATTGTGTATATCCCGCTTCTCGTGATGATGAGATCCGCCAAGGAGCGAGACAAAATCAGTTGAATCTTAGGGCATGCTTACACATCGCGTCGGTGCCAGGAAGTGCACCCTATCTACATGGTTATAGCTTTACCCGCCAGCGCACTGAGCCCGTATTTTCATCACTGACCATCCGCGATGAAAATCAGCAATATACGTCCGAATACCGGCGTTTATGCAAAGACTATTACTTACATTTTTGATGGTTTATAACAAGGCCAAGCCGGTTAGGTGCACACAAAATAAAAAACGCGGCCGAGGCCGCGTTTTCAAACTGTTTAAAAAGAAGTGAGACTTAATTAAGAGTCTTTCACTAGTACAGATATTTTTGAAATACCTGCAATTTTAACTTGGTTCATCACTTCAACAACAATACCGTGTTCGGTATCTTGGTCTGCCTGAATAGCTGCAGAGTCAGTGTTATTTTCAGCTAAGAAGGTTTGTGCGTTAGCCACAACACGGCGAACATCAACTTCACGTCCACCCATGGTAATAATACCATTTTCATCAATACGAATGGACAACGCTTTTGATGGTTTGTTCGTGTTGGCCTGGCTATCGTCAGGACGGTTAACGTCTAACCCTTTCTCTTTTACAAAAGAGGTGGTAACAATGAAGAAGATCAACATGATGAACACGATGTCCAACATGGGGGTCATGTCAATCTGCGCCTCGTCATCGGCCGCGGTATGCTTTTTTCTTTTCATCTCGTAGTCATTCTTCTCTTTAAGTTCGAGCACCTTAGTATACTGTTTGTTATCAAAACTGGTAGCATTTTGTAATGAACAGATACCATACTTAACACTTGTTGATGGCTTTTTAGCCAAAATCATCGTTGAGTTATATTATTGCGATGATTTTTTAGTCAGGGCAACCCCGAGTTGGTAAAAATACAACATTAACGATTCATTAAGTTGTTTACGCAAATTACCATGAGGATAAATGCCAAGTCTAGCCTCGGTTGACTTTTTTGTTCCCTGCACAAGAAAAGCGTTCTTCAGTGCGTTATCCTGAATGCAGGCTTCAAAAGCCCGCGCCGCCATCTCCTGTGGCATAGCATAGTAATACATTTTTAGCGCGCGATCAGCCTCTATTGATCGTAAAAGATAATCACCAGGTGCATTTTGATCGTTTAGAAACATCTGTTTGAAACAGGTGCAGAGCTTATTATTCAACGGGTGAGAGCGAATTTCATGGTTATCTAACCAGGCTTGAGAAGCAAAGGATCCCGGTTTCAGATCGTAAAAAGCGTGGGCGGCAATGTAATGATCAAAGGCGTGGAACCATTCGTGGGCAAGGGCACCACCACCGGCATTTTTTGCTAATGCCAGTTCCCGAGTGGCACTGTTATAGTGGGCGCTACTGTGTTTTTGCCCACCACTGCCAAAAGCAAGAGCAAGCGAACCGTTTAAGGATATCACCGATTCGTTAACCTGTAGGATTTCGATCAAATCATATAACGCATCAAAAAAAAGATTAGCGGCCAACTGTTGCTCTTTAGGCGTCACCCATTTGCCGATGGTAATGCGTGAAAAATTGAATAATTTGCGAATATCGTTAAAAGTGACGTCGGCGCCGTCCCGATGGGACGGTCCATTACGATAAAAGGCCTGATGTAGTCGGCCAGGTGTAGCAGGATCAGGCGAGTTCATCGAGAAGTTGATGGCACCAAGTTTCAATGCGCTGGTCGGTTAGATCGTACTGGTTTTCATCGTCAAGGCTCAAACCAACAAAATGGGCTTTGTCTTCAGTGAGCCCTTTTGACTGGTTGAATTCGTAACCGCTATTCGGCCATTGACCGATAAAGTGACAACCTGAGGGTTGCAATGCTTCATGTAGCATACCCAATGCGTCTTGAAACCAGTCGGCATAGCCGTATTGGTCTCCTAAGCCAAAGAGCGCGACGGTCTTTCCTTGTAAATTCAGTTGATAAACATCTTCCCAGCTTGACTCCCAGTCTTCCTGAAGTTCACCAAAGTCCCAAGTGGAAATACCAAATAGTAGAATATCAAACCCTTCGCATTGTTTTAATGCGGTGTCTTTAATATTAAATACACTGACCACAGGTTCATCAAAAATGCTGTTCAATTGAGCCTGTATTTTTTCTGCCGCCATCTCGGTATAGCAGGTTGTAGAGCCATAAAATAAACCGATGGACAGGGCTGTATCACTCATCTTACGTACCTTTTAGTCGTCTTCTCGGGGCGGAAATTCTATCGTATCCCCATTACTGCGCAACGCTTTGCAAATTACAGTGGTGTCATTTTCTTTTAAAACAAGTTGTCCTATGGCTGAGCCATTTAATAACGTGCTTGGATCGAGGCCTTCTGGGGGACGCGCGCGCACCGACATATTTCGACGCCGTGTAAACACATTGAGGGGCGATTTATGGCCATACAATACGCGGTTGATGCGCTCTAACCAACCTAATAATCCAGACGGAAAGGCGTTTTTAATGCCACTGCAAGTAAACTGGGTGATATGCGGGCTGTTTCTTTGAAAGCGCAAACGTACGTCATAGACAAAGGAATAATGCACGTCACCAGATAAAATAATAAATTCTGGCGGGGTTTTGTAGTGCCTGAAGATATTTAGCATCACATTGGCCGTGCCTTTGTGGGCCATCCAATTCTCTGCATCTACCGTCAACGCCTTACCAAAAAAGGTAAACACCTTTTGGATGGCCTCAATGGCTTTTACACCATAAATAGGGGCGGCAGATACTACAATCACCGCCTGTTGGCCGATGATATCCTGCTGAAATTCACACAAGGCTTCCCAATCCATTAAACCGGAAGGTTTATTCAGGCTGGACTCTGAACGCCAGCGACGGGTGCGGGTATCCATAACATAAATGGGGGGCGACGTAGCAAGGGTATAATGCCAATCTTCAAAGTCCATTAATTGATCAATAAACGGGTCTTGATGTTGCAGACCGTTTGCCGTAAATACGGTTTTTGCGCTTTCGGCAACTTGACTAAATTTCTGGGGTTGGTTTCCCCATCCTTGGCATAACCAGTATCCGGTAATGGCATTGCCTACCATGCGTTTAGACAGGGGGTGACCATACACTTCTTGCTCCCAACCGCGGGTAAGGTTCCAGTCATCGGTCACATCGTGATCATCAAAAATCATGTAAACGGGAATATGGGCAAAGGCCCGTCGTACCTTCACAAGGGTCTCTTTGAAGCGACAAATCACGTCCCTTTCTCGCGTAAACTGCGCTTTGAAGGGCTCGGCAATGGGATCATCTTGAATATCCACACATTGCCACACCGCATCAGACCACACCAGTAAATACATGCTGATAATTTCGGACAAGCTAATGAGATGGTTTTTGGCATTTACCGAGGTAAAGACCGGTTTTTTCTTGGCACCAAAAAACAATTTGGACAGCGCCGTGTTGGTGGCTATCTGAGGCAGAATCTCATCCCGGCGATAATAATTAAGAGGATGATCCATTAAGGCTTCGCTATGGTCTACGACGGCACCTGACAAGGTTTCCCCAAACAGTCCTAAGGCTGTCGAAAGTTGCCCGATGGCCTGAAGCATGGGGCCTGCTACATCATCGCTATATACCTGATCGCCGGTAAGTAGCAACACGTCAGGTCTAGGTTGTTGTTGGGTAATCGACTGGGCAATGAGCTCGTCTACCCGACACAAGGCATCGGGTTCGTCGTGGTGGGGTTTGCGACAAGAACCATGGAGCACGTTGGTCAGTTTGGGCTGCCAGCTAAACGAGAAGGCCTCTTGGCCATCGTAGAATAAAGACGCTTTTTCTGTTTCCCATCGCTGTTGATAATGGGCCTCAGTAAAAACCATATCGTATTGATAAGTTTGTCCCTCGTTAAGGCCGCCGGCAACAACCACCTCAATGAGATGGATAAATCCACGTTCGCCCACTTGTACATGATGTTGCTCACAGACCGTTTTTTGAGCATCCAGATAAGGCGTGAAAGCAGCAGGCTCGCTGGTCACCAGCCAAAGGGTAAACCCTTTGGCATGGGTGTGACGTAGGATGGGGCCTGCGAGCACCAATGGAATAGAGGTCATTGTGCTGTCATTGCTCCTTTATAGTGGTTAGAAGTGATTCTGTCTGACCTGACTTGCTCGCCCAGAAGGAATACGCCATGATGGAAATTATTCCGCAATTGTTCAAGGTGATAAAGGAAAAGAATGAAACAAATTATTGGTATGGCGTGTATGACACTGATTGCATTGACCGGATGCAGTAAGCAGCCAGAGCAAATTGAAGGTGATTCAGGGGTAACCTCGTTGGCTATTTCTGGGGTTTGGCTCAAAGATAGCGACGGAAACGTCATGGCGGATCCGCAAACATCAGGATTAACGGTTTGGGAGGACAAGCTGGTTAGCTTGTCTGATGGTAGCGCAAGCAGTGATCTTCAGCGCAAATTACATTTCATCGACAGTGATACCGCGACGGTTGCTAGTGATGCAGAGAAAATGCGTCTTGCTAATGTAGTCAGGCGCAGTTGTTTTAGTGGTTATCTGGCCAATGAACCTGATCTTGAAGCATTAACCGCCGATCCTATTCGTCCAGGCGTATTTTATACCGTTACTGAAGACGCAACACGCACAGGCGCTTTGTCTGCATCTTGCGAGAAAAAATATGAAGATACCGGGTCTACGGATTATCCCACCCTATTAGTGCGGTTGGAGAAAACCGAATTTGGCACCATTATGACTGGTGTTAAACCGCTCAAATTTGCTCAGTCTTTTAATGTGGGCGACTTTCCCAATGACGGCATTGAAGGTTTGGCCATGGGGACCGATGACCAACTCTATCTGGCTTTAGAAAAAGACGGAAATGGACAACCTCGGGTATTCACCATGACCTTAAATGAAGGGTTCTGGAAAGATACAAATTTTGCCGAGGTTCAAGATCCAGCCTTAAACCTACCCACATTTGCCAGTGGTAATCACCCGATTAACGGCTTGGCATTTTATCAGGTAGGGGAAAAAAGCTTCTTGTTGGCCGCCGCCCGCAATGACAATGAATTATGGATATTAAGTACCGACAAGTCGGTTCCTTTTAAACGGATCCCTTTGCATTTCACTGCGCCAACCGAAGGTAATCCTGAAAACTGTGAAGCCACGGAAGTTATGGATAATGCCTCAATAGAAGGGATTGCGGTAAAAGGTGATACCTTGTGGATGGTTAACGACCCGTGGAAAGTCAATTACTTAAAGAACGTACAGTGTGCGGCAAACCAAGGCCATTACGAAGCGATGGCACCGCTATTGTTTTCTACGCCATTGGATTCGGCATGGTTCGAATAAACCCATGATGGGTTAATTGGGCACGTATCCCTCTTATCACCATGATATAGGCGATACGTGCTGTTGATGTTGACTAACGCAGTCGATCAGCAAATGTCTTTTTAAATTTTGCTAATTTAGGCGCCACAACCATGGCGCAATATTGATTTTGCGGGTTATTTTTAAAATAACTCTGGTGGTAGTCTTCAGCCGGATAGTAGTTGTTAATAGCCGTAACTTCGGTCACTACTGGGTCTGGCCATACCTGCTCATTGGTCATTTCTTCAATAATTTCTAGCGCGGCTAGCTTTTGTGCTTCATTGTGATAAAACACCGCACTTCGATATTGAGGGCCTACATCATTCCCTTGCCGGTTTACTTGGGTGGGGTTGTGTAAGGCAAAGAAAATCTCCAACACTTCCCGATAACTCAGTTTTTCACTGTCAAACTCGATGCGCACGACTTCGGCGTGTCCCGTGTCGCCATGGCATACCGCTTCATAGCTAGGATTATCAATATGGCCGCCTGCGTACCCAGAAATCGCGCTGATAACCCCATCAACGCTGTTAAAAGCAGATTCTAAACACCAGAAGCATCCGCCGGCTAATGTGGCTATTTGTGTGGTAGACATAACTGTACCTTCTTACTGACTTTTCATTAATGTGGCTACGAACACCGAGAAGTTCAAGGCAAACTTACAGTTTTTTAATCATTCAAAGTTGTTTAAACCATTACACTTAGAAAGAGGGCGTAAGTGGCGTGATAATGGGTTACTTACAAATGGGGTTACGTTTATCTTTTTGTAAAAACGAGGCTGGTTTATGAGTACCGAAGCTCATTTAGTGATTGGTGCGAATGGTGCCATTGGTCGAGCGCTAGTAAAGGAATTAGCCATAAATGCACCAGAATATCGGGTGTATGCGGTCGCTCGGCAACATACGCACAAAACGTCAGCTGAAAACGTTCGTTACATTACGTTGGATACCGCCAATGAGGATGCGGTTGCCTCATGGGTTAGCGAGCAACGCAAAGAGAAGGTGCGTTTTAAAACTGTTGTATGTACCGCCGGTATTTTACATGGTGAATATGAACAAAGGGCGTTGCAGCCAGAAAAAAAGATAGAAGATGTCAGTAGTGCAAACCTAATGGCTTACTTTGCCGTGAATACTGTGGTACCTGCCTTATGGCTAAAAGCCTTGATCACCATGATGGCACCCCAACAGGGCTCCATTACTTGTTTAAGCGCGCGGGTGGGCAGTATTGAAGATAACCAATTAGGCGGCTGGTACGGTTATCGCGCCTCAAAAGCCGCCCTTAACATGATTATCAAAACTGCGGCGGTGGAATACCGTAGGCGAAGTAAGCAAACGGTGTTAGTTAGCTATCATCCCGGTACTGTGGATAGCGCCCTTTCCGAGCCGTTTCAGAAAAATGTTCCCCAAGGTAAACTCTTTACCGCCCCGTTTACGGCCTCTCAATTGCTTCGTTACCTTAACGGGGCGGCTGTGGCGGATAACCCCCATTACGTCGATTGGAAACATCAACCCATTGCTTGGTAATGAATAATAAACACACGGATGAGAGGTGAGGGATGGGTTTACCACGTTCAAGAAGAAGACTTTGTCCATAGACACTGATAAGATTTCCCTTTACCCGTTACTTTAGCCTTTGTGGTAAAGAGGGCGTAATGCGTTGGGGAAGGTGAACGGGCGTGTCTAGCCGAAATAGTAAGTTAAGTTTTTAATTTATGATAATAATCATCACCACCCTATTATAACAATAAGTGAAGAGGAAGATGATATGAGCGGGGCGAGAGAACAGTTCGGATCGCGCATCGGATTTATTCTAGCTGCAGCAGGATCTGCGGTAGGTATCGGAAACCTAGTGGGGTTTCCTGTTGGTGCCGCGAAAAATGGCGGTGGCGCTTTTCTATTGATGTACGCGATTTTTGTCGTTGCTATATGTTTGCCTGTCATGCTGGCGGAAATGTCCGTTGGCCGCCACGCCCGTAAAGATCCACTCGGTGCCTATCGTACAATTGGTGGTAATGCACTGCATTGGAAGTTGGCCGGGTGGTTGTCGATTGTTACTCCCTTTATGATTGCCGTGTTTTACTTGGTTATTACGGTGTGGATATTTGGTTATCTTCTTGAAATTGTAACCGGTGATTTAGATGTGCTGGCAAAGCCTGAAACCTTTGGCACCTTTAGAAATAACGAGAAAATCTTTATCTATATGGCAGCGGTTGTGGCCGTTGTGTACCTGATATTACAAGGTGGTGTAAAAAAAGGCATAGAAAAAGCCGCTAAGTTGCTTATGCCCACGTTGTTTATTATGTTGCTGGCGCTGGTGGTGTTTGTACTTATGCAAGATAACGCCATGAAAGGGGTTGAGTTTTATCTTGTGCCAGACTTTTCAAAAATCGACGCATCAGTGGTTAATGGGGCGCTTTCCCAAGCGTTCTTTTCCCTTTCTTTAGGCATGGGGATCATGATCACATACGGAAGTTATATCGATAATCGCGCCGACGTGCCAGGCGCGGCAAAGCTGGTTGCATTAACCGATACGGCAGTGGCCTTCACGGCCGGTTTGATGATCCTACCGGCGATATTTTCCTTCGATCCCAACACCAATCCCGATGAATTAAGCGAATCCTCCATTGGTATGATTTTCACATTTTTACCGAAAATCTTTTTAGCCTTACAAGATTCCATCGGTTATGTGGGGGCGAGTATTGTGGCTGCCATTTTCTTTTTGCAGGTGTTTTTTGCTGCAATTACCTCATTGGTATCGATTTTCGAAGTGCCGGTTGCCGCATTGATGGACGAGAAAAATATGGGGCGTAAGCCTGCTTTATTTGTACTTGGTGCCTTGATGATTGTGCTGGCCGTGCTTTGCGCCGTCTCGTTCGGTCATACCCCCATGTTATCTGATTTTGTGAGTTACGCAGATACACCCAAGTCGTTCTTTGATGTGGTTTATGATGTGTTTTATGAAACCATCTTGCCCCTGAATGGCTTCCTAATTTGTATCTTTGTTATCTATCGCTGGAAAAAGCAGAACTTTAATCAGGCACTCGATGAAGGTGCCGACGGTTATAAAGGCAGCTTTTTTGAAAAGTACGTGGATCTGTCCATCGGTACCTTCATTCCGGTTATCTTGCTGGTGGTCTTTATCAATACGGTGGCGGTTAAGTATTTCGGCGCCAGCCTATTTAGCTAGATAGAAGGCTTACACCATGTCATAAGGGCTAACAAACGTAGGTGTTAGCCCTAATGCTTGCCAACTTCGTTGTGCATTGATTTGCTTACCGAATACGCCACTTGACGATGATGCCGTAAAGACAGGGAGCATGCGCTCACGTTGCTTGGCTGCCCAAGTGTAATATTCATCTCTGCGAGGATGAGCCAGGCTGCACAAGTGTAACAGGGGGGGCAGCAAATCGTTAATTGGCTTTTGCAGTAATAAATGCAGTGCTTTCACTACATCTTTCACGTGCACAAGGTTGACCGCTTGTTCACCCTTATCCAGCTTTCTTCCCGATAAAAAATTCACTGGATGGCGATCAGGCCCCACTAGACCGGCAAGGCGAATTATAGTGATCCTAGGGTCGGCTAACGCCAATAGTGCTTGTTCGATGGCACAGTGGTGCTCACCTGAGGGCGTGTTGGGCGCGGTAGGTGTTTGTTCATTAAGAACACCGGTTTGGTTGCCGTAAACCGAAGTGGTACTGATAAAAATGAGCCGTGGAATATTGGCGGCAAGCAAGGTCTTTGCAAGGGTAATGATGTTGCTTGCAAAGTTAGGATCCATGGGGTGTTTACGGCCGGGGGGAATATTTAGCACCACACTGCGTTGTGAAAGGTGATGTTTAAGTTTTTCAGGCGATTCGCCGAGGGTAAAACGTACCGCGTTTACACCTAGTGCATTGAGGGCGCTGGCTTTCTCTGCGCTTCGAGTGGTGCCAACCACATTTGTATTGTCGGTTAAGGCGACATAATGACGCCCAAGCCATCCACAACCACAAAATAATACCGGTGGCGCTACTGTTGTCTGCTGCATAATGTTTTCCAACGAGCCATGGATCGTATCATCAGGGCAGTATACCTACCCTCAGTACGTAATTACATAGGAAGCTGGCTATCACCTTTAAGGGAGAACACATTTAATGACGCTAAGCCGGGGATCTGGGTTTGCATTTTATTTTCAACATAGTCGGCTTTTTGTAGCACCTGACATAAAGCATGGGCTTCATCTTCTAAACTTTCGGCTTTAGCTTCAACCCGTTGCTCAAAGTCTGCTTCCCAGTTGTCCATACGTTGTTCGAAGTCGTCAAAACCGTTTTCGTTTGACAGCATCTGTGAGCCTATGGCGATGAGAATATGGCCCGCCGATTTAGCCAGCAGATCTTCTACCTGCTGTTCAAATTGGTTATCCCAAGTATGGTTAAACCAACCGTCGTCTGCAAAATCTTCCGTGGCTATACGCACTTGCCCATATTCATCATAAAAATGCTGATCCATTTCTTGGCGCAAGGATAAAAACAAATCATCTGTGCTTGTGGATAGACCACTGTCGCTACCAAATATTTCACCAAGGGCTTCGTTTACGGCGGTTCCAGCTAGCTCTAGGGCATCATAAGTGATGTTTAGTGTCATGGGAATGGCGGTATCGATTTGCGTGTAATAGCCACTGACCCATTGTTGTTGTTCATCGGTTAACGTGGGCTCAGTGCCATTTATTGTAAGCACATGTTCAGGGGAAATACGCAAGGTGGTGTTGTCTTCTAAGCGTACCGTTAAGGTTTCACTATGCCAGCGCATGTCGCCGTGTAAGTCTACGTTACAGTCGTCGCTATTAAAGTCAAACGCGTAAACGGGTGCAGTAAGCAAAGCCGTAAGAAGTGATGCAGTGGTGAATATTGGCATTTTCATAGCGAGATCCTTTTAAACCATTTTATTATGGAGAAATTTTTTACCTACCGTTACGTAGCAAAACCTCGGCCATTGTTTTATTTCATTTGTAATCAAAGGTTTATGGTTTTTGGTGGTGGCGAGGGGTATGTTTTTTCACAATCTCTTAGTGAAACACTTGAAAAAATAGTGAAATTGACCAAGATCAAAAAATGACCTCTCAGGTCATTTTTTGATTACGCATGACACCTAATTTGTTGCATACTATAGCGGTAGAATTCTCATTTCGTTATGATTCTTTAGCAGCATGGCAGAGTGATAACGAAATTTAGTTTGAAGGGTATAGAGTATGAGCGAATGGATTGGTGCTATTGGATTCGGTGTGGGACTGGTTGCTTTCGTCCTAGGCATGTCCAGTATCATTATGGGCTTTATGACTGAAAAAGTCGGTGCTGAGGGTATGCAAGAAAAAATTGAATATGGTTTTTTCGGTGTGACCGGGCTGATCTGCTGTGTGCTGATGGCCTATGCACTGATGTAACATCAGAATTTTGTATAATAAAAACGGCGCCTAAGGCGCCGTTTTTTTATTGTTAAGGGTGGCGTTGGCTAAGATCATTTTGTTCTGGGTTGTCACTATCAAAAGAAAGGCGTTGAGGGAAATAGCCATCCCGCTGATAAGCACGTAAATCGAACATGGGTAACATGGCCATAATATGGTCGAAAATGTCTGCCTGAACCTTTTCGTATTGTACCCATTCTTTTTTGGCACAAAAGCAATAGACTTCTAAGGGTAGACCCAATTCATTTGGGGGAAGTTGGCGCACCATAAGGGTCAACGATTGATTTATGTCTGTGTGCTTGCGTAAATAGGCTTCAAGATAAGCGCGAAAAGTCCCCACATTTGTGAGCCGGCGACTGTTCAGTAAATCAGATTCATCAATTGAGTAGTCTTTGTGGTATGCCTGTAATGCGTTTAGCTTTTCCGTAACATACTCCGAGATATACCGAATACGGCTAAACCGCTTGATCATACTGCTATCGCAAAGTTTGATGGAATGTATGTCGATGTAGATGGCTCGTTTAATTCGTCGGCCGCCAGACTCCTGCATACCACGCCAATTTTTTACCGCTTCGGTGGTCAAAGAATAGCTGGGAATGGTCGAGATGGTCTTATCCCAGTTTTGGACTTTTACGTTTGTTAAGCCTATTTCCTGAATTTCGCCGTCGACTTCAAATTTTGTAATTTGGATCCAATCGCCAGTATTAAACATTCGGTTGGCAGCTATCTGAATACCCGCCACAAACCCAAGAATGGTATCTCTGAAAATTAATAGTAACACTGCCGCTAGCGCGGTAAGCCCAGACATAATGATGATAGGGCTTTTGTCTACCACCAACGAAATAGACAGTAGCAATACGATAACGGAAAAAAACAGTTTGGCGACCTGTATAAACCCTGTAATGGAGGCACGTTTAGCAAGGTATGAGCTATTGTAGATATCCTGAATAGTATTGAGCAGGGCAAATACCGCAAAGAGGGCGGTGATCATCATGTAAAGCAATGATGATTTTAATAAAAAGCCATACAGCACATTGTCGTCGCTAATGAGCACTGGGGCGCTAAGGTAAATAACCAGTGCCGGTACCAAGTGGCTTAAACGTCGAAAGAAGCCATGGTTCAGTAAGGCATCATCCCAATCATTTTTACTGCGGGTGATGAGGTGGTGAATTTGCAGTTGTAGAACAACACGGCTGAGTACATAAAATAAAAAAGAGGCCACAACGATGGTGGAGATCGCTAACAAATTATAGGTTATCGAGTCGGTGGTAACCTCAGGGAAGATATTTTGAACTGTGTGTGTAAAAGTCTCTTTGACCGACGACGCTATTTGCACAATGACGACTCCAGCAGTTGAGTAATTCGGGTGTCTTTCTCCAGCCACAGACCATTTAGCCAAGTCTGAAACCGGCCTTTAAATTTATCATCCATATAATAATCGCCTTGGGTTTCCTCAGGAACAGGCAGTACGTTAACATCTACAATTATTCGGGTCATCTGCCCGCTTAACATTGCCATCATTGGATGTTGTTCATTGTCAGGGTACAGCAGGGAAACGTCTAAGAGGTGACTAAATAAATCGCCCATGGTGGCAAGGGTAAACGCAATACCTCCGGCTTTCGGCGGCAGTAGTCGACGGTAGGGGCTTTTTTTGGCTTTGTGTTTATTTTTGGTAAAGCGAGTACCTTCAACAAAGTTGATTACTGTGGTGGGCTGGGTTTTAAATTTTTCGCAAAAGCGTTTTGTGGTCGCGATATCTTGGCCTTTTTTTTCTGGATGCTTTGCAATAAAGCGTCTCGAATAACGTTTCATAAAGGGCATATCTAATGCCCATGCGCCAAGTCCGACAAAGGGTAACCATATGAGCTCTTGTTTTAGAAAGAACTTGGGCGGAGGAATGCGCCCGCGAGTAAATTCAATAAGTAAAATAATGTCTAAGTAACTTAAGTGGTTAGCAATGAGCAAATACCAACCTGCCGGGGACAGTTTACCGTCTACGTTAAATTGAATGTCTATGCTGTTAAACCCACGGATAAGTAAGACGCTTATACCACTAAAGCAATGTAAGAATGTGTGCATCACTGCCAATAGCCGGCGGTGAACCCAAGCTGAGGGTAGCAGCAGTTTGACCACGCCAAGTAGAATGATTAGCACCCCCCAAAAGGCAAGGTTGCTTATCTGTAAAGAGGTATGAATACAGAAAATAAAAGGCGCGAGTAGCTTTCTCATAGCGGCGCCTGTGTTGAATTAAGGGCCGTTAGTTTGTCGTCTTTTTCTTTCCAGCGCGCATTTAACCATTGTTGAAAGCGCGCTTTCTGGGCGGGATCAGTAAAATAATGAGTAGAGAAAAAGCCTTCTTGCATAATCGTTTGAATGGGGGTGACTGTGACTTCTACCCGTATGGTTTTTACTTTACCGCAAACGAAATCCCAATAGCTAGGCACGCCATCGGGATAGTCAATGGTAACATCAATAAGTTTGTGCAGCTGTTCGCCCATGGCACTAAGTACAAAGGCAATGCCGCCAGCTTTAGGTTTAAGCAAATGGATAAAGGGAGAGCGTTGCTTATCGTGTTTGATTTGGGTAAAACGGGTACCTTCAACAAAGTTCATGATACTCACCGGCTTATACTTAAACTTCGCACATGCTTTGCGGGTGGTCTCCATGTCCTTGCCTTTTAAATGCGGGTTTTTAGCCAGAAACGACTTGCTATGGCGCTGCATAAACGGAAACTCTAGGGCCCACCAAGCTAAGCCTAAAATCGGTACCCATATAAGTTCTTTTTTTAAGAAAAACTTCAAAAACGGTATTTTCCGGTTGAAGGTACGTTGAAGTACTAGGATATCGACCCAAGATTGATGGTTAGCAATAACCAGATACCAGTCGTGAGGCGTGAGCGCCTCCAGTCCAGTGGTGGAAAACTGGGTTCTGCTAAATAGGCGTTGATTGCAATTGTTTACGCTTATCCATGCGGTGGCGCACGCATCAAGGGGATACGAGATTATTCTGCGCCACAAAGTAATGGGGATCAGTTTGAATAAAGATAAAATGAATATGGGAACAAACCAAAAAACGGTGTTTAAAAAATAGCCCAGCACCGATAGCGTGCCGCGTATATTGTAGCCAACAGCTTTAAGCATCGTTATTAACCTCTGAAATTAGGGCGTTAGTGTAAACGATGTTGATCTAAAATCCGATACACCCTTTACTGACAGCGTGTAAAAATTTATTTGTCTTTTCTTTTTTTGCTATTTTTGGAAGCATCAAGGAAAAAGGCCACTCTTCCATTTTCAGGAGATGCGAATATATGGAACTTATCAGCGAAAATAGTGCATTTGGCGGGCGTCATTGCCGTTATCGCCACCAAGGGCAAAGCACCCAATGCGAGATGACTTTTGCCGTGTTTTTACCCCCATTTGCTAGCGAGGATAATCCGGTTCCTGTTCTTTATTGGTTGTCAGGTTTAACCTGCACCGATGAGAATTTCATGCAAAAAGCAGGGGCACTGAAAATGGCCTCAAAACTGGGCTTGGCTATTGTGGCCCCTGATACCAGCCCGCGGGGAGCGGATGTTCCCGATGATCCTGACAACGCTTATGATTTCGGTCAGGGAGCGGGGTTTTATGTCAATGCCACACAAGCACCGTGGTCACAACATTATAAAATGTATGACTATGTCACTGAAGAGCTACCTGCCTTAATCGAAGCCCATTTTCCTGTCACCGGCGATAAAGCCATTAGTGGACATTCTATGGGGGGACACGGTGCATTGGTTATTGGTCTTCGCAATCCCCAGGACTATGTTTCGGTATCGGCGTTTAGTCCAATTGCCAACCCTTCGGATTGTCCGTGGGGACAAAAAGCATTATCGGGTTATCTTGGAGAAGATAGCCAACAATGGGCGCAATACGATGCGGCACATCTATTAGCCGAAAAGCAGCATTATATTCCATTATTGGTCGAGCAGGGGCGGGCCGATGAGTTTTTAGCGCAGCAGCTAAAACCCAAAGCGCTGGTGGCCGCGGCGCAAAAAAGTGATACCCCCTTAACCTTGAATATGCATGAAGGGTACGATCACAGCTATTATTTTATTGCTTCGTTTATTGATGAACATCTGCAATTCCACGCCAGTCATCTAGGGTTAGCGGTTGTGGAGGCATAGAGGCTATGGCCTTCTATGCTAGAAGTAGAGGGCTATTTTTGCGCAATTAGAGAGTCAATAAATTGCTGCACCGGCATGGGGCGGTTAAACAAGTATCCTTGCGCCATTACGCAGTTTTGACGTAATAGAAAGTGTTGCTGTTCATCACTTTCCACCCCTTCGGCGACCACATTCAGGCCAAGATTTTCGGCCAATCCAATAATCGCTTTAATGATCACCTTGTCGTCGTTGTTCACTGACAGATCACGAACAAAAGACCGATCGATTTTTAGCTCATCTATGGGTAAACGTTTCAAATATTCCAATGAGCTAAAACCGGTACCAAAATCATCGATGGAAATGGTAATGCCGATGGCCCGCAAACTGGCTAAGGTTACAGCAACGGTATTGGTTCTGTGGATAAATACGGTTTCGGTAATCTCAATGGCTAATTGTGAAGCGGAAATCCCATAGTAGGCGATGGCATCTTGTACTTTGGTAAGAAAGTCAGGATCGCAAATTTGCCGGCCTGAGATGTTCATGGCAATGCGAATATTTGGGGCGTATGCCGATAATTCCTTGAGGGTTTGACATACGCTGTGCAGTAGCCAATCACCTAAGGCGAAGATTAAGCCAGATTTTTCAGCAATGGGTATAAATACATCGGGAGGGATGATTTTTCCCTCATCGTTGGTCCAGCGGGCTAATGCCTCGCACTTCAGCGTGTCACCGCAAGATAAATCCACGATAGGTTGCAAATGGATAGTGAGCTTATTGTTTTTAATCGCTGTGGCGAGTTCTGCTTCAAGGTTCGCTAACTCTACTTGCTTGGTTTTTAGCTGCGTGCGAAAAACCGTGACTTCGTTTTTGCCTTTGTATTTGGAAAATTGCAGTGCTAAGCCCGCATTTTTGAGTAAATCTTCGGTGTTTGCGCCGTGTTGAGGAAAGGCGGTAACGCCAATATTCACACTCAACGTCATTTCGCCTTTGCCAAAAGCAATAAATACATCTTCTAGGGCGACTTGAAGACCGCGGCCATAATCATGAATAATGCTGTCTGACAGGCAGCTAAAAGGCGAAAGCAGAGCAAATTCATTTCCACCTATTCGTGCAAGATAGCTTTTCTCTCCCGAAAAAGTATCGAGGCGCAAGGCCACCCGTTTGAGTATCTCGTCACCAACTCGATACCCTAAGTTCTCATTGACTCGCTTAAATTCGCTGATATCAATGATAAAAAGGCCAAATCCTTGCTGAGTTTTAAGCCATTTATCGAGTTCGCGTTTAAACGACTGTCTCGAGTCTAATTGGGTTAGCAAATCTTTATCGGCAGACGTGGTTGCGCTATTCTCCCCTGTATGGGTGGTGGTGGTGTCTGTGAATAAAAATACCCAGTGACTGAGAGTTTCATTTTGAAACACCGGGGCCACTGTAAGTTGTAGCCACCGGCTTCCTCCGGGGGCATTTTGCCAAAACACTTCACCGCGCCAACTGGTTTGTTGTTCTTCTAAATTAGCTAGAAATATGGTGTCCACATGTACGTCTTTCATCAACTGAAACAGGTTTTGAACGCAGTTTTTCTGGGTGCTGTGGGCGCGCAATACTTGACGGGCCACGCCATTATCAAGAAACAGTTCATTTTGGGCATTTAAAATAACAACCCCTGTGGCAAGGTGCTGAATGGCTTGTCGTATGGCCAAGAGTTCACTTTTGCCGTTTTCTACTTCTTGCAGTACTTTTTGCAATCGGTCATGAAGGGAGTCTTGCTGGCTGATTACCGCGTGATGGGTAATGAGAAGTTCCCGTGCTGATTGCAGCGATTGTTGCCGGTAATCAAACTCTTTGCTGACATTCTTAATTGCCAGATAGCATTCTCCTTTGCCGTTATTTGTGGCTAATGCTTCCAATCGAAGTGGCGTCACCTCTGATGCCTCAGTCCAGAATCCCGAGGAGATTTGAGACGCACTGCCAGATTGCCAGCATTGCTGGGCATCAAGTAAGAAATCTTCTAAAAACAGGCTCAGCACATCGGTAACGTTTAAAGATATTTCATCAATAGCGGTAACCTTAAACGCCCAAGAAACGGTAGGTGTTAGACAGCAAAGTGTCTTGTCTTTTTCATATCGATAAAGTACACAATCTGTAATGCCTAGGGTGTTGAGCTGAAAAATGTCCATTGTTAGACTACCGCCGATGCAATCATCTGAAATAGCGCTTCTACATTTTCTCCGGTTTTTGCACTGGTGTTAAACGCACCGGTAAAGCGCGACTGTCGCTCTTTGATTTCTTCTTTGGTCCAGTACCATTCGCTGGGAAGATCAGATTTGTTTACGACAAAAAAGGCTGGCGTATTCGGGTAACTTTCCCGTGCAGATGCAAAGATATCCATACCTTCGAGTAACGATTGAGAACGGGTTTGATCCACCACGATGACAAATGCTGCCGCACCGCGTAGATAGCGAGGGTTAAAACCACAGTAGCGGTCTACGCCCTCAATATCCCAAACCAGCAGTTGCAAAGATTTATCGCCAATATCAACTTGCTTTTTGTCTATTTTAACGCCGATGGTTGTGAGATATTTTTCGGAAAAAATACCATCAACAAACTGGCGTACCAGACTGGTTTTTCCCACACCTGTGGGGCCTAGCAGACATATTTTTTTTTGTATCACTGCCGTATACCTTCGCGTCTGTTTTTCTCTGTTAAAAGCGCATGAATAAATACCATGCGACTGGAATTATCTTGGGTAAAATTAAGTTGCCCAAGTCCTTTACTATACATAATGGCAGGATCCACTCCAGCATCAATTAATGCTTGTTTCACACTTTGCGCCCGTTCTTGGCTAACGATCTCGTTTTTCGCTTGGGTGCCAGAATTGTCGCTGGCGCCAAGAATAAAAATGTTTACATCGAGATTAAGCTTAATCGCTATATTGTGCAGGCTATTAATGGTTTGGGCAATATCACCAATAGTTGTAGCGTGTTGCTCAGCGATGGCTACCTGATTGACCTCAAAGGGCACGACATAACTGGATAAGCGGGTGGCCAGATCCTTTGCCACAGCCATCAGTGCGTCTTGTTGATTGATGTTTACGGAATCGGTGATGGTTAATTGGGACACATCGGGCAGTGGTAGCGCCCCAGCCGTAATTTGTTGGTATTGGGTGGTGAACTGTTGCCACTGTGGCCTGCTTAATTCACCGGCCAGTGCAAGCTTGTTGTTTTGTGTAGTCAGTGTGACGGATGGAAACTTGGTGATCCACCGAGCCACTTTCTTACGGATAATGTCCGTGGACTGAGAGATAAACGGCGTTTCATGGATCACGACATTGTCTAAATCGATATCCAGTGATGAAAGCCATGACTGCGTGGAGTCGGCGGCACTATCGCGCAAAATTGAAATGGCGACTTTACCCTGTTCGATGTTATTGCCAATTAACACGATACCAGGAGGAGGGAGAGCCTCAGCAATGGCCGATGCCGTGAGTGACAAGTGCATACGCACAAAAGACAAATAACCTAGCAAGAGTACCAACGCTAATAGGATAAGCGAGCCAACGCCTAGGCGTTTCTTTTCTTTTGCTGGTTTCTTAAGGGCGCTGCTTAAACAGTCTTGTAGTAAAGAGTCAGACGAAAGAAAGGGGCTGTTATCACCGTTGTAATTGAGCAGAGGCAGTTGGTAATAGCGATGGAAGTCTTCCAGTGTAATTTGCAATTGTTCACGAATGCGAGGGGCAATATTTCCGGTCACCGCAGTAACGAGGATCGCTTGAGGGCCAATTTTTATCAGTAAGGTAAAATCATCAGTGCGTATCTCGCCGATTTCTGTTTCATCGGTCTGGTTGCCATTGCTAAAGGCATCAGCGACAAAATCGTTCATGGCCACAAGCATGGAAGAGACAAGATCGCCGTCTTTGCTTTTTTCCGGATCCAGCGACACGCTGTGGAGCAAGGTGCCTGTTTCGCGATGGATAACAAATACCTGATGAACCTGATACTGATAAATTTGCGAGGCAACGTAGTCGGCGTATTTTAGCCCTGCGCGCCAAGCCTTATAGCGCCAACGCAAACTCTTCAACGATAAACTGTGTTCAATTAAAGTATTGGTTCGTTCAACGAATTCTACCAAAAATGCCGATACCGATTTGCGTATCAGTGAACCTACAAGGGGGTAGAGTGCGCCAACAATTTTATCGCTGTTGGCTTCCACCGAACGGTGTAGCGACTTTTCAACCAGGGGAACCAGCACCCGATTAACCGAACCATCTTTATTTTCTCTTTCCAGTAGGGCTTCGGACACCACCTCGCTGACGGACTCTTTAGCCTGACGGCGAACAACCTGTTCTAACCGTTTTTCATCGTCGCCAAGGATTAGCGCACGCACATCCTCGATAGAGTGTACGTCCTTTTTCGTGGAGGTCGCCGACGAGTTCATGATGATTAAGACTGGTCAGTGGCAAGATTCGAAGCCATGGTAGAAAGTAAATTCGCCAAGGTTTTGCGATCAGTTTTGCTGGTGGACAGTTCTGCGGTCACTTGCTGTAAGCGCTCAAGCAAGGCTTGATGACGTTGATTGAACATGGATTCGAGTTCGTCCATTTCTTTTTTCAATCGGGTGTCGAGCTTACCAGTTTCATCATGGGCAGACGCTTCAGCCATCTCTAATTCCGACTTTAACGTGTCGTGAAGGGCTTTTAATTCACCTTGATTTTGCTGATGCTGCTGACTGTCTTCACTGAGTTGCTTTGACAGGGTGTCAAAACGAGAATCGATGGTGCTGTTAAGCTGCTTAACTTGCTCATCTAATTGTGAAGAAAGCTGTTGAATATGTTGTTCAACCCGAGCGCTGAGTTGATCCAACTGATGTTGGAAATCGCGGTTGGATTGGCCAAATAGGATTTCCCGTAACTGCCCTAGCTCCGTTTTTTCAGCGCTGTCAGTTGGGGGGGATTCTTTCGTTTTTTCTTTTGCCATTTCTTTTCTCCTATTGGCAATAGCGGGCTTCCCTGTAGATGGGAGAATGCCCACCATAAAATGAAAAAACGCTCAAACTGATCGCCAATATTATAATGCAATCATGTCTTTAAAATGTACCTTGAAAAGGATCACATATCCAGTAGCAATAAAAATAGTTTTCAACGCGCTATCAAGTCGCAGGCTGTCCATAGGCGGCTGCGTGTGCCAGACGGATCCACTGATTTTGGTGTTGGGTGACGGTGCGACTAATAGGCGACGACAAAGTAATGAAGTGTCGCATGTTCATTTTTTTCAGTGATACCAATGAGTAATTATCTGGTAAACCGGCGGCGTGAAAAAACTGCTGCAGTTGGGGATAGAACTGATTCGTTAGGGTGTCGGGCTTATTTTCAAGCAACACCATATATGCGGTAACTGCGAGGTGGGCTTTGGTTTGCTTTAAGCGATAAAAAGTAATGCCATTGGTAAGGGCCAAGACCGAAAGCACAGTCATATTAACCGGCGAGAACACCGTACTTAGCCGTGGATAGGCGCTTTTATAGGGCTCATAAAGTGCATCAAAATTCAGCCAGGTGTAGCCAAACAGCATGAATAACGTCACGCTGGACGTGGCCAGTGTGATAAACAGCCAGTTTACTTGGTGTCCTTTGCGCACCAATACGCGTTCCAACTCGGTCTTCACGTTGTCGTTTTACCCCACTTCCGTTACCAAAGACACTTTCTAAAAAGATGATCTTCACAAACTATACAGGTTTTTTCTGACGTCAGAAATAAGGTTAAGACGGCATCATCTTAATTGGTAATTGTAATCAATACGATTAGTTCTATTCGCTTTTAACTTTTCTAGCTTCGGGCATACTTATCCCATAGCAAGTTTACAGCGCGACGGCAGAATTTATTCCGGCGCGATAATGATTCCATCACCTTACTGTAAGGAACAAAGCGATGAGTAAATGTCCATTTTCAGGCGCAAGCAACTCACCTACGTCATTAACGTCAGCAAACGGGGCACCCGTTGCAAATGACAACCAAAGCCGCACTGCCGGTCGTCGCGGCCCAGTGACATTTGATAATCACTATCTGTTTGAGAAGCTGGCTCATTTTAATCGTGAACGGATCCCTGAACGGGTGGTACACGCCCGTGGCAGTGCCGCCTACGGTACGTTTACAGTAACGAAAAGCCTTTCGGAGTACACCATCGCTGACTTTTTGCAGACAGAGGGTGAACAAACCGACGTATTTTTACGTTTCTCTACGGTGGGTGGCGGACAAGATTCTAGCGATTACGCCCGAGACCCCCGTGGCTTTGCCGTGAAGTTCTACACTAAGCAAGGTAATTGGGACATGGTTGGAAACAATACGCCGGTATTTTTCTTGCGAGATGGAATTAAGTTTCCAGACTTTATTCACAGCCAGAAAAAGAACCCACGTACCAATTTGCCAGATCCACAAGCGATATACGAATTTTGGGCGAACAACCCACAGTCGCTGCATCAGTCAACCATCTTAATGTCAGACCGGGGGATCCCTTTATCTTATCGTTATGTGAATGGCTACAGTTCACACACGTTAAGCTTCTGGAATGATAATGGCGAGCGCTACTGGGTAAAATGGCACTTCAAAACTAACCAAGGCATCAAGACCTTAACCAATGTGCAAGCGGCTAACATGCCAGCATTTGGGGCACAGCAGGATTTGGTGGATAGCATTGATAAAGGTGATTTCCCATCGTGGACAGTGAATGTCCAAATCATGACAGAGGAACAAGCCAAGACATATAAGATCAATCCGTTTGACCTGACAAAAATTTGGCCACACAGTGATTTTCCGTTAATAGAGGTAGGTCAGCTTGAGTTAAATCGCAATGTTGACAACTACTTTGCCGAAACCGAACAGGCTACTTTTGCGCCGAGTAATTTGGTACCGGGTATTGGCGCTTCGCCAGATCGTATGTTGCAAGCACGACTGCTGGCCTACCAAGATGCTCAGCGTTACCGTGTAGGGGCGAATTACAGCCAGATCCCGGTAAATGCGCCTAAGTGTCCGGTGCACAATTATCAGCGAGATGGCGCCTTTGCTGGCATTAACCCGGCGTTGGCCGGCAGTGGTGCGAATTTTTATCCAAACAATCGTGCCCAGATAGGCGAACCGGCGGAAGTGTCTGCTGTCGCTGAACCCGCGATGCCATTAGAGCAGGATGCTTGGTTAGATATTTACGATACTCAGGATGATGACAACTTTTCCCAAGCCGGCGATCTGTTCCGTATTATGAGTGACGATCAAAAGCTGCAGTTGGTTGGTAATATCGCCGATGGATTAAGTCAAACCACAGACGATGTCCAACAAAGGATGTTTGCCCAGTACGATCAAGCTGATGCAGAATATGGTCAACTTGTGAGAGAAGCGGTGGCAGCACGTTTGGCTAATAATCGGTAGTCATTTTTAGTGTAAAACAAAACACCATAGCGCTTAGTCGTTATGGTGTTTTTTTTCATACGCTAAGGGTAAATGCAGAGTAGGGGAAAGACGAGAGAGTATGGGATGATGACCTGGCTAAATTACACCACTCGGTTTGTCTTTTGGCGAAAGGGTTCTATTCTTGCAGTCGCGGTTATTAGATAAAAGGCACAACACATGTTCACATGGTATAAAAACAGCAACGTTCAAACTAAAGCGATGCTTTCTCCAGGCATAATATTATTATTGATGCTGATTATCGTCGGTGTGTGTGTGGTGAACCTTTCTTCTGTTCAAAACAAAGTCGATAGCATTACTCAAGATTTAGCGCCTGATAGCAATACTGCCGCTCTTATTCTGCAAGAAGTTTACAAAAAGCGTTTACAGGTTAAAACTTTCATTAAAACCGCGGATCCGGCAACCGTGGACAAGTTCAAAGAAGCCCAAATCGCGCTGGATAAAATTGAACAAAAAGCCAATGCCGATTTTCAAAATCCCGCCAGAAGAGCGTTGCTAGCAGAACTCAATCAGTTGGATGAGGCATATAACCAAGCCTTTTTCGATGTGGTTGTGCCGAATATGAATGTTCGTCTTAATACCGTGAGCAATAATTTAAACGTTAATGGCCCTGCCATTGAAAACTTACTGAGCCATGTTATGGCCTCAGCCTATGCCGATGGAGATGCTGAAGCGTCCTATTATGCCGGCAAAGCCTTGCGCAGTTTACTGCTGGCGCGAGTTTACGCGGTTAAATTTTTAAACCAAAACGACGGGGCGATACAAAAGCGCGTTTATGCAGAAATTACCACCACGTTAGAGACGTTAGGGGCGGCACAGATGGTAATTGAAAACCCGCAAAGGGTAACCATGCTAAATGACGCCACTGCCTTGTTGCGCACCTATCAGCGTGGGTTTGATGAGGTGGTATCGGCCATAGAAACGCGTAATGAGGCCATTGACAATATCCTTGATGTTAATGGGCCGAAAATGGCTGCTATTTCCAGTCAGATACGCAATAGTGTAACCGACTCCATGAATGAATTAAGCGACAATACTAATCAGACATTAGTCAATACCCTCACCCAGGTTATTGGGGTGGCGGTGGTGTCATTAATTGTGGGTGTTGGGGTGTCTATTATTGCCTCTAGAGCGATGGTTAAACCTTTAATTGCCGCCAGTAAAACCCTATTGGTTATGGAACAAACCGGCGATCTTACACAAAGATTAACGGTGAGTACGGGAGACGAAATAGGGCAACTAGCGATAAGTTTTAATTCCTTTGCCCAACGCCTACAAACCTTGGTTCTAGAAATTTCCAGTGCTACGGCTCAGTTGTCCGCAGCTTCAGAAGAAATGTCAGCCGTCACAGAAGAAACTCGCCAGCAAGCCGATGCACAATCTCAAGAAACCCTACAAGTGGCCTCAGCAGTAAATGAGTTAGCCGCCACAGTTAAAGATGTCGCCTCAAATGCAGAGAGTGCCTCGCATTCTACCGATGAAGCCAATTTAGAAGCGAAATCCGGCGGTCAGGTGATCCATGAAACGGTGCAAGCCATTGGCACCATGGCCGGGGAAGTTAAACAGTCTGCCTCGGTGATTGAAAAGCTTAAATCCGATAGCCAAAATATCAGCACCGTATTGGATGTCATTAAAAGTATTGCCGAGCAAACAAACTTGTTGGCACTTAATGCCGCGATTGAAGCGGCGCGAGCAGGAGAGCAAGGACGAGGATTTGCGGTGGTGGCAGATGAAGTGCGGACATTGGCGCAAAAGACTCAAGCGTCAACTCAGGAAATCGAAAATCTCATTATTACATTGCAATCTGGTGCGGATAACGCGGTAAATGCCATGGATAGTAGTAAAGAAAGTATCGACTCTTTGGTTAAGCGTGCCAATGAAGCCACAACGGCCCTTGATAAAATCACCAGCATGGTGGGGTCCATAAGCGATATGAACTCCATGATCGCCACCGCCGCCGAACAGCAAAGTGTGGTAGTGGAACAAGTCAATTCCAGTGTACATAACATTCAGGGGGTATCCACCAATACCGCGGCTAGTTCAGAACAAATTGCCCAAGCCAGTGCAGAACTCGCTAACTTAGGGGCCGGCCTGCAAGAGCAAGTTAATCAGTTTAAAACGGCGTAATCTAACTAACCTTTGTTTTTAGCCGTTACAGAAGTAGAATACGCGCCTCAATCTTCACTGCGCTACTGTGGATTGATGAAAATGTTTTTATTTCGTATTCCTGCTGTCGCTTTTAAAGGCTCGCCTTTTTAACATCAATAGTAATAGCAGAATTTTAAACCGGTGAAATGACAGGGTTTGTCAGTTTGTCCCCAATAATTTAAAGAGTTATTTGTTATGCCTATCACGTCGATGAACCGCAAGCTCTCAGTCGCCCCTATGCTCGATTGGACTGACAAGCACTGTCGTTATTTTCTTCGACAACTTTCTACTCATACCCTCTTGTACACTGAAATGGTGACAACCGGGGCTTTGATCTATGGGAAAGGGGACTACCTAGCTTTTAACGAGCAGGAACATCCGGTGGCCCTTCAACTTGGCGGTTGTGATCCATCTGATATGGCGCGGTGTGCCGAGATGGCCCAGCAAAGAGGCTATGACGAAGTTAACATCAACGTAGGATGTCCATCAGATCGAGTGAAAAATGGCGCGTTTGGCGCTTGCTTGATGGCTCAGCCTGAAGTGGTAGCGCACTGCGTAAAAGAAATGCAAAAAGTCGTGGATATTCCGGTTACGGTAAAATGCCGCATTGGTATCGACGATATGGATGAGTATGCAGACTTTGCCCGTTTTATTGATGTGGTGGCAGAAGCGGGATGCGATACCTTTATCGTACATGCAAGGAAAGCCTGGTTACAGGGCTTAAGCCCAAAAGAAAACAGAGAAATTCCACCGTTAAATTATCCGCGGGTATATCAACTTAAGCAGTCTCATCCCGAGCTATCTATCGCGATAAACGGAGGCATCAAAACCCTCACTGAAGCCCACGAGCATCTTAAACATGTGGATGGTGTGATGATTGGCCGAGAAGCCTATTCAAACCCCTATTTGTTAGCGCAGGTAGACAGCGACCTGTTTGGTTATGATGTGACTGCACCAACACGCTTTGAACTGGTTCACACTATGCAGGCCTATATTGAGCGGCAAACTGATGAGTGGTTTAAACCCTGGCATGTGGCACGCCACATGTTAGGTTTATTTCAAGGTCAGCCTGGGGGGCGCATTTGGCGTCGTTATCTTAGCCAGAAGGGAACGGGAAAAACCCCCGATCCTGCCCTGTTACTCAATGCGCTTAGTGAAGTTGAAGCCGCACAAAAAAACAGTAAAGACTATCAAGAAAGTAAGCTTGGTTAATTTAACCACAGCTGATGGTTAAATAGACTAAAAAATAGCTCTGCTTGATTTTTGCACACAGGCTTGTCCCATTGGAATTTTTAATTAATCCATATTAATCAATATTTTACGAAAATTTAACGGGTTGGCATAAAGCTAGCAATCCCTTAGGTAACTTATCTTCATCGACGTTGAAGATACCAAATACACCAAATTGTTATTTCGTTACTTAAGGGAATTATTATGAACACCACCAAATCATTATTATCTGGCGTTATCCTTTCTACTGCCTTGCTAGGCGCCAATGCAATGGCCCAAGAAAATGCCATTGAGTCGTTTCTAAGCCACGTAGTTACAAATGCGGTTTCCATGGCCGGTAACGAAATACAGGCAGATGTTCGTCAATCAATTGCAAACATGACCTATAGCTTTAGTTTAGAGGGTGACAGTAACACCGGTACGGTTAGTGTTACCGAGTTGAGTGACACCGAATCTGTCTCTCGCAATACGCCAACGACAGAAGACTAGATTGGGGCGCTTGTACCACCCGTCTCATTCATATTGGCACGTTGTAAATCAACAATCATAGGCATTCAGGTTAACTGAGTGCCTATTTTTTTGTGTTTTATTGGGTGTTGGTGGAGCGGGGCTTAGATGCAGTGCACTTCCATTATCAGCGTGTTTTATATTGGTGGTCAAATTGACCATATTTTCTGGTTAAAAAGACTAAAGCAAAATGGCTGTGGCGTTATTATTTTTACTTTTGAAACGAGAATTTTCTATTTGTTATTGATAATAAAGGGTTTTCTTTGTTTGGCATGAACCTTGATTGTATTGAGAGTAGTTTGATGAAATTAACACAATGTACTAAAGGGGTAAGAAATGGGAATGTTTTCACGAATGTCAGATATTGTTCAGTCTAATATTAATGCCATGTTGGATAAGGCGGAAGACCCGGAAAAAGTCATTCGTTTGATTATCCAGGAAATGGAAGAAACATTAGTAGAAATGCGCTCGGAAGCTGCCAAGTATCTTGCTGAAGACAAGCACTTGGAACGGCAACAGCATAAGTTTCAAACCATGATGGATGGCTGGCAAGCTAAGGCAGAGCTTGCCTTAGATAAAGGTAAAGAGGAATTGGCGCGAGGGGCACTGGTGCAAAAAAACAGTTTTGCGTCGCAGTTAAGTGACATTGAAACGCAAAAAGCCCAGGTCAGTGAAATGTTGGACAAGGTGCAATCAGATACCGGTAGATTACGAGAAAAGCTAGCCGAAGCACGATTAAAGCAAAAACAGTTGGTGTCGAGAAAACACAATGCTCACATAAGGCTTAAAGCGCGCGAGGTTACGCACAGCGACCATGCTGCCCATGCGATGGCAAGGTTTGAAAGCTACGAACAACGTGTTGAGTATCTAGAGGCTCAGGTCGATGCCTATGATATGACACAAGGGGAAGGTCATTCCCACTCGTTAGAGGCTCAGTTTAAAGCCTTAGAAACCGATGATGCCATTGAGCAAGAATTGGCCGCGTTGAAAAAGAAACGAGCAGCCTAAACTATCTTTAGGTGCGCTTAGATACAAGCGCGCCTACATTAAAAGGAGTGATTTATGACTTTACCAGAATCGAACAACAAGATTCATCGAGACGTGGAAAACGGCATGATAAGTGGTGTATGTGCGGGCGTGGCGAACTATTTTTCTATAGACGCCGTATGGATTAGAGCTGCCGCGATCTTTGGTCTTATATTTCTTTCTATACCGGTGCTGCTAGCTTATGTGATTGCTGTTGTGCTGTTGCCAAGGCGTATAATATGAAGAACTTTTTATTAGCGATTCTTATTGCCACATTGGTGGTCTATGGCTTGGGGGGCGCATTGCAAGATTGGTTTGGGATGCACCTAATGATGGGGGATGATATGTTGTCGCCATTAGAAAACTTGGCGGTGTTTTCTGCGGTGAGTATCGTGTTTGTACTGATTGGCTTTGTGGTGGCACTTAGTGTATTTGGCACTATTGCCATAGCGGTTTTGGCCTCGGTTGCAGCCTTAGTGGTAGTCGGTTTAAGTGCCCTATGGCCGGTGGTATTGGTGGTATTAGCAATGTGGATTTATCGGCAAGGTCAACGGGCGGCTCACACCTCTTAATGGCTATTTAACGCGAAAATAGCCAGATAGGGTGCTAATATGCAGTGAACATCGATATAAAATAAGTGGGAACCCCCCGTTTTTCGTTATTGAGAAGGAAAACTAACGTTGAGCATCAAACAGTATTTAAATACTAAATCTATCGGCGGCACGGTACTTGTCCTATTGCTTATCTTCTGGCTAATTGGCGTTTACTGGAGTTTTGAACCGGATACCTTCGATGTGAGACAAGCCGTGTCCGAACAGGCACAAAGTCAAACATACGCAGATGTTCCCGGCTACACGGTAACCTCAACACTGATTATCGTGACAGAAAAGATGCTTGATAAACCCGGTGGGTACCTGTCCAACGACGTAACCCCTCCAGGATTGTTCCTTGATAATATGCCCGCGTGGGAATTTGGCGCGTTGGAAATGATTCGGGATTTGTCATTGGCAATGCGCAAAGATTTTAGTCGCTCTCAATCCCAGTCTATCGAAAATCAGAATTTGATGAAGGCCCAGCCTGAATTTAATGTAAATAGCCGCAGTTGGGCATTACCGTCCGCCGAATCGGCCTATCGAAACGGGCTGCGTAATTTAATTCAGTACCGTAATGAATTGGTGGACCCCACACTGGGCGACAGTCAATTTTATACCCGGGCGGATAATTTACGGGACTGGTTAAAGCAGGTAGAAAAACGCTTAGGCAGTTATTCACAACGTTTAAGCGCCAGTGTGGATTCCGCTCGAATGAATACAGATTTGGCCGGTGATAATAAGGCAAAGCAATCCACGCCTGTTGCCTCAGAACGGGTACTTAAAACAAGCTGGTGGAAGCTGGATGACAACTTTTATGAGGCAAGAGGGGCGACTTGGGCCTTGCTGCATTTCTTAAAAGCTGTTGAAATTGAGTTTGCCGATATTCTCGAAGACAAAAACGCATTGGTTAGTCTTCGTCAGATCATTCGGGAATTAGAATCGACCCAAAAGACGGTTTGGAGTCCGATGATCCTGAATGGCGATGGTTTTGGCATGTTGGCCAACCACTCTTTAGTGATGGCTAACTATATTTCTCGTGCTAATGCAGCACTAATCGAACTGAGTGAACTTCTCAATCAAGGATAATACATGAATAAGTGCATTATGGCGGTAACGGCAGTTGCTGCTTTATCTGCATCACCGGCGATGGCCGATACATTGGCCGGTCTCTATGTTGGCGCACAAGCCTGGGGCACCAACACATCCGGTGGTTTTGCAGACAATAGTACTTTCTCTAACGGCAGTACAATGGCCGACTTCAATTTTGATAGTCAGGCAAACACCGCATTTTATGCGGCGCTTGAGCATCCTCTTCCTTTTATTCCCAACGTAAAATTAAATATCACCTCCCTAGACAGCGACGGTGTTACTAATCTTCAGTCTTCCTATACCTTCGATGGTGATGTGTATTCGGCAAATAGCGACATTTACACAGAAACCGAATTACAAACCACCGACATCATTTTGTATTACGAAGTGTTTGACAACGATTTGCTAAGTTTAGATCTTGGTATCAATGGAAAATACGTGGATGGCACCATGTATGTGTTAGATTCAGACAGCAGCACCCAAGGTGAGCAGTCTTTTTCTGGGATTGTGCCCATGGCCTATTCACGTATTCAAGTTGGCTTGCCATTTACAGGGCTAGGTGCCTACGCAGAGGGTAGTTATCTTTCTTTTGATGATCATAAATTCAGTGACTATCAGGTTGCACTAACCTATTCATTTATTGAAAGCCTCGCGGTAGATATGAACATTCAGGCTGGTTACCGTAGTGTGGATCTTGATATCGATGATCTTGACGGCGTTACCGCTGATATGTCTTTTCATGGTCCCTTTGCCGGATTAGAAATTCATTTCTAACTTCCTCGCCTGGTAGATTCATGCCTACCAGGCGCTGTTTTCCCTCCTGTTTATCACTTTAAAGCCGCCAAAAATGTTTTTTAGAAACTTTAGAGCATAAAAAAGTGTGATTAATTCTTTTCGCTTATAGGAAAAAGCCGTTAGCCTTTACCCAACTCAACAAGGCAAATGTGTTATGTCAGCGAAATCTAATCAAAATCAAGCGCCCGGTGCGGTGCTAAACGACAATCAATGGAATGCGATTACGCAAGCCATTGCAGGCTTAAATCGTGATCAACTCACCTGGGTGAGTGGTTATGCAGCAGGACTGGCCGCAGGTCAGTCTGGCGGCGTGGCGCCCGTTGCTGGCGTACAAGATAATGGTGGCTCAGCAACCTTAACCATATTAGTTGGTTCTCAAACGGGCAATGCTAAAGGGCTTGCTCAGCAGTTCCAAGCGCAAGCAGAACAAGCCGGCTACACCAGCAAGCTTGTGAGTATGAGCGACTACAAGCCTCGTCAAATAAAAAATGAAACCCATGTGGTGATTTTTGTCAGCACGCATGGTGAAGGGGATGCGCCCGATGATGCGGTAGAACTCCATGAGTTTCTTGCCAGCAAAAAAGCACCAAAGTTAGCCGGCCTAAAATATGCGGTATTGGGTTTAGGCGACAGCAGCTACGAATTTTTCTGTCAAACGGGGAAAGATTTTGACGAACGCCTCACAAAGTTAGGGGCAAAACCCATTGTCGAACGACAAGATTGCGACGTGGATTATGACGACGTAGCGGCCACTTGGACAACCCGAGTTGTGGATGCCCTTAAAGAGGACTTTGCATCTTCTGGTTCTCAACCAAGCGTTGCGGTGCAAACGGGCAGCACGGTGGTCAGTGGCGGTGCGACTTATTCGAAAAAAGCGCCTTACGCAGCCACCTTGCTAACATCACAAAAAATTACCGGTCGAGATTCAATCAAAGACATCCGTCATATTGAAATTAGCCTTGAAGAGTCCGGCATAACTTATCAACCGGGTGATGCGTTAGGCGTGTGGTTCAAAAACACGCCCGCCCTTGTGAATGAACTGGTTGAATTGGTTGGGTTAACGGGCAGTGAACAAGTAAAACTCGCCGATGGAGAGTATTCGCTTTCGGAAGCGCTTGGGTCAAAACTGGAGTTAACCTTAAGCTACCCTACGTTTGTGAAAGCCTATCAGGCAGCAACGGGATCTGACGCTTTAGCAGGCTTGTTAGCCGAACCGGCACAATTGCGCACCTATTTAGCTGAACGACAGATCATTGATATTGTGAAAGAGCACCCCGCGAGTATTTCAGCACAGGCACTGGTTGATGCATTACGGCCTCTTACACCGCGATTGTATTCCATCGCATCTAGTCAGGCAGAAGTTGAAGATGAAGTGCATCTAACCGTTGCCCATGTGGATTACGAAGCTTTTGGGCAACGCCACCAAGGCGGCGCATCTAGTTATCTGTGTGAAAGACTGGAAGAAGGCGAAGAAATCGAGGTTTATATCGAGAAAAACGATAACTTCCGCTTACCTGAGAGTGCGGACACTCCAGTGATTATGGTTGGACCGGGTACCGGTATTGCGCCTTTTAGAGCGTTTATGCAAGAGCGTGATGCACAAGGCGCAGAGGGCAAGAACTGGTTGTTCTTCGGTAACCCGCATTTTACCCAAGATTTTTTGTATCAGGTGGAATGGCAAGGGTATGTGAAATCCGGTTTGCTGGATAACATCACGCTGGCGTTTTCTCGAGATCAAAAAGAGAAAGTCTATGTGCAACATCGCTTATTAGAAAATGGTAAAGGCATTTTTGATTGGCTCGAGTCCGGTGCCCATTTTTATGTGTGTGGTGATGCCACCCATATGGCAAAAGATGTAGAAGCCGCTTTATTGTCAATTATTCAAGAACATGGTGGAAAATCGGAAGACGATGCTAAGGCGTATCTTGTCGCCATGCGCAAAGCCAAACGTTATCAGAAGGATGTCTATTAATGAGTCAAGAAAAGTCTCCCTATATCGTTGAAGGCAAGCTGGCTGACAACGAACGCTTAAAAGGCGAAAGTCGTAATTTGCGCGGCACCATTGAACAAGATCTGAAAGATGATCTCACCGGTGGTTTTACCGCAGATAATTTTCAGCTTATTCGTTTCCACGGTATGTATCAGCAAGATGACCGGGATATTCGGGCGGAACGGACTAAGCAAAAGCTAGAGCCATTACATAATGTGATGCTTCGTGCCCGTTTACCGGGTGGGATCATAACGCCAGAGCAATGGTTGGTTATTGATAAATTTGCTGAAGAACAAACCATGTACGGCAGTATTCGTCTTACTACTCGTCAAACCTTTCAGTTTCATGGTGTCTTAAAGCCGCATATTAAAACTATGCACCAGACCCTTAACAGCACGGGTATCGATTCCATTGCTACCGCGGGTGACGTAAACCGAAATGTTTTGTGTACCTCTAACCCCATTGAGTCTGAGTTACATGTGGAGGCTTACGAATGGGCGAAGAAAATCAGTGAGCATTTGCTGCCTAAAACCCGTGCCTATGCGGAAATATGGTTAGACGGCGAGAAGGTAGAAACAACGGAAAAGCCGGTGGAGCCTATTTTAGGGGATAATTATCTTCCCCGGAAATTTAAAACTACCGTAGTTATACCGCCGCAAAACGACGTGGATGTGCATGCCAATGATCTTAACTTTGTAGCCATTGCTGAAAACGGCAAACTTATTGGCTTTAACGTGCTTGTGGGCGGCGGCCTTGCCATGACTCATGGTGATAAATCGACTTATCCTCGTAAAGCCACCGACTTTGGTTATATTTCGTTGCAAGACACGTTAGCGGTAGCCGAAGCCGTAGTCACTACCCAGCGCGATTGGGGAAATCGGGTTAATCGTAAAAATGCCAAAACCAAATATACCCTTGAACGCGTTGGGGTCGATAATTTTAAAGCAGAGGTGGAAAAGCGAGCAGGCATCACCTTTGCGGATAGTCGTCCTTATGCTTTCACCAGCCGAGGCGATCGTTTTGGCTGGGCAGAAGGTATTGATGGCAAATACCACCTTACCCTGTTTATCGAAAATGGTCGGATCCTAGACTTTCCTGGTAAGCCTTTAAAAACGGGTTGTCGGGAAATTGCCCAAATTCACCAAGGTGATTTTAGGTTAACAGCCAATCAAAATCTCATTATTGCTGGCGTTAGTGCAGAGCAAAAGCCGTTGATTGAAAAGTTAGCCCGTGAACATGGTTTGTTGGATAACACCACGTCTAATCAGATGCTAGATTCAATGGCCTGTGTCTCTTTACCAACCTGTCCTTTGGCGATGGCGGAAGCCGAACGGTATCTGCCCGAAGCGGTAGGGCGGATGGAATCTGTATTGGCCAAACATGGGTTAGCTGACGACAGTATTATCTTTCGTATTACCGGTTGTCCTAATGGCTGCGGCCGAGCAATGCTGGCCGAAATCGGTTTAGTAGGAAAGGGACCAGGTAAATATAACCTGCATATTGGTGGTAACCGAGAAGGTACGCGGATCCCCAAAATGTATCAGGAAAACATCAGTGAAGATGACATTTTCGCCGAGCTAGATACCCTTGTGGGACGCTGGGCGAAAGAGCGAAACGAAAACGAAGCCTTTGGCGATTATGTAGTACGCGCAGGGGTTGTTGCTCCGGTAATTGACTCAGCAAGAGATTTCTATGACTGATACGCTACTTCATAAGCCGGTTCCTCTTATTTCTAGTGTAAGCGCGGAAGAACTGGCCGCGCTCAATGAGGATCTGGAAAAAATGTCGGCTGCCCAGCGTATTCGCTGGGCCCTTAACATGTTGCCCGGTAATGCGATGGTGTCATCCAGTTTTGGTGCCCAATCTGCGGTGATGTTGCATTTAATGACCCAGGCGCAACCAGATATTCCGGTGGTATTAACGGATACCGGATATTTATTTCCCGAAACCTACACGTTTGTTGATTTGCTAACGGAAAAGTTGAAACTTAACTTAAAGGTTTACCGGGCGCCTATCACGGCTGCTTGGCAAGAGGCCCGTTTTGGACGTTTATGGGAGAAGGGCGTAGAGGGAATTGAGCAATACAACCGCATGAATAAAGTGGAACCGATGCAACGTGCACTGAAAGAGTTGCATGCGGGGATTTGGTTCGCTGGCTTGCGTCGAAGCCAATCTGATAGCCGGGAAAAATTACCCGTACTGCAGAAAGTGGGAGACCAATTTAAAATGTATCCCATCATAGATTGGACGAACAAAGACTTACATTATTACCTTAAAGAGAATGATCTACCTTACCACCCTCTGTGGGAAGAAGGGTACGTTTCTATTGGTGACTGGCATACCACTCGTTCGTTACAGGAAGGGATGAACGAGCAAGATACCCGCTTCTTCGGTTTAAAAAGAGAGTGTGGTCTGCATGAGTTTGGTGATGGCATCTAGTGCGGATCGTGATCGATGATAAAGCTGGTTCCCAGACGTTGGGATAGGGCGTGTAAATACGGTCCGGCGTCTGAGGTCTGGCGATTGATCAGCTTCGCCAATTCAGCCCCCACCGAAGTGAATTTATAATACACCAGTGCCAGCCCTGGACGGGTAGGTGTTAAATTAAAATTATGGGAGCCACAACGCCACTTTACCCCTTGCCCTTGGGTTAACTCACCGCTTTCAATTTCACTGCCAAAAATTAGCTTCATATCCGTTAGAGCCAGGATATCCGGATAGCTTAATCCAAAGGATGCTAAGTTAAGTGGTTCAGGTTGGCGCTGGGCGAGAAAAGACCAAAAGCTGGGACGTTGATGTACACCTACTAATATACGGGGCACCGTATCACCTAATCGACGACTAGATAGCCCCACCGCTCGGGCAAATAGTTTGGCATCTCGTTGGGTTAGTACCTTTAAGGTTTCTAAACTACGTAACGAAAATGCGCCGGGTTGGCTAATTTCCACCGCCAGTATTTGCCCCCATAAAGACTGCATTGCTGGAGAGTGAATATTTTCTGCCAGTTGCGTAAAAGCAAAAAACCAGTCGGGGTCGACATGTTCTGTGCTGCTATGGGTCAAGCTAACGGATAAGGCTACTTCCATGACCGCTTGTAGATTTTTAATGCGCTGTAACGCTTGAATGTCGCGCCGACGATCGATTTCTTTGCGACGGGCCGCGCTATCAGGTAGGGGAACATTTGCTCTAACCCCCACTTGGGCAAAGAGGCTTTGAATGCGCGCTGCGTTTTGGGCAGCTGATTGAGAGGCGGTTTTATTGGTGCTATTCGACTCCGATCCGACTTTTTTTTCTGTTTTATTGCTTTTTACGCGCTCTGAACTAGGGTGATGAATACTGGGCGTCGTATGGGTGTCGGAAATCTTCATTGGTTACCTCAAAGTTGTGCCTGTCGTAGTGTATACAGATAACGGATACAAAAGCGATAAGAGTGAGTGATAAACTTGCAAATATGGGACTAGCGAGTACGATTAAATCAGGCAGTATTAAAGGATCAAACTACCATGTCATCGGCAGACTATGAAAATGACGAGCTTATCTTTCAGGAAGAGGATCCTCATCCAGAGGTAAAGCCTGTCAGCCATAAAGTATGGAATGTACTAATCGCTGATGATGATGAAGAAATTCATACCGTAACTCGGCTTGCATTGTCCGATGTGACCTTCGCCGACAGAAGACTCAACTTTCTTCATGCTTACAGCGGCGAGCAAGCATGTGCTTTGCTTAAAGAACACGGCCGTGATATCGCGATTATTCTGCTAGATGTGGTAATGGAAACTGACGATGCTGGCTTGATGGTTGTGGAATACCTTCGGGATAAGCTAGATCTCCACGAACCACGGATCATCCTTCGTACTGGACAGCCCGGCTACGCGCCAGAAGAAGACGTGATACGTAACTATGACATTAACGATTACAAGACCAAAACCGAGTTAACCCGAGGTAAGTTACTCACCACGGTGTTAGCATCTATACGTTCCTATCAACAAATTTTAACCATCAGCCAAAGTCGCCTCGGTTTACAAAAAATTATTACCTCTGCATCAAATTTGCTTGAAGAGCATTCGGTGAAGGGGTTTTGCGAAGGTATCGTAACGCAAATCAGCTCGTTACTTGGTTTAGAGGCCGAAGGGGTGGTTTGCGCAAGAGCCGGTTCGGTGCTTGATAGAGATGATAACGGTGTATATGTGCTAGGCGCCGCAGGCCATTTTGCGTCATACATCAACCAGCCCGTAGAGACCATCGATAATGGCGGTATCGTAGAAAACATCAATCGTAGTTTGCGAATAAAGCGCCATATAGTCGAAGACGGTATAACGGTACTTTATTTAAATAGTTCCGGTTTTGAAGCTGCGGTATATATCAATATGGATAAGGAATTAAGCCGTGTTGACCGCCAATTGCTAGAGGTGTTCTTATCCAGCATATCGGTTGGTTATGAAAACGTGAATCTGTTCCACGAGTTAAGAACGGCAGCGTTTAGAGACTGGCTAACTCGTCTGCCGAACCGCAATGAGTTTATTAACATGCTGGATCGTCCGTCTGTGCGTGAAGATCCATCCTTATGTGTTGCTGTGGTCGATATTAATCACTTCTCCGATATCAATGATGGTTTAGGGCAGGAAGCCGGCAACGCGCTATTGCGGGCGGTGGCAAAGCGCCTTGATTCAAATTATCCAGAAATCGTACGAAAAAGCCGTATCGGCGGCGATGTGTTCGGGCTCATTGGACCGGAAATGCTGGTTAACGCTCAGTCAATCAATGCGGTGTTCGCAACCAGTTTTAAAGCGGGAGATCATACTTTACCTGTGAGTGTGACCATTGGTCTTTACAAAATGGGCGCAGAACAAAGTGTTGGTATGGACATTCTTAAGCGAACCAATATCGCGTTAAATCGCGCTAAGAAAAACATCAGCGATAATTTCGAAGTGTATCAGCCAGAATTTGAAAAAAGAACAACACGACAATTAGCCATGATCCGTCGTTTGCGTGCTGATTTTCATGCAAGAAAGCTCCAGCTATGGTTTCAACCTCAAGTGGATTTAGTCAGTGAGAACGTCATTGGCGTGGAAGGACTGCTACGGTGGCCAGATGGCGATGGCGGTTATATTTCGCCAGCGGAATTTGTGCCGTTAGCCGAGTATTCTGGGCTGATCGTAGATATTGGTGAATGGGTGCTTGAGGAGTCCTGTCATCGTATCAAACAGCTGGATGAATTAGGTTACTCACAGGTTCGAGTGGCGGTGAATGTGTCTATACCTCAGTTTAGAGATCGACACTTCGTTGACAAGGTTAAACGAGCCCTTAGTGACAAACAGTGTGCCCCCCAACGCTTGGAGTTAGAAATCACTGAAAGTGTGGTGATGGATGAGCCGCAAATTGTCATCGACGCCTTAACGACCCTTAAAGAGCACGGCGTAGCCATTGCTATTGATGACTTTGGCACAGGCTTTTCATCAATGAGCTATTTGCAAAAACTACCGCTAGACCGATTAAAAGTTGACCGTTCTTTTGTGAAAGATATTCGCGCCGGTGATGAGGCCATCATTGCTGAGACCATTGTGACACTTGGAAATAAATTGGGGCTGATAACCATTGCGGAAGGGGTTGAAAAACGAGAACAAGCCAGCTTTATGATCAAGTTAGGCTGTGATGAAGCCCAAGGCTTTCTGTTTGCCAAGCCAATGCCTTTTGAAGACCTATTACACTACCTTGAAAGTAAGCAACAGCACGTCGATTGACGACTAAGACTGCTCGAAGATTACCCTCGCCACTGTTTCCTTTACCTCTGGCAACACACGTTCTTCAAACCAAGGGTGTTGTGCCAACCATCGATTGTTTCTACCCGACGGGTGGGGGAGTACTAGCGTATTAACCCCACGAACCGTTTTATTTTGGGCGTTAACAGCCTGAGTTAAGGTTTTGAATTGGGGGAGGTAATATTGCTGAGCATACCTGCCAACTAGGATCATAAGCTGGGGGCGTATAAAATTTAACAGCGCGTTATGCCATGCAGGGGCGCATTCCTTTCTTGGCGGTGCATCAGCTCCGTTCTTATAGCCAGGAAAGCAAAACCCCATAGGAATAATCGCCAATAGGCTGTCGTTGTAAAAAGACGAAGCATCCAGTCCCAACCATTGCCGTAGTCTTGTTCCACTTGCATCATCCCAAGGGGTAGAGCTTTCGTGAGCTTTTAACCCCGGAGCTTGCCCAATTAGGGTGATGGCAGCATGGGGTGAAGCACTTAATACTGGATTAGGCGGGTAAGGGAGGGCATGCTGACAAATCTGACAGTGTTTGATTTTAGAGAGAAGGCTTGAAAAGCACCGTTGGGAGTCTGACATTTATCTCCTTTGTTGTAATAATACTGTAACACAGGTGTGATCTAAATTTGACCAAACTGCTTATCTACAGTATGCTTATTTATACAGTATCCAATGTAGCACAGGAGTAATCACATGCGTAAAACATTAGTTGGCTTGGCGCTGTTAATGTCATTTGGTATTGCGCATGCGGAGTCTGATAAAAATCAGCTGTTCGATTGTATGGATGCAAAGACTTTCGAATTGAATAACCAATGTATGACTGACAGGATCTCCAGCAACATTCGTTACCGCGAAGCACAACACCAAGTGGTAGAACAAGCCAGTGACAACACCGGCGAATATGCCATCGCCACAATGACATTTCATCCCGAAAAGATGCAAATAGACATTGTTGCACACAAAGATGCCCTTCAGGCAAGCAACAGTCTTGCTATGAATCGCTAATATCTACTATTTTAAAAAGCCGGTCATATGACCGGCTTTTTTATTTTAAAAAATCCTATTTAACCCATTTAATGCCGCAACCCGATAGGCTTCAGCCATCGTCGGGTAGTTGAACGTGGTGTTAACGAAATAATCGATGGTATTGCCACCGTCTTTTTGTTGCATAATCGCTTGTCCGATATGTACGATTTCTGATGCACGCTCACCAAAGCAATGGATACCTAAGACTTCTTTTGTTTCACGATGAAACAAGATCTTTAAACTGCCAACGGTCGTGGACGCTATTTGTGCACGGGCAAGATGTTTAAATTGTGCTCGGCCCACTTCATACGGTATCTTTTGTGCTGTCAGTTCTTGCTCTGTCTTACCCACAGAGCTGATCTCGGGAATGGTATAAATCCCTGTGGGAATGTCTTCCACTAAACCTGAATTGGCTTTCCCCGTGCACATGGCTTCCGCTGCAGCGCGGCCTTGATTGTAGGCAGCAGACGCTAAACTGGGGTAACCAATGACATCTCCGACGGCAAATACATTGTCTACCTCGGTACGGTAGTTCTCATCCACTCGTACCTGACCTCTTGAATCTGCTTTTAGACCTATTGCATCAAGGTTGAGCATATCGGTGTTACCGGTTCTGCCATTAGCAAACAATAGGCAGTCTGCTCGCATCCGTTTGCCGGATTCTAAATTCATGATGACAGAATCTTCTCGCCCTTCAACGGAGGTATAACTTTCCATGTGACGAATCACCACACCATTGTTCCATAAGTGGTAACTAAGGGCGTCAGAGATTTCGGTATCAAGGAAGGACAGCAAGCGCTCGCGCATATTAACAAGGTCAACTTTAACGCCCATTCCTCTGAAAATACTGGCATATTCAGAGCCAATAACACCGGCACCATAGATAATGATGTTTTGGGGTTCATGTTTTAAAGACAAAATGGTGTCGGAGTTGTAAATACGGGGGTGAGAAAAATCGATATCTTTAGGGCAGTATGGTCGCGAGCCTGTGGCTAACGCTATTTGTTTGGCGGTAATTTGTTCCGCTGACCCATCTGCATGGACAATCTTCACGGTATTGGCATCAATGAAACTGGCCTCACCATGAATGAGTGTCACTCTGTTTCTATCGTAAAAGGATGCCCGTAATTTAGATTGACTGCGTATTACACCACTGGCGTGACGCATTACCTCAGCAAATGTGACGTGTCTGTTTACCTGGTTTTCCGAAAACAGTGGCGTTTGGTTATATTCAATTAGCCGGCTCACCGAATGACGCAGTGCTTTTGAAGGGATGGTTCCCCAATGTGTACACCCTCCGCCTACGGCCTCATAGCGTTCAATTACCGCGACTTTTTGCCCTGCCTTAGCGAGTTGCATTGCAACGCCTTCTCCGCCGGGCCCCGTGCCAATAACAATGGCATCATACTGATAAGATGGTTTTGATTTAGTAGCTTTAGTGGTCATAGTTTTCAGTGCTCAGCGAATGGTGAAACCTGATGGGTAGCAAAAAAGCGATGTATTCACTTTTAGATCTAGTGTTTCAAAGTCTAGCAATATTTTGATTGGAAAGACAAAAAATCATTGTCCTGTCAATTTGTAAGGCTTTTTCTAGGCGTGACGAAAAGGGATCGTAATGGTCAGTTGATTACCGTGATTTTGGGTCGAGTCGACTTTTATGTCCCCGTCCAATAATACCGTAACCCAGTGACGCGCAATGTATAGACCAATGCCAAATGTGTGGGTTTTGATACTGTCTTTATGAAAAGGTTTAAATAACGCTGCATTTATTCTCTCGAAACATCTATCGCCATCATCTTGTACGCAAATAATAAGATTGTTGTTCAACGTTTTCGCCGAGATATCGATGTAGCCATCGGTGGATTTTTCAAAGTCATGGCGTATTAATGCGTTAAGCAGAAGCTCGAAAAGCTGTGAATACAGTAATGGATAATTATGCAGAATGATGGACTCTGGAATATTTTCTCGTAGCCCAATGCCCCGTGATCGTGCGAGGGGGGCAAGAGTTGCAATAAGATCAACCATAATACTCTTTAGGGAAAAGTTCTCTACATGTTGCTTTTCAAGATTACTGGCTAAGTGACCTAAACGCGTCGAGGTACTATTAATTTGTTGAAAGCAGTATCGGAGAAGTCCATGATTTGCGTGCCAATCTATCGGAGGCGCAGTTGTCTGCCTATCGGGCTGACTGGTACTTAGCGCTAATAAGTTGATGTTTTCTTCCATCTGAGACAGTTGATATTGCATTTCATTTAGGCAAGTACCGACTTCTTTATTTATGGCAACAAAAAAAGATAACACGCGGTGGTTCATTTTTAATTGCACAGGATCTTGTTGTTTAAGATCATCGTCCATGAGTGCGAGAAAAGAGTCTTTTTCTTTTGCTAACTCTGCATTCAAAGCGGTAAGCGCTATTTGCTGCTGAATATGATGCCGAAGCAAAGTCCCCACCATACAAAAAACAAGAAATGCGGTAATGATGCTAGGTAACAAAGACTGGTTAATAATGTAACTGCGATAGTAATCCGGTGTCCGCGTAATAATCGTGTAAGGTTGCATGGAATGGGTGTGCTTCATTCTTAAGTTAAGCTTGGTCGCACTATAGATTGCACCGTCTTCAGCAATGAACAGCGATGTCGCATTCTGTGAAAATAGCTTCTTTTTAAGTATGGGAATGTCTGTTAGAGGGGCTTTTAATTGTCTGTTGAGATTTGCGCCCCATTGTTTCGATGGATCAGGGTGAATGAGCCATTGTGTCTCACCCGATGCCAGTAAGAGATCGGTATGGGTTTTCTCAAACAGTTGAAGTTGTTTTAATAATCCGCCTAAATCAAAGTTGAGGATCAGCAAACCTTCACCTAACGGGTGGGAGGGAAATGCGTGAATGACGGTTCGAATAGTCGGTTGATATGGACGAACGATTTCACCATTTTCGATATTAAGATCGATAGGAGACAAGGTGATGATACCTTGAGGCGATGCTATAGCCTCCTGATAATAGTATCTATCGGCCTTATTTTGTAATTTTGATGGCGGCACAATTTGTGACGAGGTAGACAGAAAATTAACCCGAATTTTTTCTTGTCCATCGATAGAGAGCCAACGGATTTGCGACAAGTTGTTTAATGACCGGCCGGTGGATAAAAATACCTGAGAGGGGTTCTCTATGCCACGGGATGTAAGGTTGTGAATAAGTGTATCGTTGGTAATTCTAGCGATATTGGTCATATCACCCATGGCTTGGCTGAAAGCCGAATTCACATTAGAAATAACCGTAGCGTGTTCATTGGCTAATTCACGCATGTAGGTATTGTATTGCCACTGATAAACCATCAGACCGGCGAGTGCGCTCAGCGCAAAATTGATGAGAAACAACCATAAAAGCTTTGGCAGATTGATAGACCGGTATTTTTGAATAAAATGCATGGATGGAAAGGTTCTCAGGCCATAATAAAAAAACAGTTACCCTATTTCTTATACTTTAGTTTTGCGTAATTCGCTATTTTTAAACAAAAAAAACGTCACTAATTGTGACGTTTTTTTATAAGCTAACTAAATTGTGGTGAAAGAGATTGTAGACGAAGCCACTTTTCCTTTTGCAGCGCTAAGGCATTTTTCAATTCTTTATAGTGGAAGTCGATTTCCAGTCTTTCTACGCTTCTTTTCAAACTACGCTTTCTCACATTCATGAGGCGCTTCTTCGCTGCATAATAGGCCGACATTTTCTGCATGAGCAATTCGTATTCGTGCTGTACTTTGCTCAGCAGTTCGTCCGCATTAGGTTGAGTTGATAACCGAGCGCTCGCTTTTTGCAGTTGCATGGCGGCACGGGCTTTCTCAATACGTTCTTCAGGAACGCGACGTAAATTATGGGCTAAGCCGGTAAAAGACAAGCCTCGTATTAACCACTTTGTGGGATCAAATTGCCACCAGTGAATGCCGTTTCGATAGTCGTATTCAAAAATATGGTGATAGTTATGATAGCCTTCACCAAAGGTAAAGAAGGCGAGGATTCCGTTATCACGGGCGGAATTTTTATCGGTGAAAGGCTGGCTTCCCCAAAAATGTGCCAAGGAATTGATAAAAAAGGTGACATGATGGACCAGGAACAATCGAAATACGCCGGCCACAAGCATCATGCTTAAAATATCACCGTTGATCCAACCAAGTAGCCCTGTGATACCAAAATTGGCGACCAATACGATGGGCAGATAGTATTTGTGTTGCCACATGACAACCGGATCTTTTTGTAAATCTCTGCAATTGCTGTAATCGGCGTAACGATGGGTTTGATATTCTCTCAACATCCAACCTATATGCGCAAACCAGAGCCCTTTTTTTGCCGAGTAAGGGTCTTTGTCGTTGTCATCAACATGCCGGTGGTGAATCCGGTGATCCGAGGCCCAATGCAAGATACTATTTTGCAGTGCCATGGCACCGCCGATGGCTAAAATAACCCGCACCACGATATTCGCATCATAAGTTTTATGAGACCACAGTCGATGGTAACCGGCAGTAATAGACATACCTGTAAAGTAAAACAGAATAACAGCAACAACCACTTCTGAGGTTTCAAAACCCATGGTTACGGCCCATAGAGGCACGGCAAGAAGTGCAATGGCTCCGGTAATAATGAAGACCAGGATATTGGTCAAAATAAGTGGTGGTTTTTTCATGATAACAACTCGGCTTACAACTGTACGCTAATTTAGCGGTTTCATGGACCGCAAGCAAGGAAAAAAGGTGAATTTGCATATAAAGTGTAGTGTAAAACCTAGGCAATTGCCCGTTTTGTTGCCTAAGAGCAAGGCGACTGTTTGTTTTTATTCGTGATTTAACGACAGAATTCCCCCTTGTTTTCATAATCGGGTAAACTGTGCATCACATGTCGTACATAGCTGGAAGTCAGGAGTCGAAGATGAGTCGACAGGAGCAGAAGTTAAAGACCCGCCAAAATATCATCGACGCGGCGTTTGGGTTGCTCGACGAACAACGCAGTTTGTCTGCGATTAGTCTGCGAGAAGTTTCTCGGGCAGCGGGCATTGCACCGACTTCTTTTTATCGGCATTTTAAAGACATGGATGAGTTAGGGCTAACGTTGGTTGATGAAGCTGGCTTGGCATTAAGGCAATTAATGCGTCAGGCGCGCAGACGCATAGCTTCTGGTGGTGGCGTTATCGATACATCCGTCGATACTTTTATGGAGTTTATTACTGCAAATTCTAACGTATTTCGTTTGCTGTTGCGTGAGCACACAGGAACGTCGGCGGCGTATCGTTTAGCGGTGTTACGAGAAATCCAACATTTTATTGAAGAATTGTCAGACTACATCGTTGAGAGTCAGGACGTGGAACATCAGTCTGCCAGTTTACAAGCAGAGGCCATGGTGCGGTTAGTTTTTAGTGCAGGCGCCGAAGCGCTGGAAGTGGATGTTGCTCTACGCGAAGATATTGGTGCTCGAGTGAAGGCACAGCTTAGATTCGTACAATTGGGGGCAAAAATATATCGGCCCCAAGCTAATAGTGTAAGTTAGATCGCCATCTCTGACGCAACTTGTCTTTGCTGTAACCTTAATCGCTTAAAATAGAACGGCCGCAAAAAGGCCGCTTACTCGATGCGCTTAAGCAAAATTCCTACTTCCATATGATGGGTGAACGGAAACTGATCAAACAAAGCGCAAGCCGTCACCTTATGGGTTTGGGTCAGTGTTGCGAGATTGTCCACTAAGGTTTCTGGATTACAGGAAATATAAACAATTTCTGGGTAATCCTGAATCATGGCGAGAGAGTCGGCATCGAGGCCCGCTCGAGGAGGGTCAACTAACACGGTTGAAAATTGGTAGTCGTTCAAATTAATGCCATTTAAACGAGAAAATTGCCGGCCAGTTTTTAGCGCTTCGGTAAACTCCTCAGCCGAAAGCCGCACTATTTCAACATTTTCAATGTGGTTCTCAGCAATGTTATATTGAGCCGCAGTCACTGAAGGCTTTGCGATTTCTGTTCCAATGACACGACGAAACTGGCTGGCCATCGGCACAGAGAAATTTCCTGCACCGCAATACAGTTCTAATAAATCTGTGTTTGAAGACTGGCATACGTTCATTGCCCACTCAATCATTTTGCAATTTATACGGGCATTAGGTTGAGTGAAACTGTTTTCCACATGCTTAAATAAGTAAGTACGATCATTAACCGGTAATTGTTCGATAATGAAATCATTACCAATAATGATTTTTTGTTTGCGGGCACGTCCAATGATACTGACGTTAGGGAATAAGCCTAGTAGGGTTTCTCGGGCTTTTTCTGCTTGTTGCTGCCAAGCCTCATCCAGTTGGCGGTGGTAGAGTAAACTCACTACTATTTCCCCTGATAGTCCACTGAGATAATCTACTTGAAACAGCTTTCTTCTGAGGATGTCGCACGGTTTTAACAGATCCAGCAAAGCCTCCATCATATTATTGATAGTCGAGCAGGCTGGCGGGAAGTGGTCTACCCGGTACTTTTCCTTGGTTTCGCTATTGAACATGATGTGGTAGAGATCGTCACCGTCGTGCCACACTCTAAACTCAGCCCGCATTCGATACCCATGCTCTTCGGAAGGAAATACCGCCAGTTCCTGATCGCTAAAAGGCGCGAGTAGTTCACCCAAGCGTTGTTCCTTTTCTTTAAGTTGTGCCGTGTATGCAAGGCTGTATTTAGGCGCTGTCATGTCAATTCATCTTCAAATGGCTTACCGGGCTGCGCATTGTAGTGCCTTTCATATATTGTGCAATCATAGAACATGATTCGTATTAAAATTAAACAATTTCCATGTGCTGCCGATAACCTGTGAGAGGTTAGTGAGGACAAAATTATGAATGTAAGTGATATTAAGGCTTTTGTCAGTGAACAAAAACCAGTGGTATCCGATAAGCAGGTTTCGGAAGACCCAAATAGCGCATTAAAAAAACAGCTTCAACAAGATGGGCTACGCCAAGCCGCTGAGTTTCAGCAGCAAGTGGCTACTGTTAATGTTAAAAGCTCCCAAACCACCATTGGCTTGAAGGTTTATAGTTCTTCTATGGAGCAACAGGTAACAGTTGCTGGCCAAAAAGGTAAGTTCGATAAAACGGACGACACCGGCAAAGATAACCCCGCTTCATTGTTTGATTTTGAAGAAGTTGCACGTAATGTGATGCGTTTTGTCGGTGGCGTGATCCAAGGGGCAGCCGATAGCGGTGCCGATACGGATACGTTGTCTTCTTTGTTTTCCCAGGCAAGAGATGGAGTGGCTAAGGGGATCGCCATGGCTGAGCGTGATCTTGGTAACATGATAAACGATGAGATAACAACGGGCATTAGTAGCAGCCGGGATCTTATAGAAGAGCGCCTCGGCCAGTTAGAATCGAATCTGCTTGGCAACACGCCAGCGACGGAGGTGTTGCAACAGGTAGTGGGAAGCCCGGTTGCCAGTGGCAGTGAATCCTCTTCAGCAGGCCTTTTGATTAGAACAAAAGACGGTGATGAGTTGCAGTTGCGGTTTGAAAGCGTAAATGCATTCCAGACAAGCCAGCAACAGATGCAAAGACAGAGTGCGGGTCAAGACGGTATTACTTCTGATAATGCTAACGATTCCTCAACCATTAGTCAGCAATACGCCCATTTTGAACGTCAAGGAATACACTTTTCGCTACAAGGAGAACTCGATGAAGATGAACTTACCGCCATTGCAGGTTTGGTGGGTTCGGTTTCCGATTTAGCGGATACGTTTTTTGCCGGCGACATCGACCAAGCATTTAATGATGCCTTGGCGCTCGGTTACGACGATCAGGAGTTGGCGGGGTATGCGCTACAGCTGAATCGTGTGCAACAATCTGAGGTGGTGAAGACCTATGGGGAGATCCAGCACTTTAAAGAAGGATCGGAAAGTGCCAATCATGGCGATGAGGCGCGACCCATTGCACAGTATTTAGATAAAATGTTGAATGTATTTGATAACGCCCGTCAGCAATTAGGGTCTGGAGAGGATTTCAATACCTTAATTAATGGCATTATTAATGAAATGGAAGAAGTTCAGGTGCCAGATCTTATTTCAGCCATCAATCGTTTTCATGGGTTCAATCAAACATTATTAAGTGCCATTCCTGGTGAACAGCAACGTACCCAGCCTATTGAGCCAGGTAGCAGCACACAAAGCAACGAACCCACAGTTGATGATGCCTAATAGGAACGAGTAGGGAAGCAGGTTAAATAAGGGCAGGGTAGATCAAAAGAAATAGAGGATAGCGTTCCCCCATGCGATAAACGCAAGGGGGAACGATTAATGAGAACTGACTACTCTGCATCTCCTTTTTCACGAGCGGCCCGGACTTTCAGGGTTCTTTCCAAAAATACTTTATCGTTTAACTCCAGTATCGCCGAATCCACATCTTCAGTTACTACTTCTATGAAGCCATAACCTTTGCGTTTTCCGGTACGACGATCTTTCATTAAACGAACACTTTGTACATTGATGAAATCCTTAAAGTAATCCTTTACTGCATCTTCATTCGCTTTGTAAGGAAGATTCCCTACATATAATGTGGCCGTTTCCTCGGTTGCTTTCGAAGCAGTCTGTGTTTTAACAGACGCTGGCGAAGACGAACTAAGAAAAGAAGCGAGCCACGGAGTAACGATGCCGCTAAGTAATAAAGAAACTGCAACGGTAACAGGAAGACTCGCTTCTACACTTGCGGAAGAAAAAACGATGTAACCTGCGATTGCAAAAACCGCGCTAATAATTGCGCATTGAATAAAGCCTACTTTCATAAACCTACCTTAATTATTTTAGTGAAGAGTTGGAGGCTGCTCATAGTTTACTCATTTGTAACAAATTGAACAATGTAAAGGTGAAATAGTAGACTAAAGAAGCAAAAATAATCTGGAATTGTAGGAAAACTAACCGCTTGATACGTTTTTCACTTTAAATCGCTAAAAACTGCAAATTAAGGGTTGACGTAAAACCTGTTAAGCGTACAATGCGCACCACTTCGACGGGGAACGTCAAACGGGTCACGAAGAAGTTGTTGTAGCAGCTAACGTAAGTAATTGTTATGACAGTTTTCAAGAAAACAGCTTAAGAAATTAAATTTCAAAAAGA
>NZ_JAHKQF010000013.1 GCF_018860965.1 Alteromonas sp. C1M14 | reverse complement strand
CAACTGAACTACCGCTCCACATTTTCAATATTTTCAGCAGCTTGGCTAAAGTGAGTTAACACCTCTGCCCTGACTGCGGCGCAGATAATACGTATTCCCTATGGTCGAGTCAACGGTTTTTTTCGATAAAATACGCATCAAAGGTTTGTTTGCATGTTTTCTGGTCATTATGTTGCAATATAAACCAGTTCTTCTTGTTTTTAGGGATACAAACCGCCCTGAACACTCCCCGCGACTGTACACGAAGAATGGCGATTATCCCTCATTATTCGTCTTTACGTGGTTTTTTCTTAAATAATCCAAGCACTCGCTGAACAACACCGTTTTTTTCTGCCCCTGCATTATCTTCTTTCGCTGCACTCGCCGTGTCGCTTTTTGAGGGAAGCGCAGATTGTTTTCGCCGCCATAGAATAAACAGCGCAGCAAAAACGCCAATGATAATGATCATACCGTTGACAGTAATAATGGCGATCACCAAGGTACCTTGGTCCATCGCCGCTGGCGTATCTGCCTTAAGTGGTAACGGAGCATCATTTTGCATGCTGGCAGATTCAACCGTTTCAGCCTCAGCGACACCATTCGCATCGTCCACGGCGTCCTCCTCAAAGGTTTCACCGAGGAAACTAAATTCAGGAACATCAAGAATAATATCTCTACCATCAAATGTGGTGGCATAGGCCGTTACCTTAACGCGAAAAATACCTTCTTCATAAGCTAAAATTCGGTGCGTTCGCACCGCGTCAGAGGGCTCGGTGAGAGAAAAGTTCTGAATATCACCATTTGGAAAACGGACCTTTCCGTCTATGAGCAACGAATGAATGTCTATTTGGTCTCTCACCACATCTATATTGAGTTCGTGATAACCAATTTTTCCGTCATCAGGCACTACCGTTAATGAAACAGGATTAGGGAAGAGTGTTAGTACAGGATCCACTTGTTCACGAGAGAACATTGGCGTTTCAACACGAAAAACAGGTCGCCATTCACCTGGCGGAATAGCGAGATTGAATTGACCAGTAAATACGCCATCAAGGGGGGCTTCATCCATTCCTCGGCCATCATCTTCGAAGGTGGCAATCACTTCATCTTGAGCACCAAAATTTTGATAATTAGGATTATTGGTACTTTTTAGTTGAATGGATAGGGTTACCACATCACGAAACTGAGCATAATCAATGGGCTTTCCCCCATTGGTCAGATAAGCCGTTTGCTTAAGTATTTCCCCAGAAAAAATAACCGGTGGCAGTGCTTCTGCATGAAGCTCGATATCCGATAACACCATGACTCGACTGTCAGGCAAGACTTGTCCCACTGCCTGCCACGGGCCCGGTACCGGTTTTTTTATCTTCACCATGTCGTAGGTACCATCATCAAACCACACGACATTTTCGCCATCGGCTTGGGACGAATAGATTTTGGATCCATCCGGGCGAACCAGAACCACCGGTGGCGAACCGTATTCACGAAAGAATACTAGCGTTACCTCATCAACCTGATAATCGATACGAAATCGATTACGCAGCAACACAATAGAGTTTTGATAATCGTCACCCAGAGCGTTGATGACGCGACTGGGATCTTGAGTTTCAGCCTGAACATCTTGTGCCAAGACACTAAACCACCCACCCGCTAAAAACGCGAATGTGGTAGAAAGAAGAAAGTAAGTTAGTGTTCTGATGAGTGCCGCCACAAACATTTACCACCGCTATTTTGCACAATATCCAATCGTGCTTCATGTTGTTCTAATTCATCGGCGGAGGCGCGAATAACCTTTAATTTATTTGCATCCCGTTTTACCCGTCTAATACGATCAGCATTATTCCCCCCGTCATCACCCGTTTGCCCTGCCAAATTAAGTTTGGTTTGGCCACCGGTCATTAAAAGGTAAACATCAGCCAAAATTTCAGCATCTAATAAAGCGCCGTGTAGTTCACGGTGACTATTATCAATGCCGTAACGACGACAGAGGGCATCCAAGTTATTCTTTTGTCCCGGATGCATTTTCCGAGCAAGAAGCAAACTATCTAGTACGTCGCAAATATCACGGGTTTTTACCGATGTGGTTTGGCTGTTTAAGGCAAATTCGTGATCCATAAACCCCACGTCGAAAGCCGCGTTGTGGATCACTAACTGGGACCCAGAAATGAACTTGATAAAATCTTTGGCCACATCAGCAAATAGGGGTTTGTCGGCGAGAAACTCGTTGGTTATGCCGTGTACTTCAATGGCTTCTTGGTCTATCTCACGTTGAGGATTAATATAAACATGGAAATGATTACCCGTCAGTTTGCGGTTGATAACCTCAACACAGCCAATCTCGATAATACGATGCCCTTCTTTAGGATCGATACCTGTGGTTTCCGTATCCAGAACAATTTGACGCATAATTTAGCAACCTTGATTTTTTAATTCGACTAGACAGAAACATCAGCTTAAGGTGCACTTTAAGCTGGTAGTAAAGATTCGGGGGCATTAGTATACCAACCCAATAGCAAAATCACACTGCAACCGTAAAAAGGCATTTCATGGCAGTAAAAAAAATCACAATTTATACCGATGGTTCATGCTTAGGTAACCCCGGCCCTGGTGGTTATGGCGCTTTGCTTATTTACCAAGATCATGAAAAAGAACTTAGCAAAGGTTTTTATCAAACCACCAATAACCGCATGGAATTAATGGCCCCTTCGGTAGCGCTAGAATGCCTAACAGAACCCTGTCAGGTAGATATTACCACCGATAGCCAATACGTTAAAAATGGCATCACCCAATGGATCCATAATTGGCGTAAAAATGGTTGGCGTACCGCCAGTAAAAAAGCGGTAAAAAATGCGGATTTATGGATACGGTTAGACGAGGCGGTTAAAAAACATGATGTGAAGTGGCATTGGGTTAAGGGACATTCAGGTCACCCAGAAAACGAACGCTGTGATGACTTAGCAAGAACCGCGGCCTCCTCTCCTACGTTGGAAGATAAAGGGTTTACTGAATCGGTTTAAACGCCCGTCTTATTGGTCATCGGAAGATAAACCAGTGGCAAATGCGCGGATTACTCATCGCTTAATCCCTCGCTAATACGTGCTATTGTGGTAACGCACTAAGCCCGCAGCATGCTGCGGGCAGCAATTTAGGTTTTATTCTAATACACCTATCTAAACATCATGGGCGTAAGACAACCCTACCCCCACCTTACGATAACTTTACCTTTGGTTTGATTGCTTTCTAATAAGCGATGGGCTTCGGCCACGGCATCGACATTTAATACTGTATCTACATTTACCTGTAACGCACCGGATGCAAAACCTGGTAACCCCTTTTGGATAAAATCCGCTATTAAGGAAGCTTTATATTCATCCGTACGATTACGTAGAGTGGACCCTTCAATAGTGGCACGTTTTGCCAATAACAAGGCCATATCCAGTTGGTCAGCATAGCGCCCACCTAACATGGCTAAATACACCACCTTGCCGTCCTGAGCGAGCACCTTCAGATTACGGTTTAAATAGTCACCGCCAATAAAATCAAGGATGAAGTTTACACCACCTCGCCATTGCTCCTTTAACACGGCAGCAAAATCCTCGTCACGATAATTGATGGTGAGACTTGCTCCCATCTCTGTGCACAAATTTAGCTTTTCCGTACTCGACGCTGTGGTGGCCGTTTCGACACCTTTATAGCGACAAAGTTGAAGAGCCGCTAACCCCACGCCACTTGCGCCGGCGTGAATCAACGCTTTGTCTGAGGCCTTTAAGCCGCCGATGGCGAATAACGCTTGCCACGCAGTAAGATAAACTTCTGTTAAGCCAGCTGCATCAACTAACGATACGTTCTGAGGAATGGGAATAACATGAGCGGCATTAACAGTAACATATTCTGCGTAACCGCCTCCTGCCACCAACGCGCAGACTCGGTCGCCTGTGTGCCACTGGGTTACATTATCTCCCACTTGCACCACTTCCCCTGATACTTCCAACCCCAAAATATCGCTTTCACCTGGCGGTGGGGGATACTTTCCTTGGCGTTGTAACGTATCGGCTCGGTTAACACCAAATGCCGCCACTTTAATGAGTATTTCACCAGCCTTCACTGTGGGTATTGAGCGGGTTTTAATGACCAGACCTTCCGGCCCCTCGCCAGATGTGAAATCAATATATTGCATAAATACTCCTTTTTTATAACCATACCATGCATTAAATTATTAGTCTGTTATACCCAAATCCATGGATTGGGTTCAATAGTCGCGATAAACGATGAGAAAAGCTATACTACGCCCCTCATTTCATTCATGTTTAAAGACCCAATGTCAGCAACCGTTATCCTTCAGCCTCAACGTGATAAATCCTTACGCCGCCGTCACCCTTGGGTATTCGCTAGTGCCATAGAGCAATTACAAGGTCGTTGCCGGCCTGGTGACACCGTTGATGTGCAATGTAGTGAAGGAAAATGGCTGGGCCGCGGCGCTTGGTCGCCGGAATCTCAGATAAGAGTAAGAATGTGGACGTTTGATGCAAACGAATCTGTCGATAATGGCTTTTTTGTAAGACGGATCGCTCAAGCACACGCCCTTCGTCAAAAGTGGGTGATTAACAACGACACTAACAGTTACCGTTTAATTGCGTCGGAATCCGACGGTTTACCTGGGGTGACGGTAGACGTCTACAATACGGTTATCGTTATCCAACTATTGAGTGCTGGCGCAGATAAGCAACGAGACAAAATTGTTTGGGCACTACAAAAAGTGCTACCGGGTAAGGATATTTTCGAGCGCAGCGATGTGGATGTACGACGCAAAGAAGGCCTAGAGCCCATCGTCCAACCCTTGGTAGGCGATCCACCCACCATTGTGGATATAATGGAAAATGGTGTGCGTATACAGGTAGATATTAGAAATGGCCACAAAACTGGGTTTTACCTTGATCAGCGAGAGAGTCGAGCCGCTGTGAAGCGCTATGCAAACGGATGCGAGGTATTAAACTGTTTTAGCTATACCGGCACGTTTTCCTGCTATGCATTACAAGGGGGCGCCACGAAGGTGACGAACGTAGATGTATCCGAACCGGCTTTGGCTTTAGCCGAAAAGCACCTCGCCATGAATAATTTAAGTCAGGCTAAATGCGAAATGGTTAATGAGGATGTTTTTGTCGCTCTTAGAAATTATCATCAGCAACAACGCCAGTTTGACATGGTTATTCTCGACCCACCTAAATTCGTCGATAGCAAAGCCTCGCTAAATCGTGCCGCCAGAGGATATAAAGATATCAATATGTACGGGATCCATGCGGTTAAGTCCGGTGGTCTACTGTTTACTTTCAGCTGTTCAGGTTTAATGCCAGCAGATCTATTTCAAAAAATAGTCGCTGATGCCGCTCTTGATGCAGGGCGTACCATTAAGATTATCGAGCGACTATCTCAGGGGCCCGACCATCCCATCATTGGTACTTTTCCCGAAGGCTATTATTTGAAAGGCTTAATCTGCGAAGTCAGCGACATCTAAATGTCGCTGTTAAGCGGGCAATGAAGACGGTACTCCCGTCTTACTTGCCCGACGCTGCCAGAACATTTCATGGAAGTAGAATGCTACGGTGTTAATTGCCGGCTCTACCAAAGCCACAGCTCCGCCTACCACCAAACTACCGGTAAGTAAGTAAGCCACGGTAAATGCCACAGAAAAATGCATAATGGCGAATGTAATTGTTTTAGTCATACTGATTTCCTCATTGCGCTGATGATAATGATTATCACTTACAACAAGAAGGATGTACAATCTAAAAACTTAATCCTGGTTATTGAGTAAAAAGATTACTTCATCTCAGAAATTTCAACGCCAATAACACAACTGGCGTCGGTTTCAGGAACGCATCTTACCACCGTTGCTACCGCGGAAAGAGACGGTATTTGAGAACTGTTTGAATCAATAGAGACATTCACTTGGGTTCCAACCTCAATTGAGGGCTCTTCGACCTCAAGTGACATGCCCGTCGCGCTAATGTCTTTGCACACGGCTTGGTGGGTGCGGCTGGATTCTTCATCGTTGATCTGTACTTGGCAGGGTGAATTAACCATCATCCTGAAAAAATTCCGTTTATCGTCGTATCCTAACATTTTACTTCTCCCAACCTCTGGCAGTAACCGAACAAACTCCTACCCTCTTATAGGATGCTGCCAGAAGTATGTCAACTGCAATCCACCAACCTATGATTAAAGTCGTATTAAAACGCCTGTAAAGCATTGAGCACACGTTTTGCCGACACCGGATAAGCCGTTCCAAGTTGTTGAGCAAATAGCGAGACCCTTAACTCTTCTATCATCCACCGGATATCTAATAACGACGCCGGCACTTTATCCTGTGAATACTTTTTACAGGTCTTGTTAAACTCAGCTTCTATTTTGGATAACGTTTGTTGGTGCATACGATCTTTATTAGGATCAATTGGCAGTTTTTCTAACCGCCGAGCCAATCCCTTAATGTAACGATTCCAATCGGTTAATCTTTCACTGCCAATGTCTGATACAAACCCCGGATAAACCAGTGCATTTAAGTGTTGCTTAATATCGCCAAGGGCATTAACCATCGACAGCGGAATACTGCCTTTCATTTTTTTCTGGCACTGATGAGCGGTGGTCAAGCCGGTTTCCACCTGTTGAGCCACTGCCAAAACGGTGTCATTGATTTCAGCGCGCACAAAATCGGCACACTGGTTAAAGGCGTCGGCATGACGTACCTCCTCACCATATTTGGCAACATACTGCTGAACAAGGGTATCAATACCCGCTTCAATACAGTCATCAATAAGGGCTTTGATTTGACCGAATGGGTTAAAATACAACCCTAATTTTGCTTTATTTGGCAATTTGGCCTGCAGATAATTTACTGGCGAGGGCATGGTATTTCTTAACAAGGTTATGACGCCCTGTCGATGCAGATGGCGGGCTTTTTCTTGCTCGTCTACCAGCACTATATCAACGGTATCACCTTTTGCGACTAGGGCGGGATAGGCTTGCACTTCAAATCCCCTCATTCTCTGAGTAAAAGACGCCGGCAGTGATTCAAAATCCCATCGCTGTAGTCCTTTGCGCTCTAATTCTGGCGTAACCGCTTGTTCAAACGTGGCCTTCACTTGTCCTTGGCACTGTTTTTTCAGGATATCAAGATCATCCCCTTTCGCGATGGACTTACCTTCATCATCCACCACAGCAAAGTGCATTCTTAGGTGTTTATCTAAGTGTGCATCATTCCAATCGTCGTCTTCTACCTGTACGCCGGTCATGCGCCTTAATTGATCAGACAAGGCCGTTAGCAAAGAGACGGGCTGATTCTTTTTATCCAGCGGCGAAATCGCTTCCAAACAGGCTTGGGCATAGTTAGGCGCAGGCACAAAGTTCTTTCGTAATCTTTTTTCTAAGCCTTTAATTAAACTTACCACTAACTCGTGCCTTAATCCTGGTACCAACCAGTCAAAGCCGATGTCCGCAACCTGATTTAAAATAGGCAGAGGGATCATGACCGTTACCCCGTCATCCTCGGCGGTGGGTTCAAAATGATATTGTAACGGCAAGCGTATATTGCCTTGCACCCATGTATCGGGAAAGGCATTGGAAAGGTGAGATTCAGGTTGCTGGCGATAAACATCTTGTTCACTAAACAACAAACTGTCTTTATCTTGCTGGCGACTGTACCACTTTTTAAATGCCGCCTCATTGTTCACCTCTACCGGCAAACGTTGGGCATAAAAGTCCAGCAACGCATCTTCATCAACCATCACGTCTCGGCGACGAATTTTCTGTTCCAGCTCGTCCACTTGTTCAAGTAACGCTAAATTTTCTGACAAAAACCGATAGGTTAATTTTGTCTCCCCTTCAATAAGGGCATGGCGTATAAAAAGGTTTTGACTCACTTCAGGATCAATATGACTGTATACAACAGAGCGTTTGGGAATAATGGGTAACCCGAACAACGTGACCTTTTCAAAGGCGACCACGGCACCACGCTTTTTCGACCAATGGGGCTCAGAATAGCTAGATGAACTAACATGCTTAGCGATCGGCTCTACCCAGCTAGGGTCAATTTTTGCGTTCATACGCGCAAATAATTTTGATGTTTCCACCAATTCTGCCGCCATGATCCATTTAGGCTGCGCTTTTGCTAGCCCTGAACCAGGAAACAACATAAAGCGGGAGTTACGCGCCCCTAAATATTCCCGATCTTTATCTTTCATGCCTAAATGAGACAATAAACCGCTGCAAATGGCTTGATGCACAGCGGTGTAATCCGCCGGTTGATGGCCAATACCAAGACCAATTTCTGCAATAGACTTTTTTAACTGACTGACAATGTCCTGCCATTCCCGCATGCGCAAATAGTTAATAAAGTTCGTCTTACACCATTTGCGAAGCTGATTGCTAGATAGCGCAGTTTGTTGTGCTTTAAACCCTTGCCATAAATTAAATAAACTAATGAAATCCGATTCTTTATCGAGATATTCGCTATGTTTTTCATCTGCTTGCTGACGCTTTTCTTGAGGCCTTTCACGGGGATCCTGAATAGACAAGCCAGCAGCGATAACCATCACTTCCATCAATGCATTGGTTTTACCCGCCTCTATCACCATACGGGCATAACGCGGGTCGATGGGTAATTTAGCAATCTGCCGTCCTAACTGAGTAAGGGTCACCTTGCCTTTGTTGCGGGTAATGGCCTGTATTTCTTCTAGCAACCTAAAGCCATCGGTAATATTCCGATTATCTGGCGGCTGTACGAAAGGAAAGGCACCGATATCACCCAATCCAAGGGCAAGCATCTGTAAAATGACGGATCCTAGGTTGGTACGCAAAATTTCCGGATCAGTAAAGGCGGGACGGCCTAAGTAATCCTCTTCACTGTATAAACGAATGCAAATACCGTTCGATACCCGACCACATCGACCGGCTCGCTGATTCGCTGAGGCTTGAGAGATAGGTTCAATGGGAAGCCGTTGTACCTTGCTGCGAGCGCTGTAACGTGAAATACGGGCCGTACCCGGGTCGATAACATATTTGATCCCCGGCACCGTTAACGAGGTTTCGGCAACATTGGTTGCGAGCACAATACGCTGGCCAGAATGAGATTGAAAAATGCGGTTTTGTTCTGCCGCCGACAAGCGTGCATAAAGGGGAACAATTTCCGTATTTCGGTACTGTTGTTTTTGCAATGCATCTTGGGTATCGCGAATATCCCGTTCACCACTTAAAAAGATAAGAATATCACCGGGGGCTTCACGTTTTAGCTCATCAACAGCAAAGATAATAGCGTCGGTTTGATCAACGTCATCGCCTCGTTCTTCAGGCCCATGATAGCGGATCTCCACCGGATAGGTACGTCCGCTAACTTCGACAATGGGCGCATCGGAAAAGTGACGACTAAAACGCTCTGGATCAATGGTTGCTGAGGTGATAATAACCTTAAGCTCTGGCCGTTTAGGCAATAACTGTTTTAGATAACCAAGCAAGAAGTCAATATTTAAGCTGCGTTCGTGGGCTTCATCAATGATGATTGTATCGTATTGGTTTAAAAACCTGTCTTTTTGCATTTCGGCAAGCAACATGCCGTCAGTCATCAACTTAACATAACTGGATTCGCTCACTTGATCGGAAAAACGAATTTTAAACCCCACTTTCTCACCCAAGGGAGTATTAAGCTCTTCCGCTATACGCGTAGCCACACTGCGCGCGGCTAAGCGACGAGGCTGTGTATGGGCGATGAGTCCATTTACCCCTCGCCCCAATTCAAGGCATATTTTGGGTAGCTGGGTGGTTTTTCCCGATCCTGTTTCACCGGCGACGATCACCACCTGACTACTGGCAATCGCAGCTTTAATGTCTTCTTTTTTATCACTTACCGGTAACGGGGGATAAGAAATAGTTGGCACATTGTCGGCTCGCCATTGACGCTGTGACACAGATGCCTGTATTTTTTTCTCAAGCTGGGCTAATTGCGCACTTCCCTGCTCTTCATCCTTTTTTAACAACGCAGCACAGCGCCGTAATCGATTTCGCAACGAAAATTGATCGGCAATCATGCATTGGGATAACAAATTAAATAATGTAGAAAGAGAAGTTTTTTCAGATTCAAAGGACAACGCGCATTCCTTACAGCAAACTTACCGGTTTTAGACCAAAAAGGCGCTAAAGTTTACCATAAATAATGCGCTTTGCAGGGCCATTAATCATTAACTGGCTTTCTGGTTATATCCTGACTGCAACTGCTTATCGATAGCGCGCAGCACTGCGGCTCGATTAATCGTCCCCACTAACTTCTCATCATCATCGATGACAGGGAAGATACGCGGTCGTTCGTTGATTAAGCGTTGCGCCACTTCAAGCACAGAACTCCACGGTTTCACGGCCGCGACCACGGTCTGCATCACATCTTTGACGCGACACACCTGCTCTCGATAATAACTCGATTCAATCATTTGCTTTAGGCAGTCTTGCTCAGATAAAAAGCCCACAACTTTGCCAAATGGATCTTGTACCGGACCGCCAGTTTGATGGCTGGCAAGAAGTGCCTCAACGGCTTCGGCAACAGGCATATCCGGTGTTAACTTTACTGGGTGGAGATTCATATAATCACTGACTAACAAAGATTCCATATTGCCTCCTTTACACCCCATACGGGAAGTAACAGCATTTTTATGATTATTGATAAAGACATACTGATAAATAATATTAAACCTAGATCGCGCTATCCGGTGGTAGCCTTCTTTGAGCCTAGTCCGAACCGGTAAAACACGCTAGAAATTTTAACGTTATTTTAACAATGCTTATTTATTGTGACCTTGCCATCACACCATCAGTTCAACAATTAAAATCAATACGCCCATTTCACATTAATATTTTCTCTGACGCAGGCAAAGCCGACGTTTGTATCTAGCGAGTATAGATGCTGGCTGGTATAGTCCCACATGAAGTCTCAAATACAGGATCTATTCGTATAATGACGCAACGTGCGCCCAGTATACTTTGGCACGATTATGAAACATGGGGTGCCAACCCGATAAAAGATACACCTTGTCAATTTGCAGCCATCCGTACAGATGCGGATCTGAATATTATTGGTAAACCCATTAATATCATGGCGCAAATCGCAAACGACCTACTTCCTCATCCACAAGCCTGTCTTATCACTGGTGTGACACCACAACAGTCGATTCGTGACGGTATGATAGAAGCCGAATTTGCACGACAAATTAACGAGGTGATGTCTCAACCCCAAACCTGTGTTGCGGGTTATAACAGTATCCGTTTTGATGACGAAGTAACACGGCACCTTTTTTACCGTAATTTTTTCGACCCATATGCTAGAGAATGGCGCAACGGCAATTCTCGCTGGGATATTATTGATTTAGCACGGGCTTGCTATGCACTAAGACCAGAAGGCATTGTATGGCCTGAAAAAGAAGACGGGATCCCCAGTTTCAAATTAGAGGATTTAGCAAAAGCAAACAATCTGGATCATGGACAGGCCCACGATGCGTTATCAGATGTTTATGCAACCCTGTCATTGGCTAAGTTAATTAAAAAACATCAGCCAAAATTATACGATTATGCGTTTGGCTTACGCAGTAAACACCAAGTACTAAAACAAATTAATACCCAATCGCCCTCTGTGTTGTTGCATGTGTCATCAAAAATTCCAGCGGCTCAGGGATGTTGCACATGGATTTTACCTGTCGCGCCCCATCCCACCAATTCCAACGCCATTATTTGCGTGGATTTATCCATACCTGTAGACACCCTAATAGAAAACGATGCCCAAACCCTTCGTGAACGACTTTACACGTCTAATAGCGAACTCGGCGACCTACAAAGGCCGGGCTTGAAGCTATTGCATGTTAATCGGGCTCCGTTTATTACCACCGCGAAAGCGTTAACTGAGGATAATGCCAAGCGCTTGGGTATCGACCGAGAGCAATGTCTACAACATTATCGGACACTGATAAACACCCCTCAGTTAACGGATAAGCTCACAAGTGTGTATGCCACGCCTCATGAAGAGCGAGAGGTTGATGCTGATCATGGCTTGTATAGCGGCGGTTTCTTAAATGAGGATGAACGTAGATGGTGTGACGACGTACGACAAGCGTTGCCGGAAAGCCTCGGTGAATTTGCACAAAAAACACAAAACGCAACCTTACGCACATTGTTATTCAGATACCGGTGTCGGAACTACCCGCAAACCCTCACTGAAGAGGAAATGCACCGCTGGCAAGCTCACCGTCAAAATAGACTCACCGATAGCGATTCACCTGCATCTTTAACCCTTGAGCCCTATTTGCTCGAGCTTGAACAGTTACTCGAACAGTACCGAGAAGACAGCCACAAACAAGCAATATTGCGCGCACTGTATCAATATGCGCAAAATCTTTGACCTCATGCGGTGATTCAACATAAAGTAAACAGGCTAATGTCGAACCCATAGCCTGCCGATAACTTATTGGCGTGATATTACGGATATAAAAAAATGAAAGGCATCTCATACAATTATAATAATGATACCCAGTATCTATCAATCACGGTATTACCCAGTGAAATGGAACAGGATGTGGACACCCAGTCCATTATTGATTCGCTAAAAGATACCCCATATGCCGATTTCTATGTATCAAAACGGGCGCTTAAAACTACCTGCGATAAGGCTAACCTAGCCTTCAAAACCGGCGATACCTCCGCTATTACCGCGGAAATTGCCCAATTACGTCATGCTGAAGTGGAATTTATAATTAGTGAGGATGCCCTGTCAGCCTCACTGCGTCTTACCGCCCCATACGGCGGCAAGATGCCCAACGCCATCACCATCCGAAATCTGGCATACAAAAATCGCATTCGTCGTGGTGTGGGACTAAGACACATAGAAGCCCTTCTCACCGAAGCCGCCAAGGTTGAACCTGGCGATATCGTAGAAGGTGTCATCGCCAAAGGACTTCCGGCAAAAAACGGTAAAAACTCCCGTTTTATTCCATTGGTTCCTAATGCCCTTGAAAGAGTATTAAAACCTAAGACTGACGACAGCAGTAAAAGCGATTTACGGAATCTCGGTGATATTATTTGTGTGAAAGTAGGCACTCCGGTATTGCGTAGAACAGCCCCTACCCAAGGCCGTAAAGGCTTTGATGTTAAAGACACCTTACTTATAGCAAAACCGGGAAAGTGGCTCGACTTCAAAATGGGGATGAATACGGTTGTGAGTGACGATGACGATAATATACTTATCGCTAAAATGTCTGGCATGCCCAAATATCACAACTTGAAGATGGATATTGACGAAACCTTCATCTGCAATGGTGTCAATGTCGGTACCGGTCATGTCACCTATGAAGGTGCAATTTTAGTTAATGGTGACGTGGCTGAAAAAATGATCGTTAAAGCCACTAAAGATATTACTATCAATGGCTTTGTAGAATCCGCCATCATCGAAGCCGGTGGCGATATTATTATTACAGAAGGCGCGATGGGAAAAGTGGTGGAAGATAGCGAGGCCTTTAGCTGTACCCTCATCGCAGGTGGCAGTATCCACATTCAACATGGCCAAGGCATAGATCTTAAAGCCAAAGGCGATATTACCGTGGCCAGACAACTGGCCTATAGTCGCATACACTCCGGTGGTGGAGTAACGGTAGGTCAACTAGACAAGCCCATGGGTAACTTGTTTGCCTGTGACCTCACCTGCCAAGACAAAGTCGAAGCCGGCACCCTAGGGGCAGTAGCTGGCAGTACATTAAAAGTGGATTTTTCACCGGGTTTAGCAGTATTAACGGAGAAAAAAGACACCATCGATGACTTACTCAGACATTTACGGGAAAACAATCTACGCCATAAAGAAAAGCTCGCTTTGATCAACCAACGATTAACCCACAAAGATCTAGCAAGCAAAGTTTCTGAAGTGAAAGCCATGCTGCACAATGAAACCGCATTATTATTCTGGCTAGAAAAGAAATCGCTGGAACTACAAACACGCAAAGACGACTATTTGGCAAACATTAAGTTGAAAGCCAATAAACGTTTATATTCGGGTGTGTCTGCCAAGCTAAATAATCGTAATTGGCGTTCAGAACGGGAACTTGAACGTTGTGAGATACGCTACGATGCGCATAAATGGCACTATCATCCCATTATCGATTAAGCCCATGTGTGAGACTTATTCAGTTAACGCCACACAGTTACCACCTCGACGCCGTGATGAAACGACGGCCTTGTTTAAGTCATCATTCCACTCCATAAATCCTTGACCACTTTGCAGTTCCGCCACGCCAATAAGTAAGGTGGTCTGATTTAACAGCTCATCGCTAAGGGCTTTTAGCAAGCGAAGGGCTAATTTTTTAGCGGCGAACAGTTGGGTTTGTGGGCATAAGATGACAAAACGGTTTGATTCACATCTCACCGCTATATCAACGTCACGAACAGTCGATAAGCACACTCTGGCCATTTGCCGGTAAAGTTCTTCTTTTACACTTTTTTCCAACCGAGCACTGAGGCTATCGAGTACTTCTATACCAATCAGGCTACAAGGGGTTTGAAAACGTTGGCTGCGCGAAATCTCTTCTTCCACCTTCCGCATCAAATAGTTTCGATTGTATAGACCGGTTAATTCGTCCCGATTCGAAAGAAACTCAAGGGTTCGATTTTTATCTAGTAAGGCGGTCTGCAGCACTTCAATCTCTTCATTTTTCTCGTAAATTTCAAGCTTATACGTGCGTATTACACGTTTTCTCCATGTCAGAATAGCAATCAGCCCTACCCCGATAAATACAATTAAAAGCACGGTTCTATAACGGGTTTCTCGAACTTGTTGTACTGAATTCCAGCGACGATAAATATCCACTTTTTTACTTTCAGGTAAGGTATCGATGGCATCGTTTAGAATGGGGATCAAATACTGGTAATGCTTGTTCACGCCAAAAGATAACAGGTCAAAAGGCTCAGCAAACCCCACAATTTTTAAATGACTAATTTCGTGGCTGTTAATATAAGCGTACAAGCTTAACAGTGAACCTACCATGAGATCTAAATCACCTTCAGACACCCGCTCTAAACCTTCAACATTGGAGTCCACGTATTCTGTGATAATGTTTGGATAATACTTGGCTAAGTATTCAGCATGACGAAAACCACCCACTACGCCGACCAAATAATTACCGACACCATCAAACCCTTGCACCATTGGCATATTTTCATTACCAATGAGCACATTTGGCACTTCCATATAAGGCCTGGAAAAATCAAGAAAATGGCTACGGCTTGGCGTTCGGTTGATCATGGTAGTCATCATACATCGCCCTGACTCTAGTGCCGCGAGGCTCTCTTGCCAGCTTTCCGTGGGGATAAGTTCAAAGTTAAGCTTTGTTAGATCTTCGATAATATGCAAATAATCGGCGGAGATACCAATATGCTTGCCATTGCGCAGGGCTTCATAGGGTAGCCATTCAGGATCGATGCAATAGGTGATTTTATTCACGTCTTCCTCCGCAAAAGCGGCGGCTTTACCACTAACCAGCGTACCGATAATCACAAGACAAAGTACAGACAGGAACCGGACAACCAAGAAGATGACCTCGTTGAGAATAAAACGCGTATATTTTTCGCCAGTATTACTTATCAGTATGACTAATTGCAACGTTATGCACGTATTACAAGGGGAGAAAACGTATGAATTTTACTTATTCTAGCAAGACGGGAAGCGCTTCTACAGTAATATTAATGAGACAATAAAAAGCCTCTGCAATGCAGAGGCTATTATAATAACGCGATAACGATAGATTAAACTCGGCGACGTAACACCATGCCGGCAAATGCAATCGCAAAAAGACCAAACAACGCTGGCTCAGGAACGTCAATGGTAGACGTTAATTGTACATCTGAACCAAAGGCTTCAAAAAGATAACCACTGGATACATCGTAAATTGAACCGTAGCTTGAATCGACGAATGCAGAATCGGCATATAAGTAATATAACCAGCCATCACTGTCTTCTACGTCAAATGTAACGAACTCTACACCTGCCATGATGTTATCAACATCAATGATAGCTTCAAACCACCAAGTGAAAGGGTCAAAACCATCTGCGATTGGCACATATAAGTCGACAAGATCAAAGCCTACTGCGTCAAACGTACTGACAAGGCCTAATCCAGAACCCACTAATGAATCGTCTAAATTGGTTTCAATAGTCGCGAAATCTATACCACCAAGATTTACATTCGTCGTAATCACAACGGCATTAGAACTGGCGGAAAACAGCAAAGCACAACATGATAATAATGCAGCACTAAATAATGATTTAATTTTTTTCATAACTTCACCCTTTTATTTTTATATTGGCGCAGCAGGTGCTGCGCCATACTCTCTGATTTTATTCTTTAATCGCTTCTACTACGGTTGTGCCCTGTTCGACACCATCACCATCATAAAGCGTGACTGTACCCATATAAGGTAAACCTGAGGCTAATCCACTGGCGATTACGTATATATCACTGGTGCGACCATCAATGGCACGAGGAGACATACTAAAGCGCGTAGCACTGTTTTTCTCAGTAGCTATCCAGTAAGGCATTTGGAAAGACGTGCTTTCCACACCGTTTAGACTCCAACCTTGGACAAATACGATATATAAATCACCGTTATCGATATCCGCAGCCGGTTCAGGATTAATCAGGGTTACATCTTCGTTAGAGCCAGCCGCAGCTGAAGAGCCCACAGATGTACATGAGAAATCAATACAGCGGTATACGAACAAATCAAGATCCGTTCCTTCTTGCTCCACTAACTCATCATATAAACTGAAACGGGCAAGGGAACTTCCCTCTGGCACAGTAAAGTAAGTGACAGATAGACCATCTTCCAAGAAAGTAAAGGTGCCATCAGCATCTTCTGATACCACATCATCCACAATACCTGGTGCCACTAAACCTGTGTAATCTAGGCTAACAAAACCAGTGTAGTTCATGCCTACAGTAAAGAAGCCACGACCACTGCTATTGATGCCAATAGAAACTGCTTCAGCTAAGTCGATTTTCACATCAGAAGCTGGCTTAACCGCCACAGGGCTGCGAACCACTGTTCCGTCATCTCCGGTAAGTACGATGGCACCAAATTCCCAGCTATCGACCACTGAAGAATCTGTTTTATCGAAGGTTACCGCAAACGCAGACACACCACTTGGCGCCACTTCTAACATGTTATCGGCTACAGGGGTAAATTCGCTATCATAGCCTTGAACAGAAACAGATAAGTTATCCAGTCCTTCAACAGTAATGCTGTAAGTACCACCCGCACCCGTTACATCAGTAACATAACGAACCACGGTTTCTTCGCCACTTAACTCGCCAATAGCAATGGAAGGATAGTTAAGCTGACTTGCATCAATGGGATAATTGGCTTCTTCAAACTGTGCACAGGTAAACCCTGATTCAGTTTCAACAAAAGTATCTTCATCAAGACCACACATAAAGCCCATGTAATCATAGAAGTCAGCGTCAAAGGTCAGGCCAGGTTCCATGGCAGATACCGGAGCAGCATGACCTGCACCAAAATCAAACGGGTCAGCCGGTGTAACACCGTCTTCTTTCGTTACGCTTTGATACGCCGTTGTCATTAACGCAGATTTAACCTGCGCAGGTGACCAATCTGGATGTTGATCGATAAGTAAAGCTGCCATACCCGCAATATGTGGGGAAGACATAGAAGTACCACTTAGGTAAGCAACTTGGCTTCCCTGTTCACCAAACATTGGAGTATCAGAGGTAGCTGCAAGTATGTTTACACCCGGTGCGGTGATATCAGGTTTGATAACGTCAAGGGTAGACGCATTTGGTCCGCGGCTAGAGAAGTCAGCCATGATATCGCCCACTTCTGTTTGCTCAACAAAAATAGAACCACTCATATTCACGGTAACAGTGTCACCACTTGAAGCGGCGGCATTCAATGTTGTACCAACAGATTCAGAGACCATACCACCTGGAATAACACCCACGTAGTCGCCGCCCATGATGGTGACACCACCACCATTGTCATAAACAACTACCGCAGTGGCGCCAGAGTCTACAGCACGGGTTACTTTTTCGGTAAAGGCACAAGTACCACGTTGAATCAGCGCAACATTTCCTGCAATTTCTGCAGCGTTATCTAACGGCGCTGACGCCCCACTGACATAACAGGCTTCTAGTGGCTCAGCAACAACTAAGGATCCACTTACCGCACCGGATTCGCTAAGAGGCAGTGTGATGCTACCTTCGGTAAATCCGTAGGTCTCTGTAGCACCGGCTTGGGTGACTTCTAGTCCGTTAACAAAACTTGTACCATCATAGGTCGATGCACCAACCGAGGTTACCCAAGGAGCAGGCGTCCCAACGGTAGATGCAGTGGGGCCATCGTTACCCGCGGATACAGAAACAAAAATACCCGCTTGCGCAGCGCGTAACATTGCCGCTGTAGAAGGAACGGTAAGATCCGTTAAGCTACCGCCGATGGAATAGTTAAGTACGTCTACACCGTCAACAATGGCTTGCTCGATGGCGGCCATACTATCACTGTAGAAACAGCCAGCTTCATCCGCGCCTGATGGGCTTACGTAACTTGAATTCCAGCAAACTTTGTACATCGCGATTCGGGCACGAGGGGCAATACCGCTAAGGTTACCAATCACGGTACCGTTTTTAACAGCAGGAACGCCTTCGTTACCAGCCGCCGTACTTGCAGTATGGCTACCATGGCCATCCGCATCACGAGGAGAAAGAAATTCACCTAAGCTAGTCTGAATTTCGTACACAGATTCAAAAGAGTCTTTGAAATAGCGAGCACCAATCAGTTTGTTGTTACAACTGAATGTGCCTTCTTCGGCTTCTTCACCGGCGTCACATGACCCTTCCCAACCTATGCTGGATGGATCTGAATAGGTGCCATCATCCGCAAAACTTGGATTTTCCGGTGTAATCCCGGTATCCAGCACACCCACGATGACATCATCACCTTTAATACCTAAAGTATGTTGACCATCTGGACCAGTAAGGCCAAGAAATTCTGGTGTATTTGCGGTATCCACTTTAACGAGCTCGTCTTGCCATACACTAACCACATCAGGGTTGGCGCGCAGTGACTCAGCCTGTTCTTCTGTTAGCTTGGCCGAAAAACCATTGAAGCTGTGAACATAATTATGAATAATTTGGATATCGCCAATAGCAGCAGCGGTGCTGACCTGTTTGCGTTTGAGTTCGCTAACATATTGGCTAACTTGACGGGTATCAGCAGCATATTGATTGCCGTGAGCGGTAACCATTTGCTTACTAGGAATTAATTCTCCAATTTCCTCTGCGTATGTAATCCCAGGTGCATCTTTTAACTGAACAATATACAGACCGGAATTCTTTTTGACATTAACATTGGTGGCTGTCGTTGAAAACTTACCTAAATTCTCGGGAAAGACCTGCTGGGCATTTACCGCCGTAGATAAACTGGCTGATAACGCCATTGAGACCATGGTTCCCAATAGTTTTTTCTTAAATGTCATTTGCGTCTCCCATTGACACTTTTTTTGTTTTGCGGCTTCCTTCAGTACGCAAGCATTTGCTTTCGCCACATCGGGAATTACCTTTTTCTTGCATAACAAGACAAAGACCCGCTTTCTGGATTTATTGCAAATTTATTATTATTGCGCTATCGAACTTTTTTTATATCTTCCTTGCGCGATAGCAAGGAAAATCTCATACAAAATTCACACCAAAAATCTATCTAGTTGTTTTTTATGTATTATTTTAAATAAACTATGTGTGATTAAATTGTTCTGTAAAGTTACCTGACACTAAAGAGTTTGTTTTTTAAACATTTTATAGGAAATTGACAGACTCGGTGGGATGATCATGTTAGCTAGTAACATCAATATTCAGGCACAAAAAAGCAGTGGTTAACCACTGCTTTTTTGTTAGGAATAACTCAATCGGTTAAAACATTTCTACCGCTAGCGCAACACCTTCGCCGCCACCGATGCAAAGCGATGCCACCCCTTTTTTACCGCCCTTCTCTTTTAAAGCATGCAACAAGGTAACCAATATTCGCGCGCCTGAAGCACCAATGGGATGCCCTAAAGCACAGGCGCCGCCATGAATATTCACTTTGCTACTTTCCAGTTCGAGCTTTTTAACCGCAAGCATGGTCACCATGGCAAAGGCTTCATTGATTTCCCATAAGTCGACTTCATGACTACTCCACCCGGCATTTTCCAAAACTTTTTCCATTGCTCCCACGGGGGCAAGTGTAAAGTTCTCGGGCTCGATTGAATGAGTCGCATGAGCCACAATTTTAGCCAATGGGGAAAAGCCTAAGGCTTTTGCCTTCGACTCTGACATGACCAGTAGCGCAGCGGCGCCATCAGATATAGAGCTAGAATTTGCTGCGGTAACAGTACCGTCCTTCTTAAATGCCGGGCGTAACGACGGGATCTTGTCTGGGCGTGCAGCGCCTGGCCCTTCATCGGTATCCACAACCACGTCGCCTTTGCGAGTACTGATTGTTACTGGGGTAATTTCGCTGACAAAAGCACCACTATTAATGGCATCATTGGCTCGGGACAAAGAAGACAGTGCAAACTCATCCATCTGTTCTCGGGTTAACCCTTCGCTATCGGCGGTATCCTGAGCAAAACAGCCCATGGCTTTGCCATCATAGGCATTTTCTAAACCATCAAGCATCATATGATCAAGTACTTGTCCATGCCCCATACGATAGCCAGAACGGGCTTTGGGCAGCAAGTACGGCGCGTTACTCATACTTTCCATACCACCTGCCAACACCACCTGCGCACTTCCGGCTTTGATTAAATCGTTAGCTAACATCACAGCTTTTAGTCCAGAGCCGCAAACTTTGTTTAAGGTGATGGCGCCCGCAGACAAAGGCAAACCCGCTTTAAGGGTTGCTTGTCGTGCCGGTGCTTGACCTAACCCTGCTGGTAAGACGCAGCCCATTATCACTTCGTCAATTTCCTGTACATCCAAATCTGCACAGGTCGCTTTAATGGCTTGTGCACCTAATTCGGTAGCCTGAACTGGAGAAAGACTTCCGTTAAAGCCACCCATTGGCGTACGTTTTGCCGCTACAATTACTACTGCTTCATTGCTCATAGTTTATTGCCTCATTACCTTTTGAAAATTAAGTCCGAATCATGCTTACCACTAACTGGGGCTATGCCCCTGCGCATTACGAAAATACAAATAGAATTATTATCATGATTGACGATGTGTCGCTCTTGCCTTACCTTAACGTTAAATTGCTCTTACGTTAACGTAAGCATGCTGCTGAAGGTCACATGTTTAAGTCTGGAACGCAAACAGTTATTTAACAAGTCGCATACGGCTTGTTATCAAAATATATTGAAGGTACATCGACAATGTCACATCAACAAGAAGAACAAACGTACACTATTGGGGAACTGGCCCGTGAATTCGATATCACCCCACGCTCAATACGATTTTATGAAGAACAATCATTGCTGAGCCCTCGTAGAACAGGCCAAAACCGCATTTACAATAACAAAGACCACGTCAGGTTAAAGCTAATTCTACGTGGTAAGAGGTTGGGCTTCTCTCTTGCTGAAATCAAAAATTTATTTGAATTGTATGACTCAAACCCCGACTCAGCCATGCAATTGGAAGCCATGCTAACCATGACAGCGCAAAAACGGGCGCATTTACATCAACAACTTGAAGATATTCAGATGCTCATGAATGAATTAGATGAGGTGGAAAGCCGCTGTAGAGAAGAGCTTGCCCAATTACAGGTAAATTCTAAGCCCTAAATTTAAAACGACATTTCGGTAAGTTAACATGTCAAAGTCGACCTACTGCAAAAAACTCACCACGACCATCGTCGCGGCCCCTACGAGGTCATACCACTTATTTCACCGTTCTAACCTACCGCTCCGCTTCGTACTTTCTGGTGTGCAGAGTATGGCCTAAGTTTGATTTTCCACTACCGTCTTTAGATTCTCTAACCCGAGTTCAAAATCGGGTCCTATCATACTGTCCATCATGAGGCCGATATAACGATTGACGGGGTTAGTTCCCATTTCGCCACTGTCTTGCCAAGTGACTAAGGTTCCGCCTTTTACAGGCTCAAGGGTAAAGGTGCCAGTAGACGACATTTCATACTCTGGAAAATATAGATCATAGGAGACCATACGGTTGTGTTTTAACGCTGAGATCCGCATCTCACCGCTTCCTTGGGTGTCGCTTTTCCACACAGAAAGCATACCAATAGCTCTATCGGGGCCGCTAAATTCTACTTCCATGTTGGGATCACGCATGTACCACACTCCCCACTTCGACCATGCCCGTAAATCAACCACATTGGGATAAATGTTTTCCGCTGGTGCTTCTATTAAAATTTTTCTTTCCACCTGATAGTGTGATGGCAAAATAAACCCCACCAACAACAACAGCACTATTGCCCCGAAAAAGTAAATAATGCTCTTTTTTAACCATTTCATGCCTTTCCCCTATAATCTGCGCACATCAAATATATAACATTTATTTTACAATTTCAGCCATAACTGACGCGAACATCCCAAATCAGCGTCGAATTAAACATCATTGACACCGATTCTGTTGCACCAAATTAATGAATTTAATGATCACATGCTCAACCTATATTTCACAAAAACCCTTTAGACAACGGGCGTAGTTAAAAATCTTTCTAATAAACCTCTGCGGAACGAAGGAAAACGCCATTGTTGTATTCATCTTGGTTTAAAGAAAAATCTGTGCCATAAATAGTCATAGTCTAATCTGGTTAAAAATAAAATCTTGTGTAATATGGAGTTAATCACTTGTGAACATGACTTCGCTTGTGATGTCCATTGCATTAGTCTTACCGGCACAGCCGAACGTGCTGAACACATGGAGAAAAAACATGGCTGATAACAGTTCACGCTATATAAGTAATCTCACTCGAAATACCTACGCGCTCATACTCGCTGGAGGTAAAGGATCGAGACTGCATGAACTGACCACCTGGCGTGCAAAACCAGCATTATATTTCGGCGGTAAGTTTCGTATTATCGACTTTCCGCTTTCAAACTGCGTAAATTCGGGTATTCGGCGTATTGGTGTTGTTACCCAGTATAAATCTCATTCACTTATTCGCCACCTCGTTAGAGGCTGGGGACACTTTAAGAAAGAACTTGGTGAATCGGTTGAAATACTGCCAGCATCACAACGCTTTTCTGATAGCTGGTATGAAGGCACCGCTGACGCTGTGTTTCAAAATATTGATATTATCCGTGATGAACTTCCCAAATACGTGATGATTTTATCCGGTGACCACATCTACCGCATGGATTACGGCCCTATGCTTGCTCGACACGTAGAGAGTGGCGCTCATATGACCGTTTCGTGCATGTCGGTGCCCATTGAAGAAGCTGCAGGTGCATTTGGCGTAATGTCTGTGGATGAAAATATGCGTATTCACGGGTTTGAAGAAAAACCAGCCTCCCCTTCCCCGTTGCCCGGGGACGATAGCCGCTGTTTAGCCTCGATGGGCAATTATATTTTCGATACTGAGTTCCTCTTTGACCAACTTAGACGTGACTCAGAAAAACAAGGCTCTCAACGTGATTTTGGTAAAGACATCATTCCGTCCATTATTAAAGATCACAAGGTGTACGCTTATCCGTTTCAAAATACCGAAAGTGATGAAGCCTATTGGCGAGACGTAGGCACCATCGATTCTTTTTGGGAAGCCAATATGGAAATGGTGGCGCCGGTACCGCAACTAAACCTTTATGATCGCAAATGGCCAATATGGACTTATCAAGAACAATTGCCACCCGCAAAGTTTGTCTGGGACGAAGACGGTCGCCGAGGCGAAGCCATTAATTCAGTCGTCTCAGGTGGTTGCATAATTTCTGGTTCCACCCTGCGACGAAGCTTATGCTTCTCAAATGTACGCCTACACTCATACAGCAATATAGAAGAAGCGGTGATCTTACCGGACGTAGAGGTGATGCGTCACTGTCGCCTGAAAAAAGTAGTGATTGATCGTGGCTGTGTGGTTCCCGAAGGCACGGTTATTGGCTTCAATCATGATGAGGATCGAGCGAGAGGCTTTAGAGTATCTGACAAAGGGGTGGTACTGGTTACCCGCGAAATGTTAGGTATGCCGGTAGGCAGTCTCAGTATATAGTTTCTTCCCATCGGTTAATTGTGGCTGTAATCATTGCAGCCACCGCTTCAGGTTGTTCCAACACGAACATATGTCCGCCTTCAATCTGGCTTACCTGTAGGTGATTATGACGGGCGAACAACTTGACTTCTTTTTTCCGTGTTACATCCGACTGAGCCCCCACGATAATATGTCCAGGACAACTTAGCTTACCGCGATATTGGCGAAGGTTATGGGGTAAATGGCGAAAGATATCTGCTTCCACATGCCGACTAAATGTTAACTTTCGCTGGGTTCCCTTCACGGCGGTGCCACTGGCCACGTAATCCTTTATACAGCGTTTATCCATCTCTTTAAAAAGTTTCTTTGAGGCAAAGTATCCTACGATATCATCGTCATCGCACCAATGTGTGCGCCGCAATTTAGCCAGTTTAGCCGGTGTTATCTTGTCCATGAGCCCCAGTATTTTAGCGCCTTGAAGTAAGAAACGAGTTGGCCCATAAATTAAAGGAGGATCAAGCATGATCACCCCTTTGACGCGCTCGGGATCCCCACAGGCACTAATATAAGAAAGTACGGCACCAAAAGAGTGCCCCACTAAATACACCGGGGTATCACCCACTTTCTCAGTGACATACGCGAGCAACTCATCACCTTGATGTGTCCAGTTATTAGAGACTGGAAATGCCTGATTATGCCCGAACTGAGGCTTAGCCAGTATTGTCCAGTCAGAGGGGAGCGCTGTGAATAAAGTTTGATAACTCCCCGCAGGAAAACCATTGGCGTGGGCAAAGTGTACTGTGGTCACACATTCATCCTTTTAATGAAGGCCGGTGGATATAATTTTCGATAGAAATTGGTGGTGAGCCATTTCTCTGTTAGCATAATACAAAACTCATCCGACCAGAAGTGTTATGCATATAGACGAATTGCTTACCCCACCTGATATGAAGGAAATAGGCCCGCAACAATGGCGAAGCGAACCTCGTCTGATACCAAAATCGTGGTCACAAGGTCGTACTGCGTTTGGTGGCATTTCTGCGGGCATGATATATCAAGCGATAGTCAGCCAAGTGACCGACGAGCGAGTATTACGGGCATATACTACCAACTTTGTGGGCCCACTACAGGTGGATTTCCCCTTTACCGTTGAGGTTAACTGTTTAAGAAGCGGCAAAAATGTATCTCACTTCACCGCACAAATTGTGCAAAACCACCGTGTATGCGTGTTTGTTCAAGCCTGTTTTGGTCAAGGAAGAAAATCAAAAATTCACATCGCGAGCACTGATATGCACGGCATGGATGAGCCGAAAAAGGCAAAATTCATTCCCTTAATACCTAAGGTTACCCCCAAATTCTTTCAACATTTTGAACTTGCAATTGAAAAAGGCGGGATGCCTTTTCTTGGCCACAAAGACAGTGCTTATCATGGTTTTATACGTTACAAAAAGCCACCGCAATACATCAGCGATGCTCATTTGATTTCCATGATCGATGCCTGGCCACCCACAATTTTACAGCAGCTTCGCTGGCCCGCGCCAGCAAGTACAGTCAGTTGGAATCTGGAATTTTTGCATCCCCATCAGGAAGTCCCCTCAAATGCGTGGTTTGCCTATAAGGCAGAAACCCGACAAGCAGGTAATGGCTACAGCCACACCGAAGCTACCATTTGGAATCAATACAATGATGTGATTGCACTTAGCAGACAAACAGTGGCGGTGTTTGACTAACCGCCCTCGGATAGAAGCCTACTTCGTTAGTACAAGATAAATGAATTGGGGTTAAACAACGACATCACGCTGATACACTGTAGATTTGTGATATCCAATGCATCTTCTAAATCTTCTCGCTTCAACGTTAAACGTTCGTGCAGTTCAGGAATAAGATTATTATAACTGGGGTAAACTTCTGGGTTTACATTGTCCAAGGCCAACACATAACTAAGTTGCAGAATTTGGACGTCCTCATCTTCAATACCGTTGTCCACATCGTGGATCAGCGACACGGGACGGATAATTGCTTCCGGAATCTTCCATTTTCGTACTAAAGCAGCGGATAATTCTGCGTAGGTAAAACCGAGAATGGCTTGTTGCAATTCCGCTGGACTCACTCTGGCATTAAATGCCAGACAACGTTTAGCTTCGTGGGGCATTTGGGATACCATCACCAATTCACCAACATTGTGAAGTAAACCACTTACGAACAAACGTTCGGGTTCACGGATACGCCGAGTCTCAGCAAAATATTTTGCTAATAATGCGCAACTTACGCTTTGTTCCCAAAATTTATCTAAATCGATAATTTTGGCATCGATATCATTAAAAGCGTGGGTGATGCCATAAGCCAGTGCGAGATCGTATGCAGAGCGGGTTCCGATAACTTGCAATGCTTTACTGATGGTTTCGATTTTGTTGGGAAAGCGATAGAGTGCGCTATTGGCAACCTTAAGCATCTGTGAGGTTAAGCCAGGATCAAAGGCAATCACTTCAGCAATATCATCAATACTTGCAGCGCTGTCATCCATGCATTCTTTCAATCGAGTGACAGCTTCAGGCAACACGAATATATCCGTGGCCTTTTCTGCAATATCATTGGCTTTCATTAACCCCACCCCGTTTTTCATTGTGAATGATGTAAAACGTAAATAATCCTTTTTCTCGCTCGCTTCTAATTGTATAGGCTAATTAGATCAGTTATGCCAATACAATTCCATTGCAAGACATAACTCTAACCTAAAGTCTACCATACCAAGTGGCGTTCCCGCCGTGTTATTACTTTATAACATTGATGGCTGCAATTATGTCGTGAATTAGGTGAACGACGCAACCGATACCTCCATATTGGGCGACTGACTGGAGATAAAAACAACAACACCCTATGAACAGAAATCTGGTAGCATTTGCCCGCTTTCGATTTTAAAGGTTTAACTTCTGTGACGACAAACGATATCCGCCCATCTTCCCCCTCACTCGTCATTATAGGTAGCGTGTGGCCAGAACCTAACTCATCTGCCGCAGGCCAAAATATGATGGGGATCATCGACACCTTTTGTCAGGCTAATTGGCAAATTATATTTATGTCTACGGCGGGGCCTTCCGACATGGCTGCGGATCTGAGTAGCATGGGAGTCGCCACCGAAACCGTGCAATTAAACTGTCGACGGTTTGATGAGCGCATTGCGCAACTACGTCCAGATGTTGTGATATTTGACCGCTTTATGGTAGAAGAGCAATTTTCCGCTCGGGTCTACCAAGCCTGTCCGCAGGCAATGCGTATTCTAAATACTGAAGATTTACACAGCGTACGTCACGCCAGACAACAAAGTGTGAAAACCGGGGATACATTGCCCACCGCCAAAGCACCTTGCCACAGTGATATCCACTACCGGGAAATTGCCGCGATTTTGCGTTGTGATCTTACCCTGGTGATATCTCAAAACGAATACCAATTACTACATGAGGTGTATCAGGTACCACAATCACAATTATTACTTCTGCCTCTGCTTACCGGTATACCTCCAATCGCCCAGAAGCACTTTGAAGAAAAAGAAGGCTTTGTCTTTATCGGTAATTTTCGCCACCCTCCCAATTGGGACGCGGTGGTGCAATTACAAAAGATTTGGCCTCACATTCAACGCAAAATTGCTGATGCTAAACTGCATATTTACGGTGCATACCCGCCTAAAAAAGCCATGGTATTGCATAACCCCAAAAAAGGGTTTTATGTGCATGGTTGGGCGAAAGACGCTACCTCTACCGTGAATGCTCACCGCGTCATGCTTGCCCCCTTACGTTTTGGCGCAGGCATAAAAGGAAAACTGGTTTTAGCTATGCGTTGTGGTACGCCGTCGGTTACCTCCCCTTTGGGCTCGGAAGGAATTGTACCCTATCGTACTATGTGGCCAGGTATTGTGGCCGATAACGAAAGCGCATTTGTGGAAGGGGCCGTTGCCTTGTATCAAGACAAAGCTCAGTGGGAAAAAGCCAGACAATGGGGTAACGAGCTAGTCGAACAGCAATTTGATGATCAAAAACACAAACAGGTATTACTTGGCAGGGTAAAAAGCGACTTATTGAATATTGAGTCTATGCGACAGCAGCATTTTGCACAGGGCATGCTTTGGCATCATAGCCTGCGCGCTACCCAATACATGAGTCAATGGATTGAAGCCAAAAATCGCCCTGGTATGAAAGAAACTCCCCTCACTACGGACGAGGATGAACGGAACAAAGGCGATGAATAACTGCGGTGATCCCATTCGCCCGTGACTGGCTTAAATGACGATGGAGTCCAATCTCTTGCATGTAATTAATGTAAGTCTGAGCCGTTATTGCCTGAGGGTGGGAATTGGCGACTTCAAGCAGCACAGCCAATACCCCGCGAATAATTTTTGCATCAGACCAAGCCTGAAATTTGGCCTCCGTTGTATTAAACGCCAGCCACACCTGACTTTGACACCCCGCCACCTTGTTTTCATCTGTGCGATCACAACAGGCTAATTCAGGTAGCGTTTTTGATGCCAGCATCAATTCACGCATGGCCAGATCCCACCCTTTGGCGGCTTTTATTTTATCGCCCAACGTATGGGAAAAGCCAAGCCCACTCAAGCCAGTTCCTCTTCAAAACTGGCTTTAAGATCGGCGGCAGACATACCTATTCCAGCATCTTCCGGCGTCATCGGGAATATACAGATACCGGTATTATTGTTCTCCATGCCAGGTAACCAAAGCGACATAAAATCGGTGACTGAAACACAACTTGCCTCAACAGTACCTAGTGCTGAACTTTCCCACGTCGCGACTAAATCACGGTGGGGCCACACGGGCAATAACAGCCCTTGTGGACTATCAATCATAATAAAACCATTGTCATTTTTCGCTAACCACACCTGGCTTGCTTTTAAACAGTATTGAAAAAACAATACACTACGTTCTTCACCGGTAAGGGACTTCACCTGTTTGATAACAGGCTCGGCTAAGTGCTCGGTAATGGTATTTGGAAACATGTTGCTCTCTGGTATGACACAAATGACCTAGTATACGAGGAGTTGCCCACGACCACCAGCAAACAGATTATCCGCTTAGGAACAGCAAAATAGTTTATACCCCACCCAAGAGCATGATAATCTGCTTATTCAATGCACGAAATCTGAAAGTTTGAAATGGATTCAAAATACTTTATCACGTCGCACAGCCAAGGTTCATTTATGCATTTAGACGAACCCCAATTCAAAGAATTGAAAAGAGCGCGTAAGAGATTATCGTCTGAATACGCTATTAAGCATAAATACCACCTGGTGCGGTCAAATTATATCCTGATCAAGCAAGCGCTAGATGAACTACTCGCCTGTTATAGAGAGCAGGCATCGGTAGAGGTAATGAACAACGCGAAAAATAAACTCAACGCGTCTGTGAACAACTTTATCTTAAGCGCAAGAACCTACACCGCGCAGCTAAAACGTCACGTACAGGCCTGTGTTCCCCACGACAGAGAGCAGGTCAATCAGGTGACACAGCGGATGGAGCTTGAATATCAACAGACCTTTACTTACCGGTTTGTAGATAGCTTGTATGAATATGTCTCCTATTACGGCTTAAGCGTTCATACCGTGCAAATTGACAGTTGTGTGGTAGACGAATCTTGCGAACATAAACGGGCGTATTCGTTACAGGCGTTTATAGAACGTGATTACCTTGGCGGCCCCACCGACTTTCGCGCATCCGTCTTGAAAGAGACACCGGCCAAGGTGAATCTGCGCGCCCTACTCGATGAATTTATGGAATGTTTAGCACGGATCCACAAAGTTGCTTGCGACATTACCGAAGATGTCTCTAAACAAAGCCATGGCACTGTACGCGAGTTCATCAATGTCTTTATTGGTGAACATGGCCAAGCAGGCAATAATTTGTTTGTTGTACACACCATTGGCGATGCCGCAGATAAAACTTACGATCAGTTCCCCATTTCTATGTATGCAGAAAATCATGCCACCGTGTATGAGTATTGTTAGCCGAGACCGAAATTATAATGACACAAGCCAACGAACCTAGACTCACGCAGGCTCCAGAGAGCCGGTTCCCCCCACGCTTTGATACAACGGAAAACATCAGTTTTAACCACCGTATGTTGAAACTGTTCCTTGCTGAACATTACCTTAAAACGGTACAAGGAAGTGTCTTAGAGGTGAATTTCCCATGGCAAAGCGGATTGTTTTCTTACGCAGAAACGAATGCTTTTACACGTTATAGCGATCAGGCAATAGACTTTATTTCAGTACTTACCACCGACATAAGCCACAACCATTGTGACGTTATCTTTTTGGAAGTGGATCATAACCGATGCCTTTACAGTGTAGCGTCCACCCAACCACAGCAGTTGTTTAACGCGCTACAACAAATGCAATGTCCTACCATTTTTGCTGCCCCGGCAGTCACACCCATTGATATGACAGCATGCCAATACGTACGGCAAAAACGTGAATGAAGCAAAGGCCATGACTATTTATGGCTGCATTGCTATTTGTTTACCGCTGACGATCTGCATCGATTCAGTTAAGCTTTTTGCTTCACCATACAAAAAGCCTTGAAGGTAGTCGCTGCCGAGTTCTTTGGCAAAACGGCCCTGTTCTTGGGTTTCTACACCGCCAAATATCACTGTTTTTCCGAGTTTTTTGCACAACCCCACCAAAGTCTGGATAAGGATTTTATTCTTTTCACTTTCTAAACGTTCAAAAACACTACCATCAAATTTAACTATAGATACCGAATTATCCAGTAGCGCCGACACATCAACCTGTCCACGGCCAAAGTTATCTAAGGCGACATTAAACCCCGTGTCTACCAGTGCATTAACGACACGCTTAGCCCCAGGATCGCAAAGGGATTGCTCTTTTACTTCAATAACAATGGCAGAAGCTGGAATATTGAAATCCGCAAGGTAGGTAACAAACTGCTCTACCAGTGATGGCGTCGCTAATTGCAGCAATGACACATTGACATGAATCTTAATGTGACCGAAGCCTTTTTCTGCCAAGAGCGCGCGAGCAATACAGACTTCTCGCAGCATTTTAAGGCCCAAGGCATTGATTAACCCCGACTCCTCGGCAACCGGAATGAAGATATCCGGTGAGATATCCACCACGTCCTCTCCCCGCCAGCGACACAGGGCCTCCAATCCACAAACATCCCCATTTAGATTGACGATTGGCTGGAAACTGGCGTACAAATCCTTTTTCAAAATGGCATCGTACAAGCCCTGCTCCACAAACAAACGGTATTCCACGGCTTCGCTATGTCCCGGCGTGTAGGTCACAACCTTATTTTTGCCCTGACTTTTCGCCTCATACATGGCCACATCAGCGTGTCGCAGCAACGCTTCTGCGCTGTTGCCTAACGCGGCATCGGCAATACCGATACTTGCGCTCACGGTAACAGGGATGTTCTTGCAAGTCGCCGGCTTGTTGACCGCCTGCAAAATACGTTCGGCTAACATACTGGTATCAGCAGAATGTTGCACCAGCACAATAAATTCATCACCGCCATGCCTCACTAAGGAATCACTATCGCGAATAACCGCTTTAATGCGCTTAGCACATACTTTTAACAGCGCGTCGCCAACATCATGGCCATAGCTATCGTTAACCTGTTTAAAACCATCTAGATCAAGAAAAAGTAAAGATTGGATCCCAGCGGTAAAGAGGCTTTCATTGAGTACCAGTTTTAGGTAATTACGATTACCGGCCCCGGTAAGGGGATCAGTAAACGCCATTTGTTCAAGTTTTTGTTCGGCGCTGGCTAGCCCACTAAAATCGGAAACTGTGATCACCCACTGCGTACTAGTGTCCCATTGCACTAACGGCGTTAGCGTGACGAAGGCGTCAAAAGATGCGCCATCATCAACATCAAGGCTGACTTTGTGGCGCTGAATGGTAGGAGTGCCTTGTAACGTAAACGAGGCGAACAAGCTTTTGGTTATAGGGTGATCAAGTAAATTTTCCCCTTCGACAACGGAGTCCGGTTGGCCTAAAAAGCGAAGAAAAGCGGCGCTTGCCTTAACCAGGTTACAATTCGAATCTATAATCGCTACCGCTTCGGCAAGGTGCTCTAAAATAACGTTAGACAGCTGTAGCTTTCTTTGCGAACGAGGCTTTTCCGTTACATCAACAATGGCACCGATCTTCACCACACCATCAACAATTTGAATATCACTAAAAATAACATCCAACCACGCATTCTTACTACCGTCTAACAGGGGCAGGTTTTGCCGAAACGAGGTATTGGTAGATAGTTGTGACTCAACCTGCGCTCTATCTGAGGGATCAAATAGCGTTAAAAAAACAGGGTATGGGATATCTGTGGCCGCACCTAATCGATGACGAAAACTTTCCACCCCAGAAAACATAAAGTGAGAACCGGTTTCATGTAGGTCCGTAATACCACAATGCGCGGCCTCGGCGGCCACTTTAAATCGTTCTTCTGTGCCAGTCATCGACTGCTCTAAGGCAAAACGTTTAAGTGCCGTTTCGCAGCATACTTTAATGGCTTTGGCATCAAAGGGTTTAACAATATAGCCGTAGGGAGCGGTTTCTAATGCGCGACCTAAAGTGGCATCATCAGAAAATGACGTGGTATAAATGAGTGGAATATGATGATTTTCACTGATTTGTTGTGCCGCAGAGATACCACTGCCGCCTTCGGCAAGATGAATATCCATCATGATCAGCTCTGGTTTCAAATCAGCAGCCATCGCCACCGCTTGTTGTTCTGAGCGAGCGATTCCCACCACGTCAGCGCCCATTTTAGTCAGTTCTCTGGCTAAATATGTAGCGGCAATAGTCGTATCTTCTACTACCAGCACTCGTTTGCTATCTAACAAGTTCATAGGCACGTCCTATAGACCAGTCTGTTTCATCAAAATAGACGCTAATGTCGCCGTAAGACTGGTATCACCAACCGGTTTGGTCAGCAGTGGTACATCTTGTAGTTCTGAAGGTAATACTAAATCCTCACCATATCCACTAATAATGACCACCGGCACCTTTTTCATCTTTAACTCTTTAATCAATGCCAAGGTTGTTTCATTCCCTAAATGCACATCAAATAGCGCCAACGATGGCAAACATTGACTTATTTTGCTCTTGGCTTGCTCGATACTGCCAGCAATATCAACATGGGCAATCCCCATGCGGGTTAATCGTTTTTGCAGATCCAACGCAATTATCAGGCTGTCTTCTACCACCAATGCATTATCAGGTAATTGATGACTTTTTAACGGCGCAGATAGCGTTTCATTCTGTTCACTCTTTGCCAGGTCGTCGAAGGACAAATGACGCCGAGGAAGACGGAAGGTTCCTTTTATCCCATCAGGCGCAAATTGGATATCCACGTCGCCATCTAACTCATGGGGCATCACGGTTCTAATTAACGTCATCCCAAAGCTTTCCCGTTGCGGTGGCACAACAGGCGGCCCACCCGTTTCTTCCCATGTAATAAGAAGTTCACCACGTTGACTTACAGACCATGTCAAACGTACTAGGCCATGGCCCAGATTATCAGACAACGCGCCGTATTTGGCCGCATTGGTAAACATTTCATGAAACACCAACACCAATGGCGTGGCGGCATACGGAGAGAGCCTGACCTCATCACCAATTAACTCGATTTTGTTGAAAGTATTCACATAGGCCTGTATCTCTGTTTCCAACAAGGATTTAAAAGATACATCTGACCATTGGGACGCGGTAAGCTGATCATGGGCCGATGCCAAGGCAAACAATCGCCCCGTCAAAACGCCAATAAATTCACTAAGGGTTCTACCCTGTTTTTCAGTTTGGGCAACAACAGCATTAACCAGATTAAGAATATTACGCACTCGGTGGTTAAGCTCTGAAATCAGGATTTCGTGCTTTCTGGCCGCTTGAAGTCGAATAGATTCCCGTTCTTGGGCAAACCGAATCATGACCTCAAGTAACGTTACACGCAACGATTCTGCATCATGTTGCTCTTGCTCGCTCCAATGACGACAACTGTCTGAATGGGTTTGTTGCCAAACTGCAAAACTGCTGCGAGGCGTTAAACGCCCCCCATTGGGTCCTAATGTCACCGCTTTTTGCGGGTTTCCCGCCCAATTGACCGTTTGCGTTTCACCTTGGCGAAAAAACAACAAATAGTCCCGTGGCGTTTTCGAAATTGGAATGGCCAACACACCAGCAACCTGATGTAAATCGGTTTCATAACCGGGCATAAATTCCGCCAATGAGTGAATGTAAGACACCTCGCTGGCTGAGAGTGTATTTAGCCGGCGACACAATTGTTTTAGCATGTCTTTTTCTAACCCAAGGCCACGACTTTTTGCTTTTCCATCCACAATAACCGCAATACCGTCACTGTTTATCAGGTCGTTAAACACACCGAACTGCTCAACAATACTGTCAAGCAAACCGCCAGAAGACGACATGGTTGAAATCATATTATTATGCAACTGCCGAGCCCGGGTACTCTCTATTTCCCGCTCTTGCATAAGGCGGGAGGAAAGCTCCAGCGCAAAAACTTCTGCAAACAATTCTAATTCGGTACGCTGAAAATAGGACGGCACTTTGGCACTGTAATGATGACAGGCAAACAAGCCCCATAGCTTACCGTTAACAATAATAGAAATAGACATAGAGGCGTTAACCCCCATGTTTTTTAAATATTCAATATGTATTGGTGATACCGCACGCAGCGTGGAAAACGACAAATCCACCTGCTCTTCTGCATGGCGATTAGGGGGCAAAATGGGTACTACCGTAGCGTCTACATCGCCAATCACGCGAAGTAAATTTTTTACGTACAGTTTGCGCGCTTGTTTGGGGATATCTGAAGCGGGATACCGTAAGCCTAAATACGAAGACACATCATACTGTTTACTCTCTGCAATGACCTCGCCGGCCCCATCAGGTAAAAAGCGATAAACCATAACCCTGTCGTAACCGGTTATTAATTGCAGTTGTTGGGTAACCATTTCGATGAGTGCCTGGCTATCGTTGGCACAATAAAATTGGGTAAGCAAGGAGCGCACAAACTGCACATCGGGTGTACGCTGATCGTTGAACGCTTCGCACTCTACAATGATAAATTGACCATTGTGATGCACAGATATATCAATATCTAAGCCAGTTTCGGCAATCTTTTGATCAAAAATACGTTCGTTTCGCCCAGTGATAATCGCTGACTGTAAAGCCGTACGTATACTGTGCATGGTGGTACTATCGAACCAGTTTTTTAGTGCGCTACCGATGACATCTTGTGCATCCTGCCCCAAATAATGATTCACATTCTCAGAACAATAGGCCACCATCCAATCTGAGCGTAGTGCAATGAAGCACCCAAAAGGTTGGATATTACCCAATAAGTGAATGGGTTCACGGTCACAGTTCGTCAGATCAACTGTCATCGGTGCGGTGTTTTTTTCACTGTTGTCCATGTATCCAAGATTACCAATATTGTATGATGCAAAGATGCAATATAAATTCGATTCTTAGAATAGCAGAACGGCATATTGATGAATATGAATAACCTGTTTTCTTACTTGAAAGAAAATACCCACAAAGCACACCGTTCTTTGGAAAATAGCTACCCCTTTAATACTTATTTTAAGGCCGGTGTTTTCAACAGTACCCACTACAAAAACGGATTGCTGACGCTTCACGCGTTTCATCAATATTGCTTGCCCTATTGTGTCTCGCTTCCTTTGTCATTACGGGGTGAATTAAACCCACAAACGCCAATTGAGCTTATTAATGCGGATCTCTCTGCGCTTGGAAAATCCAGCCCTTTGCCTATAGCGTTTGCATTGCCCGCAAAAAACATAAACTTTGCCAATGCATTAGCGTGCACCTATGTCATTATGGGGTCTTCCATGGGAGGCAGTATTATCAGCAAGTGGTTGCAGCACCACGATGCAGATTTGCCCATTAGCTACTACTCGGGTATGGCCACGCTGGGCATGAAATGGGCCCAATGGCAGCAACAAGTCAATGCTTACCTCAGCACAAATCCGGTTACCTATTCTGAGGTTAGCGAAATGGCTGAACAATTATTTTTAGGCTTACAACTGACAGGGCGTCGCCTTAATACTTCATTTGAGGTATCACAATGAAGGTCGCCTTGGCATTTCATCTATTATTTTTCCGTTTAACAATGAAGGAATAACCCCAAACAATGAAAGTCGTTTCTTTTAATATCAATGGTATCCGAGCCCGACTGCATCAGCTTGCCGCGCTTATAGAAAAACATCAGCCTGACGTGATTGGGCTTCAGGAAATCAAAGTACATGATGAACAATTTCCTGTAGAAGCGGTTGAAGCCATGGGCTATCACGTTTTTTATCATGGGCAAAAAAGTCACTATGGCGTGGCTATGCTCACCAAGCACGCCCCTAAATCGGTACAACGTGGTTTTCCCACCGACGAGCAAGACGCTCAGCGTCGAATGATAATGGTAGAACTGGAAAACAAAAACGGTGAGCCGGTTCATATACTTAACGGTTATTTTCCCCAAGGGGAAAACGAAAAACATGAAACCAAATATCCGGCCAAGCGAAAGTTTTACGCCGATCTAATGGGCTATCTCACCACTGAACTCAGCCCTGAAGAAAACGTCATTATCATGGGTGACTTAAATATTTCCCCTGAAGACATTGATATTGGTATCGGTCCAGATAATCAAAAACGATGGCTGCGCACCGGCAAATGTTCGTTTTTACCGGAAGAACGAAGCTGGCTCCAAACCTTATATCGGTGGGGGCTAACCGACAGCTTCCGCGCTCAACACCCCGATGTGAACGATCAGTTTAGTTGGTTCGATTATCGCTCTAAAGGGTTTAATGATAACCGTGGCCTGCGTATCGATCATATTTTGGGTACGGAAAAAGTACATAACACCCTGGTTGAAACGGGTATCGATTATGAATTAAGAGGAATTGAAAAACCCTCTGATCACGCCCCAATCTGGGCCACTTACGATTTATAACAGGCGACAGACGTGACCACACTTCAGCTTATTTGTTTGGTTATCTATGGCGCACTGCTTATCTATATTGGTAAGCAGGTATCCTGGTCATCGTTACTAGCAAATACACGAAGACAGCACATCATTTTCGGGTTTACTGCTTTGATGTTCTTTCTTTGGATTTTCAGAGTAGGTATTTTTACCGGCTTAGATGTGCATTTTCTGTGGTTGCCGGCCCTCGCTCTTACTGTAGGCTTTCGCTGGGCCATTATCGCCGCAAGCGTGGCGCTATTGGGAACCACCCTCGTTCACCAAGATGGTTGGGCCATGTTTGGGGTAAATGGCTTACTCGGCCTGATAGTGCCGATTGCCGTGTGCTATGCCCTGTTTATGCTTGCCTTTCACAAAATTCCCAGAAATCTTTTCGTGTACATTTTTGTTTGTGCTTTTTTCCCCGGCGCCTTGATCATTGCATTAAAAATGACCTTACTTTCCGGTTATTTTGTGCTGGACGGGCATTACAGTTGGGGAATTGTCCGTGACAATTATCTGATACTTATCCCCTTGCTACTGTTTCCCGAAGGGTTACTTAATGGTATGACAATGACGCTACTGACCATTTACAAGCCTGAATGGATCTACACCTTTCACGACAAGTTCTATATTGACGGCAAATAAACGATTAAGGCAGGAGACTGTGCGCCCAAGACCGAAAGGCCGGCGCACATTAGATAAGATGAGTTACTTTACTTATTGAACAACACGTCCATAACGCCAGACAGTTCCGTCTTACCCGCTCGAATTTCTTCTTCGCTTAACCCTGCAATTTCATGGGGGAAAACCAACCATTCATCACTGGTATTAACGTAATAATCGGGCACAATATCCGTTTTATTATTTTGCGGTTTATACCACGGGCACGCGATACGAATATCTTTTGGCATGTTTAATCGCATAAGATTTCGAACTTGCTTAATCAGTGCATCAACACTTCGGCCTGAATCGAAAACATCATCAACAATCAGCAATTTGTCATCTGCATTGGCATTTTCCACCAAATAATGCAGGCCATGAACACGAATTTCCTTCGCCTGTTGGTTAATCCCATAGTAAGACGAGGTTCTAACAGCAATATGATCTGTAGGAGTGTCTTTAAATTCAAAGAATTCTTGTACGGCAATACCTATCGGCGCGCCACCACGCCAGATACCGATGATAAAATCTGGACGAAAGCCGTCTTCATACACCATTGCTGCCAGCCGAAAGGAATCTTCAAGGAGTGATTGAGAAGTAATAAAGTTTTTATTCATAACGTCTTTCCGGCCAAATATAAAGAGGCCGAAGTATAGTTAAAATTGCGCATATTTGCACGTTTAATTAACCATTTGGTCAGCGCAAAGGCCGATTATGGCTACTCGTTTTGTAAGGCATCGGCCGGCTGCACTTTCATCGCTCTTCTTGCCGGATAAACACTGGCTAGCAAACATAAGCCTAAAGAGAACAATGTCACAATTAACACTTGATGCCATTGAAGATCCACCGGTACCCCCTGTCCGTCCACGGCAAGGGCCAAGTGAATGTTCAATACATCCAGTACCGTATTCAGTTGCGTAACCACAAGGACGCCAAGCACCAAGCCAATGGCTGCCCCTTTTATGCCATTAAACACGCCGTTGAGCAAAAAGACCGACATTATTTTGTATTCATCCATTCCTTGGGTTTGTAGAATCGCAATATCCCCTTGCTTTTCGGTCACCACCATCACTAACGCCGACACGATATTAAACGCTGCCACGGCAATAATAAGCAGCAACATCATAAACATCATGTTCTTTTCCATTTTCACCGCATCAAACAATGGGCCTTGCCGAGCCCGCCAATTATCAGTGGTTAGCCCTTGTTCATTTAAACTATCTACTACCCCTTTGTAGTTAAAGGCATCATCAAGAAATAAACGGGTATAGGTAGGAGAATTGGCACTGCGCCGAAGCAAACGCTTGAGATCATCGACATGCATAAAAATGACTTTATCGTCTAATTGAGAGCCCACGTTAAAAAGGCCCGCCACTTCCACAAGACGCTGACTTGGCATACGTCCAAAGGGGGTATACACGCTGGCACCAGCCACTAATAAACGAAGCTGATCCCCGGGCCTTATATCTAATTGAACGGATAAAGCCCGTCCAATCATGATCCTAAAGCTACCGGCTGATAACTCTTTAAAGCCGCCTACAAGGGTATGTTTGTCCACCACACTATTGGCCATGGCTTCAGGTTCCACACCTTGGATTTGAACACCTCTAAGCCCAGTTCGCGCTTGTATGACGCCTTCAGATTCCAAGAACGGCATAACTTTAGTCACATTAGGCTGGGCTGTTACATCCACGTTTTGTGGCGCCTCATGCACAACAACATGAGGCAAAATACCTAATACCCGCTGCTTGAGCTGACCTTCAAAGCCATTCATGACCGAAAGCACAATAATCAGCGCCATCAGCCCTAGCGCAATGCCTGCGACAGAAAAAAGATTGATAAATGCAACAAAACTATTTTGTTTGCTAGCTGTGGAATAGCGATAAGCGAGAAAAGCCGAAACGGGTTGAAACATGTAAACTCGTTGCCCTGTGTTTTAATATCAACGTCACCAGACTAAGGTGATGGGGGAAACAATCGGTGAATGATTAGCGGTCATATTAGTAAAGTGAGTATACTACGTGTAAGCTTAACGACGTACAAGATTGATGTAGCAGGAAATTGATGGATACACAGACCTTGGCCGATAAACAGGCGCAATTCGACGAATTTTTCATGATTGCCCATGATTTACCCATCAATATTGTGCCGTTAGATGGGTCAACGCCAGTACCGGATAGTCACGAACTGGAAAATGCCATGCCCTACGCGTTTCGTATTGCCGGCGAGATGGCATCCATCGAAGCGCAAGCATTACGCCCCTTAAGACACTTAGGTGAACAGGCTGCCGCGCTTACAGAATATTTAAATCATCAAGCCCGTAAAATTGATTTGATGATGTCATACATTCTGCAACAGCAGGATGATGAGCAACGCCGTTTCAAAAGTGTCAAATTCGGTGGTGGTGGCGTGGTGGTTGAATCTCCTACCCCCTTTGAAATTGGTACAAATGCGGAACTAAAGCTGTTTCTCAGTGAAGAAGCGGCAGCGGTTTACTGTTTTGGTGAAGTTATCACTTGCCAGCAAGAAGAGGACAGTTACCATATAGCCTTTATTTTTCGTAGTATTAGAGAGCAAGATCAGGAGCTACTTGTACGTGCAAGCCTCCATGTGCAAACACAGCAACTACGAAAACGCGCACAAAACAAACAGGAAAAGTAAGCTTTTCGGTGATTTCCATCTACTGCTCATTAGTTTCAGGGTGACATGACAGCCACAATATATTCTCTACCGATGCCTAAGGCGAAAAAGCAATCAGGCACAAACGATCATCAGCAATGGGGGCAGTTACAAGGCAGCAGCCAAGCCCTTACTATTGCTCAGGCCTATCAACAGCATGCAGGTCCTGTAGTACTGGTTACCGCAGACACCCCATCGGCAATGAAGTTACAACGGGAAATCACCTATTTTCTCGACCATGATAGCAAGGCAGTAACCTTGTTTCCTGATTGGGAAACCCTGCCTTACGATATGTTTTCGCCCCATCAGGATATCGTTTCGCAGCGTATGGAAACGCTGTATCGCATGGCCAACGAGCGCCAAGGTATTTTTATTGTTCCTATTAATACCTTGATGCAACGTCTAGCCCCGGTAGATTACCTTAACAAGTATCTGCTCATGTTGCATAAAGGCGAAAGTTTAGACAGAGACCAATTTCGACGTAACTTAGAAAAAGCCGGCTACCTGCACGTTAATCAAGTCATGAGTCACAGTGAGTTTTCTATTCGTGGTTCTATTATCGACTTGTACCCTATGGGGAGTCATCGGCCCTTTCGTATCGACTTGTTCGACGACGAGGTTGACTCAATTCGCTATTTTGATACCGAGAGCCAACGATCTTCAGACCACGTAGAGAGTATCCGTCTTTTACCTGCACGGGAGTTCCCCACCGATAAGGCTGCGCTACAACTGTTCCGCCAGCAGTATTTAGAGCAATTTGATGCTAACAACGCGCAAGAGTCTGTATTAGCACAAGTATCTAAGGGCACAATGCCAGGTGGTATCGAGTACTATCTGCCGTTGTTTTTTACTCAAACCGCCACCCTTTTTGATTATTTACACGACGACACCTTGCTGCTACTGCATGGCGATATCAAAGACGCCAGTGATTTCTTCTGGGCTGACGTGTCTGAACGTTACGAACAGCGTCGCTATGATGTTAGTCGTCCACTGCTTGCTCCCGATGCCTTATTCTTACCGGTAAATACCTTATTTGAAGTCATCAAAAACTGGCCTCGAGTAACACTGCACGCAACCCCATTAGAAGACAAGCCAGGGCGTACTAATTTAGGCTGCGAAGAATTAAAAGACATTGGTTTTAATCCCCAGAAAAAAGAACCCGCCAGTGCGTTGTTGGCTCGTTTAAAAGACGCCAGAAATGCCGGAAGTCGGGTACTTTTCTGTGCCGAATCTCAGGGCCGTCGAGAAAACCTTCTCGACGTGTTAAAAAAAGCGAAAATAACGCCGCAAGCCGTCACTAATTTTAGTGACTTTATCGGCGGTGATACCCCGGTAGGCATCACCATTGGCGTGGTTGAAAACAGCTTTTTTTGGCAGCGCAAACAAGGCAGCATTCTTTTTATCACCGAAACCGAGCTGCTTGGCCATAAGGTCAGTCAACGACGACTTCGGGATAAGCGTCAAGCCACCGACGAAAGCGCCATAATACGAAATCTAGCCGAGCTTTCTGTGGGGCAACCGGTTGTGCATTTTGATCACGGTGTGGGCCGCTACCTCGGCTTGCAAACCCTCGATGCCGGCGGTGTGTTAACAGAATACTTGTGTATTGAATATGCAAAGCAATCGAAGCTTTATGTACCCGTCGCCTCGTTACACCTTATCTCCCGTTATACCGGTGGAGATGTGGATCATGCACCGTTACACGCATTAGGCTCTGATGCATGGACAAAAGCCAAACAGAAAGCCGCCGAAAAAGTTCGGGATGTGGCGGCAGAATTATTAAACGTTTATGCCCAACGGGCAGCAAAACCAGGCTATGCGTATCCCATCAACTGGGAAGAATATCAGTCATTTTCCGATAGCTTTCCCTTTGAAGAAACACCGGACCAAGTACAAGCAATCAATGCGGTTGTGCATGATATGGGCTCGCCCCAAGCCATGGATCGATTGGTATGTGGAGATGTTGGCTTTGGCAAAACCGAAGTGGCCATGCGCGCGGCATTTTTGGCCGCTAATCAAGGCAAGCAGGTGGCTATCTTGGTACCCACAACCTTGCTTGCTCAACAGCATTATGAAAACTTCAAAGATCGTTTTGCCAATTGGCCCTTTAACATTCAAGTGATGAGTCGCTTTGTTAACGGCAAAGCGCAAAAGCAAACCATTGATGGCATCACTAACGGTACCGTCGATATTGTGGTAGGCACCCATAAATTACTCAGTAGCGACGTAAAATTCAGCGATCTTGGTTTAGTGATCATTGATGAAGAACACCGCTTTGGGGTTAGGCAAAAAGAAAAATTTAAGTCTCTGCGCGCCGATGTGGATATTCTCACCCTTACCGCCACCCCTATTCCACGTACATTAAACATGGCGTTGTCGGGCATGCGAGACTTGTCCATTATCGCCACCCCGCCAGCCCGTCGACTGTCGATTAAAACCTTCGTGCAGAAGCGAGATAAAGCCATCATTCGTGAAGCGGTAATGCGGGAAATCCTGCGCGGTGGCCAAGTCTATTTTCTTCATAACGAAGTGGACACCATTGAAAAAACAGCCGCGGAAATTGGGGAAATTGTGCCCGAGGCGAGAATTGCCATTGGACATGGACAAATGCGAGAACGAGAACTGGAATCGGTGATGAGCGACTTCTATCATCAACGATACAACGTATTGGTATGTACCACGATCATCGAAACCGGCATTGATGTTCCCACTGCCAATACCATTATCATGGATCGGGCCGATCATCTCGGACTTGCCCAGATGCACCAATTGCGAGGGCGAGTTGGCCGCTCCCATCATCAAGCATATGCATATTTGCTCACGCCTCACCCGAAACGGATGACCAAAGATGCCGTGAAACGATTGGAAGCCATCGCTAATTTAGAAGATTTAGGCGCCGGATTTGCCCTTGCCACCCATGATTTAGAAATTCGTGGCGCGGGGGAATTACTCGGTGATGACCAATCAGGGCAAATTGCCACCATTGGTTTCAGCTTATATATGGATATGTTAGACCAAGCGGTAAATGCCCTTAAAGAAGGTCGAGAGCCAAGCTTAGAAGATGCCACGGCCAATCAAACCGAAATTGAACTGCGTATACCTGCGCTACTTCCCGATGATTACATTGCCGATGTGAATCAACGCTTATCGTTATATAAACAATTAGCCAGTTGCGATTCTAAAGATGCCATTGATGAATTTCAGGTAGAATGTATCGACCGATTTGGTTTGTTGCCGCTACCGGCAAAACAACTTATAAAAGTGACCGAACTGAAACTTATTGCTAAAACCTTAGGTATTGCCAAAATCGATGTGACGAGTGCCGGAGGCACCATTGAATTCAGAGAAAGCACCCCTGTTGATCCCGGATTCATCATTCAACTCGTTCAGACCCAATCCAATACCTTTCGATTCGAAGGCAGTCAAAAACTTCGGGTACTACTGAAAACCCAAAGTGCTAAAGAACGTCTTGAGATGGTTGAGAAAATACTCAATGAATTTTCCAAGGAGATCAGGTAAACATGAAACCCTTTACCGTTGCTGCTTACTTTTTACTGTTATTGACAAGCACAAATGGTTACGCCGCCGACGACTGGTGGTTTGACATTGAGGTGATCATTTTTGATCGCAGTTTGAGTATTGATGAACTAGACGAAAAGTTTGATGGACAAGGCTCTTTGGCCCCCACTTCTGCCGAAATCGATCTTATTGATAATTATCTAAGACCCGATATCAGTGGTTTGAAACAAGGGCTAGCGCAATGTGATGGCTCTTCATCACCACTTTGGTTACCCATGCCATCAATAAAAGATATCTTATCGACGCATAAAAAGTGGCAAGTTGAGCAAGGGCTCTATTCCTCTGATACTGACAATCAAAACACACAGGACATGGCTGATGGTACCCAATCGTCTTCCTATGAGCCTAAAGCTGCAAGACTGTCGCTCTCCCAGTCTCAAGGTCAATATACACAAACAGAGCCTGCCATAAGCAGCCAAACCATTGCCAGTTATTGGGTTGCCTTTTCCGGTATCGAAAACTTCACGCCTATTTCGGTTCCTAAGTTTCGTACCTGTGAAACGCCTGAACCCTGGTTAACTTACCAACAGGGCAAGTGGCAAACCCACTTCCCAGACAATGGCTTACCGGCGCCAGACCATGTGCCGGAGTTTCTTGAAGGACGGGACTTGCCCCGTTCTCCCGTGGCTCATCTTCTTCCTTATGACAAACTGGAACTTACTGATCTTTCCCGTCAAATTCGTCAAACCCGGGGGTTAAAACGTCTTTTACATGTTGCTTGGCGTCAACCGGTTAAATTTGGCCAGCAGACCGCCGAAGCTATGCGCATTATCGCCGGTAAAAATTATGCTTCAGAATATGATTTATCTGGCCAACCTATAACCAAAGATGAGAAAAATACAGAAAACTCAACGGATGATAACCCCCTTTCTCTTGGCAAAAATGACTTTTTCAGCCAATTAGATCAGGCTTTAACGAATCCGAATGACATTGCCTTTAACGATATGTTAGCGGTAAACCAACCAGCGCCCATGATGCTTTTAGACAGCGTTGCTGGTGCATCTGAAGGCGAGAATTTAGCCATATGGCAGTTAGACGGCTATTTAAAAGTGTATTTGAAGTACATCAATAGAGTGCCTTATTTGCATATCGACAGTGAGATGCAATACCGCCAGCCAACCCTTGTTCAAACAGAAACCAGCGATGAACTTACCCCGCCTTCATTGCAGTTAACCTCTGTGCCCTTTCATCAAGTTCGCCGGGTGATCAGCAAGCAAGTGCATTATTTCGATCACCCCTTGTTTGGCATGGTGGTAGAAATACGCCGCTATAAACGTCCTCAGGGTGAGTAACAATGACACCGGCTATCCTGCTATTGAAAAAGCACAAAATCGTCCACGAGGTGCTTAAATACCATCACGATGGGGATGCTCCCTCATACGGTTTAGAGGCCAGTGACAAACTTGGACTGGATGCAAACACCGTATTCAAAACACTCATCGCTGAACTGGATACTAAAGAGTTAGTGGTAGGGCTTGTTCCCGTTAGCGACAAACTCAACACCAAGGCACTAGCTAAAGCAGCAGGAGTGAAAAAAGCCGCTATGGCTAATCCCGAACGGGTTGAGCGATCCAGCGGCTATGTATTAGGTGGGGTCAGCCCTCTAGGTCAGAAAAAAGCCCTACGAACCTTTATTCATGACAGTGCAGAGTCTTTGCCTGCTATACATGTCAGTGCCGGCAGACGGGGCTTGGAAATAAAATTAGCACCAACAGATTTACAACGCCTTACCCGAGCACAATTTTCCCCTCTCGTGTAAAGCCTGAGCTAAAGGGATTCTATTACTCTTGGTGTTGTTCCGACCCTTGATAACGTTGTTGCCATAAGGTTTTTGCCGCGGCAATATCATCATCGTCGGGGCTCTTCCCATTAGATAAGGTTAGCGCGATTTGATTAATGATCTGATCTCGCTTGGCAAGTAACGTCTCGGCTTTAGCAAAAAGGTCTTTGGCTTCAGGGTACTTCACTTTAAGCGCTTCGATATCCTGTAAAGCGTAATAGCGCTGCTCAAATTCATCGTTAAACAACTGACGTTTAGCATTAAATACCACATAATCTTTCGCTTGGTCGGAATGCAAATACTCTACATCGCTCTCAGCCAGTCCGGCTTGCTCAGCCACATCTTGGGCCTTTTCTAACCACGATGTAATGACCTCGTCGTCATTGTTCTGGACCCCTTTCTTAACACCTTGTTCAAGGTCCGTGGCATGAAGAATATCCATCACCGTAAAAGGAACGATAGCCTCTTCTTCGTGGCTTGAAGATACCTTTGCTAGGTAAATAAAATAGCCGCCGACTATACATGCTAATAAAACTAGGATTAACCCCGTTTTTTTCATTACTGCTCCGTAAAAACCCAAGGATTGAACACGTTACGATAAAATACCGACCTAAAATTTGCAAATAGGTCATAAGTCACCGAAAGGAAAAAGACGCCGTCTAGATGTTAGACATACGAAATAGATAAAAAAGGCAACACGCGAGAGGCGTTGCCTTTTTTACAAATAGCGAGGAAAATTCGGTCTTAAAAGTACTGAAAAGCTATTCTGTGGGTGGTTTAGAGTTTTCTACTCTGCTTTTCAGCTTTTGCCCTGGGCGAAAAGTTACCACCCGTCGAGCTTTAATTGGAATGTCTTCACCGGTTTTCGGATTTCGCCCCGGACGTTCATTTTTATCACGCAGGTCAAAATTACCAAAACCGGACAACTTCACTTGTTCACCGGATTCCAAAGCTTCCTTAATTTCTTCAAAAAAAGCTTCTACCAAATCCTTAGCATCTTTTTTATTAATACCCAGTTTTTCGAATAAGTGTTCAGCCATTTCGGCTTTGGTCAATGCCATAATCTACTCTCTTAACGCCGCCCCAAATTCACGCTCTAACCCTTTAACAACGGTATCCACTGCTTGTTGAATTTCAGCTTCTTCCAATGTTTTATCAGGATCCTGTAGTACAAGGGACAATGCTAGGCTCTTAAAGCCTGGTTCCACACCTTTCCCTTTATACACATCGAACAAGTTTAGGGCAACTAGTTGATTTACGCCAATTTTTTCTACAAAAGAAATAATCGTGCCCACTGAAAGTTCTTCTTTCACCGTTATCGCAATATCACGACGGTTCGCCGGGAACTTCGAAACAGCACAAGCTTCAGGCAAATTACGTGAAGAAATCGCTTTAAGATCAAGCTCAAAGACAAAAACTCGCCCATTTACACCCAGTTGTTTTCCAAACTGTGGATGAACAGCACCTACATAACCTATGCATTTGTTATGTAAACGAACTTCCGCTGCCATACCAGGATGAAGTGCCGAGTGTGACGTTGCAACAAATTCTACCGACTGTTTCGTTGCTGTTAAAGCAAGTATAGCCTCAACATCTCCTTTAATATCAAAGAAGTCAACATTATTATCGTCTGTTAACCAACTTTCTTCTTCCCGTTTACCAGCAATAACGCCGGAAATAACCGATTCTTGTCGTACCCCATTAGGCGCGTTATCGTCAGGAACAAAACGTAAACCAGTTTCAAACAAGCGCACTCGGCTTTGCTGACGTTTCTGGTTGTAGGCCGTAGCGCCTAACAAACCTGGCCATAAACTCACTCGCATCACCGACATATCGGCGGAAATGGGATGAGGCAAAGTCATGCTTCTTTGTTCTGGAAACAATGCATTTTGCACTTTAGGATCGACAAAAGAATAGGTAATCGCTTCGACATACCCATTGGCACCGAGTATTTGCTTAAAGCTTGCCACTGGTAAACAACTCTCCTGACTGTCCAACATGGTTAGACTGCCTTTAGGCGCCTCATTAGGAATGTTGTTGTAGCCGTAAACCCGGGCAACTTCTTCAATTAAATCTTCTTCGATAGCGATATCAAAGCGATAACTTGGTGCAGAGGCGGTCCACCCCTCTTGGCTTTCTACTACTTCAAGACCTAGTCGAGTAAGGATATCCCGTACTTTAACCGGATCTATATCAATACCGAGTACCCGTTTTAAGCGCGCTTTACGCAGCGTCACAGTGGCCGATGTGGGCAAGGCTGAATCGTTCACCGCTTCCACCACGGGACCAGGTTGACCGCCACAGATATCCAGAATTAATGCTGTCGCCCGCTCAATGGCTTTGTGTTGCAGCTTAGGATCCACCCCTCGTTCATAACGGTGGGATGCATCGGTATGCAAACCATATTGGCGCGCGCGGCCCATAATCGCATCACGGCTGAAAAAGGCACTTTCTAGCAGAATGTGTTTGGTCTCGCTGGTCACACCTGAATGTAAACCGCCAAAAACCCCCGCCATGGCCAATGCTTTGTTGTCGTCTGCAATTACCAAGGTATTGTCTTTTAAGGAAACCGTGGATTCATCCAATAACGTAAGTGATTCACCCTCATGGGCTAGACGTACATTGATGCCCCCTTCGATAGTATCAAGATTGAAACCATGTAAGGGCTGGCCGAGTTCAAGCAGCACGAAGTTGGTAATATCTACCACCGGATCGATAGAACGCACGCCACAACGACGTAGCTTTTCTTTCAACCATAAAGGAGAAGGAACGTTGACGTTAACGTTGCAAATAACACGACCAAGATAACGAGGACAAGCGTCTGGTGCACTTAATGTAATAGCCAATTTGTCATCAATAGTGGGGGTGACATTGGCCACTTCCGGCTCGTTGACATCGGTACTATTTAATACGCCAACTTCACGAGCAAGGCCGCGGATCCCAAGACAATCGGCACGGTTGGGGGTTAAATCCACCTCGATAATATTGTCATCTAAGTCTAGATATTCGCGAATATCGGTGCCAATAGGTGCATCATCCGGCAATTCGATAATGCCGCTATGATCTTCACCCATGCCAAGCTCAGAAAAACTACAAAGCATGCCGAAGGAAGGCTCGCCACGAAGTTTCGCTTTTTTAATTTTAAAATTACCGGGTAACACAGCGCCCACTTTGGCCACGGCTACCTTTAATCCTTGACGACAATTAGGGGCACCACAAACGATGTCGAGTAAATCGTCTTCACCCACATTGATTTTTGTTACCCGCAGCTTGTCGGCGTTGGGATGTTGCTCACATGCCACAACTTCACCGATCACTACACCAGAAAATTCTGCTGCAACAGGTTCAACCCCATCCACTTCCAAACCGGCCATGCTCAACTGTTCAGACAACGCATCGGTGGAAATTTGCGGGTTAACCCATTCTCTTAACCATTTTTCACTGAATTTCATTGTTACCTTGCCTGCCTTAGTTAAACTGCTTCAAAAAACGAAGGTCGTTTTCAAAAAATGCGCGTAGGTCAGTTACGCCATAGCGCAACATGGTAAGACGCTCTACGCCCATACCAAAGGCAAAGCCGGTAAACTCTTCAGGGTCGATATTGACGGCTTTAAGCACATTAGGATGTACCATTCCGCAACCCAACACCTCTAGCCACTTTCCGTCTTTACGCTTCACATCCACTTCTGCAGACGGCTCGGTAAAGGGGAAATAAGACGGGCGAAAACGCACTTCTAAGGATTCTTCGAAGAAATGTTCAAGAAAATCATGAAGTATGCCCTTAAGTTCGCTAAAGCTCACATTACGATCCACCATCAAACCTTCCACCTGATGGAACATGGGGGTATGAGTTTGGTCGTAATCGTTACGATAAACACGCCCAGGAGAAATAATACGCAAGGGTGGCTTTTCTACTTCCATGGTGCGAATTTGTACACCGGATGTTTGGGTACGCAACATCACATCAGGATTAAAGTAAAAGGTGTCGTGATCGGCTCGCGCGGGGTGATTCGCTGGAATATTCAGCGCATCAAAATTATGGAAACTGTCTTCTACTTCAGGGCCAGTTTTTGATACGAATCCCAACTGACCGAAAAATTGTTCTATACGATTGATAGTACGGGTGACAGGATGCAAGTTGCCCGGTAATTCACCACGACCGGGTAAAGACACATCTACGGCTTCTTCGGCCAGCTTGGCGTTAAGCTCTGCACTGCGAAGTGCATCACCTTTAGCACCGATTAGCTGCTGAATTTGTTGTTTAGCCTGATTGATCTTCTGGCCCGCGGCTGGACGTTCTTCCGCAGACAGCTTACCTAACCCCTTTAATAAGTCGGTTAGCTTGCCTTTCTTCCCCATGAATTCTACTCTGACCTGGTCGAGAGTCGCTACATCTTGTGCAGCGTCAATCTGGCCTTTGGCCTGATTGATAATAGCGTCAAGCTCCATGTTTTCCTCAATTCACATGATGACTGCATGGCCAACAAGATTGCATCTGCATTTGTTCCCGATGGCTAGCCTGAAATAAAGGCAATAGTTTACACGACAGGCAGTGATGAGGGCTACCTTATATCTCTGATATTGACCAATTTTCTTTGTCTTTTTATACAATTTGCAATCTTATTGCTATCTCGCTGCCCTTATGTCATTTTTTGTTCATCTAACGTGACAGCAATGGGTAACCTGTAATGCGCCACATTTTGATCGTTTTATACACTCTTTTACTGACCTCATGTGCAACCTATGTGCCTAGCAACCCATGGCTTATGGTGGACGATTTTGAACACACGGATTTGCAAGGTTGGTACCTTAAAGACCCCCAAAATAACACCCAGCCCTTTATCCCTAGCCCGCAAGTCACACAATTAGTTTACCAAGACGAAAACCAGTCTTTGTTAAAAAAACCGGCAAAAGATGGCGTAGTGGGAAATCGTAAGGCCCTGACATTTAAAGCCCTTCCCCAACCTATTGCGGTGGGAGAAATCGCGACCTTATACACACGAATAAACGTTCAAAGCTTTCCCAACAACCATGCTTTTGGGGTAAGTAACCTGATGCCAAAAGAGATTGTGGATCAAGGATATGATGCCTTTGAAGCCACCTTAAGAGTCACCGATAAACATGAATCTGACGGCTACAAAAATGACGGCACGTTAATGGTAAAAGTGGACAGTGATCACACGTATCGCCAATACGCCAACATTCACAATCCAAATACAAAGGTCGACGGGAAACCCTTGCTACCGGGTATATGGTATGAAATATGGTATGTGGTCAATAACAAAACTCAGGGCCAAGGGGGGCAAGTGTACGACGTTTATGTTAAAGGCGGCGAATTTGAACAGCAAACCCGGGTTTATCAACACGCTGATTTTAGGATGAAGCGAGCGTTACCGCTGATATACTTTCTAGCAAATTGTAATACGGGTCCCCTTAAACAGCCTTATGGAAACGGCGGCCTGTATTATGACGACATCTTTATGAGTAAGGGATTAAACCTGACAACACCGTGATAAAGGTGGTAAGCGGTAAAGGCCAATAGTCGTTAGCCCTAGTTAAACCCGATGAACAAGTTTACTCGCAGAAATTCTAGCGGATTTAGAACGAAAAACGGCGAGCATCCTGCTCGCCGTTTCCCGAAAGAACTTAAACTTAATTTGTTAAAAAATTAAGCTAACGCGCCTTTAGCCGCTTCGACTAATGCGCTGAATGCTACCTTGTCATGTACTGCGATGTCGGCAAGGATCTTACGATCGATTTCAACAGACGCTTTCTTCAAACCGTTGATAAAACGGCTGTAAGACATGCCATTTTGACGAGCCGCAGCATTGATACGTGCAATCCACAATTGACGGAATTGACGCTTACGCTGACGACGGTCACGATATGCATATTGACCAGCTTTAGTTACGGCCTGTACCGCTACGCGATAAACACGTGAACGAGCACCGTAATAACCTTTTGCCTGCTTGAGGACTTTTTTGTGACGAGCACGTGCGATTGTGCCGCGTTTTACTCTAGCCATTAATCAGTCTCCTAAGTCTTAAACGTAAGGCAACATGCGCTGAACCAATTTGGTATCAGAATCATGAACCAGTTTTTTGCCACGTAAGTGACGTTTACGCTTAGTACTCTTCTTCGTCAAAATGTGACGTAAGTGAGACTGTTTGCTTTTAAAGCGGCCAGAACCCGTTTTCTTAAAACGTTTGGCGGCACCGCTTACAGTTTTCATTTTAGGCATTGCTAAAACTCCGCATTGTTTAATATCGACGTTCAGCGTGCAGCACTGTTCATCGGCTAATGTTTGGAAGCAGGGTGTTTCAAAGGTGCAGATTCTTTGAAAACTTTAGACCACTACTACCTCTTGATTGGGGCAAGCACCATGATCATCTGGCGGCCTTCCACACGACGTGGGAAAGACTCACACGTGGCAATGTCTTCTAATTCCGCTTTAACACGGTTTAGTAATTCAATGCCGATCTCTTGGTGGGCCATTTCACGTCCGCGAAAACGGATCGTTACCTTGGCCTTATCCCCACTTTCTAGAAAGCGACGCAGGTTGCGCAGTTTTACCTGGTAATCGCCTTCATCAGTGCCAGGGCGAAATTTAATCTCCTTGACCTGAATTTGCTTCTGTTTTTTCTTTTGCTCTTTTTGAGCTTTACTTTTTTCAAAGAGGAATTTGCCGTAGTCCATCACTTTACAGACCGGCGGCTCAGCATTAGGACTAATTTCTACCAGATCGAGACTTGCTTCTGCTGCTGACTGCATTGCCTCCGCTAGGGAAACGATACCAACTTGCTCACCTTCTTTGCCGATAAGACGTACTTCACGAGCACGGATTTCATCATTAATGCGGGCTTTGTCGCCCTGAGCCTTATTATTAGCGCCTTTAATGTGCTATTCCTCCAAAAATTAATAACGAACACTTGCCTGTTTCTCATGCAGGCAAGTATTAGAATAAGTTGCTGAGTATACCCTAATTACTTAATGGTTTTCTCGGCAATTTCCTTCTGTGCCAGTTCTATGAACGTTTCCACAGACATTGTGCCTAAATCATCGCCACGGCGAGAACGAACAGCCACTTGGCCTGCTTCGACTTCTTTATCGCCACAAACTAACATATAAGGAACACGCTTTAACGTGTGCTCGCGGATTTTAAAGCCTATCTTCTCATTTCTCAAGTCAGACTTTGCTCTAAATCCACTTTTTTGCAATTTTTGTACAGTTTCATGTACATAATCGGCCTGATTGTCAGTGATATTCATCACTACCATCTGCTGAGGGGCTAACCATAGTGGGAAGAACCCAGCAAATTCTTCAGTGAGTATGCCGATAAATCGCTCTAATGATCCTAACACAGCGCGGTGAATCATGACGGGAACTTTACGTTCACCGTCTTCTGCCACATAAGTTGACCCTAAACGGCCTGGCATGGAGAAATCAAGCTGTACTGTCCCGCACTGCCATGCTCGATCTAAGCAATCGTGCAGGGTAAATTCGATTTTAGGCCCGTAGAATGCGCCCTCGCCCGGCAAATAACTAAATTCAATATTTTTCTGATTTAGTGCTTCTGCCAACGCGGCTTCAGATTTATCCCAAATTTCATCACTACCTACGCGGTTTTCAGGTCGCGTTGATAGTTTGACAACGATTTTTTCAAAACCAAACGTATTGTAGGCGTCGTAGACCATGTCGATACAACTACCGACTTCATCAAGGATCTGTTCTTCGGTACAAAATACGTGAGCATCATCTTGGGTAAAGCCACGTACGCGCATGAGTCCGTGCAAGCCACCTGATGGTTCATTACGGTGACAACAGCCAAATTCAGCCATACGAAGTGGCAGGTCGCGGTAAGACTTTAAGCCTTGATTAAATATTTGCACGTGACCTGGGCAGTTCATGGGTTTGATGGCATATTCACGTTTTTCTGATTCAGTGGTGAACATGGCATCGCCAAATTTATCCCAGTGACCCGACTTTTCCCACAACGAGCGGTCCATCATTAATGGGCCTTTTACTTCGCCGTAATCGTACTCACGCAATTTACCACGGATAAACGATTCTAATTCTGTGTAAATAGACCAACCGTCGCTGTGCCAAAATACCATGCCTGGCGCTTCGTCTTGGAAGTGAAATAAATCGAGGGCTTTACCTATTTTTCTATGGTCACGCTTTTCTGCTTCTTCTAAACGTTGCAAATACGCTTTTAATTGCTTTTTGTCTGCCCATGCCGTGCCGTAAATGCGTTGCAGCATTTTGTTATCGCTGTTTCCGCGCCAATAGGCACCCGCCACCTTCATTAATTTAAAGTGATGACAGAACTTCATGTTGGGTACATGAGGACCGCGACACATATCAATGTATTCTTCGTGATGATACAAGCCGGGTTGGGAATCTTTAGGAATGTTCTCGTCGAGAATTTCCATCTTGTAGGTTTCGCCCCGTGCTTCAAAGGTATCTCTGGCTTCTTGCCAGCTGACGTTTTTCTTCACTACGCCATAGTTTGTTTTCGCCAACTCTAGCATGCGTTTTTCTAACTTTTGCAAGTCTTCCTGAGTAAGACTGTGCTCCATATCCACATCGTAGTAAAAGCCGTTATCGATAACTGGACCTATGGCCATTTTTGCATCGGGCCAAAGTTGTTTGATAGCATGGCCGATTAAGTGTGCACAGCTATGACGGATAATCTCCAGCCCATCGCTATCTTTAGCGGTAATGATTTGCAACGAAGCGTCTTGGTCAATGGGATCACACGCATCTACCAGCTCACCGTTGACGCGACCGGCGATGGTGGCTTTCGCTAAGCCCGGACCAATATCAGCGGCAACATCAAGTACAGAAACGGTAGAATCGAAAGCGCGTTGGCTTCCGTCAGGAAGGGTAATTACAGGCATGAGTTATCCTTACAGTGGTGACGCCTACTCTGCGCCACTTGCGAAAAAATGTTAAAAACAACCTTTAAAAGGGCTGAACTAGAGAATACAGATGCCTACTTGCATCTGTTAAAGAGCAAAGAATTATAACGACTTACGCTCAGTGTGCAATGCTCTATTGCAGAGAGAAACCACAATTGTATATCCATCAATGGTGTTTATGAACAGACAAGGCCGGTTTACATGAAACTTTTCATACCGTTTTCCTACCGGCCTAGTAACACATTAAGGGGCAGCAGTTCTTCCATGCATAGTCAACGTCCATTCCCCCAGCTTATCTCGTGGTTACTGCTGTTTAGTGCGCTAATACTTACCGGTTGCGTATTCTCTTTATCCGTTGATGATGATTTGGATGAGTACGCCACCCGCTTGTCCCGCGTGCTTGATACTCCGTTAACCATGCCTTCCCCCTTACCTCCCCATGCCTATCCGGCGCGGCAAACCTTAATCAATAACATCGACAGTATTACCATCGATTTAAACGATTTTTACGCGCTGCGTTCTTGTCAGCTGTCCACCCTCGTCGCTGAACGCAACACCGGGTTAGGCAAGCAACAACAAGAAGCGGCCCGTTGGGCCTACGAAACGGACGTTATCAACGCACTTGATAATTGCGCTCAACAACTAAGCAACAAGCAGTCTGATCTGGCTGAGCAAATGGGCATATGGAGACAACAAAAATTAGACCAACGTCACGCCATGTGGGCAAATCTGATTCAGCTTAGTGAGGAAACCCGTTTGGCGTTTTCCCAAAGCCCACACTTACTAAAAGCACAAAATAATCCTGATGCCCGGGCCAGTATTACCGCATTATCTTATTTATCAACGTTACCTGACGCCCCGTTGCCGGACGGAAAAGAACGGTTTTCACTGCATGAATTAAACAACCAACTTAAAATTATTTCATCGGCCCGGTTACCGGCTAAAATTTGGCGAACCCAGCGCTTACTCACCCAGGGCCTGTCCTCGCTAACAGCACAACTACGTGCGCCACTTGCCGGCCTCTCTTGCCCCGATGGACGGGCATCCGAACAGGCAGAAATTGTTCGTAATGTATTTTATCTGTTTTTTATCGAAAAAATTCAGCCTGTGGCCAGTGTACTGAATCAGTACCATTATCAGTTACAACCTATTTGGCACACCTTGTTGTCTTCACCTGATATTGCCCCCACCTTTAAACAGTATATAAAAGCGAACACCGAGGATGACTTTCGTGCCTATGAGCACGCCATACGTGAACATGTCGCCCTTTGGCAGGACACCCTCAGACGGTGTAATTTGTCTCCGCAAAAAAGCGGGTAGTCGAGGTTTTCCTGCCGGATAGTTGGCAGACAGGCAGAATTCCTTTACCTTTGGTACAGAACATTTTAAGAGTATCTGATATGGCTATGCGTAATGATTTATTGGGGTTAATAGAGCAGCACTATCCGTCATTGCCGCCCTCAGCACGCCAGATTGCCAACTATCTGCAACAACACCCTATTGCGATTGTCAGTAAAACCACCGCAGAAATCGCCAAAACCACCCAAACGTCTAAAGCCACCGTCAGTCGTTTTTTTCGCCAATTGGGGTTTACCTCCCATCAAGATGCCAAAGACACGATTTTGGCCATGCGAGAAAAAGGCTTGCCGGTTTCCTTAGATGATGAAGAAGTAAACCACTTTCAAAAAGAACTGCGGAATATGTCGCTAACTTATGAAGGGTTAAAAACGTCTGCTGTTAGCGATGTGGTTGATTTACTTGCACATTCAGAAAGGATCACCCTCATAGGCTATCGCAATGCGTACCCCCTAGCGCTTCACTTTCGCCAACAATTGAAACAAGTCAGAAGTACGGTAAGGCTGTTACCACAGCCCGGTCAAACATTAGGGGAAGATCTGGTAGATATCCCTTCGAACGAAGTGGTGGTGTTACTCGGCTTTAGACGCCGTACCAAACTATTTAAACGTATTATCAATGTATTGCAAAATCACACAACCATCCTTATTACCGACCCTACCGGGCAAATATACAATCAAAAAGTGGATCACTTATTAGTTTGTCATCCAGGCCAAACCCTCGCCTTCGACAGCTACGCGGCTCCTATGAGTCTGATCTCTTTTCTCGCCAATAAAGTATTTGAAAGGCTCGGAGATAAAGCGGCCAACCGTGCTGCCTATATTTCAAAAATGTACGACGATTTGGGAGAGCTGGAACCTTAGCTTGCCCTTAATGTCTTACATCTAATGACAATAAACTGAAAATAAAACAGTCATACTTATTGATTACTTTTTGACCTTTATGCCAGTATGGTAAGCTTGCTTTCCTTCTTTTACCGGCATGCATGGCAACAAGAAGTGATTTACAGGAGCGTTATGCAACAAGAAATTATACCTCTTGAAGAGGCATCAAGTGTACTGGCATTCTGGTTTGCAGAATTGGATGCAGAACAATGGTTTAAAGCTGATGATGGCGTCGATAACCTAATTCGATCACGTTTTAACAAAACCCATGCCGCTGCGGCCCAGTCTGAATTGTGGCCTTGGCGTGTTACCCCCGAAGGCCGCTTAGCTGAAATCATTGTGCTTGATCAGTTTTCACGAAATATTTATCGCAATGACATGCGTGCCTTTGCTTGTGACAATATGGCCTTGGCCCTTGCCCAAGAAGCCCTCAGATTGGAAGTTGACCGCGCATTAACCAATACCCAAAAGGCATTTCTCTTTATGCCTTTTATGCATTCAGAGTCGTTGGTTATTCACGATACGGCACTGGAGTTGTTTAACGTCAACGGACTGGAAACCCAATTTCGTCATGAGATAGAGCATCGGGATATCCTGTTACGCTTTGGCCGTTACCCTACCCGCAATGAAGCCCTCGGACGGGTCTCCAGCGAAGATGAAGAACGTTATTTACGAGAGCTTGGCAATCGCTAATGGAGTGAATTAGCGGTGGTGAGGTTCTACCGGCAACCCCGCTTTTTTCCACGCATTAAACCCTCCTTCTACATGTACAACATCATCAAAGCCCATATCCATCAAGGTAACAGTGGCTAAGGCTGAGCGCCAACCAGATTGGCAATAGAGGACGAAGCGTTTGCCCCCACCAAACACTGGCTTAAAATAAGGGCTTTCAGGGTCAACCCAAAATTCAAGCATACCTCTAGGGGCATGGACCGCGCCGGGGATCATGCCTTCTCTTTCGAGTTCTCGAATATCCCGTAAATCGATTAAAACAACGTTAGCATCGTATACCGAATCATTGGCTAAAAGCGGCGATAATGCAGTCACCCGCTTTTCTGCTTCTTCAAGCAGCGTTCTAAACCCTTTACGTAATGGCATCACGTTACTCCAACTCGTTGATGAAAAAACCACCCTACTGCACTTGGTCATTTGTTCACAAATTCATAACATAAATGCTCGGTATTATAAGACGTTAAGCTGCTACTAAATTAACCGTTTCACTTGACATCTTCATGAAACAATTGTTTCATGAAGATACTTCATCTCGAAAGTTCCCTATTGTGAATACCACAAATAACCCGTTTATGGCTTTACCCATAAAGCCTGACTGGCTGGATAACTATCCTGCTGAGTCACCAAATTTGCCGCTCAGCGGCTTACGCTTGGCAGTGAAAGACCTCTTTCACATTGCTGGTCTCCCCACATCTGCGGGCAACCCAGATTGGTTATCAAGCCATCCTACGCCCCAGCAGACGTCGTCAGTGGTCACGGCTCTTTTAGATAATGGGGCAAGTTTTGTGGGTAAGACCATCACCGATGAAATCGCTTATAGTTTAAATGGGCAAAATATTCATTACGGCATGCCACAAAACCCCCGAGCACTTCAACGGTTACCTGGGGGCTCTAGTTCAGGCTCGGCAGTTGCTGTATCAATGGGGCTAGCCGACATCGGGTTGGGTACCGATACCGGCGGTTCCATTCGAGTTCCTGCGAGTTATCAGGGATTATATGGTCTGCGACCAACCCATGGTCTTATTAGCACTGACAATATGGTGCCATTAGCGCCGTCTTTCGACACCATTGGCGCATTAACTCGGGATCTCACTACCTTACATAACGTGATGGACTGCTTATTGCCTGACAGTGAAATGCCAAGGTCGCTCCCCTTGTGCGTGGTAAATAATCTAATCGATGAAGCCGCCCATGCCGAAGGACTAGGTCATCACCTGAATTTGTGGCAGACATCTCCCCAGGTGGCGTTTGTCAGCCCCATCTCTATTGATACAAATACATGGCAATTAAATGCCACGTTTCGGATTTTGCAGGGCGCTGAAATATGGCAACAGCACGGACAATGGATCCGTTCTGCTGACCCTCACATCGCTCCGGATATCGCCCAGCGCTTACACGACTGTGCCACCTACACCGATGCGCAAATTCACGTGGCCCAAAAACAACGTGAACAATTTGTTCAATGGTTTTCAACCTTAGTCGGCGACAAAATTCTCGTTATACCCACAACACCAGGCATCAGCCCGCTAATATCCACACCCGCAGAGGATTTAGCAGATTATCGCAACCGCTTGCTGTCTTTGACGGCACTAGCCGGACTAAGCGGCTGTCCTCAATTACACTTGCCAACACATTTGTTGCACGGTGCACCTTGTGGCATTTCTCTCATAGGCCCGAAAGGGAGTGACCGCTTGTTACTGCACACGGCCCAATATTTAGGAACACCTAATCAATGAAAAAAAACAATATGATTGGTTTTACCGCCCCCCATTACGCCGCCTCCCAAGTGGGTAATGCCATCTTAGAAAAAGGGGGCACAGCCATCGAAGCTATGGTAGCCGCCGCTGCGTCCATTGCCGTGGAATACCCCCATATGAATGGATTAGGTGGCGATGGATTTTGGCTCATCAGTGAACCAGGAAAAGCGCCGGTGGGAATTGATGCTGCCGGAGTAGCAGGAAAAAACGCCACACCGGATTTCTATGCCAATGACGATGCCATTCCTAGCCGCGGCGGTAAAGCGGCGCTTACCATGGCAGGTGCGGTCTCCGGATGGATAGAAGCGCTAAAAATCAGTGACTCATGGCAAAAGTCTCTTCCTTTAACGACCTTGCTAGATACGGCAATTAATCAAGCCAATTGGGGCATAGAAGTCACCCAAAGTTTAAGCGACGCCAGTTTTAAGACTTTCGATGATCTACACAGCGGCCCAGGTTTCGAGCAGTTTTTAATTAAAGAAAAACCACTGAAAAAAGGCAAAGTTGTCAAACTTCCCGCATTAGCGGCAACGTTAAAACATCTAGCCAATGCTGGATTAGAAGATTTTTATTTAGGCGAGACCGCCGACAAGCTTGCCGCCGATTTAGCTGCAGCCGGCTCACCGATTTGTGGTCAAGATTTTAGCGATTATCAGGCGAAAATTGTTACGCCCTTATCGGTAACGACCAGCAAAGGCACGCTATATAATTTACCTGCGCCCACTCAGGGCATTGCTTCGTTACTTATTTTGGCCCTTTACGACAAAGTGTGGCAACAAGGAAGTAGCGATACCGACATGGTGCACCTGTTAATTGAATGCACTAAACAGGCATTTTTAAAACGTAATCGTTTTGTCACCGATCCCAGTCGAATACAAACCGATCTGCGACAACTGTTAACCGACAGCAGTTTAGCAGAAATGGCGAAGGCGGTTGATCTTCAACAAGCCATGCCTTGGCCTCAGCCAGCGGCACACGGCGACACCATATGGATGGGTGCCTGTGATGCAGAAGGTAGAATGGTGAGTTACATTCAGTCGCTGTACTGGGAATTTGGCAGCGGTATCGTCAGCCCTTCCACCGGCATCGTGTGGAATAACCGCGGCACGTCCTTTTCACTGGATGCATCGAGTAATCAATACCTGCAACCTGGGCTCACGCCGTTTCATACACTCAACCCTGCATTCGCAGAATTGCACGATGGTAGACGCATCAGCTACGGCACCATGGGCGGCGAAGGGCAACCACAAACTCAAGCGGCGCTCTTCGCCCGTCATGTCTATCACCAACAACCGCTGGATAAATCCATTGCTTTGGGAAGATGGTTACTTGGCCGCACATGGGGAGACGTCAGTCATAACCTCAAAGTTGAACGGGATCTGCACGATTATGTAGGTGCTGGTCTTGCGCAAAAAGGTCATGATTTGGTGGTGGTAGAGGCCTGTAACGAATTGATGGGGCATGCCGGTGCTGTGATCAGCGCAAACGGTGAGGTAAGCGCAGCAACCGATCCAAGAAGTGACGGCAAAGCCATTGTCGGCTATTCCACCGACGGCATAACAGGAGTGGAAAAATAATGACTTTTATTGCAGAAAACATTGGCATTATTTTGGCCATGATGGGAACCGGCGTGTTTGCCGGTATTTTAGCTGGGTTGCTGGGCGTAGGTGGAGGTATTGTTATCGTTCCTGTGCTCTTTTTCCTGTTTCAAGCTCTAGGGATCAGCGCTAACACCGCCATGGTGGTAGCCACAGCCACCTCGCTAGCCACCATTGTCCCTACCTCAGTGAGCTCCATTTTGGCCCACAACAAAAAAGGAAATGTGGATTTTGCCCTATTAAAATACTGGGCACCGTTTATTTTGCTCGGTGTACTCATTGGCAGTTATTTAGTAACACAAGTGGAAGGCAAATGGCTCACCCTCTTGTTCGGTGTTATCGCTACGTTATCGGCTATCAATATGCTGGTAGGTAAAAAAAGCGCCATTTCAGAAACCTTACCTAGCAAAGGTGGGCAAGGCATTATGGCCACTTGTATTGGTTTTTTCAGCAGCATGGTCGGTATTGGCGGTGGCACACTCACCGTGCCCACCCTCACCTTTTGTAACTACCCGGCACATCGGGCGGTAGGCACAGCGGCCGCTGTGGGGCTTATTATTTCCCTGCCCGCCGCTTTAACCATGTTGCTACTTGGCCAGCGTCCAAGTGACGCCCCCTACGCCACCTTCGGTCTGGTCAATTTACTGGGATTTGTCTGTATCGTGCCGCTCACGGTACTGTTCGCGCCAATCGGCGCTTCAATCGCCAATCGACTGAATGCCACAATGCTTAAAAAGGTATTTGCCGTCGTCCTCATCATTACCGGCTTGCGCATGTTAGCGCAGTCGCTTATCTAGGAATTTACATGAAACCTTTGACCCTTCCTCCTCGCCTTTTGATGGGCCCTGGCCCAATAAACTGCTATCCACGTGTACTCCAGTCCATGTCGACACAATTGGTCGGTCAGTATGATCCGGTGATGACCGATTATATGAACGAAGTCATGGCCCTTTATCGCAAGGTATTTAATACTCAGAACAAACAAACTCTTCTTATCGATGGTACCTCTCGGGCGGGTATCGAAGCCGTACTGGTCTCTTGCATAGAGCCCGGAGATAAAGTTTTAGTTCCGGTATTTGGGCGCTTTGGTCATCTGCTAGCAGAAATTGCTGAACGGGCAGGCGCAGCAGTACACACCATAGAGGTACCATGGGGGGAAGTATTCAAACCCGAGCAAATCGAAGCGGCAATTAAAGACGTCCGCCCTAAGTTGCTAGCTATCGTGCAAGGCGATACCTCTACCACCATGCTACAACCGCTGGAAGATTTGGGCGAAATATGTCAACGCCACGATGTGTTGTTTTATTCCGATGCCACGGCTTCTATTGGCGGCAACCCGTTTGAAACAGATAAATGGGGGCTAGATGCGGTTTCCGTTGGCTTACAAAAATGCCTTGGCGGACCAAGTGGTAGTGCCCCTGTTACCCTCAGCGAAAAATACGTTGAACGGGTACGTCGTCGTCATCATGTTGAAGCGGGTATTCGTGACGCCCATCACGAAGATGCTGCTGGAAGCCGGATCCGTTCCAATTATTTCGACTTACCCATGATCATGGATTACTGGGGAGAAGAACGACTAAACCACCACACCGAAGCCGCTTCTATGCTGTTTTGTGCCAGAGAGTGTGCCATTACGTTACTAGAAGAAGGGCAGCAACAGGTTATTCAGCGCCATCAATTAGCGGGTAATGCGATGTTGGCAGGTATACAAGCCATGTCATTAACACCTTTTGGCGATATAAATCACAAAATGACAAATGTGGTGGGCGTGGAAATTCCTAATGAGGTTGATGGCGAAGCCATACGACAAAGCCTGTTGAACCAGTTCAATATTGAAATAGGCACCAGTTTCGGCCCCCTAAAAGGGCGTATTTGGCGTATCGGTACCATGGGCTATAACGCCAGACAGGATGCCGTACTCCATACGCTGCAGTCTTTAGAAACCGCATTGCGCCGAGCAGGTATGTCATTACCTCAGGGCGAGGCCGTAGACGCGGCCATGGATGTGTATGCAGGGCACACTCATGATTGATTTCAATACCCTTGCTCAACTGGTTATGGCAAGGCTTGAAGAACTCGGCAATATTAGCCAGCACCCGGATTACTTGGATCGCCGTTACCTCACTACCGAACATAAACAAGCGAATCGTTTAGTGGCCGGTTGGATGGGTGATGCAGGTATGATCACCTGGCAAGATGAAGCGGGTAACCTTTGGGGTCGCTATGAATGTCTCGATCCCGATGCCCCTCGTTTCATTATGGGAAGCCACCTCGATACGGTACCTAACGGCGGTAAATACGACGGCATGTTAGGTGTTGTTGCGCCTATATCATTAATTCATGTATTAAAGGGGACTCGCACGCCCTTACCCTTTCATTTAGATATTGTCGGCTTTGGCGATGAAGAAGGCACCCGTTTTGGTTCCACTTTATTAGGCAGTAAAGCCCTGACCGGACAATGGCCCGATGCATGGGCCAAGATGAAAGACGAAAATGGCATGAGCTTACCCGACGCCATGCAGCAGTTCGGTTTGTCCTACGAAAAAGTGGATAAAGCAGCCATCACTGATAGCCGTGTACTGGGTTATCTTGAACTTCACATAGAACAGGGCCCAGTGTTAGAGCGAGAACGGGTGCCTGTGGGTGTGGTTAGTGCCATTGCCGGCGCCCGTCGTTTCGAAATAACGGTTACAGGAATGGCAGGCCATGCTGGCACTGTCCCTATGACCATGCGCCAAGACGCTCTCGCCACCAGCAGTGAAATGATCCTTGCGGTAGAGCAGATGGCACAAGAACACAATGTGGTCGCCACGGTGGGCAAAATTGAAAACAAACCTAATGGGGTGAACGTTATTTCAGGGCTAACTCGCTTTTCACTGGATATACGCAGTGAAAATGATGTTCAACGAGATGCCGCTATGGAACAAATCATGCATCGTTTCACACAGATAGCGGCGCGTAGGAATGTCTCACTGAATATAGAACAAACCCATGAAGCGCCAGCGGTGCAATGTGATCATCGGTTACAAAGCATGCTGAAAACCGCCATCAATGAATGCGGTATTCCCGCTTATACGCTTCCATCAGGTGCCGGCCACGATGCCATGGCCATGGCCGTATTGTGCCCGGTGGCAATGATGTTTTTACGCTGTGACCGTGGCATCAGCCATCACCCTGCAGAAGCAATTAAAACAGAAGATGTGGCTGTGGCTTTAGCATCCTTGCACGCCACCATAAAACATCTCGCAACATAACCGCGGAGGTAACAGTGAAAATAAAACGGATCTATCACGATGACGAAGGAAAAAGTCACTTTGGCGAAGTGGACATCCCACTTAGTGACGGCGGCCCTATAGGTTTGCTATCCGAACGGTTCGACGCCGGCACGGTGATATTTAGAGAAACCCCAGCGGACTATGATTTCAAATGGCACCCTGCCCCTGCACGACAATTGCTCTTTATTTTAAAAGGTCGTGCTGAATTTACCGTTTCAACCAAAGAACGCCACGTGTTCGGTGCCGGTGATGTTTTGTTACTTGAAGACACTGAAGGCGAAGGACATTGCAGTCGCGCAATGTACAACGAAGTTAGACACTCGATATTTGTCACACTGCCGGATCACGTGACATTCAGCTAAGCTGACATCGTTACAAACTGCCCTAACATTGCTGCCGTAGATACTTCAAGATTATCCATCCTTTTCTACGGCGGCAACTCACCATTACTGGGCAAGGTCACCATAAAAGTGCAGCATATTCTATGCCCCGTCGACCTGCACTAAGCCTCCCTCACCCCAAGCTAAACAATTATATTCAATTCAGTAAGTTAGATTTATTTCAACACATTGACTAAGTGGTCATGATTTTGCTTTAACTTTGGTATTCTTGTTCTCAATATCAGTGAAGCCAATTTGTATTTACGCACCCTAATAACACTACTACTTTTAACGTTTTCTTCGATTAGTTCAGCATCGGACATGGCAGGCTGGTTTCGTACCTTTAAGCAAACCGCTTCACCCCAAGCCTTATATAATTTTCTCCATGCTTTACCTAAAGGTGGCGATCTACACCATCACCTAACTGGATCTGCATTCAGCGAATGGTGGTGGGCGTTGGCAACGGATACAAAAATCAATGGCGGCTACACGTATTACACTCGCACCAAACTAACCTTGTGTGATGGCCTTGAAACCGACCCTTACAGTCCTAAAGCCCCTTTTTTATTGTTTAGAACCATTCAAGCCTCTACTTTTAAGGCGCTGCCAGCATGCGAACAAGCCGGATATGTCCCCCTGTCAGACCTCTCTCCATCGCAAAAAAACAGTTTTCTTAATAGTTTACGTTTAGACAAAGACGGCGAAGGCCGCACCGTATTTTTTGAACAACATTGGCAGCGGTTAAACGAGCTAACTCGCAATCCTTATTTAACAGGTCAGTTGTTGATTAAGAACATGCAAGCTTACGCCGAAGAACATGTGTCCTACTTAGAAACCCAAGTGAATGTTCATCATATGCTTAAACCTGACGGCACCGCCTTTAGTGCAGATGACGCTCTGAATATTTTGCGACAGGCCGTTAATAGTCAAGAAGGAAAAGACACCGGTGTAACTGTAAAATTTCAGTACGCTATTTTGCGCTTTTTACCTAATGCTGAAGAGACGTTAAGACAAATTTATCAATTTGTGGATGCCAATCGGGATATTTATGTAGGTATCAATTTTGTCGGTCGAGAGGATAACGATAAAGGTCATCCACTGCGGTTTTTATCTGTGCTTAGGGAACTTCGTCATGCTTACCCTAAGATTTCTCTTGCTATACATGCCGGCGAAGTAGATGAACCCAATGAACATGTGCGCAATACACTGCTGCTAGGTGCCGATAGAATTGGACATGGCATAAATACCATTACCGATCCTGACACCCTTTTGCTTATGCGTCATGGCCCTTACCTTATCGAAATTAACCTTATTTCTAATTTGCTGTTGGAATACGTGGATTCTTATCAGCAACATCCTTTTGGAGAATACTTGCGCTTAGGGATCCCAGTGGCTTTATCTACTGATGATCGGGGGATGTGGGACTCTACCTTAACAGATGAATTTTACGTTGCCGTTACCCAGTTTAACCTGTCATGGCAAGAACTTCGGTTGCTGGCTGAAAATGCGATTGCTTATAGTTTTCTTCCTCCGCAACAAAAGCAACAACAACTCACCCAACTTAGCGCCCAATTAGATAAGTTTGAAGCCAATGCGCCCAACACTGACTTTGCAGGCCCAATGCCCACATTGCATCAATTTATTTGCCGGTTTGATGCCCATTTATGTGGTAAAAACAAGACGAGAAACTGATGTCTGAAAAAACCGAACTCCTTTACGGACTCAATGACACTCCCAGCTTTTTAAAAAGTACCACGGCGGCCTTTCAACACGTACTAGCTAGCTTTGTGGGTGTAGTTACGCCCACCCTAATTATTGCAGGGGCCCTTGATCTTACCGCTCAAATTCCTTTTTTGGTCAGTATGGCTTTATTCGTTTCCGGTCTTGGCACCTTTATACAAACTAAGAAAATTGGTCCGGTGGGCAGTGGGCTTGTGGCTATCCAAGGCACCAGTTTTGCCTTTGTTAGCGCCCTGATTTTAGCCGGTACAAGTGTACGCTCAAAAGGGGGCACAGACGCCGATGTCATGGCTATGTTACTCGGGCTATCCATGGCAGGGGCCGTGGTTGAGATCATCTTAAGTTTGTTTATCGACAAAATAAAACATCTACTTAATCCCGTGACCACCGGAATTGTTATTACCGCTATTGGTTTGTCGCTGATAGAGGTTGGCATGACGGATCTGGCCGGCGGATTTGGCGCGTCAGATTTTGGTAGCCTAGATCATGTGGGGTTAGGATTATCGGTATTACTGGTAATCATCTTACTTAATGCCTCAAGCAATTACTGGTTGAGATTAAGTGCGATTTTTATAGGCATGGCATTAGGCACCGCGTATGTCGGGTTAACCAGTGGGATTACTTTCTCTCATCTTGCCAATTTACCGGTATTTTCGCTGCCTTCTCCCCTCGCCTTCGGTCTTGATTTTGATTTAGCCTTGTTTATTCCCGTGGCGCTTATTTACTGCTTTAGCGCCATCGAAACTGCCGGCGATCTCACCGCCAACAGCTTATTTTGCAAAGAACCCATCACCGGTCCGGTTTACCTGAAACGTATAAAAGGCGGTATTCTCGGAGATGGGGTTAACTCGGTTATCGCAGCACTGTTTAATACCTTTCCGAATACCACATTTGGCCAAAATAACGGGGTAATACAACTAACCGGTATTGCCAGCAGGCGAGTCGGTATATTCATTGGTATTTTTTATATTTTTTTAGGGGTATTTCCCTTGGTGGGAGGGCTTTTACAAGCCGTTCCTAAAGCCGTATTAGGGGGCGCCACATTGGTCATGTTCGCGATGGTAGCGGTAGGAGGGTTAAAGATTTTAACCCATCAGCCTTTGGATCGCCGTACTAGCTTAATTGCCGCGTCCTCCTTTGGCATGAGCATGGGGGTGATGATGGTACCTGACATTTTGTCTCAGATGCCCCCGTGGCTGGCTAACATTTTCGCCTCCCCGGTAACCATGGCCGGTGTTACCGCCGTATTGCTAGATATTATTTTACCCACCCCGCCAACGGAGGCCCCGACCCCTGCCACAGCCTTGCCCGCTTCCAACACCAATTCGTAACCCACCGTCGTTCAAAAAAGAAACAACGGTGCAATGGCCATTCCAATGCGCACCAATTAGGTGCGCCATTTATATAAAAAACTTTACGCAATCTTTACCATTTTGTTAACAATACTGGTTTAGAAAAATTAAATATTAAATACAGCAACTTACAACTCTGTAAAAGCCTGACCAAACGGACAACTTTCTGGCACTGATTGTGCTATTCCACCTAGGAATGCACAAAAACGCCCGCCCAAAGAGGCAAATAATTAAAACAGAGGACAAACATGAAACACACACGATTTGCGGTTTCACCGCTAGCCAGAGCCATTACCTTTGGCCTGGTGTTTGCACCTGCGGCTGTCTTGGCCCAGGAAGCTGATTCACCAAGTGAAGAAGAAATAGAAAAAATCGAAGTTACAGGTTCACTGGGTAGTCTTCCAGGTCAAGATGTTGAAGCTGTGTTTGGTTTCGGGAAGTCGATTCTCGAAACACCTCGATCTGCCTCAACGATCAGTGACGAACAAATGTCGCGATTTAACGTCTCAGATATTGACGAACTGGTGGCGTTTGCACCGGGTACATTTACCCAGTCATTCTTTGGTGTGGCGGGCTCTCTTGATATTCGAGGCAACCCTGGAGAAACCTATTTCCGTGGTGTCAAGCGGTTGGATAACCCGGGTAACTACCCCACGCCTATTGGTGCTTCTAGTCGTATCGATATTGTACGGGGTCCAGCATCTCCAATTTACGGGCCGTCTAAAATTGGGGGTTACCTCAACTTTAACCCAAAATCTGCTAGAGCTTCCTCGGGCCAGTATCTTGATGAGCCAACTGGCGCATTATCCTATACCCACGGCTCTTGGGATAAAAGCGTACTTACCGCTGAAGTAGGTGGACCTGCCACTGTTGCGGGTAAAGAAATGGGGTACTATATTTACGGCGAGGTGGAAAACTCAGGCAGCTATTATGAAAATTCCGCCACTGATCAATCTATCTTACAAGCCTCATTTAATATTGATATCTCTGACAACCTGCGCATTGAATTTGGTGGTATGTACCACAAGTACGATGGTAATCAGGTGGCCGGTTGGAACCGCTTGACCCAAGAGTTGGTGGATAACGGCACCTACATTACAGGTACGGCGCAACCTCTCGATACCGATGGCGACGGCTTAATCTCCCACGATGAATATGGCGCGGTAGACCTTGGTGGTCAAAGTGAGTTTAACTTTTATGTACCTGCTGCGGCATTTACTGACGCCGAAGCCACTCCGCTTATGGCCCTTGAAAATGTGGGTACGACCACATTAAGTGGTTCACAAACGCTGGTAGCACCGGAAGACCGCCTAGAGAACGAAGCCAATACCCTATACTTCGATGTGATTTACTACACAGAAAACTGGGAGATTAAAAACCAGTTATTTTACGATGGGTACGATAACATCAATGAAAATGCCTACGGATTTTCTCAGTTTCATGATAGCTGGGTAGTAGAGGACAAACTGGTATTTGCCACCGAAATGGATATCGATTCGTTATTTGCCCAAATCCAGATTTCTCCGTCTATTCGTTACACTGACTTTTTACACGGCGACGATTTTACCTACGAGTACTTTAACCGTCGTGACCTCACCATGCCATCATCAGCATTGGACAAGCGTCAGTTATCCACACAAATAGGCTATAACTTTGACAACTATGATGAAGGTAATTATTTGGATCTAGGCCTAGCGGTCATGACCGATCTTACCTGGGAAAACGGTATTAATTTAGTCCTTGGTGCCCGTTACGATACCATCGACATTGAAAGTACATCCCGTGCCGATCTTTTATTAGGTGCTGATGGTACTGAAGCTCCGATTACCGACAGCGAACGGGTTGGCGGATGGTCGTGGAACGCCAGTTTCTCTTATAAAACCCCATGGGGACTTATTCCCTATGTCACACGTTCTCGCCAAGCTACAGTTATAGCAGGGCAAGGTGCTGAAATCCCAGTAAGTACGTTAAACGCCAGTGATGCCACCGCTTTTGATGACTCTAACTTGCTAGAATTTGGTATTAAGGGCTCATTCCTCGATGAAAGCCTCTACTTCGCGCTCGCCCATTACGAGTCGGACAGAACCACTTACAGTGCACAAAACACGGTGACCAATGGTGTTACTGATAATAGCGGTACCGAATTTGAGCTACGCTGGGCGGTAAACCAAAGTTTAGTACTTACCGCAGGCTATTCTTATAACAAAACAATTAATGTTACCTCTTTGAATGATGGCTCCCAATTTGGCTTCTTTGGTCTTGAAGATATGGTCAACTTGGAAGACAAATCCTTGGTGTTAGGTGGTAACGTCATTGGTTTGAATTTGGTAGGGCCCGGTACATCTAACCCTGAAGGGAAAAAAGCCGGTATACCTGAGAACATTTATACCTTCACCGCCACCTACGATTTCCAAAACGGTTATGCTTCAAGCATTAGTGTGATTGACGTAGATTCAACCTTCTCCAGCTTCTCAGGCTCGGTGACCCTACCGTCATACACCTTAATAAACGCGGGTCTTTCTTATCAGGCCGAAGATTGGAGCGTTAACATGACAGTGAAGAACCTTACTGACGAACGCTATTTTAGAGCTAACTTCTCTGACTTGTTTGGAAGCCAGATTGTTTTGCCAGAACTACCCCGTCACTTCAACGTAAAATTTGATTATAAATTTTAAGTTGAAATGATACGTCTACGGCATGCATCAGCATGCCGTTTTTTTATTTCTAAGGAGAAAAATGTGAAAAAAAGTGTATGGCTACTTGCGCCGCTTTTCTTGCTGTTAGGCAGCGTCAGTGCAATGGCCAAGGATGCACCGTTAAAAGTCAAAGCGGTTATCGTTACCATGTTTGAAATTGGTGAAGATGAAGGGGACAAAGCCGGTGAGTTTCAAATGTGGAAAGAACGCTACGGCCTCGATACCCGATACCCCTTTCCTCAGTCTTTTCATGATATTTATGCCAATAAAGAAAAAGGTGTATTGGCCATCGTAACCGGTATGGGAACCGCTAAATCCTCCTCAGCCATTATGGCTTTAGGCTTAGATCCTCGCTTCGATTTAACCCAAGCGTACTGGTTGGTGGCCGGTATTGCAGGTATGGATCCCAATGACGGAACGGTGGGCTCCGCAGTTTGGGCCCGTTATTTGGTGGACGGCGATCTTGCGCATCAAATAGATGCCCGTGAAATTCCCGAATCTTGGCCCACGGGCTACTTCCCCCTTTTCGCCCATGAACCTAAAACCCAAAAAACCGATGAAGCGCCAAAAGCGTTAAATGGCGAAATGTACACATTGAATACTGGTCTTAGCGAATGGGCCTACCAACAGACTAAATCTCTCAAGTTAATGGACACCGATGCCATGGCGGCGTTACGGGCAAAATACACCGACTACCCGAAAGCACAAGCCGCCCCCACTGTAATGATGGGCGACCATTTAGCCGCATCCACCTTCTGGCATGGCAAAATGTTGAATGACTGGGCCAACCACTGGGTATCTTACTGGACCCACGGGAAAGGAAACTTTGTCACTTCAGGCATGGAAGATACGGGGAGTTATCAATCGATGATTTATTTAGATCGTGCCGGAAAAGCCGATAAAGATAGATTTATGGTATTGCGAACTGCCAGCAACTTTACCATGCAGCCTGCAGGACTTACCGCTGCCGAAAACCTCAAAGCGGAAAGTTCGGGAGCCGGTTACGCCGGTATGGTGCCGTCTTTGGAAGCTGCCTATTTGGTAGGAAGCACAGTAATAGAAGAACTTTTAGCCCACTGGGATCAATACGAGGCCACACCGCCAAAATAACACACGAAATTCGTCCGGTACTGTTGTACCGGACACCTTTTCGCTACACGTTAAATTTCATCCACCTGAGCCAGCCATTTTTGTTTGTCACCGTCAGGCAAAAAGCTAGCTTTAAAACTGTTTTTTACTAATTGTCGACACTGCTGCTCAGTCATACCTAGGGCCGTTTCTAAAGCCATAAAATTTTCGTTTAAAAAGCCGCCAAAATAAGTTGGATCATCAGAATTTACCGTCACCAACAAGCCATCTTCCAATAAATCAAGGATATTATGGGCCGCCATATCCTCTATGACTTTCAACTTGAGGTTACTTAAGGGGCAAACGGTAAGTGGAATTTGCCGATGCTTAATTAACGCCATAAGCTCTTTGTCTTCGGCACAACGCACGCCGTGATCAATACGATCAATACCTAACAGGTTAATGGCCTGCCAAATATAATCAGGCGGACCCTCTTCACCAGCATGGGCCACCACTTTAAAACCAATAGCACGAGCCTGACTAAATACCCGTTCAAATTTCTCTGGCGGGTTTCCTAATTCTGAACTGTCTAAACCTACCGCATCGATAATGTCATACCAGGGCTCGGCATCCTGCAAAGTCTGAATAGCATCGGCCTCACTGAGATGGCGAAGAAACGACATAATTAAACGTACGCTTACCCCCCAGTCAGTTTTTGCCTCAGTGATTGCACGCAAAAAACCTGTCATAAAGACGTCAAATGCCACTCCCCGGTGAGTATGGGTTTGGGGATCAAACATGATCTCGGTATGCACAATGTTGTTTTCTTTACAGCGCAGCAAGTAGGCTTTCATCAGTTGATAAAAGTCGTCTTCTTCCCTGAGAACATCGGCCCCCGCGTAATAGAGATCTAAAAAGCTCTGTAGATCAGAAAACTGATAAGCCGTTTCAATTTCAGCCACCGACTGAAAAGGTAATTGAATACCGTGTTTTTGCGCCAGCTCCCACATAAGTGTGGGTGATAAAGTACCTTCTATGTGCAGATGTAACTCTGCTTTTGGTAGCGCTTTTATTAGCGTTGTCAGCGCCATAATTTTACTCCTTTGTCGGTGTTGGCCTATAAGTAACCAAACACCAAACTATTTTATTATTGGTAAGGCTTTTTTGCACCAGCTTAATACAAGCTAACTAAAATAGTGCATTTTACGCAATTCCCCTTGCCTCTTACAGCGTCTTTGCACTGCTGATTTGTCATGAATTCATTGCATAAGTTTATGTAATTAGAGACACTTTCTCTTCCGTCATTGGAAAATCTCTTTTTAAATCAATAACCATAATACACCTAATTTTGTATCAAGCTGAATTAAAAGCATAAATCACACCATTGTTGACTACATGGTCAGGTTATTGCTTTAGGTACGACAATATGAACTATTCATCCAGAGAGAACTCATGTCATATGCGCTATTAGATCGTTTGTTTAAGTTGCAAGCAAACGGAACCTCGGTGAAATCTGAAATCATCGCGGGAATGACCACCTTCGCAGCAATGTCCTATATTCTAGTGGTTAACCCAGGCATTCTCGGGTTAAGTGGTATGCCCGTAGCCGGTCTTATTACTGTTACCGCCTTAGCAGCATGCTTAGGTAGCCTTTTGATGGCGATAATGACCAATTATCCGGTAGCCTTAGCACCAGGCATGGGCTTAAATGCTTTTTTCACATTTACCATTTGTATGGGTCGTGAAGTGCCATGGGATGCGGCATTAGGTATTGTGTTTTGGAATGGCGTGTTGTTTTTGTTACTCACCTTAACCGGTGTTAGGACTAAAATAGCTGAATCTGTACCGCCCTCGTTAAAAGTAGGGGTACAGTGTGGTATTGGTTTATTCATTGCTTTTATCGGCCTTAAAAATGCAGGGTTAGTGGTGGATAACCCCGCCACCTTCGTAAGTTTGGGTGATTTATCCGATCCCGCTGTATTATTAGCCTTTGCCGGAATATTGCTAACCATTGTGGTGGTTATGCGGAACATCACCGGCGGCATTCTTTTATCCATTATTGTTCTTTCAATAATTGGGGCCTTTATTCCCATTGAAAATGGATTTCTTACGCAACATCCCGATTCAGTTTTTGGCCTACCCGATCCTATTTCAGATACCTTTTTTGCCATGGATATCTGGTATCCCATCGAACATTTCTCTCAAACATGGGACCTCATTTTCGCACTTATGTTCGTTAATATGTTTGATACCATCGGCACCCTTATTGGTGTTTCCCGCCGTGCAAACCTATTAAATGACGAAGGGCGATTACCTAAAATAGGTAGTGCCATGACCGCTGACGCATCGGCAAGTGTGGTGGGTGCAGCACTCGGTACGTCTCCGGTTACCAGTTATGTGGAATCTGCCGCAGGTGTGTCCGCCGGCGGTCGCACTGGGCTTACTGCCATTGTCACTGCCCTATGCTTTTTGTTTGCCCTATTTCTCACACCATTAATGAAGGTGATCCCTTTGATGGCCACCACACCGGCTCTCATCATGGTGGGTATTTTGATGATGGATTCTATACGGCAACTGGATTTTGATGATTTAGGGGCGCTGGCTACCGCCTCAGTAGCCTTGTTAGCGATGCCGCTAACCTTTAGCATCAGTGAAGGTATTGCCCTTGGCTTTATCACGTATGTGGTCACCATGGCTGGTAGTGGCCGCTACAAACAAGTTAGCAAACTCACCTATGTGTTAGCACTGGTCTTTTTACTTCGCTATATCTTTAACCTCAAATAATAAAAACCCCCATTGTGATTACCACAATGGGGGCTTTTTTATCTGTCTGAACGGATATCCGGGAAGGCGTTACTCCTGATACGGGAAGTTTGCCTGCCAATGCAACGCAATGTCTTCCCTCGTTGCCAGCCAAACTTTATCAAAACTTTGTACATATTCGATAAAGCGTTTTAACGCTGCAATACGAGCAGGACGCCCAATTAAGCGACAGTGCAGCCCTATTGATAACATTTTAGGCTGGGTTGCCCCTTCTTCATACAGCACATCAAACCCATCTTTCAAATACTGATAAAACTGCTCTCCACTATTAAACCCTTGGGGCGTGGCAAAGCGCATATCATTGGTATCTAGGGTATAAGGTACCATCAACAAAGGGTTACCGTTTTGTGTATCATAATAAGGTAAATCGTCGGCGTAAGAATCAGCGCAATACAAAATATCATCCCGCTCGGCGATCAATTTTAACGTATTAGGGCTGGTGCGCCCGGTATACCAACCGGCTGGCTTTTTACCTGTTAGCGCCTCATGTTTGGCAATGGCTTGTTCTATCTGAGCACGTTCTGTGTCTATATCCATGTCCTGATAATGGATCCAACGTAAAGCGTGACTCGCAATTTCCCACTTTGCATCAAGCATGGCTTTCACCGCATCCGGGTTTCTTTCCATTGCCATGGTAACGCCAAATACAGTAACCGGGATCTTCTTTTCTGTGAATAAGCGGTGCAGACGCCAAAAGCCCGCACGGCTACCGTATTCGTAGATAGATTCCATACTCAAGTGGCGATCTGGGTAGGGTTGGGCGCCCACGATTTCAGAAAGAAACATTTCTGAATGTGTATCGCCGTGCAACACACAATTTTCGCCGCCCTCTTCGTAATTAATTACAAATTGTAAAGCGACACGTGCATTCCCCGGCCAATTGGGGCTTGGTGGCGTACGACCATACCCAATGAGATCCCTAGGGTAATTGCTGTTATTGTTTTTCATAAACTGTCTATCTTATATTTTTCAGGGACATCAAGTCCGCAACCGGTTAACGTAATAGTGACAAGATGATTTGTCGCTTCAGCAAAATCGGCCTTTTTCATTTTGCTGCCCCGCAAGCGGGTTATCTGAGTTGAAAAATCCGCATAGTGCTGGGTACTTGCCCAAATGTTATAAAGCAAAAAATGCGGATCGATGGGGCGCATTTTGTTTTGTTCAATCCAAGTGTTAATAATCGCAACCCGGCCTTCCATCCATTTATTATGCGCATCGTTAAAATAGTTATCGAGGTTGGGTGCACCGTTGATTATCTCCATGGCAAAAATTTTCGACGCCATAGGATGGGTGCGAGATAATTCCATTTTTTCAGCAATATAAGCGGCTAAGGTTTCTGCCGGATCGTCGTGTTCGGTTGCCATATCAAAACGAGAATTCCACAAACTGAGTGTTTGGCTTAATACTGCAATGTATAGGTCTTGCTTGGTCTTAAAATAATACAATACGTTGGTTTTAGGCAGACCAGCTAAATCAGCCACCTGCTGCACAGACGTACCCCGAAATCCCTGATAGGCGAAAGCCTTTTCGGCCGCAGCCAGAATAATGGCTCGATTACGAGCCCCTACACTGGCATCCACTTTTGATGTTTGGGTCATGACGCCATTTGATTCCTTCTAAAATTTGTCAAACCTGACTATTCAGTCATAGTGCCATAGTTGTAAAAATCCTAAAAAATTTTTATTTTTTCTCTCAATTCAGCCTTGCACGCCAATGCGCACAAATCTTGCAGAAAATTCAATGATGACAATGTAATTATAAAAAATCGGAAAAAACACCCATTTTGGGTGCTGTGTTGCTTTACAACTCCCCAGTTTGAGGCAAACCATATTCGATTTTGCACCAAAATGAAACGCGCCGCACTAGCTGGCCTTTTTTTAACACAAAAATCTGACCAAGTGGTCTACTTTTTAGTGATGAATACAGATATAGTAACGCGTCTAAACGACTTTATTAATACATGGAGCCCGGCATGGTCCGCTTTCTCTTAAATGATGAACCTGTGGAATTACAGGTAAACGACCCTAACCTTACGGTTTTGCGGTACCTACGGGAACAACAAAGTCAATGTGGTACCAAGGAAGGCTGCGCAGCCGGTGACTGTGGTGCCTGTACCGTGGTAGTCGCCGCACCAACCCCGACGGGGGATGAACTGCAATATCGTACCATCAACAGTTGTATTGCCCTGATGTCTTCATTGCATGGCAAACAATTAATAACCGTAGAGAACTTAGGTAACGCCAAGTCTCTTCATCCGGTACAGCAGGCCATGGTCGATAACCACGGTTCTCAGTGTGGTTTTTGCACACCGGGTTTCATTATGTCTGCCTTCGCGCTATACCACTCGTCGGTAGAGGTAGATCGAGAAGAAGCTATCCATGCATTATCTGGCAACCTTTGCCGCTGTACAGGTTACCGCCCCATTATTGATGCAGCACTATCCGCCTGCGCTCAGCGCCAGCCTGATCAATTTGACGCCCAAAAAGAGCAAACAATTAGCGCCTTATTGAAGTTAGGATCTAGCTGCGCCGATAAAGATGCGCAGGCTTTAATCATGCCGACAAATCGCCAACAACTTGCCGACGCCATGGCCTCACATCCTTTAGCCAAGTTAGTGGCTGGCAGTACCGACTTGGCACTGGATATTACCCAAGGACAACAGCAATTTGACACCCTTATTAGTTTGTCTCAAATGGCTGAACTTAAACAAATAGAAATTACCGAACATACCCTTGAAATTGGTGCAATGGCAGCGCTAAACGACGTGGCCTGTGCAGTCACTGAGGTATACCCACAATTACAGGAATTGTTTACTCGCTTTGCCTCGTTGCCCATTAGAAATCAGGCGACGCTGGGCGGGAACATTGCGAATGCCTCTCCTATCGGCGATACACCGCCAGTTATGTTGGCCTTAGAAGCTAGCCTGGTATTAGACAATGGGGAGGAATGCCGAACAGTGGCTGCTCGGGATTTCTTTACCGGCTATCGCCAAACCGTAATGGCGAAAAATGAATGGATTAGGCGGGTGATTATTCCGAAAAAACAGCCAAATCAACGTGTGGCCGCTTATAAGATATCAAAACGCCAAGAAGACGATATTTCCGCGGTGTGCGCCGTGTTTTCATTGACCATTGAAAACCACGTTGTGACTAAATTAACCAGCGGCTTTGGCGGAGTGGCTGCCACCCCAGTTTGCTGTCCTGAACTCGAGCAGGCGTTGGTGGGACTCACCTGGTCAGATCCCACCTGCCTAGCCACAGGTAAACAAATACTTGCCAACGCATTCAGCCCCATTGACGATGTTCGCGCCTCTGCGGCATACCGCAAACAGGTATTGGCCAATTTATGGCACCGCTTCTGGCTGGAGCATCAAACAGACAACCTGATCCCCACTCGAGTGGTATCCCATGCGTAAATTAATTAATACACAGCCTACATCTTCGGTAAACAGCCCACTCGGTAAGGGCCGCAATCACGAAAGTGCCATTCGACAAGTGTGTGGTGAAGCCCGCTATGTGGATGATATGCCTGAACCGGGCAACATCGCCTATGCAGCTATTGGCACCTGCGCTCATACCACTGGCACTATTGTCACTTTGGATCTAGATGCCGTACGGATGTCTGAAGGGGTTTTAGATGTCATCACCATCGAGGATATTCCCGGCCATACAGATATAGCGCCCGTGTTTGACGGCGACCCCATTTTAGCGGACAAAACGTTACTGTTTCATAATCAGCCTGTGTTCGCGGTGTTGGCAGAAACCGTCGACCAAGCGCGCAGAGCAACCACCAAAGCAACAATCGTTGTTAACGAGACAGCGCCTACCTTGTCGGTAGAACAAGCCCTCGCACAAAAATCCTTTGTACGCCCTACCCATACCTTTGGTAACGCCGATGCAATACACACAGTAAAGCAATCCTCTCATCAGCTAGAAGGCAGCCTAAGCATAGGTGGCCAGGAGCATATGTACCTGGAAGGTCAAGTTTCCCTGGCCATACCCGATGAAGAAGATCGGATGAAAATATATACGTCTAGTCAACACCCTAGTGAGGTGCAAAAACTGGTGGCAGAAGTGCTAGGTATAAAACTACATCGCGTTGTTGTGGATATGCGCAGAATGGGAGGCGGTTTTGGCGGTAAAGAAAGCCAAGCGGCCCAATGGGCATGTATTGCCGCCGTTTTTGCATCTCGCAATGGCCGCGCTGTAAAATGCCGACTGCCCCGCCAGCAAGATATGATGGTAACCGGTAAACGCCACCCCTTCGAAAATCAATGGCACGTAGGCTTTGACCACCAAGGCTGCATTGAAGGCGCCGATATCGAGGTGAACGGCAATTGTGGCTACAGCGCCGACCTTTCTGATGCCATTGTAGATCGGGCCATGTTCCACGTAGACAACGGTTATTACTTAGGAAACAGTCATGTTGTCGGACATCGTTTAAAAACGTCCTTTGTCTCCCATACTGCTTATCGCGGTTTTGGCGGGCCACAGGGCATGATTGTGGCCGAAGCCATAATGGATGGCATCGCACGCCAGTTAGGGGAAGATCCCCTAACCATTCGTAAGCGCAATTTATACGGTGAACAAACTGGCTCTACTACCCCTTACGGCATGACCGTAGAAGATAATGTTCTGCCTGAAATGATCGGGCAGTTGGAACAAACCAGTGAATACTGGCAACGTCGAGAAGCGATCACCGAGTTTAACCGCAACAGCCCTATCATCAAAAAAGGGTTGGCATTAACGCCGGTTAAATTTGGCATATCCTTTACCGCTAAACATTTGAATCAGGCTGGCGCACTTGTTCACATATACACCGATGGCACTATTCAGGTGAACCACGGCGGAACAGAAATGGGGCAAGGGTTACATACTAAAATTGCTCAAATTGCTGCCCATGAGTTCGGTATTGATATGGACCATATCGAAGTCACCGCCACTCGTACTGACAAAGTGCCCAATACCTCTCCCACGGCAGCGTCTTCAGGTACAGATCTAAACGGTAAAGCAGTACAAAATGCCTGTATTACCCTTAAAGAACGACTAGTATCATTTTGGGCCGATGAATTAGGCATTGCCGCCGATGACGCCGTTTTTAAAGACAACGGATTGTTTATTGGTGAACACCAGATTGATTTTGCTGCCTTAGTGCAGGCGGCCTATATGGCGCGTATATCGTTATCATCCACAGGCTATTACCGTACACCGAAAATCTTTTATGACCGAGAAAACGGCACCGGCCGCCCGTTTTTCTATTTTGCTTATGGGGCCGCCGCCACAGAAGTACTCATCGATACACTTACCGGTGAAAACCGCGTTACCCGAGTGGATATTCTTCACGATGTGGGGGCAAGTTTGAACCCAGCTTTAGATAAAGGGCAAATTGAAGGCGGGTTTATTCAAGGCATGGGTTGGCTTACCACCGAAGAACTGAAATGGGATGACAGCGGAAAACTCACATCAAACAATATGGCGACCTATAAAATTCCGGCTATTGGTGATACCCCGGAGATCATGAATGTAGATTTATATAGTCGGCCTAACCCCCAAGACAGTATCTATCATTCCAAAGCCGTGGGTGAGCCGCCCTTTATGTTGGCCATTTCCGTGTGGTGTGCGCTAAAAGATGCCATTAGCAGTATCACCGATTATTCCATCGACCCACCTCTTCAAACTCCTGCTACTGCGGAACGTATTTTACAAGCCGTAGAGCACGCCAACGGGGCCGCTGGCAACGAGGCCGGTTTATCATGACGCCAAATACTTGGTTTGATGCGGTTAGCTTTTGTCACCAACGTGGCTATGCTTATACCTTGGTTACCGTTTTGTCGGCCGCCGGTTCTACGCCTCGGGAATTGGGAGCGAAAATGGTGATTACTGGCGATAGTCAGTTCGACACCATCGGTGGCGGCCATCTTGAATTCGAAGCCGTGCACAAAGCGCGAGAGTTTCTGGTGCAAGGTAAAGAACATCAACATGTGGAATCTTATCCTCTGGCCAGCCGGTTAGGTCAATGTTGTGGCGGCGCCGTAAAATTACTGTTTGAGGTTAAGGTACTGCATTGCCAAACCGTGGCGATCTTTGGTGCCGGTCATGTGGCTCAAGCGTTAATACCTATACTGGCCCAGCTTCCTTTACAAATAAAATGGATTGATAGCCGCTCAGAAGCATTTGCAGGGGTTAACGTACCTTCTCATGTTACGACCTTACATGATGAACAACCCGAAGGTGAGTTACTGGAACTGGCTGACAACAGCATGATTTTGGTGCTAACCCACGATCATCAATTAGATTACCGCATTGTTGAGGCCGCATTGAAACGAGCAACATTTCCTTACGTGGGCATGATTGGCTCTGACACGAAAGCCAAACGTTTCATGACCAAATTGCAGCATCGCGGCTTTACTGAAAATCAATTAAACAGCTTTGTCTCGCCTGTGGGCGAATTGAGTATTCCAGGTAAGTTGCCCATGGAAGTGGCGGTATCGATTAGCGCCCAGATTATTCAGCGTATTCACGCTGCCTCTCCCACCAAGAATGCACAAAACAAAAGTAAGGAGGTGACAGTATGAAATTAAGCACCCTTAACGAACTGGCTAAAGACGAGGCAAATGCCTGGTTTACGCAAACATGTGCAGCGCAAACATGGACGTCCTCCATGACCGCGCTACGCCCTTTTGAAAGTTCAGCGGCGGTCATATCCGCCGCCAAAAAAGTTTGGCTTAGCATGGAAAAAGCGGACTTTTTGGCCGCCTTTGCCGCCCACCCTATGATTGGTGACATTGACACCTTACGTAGCAAGTTTGCCAATACGCGAACCATTGCGGCAAACGAACAGTCAGGCACCGCCAGTGCCGATGAAGCCACCCTGCTTGCCCTCAAAGCGGCCAATCAGGCTTACTTAGATAAACATGGTTTCATTTTTATTATATGCGCGACAGGACTATCAGCCGAAGCGATGCTATCGGCATTACAAGGGCGCATTGACAATACTACAGCGCAAGAAATCGCGAATGCGGCTGCAGAGCAAATTAAAATTACCTGCTTGCGCATCGAAAAAGCACTCGAGGATTAAGGAAATAGAATGATCACACTTTCCAGTCATGTGTTAGATACCACATTAGGTAAGCCAGCAAAAAAACTTCCGCTATCTCTTACATTGCCCGACGGCAGTATGCATAAAGGGATAACCGATGACGATGGCCGCTGCAAAACATGGGGAGAGCTTGAGTTTTTACCCGGCGCTTACCATTTGCGTTTTCACTGCGAAGCCTATTTGCTAGAAAAGCACGGTGAGAGCTTTTATCCCTTCGTCGACATTCACTTTACTATGGAAGAAAATGGCGGTCATTATCATGTGCCCCTGCTTATTTCTCCCTTCGGCTTTAGTAGTTATCGGGGTAGTTAGTGAGTAAAGCAAGCCAACTTTTTCGGGGCAAAATTTTGCATTTTCCCCACGCAACAGATAACCCCGATGAAGACGTTGTCTATATCCATGACGGTGCGTTAGTTGTTGAAGACAAACATATTGTTGCTATTGGAGAATACGCAGACATTCAACCTGCCTATGCCCATGCCCATGCCACAGTGATTGATCATCGCAACCACTGGATCATGCCCGGGCTCATTGATAGCCACCTGCATTTTCCACAAACAGAAATGCTTGCCTGTTATGGTGAACAGTTACTGACTTGGCTAGAAAACTACACCTTCCCAACGGAGCGGAAGTTTTCAGATCCTAATTACGCCACGGCCATGGCTGAGGTGTTTATTCGCCAGCTATTAAAAAACGGCACCACCACGGGTTTAGTCTACCCTACGGTACATGCTAATTCTGTGGATGCCCTATTTAACGCAGCGTCATCCATGGATATGGCCATGGTAACTGGCAAGGTGTGCATGGACGTGAATAGCCCTGACCCGTTAAAAGACACCCCTACCCAAGCAGTTGACGACAGTTTAGCCCTAATAAAAAAATGGCATAATAAAGGTCGTAACTGCTATGCCATTACCCCTAGATTTGCGCCCACCAGCAGTCGTGAACAATTACAGGGCTTAGGCGAACTAGCAGCGGCCTACCCCGACGTATTTATACAAACCCATTTATCAGAAAACCAGCAAGAAATTGCGTGGGTTAAGCGTTTATTTCCCGAACGCGATGGCTACTTAGATGTTTACGATCATTATGGATTGGTGCGGCCTCGTGGTGTATTTGGTCATTGCGTGCACTTGTCAGACAAAGAATGGGCGCGTATGGCAGAGGCCGGAGCCACCATTGCTTTTTGCCCTACTTCTAATTTGTTTTTAGGCAGTGGTTTGTTTCCGTTAGACACCGCCAGAAAATACGAAGTGCCGGTTACCCTGGCCACTGATGTGGGCGCAGGTACCACCTTCAATATGTTTAGAACCTACGGCGAAGCCTACAAGGTATGTCAACTTCAGCATACCCGACTGTCCCCTTTACAAGGGCTATATCTAATGACTCAAGGCGCCGCACTGGCCCATCAGTTAAGCCATAGCATTGGTAATTTAAACCCTGGTAGCCATGCTGATTTTATTATTGTAGACCCGGCATTTGATGAGTTAACCAGCCACCGTTTACACAATAAAGACAGTAAAGAAGAAACCCTTTTTGCTTTGTCGATGCTAAGTGACGACAGAAGTATTCGTGAGACCTGGATAGCAGGCTCTCCCCAGTTCCAACAACAGGAGAAGTAACACATGCAGGGACTTGACTGGCTCTCGCTATTTTTACGTTGGTTTCACGTTATTGCAGGCGTAGCTTGGATTGGTGCGTCCTTCTATTTTATCTGGTTGGATAATAGCTTACGCACGCCACCAGAATGGAAACAGAAAAAAGGCATTAAAGGCGACCTGTGGGCCATCCACGGCGGTGGCTTTTACGAAGTGGCAAAGTATGCCTATGGTCCTGAAACCATGCCCACCACTTTGCACTGGTTTAAATGGGAAGCCTACACCACGTGGCTTAGCGGCTTTGCCTTGCTAATTGTGGTGTATTATTTAGGCGCGTCTGCGTATTTAATTGATCCGAGTGTCAATGCGATGTCGCCAACTCAAGCTATCCTTTCCGGGTTGGGTATTATCTTCGGTGGCCTTGCCTTGTATGAAGGGGCATGCAGAAGCCCTTTGGCTAAATCCCCTAAAGCCTTTGCGTTATTTCTTATCATCTTATTGTGCAGTGCCGCATGGCTAACCGCCCACTTGTTTAGTGGCCGAGGTGCCTATATTCACGTTGGCGCATTGGTTGGCACGATTATGGTGGCCAACGTATTTTTAAACATCATGCCTAACCAACGTAAAATGGTGGCTGCGGTGGCAGCGAAACAGGATATCGACCCAGCCTGGGGCGCTAGCGCCAAGCTGCGCTCAGTACATAATAATTACCTAACCCTACCTTTGCTGTTCATTATGATCAGTAACCATTACCCCATGACGTATCAACATCCGCAAAATTGGCTGGTGCTTATTGCTATCATGGCGTTGTCGGCTTGGATTAGACACTTTTTCAATTTGAAACATCAAGATGTGAAAAAACCATCCATCCTGATAAGCGGTGCTATTGGCATGTTGGCGTTAGCGGTTTGGGTATCGTGGCCACAAGCGGCTTCCACTTCTGCACCAGCGACAAGCCTTTCAAAAGCCCCATCCAGTGTAGACAAAACGCCCTTACAGGCGAATGTAGAATCGCTGATCCATACTCATTGCGTGGGTTGTCATGCATCAGCTCCCACCGATGATGTTTTTAAAGTTGCCCCACTGGGCGTGAAATTTGATAACTGGCAGGATATCGAGCGTTATGGCCCACAAATCTATCGCCGTGTAGCCGTTACTAAAGACATGCCATTTTTAAATAAAACAGGGATGACAGAAGCAGAACGCCAGCAAATTGCCGACTGGTATGCCGACTCACAGTAAATAACTTAGTGTTAGTTAACCAAGCCTGTATTGTGCTAATACAGGCTTTCTTTTTATGTGTATATTCCCCTCCACGACTTTTCAGTCATGCCCTGCAGCAAATTACTATTCAATAATGAGGTTACTTAGGCAGTTTTTTATAGCCAGGTACACGGTGCAAATTTTTAGACCAGTTGGCGCAACTATCCTCAAAAATTTTAGCCGTGGGGGCAATGGGAACTGGGCTATCAAGGCTGCCAGCGGGAACCACTACGCTGTTAATACTGTGGGCGTACGTAGGTAGTGCTGAACCGCAGTGTTGACAAAAACTTTTTGCATGAAGTGTGTTTGGGTGCAAATAAGTGCTGACGTAACTTTCACCTTGCAACCAATTCAAGGTGCTTCCTTTAGCAAATAAATTTGCAGCATGGGCTGAACCGGTGTCTTTTTGACAGCGAGTGCAATAACACAAGAAAAAAGACTGAAAATCACCTACAAGCGCATACTTCACGCGACCACAAAGGCATGATCCGCTATGTTTTATCGTCATTTTAGTGTCGGGTTAGCGTGCTAACCCTCTCCGCTAGTGCTTCAATCAAACTGGTTTTTTCTAATTTAAATGGATATACATTCTCGTTAGCTTGAACAACAAAAGAAAAGAACAAAAACTGGATTAAAATTACCTTATTACCTTTTTTCTAATTCAGCAAATGTTGAGGTTAATTTTTTTAGCTCGCCTGTTTCATGAAACCATAAAAAAACGGCATTTAAAAACCTCTCGGCTTCCTTAATAAAAACCATTTGGTCACCCAAGCCGTTGCCCGCAATGGCTAAAGCCTCTTTTTATCCGAGGTATCTTTAATAGAATAAAACGTCCAGTCATCATCGTCGGTTGACGTTTCGCCACCATTGTCCAATTTCATCGCTGCACGGTATTCCTCCGGCAATTTCACGCCCAATGCTTGTTCAGTCTTCGCTAATTGGTCTTCTGACAAGGTAAATGGCACATCTGTCTCCTTGGTTATCTCTCGTTGCTTGGGTACATAAAAATGTATCCCTACATCACGGTATTGTTGCCGTTACTTTTGCACAATCAATTATTGTACTCAACAACGTTAATTAAATAGCCATTTAACGGTGGCGCTTTCGTTTTATAAAAAATCGGCTATATCTTAGTTAAGGTTCGTTTCTGCAAAAAATGCATCAATAGACAACTACCTGTTATCACAAAGAGGAAACAGAGTGACACTGAAAAAAAGATTAATTATTGCTTTTGTATCTTTAGTATCAATTGCAGTGTTACTGATGGCCGGTTTATCGCTATATGTGTCGGTAACCAGCGCCTCTGACGCGCTAGAAACCTCAGCAAAAGATAAATTGCGACTACAAGCGGTACAATCGAAACAAGCGATTCAAGATTACTTATCTTTTAACGAAAAACAGATCCGTAATTTTTCTTCGTCCTCCTTAATTGTAGAAGCAACTAAACGGTTTGTTCCGGCGTATAAAAAGTATGCACTAGAGCGCGAGGCTTACTCGCCTTCTCAAGACAATTTACTCTCAAGTTACTATTCCAATGAGTTTGCGCAGCGATACCAAGAGCGCAACGTCGATGCCTTGGCACAACCGACCTCGCTGATTCAACCGCTTCCGTTACACGCAAAGCAACTGCAGCATGACTTTATAGCTAATTCCCGCTTCCCTATTGGACAAAAGGATGCGCTGGTGGATTTAAATAATAAAACCACCTATGCAACCGTGCATTCTCAATATCATGAGGAAATAAGACGTTTTTTAAACGAATTTGGCTATTATGATATTTTTATCGCAGATGTAACGACAGGAAACATTGTCTATAGCGTCTACAAAGAATTAGACTTTGCGACAAGTTTGATCGACGGCCCCTATGCAAACACAGAAATTGGTAAAGCCTTCTCGTTATCGAAAAGTGCCACCGACAACAACCTCGTAGCGGTAAGTAAAATCGCCAAATACTTACCCTCTTACGATGCGTTAGCCGGGTTCTTATCCAGCCCAATAACAGATGAAAATGGGACGGTTATTGGTATTTTAATATTTCAGATCCCTATCGATAAAATTGGCTCAATACTCACACACAACCAAAACTGGTCTGAAAATGGCTTTGGTGCGTCAGGAGAAACCTTTTTAGTTTCGCCCGACAAATTATTGGTTACAGAAAGCCGCTTTTTCTTAGAAAATCAAACCGATTATATAAACGCTCTCGAAGTCCAGCAGCCCTCAGTTGCAGGCCGAATCAAGGATGCCGGCACTGCCGTTGGTATACAGCCGGTGAAAACCTCATCCGTTAACCTTGCCTTAGAAGGGAAAGAAGGTTTTACAACACTTGAAGATTACCGTGGCGTACAAGTTTTTTCTTCCTATATCCCCCTTAATATTGGCGACTATACCTACGCGATTTTAGCTGAAATAGATGTAGACGAGGCGTTGTCGCCAGTCTTCGTTCTTCGCTCTACGTTAATGCTATCCACCTTAGTAGAAGCTTTAATTATTTTGTGTATCGCAATTGCACTGGCACTTTGGTTAGCAAAAGTTCTGATTAAGCCACTATTATTGTTTGGTAAAGCCTGCAATGAACTTTCTAGCGGAAATGGCGACCTTACCATTCGACTAACGCCGTCATCGATACCCGAAATAGATAACATCATTCTTCCCTTTAATACTTTTATCGAACAGGTTCAAAAAATTGTTCGTAGCATTAAAGACAATGCACAACGTTTGTCCCATGCCGCAGAGGAATTGAGCAGTGTGATGGAACAAAGCAATAAAAGTGTTACCGAACAAAAACAAGAAACACTGATGGTTGCTAGCTCCGTTGAAGAACTGTCTATGACCATAGCCGATGTATCACGAAGTACTGTTGAAACCCGTGATGCCAGTGATAACGCCTCGGACAGCCTTAAAGAAAACATGGAACGAGCAACACTTGCAGCCGACAATATAAAGCTGCTGGTAAAACTGCTTGGCGACTCAAAAGACGTGATTTCATCACTGCAAAATGAAGTCTCCTTAATCAACAGTTTACTAAGTGATATTACATCCATTGCTGATCAAACCAACCTTCTAGCCCTTAATGCTGCAATAGAGGCAGCAAGAGCTGGCGAAGCTGGACGGGGGTTTTCGGTGGTTGCCGATGAAGTAAGGACGTTGGCAAACCGCTCTCAAAAGAGTACCGTCGAGATATCCCAGATAGTAGAAAGAATGAATAATGCATCGAGCTTGTCGGTTAAGGAAATGGATAAAGCATCCACCGCAGCTGATGGCGGCATCCACCTTGTCAATTTGGTGACGACGGCGATGAACGAGTTATCTCAAATAATTATAAACGTTAAGAATATGACTGATAGCGTCGCCTCGGCCACGGAACAACAAGACGCAACCTCAGACAGCGTGAGTGAGAATGTGAATACTATTGCGGCACAATCCGAAGAAATATCCCACGGCGTGAAAATAGCCACGGAATCGGCGCAAAACTTATCAATTATTGCCAAAGAAACGAATACCTTGGTGTCTAGTTTTAAAGCATGAGCTAGGCCCATTGATAGCATCGGGAGTATCCGCCGTGGCGACAAATACCACAGCGTGAACTGAGTAAAAGGTTACAGAAAAATCCGCCGACCTAAGAGCGCAACCCAGCGTTAACTGATACTATACGCCGCAAATCGCAATACCTTACCGATGAACCGGAATCACCATGGCATTAAAAGCAACTATCTTTAAGGTCGACCTGTCGATAACCGACATGGATCGCAACTACTATCACGACCATAATCTGACCATTGCTCGGCACCCATCTGAAAACGATGAACGCATGATGCTTCGAATCATCGCTTTTATTGCCAATGCCCACGAAAGACTCCAATTTACCAAGGGGTTGTCTGACGATGAGGTGCCCGATTTATGGCAAAAAAGCTACAGTGACGAAATTGAGTTGTGGATTGAGCTTGGTCAACCGTCAGAACAACGTATCAAAAAAGGCTGTAATCAAAGTCAGCAAATGATGATTTACGCTTACGCCGACAACAGTTTTGATATGTGGTGGAAAAAAGAAGCCAACGCCTTGGCCCTCAAAAAGAACTTATCGGTGTACACCCTACCAGGCCCACTTGCGGCGGTGTTAGCTGACACGGTACGCCGTTCGATGCAAATTCAGGTAACCATACAAGACGGACAGATGTGGCTAAACATTGAAGGCGCTGACTGTACACAAAGCGTGGAAATAGTTATAGAGACCCCCATGCCATGAAAACACTGTCTAGCGTACAACGAAAACAGCAAGCCTGCGTATTAAGCGTTGCTGATACCCTTGAACAACAAGGCCGGGAAGAACTTGAGGGTATGCTGCAATGTTGGTTTGACATGCAATATCACCACTTCCCCGATTCCCTTTTACTGCGTTTTCAGTTTGCAGATGAGGCCGCACTAATCGCTGCCCAGCCCACATTGAAAATATGGCAAAAGCGTTTAAGTGCAGCCCTCGTGAAAAAAGGCGTGGTGCTAAAAGACATGCGCCGACATTTGGTATTTACCCTAGATGGGCCTGAAACCTAAAGGGTTACCAGACCCCGTCTATTTAGAGTGTCATGGCCGCTAACCAACCAAAGGCGATCAATGGCAGGTTGTAATGCAAAAAGGTAGGCACCACCGTCTGCCAAATGTGTTCGTGTTGCCCGTCAACGTTTAACCCTGATGTTGGCCCCAAGGTTGAATCTGATGCTGGTGAACCCGCATCACCAAGAGCCGCTGCCGTGCCCACAAGCGCCACGGTAGCCATGGGTGAAAACCCAAACGCTATAGCAAGTGGCACATAAATAGTCGCAATAATTGGAATGGTTGAAAACGACGAACCAATACCCATCGTGACTAATAAACCCACAACCAGCATAAGAAAGGCCGCGAGCGGCTTGTTGTCGCCAATAGAGGTCGATAACGACTGAACCAAGCTTTCCACGCCATTGGTGGCTTTCATCACTTCAGCAAAACCCGCCGCCGCAATCATGATAAACCCAATCATTGCCATCAAGTGGACACCTTTAGTAAATACGTCGTTGGTGTCTTTCCAGGCAACCACACCGCCTAGGTTAAAAACGGTAAAACCCACTAAAGCACCGATAATCATCGAGCCAGACAACAATTGCACACCCAGCGCAGCAATGATGGCGACGATGGATACGATAATGTGCTTTTGGTTGATGGGTTGGGTTTCAGCTTGGGGCGCGGTGTATTCGCTCACGGTATATTCTCGGGGTTTGCGATAACTGATAAATACCGCCACTAACAAACCAAAAACCATACCGGCACCAGGCAATAACATGGCATGAGGAATTTGCGCGGCAGTGATGCCGGCAAGGCCATTATCGTGCAAGTTTTTAAGTAGGATATTGTTTAAAAAAATACCTCCAAAGCCAATAGGTAACACCATATATGGCGTAATCAAACCGAAGGTTAAGACACAGGCGACTAAACGTCGGTCAAGTTTCAGTTTGGCAAAAACACCTAATAGAGGGGGGATCAAAATCGGAATAAAGGCAATGTGCACAGGAATAATGTTTTGCGATGACATGGTAATAAGCAGCAACGCAAAAATCAGCGCGTATTTTAAACCGGTAGACGCCGCTTGATTGTCATGCCCAATAAAACGCTTGATAACAGATTGTGCCAGCAAATCTGTTACCCCAGAACGAGAAATTGCCACGGCAAACGTACCCAACATAGCATAACTTAAGGCAATGGTTGCCCCGCCACCTAAGCCACTTTCAAAGGTTGATACGGCGTCGATTAGACTCATGCCAGAATACCAGCCACCAACGATGGCACTAAAAACAAGCGCCACCACCACATTTACACGCATCAATGCCAAAACCAGCATGATACAAACAGATAAAACAACTGGGTTCATCGTTATCTCGAATCGTTATATTTAAATTTTTATATTATTCAACGTCTTCTATCAGGATGATGAAGACAGAGGCTTTCTTTACGAACAGTGACAATTATTCCGGCCGTAGCATTTCAAAAAAGTTGTCTTTAGATAGCGTAAAGTAATCACCTTGCCCGCCACCCCGGGTGACAGGCGCACTTTTAAGGGTACGGTAAACGCCATTTTCTATGAGGGATTTATCGATATGCACACCCACCACTTCGCCGATAACAAACCAACTATTGACGGCATCGCCGCTGGCTGTTTTTAGCTGCACCACATCACTCAGCTTGCATTCCATACTTACTTTGCTTGCCTTAACCCGAGGTACATCAACCACTTCGCTTTTTACACTGGCAAGCCCGGCATGGTCAAATTCACTTTCATCGAACGTCAGGGGTTTACTGGTTGTATTCATCGCTTTTGCTAAATCTTCAGACACTAGGTTCCAGCAGAATTCACCGGTTTCCTGCACGTTAATAAGGGAATCTTTTTTACTGCCTACCACCGAAAAACCAATAATGGGGGGCGTATAGTTTAACGCGTTAAAAAAGCTATAAGGCGCAAGATTTAGCACCCCAGACTTAGACTTTGTGGATATCCACCCAATGGGGCGCGGTGCAATAATGGCGTTAAATGGATCGTGAGCAAGGCCATGCCCGTCTTTGGGTTGATAAAAATGGGTTTGCTTCAAAACCATTCCTTAAAAAGTATGTTAAACAGAACGGTAGCTATTATGTGGCTACGCGCCTTACCGATTCAAGATTATCAAAAATAAGGTAGCCGGTGCACAATTATGTTGAACCAGTCTTACCAAAGAAGTTCATTATTCCCAAAGGGAAGCACTGCTTTTAATTGGGCTTTTTGGCGCACCCTTGGCAAATACAGGCTTTGTGTTTGAGATTGGCCGGTACTTGTTGCAACACATGGGGAGTAAACACAACGTCTGCGGCCATGCACCAACAAGGTTGCTCACTGCCTGATACATTGGCGCATTGATTTGGACTGTTGCACAAGGGGCAGCATGCTGGATCTATGGGGCTTTTTTGCTTATTCATTTAACCGCGGTCACCTTGCGTTGAGTTTGATAAAAAGTAGCAGATAAATGATTGTCGTTCAAAAGCGCCCCTTTTAAATATAACGCCGTCGTTCGGCCAATAGCCCCATCACCAAGAACGCACCGATAAACGCGACGCCGCGATAGTGATAAGGCAGATAAAAAATTATATGTTTAAATAACGGCGCGGCCCATAAGGTCAACGCCCCATAGCCAAAGGCACACAAGACTACAAACAACAGGCTGCGCAGTAAAAAATGGTAACCTTTGATGAACTGTTTGATGTGCTTATTGATGAGATCGCCATAGATTACCAATAGCGTCGCTATTAACATCAAGCTCATCTGATCGTAATAAGGACTAAGAAACTGATTAATTGGAGAGAGAAACTGGGCCATAAACTACAATGACATAAAAAGAATTAATTCAACGATTATAACATATTAGCGCAGCTATGAGCGGTGTTAATCATTACAATGTACCGCCTCATACAAGCCTCCATTCAAGTGACGCTAACTACTAGTGAGAAAAAATATTTGGCTTCAGTAAAGAAGGTACTCTTTTTAATCTTTGTTCTGCCGTACCATTCATCGAATGCAGCAACTATTTCACGAGTGCTTATGCTCTGCGCGTATAGCCGCAGGATTTTATCGTCCATGGATGCAAAGCGGAATTAATGCTTTTTAACGATTTTGAGCACAAAGGAGCCTTCACGGTCGCGAAGCGTGTCGAATTCAAACTCCCAATCTTCGGTTTTAACCCTTTTACTGCTCTTACCGTGGCGATTGTTCGCTGAGGTAGAGTTTTTGGTGCTTTTCGTAAAAAAGATGTTCATCCATTTCAGCGTTCAATGCCGCTTCAACGGTGATCTTTTTCAATAGCTCACTGAATTCATTTAAGTCTTCAGGTGTTTTAATGCCTTTGACCGCTTCCTTTGCGAGAGCTTCAAGCTCTTTCTTATTCATATTAATCTTCCCATCCTTAACTTTCTATAGAATAAATTGAGATTGGCAGGTACATAAAATTAGTAACCCAGCACATATAAACACCATATCCTACCAAAACAACCTTAGTTTCCTTTAGCTGTAAAGGATATCATCCCTTTTGTCTAACAAAGCAATATAAAAGATATCATTATTTATGAACTTCCTTCATTGAAAATTTCAACGCAAAGAACGCTTTGCATCATCTAATATACGATAAAATTCCATAGAGTTGTTTATAAAATCTGAACGTGGTAATTCTTTCATTGTTAATAAAAAGCATAGAGTCTCAAGAGCAATAACACTTTTAAATGGGTCAATTTTATCTTTGACCTTCCAATCTAGAAGTCCATGTGCAGCCTTTGCTCTCACTAATCTAGAATTGATTAAATGAGCAGTGATAGAAGGAATTGTATCCAACAATGGAAATTCTAAGGAAAGCTCTTGTATCGTCCTATCAATTTGCTTTCTAAAGGTTTCATAGTTTAATTTACTCAACAACCCGTTAATTCGCCCTCGATCTTGAATGAAATCGTACTCTGAAGTCTTTTCAATCACCAAATTTACAAGATCATCAATAACGTTATCTCTTCCTAATTTCTTCGGTAAGAAAGTTGGAATGGACTCTAACCAACGGAAGGCGTTTAAAGCTCTTTCAGACGTAAAATGATTCTGGTTTAAAGATAAGGTCCTGTGCATATGCCTTGATGCATCACCCCAATCAGTATCAGTAAGCTGGACCCAAACCTTCAGTGCAGCCGCAAATAAATCCATTTCATCTTCAGTGTTAACCCGATATAGAGCCATTCTACTCTGTTTAAATCGCTCACCGAATCTTTGGTCTACCCACATCACTTCATGCATGCTCAGTTTAAAGTCTTCTTGATAGTTTTGTTCTATATGCTCATTCCATTTATCATATGTACATCTCGATATACTGACATTTTTCGGCAAAATCGTATTACCCAAGCATAGAGTTACAAAGCTCAAAACACACCATATACCATTATGAATGTCTTCAAGGTTAATTGGCTCATTAAATTCAACGCAACAATTAATACCCTTTATTATCGGGTCAACATTTAAATCAGAATTTATACCGAACGAAATATTAAAAGTAATTTTATATCCAGAAACTGCAATACTAAAAAGACTAGAATTAAAATCTCCATTTCTATATTTATGAACAAAGTCAATCAAAATATTACCATTCGAAAAAAGCTCTAAAGCCTCATCGATCGAAAAGTGTATTCTTTTAATCTTATCGGAAATTCCCCATGGACTGGGGCCAATAACAGCTGAATCCGAATGAACGATATTTTTATTATACCTCTTCCCAGATCTACATATTGCTGAAGGTGAAATAATACAGTTGTGCAATGAGATAAAGTTGACATTGGTGTCTTCGAGAATTAGCTCCCCATTATCAAAAGAATAAAACTCTTCCCAATTATAAACTTCAGCGCAAATGTCATTATTTCTGGTATCAAACGTTGCGGGAAAATTTTTACCACTACTTTTTTCTCTACAAACCGTGATGGTATTTTTATAATTTCTATTTTTCATCCTCTTTCCCTAAGGTATATTTTTTGTTACTAGTAATAATGTCACTCAAACAATTATTTAGATCTCTATGTAGTGAGATATCCGTCAATTGTTTTAGTGATCCTATCGAGGAACCAGAGCCATTACAAACAGCACTATATGATGATCTATTTGAGCAAGAACTTTTCGTTTTAGATAATTCAATTTTAACACGATGTCCTCTATCTAAGATTACAGTTCACGTCCCCATCTGTAGTACCTCAATAACACGTGGGATGCTGTTATATAATCAACGGCAGCCTTCCCAAGCTTTGGAAATAGATGATTATCTAACAGCCGACACATTTTGTCTGCCGTGATTTTAGGTTTCTTCGAGCTGTAACTTTCAATCCATTTTTCACCAACAATCCTAAACGTATTAGAATGCGATTCGGCTTGCCTTATTGCTTCTTAACGATGTAATTCTGGATCAACGCTCTCTGCCAATAATATTCGATACTCGCTGCACTTTTTACGAGCTATGGTGTCCACTTCCCCTAAACTGAGACAGACTTAATTGGAGTTTTCTGCAATGATTAATGCAGGAGACGACTATGAAAAAATCACGCTACACACTGGCTATACATATGTTTGATAACGCAGGTTAAGACCCTTAGGCAAGAGCTACATACGCCGATGTGGGATCAACGAAGGTGTATAAAGAAAATCATATTGATTTGTTTCGGGCTAACAAGATAGATTTATAGAAAGTATAAATTTCGATTTACCTTACAGCTTCAGCTTATTAATTAACCTAACCAAAGTTCCAGACAGGGGAAAGTCTAGATTAAAATATAAAGAAGAATATACTGATTTAATGCTCAATAAGTACAACTAATCACCATTGACGCCATTGGCTATTATTTCTTCACAAGCCTCACGTGTGTAGAGGCTGGCTCGCTCGCCTGAATATTAGATTTCCCTCCTATTCGCCCAAAAGAAACTCTAGTATAAACAACGGCTCCATGAGAAGTGTCGTAAATAGTTGAAGAACGATAACCACTGATATCAACGAAAATGTTTCCAGAGAATAATGGACTGTATATGGAGGCATCCTGACTAGTATCTTCACACTGTTCTTCTGTATCAGTTAAGAAATAGCGTGGTTTAGCTGAATCGCAATAAACTAGCGTAATCAATTCCGATTCAGTTGGTAGACGGAATTCAGGAGCATAGGCGTCTATGTACGTTTGTGTTTCTGTATGCGATAACCTCGCGGGATCACCTAAACAAGTGTTTTGCGCTTGACTGAATTCTTGCCCAACCGCACACTTCATCCAAATAAGGTTTGTCTGGAGATCTAGGACAGTATCACCTTGGTCGGTATATCGCGGTGCTACCGTAATTAAATCAGAATTCGCGATTTCTAGCGAACCTTGCTTTGCCACGACCACAACTCTATATAAGGGAGATAAATCATCTGGCTTGTATATCACGGGTGAAGTGACATCAAGCAACCTAATTGAATTTTCATATACTGAGTAATTTTCAAAATCGAATTCTAATTCAGAAGCTAGATAAACATCATAGGACTCAACTGAATCATCATTACTCCATGTAATTGAAATTTCCGCGTCTTGCGCAACCGCTTCAACATTTTGAGGAGCATTTAAAATGGGTTGCGGTACTTGTGGGGAAGCATTTTCAGAACCTTCTCCGCCACCACAGCCAGTTAATAGCAGAATTAAAAATGAGGTAAAACATAAATTGAATACAGATTTTTGACAAGCCATCAATGCCCCTTTACTAACAAATAATTAATATAAGGAGAATAGCATATCTATAACATTTTAGCTAAAATCGTCGATTGAAAATATTTAGGTGCTTACTTGTGTGGTTCATAGAAATCGTTTCAATATACTATGACTCTATGAATAAAGAAATTAAACAGCGTTTGAAGTGGATTGAGCTTTACGAAGAAACCAATAATGCAGGCCTAGTTTGCCGTCGGTGTGGAATAGAGAGTGGTACAAGCGATACAGAGAGAAAGGCCTAGACGGCCTACAGGACGTTTCTAGACGCCCTCACAACTCCCCATTAATAATCTAATCGAAGAGTGGATTCTCAGCCTCAGAAAAGATGGAAAGCTTGGTGTCAGACGAATTCAAAATGAATTTCTTCGCGAGCATAACTTTCAGCTATCCCTTGCTTCAATTCATAAAGTGCTGACTAAACATGAAGTGAAACCAGTAATTTTTCACCGGAAGAAAAAGGACTTTATTCGATACCAAAGACCTATTCCAGGCGACCGAATTCAGATGGATACATGTAAAATCGCTCCAGGGATTTATCAGTATACTGCTGTTGATGATGTAGTGTAATCGTGTGGCTATATTCTTTATTCAGGCATGTATAATTAACCTATTACTCATCTATCTTATTAGATACACGCCAACCAATAGACCACAAGTATCGACCATTTATTGAACCTGTTGATTTATCTTCCCTTCCTCCTGTCATAAAAGCATTTTTAATTAGTCCTGTAAGATCAATCTATACTGCACCTTCTATATATTGCCGAGTCTGGATATTCATCGATAACCGAGGTGCAGCATTCGATATTTATTATACAACGAGTCTTCACTAGATTAATCATTACAGAGAATAAGTACAGAATTAGATAAGTAAAAAAAGAGTAACTTTTACGAAAAGCAGGAGGCTAGTCAAATAACACTAGAAAAAATACATTATGTTTGCATGTGACTTGAAAATAGAACTTTTGGTTTGTTACGTTAGTGATTAATAACTTGAAACGTCTTAATAGATGGTGCGTCTACCCTGATTCGAACAGGGGATCTCTACCCCATTCTATTTAGCTGTAGTGGTCAAGTAATAATAACCAACGCTAAGCAGTGAACTCGAAAATAAGTCGCGACCCTTTACAAAATGCTTTTGACACAAGTGGACACGCTGCCACCACAATTTATACTAAAGTATATGTTTCCGTAATCGGCCTTTTTATTGCCAAATCGGCACAGATATTTTAACATCCGACCAGCTCTAAGTTCTGCTCTGTGCTCAAATCAGGATTAATAAGGATATTAATTTGACTCATTTGATTTATTTCCCCCTGTAATATCATTCTCCAGTCTAAGTATTAGGTTGCAAACACTCTTGAGTATAAAATAAGGTTTTAAACATCATTCGAGAACTCAATGCTCTCCTTAGTATTCTAGATAACTCACGAAAAACCTCGTTAATAAATAAAGGACTGATAAAGTTTGACGTCACAAATCAAGATAGCAGTAATTGTGGCCACCAAAAATCGTCACATGTTACTGGCTGAACGCTCGCTACCATCAATAGCGCATCAATCTAAGCCTCCCGACTTTCTAATAGTATGTGATGATTCTGATTTAGATATTCGTAGCCTGAATCGAAACTCTATTCAAGACATCGAAATACCGAACTGTAGTGTGACTTATAGAGTAAACACGCGCACTCATGGAGCAAGTGGTTGTTGGAATAGCGCGGTTAAATATCTGGCATCTCAAGTGGACGCTGCAGAAAATGTAATGTTAGCGTTTTTAGATGATGATGACTCATGGCATCCCAGTTATCTTGAAGAGTGCGTGAAAGCAGTACAGTCTTACGAATTAGATATGGTAGCCAGCGGATTGAATCGAATCGAGAGTAACTGTCAGTGCCCTATCCAGATCCTCGCCCCAGCCAGATTAGAAGCCCAGTTGTTTTTAACCGGCAACCCTGGAATTCAAGGCTCTAATCTTTTTCTTCGAATGAGTACTTTCCTACAAAGTGGGGGGTTTGATGAATTTCTAGCTAGCTCTACCGACCGCGATCTTTGTATTCGATTAAGTGAGTTAGGCACCCTACGTTATCAAGCTCTCCCTAGGTTTTTAGTTGATCACTATGCTGAGACCAATAGAATTCGACTAAGCAATAGCGGAGGGAAATCAAAACTTAACGGCCTTTCTTCTTTTTGGAAAAAGTACCAAAGTCGAATGAACACATTAGAGGCCGCAAGTTTCAAACAACGAGCTCATGAACTTTTTGCTTGGAAACCACCAACAAATAAAGTTTCAGAAAATTGTTGTCCTGATAATAAAGCTATTGTTCTATGTTGTTCAACTTCAGTGACCAGGGAATTACTCAATAAGATTGTCGCATTTTTCCATTTTTTCCGAACAAGCGATCTTGTAGGCTTAGATGTTGTTTTCCACATTGAACCTAACAACAGATTCTACGAGAACTTAGCAAACACTTTGAGAAACTTGGGACTTGGGTGCTTTCCAGTCAAGGAATTTGAGCTCCTAGAAAGCTACGCCGTCAATGTTTCAGAACTTCGACCAGGCAGTACTATTTGGGTAATAGATAGCCTTGCAGAATCTCACTTAGAGCTTTTTAACGATTCAGAATCATATCTGACCTGTAACGGCGCAAAAATGGTCAATCCAGCAAAGTGCCCAGAAACGATGCTTTCACGAGGCGAATTAGAAAAGCTCAAAGAAGAAGTTTACGCTCATCGATTAGTTTCTGCAGAACACCGAGTTAACCACCATTTCAATACAAAAGACTTACGTTTACTAGGTTCTGGTTCAGAAGCTATTGTATTTACGGATGACACAATCGTTTACAAATGCATCGATTATTGGAAAACGCGCACCCCGGAAGCGCAGTTCGAATTCTTACGTGATTGTGGCGCCAAATGGAGAAATATTCCTGGTATATATCCACTCAAACACGTCATTAGGGACGGTGCTTGGGTTCTCTTAACATATCCATTTGAAGAAAGCTCTCCCTATAACGGTGGTTTCGAAAAGCGCTTGATCGAACTCATTAACGGTTGTACCCGCGCAGGTATTGTCTGCAACAACATCCACCCTAAAAACCTGATAACAACAGAAACAGAAGTTAAGCTTATCGATTATGGGTCGGATATTCGCCCATGGAATGAATTAGGGTTCGAGCATATGGCTAGGCGGGCATATTTATCATGTCACCACGCGCATCGCGACGATTTAAAGCAGCTCATGCGCAAATCTCTTACTCATTTAGCCATGCCTGAGTTGGCTGGTTTTGAAACTTTTCGTGCGAAGCTAGACTACCCTATTAACCGCTGCCAGCTCGTCGAAACGACACTAGAAAAAGCACCTAATCATCAAGCTTTCAAACTTGTAGTAGGCGTCATTTCTACCGACCCACTGACGCTCATGCCGCTACTTAATAGTCTAAGAGTTTTACACGACCATCCAAGCATAACTTCATTATCAGTTTTTGTTTTGTGCAATGGCTGTACCGTAACTGATTTTATCAAATTGAGAGATGAATCATTTGGTGATCTGTTAACAGTTAATTTTATTTCAGAAGAAGTCCAGCTTGCCGATGCAAAATCAGGGCTATTTGGTTCAAAAATTCAAAGCCGACCTTCAGGTCAAGTGGGTATAGCATTTGCTCGAACAATGCTGCAACGTTACATCGGTGGCGAACTTGTAAAAACTTCGGGCACGATAGGCTGGTTACTTGATGACGATATGCGCATTGATGAGCGAGCCCGCAAATACATTGGATGGTTACCTGCGTTCCGCGAGCAACGCATAGATGTTCTTTTCGGCGCTTATGAGGGTTCGTCCCCTAACCCACCATTGAACGGTTTGAGAGTTCAACTGATGGATTTAGTGCACAACGCAGCTTGGTTAGCGAAACTACCAGATGATGCGTTATTGCCCGACCGAACTGAAAAAAATAAAGCAATTCGTAACACGTTCCCAGACTATTATTATGACCTTTCTCGAAAGCATAGCACTCATTTAGAAACACCTCTTTGGCTTGAGCCTAGTTATCCATTTGAAACTGTCAAAGAAGCTAAAAATCGATTATTCGCAGGCGCTTTGGGTATTCTTGATGGTACTCCATTGACTCGTTCAATTATCGCTGCTCCATGTCGAAATCCAATTAATGAAGCAAAGGATTCTGTAAATAGAGGGGGCTGTACATTTATTCTCAACCCCCAAGCACTTTTAAAAACTCCTAATTTATCCGCATTATTAAATGGTAAAGAGGTACGCCGTTCAGACATGATATGGGCAATCATTAATAAGCATTATCAAAGGATGACGCTTAAGTCAGTTGCGTTTCCTGTGCACCATGTCGGTCGAAGTTATTCAAAAAAAACAATAAATTCAGAAAAAGTACAATGTGAAATAGTTGGCTCTGCACTCTATGCCGGGCTCGTCGAATTTTTAGGTGAAAACTCTGAACACAGAATGAAGTTTTCAACAGATGAAGTGGCAGATATCTATTCGCGTTCAATGAATCATATGGACACTAGAATACTGCTTTTGGAGCAGAGTTTTTACCGTATTTCGGGATTGGCAAAAGCGATTAAAAACGGCCCTTTTTACAAAGAATTAAAAGCTTTAACAGATTGTCTCGAGCAGGAATTTGCACTAAAAGCCTTTGAAAAAATAAAACTCGAAATTAAAAACGTAGATAAGAATGAAATATCCCGCTTTTTAAAACAGATGACAAGTTTAAGCGACGCCTACGCTACATCAATAAATCAAGGGAAAACGTGTAAAAGTCAAAGCTCTAAAATCTGTGAGAGCAATGAAGTATAGGAGAAGTATTGTGAAACTAAAAATTGATAATTGGTGCACTCTTCCTACGCCAATGGGCAAATTCCGAATGTATGATAGTTCCGACGAAAATTACAGTGTGATCTGTATGGGTGATATCTCTGCTCAGGGAGAATGGCCACTCTTTCGAGTACACTCTTCGTGCCGTGCGTCTGAAGTATTCGGCGCTTTAGATTGTGACTGCGCTGATCAACTGACAGAAACAATGAAAAACATTGCCTCAGAAGGACGTGGAATTGTTGTTTATCAGCTGCAAGAAGGCCGTGGGCATGGCTTATCGGTAAAGATAAATGCTGTTCGAACGATGGAAGATAAACAAGTCGATACTGCAGAAGCTTTTGAACTCCTTGGTATTGAGCAAGACGTTCGTAGCTATGCGGAAGCGGTGTCTGTTTTAAAACAACTGGACATTGAAAAAGTGCGGTTGGTATCAAACAACCCTCGTAAACACCAATTCTTGAATGATCATGGTATCCAAACCTCGGTTGTGCACACAAACCCAAATATTCGGCCTGAAAACAAGGAATACTTGCATACAAAGAATGACAAGTTAGGTCATAATTTGCCTCTCGAATCAGAAAGTAATAATGATAAACCTGTTCACTTTTATCACTCTGATCAACCGTGGGGAGAACTATCAAACTTTTCGAGACATTCAGTTTTCATCGACAGTATCATCTGGCCTACGACAGAGCATTATTATCAAGCACAGAAGTTTGAATCCCACCAGCTTAAGGAACAGATTAGATGTGCTGCTAGCCCAATGTTAGCCAAATCTATAGCTCATCAACATCTAGAAAAATATGGACGAACCGATTGGATTAACGTTCGAGAGCGTTTCATGCTGAGAGCTTTACGGGCAAAATTCACACAACACCCCGATCTGGCAGCCAAGCTTCAAGACACAGGACACCGCTTGCTTATTGAATTGACAGATAACGATGAATATTGGGGCGATCCTGGGGATGGTTCTGGCCAAAACCGTCTTGGTCAACTCTTAATGCAGGTAAGAGCGGAACTTAAAAATGAAAGCGCTGTTCCAACCGCCTTGGCAGAAGTTAAATAAATGTGCGGCCTAGTAGTATTAGCGGGCAAACAAGCCGAAATATTGATCCCGGAATGCATCGAACGAATCAAACATCGTGGACCTGACGAACTAGTTGTATTGACAGAGAATGAGTTCGCTATCGGATTTCGGCGCCTTGCTATTAATGGTACCGCTGATAACGGCCGGCAGCCTTTTGAGCATAAAGGCTGGTTAGGGGGTATAAACGGTGAGATCTATAATTTCAGTGATTTGGCATATCGATATCAACTAAAAAGTCACGAATGCGATACTAGTGTTGTTTTACCGCTTTATTTGCAACTAAAAGAAAACGTGATTGAAGAATTAGATGGCTTTTATTCTGCTGTTTTAATCGAGCCCGACAGAATCCACGCCATTTGCCTTCGCGACGCTATGGGGAAGAAACCTCTTTATGTTGGAAGTTCCCAAGGCGAGATATTCATATCCAGTGAATTAAAAGCATTTAAGTCAATTGACTGGTTTGAGGCGATACCCAAAGGTGTTGCGAAAATTTGTTTGAAAACTGGTGCAGTGACATTAGTTAAAAGCTTTAGCAGTTTTCAAAGTACCTTGTGTATCAAGCAAGCTTTAATTGAAAGCGTTCGCAAACGACTGCCAAATCATAAACAAGCGGTAGCAATCTTCTTAAGCGGCGGGTTAGATAGCTCACTAATTGCAAGCATTGCATCGAAGCTTCGAGACAATATCGTTTACTTTACGCTTGGTAATGCCGACGGAGACGATTTAAGTGCTGCTCATATTGTTACACAATATTTAGGGCTGAAAAACGTAGTTGAAATTCCTCTTCCTATGATTGCCGAACTACCTAGCCTCATCAATCAGGTTGTTTACGCTACTGAAAGTTACAATCCCTCAGTAATAAGCAATGGTTTAGCTACTTTTCTTTTAGCAAAGGCTGCAAACCAAGTTGGTATTAAAGTAGCACTCACCGGCGAAGGCGCTGACGAGCTTTTTGGTGGGTACCATAGTTTTTCTGAAGTTGAACCCTGGAAAGCAACAAGAGACCAATTAATAAGAGATATGACATTCACTGAGCTACGTCGACTTGATATGGCATGTATGGCCAACAGTGTTGAGCCTCGATGCCCATTTTTGGATAGAGAAGTTAAAGCTTTAAGTGATACGTTGTGCTATGACGAGCTATACAGCAACGGAGTGAACAAAGCCACATTAAGAACGATATTTGACGACTTTCTTCCCTCTAACATTTTGCTTAGGAAAAAGGTCTCGTGTGACGTAGGCTCAGGTATCAGGGGAATGGTGGTTAATTATTTAAAACGTAATGGCCGTAGAGAGAGAGATGAGCTTCTCGATATTTGGAAGCAGCATTTTCAGTTTGACCACTCCGATGACTATTTTCATTCGTATCCTGTTTTCGACTCAGCAATCAATGCTAGAGGAAAAAGACACCGATGATTAGCGAGATCCAACAGCTTATGTATGAGCATTTCGCTACCACTCCATTTCATAACTTGGATTTACTATACGGTCGCCCATGTCAGGGACAGGTTCCCGGGGGTACTTGTTCAGATAAAACACTCGCCTTTCTCACTGATTTGAAAAAGCTTAATGTGAATGCTCAACTTCACAGCGCGTTCATTGGTGGACAAGAAGTTCATCGTTTGGTCCGTATTGATTTTGAAGGACGAGTATTTTTCGCAGACGTGGGAAACGGCTGGCCTGCACTAAACCTATTCCCAGCAGGTGAAAGCGTTTCTTTCAAATGCTTTGGTATGAAATATCGCTCTGTTGTTACGGAAAATTGGGTTCGCGTATTTCACCGAAGGCAAGGTAAGGAAAGCCTTCAGATGGAAATAAACGTCACACCTAAACCTGAAGCTGAAATTTACGAGCAAATAAATTCTCGCTACACGTCCGGTATTGAATACCCATTTTCAAAAAGCCTTCGTTTTTCGCAAATAGTTGGAAACGCGTTTTTGTTTTTAAGAGGCAATTGTTTGGAGCGATACTCTGTGCACAGTTTCTCTTCAATAGAGCTAAGTGAGAGAGATATTCCCGCCGCTATAAATAGTGAATTCGGTTTCGATGTAGAAAACTATTTTTCTACACGAAATTTATAACGATGATTTATTTTCCGCTTTCAATACATATTCCATTTCAATGTGAATAGCGATTCTGGAATCGCTGTTCAAGTTCACTGTACTGAACTTCCACCAATTACATTAACCCAGCCATTTCGATAACATTTGTTCATTATTTTACATTTATCTGCGAGCTTCTCCGCTGTTGCGCTACAGCTACTTTATATCCAATCGTTCCTTTTTCTTAAACCGACCATCTTTTACACAGGCATAAAGCAATTGAGCCATCAGTTTCGGAAGAAAGGTTCAAGCTTTTTGTTTACAGAGCCAAAATTTTTTAAAAAATAGCTTCAAAACTTAACACACTGTTATGGAATTTAACTGAACGGAGTAATTCCATGACATCTTATGAATCTAATAGTAGGCAAGTTGAAGTACAAGGTCAGGTCTACGATAGCTTGTCCGCAGCAGCCAGAGCCTTTGGATTAAATAGCGATAAAGTGCTCGAGCGAATCCGCTGCGGATGGAACATCTATGAAGCGCTTGAAATTGTTGAACGAAAAGTACCATCTTTAAACTATCAAATCCGTATTGAGGAATTCGCGGCCCAAGAGAAAATTAAACCCGTTAGTGTAGGAAAACGCCTTTCCTTAAGACGAAGACGCATTAGAGAGTGGCTTAACCTGCTGGGCCACTCCCCTACTCGTCATAGCAATGCCTTAATTGTCATAGATTCAGAAGGGCGTACTTTTAGCAGCTTAAAAGAAACTGCTGCCAAAAAAGGCATGCATCGCTCAACATTAAAAAACGGCGGCTTAAAGCTTGTAAAAGTGAAGAAATACCCCTTTGAATCGGAAATGTCTATTTCCGCCGAATCCATTTTACTTTTGTGCGCTCATCCAAATTTACGGTTAAAAGACGACTTATTCTCTTCTTATAGCCATTACCTCCTTTTAGATGATCAAGTTCTTCTGCATTTGTTCTTCCGAAACACTGGGGGTAATGAGTTTATTGCATTTGCATCGATTGACGGCGTCACGCTATTTAGTGTTAACTGCTCGGCAAACGGCTACGGCAGACTCTCAAACAGCATATTATTTCGCAACGCCACCTCGTTAAAAGCTAATGAAAAAACAGCATTGCATTATTTTAGACAGCAAAAGAACAAGGGAATAGAATCGCAACTTGGTCACGAGTGGTCACGAATTGTGACCAAGCTGACAGAATTCATCTTTTTTACAAGAGAAAAACGAAAAGAAACAGTAATTCTAAAGAAACTGTATAAAACCGATTAATTCAATGCTGTCAGTGAGTTAGGAAACTAAAATACTTTTAAAATGACGCTGGAAAAAACTTTTGGAAGAATAATAGATGGTGCGTCTACCCTGATTCGAACAGGGGACCTCTACCATGTCAAGGTAGCGCTCTAACCAACTGAGCTATAGACGCATTTAGAAGTGCCGCCACCACCACGATTGCGGTGAACGGCGCGTATAATAACGGGGCGCTATAACAGGTGCAAGTTATTTTTAGCTCTTTGCTTGCTAACTGCTGTTGTTTTATACACTTTCCCGTGCTGGCGCTTCTGCGGAAGCGGTGCTTGCGCGAAGCCCCCGTTGTTGTCGCATTTGTACGGCACTTAGTGCCCACATAACAAAGCCACCGGAAAACAGCAAAGCGGCGGTATAACCGGTTTCGTTAAAACTCGCCCCGGTAGATAACAAGGCACCGCCCACCCAAGGCCCAATAGCATTGGCGGTATTAAACGCACACTGCACAAGTGCTCCTAACATGGCATGACCTGTGGCCGACACATCTAGCAGCATAGACTGTATTACCGATGCCAACCCCACACTTGCGCCCAAGCAGAACACACTGACATAAAGCCAATAAATATTAAACGCCGCATACACATACATCACCGAAACAACAATGCTGCACAACAGCGCAATCCCTGTGGTGGCAAGCGGAAAGTGATCAGCCAGTTTACCACACACTAAATTTCCGATAGTCGTGCCTATACCAAACATCATCATCGCAATAGAAATGGTAAATACTGGCGTTTCGGTTACGTTAATAATGGTGTCGGCCAAGTAAGTGTAAATACAAAACACACCACCAAAACCGATGAAAATAATGCCAGAGATAGACCATACTAATTTATTTTTCAGCACACTAAATTCTTCAGCCAATCGTGTGGGCTTTAAGATGGGGCAACTCGGTACCACAAAATAAATTAAAAACACCGTAATAAAGGCAAGCATGGCAACAACGCCCATACAGGCACGCCAGCTCATACTTTGTCCTAACAATGTCGCTAAAGGTACGCCCACAATAGTGGCCACGGTTAACCCTGCAAAAACCTTCGACATATAACTGGCGCGCTGGCCTTTAGGTGCCATATCTGATGCGATCAGCAAAGCGGTGGCAAAATACGCACCATGAGGCAAGCCACTTAATACTCGATAAAACACCAGTTCAGGTAGGGAACTGGCAATAGCACTTAGACTATTGCCAATGAAGATCATACTGGCAAACAAAATAAGGGACGTTCTACGATTGGCTTTGTTAGTCAGGATCATAAAAAGTGGCGCGCCAATTACCACGCCAATGGCATATCCGCTGATGACATTTCCAGCCATAGAAGGGGTAATAAAATAGCTTTCAGCGATCAATGGCAACATAGACATAGACGCAAATTCGGTTAGCCCCAACGTAAATGTACCCAGCGCCATCACCATAATGGGCCAAAAATAGGATGAGTGTTCCACGGTGTGTTTTACCGACATAATACCTTCTTTACAACATGAAAAAATAAGCTGTACATGACCTGCTTACCCTTTCGGGTTAGAGCAGGAAAGCGAGTTTGTTCAATTAGTGATGTAGGGATGCGTAAAGCGTACGCCTTTATTAGACGAAAATGGCGAGGACATGAAAGTGCCACGCACTATGGTGCAATACAGAATATTCTTATTATTATTTTGTGAATCTAATTTGAACTAGACATTATACAAGGAAGCGCACGTCAAAAACATCCGCTAAACACGCAAATTATGGCGCTTATCAGGTTTTATTTACAATACGCCTAGCCTGTGTTCCTTATTATCAATCTGCTTTCACTGCAAATGGCAGTGGTTTTATACAGTCCATAATACGGCCCGATTGGGTTATTTCCATAAAATACTCCCCCAACCTATCAGTTTCTTGTAATACCTTGTTCCAGTACTGTATTCGCGTCTTCGCCGGCAGTTTTTCAAAGTCTTTTCTGTCAGGTATTTTGCCATAAGGCAAGCTGGCAACAAATGACGCAGAAGGCACTAACATAACCACGTTATGGTAGCTACTGGCATGAGGAACACGCCGCTTAAACCCTTTATCAAACCACCCAGGAATGGGCTTAGGTACGAAATGGGGATATAACACCAACCCTTCATTTGGACCAAAAGACAGATCAAAGTGATAATCGATAATACCGCCATCACGATACATGCCTTGCGGTGCAGCAATGATTTTTTCCACCCCTTCTAAGACCAAAGGGATCGCGCCTGACGCCAATAGCGCATCATTGACATTCGCATATCCAAGCTCAGTGGTTTCTGTCTTTAGTTGGTAAGGATCATGAATAGTTAATTGGCTGCCTGGAGCAGAAAATACGTGACGTGTATACAACACGCTGAGTTTTTTACGTCCCACGGCATTTAAAGCAGCACTGGCGGCTAACCCACGCATCTGGGTGATACGCCCCCGGCTTGCCATAGGGCCATGACACCTTGCAGCAATAATGTGCGCCTTAAAACGTTCGTTAGTGATCACATCCATAGGCCCTTGAGCGCCCATGACATGATGAAGCAATTCCCGCGCTTTTAAGGTAATTTCATTGGCCGTAGGTTTTTCAGAATACACGGTGTTGGCGTAGCGTTCGGCAAGGCGATTTATGGCAGCGTAAGGATCTTGCTGCACCATACAGGCCGCGCGAAAAGCCCCCGCAGATGTGCCAATAATTTGAATCTGTCCACCTCGGTGGTAAAACCATTCTGGAAATAAAACACGGTCTAGCCCAGCTAAAACAAACCACTTGGGGCCACCGGATGCGCCAAGAAAGTAATTAAATAAAAGCGGATGAAAGCCATGTTTTTTTAACGTCGCTAGCGCACCTGGGCCAGCATACACATCAAGAGGCGCAGCCAATAGTGAGTCCCTTATTACCAATAACAACCCGATAATCTACCAGCGCACCACCTAGTTGTCACTTCTGCTCACTGTATAAAGCAAACGTTGCCCTTGAAGGGTCTTTAATATACACAAAGCGGGCAGCACCATGATGCCGTACCTCGGTGATGGCTTCTCCCCCTTGCGCTATGGCTGTTTCAAGGGCGTGATTAAAATCGGCGGTGGTAAAATACGGTGTCCATCCAGTCGGCACATCATTATTTGCACCTTTGCGATGGCAAATTCCTCCCATCACATTTCCTTTACTATCTTTCATAATAAAATCGCTGTAACCGTCCATTGCAACATCAACTTTTGTCCATCCTAGAACGTGTTGATAAAAATCGCTTATGGCTATGGCATCGTCTACTGTCAGATCTCGCCAACCGTCATTTGGATCGCTCATATTTAATCCCTACTCTATTACGCTGTGTCAAGGGTTCAAAGGCGAAGAAATTTCGCTTTTCCAGCCTATTTTTTCTTTATAACAGTAGACAACTTCTGTGGAAAATGCTTGTGAAAAGATAAATGTTATCCACTGACCATTGTTTAACCAATTAATTAAATACTTTGTTTTCAGTAACTTGCAATACTCACACACACTACTCAACAAACTTATCCACAGATAAAGTGGATAACACGAGATTTTCTGTGCGCAAACTGTATAACCACAACCAAGTTGGTTCCGTTACTCTTTTTGCTTTACTATTAAGGTTAGCGTTAACACAGTTACGCGCCATCTGATAGCAATTTTTTGATGAGGGTTTTCATCACAAGGTGGTTTTAGCATAATTAAAATGGGTCAATTACCGTTGTTCTTTACTACTTCACCACCCGATGAATTTAAGCAATACCATGGCTTAGCTGCGCCGATCACTGCGCAGCCACTTTCTCTTGAGGCGGTAACGTCTTTGGTTATTAGCCAACAAATTTGGGGGCCAACGGTTCCCTTTCATTATTCAGGACATACCCTTTACGCCCCAGCGGCTTGCCGAGTAGAGACTCTTCCTGAACGGGGCTACGAAGTCCGTTTGCGTACCGTGTTTGGCTTGAAAATACTGATTACCCTGTCGCTACACACGCACCACTTAATGGGCGAAAAATGTGAACGGCTATGTAAACCCGGCGATGAGCTGGCTAAAGGTGACGCCATTATGCATATACACCCACTGTGGCTGAAACAACAAGGTATGCAAACCACCGGCGCTATCGCATTAATGAATGGACATCAGTGCCAAGGTTTAACCTTAAGCACGAATAAACATTGGCTGGCCCAAGATGATGACGTTATTGGTGTTTATGTGTAATTGCCCTTATCGTGTTTGCCATCTTAGTTATAAGTAAAAAACACGGTGTAGACACTAACACGCTGTAATTTAGGGATATCACTTTTCCACAGTTGCACTGGGCGACAGTCTTCCTTTAGACTCTGTGATAATATTACAGATAGCGGCAACGTGTATTTATGACAACAACATTATTTGGTATCAGCAATTGCGATACGATAAAAAAAGCCAAAAAATGGCTAGAACAACATGATATTGATTACGCTTTTCATGACTATAGAAAACAAGGTCTTGATGCCAATTGGCTGGCTGAAACAGAATCTCACCTCGGTTGGGAAAATCTACTCAACAAGCGCGGCACCACTTATCGTCAGTTACCCGAGGAAGATAAACAGTCTTTGAATAAAGAAACGGCTCTGGCACTATTACTGGCCCATCCGGCAATGATTAAACGCCCGGTTTTACATTACAACAATCAGTATTTCTTAGGGTTTAAAGCCGAACAATATAAGGACATTTTTGCCCTATGACACAGGTAGTAGATGTAGCAAAAAATCTCATTAATCGTCGTTCAGTCACGCCTGAAGACGCGGGCTGTCAAACCTACATGAAAGAATGGTTAGATGAATCTGGCTTTGACCACGAAACCCTGGTTTTTGAAGATACCACCAATTTGTGGTCTCGCCGAGGCACCGAAGCACCGCTATTTTGTTTTGCCGGTCATACCGATGTTGTCCCTAGTGGCCCTGAAGACGCGTGGGTATCTCCTCCTTTTGAAGCCACAGAAAAAGACGGCTATTTATATGGTCGCGGTGCCGCCGACATGAAAGGCAGTTTGGCGGCTATGCTTGTTGCCACACGTAAATTTGTTGCCGATTATCCCAATCATCGTGGCAGCATTGCTTACCTTATTACCAGCGATGAAGAAGGCCCATTCATTAATGGCACCACTCGGGTTATTGATACCCTTGAAGAGCGCAATGAAAAAATAGACTGGTGTATTGTGGGAGAACCCTCTTCCACCACGCTGGTGGGCGATGTGGTAAAAAATGGGCGTCGGGGTTCATTAACCGGTGATTTAACCGTGAACGGGATCCAAGGCCATGTTGCCTACCCTCACTTGGCGAAAAACCCGGTGCACGATGTTGCCCCAGCCCTTAGTGAATTAAGTCAGGCGCACTGGGATCATGGCAATGAGTTTTTCCCTCCCACCAGCTTTCAGATATCGAATATTCACGCTGGCACTGGGGCGGGCAATGTTATTCCCGGCGCGTGTCACGTCTGCTTCAATTTCCGGTTTTCCACAGAAGTCACCGACCAAAAATTGATTCAAAAGGTTAACCATATACTCGATGGCCATCAGTTAGATTATCATATTGATTGGACCTTCAATGGTCAGCCTTTCTTGACCGATTCTGGCGCCCTGGTAGAAGCGACCCAACACGCTATTTTAGAGGTAACAGGAAGAAACACCGAACTGTCTACTGCCGGCGGTACATCCGACGGACGCTTTATCGCCCCTACCGGCGCTCAGGTCATAGAGCTTGGCCCAGTTAATGCCACTATTCATAAAGTGAACGAGTGCGTGTTGATGGACGATTTGGTTGAACTGGCAGATATTTACTACAGCATTATGGTTAAACTGCTGGCATGAGTAAACACGACGCATGGTTAGGTATCGACAATCCCTATTTGTGTGAAGTGGGACCCTCTTTTCTTATCCATAAAGAGGTAAAACCCGCTTGGCAAGCCCTGCAAAGCGCAGCACACAACGACGGTATCGATTGCCAACTGATTAGTAGCTATCGGGATTTTCATCGTCAACTTGCCATCTGGAATCGTAAGTGGCGTGGCGATGCAACCCTGTTCGATACTGACGGTGAAATTATTGAGCACAGTCAATTAAGCGATAACGAGAAAATCGACGCTATACTTACCTGGTCGGCACTTCCTGGCGGCAGTCGGCATCATTGGGGCACGGATATCGATGTGTACGATAAGCGTTCGGTTGATAACTGGTCGCAAAATTTCGACCTAGTGGATGCCGAATACCGTGAAAATGGCCCCTGCTACGCCCTAGCCTGTTGGCTTGATAAAAACTTGCATGAGTTTGGTTTTGCACGACCTTTTATGGAAAATAAAGGGGGTGTTGCGGTTGAACTTTGGCATCTTACTCACTCACAATGTGCCAGCGAATTTGAACACGCCCGTAATATCGAACAGCTCGAAAGGGTGTTATCTGAAGCGGATATGGAAGGGAAAGCGGCGGTGCTTTCTCGACTAGATGAGTTATATCATCGTTATGTGTTAAACGAGGGAATAGTATGAGTACCGGCTGGCTTATAGTGATCATCATTCTTGCCGTCGGCTTTATTGCTGGCAACGTACTGTTACTGAAATCCTCGTCACGCTTTAAAGTACCAAAAGGCTTTAAACCTAAAAAATGGGATGACGACGAAGATTAATCCCGTCGTCGTTTGTGATTTTATGCGTCAATGATCTTAACCGCAGTGCCAGCAATACTCACCATTAGCATGCTGCCTTTCTCACCAATTACCTGATAATCAATGTCGATGCCTACCACGGCATTGGCCCCCATAGTTCGAGCTTCTTGTTCAAGCTCAGAGAATGCCAACTTCCGTGCTTTAGTCAATTCGCCTTCATAAGCCCCAGAACGCCCACCCACAATATCCCGAATAGAAGCAAACAAATCTTTAAACATGTTCGCTCCCATCACGGCTTCGCCAATCACAATACCGTGGTACTGGGTGATGTTTTTTCCCTCGATAGTGGGAGTCGTAGTTAAAATCATGATTTCTCCTGTACCAAAAAAGCATTTCTAATTGTAGTTAGTCGCGTTTCAAGGGCATCTTTTGTGTAAGGTACTGCCGGCTGCTTGCCCCAAATAGGGGCCGGCCAGGCTACATCATTTTCAAATCTCGCTACATGATGTATGTGCAGTTGTCGGACAATATTACCGATTGCCGCCACGTTAAGCTTATGGGGCTCAAAAACACGGGTTAACACATCACAGGTAAGCGAAGATTCAGCCCAATAGGTGACCATTTGCTGTGAATTAAGATCCGTAAGTTCAACCGCATCCTTTATTCGAGGAACCAAAATCAACCACGGAAACTGACTGTCATTGGCCAGTAAAACACGACAAAGATCGAGATCTTGCACAAGCACACAGTCATTTTGTAATCGAGGATCAAGACTGAACATCAATATCTCCTACTTGTACGGGAAGTACGGTTAACAAAGCTCGCTGTCCTAAAGCCACATTAGCGTTAGGGAAGACGATGGCTTCACCATCTCGCTGAGCCTCGTAACGGGCTCCGGTCTCAGAGGCTAGACAAAACCCCTTAGGAAAATCAGTAAAATTAGGTATGTCATCGGCAAAATGAAGGGCAAAATCTTCGCAGTTCTTATTTATAACCTGATTAATTTTATATAAGGTCACATCACTAATATCGTCATCTACCGCCAGCGTACGCTGACTAATAAGCTGCTTTAATGTGTCGCGAACCTCGGCAAAATTGGCCATATCATTTTGACCAAAGGCTTGCACTTTTCCTAATTCAACGGTAAATCCATGGGCCTGGTAGTAGTAAGACGAATAATAACTGAAGGTGGTGGTGGGTGACGCGGATAACAGTACGGTTTGTACGCCACACGCTTTAAGTATCGCCAGTTGCCGACCACTGTAGGATTTACCATGTAAATACGGATAGACCGCGAACTTCTCATTTTTAGATTCGCGAATTGCTGTATGTAGATCGTAATGTAAGCGCTCGGCCTGTGCTGGCGCATTATCAAAAAAGTCAGCGACGGCTTTTTTTAATTCTTTAGCCCGTTGTTGTTCTTTGTTTTGGGTTGGCGCATCGGCAGAATAAGGAGCACCAAAAAGCCGGTTCATATTCTCTTCTACAAAGCGCTCGGCGATGGCCATGGCGTCTAAATTACCAAACAAAAACATCACAGGGTGAGCCGGTATAAACCCACCTAACAATATTTGTTTTACTAAATCATCACATATTTCGATAGGAGCGGTTTCATTGCCATGAATACCACTTGATAGCACGATAAATTGATGACGCTGTGAAACATCTGGGGGATAGAAGTGAATAATTCCGGGCCCCACAACTTTCACTTTCACCCCCGACGGTAAAATAAATTCGTCAGCGGTTACATTGTCAGGAGAAAACCGTGAAAGGTTGAGGAAATCACCATAAGCAAGCAATCGGCTTCGCATTGTTATCCTGTTCTATTTCGCAAAAATAAGAGTTTATCCTTTGGTTTAAGAAAAACCAACCAAGGGCTGTCTTATATCAACTTACGCCGTAAAGGCGAGTCGCCCACGATAATGTCCGACGCAGCGAGTTGTATAAACCCTTGCAATGGTAAAGCGCGAGAAAACAGATAGCCCTGCCCTACCTTAATACCAATGTCTCTTAAAATATGCAGTTGTTCGATGGTTTCGATACCTTCAGCGATAACTTCACACTGCTTTGCTTCACCGATCATCATAGCGGCCTGAATAATGGCTTTATTCACATTATTCGTTGTAAGTTCCATCACGAAAGTCTTATCCACTTTCAAAGAATGAATTTCTAACGCGCGAATATAGGCAAGATTAGAATATCCTTTACCAAAATCATCCACCGCAATGTTAACCCCCAAAGAGCTTAATTCACTTAACTGTTTTTTCACCAACAGTGAATTTGATAAGGCCACATCTTCGGTTAATTCCAGTTCAAACCGAGAAAGAGACAAATTATATTTATCACGGAGAAACTGTAGCGTGGGGATCAGCTTACTGTCATAAAGTTGGGTAGGCGAAATGTTTACTGATAGGGAAACGTTCATTCCCTGCCTGTCCATTCGAATCATGTTGATAAAGGCTTGCTCGAATGTCCAATAAGCCAGTTCGTTCATCATATTGTAAGACTCTGCAGCCTCAATTAATGGACCGGGGAACAACACGCCTTCGGTGGGATGATTCCAGCGTAATAAACATTCTGCCCCCACAATCTTAAGGGTTTGCAAATCGATTTGAGGCTGGTAGTAAAGCTCTAATTCATTTTCTAAAAGTGCCCGTTTCAGATCGGCTTTTAACGCAAGGTTATGCCCGGTTTCGGCTTTATCTGCCATCGAGATAATATGAAAATTTTGATATTTATTTTCTTTAGCTAGCTTCAGGGCCGCTTCTGCCCGAGAAACAAAAGCCGTTAAATCAAATGATGATGTAGCGCCACATACTGCTCCCACGTTGAAATCAGCAATAAATGCATGGTTATCTAGATGGAGGGGTGTTTTGAAGTGTTCAACAAGATAATCAAAGTGATCCTGAAGGTCTTGGGTTTGAGTGATGTTGGGAAATACAATACCAAACACATCACCACTAATACGGCCAAAATACGCCCCATCATCAAACAAAAGAATAATACGGTTGGCCACTTCCAGCAAAAAACGGTCAGCAACCCGAATACCCAGGCTGGTAGTAACATCTGAAAACCGCACAATATCGACCAACATAAGAGCAAAATGATCAAACTCATTTGCACTCTTATCAATAGAATCAATAAAGGCGTACCGATTGGGAATTGTGGCCAAGCTTTGATGCAGGCGAGTCATTACTTCAACTTAAAAACGCGTTATACAAATTAAATCGATAGTGTTATAGAAACACGTTGTCTGACAGCGGGCAAGTTTTATTTACCCTGTGATACCACCGTTTGAAATAAATAATTACACAATTAAAATCCCGCTAATTCATTGTTACTAAATATAAAAATAAATATATTTTAAACAAGTTCAGTCAAGTTCCTATGCTTTAGAAACCCTTAGTTACAAAAAAACAGACCGTAGCCTGCTTGTTTTTTAGAGAAATCGGTTAACCAATAGGTTAACCGATGTTACGCCAGTAAATTGTAAATAAATTAACGCACCTCGCAAGAAGATAGTTTCCATATCCGCGAGACATAATCGGCTATCGAACGGTCAGAGGTAAACTTACCCATTTTGGCCGTATTTATAATTGCCATTTGTGCCCAACGCTCTTTGTCTCGATAAGCTTCGTCTACCCGTTTTTGCGCATCTGAGTAGGCACGAAAATCCGCTAATACCAAGTACGGGTCACCATGATCCAATAAACTTTGTTTTATCGATACCAATGCGCCCGGTTTTCCTGGGGTAAAATAGTCGGTTTCTAGCCAATCCAATATGGCTTTAATTTCGGCATCTTTGTAGTAGTAATCATAGGGATTATAGCCCTTGGCGTTTAACCCATGAACTTCATCAACGGTAAGGCCGAAAATAAAGATATTGTCTTCACCCACTTCTTCGGCAATTTCAATATTTGCGCCATCTAACGTACCGATGGTCAGCGCCCCATTTAACGCCAATTTCATATTACCCGTACCAGACGCTTCTTTTCCGGCAGTGCTAATTTGTTCAGAAAGATCCGACGCTGGGATCATTTTCTCTGCCAAAGAAACCCGATAATTAGGCAAAAACACCACTTTTATTTTGCCGTTCACCCGTGGATCATTATTGATTTTATCTGCCACCTTGTTAATGGCGTAAATAATATCTTTTGCTAATTTATAGCCCGGTGCGGCTTTTGCGCCGAAAATAAATACCCGTGGGTGCATGTCGTAATCAGGGTTTTCTAACAGGCGTCGATAAAGCGACATAATGTGCAATAAATTCAGGTGTTGACGTTTGTATTCGTGTAATCGTTTAATTTGCACATCAAAAATGGCATTCACATCCACATCGATGCCCATAGATGACTTAATTTCTGCCGCTAAACGCTTTTTATTTTCCAGTTTTACTTTCATAAACTGTTTCTGGAACGTTTTGTTATTCGCGTATTTAACCAAGCCTTCAAGCTTACTGAGTTGAGTTGGCCAATCGGCACCGATTTTCTTATCAATCAATTTAGACAGTGACGGATTACACGCTTTTAGCCATCGACGGGGAGTAATACCATTAGTCACATTAGTGAGCTTTCCTGGCCATAGTTCATCAAATTCAGGGAAGAGGTTTTGTTTCACTAATTTCGAGTGAATTTCTGCAACACCGTTTACCGCAAAGGCGCCGATCACCGATAGATGCCCCATGCGCACCATTTTTTCGCTACCTTCTTCAATAATAGATAGCGCGGCTTTTTTACTGTTATCAGCAGGCCACTTTTTATCCACCAACGACATAAAGCGATGGTTTATTTCATAAATAATTTCTAAATGTCGAGGCAGAATTTTCTCAATCATTCTGGCTGGCCATTTTTCCAATGCTTCGGGCAGTAAGGTATGATTGGTATAAGCAAAAACCTGAGTACAAATATCCCACGCCTTGTCCCAATCCAATTCGGCCCTATCCACCAAAATACGCATAAGCTCAGGAATGGCTATCGCTGGATGTGTGTCGTTAAGTTGGATCACAACCTGTTCAACAAACCGGCTCCAGTCATCGCCATGAGCCCGTTTGTAGCGTCGAATGATATCTTTTAATGAACAGGAACAGAAAAAATACTGCTGAATAAGTCGCAGTTCTTTACCCGCTTCTGTTTCATCATTGGGATACAGTACCTTAGAGATGGTTTCTGCCTGAATATTTTCACGTTGGGCATCAACATATCCACCGGCATTAAATACATCCCAATTAAAATAATGGGAGGCTTCACTTTTCCATAAACGCAGTACGTTTACCGTTTTGCCGCCATAGCCCACAACGGGAATATCCCAAGGCACCCCTTTCACAATTAAGCCTGGATGCCATTCTTTTTGAATACGGCCATTTTCGCCGTATTTAGTTTCGACATAACCATAAAGAGAAATCTGCTGAATAGATTCAGGACGACATATCTCCCAGGGGTTACCAAAATCACGCCAACTATCTGGACGTTCAATTTGTGCACCATTTTGAATTTCTTGGCGAAAGAGGCCGTGTTCATAGTGAATACCGTAACCGATGGCAGGTAATTCCATGGTGGCCAGAGAGTCTATAAAACACGCGGCTAATCGCCCTAACCCGCCATTTCCCAACGCCATGTCGGGTTCTTCTTCCATAATGTCGGTCAGTTCTACCCCAAGCTCTTTTAAAGCCTCACTCGCAACGTCAAACAAGCCGAAATTTTGCAGATTGTTAGATAACAACCGGCCCATTAGAAACTCAGCAGAAAAATAATGTACCGCGCGGGTGTCGTTCAAATAGTGGCTTTTTTGGGTTTTACGTAAGCCTTCTAGAACCTGCTCTTGCATGGTGGCGCAGGTCGCTTTCCACCAAGCATGGTTATTGGCTTTGTTTTCATCCGTACCTAGGGTGCAATGAAGATGTTGGATGATCGCGTTTTTGAACTCTTTTTTCGCGATGGTATCGTTGGCGACGGATGACGCCCCCACTTTTTTATCTGTCTTTGCATTCATCGTTGTTCTCACTCTCGTCTAGCAATAAGCCAAAAGTGCCAAAAGCTGTAATTAGATTACATATAAACACTTTTTCATGACAGTAATATAGCAGTAGGTACCCAATGTTATTGTAATTTTAATGTTAAAAACGACGAAAAAAGGCGCACATTTTCATGGGCGCCCTTGCATTTAACATCCTGCTAACAATAAAGTTATTTTTTATTGCTAAATTACCGTTTATTTAATAATTTTAGCCACTAGTTCTTCCGCTTCTTTAATTAAAGACTGTAAGTGACTTTCACCATTGAAGCTTTCTGCGTAAATTTTATAGATCTGCTCAGTGCCTGATGGGCGTGCTGCAAACCAACCATTTTCAGTAGAAACTTTAACCCCACCAATAGCGGCATTGTTACCTGGTGCATGAGTTTGTACAGCGGTTATCGGCTCACCGGCTAATTGTTCGCTGGTTACTACCGATTTATCCATCGCAGAAAGCTTGGCTTTCTCTTCGAGTGACGCCGCCACATCGACCCGCTGGTAACAGGGCGAGCCAAATTGAGTTTCTAAATCAGCGTAGTGCTCGCCGGGATCTTTACCCGTTACGGCTAAAATTTCAGCCGCTAACAAACACATAATAAACCCGTCTTTATCCGTGGCCCAAGTTTGACCATCTTTTTGCAGGTAAATCCCACCGGCGCTCTCTTCTCCGGCGAAACCAATCTCTTGATCACTTAACCCTGACACAAACCATTTAAAGCCCACTGGCATTTCAGCAATTTCACGGCCTAAATTTGCCGCTACACGATCTATCATCGAACTGGAAACCAAGGTTTTACCAATCTTCATACTTGCCGACCAATCTGGACGGTGAGAATACAAATAATTGATGGCCACCGCTAAATAATGGTTGGGATTCATCAGGCCGTTACTAGGGCAAACAATGCCGTGACGGTCAAAATCAGGATCATTACCCCAAGCCAAATCAAATTGGTCTTTTAGCTCGATAAGCCCTGCCATGGCATAGGCCGACGAGCAATCCATACGCAACTTGCCGTCTTTGTCTCGGCGCATGAAGCCAAATTGAGGATCCACTTTTTCGTTTACCACCGTGATATCGAGACCATATTTCTCGGCAATGCGGTCCCAATACCCGACTCCAGCACCACCGAGTGGATCGGCACCTAATTTGAGTTTAGCTTTTGCGATAACCGCCATATCAACCACATCGGCTAAATCATCGATGTAGGGTTCCATAAAATCGGCTTGGCAAACTTTATTTTCTGCCAGAAGCTGCTGAATAGGTAACCGTTTAACCTCTTGATTATCTTGCGCGATAATTGCGTTGGCTCGGTCTTGAATAAGAGAGGTAACATTACTGTCAGCAGGACCACCATGAGGCGGATTATATTTGAAGCCACCGTCTGAAGGCGGATTATGAGACGGCGTAATGACGATACCATCGGCAAGACCATCGTGACCTTCTCGATTGTAACGAATGATTGTCCGAGAGATCACCGGAGTAGGTGTATAGCCTCGACTGGCATTATCACTGCGCTGAATAACAACCTGAACACCATTGGCAGCCAATACTTCAATAGCAGTAATCATTGCCGGTTCAGATAAAGCATGAGTATCTTTACCAATATAAAGCGGACCGGTGATCTTTTCACCTTCACGGTACTCAGCTAGCGCTTGGCAAATTGCCGCAATATGCACATCAGTAAAGGTGGCATTTTGTGCTGTTCCTCTATGTCCCGATGTACCAAAACTCACCGCTTGAGCCGGATCGTTTTTATCAGGCTGATAAGAGAAATACTGGGTAATAAGTTCAGGTACATTAATCAGCTGTTCAGGTGATGCAGGTTTCCCTGCTTCTGGATGTAATGCCATTTTTTGTCCTTATTTATTAAATCTGCCTCGTGCAGATCGAATTTGGCTATGCAAATTTTGCAATCACGGCCTCACTAGTTTGTTCACCATAGCCTAACAGGGTTAACACCTGCTCAAGCATGGCGACTTTTTTCGCCGTGTTGTTGTTTGTGACCACCCAATAGGGACTATCGGGTATGGCCTTTGGATTAGTACTGCTACCAGTATTTAACAAGGCATCCTTACTGGTTGCAAAGTAGATACGGTTCTTTCCTTTAATCTGTTCAACTTTAGCAAAGTCTTCGCCATGGATGTTATACAACTCGGCAAGAATAAACAAAAACAGATCTACCCGCTTTGTGTAGGTGGACAGCGCATTGTCACTTAAGCGACCAAGAATATCGCCGGTACCGTGAGTAATGGGTGGCGCAGGGGTAGCCGGTTTTGCCCGCGGTGTTGAACTACGTTTGGCCGCAGGTTTAGGCGCAGTCGCCTTAGGTTGAACCGAATCAGCAGCGTTCACCGCTTGCTCTACGACTGGCGAATTATGGCTGCTGTCATCATTAGTTGCAGCAGGTAACAGCAAACGGCGAAGAATATCCGATGCACTTTCACCAATATGCTTGGTTTGCGCGGCGATAAAATGATAAAGCTCGTCGTCAATTTCAATTATTTTCATAGCGTACTTCCTTAATAAACCGGATCATTATAGACAACACGGCAAGCGATAACAGCACAAAATAACCTTGGCATTCGTCCCATCATAAATCAAAGCAATCTACAGCACGCTCCGTCTATACTTAGGTATAGACACCACGACATAAAATTTATGTAAACTTGGTAGCATGATGGTCTATATGGGTCCTTAAAGGTAAGATAATGCGTACAGATTTTCAGCAAATATTAGCCACGCTTTTAGCGCACATTATTGGTAAACCACATCAACTTAAACTGGCAATGACCTGTTTGCTTGCCGAAGGCCACCTATTAATTGAAGATTTACCTGGAATGGGAAAAACGACCTTATCCCATGCCTTGGCCCGTGTTTTCAATTTATCCTACTCGCGGATACAATTTACCTCAGACCTCTTACCCGCGGATATTTTAGGGGTGAATGTTTTCGACCAACAAAAACATAACTTTCGCTTTCACTCAGGGCCTATCTTTAACGAGTTAATTCTAGCCGACGAAATTAACCGAGCTTCACCTAAAACCCAAAGTGCGCTGCTAGAAGCCATGGAAGAAAGTCAGGTTAGTCTTGACGGCGAAACCCATCAATTACCTTCGCCATTTTTTGTTATTGCCACTCAAAACCCCAGCTATCAAAGTGGTACCTACCCTCTCCCTGAGTCCCAACTGGATCGGTTTTTAATGCGTATCTCATTAGGATACCCCTCTTACGAGGCAGAAAAACAGATGCTGACCCAATCTAGTATGAAGCCACAACTTCAACTTGCCGATACCATTTCACCGGTCGATTTAATTGACTATCAGCGCCAAGCATTAGCGGTAAACTGCGCCGATAGCATCATCCATTATATTTTGAGGTTGGTAAATAAAAGTCGAGAACAATCGGCTTACCCTCAACCGCTTTCACCACGGGCCAGTAAAGCCTTGTTAAGAGCTTCTAAAGCGTGGGCGTTTTTACATGACAGAGATTACGTGCTTCCTGAGGACGTACAAGCGGTATTTGCTGCGGTGGCTGAACATCGCTTAAAAGGCGTACAACTGGAATGGGGTGAAGAAAGTGCACTAAGCCAGCAACTGTTAGACAGTGTCGATCCGTTGGCTGCTTAACAATGGTAAAAAATGTTGCAATACGGGCACTCGCCGAACGTTGGTTAAAAAAGCGAATTTCGCCTCAGCAAACGCTCACGTTAAACCGTAAAAACATTTTTATATTTCCCGGCCTTTTTGGCTTGTTCTACATTGCCATGACCATGTGCCTTTTTATTCTTGCTATTAATTATCAAAACAATCTGCTCTTGTTTATGAGTCAATTTTTAGCCAGTTTATTGTTGATCACCCTTTTTACTACCTATAAAAATTTTTCGGGTTTGCACTTTCATGCCAAAGCAGTAAAACCGGTATTTATGGGGGAAGATGTAGTACTGCAAATTAAAATTGCCACGCAGAAACAACACTGTGGTCATTTAGAAGCACGCTGGCGACACCAACGTCAAAAACACCTTATTGATTTAGAGTCCGACGATACCACCATTCGTTTACCCGTTAGCACTACGCAACGGGGCGAGTTTACCTTGCCCCGAGTAACCTTTAGCCTTGCCTATCCGCTAGGGCTTATCCGTTGCTGGACACACATCGATTTTGACCAAAACTATTTGGTGTACCCACAAAAGCAACCCTGCGCTCTACTTCTTTCTAGCGCCCCGGTTGAAGAAGGCGAGCAACAAACCATCGCGTCGGGAAACGATGATTTTTACGCCATACAGCCTTGGCAGAAAACCGACCCATTACATCGTGTTGCCTGGAAACGTGTTGCTAAAGGAGGCGACTGGACCACCAAGGTATTTAGTACGCCTCAGGCGCAAACCGGCTACCTTGATATTGCCGAGCATGGCGCAGACGTAGAATTAGCACTTAAACGGCTAAGTTGGCAGGTAGATACTTTAGCCCGTCAGGGGGCAACCTATGGACTAAGGTTACATCAGTTGACCATTGCCCCAGCCAATACAGATGCCCATCGCAAAGCATGTTTACGTGCCTTGGCGGTTTTTGCAAAGAGTACAACGTTATGATGATGGAGAATATTCCGGTAAAAGGTTACCTACCTACTATTCTCATCGCACTCTTTTATGGGGTAATCGCCCTGTCCATGGGTTCAAACGTGCACTTTTGGGTATTACTGTTATGCGGTTGCGTGTTGTTTGTTCGCCTATCTTTGTATTTTGGACACAATAAACATACGCCCAAAAAACGCACGGTGAATCTTCTCGCTGTGTTATCTGCCATTGCACTACTAACAACCAGTGGTGATTTGGGCCTGCTTCCCATTATGATCAATTTGCTTATTCTTGCTTGTTCTTTAAAGCTAATGCTCATTGCTTATCGCAGAGATTTTTATCAGCTAATTATTTGCGCTACTTTTTTAGTGGCTTGTGGCTTTATCTTATATCAGTCTTTATTTCGCTCTGTTTTTTATGCACTGGCGCTAATCTTTCTTTTTTACATCTTATTGTCGGCTCACGCCCCTTATGCTCGCGCAAAAATAAGACAAAAACGCTTAGCCATACTGCTAATACAGGCATTACCCGTCGCCGTACTTCTGTTTGTTTTTCTACCCCGTCTACCTCCTTTATGGAAAATGCCAGAAGGTAAACAAACAGAAACGGGGTTGTCAGAAACCATGACGCCAGGTGATATTGCAAAACTCACTAAATCGGACAAACTCGCTTTTACCGCCACCTTTGATCAACGCCCTCCCGCACCTCAAAACCGATATTGGCGTGCCTTTTCCCTTGAAAGCTTTGATGGAAAAACCTGGACAGTCAGTGACACAAGACATTTTGCTCGACGCCAACTTCAACAGATAAACCGAGTGTTTACGCCTCGTACCCAAGGCGTAGCAATAGACTATGAAATTATTTTAGAGCCAACGCAAAAGCAATGGTTAGTTGGATTAGATACCGCCACACCATCTGACAGTTCTTATTCGCAAAATTTATGGCAAGGCTGGGATTACCAGCTTAGCACCCGTAAACCGGTTTTTAGTCGCTATGCCTATGCACTCACCTCTTACCCCAACACCATTCGCAATCAAGGAATTGGCTCGCTAGATTCACAGGTTAACCTGCAGGTACCTGAACAAGGCAACGAAGAAACCGTAGACTGGGTTGCAGCCCTGCGCCAGCAACACCCTAACAACCAAGGCTTTGCGAAAGCACTGATGGCGTATTTTAAACACAATGACTTCGAATATACCTTAACGCCGCCGCCAATGACCACAGACCCTGTCGATAGCTTTTTATTTACCTACAAGGCCGGATTTTGCGCCCACTATGCCAGTGCCATGGCCTATGCATTTAGATTAGCGGGTATTCCCGCCCGAATTGTCAGCGGCTACCAAGGTGGCACTGCACTGAATGACAATACCTTGTCTATCTACCAATACGATGCCCATGCATGGGTTGAAGCTTGGATCGACGAAAATGGCTGGCAGCAATTTGATCCCACCACCATGGTTGCCCCTTCTCGAGTAAACGGGGGCTTTGAACATGCTGCTCGCTACTCCGGTGAATTAATAGGCGAACATCCATTTAACGGCCTGTCTCATCAAGGTATATTTGCCTATTTTAGCGCCCTAGGGGCAAAAATGGATTACATGTGGAGTCGCTGGTTTCTTGGGTTTAACGAAGAACGTCAGACAGATATTTTCAAACATATACTCGGCAAGCTATCGCCCCTTCGCATCGCCTTGCTTGGCAGCAGCATCATTCTGCTGATTATAGGCTTGTTAACGCTGTACTTTATGCCGAGACGGCAGCGCGCACCTTTAGCCGAACATCAAAGAAATTACTTAACTGCCGTTCAGCTAATCGAAAAATTTACCGGCATCCGCCGTGAGGATAAAAGTGCAAGGCGCTATTTTGCCACCGTAAAAGGCACTCTCCCTGACCCGGTTAGACGTCGCTTTTTAACCATTACCGAATATTTTGAACACCAAGAGTATGATGCACCGGATCCCAAAGTGGTCATCAAAACTACCCTAGCCCAATTAAAAACGGCACTAAAAAACACCAAGCCAATCTTAGGCGATCCCCCTTCCCCTTAGATGGCTATTTTGCACACTTTTGAGTGTCTACTTTTTTTACACACCATTGTTTTATTTCATAATTTTATTTTTAAGTTATTGTTCTTAAGTTATTTATATTTGGTGGTTCAAGACTTGCTTGTGTTCAAAAAACACACAGGAAGAACACCTAATGATGAAAATAATGAGCGTTTTAGGATTAGCACTTATTGCGTGTAACGTAAGTGCAGGGTTGGTTTCACAGAGTCTAGGATCACTTCTTACCATACGTGATTGTCCAACCGCAGGTAATGAAAGCCAATGTATCAGTGAATCGTTATCAGCGAGTGGTAACGTTACCATCGAAGAGCAAATAATTGACACGACGAATGTGCTTTCCTATGGGAATGAATACAGCAGCGGCACACTGCTTCTAGATCCGTCGAAATTTTCAGTGCCGGAATTTAAGTTTGAAATTACGTCCGATACTCAACAGCGAAATGGCGTAAATTTGTTCGCTTATCAGCAATACCTCTGGACAGGAGAAGATGCGGTTATCGAGTTTACGGTAGATTTCAATTTCCTTATGTCCAATGATGTCTGGGGAAGTGATCTAGACAGTCATTATAACGTGACGGTACTATTCGCCGATGACATTTATGCTAGTGGTGGCTTTTTCCCCACAATGGACGGTGTGCTTGACTCCGCAACCTTTCAGTCTAAATCCGAAACAATGCTTCCAACTGGTGCATTTTTTGGCAGCATGAGTATTTCTCAAAACGTGACCACTAACCAATCTTTTTATCTCTATACCCAAGTCCAGTCTTTCGCCATTAACGGTGGCTTCGTCGATTCGACCCATACCTTAACGTCACAAATCAACGGCTACGATTTAAGCGGGGCCACCTTAGATGATACGGTGCTGGCATCGGCATTACAGCCGCAAAATGGTCCCGTTGAAGTCAATGAGCCTGCCAGTATTATCATACTTAGTCTGGTGCTAACTGGGTTAGCAGTTCGTAGAAGGCAGCCTAACCATTTTATCGCTCAGCCAGACAGGCCAAACTGAAGTCGTTGTAGTTAAAAAAACGCAAAACCTAGCTATTTTTTGCGTATAAAAAAACCCGCCAATAGGCGGGTTTTTAGTAGAAAAAGACGAATTATTTAGCGGCTTTACGGGCCTTCGCTTCTTCAATAACTTTTTCAGCAACGTTTTGAGGACATGCTGAGTAGTGGCTGAACTCCATAGAGAACTGACCACGACCAGAGGTCATTGTACGAAGCTGACCGATGTAACCGAACATTTCGGAAAGTGGTACATCTGCTTTAATACGTACACCGGTAGTGCCTGCTTCTTGGTCTTTGATCATACCACGACGACGGTTAAGGTCACCGATAACATCACCTACGTGATCTTCTGGCGTGAATACATCAACCTTCATCACTGGCTCAAGGATCTGAGGACCGGCTTTAGGCATAGACTGACGATATGCACCTTTCGCTGCAATTTCGAAGGCTACGGCTGAGGAGTCAACGGCGTGGAAACCACCATCGTATAACTCAACTTCAACATCAAGCACGGGGTAACCCGCAAGCGGACCCTGTTCCATCATGCTACGGAAACCTTTTTCGATAGCTGGGAAGAATTCCTTAGGAACATTACCACCAACAACAGAAGAGGTGAACGTATAGCCGGTGTTAACTTCACCTGGCTTGATACGGTAATCGATTTTACCGAACTGACCAGAACCACCAGACTGCTTCTTATGGGTATAGCTGTCTTCAACGGCTTGAGTGATAGTTTCACGGTAAGCAACCTGAGGTTGACCTACTTCAAGCTCAACGCCATAAGTACGCTTCAAGATATCAACTTTGATATCCAAGTGAAGTTCACCCATACCTTTAAGGATGGTTTCACCAGAATCTTCATCAGTTTCAACTTGGAAAGACGGATCTTCTGCAACCAATTTACCAATCGCGATACCCATCTTCTCGTTAGCGCCTTTATCTTTAGGCTTAACAGCGATAGAGATTACCGGCTCAGGGAAAATCATAGGTTCAAGAGTACATTCGTGCTTAGGATCACACAATGTGTGACCAGTTTGTACGTTTTTCATACCTACAACCGCAAGAATATCACCGGCTTGTGCGCTAGTCAGTTCTGTACGTTCATCGGCGTGCATTTCAACCATACGGCCGATACGCTCAGTTTTGCCTGTGGCACTGTTAAGAATGGTGTCACCTTTGTTCAACTTACCAGAGTAAATACGAATAAAGGTCAAGGCACCAAAGCGGTCATCCATGATTTTGAATGCCAGTGCGCGGAAAGGTTCGTCGGTAGAAACTACAGCAACTTCACCTGTCGCTTCACCCGTATCTGGATCAGTTAACGGCTGAGGATCAACTTCTGTTGGGCTTGGCAGGTAATCAACAACTGCATCCAGAACTAACTGCATACCTTTGTTTTTAAATGCCGAACCACAGAACGTGGGGAAGAAGGTCATGTCTTTAGTACCTTTACGGATACAACGCTTGATGTCTTCAATAGAAGGCTCTTCGCCATCCATGTAAGACATCATCAGGTCGTCATCCATTTCAACAGCAGATTCGATCAACTGTTCACGGTACTCAGCAACCTTGTCTACCATATCGGCAGGCACGTCCTGAATTTCATAGTTTTCTGGTAAACCGGTGTCATCCCATACAAAAGCTTTTTGCTCAAGTACGTCTACTACACCGACGAAGTCATCTTCGATACCAATTGGCAGAGTCATAACCAGTGGGTTTGCACCAAGTACTTTTTTCACTTGGCCGACAACACGATAGAAATCAGCACCCATACGGTCTAGTTTGTTCACGAAGATCAAACGGGCAACTTCTGATTCGTTAGCATAGCGCCAGTTAGTTTCTGACTGAGGTTCAACACCGCCAGAACCACAAAATACACCAATACCACCGTCAAGTACTTTCAGTGAACGATATACTTCAACTGTGAAGTCAACGTGTCCTGGGGTATCGATGATATTCATACGATGATCTTTCCAGAAACAGGTTGTTGCAGCTGACTGAATGGTAATACCACGCTCAGCTTCCTGTTCCATGAAGTCAGTCGTTGACTCACCGTCGTGTACTTCACCTGTTTTGTGGATCTTACCGGTGAGTTTCAAAATACGTTCTGTAGTGGTGGTTTTGCCCGCGTCTACGTGAGCAAAAATACCAATGTTTCTGTAATGAGATAAGTCTGACATTAGTTCACTTTCGTTGGTTCAGAGTAAAAAAACGGCGGGATTATAAAGGATTTTAATACCAGATTTACAGCCCTTTGTGAAAAAAGTCTAAAACTTATTCAGCTGTTCCGCGCCAAGCCTTCTATTTTTTCTATAAAATCATAAAGTTACAAAAACCATCAGCCGATTAAGCTTTTATGACAGTAACCGTAACTTCGTCGCGATCGTGATAAAGGTGCTTCACATTGATTGTGTAACCATGCTGCGCCTTTCCCAACCGCGTTTTTATTTCACCCAGAGCAGCCACCACTGTTTCATAGCGTTTTTTCATTGGCAGTTTCAGGTTAAATATGGCGTGATCAGCCCAGCCTTTATATAACCAGTCGCTCATCAGTGCCGCCACCCTGTCGGGGCGCTCTATCATATCACAGACTAGCAAATCTACACGGCCAAATTTTGGTCTATAGGTAAATCCGTCTTCAGCATAGTGATTTACCAGTCCTGTAGCCATTAAATGCTCATCAATTAAGCCGTTATCGATGGCCTCTACGGACAGTTCTCTTTTTACTAACTGATAAGTCCAGCCGCCAGGACACGCGCCTAAATCCACAGCGGTGCCCCCTTCCCTAAAAATACATTGCCGCTGAGTTTCAGTTAGCATGGTAAGAATGGCTTCTTCCAGCTTTAATGTAGAGCGACTAGGCGCGCCACTGGGAAACTTTAAGCGACAAATACCGTTAGCAAAAGCACTTCTTTGTTTACCATAAGAATGCCCGATGTAGCATTTGTCATAATCGGTGAAGAAAACGTGGATCCCTCTACCGTGGGGTTTTTCTTTATAAGTAAGGCGTCCCGACTTGCGTAATCCTTGCCGTAACGGCACAGTAAACTTACGGCAAAATTTAGCCAATTCTTTACCCGCTTCCGTATCGGCATGTTCAACCTGCAATAAGGTATTGGTATGTGCATCGGTGTCCGACTCTTCTATGGCCCGCATAATAGGGCCTAATCGGTCTTTTTTTTCTAAATCATCAAAGTGATGGGTGATCACAATAATTTGGCGGGCAAATATGGTTTCAGACACCGCCAGTTTTTTACCTATTTTCTCTGCATCGCCTGGTTCATAGCAATGAAAAACCACAAACCCTTGTCCCGCAACAAACAGTGGATAACCAAAGACCTGCAAATCGGCGCAGCATTGGGTCAGTTCTCCTGCCACATCTCCTTCATAGCCCGGACGGCAATAAGCCAACAAACTATTCATGAGCGGCCCCTTTAACTAGACCGAGGATAAGACAAATCCAACCCACCATTAAACATACACCACCGATGGGCGTAACAGGCCCCACTAGTGTCCATTTCGCTAACGTAAGCAAATAAATACTACCGCTGAATAAAAGTATGCCAGATACAAAAAAATACCCTGCCAGTTTTGCAAACTTGCTTGCTGTATAGTTATTGGTAACCGCCAATATCAGTAACGCCAAGCCATGATACATTTGATAGTTCACGGCCGTATGAAAGGCACTAAGGTGTGCCGGTGATAGCACCGTTTTTAGTGCATGAGCGCCTAGCGCGCCAAAGATAACCGCTAGTAGTGCGGCCACCGCGCCAATAATGGCAAAACGTCTCATTTACTTCTCCAATGTACGAATAAACTGGCTGCCTATGGTTGCAGCGGTACTGATATGGGTGTCGAGATCATAACCACTGGCTTTACGTGGTTTAAAACTATGATCGCCATCGGGTAAAAAATGAAGGTGAATATTGGCTGGCAATTTATAATCTGTCACTTCATTTTGGTGTCCGAAGGTATCTCTTTCTCCCTGGATAATACACATGGGTTTGTGGGAAGAGTGTAAATGGTCAGTTCTTAGCTTTTCCGGTTTGCCTGGCGGATGAAAAGGATAACCAAACACCAACGCACCGTCTGCGTCGCACTGGTCTAATGCCATGGTAGCCATTCTGCCGCCCATGGATTTACCGCCAATAAATAAACGCCCCGAATATGACTTTCTCACTTCCCTTACCAACGCCAAATAATGGCTAAGCAGTTTATCCCCTTTATCCGGCGGTCTACGTTTGCCTGTTTCTGTCATGGTTTGCATATAAGGGAAGTCAAAACGAAGTACGCTGATCCCTTGGGCGCATAGTCGGGATGCCATATCCGCCATAAACGTAGAGGACATACCGGCACCAGCGCCATGGGCAAAAATAAATAACCCTTTAGCGTCACTGGCATCATCACGTATTGTGCTAAATGTCATTTTGTTCTTCTTCCACCTGACCTAATATCCATTCGCGAAACGCGGCGATTTTACCTAAATCGGCCTGAGATTCATCACATACCATGTAAAAGGCATCGCGACTGGCGACTTTTTCTTCAAAAGGCATGATTAGACGGCCTGCATCTAATTCCGGTTTCGCCAATATGGTGTTACCCAAAGCAATCCCCTGACCTAATGCCGCCGCTTGTAACACTAACATAGAATGACTAAATACCGGCCCTTGGTTAACGTTCACACCCGTTACGCCCACCGCCTTTAACCAATTTTTCCACGCCTCTCGGCTCATGTCGTGCAACAAAATATGGTGACGAAGATCGCTTAATCGCGAAAGAGGCCTTGGGCCATTAAATAAAGAAGGGGCACAAAGAGGAGTAAGATATTCGGTGTGCAGTTTGTCCGCCTTCACCCCTGACCAACGCCCTTTGCCGTAATAAATAGCAACATCTACGTCATCTTCTAAGAAGCCCTCATCAAAATCCACCGCCTTTATGCGTACATCAATATCTGGGTGTTCCACGCTAAATCGGCTAATGCGCGGCACTAACCACTGGCTGGCAAAACTTGGCGGCATTGCCACCGTGATCGCCCCCTTACTGCCTTTGGCCAGTAAGCGCTCTGTGGCCTCTTGCAAGTGCTTAAAAATATCTTTTAATTCGAGAAAGTAAGCCTGCCCTTCTTCAGTAAGCAAAAGTGAGCGATTGCGACGCAAAAACAATTTCATCGACAAAAACTCTTCTAATGCTTTTATTTGATGACTTACCGCAGCTTGGGTAACAAACAGTTCATCTGCCGCTTTAGTAAAACTGAGATGTCGAGCTGCAGCCTCAAAGGCTTTCAACGCATTGAGCGGCGGTAAACGTCTATTCATGGGAAAACCTGATATGCACAAGAGTTAGACATGTAAGGCATGGATTGTTTATTAGACAATTAAGCACCCTTTGGTAGCCGAAATCGTGATAGAACAATAAAAAGCTAAGATATTTCTGTTTATGCGACATCACACGACTTTTGGGAAAACATAGAAGCTGAGAAAGTATTCATGAGTTACCCAATGTTGTCAAACAAAAGCAAGCTGGATAACTGCACCAATTTGTCGCCACTTCCGTCCCTTATTAATTTTCGCTACCGCACTGATGGCGCTACCTTCAGGCATATTTATAAGACGCTTAGCGAAAACACTAATGACAGAGAATGGCTGAACTCGATGAAGATAAAGCACGGCTTAATAATTTGGCATCGAAGGATTAAACTTTAGTTGCAACTTCGGATTAGTTAATCTAATCCATCACCCCTATATTTACTCGATTTAATATTTCATTAAAACTGTTTATTATTCGCCCGCTTTCAAAGACAGGCGTTTTTGTTCAATAAGTTACAAACGCCTAATGTTAATGAAAGTAGACAACTTGTTAATAGATATTAAATTAATTTTATTAGGTGTGATATGACTAAATTCAAAAAATTCTTCAGCCAAATGGCTGTAATGCTTGCTGCTACAACTGCTTATCCAACTATCAGTGCAGAAATGCCGGTACAAAGCCCGTTTACGCCAGTAATCGAAAAAATCGAGCTTGCTCCTGTGTCTGTGGACATTAAGGCTCAAGTCTCAGCAACATTGGCAACAGGTAGCGTAGAACACGCATCTAAAACTTTGTTAGTAATGTCTGACGAAGCGACCGTTGTAATAAAGGACGCTGACAAAAGCGAATAATCCTTTACCCACACCTGATACGAATGCCGGTAACGTAAGTTACCGGCACTCGCCATCAGACGCCTTAGGTTGCACTTGTATCTAACGGCGCAAAACCCTTCACCAAATCATCTAATGCTTTCATTTGTTGCAAATACGGCTCTAATTTAGACAGCGGTAATGCACAAGGTCCATCACATTTCGCTTCATCCGGATTCGGGTGTGCTTCAATGAATAATCCTGCTAATCCTAATGCCATACCACTGCGAGCTAACTGTGCCGCTTGTGCACGTCGACCATCTGCTGACGTTGCTCTTCCTCCTGGCATTTGTAACGCATGGGTCGCATCAAAAATCACTGGCGCGTAGGCTTTCATCGCATCCATACCCAACATATCGACCACAAGGTTATTGTAGCCAAAGCAAGAGCCTCGTTCGCATAAAATGACGTTGTCATTGCCCGCTTCGTTTAATTTGGCAATGATATGGCGCATTTCATGGGGAGCCAAAAATTGCGGCTTTTTCACGTTGATCACAGCATCGGTTTTGGCCATTGCTACCACCAGGTCCGTTTGGCGAGCCAAAAAAGCGGGCAACTGAATAACATCCACCACTTCTGCTACTGGTGCCGCCTGATGGGGTTCGTGCACATCGGTGATCACAGGCACCTTAAAGGTGTCTTTTATTTCTTCAAAAATCTTTAGGCCTGCATCCATACCCGGTCCACGATACGATGACACCGACGACCGATTGGCTTTATCAAAAGAGGCTTTAAATACATAGTTAATACCCAACCGTTGGGTAACCTCTACATAGTGTTCGGCAATTCTCATTGCCAAATCACGGGATTCGAGCACGTTCATTCCGCCAAAAAGAACAAACGGATTATCGTTGGCAACAGAAACATTACCCACTGCAATTTCTGTTCGAGACTGTGTCATGATTATTTTCTCTTACTAAAAGAATAAAGGTTGTTTGGTCACCGCAACCTTGGCGATCAACGCTAACCAGGTTAATGCGCCAATAAAACCAATCCATTTTAGCGGTGCATTGCGGGCCCATTTAAGGGCAAATAAACCCATCAAAATATACACCACTAACCCTACCACTTTAAACGTTAACCAACCTTGTACAAAGGGGTATTGATTTAGCATGACGCATAAAGAAAGCGCACTGATCAACAAGATGGTATCTACCACGTGAGGAGTGATTTTTAACCACTTTTTTTCCAACACAGCAGGTGAAAACTGTGACCAGATAAATCGTAAAACAAACAAAAATACACTTAACGCAACGGCGGTAAGGTGAATATGTTTGGCCATCATATACATAATCGTATCCTTTTTTTTCTTTTTTAGCTGTCTTTCCAGCGCTGTTGAATTTCGTTGAAACGTTCTATGTTTTCCAGCATGTATTTAACCAATCGCGGATCAAAATGCCGGCCGCTTTCCCCTTGTAATGTTGCCACGGTTTTATCTAATGACCATGCTTCTTTGTATGGGCGCTTGTTCATTAGGGCGTCGAAAACATCCACCACAGTAGCAATTCGGCTTTGTAACTGAATTTCTTCGCCTTTTAATCCCATGGGATACCCTTTTCCATCCCACCTTTCATGATGCTCTCTGGCCAGTATGGAGGCTAATTGAATCGTCGGGCTGTCTGAATCTTTTAGGATCTGATAACCGAATTCTGAATGCTGCCTAATGGCAAACCGTTCTTCGTCAGTCAGGGTGTCTGGCTTTACGAGTATATGAGAGGAAACTTGTGCATTACCCACATCATGCAGTGGAATAGCCAAACGCAAGGTGACGATGTCCCGCTCACTTAAACCGACATAGCGGGCGAGAAGTTCAGCCATTTCGACCATTCGTTTAATGTGATTGCCACCCCCATCAGCCCCTTCCATGGCAATGCCAAGTCGCTCAATTATTTCCCGTTGGGTACTTTCGACCTCTTGAGTAACCAACACGTTTTCAAAAGCCAATTGCACGTTTTCGGAAAACAACTTAAGTAAATGCATGTTGGTTTCGCTTAATTTTCGGGGAATACCTGACAGGTAAAGTAGCGAGTCTTTATGGTGTTTGCTGTAACAATAAGCCACCACGTAATCTTCACCAAAAATAATGCGCTTTTCTTTCAGGGCTTGCTGACATAATTGATAGGCATCTTCGGGGATCGTCTCATTTAAGCGCTTACCTTCCTTGCCGGCGTACTCGCCGTTGCCGGCAAACACAAACAGCTCACGAGAAGAAGGCTGCCGAAGGGGACGAGACACCGCCACCGCATTGGTAATGTAAGCGGCGTCTTTTGAAAACCCCATAATAGACGCAAGTTGCTGAATAATGCCCCGCATAAACTTCTCAAGTGAACGAGAGGTAAAGAGATCGGCAGACGCATCCATGATTTTTTCCAAACCAGCGCGGTTCTCTTCAATTACCACAATATCGCGATAAGATCGTAAAGAAGCGATCATTACCGTGAACAGTTTTTGTGCGGTGAGTTCTGTTTTTGATTTATAGTCGTTGATGTCATAATCAACAATGACACTGCGTTCTGGTGCCTGTCCCGGTTGTCCGGTACGTAAAATAATGCGAGTAAAATGGTTATCCAGCACATTTCGAATAAATTGTGCCACTTCCAGCCCGGCGTTATCTGTTTCCATCACCACATCAAGCAATACCACAGCCACATCATTATGGGTCCGTAAGTACGTTTTTGCTTCATCGCCGCTGTAAGCGCTAATAAACTCTAACCGCCGATCATCAAGGATAAAATCACTCAGAGCGAGTTTGGTAACCGCATGGACTTCGGGCTCATCGTCTACGATAAGGACTTTCCAGCTTCCCAGTTCTTCTGGTATGGCTTCATCATCGTCTTCTATAAAGAAAAAATCATCACTCATCTAATACTGTCCGTATTTGTGTGGCCAAACAAAGCATACTGTAAGCGCGATTATTCGCAAGAAACTCTTTTGGCCGCGGTGAGTCTATCTAAACCGGCGAGATCCTGATAGGTATGGATATCCTGATACCCTGCTTGGGCAAATTGCTCTCGAATCGCTTGGCCTTGGCTGTGCCCATGTTCAATTAAAAGCCAACCATGTAACCGTAGATGTTGACGTGCTTTATCGATGATATCGACAATATCTTCTAATCCATCCTCACCGGCAGTGAGGGCTGAACGAGGTTCAAAACGCACGTCGCCTTGACCTAGATAAGGGCTATTGGATTCGACATAAGGCGGGTTAGAAACAATCATATCGAAGGTCGTCTGCGCGATGGCATCAAACCAGTGACTTTGCAGAAACGCCACATTCTTAACCTGATTATCTTGTGCATTTGTTTTCGCTAGGGCTACCACATTAGCGAATTTATCCACTCCGGTAACGTGCACATTCGCCCGTTCACTGGCAATGGCCAACGCAATAGCACCGGTGCCGGTACCAAGATCACATACCTGAGTATCGCCCTCATCCAACAAGGTCAACGCCGTTTCTACCAGCAATTCGGTATCGGGGCGAGGGATCAAGGTTGATGGCTCCACCCGCAATCGTAAAGACCAAAATTCCCGGTATCCGGTTATATACGCCACCGGCTCCCCTACCTCGCGTTTGTGTACAAGGGATTCATAGGTTTGGCGTTGGTCTTCGGTGAGTAACTTTTCGGGCCAGGTATAAAGATAAGTACGGTTTTGTTGTAGTACATGACATAACAACACCTTGGCATCGGTGTCTGCCGACTCTCCCCGCGACAATGTGTTACGCGCCCAGTCCAAGGCCTGGGCAATGGAAAGCGTCATTAATCGTCAGCCAACGAGGCAAGCAAGTCTGCTTGGTGTTCCTGTCGAATCGGATCTAGCATCGCCGCCAAATTACCTTCTATCACTTCATCTAAACGATACAACGTGAGGTTAATACGGTGATCCGTCACCCGCCCTTGTGGGAAGTTATAAGTACGGATGCGCTCGGAGCGATCACCACTACCCACTAAGTTACGTCGAGTAGAGGCTTCTTCAGCAGCACGCTTTTCTTCTTCTATTTGATTCAGTCTGGCTTGCAACACCGACATGGCTTTCGCCCGATTTTTGTGCTGAGAACGCTCATCCTGACATTCCACCACCACACCGGAAGGTAAATGGGTAATACGAATGGCTGAGTCGGTTTTATTTACGTGCTGACCACCCGCGCCAGACGCGCGAAAGGTATCGATACGTAAATCGCCTGAATTAATTTCAATGGCTTCAGATTCTGGTATTTCTGGCAATACAGCCACCGTACAAGCTGAGGTATGGATCCGGCCCTGAGACTCGGTTTCCGGTACCCGTTGTACACGGTGGCCGCCAGATTCAAATTTCAAAATACCGTATACACCTTCACCAGAAATATGAGCGATAACCTCTTTAAAACCGCCATGTTCGCCTTCGTTTTGGCTCACAACGTCCACTTTCCAGCCCTGAGTTTCAGCATAACGGCTATACATTCTGAAAAGATCGCCGGCAAAAATACCAGCTTCGTCGCCACCGGCTCCGGCTCGGATTTCCAAAAAGCAGTTGTTGTCATCATTGGGATCTTTGGGCAGCAACAAAATTTGCAGTGCGCTTTCTAACTCGGTGATTTCAGCTTTGGTTTGTTTTATTTCTTCTTGCGCCATTTCACGCATTTCAGCGTCATCTTCAGCAAGCATTTCTTGCGCAGAAAGCAAATTTTCGGTTGCTTGTTGATAGGCATTAAAGCCTTTTACCACATCTTCTAACTGACTGTATTCTTTGGATAACGCACGGAATTTGTCTTGGTTAGAAATGGTGTCAGGATCCCCTAGCAGGGCCTGAACTTCATCAAAGCGCTCTACCAAGGTTTCTAGCTTTCTGACAACGGACTCTTTCATATTAAGTAATACCTTTATTTATCTTGCTTATCGCCAGTAATATCCATCGACTGTCCCAACCATTGGGTTAATGCGACATCATTTTTCTGGGCGGCTTCCCGCAAGACCCGGGTAGGACCATGCATCAGCGCATTGGTTAATTTGTATGCCAGTTCTTGCATAATATCTTCTGGGGGCTTGCCTTCAGCTAACTGATTTAACGCACGTGCAACCGCTTCATCCCGAGATGCCATTCCACGCTCTCGGTACTCGCGTACCAAGCTAATCGACTTCTGAGCCTGTTTCCAGTTCAGAAACACCACAGCTTGCTCAGCAATAATTTTTTCGGCTTCTTGCGCTGCGACTTCACGGGACGCTAGATTTTGCTCCACAATGTGCTGCAAGTCGTCCACGGTGTATAAGTAGGCATCAGCTAGTTCATTTACCTGAGACTCGATATCTCGGGGCACGGCCAAATCCACAAGAAAGATGGGCAAGTTACGCCGTTTTTTTAAGGCATTTTCTACCATGCCTTTACCGATTAATGGTAACTGACTTGCTGTAGAGCTTATGACAATATCAAAATCGTGTAGATGCTCCGGCAACTGAGACAGTGTAAGCACATCCGCATCTAGTTGCTGAGCTAAATTTTCGGCTCGGGTGACAGTACGGTTTGCAACCGCTAATCGGTTTACACCTTGCTCTTTTAAATGCTGTGCCACCAACTCAATGGTTTCGCCGGCGCCGACCAACAACACAGAACGCTTGGGCAAAGCACTAAAAATATGCTTGGCTAATTGTACCGCAGCGAAGGCAACAGATACCGCATTGGCACCGATTTCAGTTTCAGAGCGAACACGTTTTGCCACTGAAAAGGTGTGTTGAAACAAACGCTCGAACTCAGAACTTACCGTCCCTGAATGTTTGGCATCGCTGAACGCCTGTTTAATTTGCCCCAGAATTTGCGGTTCACCTAAAATAAGTGAATCGAGGCCACTGGCGACTTTCATCACATGTTTGACGGCCTCTTCTTGCTCATATAAATAACTATGATTTTGAATATCTGCAGCAGACACACCATGAAAATCCGCTAACCATTGCATTAGCAGATCTTTAGCATTGTTACCTTTCACGTAGATTTCAGTACGATTACAGGTAGACACAATGACTGACTCGTCAACATTTGGCAGCTGTTTTAACGAGGCGAGCGCAGACACCAGAGAATCCGGTGTAAATGCAACTTTTTCCCGTAAGGCAACAGGTGCGGTTTTGTGGTTAATTCCGAGGGCAGTTAAGGTCATTCAAATTCATGCTGGCGTCGTCGGAGCGGCATTGTACGAAAAACCCAAAATGATTGAAAGTACTCATGAAACTGTGTTCACATAAACAATGCTGCTATTACACTTCAATTGTGCCAGTTTGGATTAAGGGAAATAGGACCACTATGCGTCGTCACATCGCTCTCGTTTTTATCGTTTTTTTCTGGCTCAGCGCCTGTACAACCCTGCCAGACGGGCCGCAACAAGCGGTAGACCTTCCTATACAGTTGGCAAAGTTGAACGACATTAACCAATGGCAAATCAAAGGAAAGATGGCCATTCGCCAAGGAAAAAAAGCCGTAAGTGCTAACATGAATTGGAAAACCAATCAGGCAGATTTTAAATTTCGATTAACAAACCTGCTGGGGATCACGCTGGTAAATATGGATTATAGCCAAGGTTTGGCGGTTCTTGAAGCCGACGACAAGACTTATGAACACTCCGATCCTTCCGCCCTGATTTACGAAGTCACAAATTGGGATATCCCAGTACACAAGTTATTGAGTTGGATAAAAGGCTTACCGTTAAAAGATGATGTTTATCAGTTAAATGATAAGCAATTATTGGCGTCACTTTCGCCAAATTGTGAAACTTGTTCTTCCTGGCAGGTGAGCTATAGCCAGTATGGTAATGTAGAAGGGATCTGGCTACCCTACCAATTGACGCTAAGACAAACAGATAAAGACAACACCATGATAAAAATTCGTATTGATAGCTGGGAATTAGCTGATGAGCCTCGATAAATGGTGGCCAAGTCCGGCTAAAATTAACTTGTTTTTGCATATTCTCGGGCGCTATGACAATGGTTATCACCAGTTACAAACCCTATTTCAGTTACTCGATTACGGTGACAGCCTGGCCTTTGACATTAACGAGTCCGGTTTATTAACGCTCTCGCCTTCTATTGACGGCGTAAATGATGAAGATAACCTGATCATTAAAGCAGCCCGGCTTTTACAAGAAAAAACTGGCACCCAAAAGGGGGCTCACATTCAGCTTAAAAAAGTGCTGCCTATGGGCGGTGGTATCGGCGGCGGTTCATCAAATGCCGCCACAACCTTGGTGGCATTAAATTATTTATGGCAATGTGGGCTTAGCGCCTCACAGTTAGGGCAACTAGGGCTCGCGTTAGGAGCAGACGTACCTATCTTTGTTCAGGGCTGTAGCGGCTTTGCGGGCGGTGTGGGTGAAAAAATACACAGCGAAAATTTAGCCGAAAAATGGTATTTAGTGGTAAACCCCGGCGTTCACGTAAGTACCGCAGATATTTTTTCTCAACCGGCGCTACCACGCAGCACACCGGCCATAGAATGGCACGACTATACATTCGAAAATACCCACAACGATTGTCAGTCAATTGTATGTAAGCAGCATCTCGAAGTTGCAAAATTATTACAGTGGTTGGTACACTACGCACCGTCGCGGATGACGGGCACAGGCGCCTGTGTATTTTCGGTCTTTGATAATGAACTCGCAGCTACACGTATTTTGAAGGCATTGCCGGAAAAATGGGCAGGTTTTGTTGCCAGAGGCGTCAATACGTCGCCACTACACCATAAGCTAAAACATGTGAACGATGCATCGGACATGAACTAATTATTTTTGGGGTATAGCCAAGTTGGTAAGGCAGCGGGTTTTGATCCCGCCATTCGTTGGTTCGAGTCCAGCTACCCCAACCACCTCTTATTATCAATGCACTGAGGAAACACTTGTGCCAGATATGAAGCTCTTTGCAGGCAATGCTGTCCCCGAACTTGCTCATAAAGTTGCCGAACGCCTTTATACCAAACTAGGTAATGCCAGTGTTGGTCGTTTCAGCGACGGTGAGATCAGCGTAGAAATTCATGAAAACGTCCGTGGTTCGGACGTTTTTATTATCCAATCTACCTGCGCACCTACCAATGATAACCTAATGGAACTTATCGTAATGATTGATGCATTGCGACGAGCTTCAGCAGGCCGAATCACTGCCGTTATTCCTTACTTTGGTTACGCCAGACAAGACCGTCGTGTGCGTTCCGCCCGTGTCCCTATCACAGCCCGTGTGGTTGCAGACTTCTTGTCAAATGTGGGCGTGGACCGAGTCCTCACCATCGACTTACATGCCGAGCAAATTCAGGGTTTCTTCGACGTACCTGTTGATAATGCGTTTGGTACACCCATTCTACTTGCGGATATGGTAGAACGGGACTTTGTCGACCCCATTGTCGTTTCTCCTGATATTGGCGGCGTTGTGCGGGCTAGAGCCACAGCAAAACTACTTAATGATACAGAACTTGCCATCATCGATAAGCGTCGTCCTAAGGCAAACGTGTCACAAGTCATGAACATCATCGGTGATGTGAAAGACCGTGACTGTATTATCGTAGACGACATGATTGATACTGGCGGTACTCTGGCAAAAGCAGCCGAAGCGTTGAAAAATCATGGGGCACGCAAAGTCTATGCTTATGCAACCCATGCGATTTTTTCCGGTAATGCCCCCACCAACTTAAAAGAATCTGTGATTGACGAAATCATCGTTACCGACAGTATCCCACTGTCTGATGCGATGAAAGCCACAGGCAAAGTAAAACAGTTAACATTATCAGAGATGCTAGCCGAAACCATTCGCCGTATTAGTAACGAAGAATCTATTTCTGCCATGTTTGATTACTAACATCCTGTTTAGTCAGTGACTCATATCGAGTCACTGGCCTCTTATTCTGTCGTCGCCTTCTTCTCTTTTCTTCTCGCTTCTTTTTTTCTGTAAAAACCTATACAAGATTCATTGTTCGTTCAGATAAAGCACGGCACACTATCCATAGCAACGATTACAGAAAAATCAGGAGACAGTCTGTGACACGTTTTGTTTATGCCACTTTAATAACAACCGCTTTAACGCTGACAGGATGCAACGAAGAACACATCCCTCATACCGTACAAGACACCGCCCCCAATGCCATGCATACCGAGCAACCACCGGGAACCGCTATGACCGACCTTGAAACACTGACCGGCAAACTGGTCTATCAACCCCAGGAAGGTGGTTTTTTAGGCTTTATTACCACCGACGGCAAGCACTACATGTTACGTAACCTAGACAAGCAGTACCGTAAAAACGGGATGAAACTCACCGTCAAAGGTAAGCCCGTGACCGACATGGCCACCACCAGACAATTTGGCGTACTGTTTACGGTTAAAGAAATCGTGAATATGGATGCAAGCCAGGTTTCCTTACCCTCTAACGAGATGTAACCCCCATTTTACTTTATCGCCCGGTTGTGCCAGGGGTGATTAAATTCCCGTTTGTATCTGTAACAGGGTGGTGGTAGAATTCGCCGCCCTTTTATTTTGGGTGTAGGTATTGCGCTTAGCAATGGCCTAACTAATCGCAGATTTTGGTCGCAAAAATCTGCACACTATTAATTACTTACTACGGAGACATACATATGTCTGGTGCAATTTTTACTTTGGAAGCAGAAATCCGTACTGATTTAGGGAAAGGTGCGAGCCGCCGCCTTCGTCATGCTGATAAATTACCTGCTATCCTTTACGGTGGCGAAGAAGCGCCAATCGCGTTAACGCTTGATCATAACAAAGTTAATAACTCCGCTGACTTTGAAGCATTTTACTCTCATGTTTTAACATTGAACATCGACGGAAAGCCTGTTGAAGCATTGGTTAAAGACATGCAGCGTCACCCTTACAAGCCTAAAATCATGCACGTTGACTTCCAACGCATCATTGCTGGCGAGAAGCTGACTACCAGTGTTCCTTTACACTTTGTAAATGAAGCGCAATCTGAAGCTATCAAAGCTGGCGGTATTGCAGAACACCACGTAAATGAAATCGACATTACTTGTCTGCCTAAAGATTTGCCTGAGTTCGTTGAAGTTGACATGGCAAATGTAGACATGGATCACACTGTTCACTTATCTGATCTTACATTGCCTGCTGGCGTTAGCTCTATAGAGTTGGCTAAAGGTGATGAAACTCATGATTTGGCAGTAGTGACTGTTAAGCCTGCGCCTAAAGCTGCTGATGCAGACGGCGAAGGTGACGAAGAAGGCACAACTGAGGAATAATCAGTTTGTCAGATATTCGTCTGATTGTGGGCCTGGGAAATCCAGGCCCAGAATATGAAAACACACGTCATAATGCCGGTGCTTGGTACCTGCATGAGTTAGCTGCGCGTTTTAATACTAGTTTAAAACCAGAAAGTAAGTTTTTTGGTTATTCCGGCCGCATTACTGTAGGCACTCAAGATATTCGTCTGCTCTACCCCACCACCTTTATGAATAAAAGTGGTCAGGCTGTTTCAGCCATGGCAAATTTCTACCGGATCCCGGCAGAGAATATCTTGGTTGCTTTTGATGAATTAGATTTACCACCTGGCGTTGCCAAATTTAAAGTTGGCGGTAGTTCAAGCCAAAATGGTGTCCGAGACATCGTTGCCCGTATGGGTAATAACAAAGATTTCCTCAGGTTGCGAATAGGCATTGGCCATCCAGGCCATAAAAGCAAGGTTACCGGTCATGTACTTGGGAAGCCTCAGGCAAGTGAAAAAGATGCTATTGTTGATGCCATAGATGAAGCCATTCGTTGTACTGAAATATTAATTAAAAACGACTTAAAACAAGCCCAGAACAGACTACACAGTTTTAAAGCTGACGTTCCGGGTACATAACCAGACAAGGGTCAAGCTCATGGGTTTTAAATGTGGCATCGTTGGTTTGCCAAATGTGGGTAAATCTACCCTATTTAACGCACTCACCAAAGCCGGAATCGAAGCGGCTAACTTTCCTTTTTGTACCATTGAACCGAATACCGGTGTAGTACCTGTACCGGATTTGCGCTTAGACAAGCTGGCAGAAATCGTAAACCCTCAACGGGTTATCCCTACCACCATGGAATTTGTGGATATTGCCGGTTTGGTTGAAGGCGCCTCTAAAGGTGAAGGCTTAGGTAACAAATTCTTAGCCAATATTCGTGAAACCGATGCCATTGGCCATGTTGTTCGTTGTTTTGAAAATGACAATATCGTGCATGTGTCCGGTAAAGTTAGCCCCCAGGACGACATTGATGTTATCAATACCGAACTGGCGTTGTCTGATTTAGAAACCACTGAAAAAGCCATCCTTCGTGTTGGCAAACGCGCAAAAGGCGGCGATGCCGATGCCAAATTTGAGCTTAAAGTACTTGAGAAAGTTAAGCCACATTTAGATGAAGGCAAACTGGTTCGCTCGTTAGAATTGGCGAAAGAAGAAGTGGCAGCCATCAGTTACATGAACCTGCTGACCATGAAGCCCACTATGTACATTGCCAATGTAAATGAAGAGGGTTTTGACAACAACCCGTACCTTGATCAAGTAAAAGCTATTGCTGCAAATGAAGATGCTGTGGTAGTTGCGGTGTGTGCTGAAATTGAAAGCGAAATCGCCGAACTCGATGACGATGAACGCGATGAGTTCATGGAAGACATGGGCTTAGAAGAGCCGGGCTTAAACCGTGTTATCCGTGCCGGTTATAACCTGCTGACACTACAAACCTATTTTACAGCCGGTGTAAAAGAAGTCCGCGCCTGGACCTTCCCTGAAGGTTCTACAGCACCGCAAGCGGCGGGTAAAATCCACACAGATTTTGAAAAAGGGTTTATCCGAGCTGAAATCGTCAGCTACGACCATTTCGTCGAATTCGGTGGTGAGCAAGGTGCTAAAGATGCCGGTAAATGGCGTCTTGAAGGTAAAGAATATATCGTTAAAGACGGTGACGTTATTCACTTCCGCTTTAATGTTTAAGTTGATTAAATAAGTAAAAACACCGCCTTTAGGCGGTGTTTTTGTTTAGGCTATAAAAAGCGTAAACACAAGCCGATGATCAACCCGGTGACTAGCAATTGCATTAGACAAAACCCCATTATGTCCTTGGCTCGCAATCCGGCGATGGCCAATACAGGTAACGCCCAAAAAGGCTGAATTAGATTCGTCCAGGCATCACCCCATGCCACTGCCATGGCCACCTTACTCACATCGGCGCCTAATTCTATCGCCGCAGGCAACATAACAGGCGCCTGTACTGCCCACTGTCCCCCTCCTGAGGGCACAAATATATTGACTACGCCAGCACTGATAAAACTCCACACAGCAAGAGAGTCGGCGCTAGCAAAGCTTATAAGCCACGTAGAAAGGGTTTGTGCTAAGCCAGACTGAACCATTACCGCCATAATGCCAGCATAAAAGGGAAACTGGATAAGGATGCCGCCACCCCCTTTCATTCCTTGTTGTAGGCTATGGAGTAAGCGACGAGGGGTGCCATGAAGAGTAATGGCAAGAAACAAAAACAAGGTGTTGACGATATTAAGGTTAAGGCTGCCACCTTGGTAAAAAAAGTAACCAAGATAGATAAGCCCGGCAAAACCGATAAGTTGCGATAAGATGACACTGTTTTCTAATTTATCCGCCGGTCGCGTCGACGTCATGTTCGCCACGGGTGGGTCTTGTAGGGATTGGGCAGACACGATAACACTGTTTTTTGCGTCAGGAAGCATTAAACGATTTACCACCGGCACAATAACAAACAAAAGTGCCAGCAAAACAAGATTAAGGGTGGAAAACAAAGTTTGTCCGGTATCAATCACCCCTATTTGTGCTTCAGCAAAATGCCCTGGGGTGGCAATCGCTAACGGTATCGAGCCAGCAAGGCCGCCATGCCAGACAACAAACCCCGAGTACGCACTCGCCACTAATAAACGGTAATCAACCGCGGTGCGCCGGGCGAGGGCCTTAGCAAACAACGCCCCTGCCACCAAACCAAAGCCCCAATTTAGCCAACTGGTACTAAGCGCAACCAAGGTTACCAGTACAATGGCTTTTCCTGGTGTATCTCCCAACACGGCCAGTTTTTCTAAAATTTGTTTTACCACTGGGGTACTTGCCAACATGTACCCACTAACTAAAACCAGGAGCATTTGCATAGAAAATGTAAGCAACCCCCACATACCTCCTCCCCACTGCTGAAGAATAACCATGGGAGCTTGGCCTTCCACCATATAAGCCGCACAAAATGTCACCAAGGTAAGCAGTAAAACAAGGACAAAGGGATCTGGCAGGTATTTTTCAACTAGCCGAACAAAGGGTTGAGACGCACGATTTAGCATAATTTAAGTTACATATTTAACATATTGATTACACAATACCGAAAATCACAGTGCCATCTCAAGTGTTTAGTCAGGCAAATTTTCATGGTTTAGAAAAAATGCAAATAGGGAAACCCCGTATATGGGATGCTTTTTATCGACGATAATTGGTGACATTATCAACATATCGACGATGAAATAGCCATTACAGTACACAATATGACCATTTAAAAAAAGTTCGTAAAAAAGGGGTTGACGGTCGAGATTCATATCAGCATAATACGCGCCACTTCCTGAGAGGGAAGAAAAAGAAAGAGGCTACGTAGCTCAGTTGGTTAGAGCACATCACTCATAATGATGGGGTCGCAAGTTCGAATCTCGCCGTAGCCACCATTTTTCTTTTTAAAAACTCTCAGGTATGTCTATTTGCGGGAGTGGTGGAATTGGTAGACACGCTGGATTTAGGTTCCAGTGCTTCACGGCGTGAGAGTTCAAGTCTCTCCTTCCGCACCATTATTGGGGTATAGCCAAGTGGTAAGGCAGCGGGTTTTGATCCCGCCATCCGTTGGTTCGAGTCCAGCTACCCCAGCCATTTTTTTTGTAATTGCGTCTTATCGCGATTATCTCTTGGGGTATAGCCAAGTGGTAAGGCAGCGGGTTTTGATCCCGCCATCCGTTGGTTCGAGTCCAGCTACCCCAGCCATATTTTAAAAAAAGCCAATCTTTGATTGGCTTTTTTTGTTTCTACATCACGTTTGTCTTTAGCTGCAACATACCACCTAAATTTCCCCCTTTGCTAACAAAGCTCTTTCCCCTTCCTTGGGTTCTGATAACATAAACCTACTAACCTATATAAGAATAAAATATCAAGGAACTCATGTGATTAACGATATCGTCTCGGCCGTAAATAATGTGTTGTGGGGTGATGGCCAAGTCCTTATCGTCATGCTGCTTGGTTGTGGTATTTGGTTTACGTGGAAACTGGGCGCCGTACAACTTCGCCACTTTACCCATATGTTTGTCCTTTTAAAGGGCAGTACCAGCTCAACCAAAGAGGGGATAAGCTCTTTTGGTGCGTTATGCACCAGCTTATCTGCTCGGGTTGGGACCGGTAACCTGGCAGGCGTCGCCATGGCAATTTCACTAGGTGGCTCAGGGGCCATTTTTTGGATGTGGGTGATTGCCTTTTTAGGGATGGCCACCGGCTTTGCCGAAAGCGTATTAGGCCAGCTATATAAAGTAAAAGACGAAAATGGCGAGTTTCGTGGCGGTCCAGCTTATTACATTAAGCAGGGCCTCAACAAAACGTGGCTCGCGGTGGCCTTCTCACTTTGTTTATTTTTCGGCTACGGGTTTGTGTTTAGTGCTGTTCAGGCCAATACCATTACCGACGCATTAAATAACGCCTATGGCTTTTCGCCCTTCTATAGCGGCTTGGTGATCATTGCCCTTGCCGCACTTATCGTGGTGGGCGGATTAAGAGGAATTGCACGATTTGCAGAGTGGATCGTCCCTTTTATGGCCATCAGTTATGTGATTGCAGCGCTTATTATCATGTGTATCAACATTACCGAACTACCAGGTGTGTTCCTCGATATCATTAAATCAGCGTTTGGCTTACAAGAAGCTGGCGCTGGCATGTTAGGTGCCGCCATCAAAAATGGTATCCAGCGTGGCCTATATTCCAATGAAGCGGGCTCAGGTAGTGTACCTCACGCCGCCGCAGGCGCTGCTCCAAAGCCAAACCATCCGGTGTCACAAGGCTATATTCAGATGCTAGGGGTTTTTATTGATACCATGATTTTATGTTCTGCCACCGCCTTTATTATTCTGTTAGCTGGCGGCGAAGCCAGCGGCAATATGGAAGGTATTGGAATGACGCAAGCGGCAATGAATACACATGTGGGTGGTGGTGGCACGGCCTTTGTTTCCGCCGCCATATGCTTGTTCTCTTTTACCTCTGTGGTGGCAAACTACGCCTACGGAGAAAGTAACCTGCACATGTTTAAACTGGATAATAAACTTGGCCGCATGGCATATACCATTGGCTATCTCGGTATGATTTTATGGGGTGCGATGGCTGCCCTGCCTACCGTATGGGCCATGGCAGATATGGCATTAGGATTAATGTCGGTAATCAATATTATCGCCATTGTCTGGATGACGCCCACCATTGTCGCGATTAGCAAAGATTATTTTGCCAAATTAAAATCGGGTAAGGAAATAACTTACAAGGCCGGTGATGCCATCATTCAGGGTGAAACAGAAAAAGGGGTGTGGCGGGATTAGTCACATTTAACGTGCGCTGTGTAGTTATTAACTACACAGCGCCAATTAGCAATGGGATGTTACTTTTTAGGTTCCCAAGCAAATTTTTCGAACGCTTCGTCCACTGGGGTTTCCGCCAAGTGATTGGTGTAATTGCTCATTACCTTCTGCGATAAAATCAAGATAATCTCAAGCATATTTTGTGCAGTATACCCTGCATCCATGAATGCTTTTTGTTCTTTGTCACCAATGACACCTCGTCCTCGAGTGACGGCTAATACTGTATTTCTCAACGCATTAAGTTTACTGTCTTTCAATTCTTCGGCGTTTCGTAATGCCTCAATCAGTTCATCACTCACATTCATGCTCTTAGCAATACCTGTGTGAGCAGGAACACAATAGTGGCACTCGTGCTCAACGTTAATTGTCTGCCATACCACGGTAAGTTCATCGGCATTAAATGAGGTCTTTTGCGCAAGTTCATGCAGTAACTGATAGCCTTTAAGCAATTCAGGGGATTCCGCCATCACTGCGTGGAGATTAGGGATCATACCAAAAGCGCTCTGTGAGTTTTCCAACAAGGGTTTGGCATTATCAGGGGCAGTATCTTTTGTATGTAATGTATACGTTGTCATAGCATCTCCAAAATTAAGAAAAAATGACATCCACTGTTATGTGGATGTTTACCTTGGACGTCAATATAAGTACTATTGAACAGTTGTTCAAGATCAACTTGAACGAACGTTCAAGTTTGAAGATATAAGGTATAACCAAATGAGATACACTGATGAAGTGGTTATTGAAAAAGCAACGCGGTTATTTTGGCAAAAAGGCTATCTTGCTGTCGGTATGCGTGAGTTACAAAGTGCGTTGGATATGCGTCCAGGCAGCATTTACAATCGTTTTAAAAGTAAAGACGGTTTGTTTTGTCAAGTGATCCAAGCTTATGTGGTACGCAGTGAAAATGAATTGCTGGCGGTTGCCCAAAGCGCCACTCCCCTCGCCGCGCTCAAACACTACTTTGTCACAACGCTAACGGCGTCTGCGGATCACGTTCATCAACGTCAGTGTTTATTGATAAAAACCCTGGCTGAAATTGACAGTGTAAATGCCGATACCCGGTTTGTGTTATCTGAGGGAATGAAGACCTTGAAGCAGGCATTTATACAGGTGGTTGAGCAATTAGTGCACGCCCATGAAATACCTCGAGGTATGGAGTGCGAGAAAGTGGCCACTTGGTTGCAAAGTCAGTTTATTGGTTTACGGACGTTTTCCCTTATTACTCAAGACGATATTCAAGTAAGCCAGTTAATTGAAAAAACATTGGTTGATCTACAAGGGCCCTGGCCTGTCACAGCTCACTAGCAAGGTTAGCGCCCTAACCTTGCATCATCATTCGTATGAGTTGTAGCACCAAAGCAATCATAATTAGCGGCCATATCCAGCGGCTAAGCTTTCCCGCCGTTTCCCCACTAATACGCATTTTTGAGCGTTCAATAAGTGGCACAATTATAATTAATGCCAAAAACAATACGCCCAGTAAAATCAGAACTTCCATTCATCCATCCCTATTGCATGTTTTAATAACCCAACCTTAAGGGGACCGCTGATATCTGCCCCTTTGAGAAGTAGGTTTCTTATCATCTTCAATGGGGGTATTTGATTACTAAACAAGGCATAAAAGCCGTCCATAGCAGACATCATGCGCAAATTATCCTGACGCCGCGGTCTCGCATAATCTTGGGATAAATGTTGATAAAATGACGGTTCATCAGGTTTGCTCGTTGCGGTAATCGCCAGTAATGCCGATACATCTTTAAACCCAAGATTCACGCCCTGCCCAGCCAATGGATTAATGGTATGAGCCGCATCACCAATTAAAATCACCCCCGGTTGAATATAGCGGGTAGCATGAGAACGGGTTAACGGAAAGGCCGCTTTATCAAGGACTTCAAAGTCGTCTAAGCGTTGGGGAAAATGCGCTAGCACCTGCGCTTTTAATTGTTCAGGGGGTAAACCACACAACTGATTGATGCGTTGTGGGCTGTCATACCAAATCAGTGACCCATAATTGTCGTACATGGGTAAGTAGGCCCGTGGTCCAGACGGAAAAAACTGTTGCCAGGTTTCTCCTTTGCTTGGCGTTGCCGACTTTATAATAATTCCCATGGCCTGTTGCTGATATTGCCAGCCGCTCGTACCAATGCCTGCCAACGCCCTTACTCGACTGCGAGCGCCATCGGCACCAATCAAATAACGGCTAGTGACGGTGTTACCTTTTTCCAGCGTTAGCGTTACACCATTATCGTTGCAGGTATAGCCCACTAACCGATTCTCTTTGATCCAGGTTACATCTTGGTTCTCTAAAGCAGCATAGCAGCCCAGCTGAATTAACCGGTTTTCAACGAAGTAGCCTAAATGGGATTGCTGAATACTTGCGGCATCAAAAGATGCAGCCATTGTGGGGTTCTCCCACACCGACAATTGGTCGTAAGCTTTAACACGATATTGTTGAATATATGACCACGCGCCTAGCTTTTCTAGCAACTGACAAGAGGCTAAACTGATAGCCGAAAGGCGCAAATCCGGTGGCTGGTGTGTGTCGAAAGGCTCTGGCATTGCAGATTCAAGGATCACTACCTTGTAACCTTGCTGTACCAAGCCGAGGGCTAGGCTACTGCCTACCATTCCGCCACCATTGATACAAAAATCGTACATAACGTCTCCTGATTCGAACCGGCATTATGACGTAAAGCTATAGGTTACGCCATGGATCATCCCTAATACCTTGCGATAGATCAGACAGCTATATGCAACCCAAAGAAAGGATTTAACCGTTTTAATGAATGACTGGGCAAAACACTCTACAACAGGTAAAATACGCGGCTATTTTGAACATTTACCTGAAAACCTAAAGTGAATATGACCAAAAAGCTGTTTATCAAAACGTGGGGCTGTCAGATGAACGAGTATGACTCGGAAAAAATGGCTGACTTGCTGGACTCAACCCACGGTTATTCGCTAGCGCAGGAAGCCGAAGATGCGGACGTCATTCTGTTGAATACTTGTTCCATTCGTGAAAAAGCGCAGGAAAAAGTATTCCATCAATTAGGCCGCTGGAAAAACCTTAAAAAACACAACCCCAACCTGATTATTGGTGTGGGCGGTTGCGTGGCATCACAAGAAGGCGATCATATTCGCCAGCGTGCCCCCTTTGTTGATTTAGTTTTCGGCCCTCAGACGCTTCACCGCCTCCCTGAAATGATTAATCAACTACAAGGCGGTGCTCGCTCTGTTGTGGATGTCAGTTTTCCTGAAATAGAAAAGTTCGATCGTCTTCCTGAGCCTCGTGCGGAAGGCCCCACGGCTTTTGTTTCTATTATGGAAGGCTGTTCTAAGTACTGCACGTTTTGCGTTGTTCCTTATACCCGTGGCGAAGAAGTCAGTCGACCGGTAGACGATGTCATATTAGAAGTCGCCCAACTTGCAGAGCAAGGGGTTCGCGAAGTGAATTTACTGGGTCAAAACGTCAATGCCTATCGTGGTGAGCATCACGATGGCACAGTGTGTCGTTTCGCCGAGCTGTTAGAATTAGTCGCCGCTATCGACGGTATTGACCGGATCCGTTACACCACGTCTCATCCGGTAGAATTTACCGACGACATTATTGCTGCCTATGAAGTGATTCCTGAATTAGTGGATCACCTTCATTTACCAGTACAAAGTGGCTCTGACCGCGTGCTTAATTTAATGAAGCGTGGTCACACCGCATTAGAATACAAATCCAAAATTCGCAAATTAAAGAAGGTACGTCCTAATATTAGTATGTCCTCCGACTTTATTATTGGTTTTCCCGGTGAAACCGATGCGGACTTTGAAGCCACTATGGACCTAATTCAAGCGGTGGATTACGACCTTAGCTTTAGCTTCATATATAGCGCTCGCCCCGGCACTCCAGCTGCGGATGCCGTGGACGATGTTAGCGAAGACACCAAAAAACAACGCTTGTACTTGCTTCAACAGCGCATTAACCAGCAGGCACTGCGTATTGCCAGAAATATGCTAGAAACAGAACAGCGTATCTTGGTTGAAGGACCATCGAAGAAAAACCCCATGGAATTAACAGGACGAACTGAAAATAACCGTGTGGTGAATTTCGAAGGCACCCCAGATATGATTGGTGAATTTGTTGATGTCAAAATTACCGATGTTTTTAGTAACTCATTACGGGGTAGCCTAGTAAGACGGGAAAAAGACATGGGCTTGCGTGTAGCCATTTCGCCCCAATCTATAACCGCAAAACATCAGGATAACGCCCCTGATGCCCTTGGCGTAGGTCAATTTGTCCCTGCCCATTAATGTAAAGTGAGGAAATAAACGACTTGAGTACACTGGTAAGTAACGAAGTAATTTTAGAACCGGTTGATAACAAAAGATTATCAAGCTTGTGCGGGCCCTTTGATGACAACATCAAGCAAATTGAACGTCGTCTGGGGGTAGAGATCTCATACCGAAATAACACCTTTAAAGTACTTGGTGATCCCCTTCAGGCTAAGGGTGCGGTTGAGTTATTAAAGTTACTTTATATTGAGACCCAGCCAGTTAAAGGTCTTATTCCTCAGTTAGATCCACAACAAGTGCACTTAGCCATTCAAGAAGCGCGCTTGTTGGAACGGGGTGAAAACAACAGCAATAGCAAGGATGTCACCATTCGCACTAAGCGAGGCGTGATCAAACCCCGTAACCCCAATCAGGCCCAATACGTTGCTAATGTGGTGAATCACGATATTACCTTCGGTATTGGCCCGGCAGGCACCGGCAAAACCTATTTGGCGGTGGCCTGTGCCGTGGATGCACTAGAACGCCAAGAAGTAAGACGCATACTTCTTACTCGCCCTGCAGTAGAAGCGGGCGAAAAGCTGGGCTTCTTACCTGGGGATCTATCGCAAAAAGTCGATCCGTACCTACGTCCACTTTACGATGCGCTGTTTGAAATGCTTGGCTTTGAAAAAGTCGAAAAACTCATGGAGCGTAACGTGATTGAAGTGGCACCTCTCGCTTATATGCGAGGCCGTACCTTAAACGATGCTTTTATAATTCTTGATGAAAGCCAGAACACAACAACCGAACAGATGAAGATGTTTCTGACCCGTATCGGTTTTAATTCAAAGGCGGTGATCACTGGCGATATTACTCAGGTCGATTTACCCCGAGGCGTGCGGTCCGGCTTACGTAACAGTATTGAGGTGTTAGAAAACGTCACCGATATATCGTTTAATTTCTTCAAAGCAGAAGACGTGGTACGTCATCCTGTTGTGGCTCGTATTGTTCAGGCTTATGAACAGTTTGATAGCGACCAAGAACGGGCTCGCCATGCTAAACGGTTAGCGGCAGAGCAAGAAAAACTGAACGCCTCTTCACAGGACGCGGACAAAGACAGCCAGTGAACACCTTAATAGATGTGCAGATAGCCTGTGATACTGATCAACAAGGTTATTCAGTTCCCAATGATGACCTGTTGCAGCATTGGGCTGACAGCGCTTTAACGGCACTGGATATAAGCGATAAAGAAGTGACACTTCGATTTGTGGACGCCGATGAATCGCAATCTTTAAACCTCACTTACCGAGGCAAAGATAAACCCACCAATGTGTTGTCTTTTCCCTTTGAGTGTCCGCCGGATATTCCGCTTAATTTACTGGGTGATTTGGTCATCTGTGTACCGGTTATCCATCAAGAAGCCGCTGAGCAGCGTAAAAAAGTCAATGACCATTTTGCCCATATGATCGTACATGGGATCTTGCATTTATTGGGCTATGATCACATTGACAATGAAGAGGCAGAGACCATGGAACGTCTTGAAACTTCAATTTTAGCGCAGTTAGGCATTGACGATCCTTACCAAGAGCTTTAACTTTTACCCTACAGAGAACTAAAAAGACCATTATGAGCGACGATAACCCTCACTCTACCAACGGCTCGACGAGCAAAGGTTGGTTAGATAAAATAAGACTGACATTTTCCGGCGAGCCGAGAAGCAAACAAGACCTGGTAGAAGTCATTACAGAAGCCGAACAACGGGAGCTGATTGACCCTCAAACCAGAGAAATGATTGAAGGCGTTATCGGCGTTAACGAAATGCGCGTACGGGATATTATGATCCCACGCACCCAAATGACCACCATCGACATTGAGCAAAATGTGGAAGAGTTTCTCCCTAAGATCCTCGAAACAGCCCACTCTCGTTTTCCGGTTATTAGTGAAGATAAAGACCATATCGAAGGTATATTGCTTGCCAAAGATCTGCTGGACTACGCGTTTACCCCTGATAGACCTTTTCAACTATGTGATGTGATTCGTCCCGCGGTGATCGTACCTGAAAGTAAACGGGTAGATGTCTTGCTCAAAGAGTTTCGTCAGCAACGTTATCATATGGCCATCGTTGTGGATGAATACGGTGGCGTATCCGGTCTTGTCACCATCGAAGACATTCTAGAACTCATTGTGGGTGAAATTGAAGACGAATACGATATCGATGAAGACGGCACCGAAGACATAAAGCCATTGAATAAATCTACCTACTCGGTAAAAGCCCTTACCGCCGTGGATGATTTTAACGATTTCTTCCATACCGAATTTAATGAAGAAGATGCAGATACCATTGGCGGCATTGTCTTAAAAGCCTTCGGTCATATGCCCGAAACCAATGATGAAATTACCATCAGCGACATTCATTTTAAGATAACCAATTCAGATAAACGCAGATTGGTACAGTTAAAAGTGACTGTTCCAGCTATGGAGTAAGACCGCTGAAAACCTGGTTCCCCTATTTACTGGCACTCCTTAGCGGTGCCAGTCTTACTTTTGCTTACGCGCCTTTCGCTATGTGGCCGGTTACCTTTATTGCATTGGCACTGGCCTTTCGCCAACTATCCGCGGTGTCTCGGCCTTTTCTATGTGGCTGGTTGTTTGGCCTCGGCTGGTTTGGTGCGGGTATCAGTTGGGTACACGTCAGCATTGCCGATTTTGGCGGTTTACCTCTTATTGCCTCTGTTAGCCTTATGCTACTACTTTGCAGCTATTTGGCACTGTATCCGGCCACCGCCCTATGGGTTACTAAACGTTACTTCCCTGCCCGATTATGGCCGTTAGCACTGCCATTTTTTTGGTTTATTGCCGAGTGGGTTCGCAGTTGGATGCTCTCTGGCTTCCCTTGGTTATCGGTGGGATATAGCCAGGCTGTAAGTCCCTTAAAAGGCTGGTTGCCCATTATCGGTGAAACCGGGGTTACCCTCATTGTTATTGCCCTTGCCGCCTCGATAACACAAGTTAAGCAAATTAAACAAGCCATCGCACCGAGTCTCGCCTTTGCGACCGCATTGTTGTCAGGTTATATATTACAATCGGTGGACTTTGTCAGTGTTAAAAAGACCTACCAAGTTGCCATGGTTCAGGGCAATATTGCCCAGTCAATACGCTGGACGCCAGAACACGACGGCCCCACCATGGAAAAGTACCTCTCCCTCACTGAACCTTTGTGGCAAAGTGACTTGATTGTTTGGCCTGAAGCGGCCATTCCAAAGCTGGAAATCATGGCCAGTGACTATCTTCATACCCTTGATGCAACGGCCATAGAAAATAACACCAGTCTTATCACCGGCATTGTTAACTACAACTGGGAATCACAAGAGGCTTGGAACAACCTGATCGTATTAGGGAAGCAATCGGCTGAGGATTCAACGCCTCAGTACACCTACTTCCATAGTGATCGCTACGCCAAGCATCACTTGCTACCCGTGGGTGAATTTGTGCCCTTCGAAGATTTTCTACGCCCCCTTGCTCCCTTGTTCGATCTCCCCATGTCGTCTTTCTCCCGGGGGGATTACCAACAGAAGAACCTCATGGCGAACGGCATTCACCTTGCCCCTGCCATTTGCTTTGAAATCGCATTTCCACGTCAGGTCGCAGCCAATGTGCATGACGATACAGACATGATCATTACCGTGAGTAACGACGCCTGGTTTGGCCATTCTCATGGGCCAGCACAGCATTTAGAAATTGCCCAAGTCAGGGCCATGGAAATGGGCAGACCGGTTATTCGCGCCACCAACAATGGCATTACGGCTTTTATCAACGCCAAAGGGGAGATTGTCTCGGCACTTCCTCAATTTGAATCCGGTAGTATTGTAGCGCCTGTGCAAGCCACTAAAGGTTTAACCCCTTATAAACGCTATGGTGATCTCTTTGCTTTGTTTATTGGTTTAGCTGGGCTCGCTTGCGCAATCGGGATCAAAAAAACAAACGCCCCCGCGCCTCGACAATAGCGTGAGTAGGAAACAAGCAACCCGTTGTTTTAACCGCACCATTGGGTGCGTACGGGTTAAGGACGAACGTTTAAGTTCAGGAGACGAAGATGCCTAGTATCGATTTAACACCACTATACCGCTCGTTTATTGGCTCAGATCACTTAGCAGCCTTGGTTGAAGCGGCTAAAGTTGCAGAAAAACAAAGCGGTTATCCACCTTATAACATCGAATTAATGGATGATACCCATTATCGCATCACCATGGCTGTAGCCGGTTTTAGCCAACAAGAAGTCATTATAGAAACCGTTGACAATAAACTGGTGGTGGCCGGTAAAAAAGCCCCCGTAACAGGTCAGGAAAGAAAGTTCTTACATAAAGGCATTTCAGAACGTAATTTTGAACGGACTTTTCAACTAGGTGACAACGTTAAGGTGTGTTCTGCGGACATGGAAAATGGGCTTTTGAATATTGATCTTGAACGTATTGTTCCGGAGCCTAAAAAAGCTCGCCGTATTAGTATTGGCTCTAACCAACCCAAATAAAAAAGGCAAGGGTTGTGCCCTTGCCTTTTATGAAACGTCTTCGCTAAAAAAAACGTTTATATATATTCCACTTCAATGATCTCAAACTCCACCGTGCCTGCAGGGGTTTGAATATTTACCACATCGTCGACTTCTTTGCCGATAAGCCCTCTGGCGATGGGTGAGTTCACTGATATTAAGTTGTTCTTAATATCGGCTTCATCATCACCAACAATGCGATAGGTAGTCTCAGCGTCGGTCTCAAGGTTCATAATGGTAACGGTAACACCAAAAATGACCTTACCGTTGTTATCCATTTTCGTCACATCAATGATTTGTGCGTTGGAAAGCTTTCCTTCGATATCTTGAATTCGTCCTTCGCAAAAACTTTGTTGTTCACGGGCCGCATGATATTCGGCGTTTTCTTTTAAATCTCCGTGCTCACGAGCATCCGCAATAGCTTCAATGATGCGTGGACGGGTGACTGTCTTAAGCTCATTTAATTCTTCGCGCAATAGCTCTGCGCCACGAGCGGTCATCGGATACTGACTCATGGTTTTATCTCACTTGTTTTTTTGACCATCGATGATTAAAAAAGTGCGCCAAACTGGCGCACTTTTTTTATAAGGCTGATTGTGAAGAATACCGCACTTTTCAGGTTATGTCATTAACCATGAATGCGTGCATGTAGCTCCTGCACTGACGCCACCTTGTTTCTGTCGTCCGCTGATTTTGCCTGAATAGTGGCAAAAGCGGCGTTCATTGTCGTCGTGTAGGTTATCTTATTAAGTAACGCTTCACGACGAATGTAAACAGAATCAGTAATGGCTTGTCGCCCTTCTGTGGTATTAATAATGTAGCTATATTCGCCGTTTTTAATCGCATCAACGATATTAGGGCGACCTTCAGATACTTTATTTACCACCGTATTTTTAATGCCAGCTTCATCTAATGTAGTGGCAGTACCACGGGTACATTCCAGTTCAAAGCCTGCTGCAATCATGGCTTTTGCCAGATCAACAATGCGGGCTTTGTCGTTGTTTCTAACCGAAATCAACGCTTTACCTTCACGTGGTAAGGGTGCGCTTGCCCCTAAATTAGCTTTTGCATAAGCTTCTTCGAAGGTATCACCTACGCCCATGACTTCGCCGGTAGAGCGCATTTCTGGGCCAAGTAATGGATCCACACCTTGGAACTTAGCAAAAGGTAATACCACTTCTTTAACAGAATAAAACGGCGGAATAATTTCCTCTGTTATCCCCTGCTCTGCCAGCGATTGCCCAGCCATACAACGGGCCGCCACTTTAGCTAACGGTACGCCGGTTGCTTTCGACACAAATGGCACCGTACGAGCTGCCCGTGGATTCACCTCAATGAGATACACTTGGCCATCTTTAATGGCAAACTGGGTATTCATTAAGCCCACAACACCCAACTCTAATGCCATATCGCGGACTTGCATGCGCATCACATCCTGAATCTCTTTAGATAAAGAATGGGGTGGCAATGAACAGGCGGAATCACCAGAGTGAACCCCGGCTTGTTCGATGTGCTCCATGATGCCGCCAATAACAACGTCTTTTCCATCACAGATGGCGTCGATATCCACTTCTATGGCGTCATCTAAGAAACGGTCTAACAACACAGGCGCGTCATTAGACACTTTTACCGCTTCAGTGAGGTAACGTTTCAAATCTTTTAAGTCGTAAACAATTTCCATTGCCCGACCACCAAGGACATAAGAAGGACGTACCACCAAGGGGAAGCCAATTTCTTCAGCTTTCGCCAAGGCTTCTTCGGTGTTAGTTACCGTGGCATTAGCAGGCTGTTTAAGGCCTAGCTTGTCCACCATATGCTGGAAGCGTTCTCTATCTTCAGCGCGGTCAATGGCTTCAGGTGACGTACCAATAACCGGTACACCATTGGCCTCTAGCGCCCGCGCTAATTTAAGCGGGGTTTGACCGCCGTATTGAACAATCACACCTTTTGGCTGTTCTTTAGCTACGATTTCCAGCACGTCTTCTAAGGTCACTGGCTCAAAGTACAAGCGATCAGAAGTATCATAATCCGTAGAAACCGTTTCTGGATTACAGTTAACCATAATGGTTTCGTAACCGTCCTCGCGCATCGACAACGCAGCATGCACACAGCAGTAATCAAATTCGATACCTTGACCAATACGGTTTGGTCCGCCGCCAAGTACCATAATTTTATCTTTATCTGACGGGTTCGCTTCACATTCTTCATCGTAGGTTGAATACATGTAAGCCGTGCTGGTGGAAAATTCCGCCGCACAAGTATCGACACGCTTGTAAACCGGATAAATATCAAAGCCTCGGCGCACATCACGGACATCACTTTCTTGGGAGTCTGTTAATTCAGCCAACCGAGCATCAGAAAAGCCTTTACGTTTTAGTTGACGTAAAAAGTCAGCGTCGAGGGCTTCTAAGCCAGCTTCACTAACCTTGGCTTCCTGTTTAACTAAGTCTTCAAGTTGCACCAAGTACCAACGGTCGATATTGGTAACCTTGAATACCTCATCCACCGTCATTCCCATACGGAAAGCATCGGCAATGTACCAAATACGTTCTGCACCCGGCTCACGTAGTTCGTACATGAGCTTGTTTTTCGCGTCTTCGTCGTCTAAATCCAGCACAGGGTTTAAGCCTGTTGCACCAACTTCTAGGCCACGCAATGCTTTTTGAAGGGACTCTTGTTGGTTACGACCAATGGCCATGACCTCACCCACTGATTTCATTTGCGTGGTTAGACGATCGTTTGCGCCAGCGAATTTCTCGAAGTTAAAACGGGGGATTTTGGTCACAACATAATCGATGGATGGCTCAAAAGATGCCGGTGTCAAACCACCTGTAATATCGTTGGCCAATTCATCTAAGGTGTAACCAATCGCCAATTTCGCGGCAACTTTGGCAATGGGGAAGCCCGTTGCTTTTGATGCCAGCGCAGAGGAGCGAGACACACGAGGGTTCATCTCGATGATGACCATGCGACCGGTTTTAGGATCCACACCAAATTGTACGTTTGAACCACCGGTTTCCACGCCAATTTCACGCAACACCGCCATGGCAGCATTACGCATAATCTGGAATTCTTTATCGGTAAGGGTTTGCGCCGGTGCTACGGTAATGGAATCACCGGTGTGAACCCCCATGGGATCGAAGTTTTCAATGGTACAAACAATAATACAATTATCGTTTTTGTCCCTAACCACTTCCATCTCGTACTCTTTCCAGCCAATGAGTGATTCATCAATCAACAGCTCACTGGTAGGGGAAAGATCTAAGCCTCGATTACAAATTTCGTTAAATTCTTCAATGTTGTAAGCGATACCACCGCCGCTTCCACCCATGGTGAAAGAAGGACGAATAATACAAGGGAAGCCAATGCGCGAGAGCACATCGTGGGCTTCTTCCATTGAGTGGGCAATTTCAGCATGCGGGCATTCAAGGCCAATAGAACGCATGGCTTTATCGAAACGCTCACGATCTTCGGCTTTATCGATGGCGTCGGCAGTGGCCCCAATCAATTCAACGTCAAATTCCCGTAACACCCCTTCGCGGTTAAGATCTAACGCGCAGTTCAGTGCGGTTTGTCCGCCCATGGTAGGTAATACCGCATCAGGACGTTCTTTTTCAATGATTTTTCTAACCACTTCCCAGTGAATGGGTTCGATGTAAGTAGCATCGGCCATTTCTGGGTCGGTCATAATAGTGGCAGGGTTTGAATTTACCAGAATAACCCGGTAACCCTCTTCGCGTAAGGCTTTACAAGCCTGTGCGCCTGAATAGTCAAATTCGCAGGCCTGGCCAATTACAATAGGGCCAGCACCCAAAATAAGAATACTTTTTATATCGGTACGTTTTGGCATAGTCGGCTAATTCCTACTGTTTTGATTGTTCAATAAGTTCGATGAAATGATCAAACAGATCTGCCGCCTCATGTGGGCCCGGGCTCGCTTCAGGGTGACCCTGGAAACTAAACGCCGGTTTATCAGTACGATGGATACCCTGCAGCGATTTATCAAACAGCGAAACATGCGTTACTTCAAGGTTGTCAGGTAACGAATCTTCATCCACCGCAAAACCGTGGTTTTGACTGGTAATCATGACCGTGCCCTTTTTAAGGTCTTTCACAGGGTGGTTAGCACCATGGTGACCAAATTTCATTTTAACCGTTGATGCACCGCTAGCCAGTGCCAATAACTGATGGCCTAGGCAAATACCAAAAATCGGTAAATTAGCATCGACTAAGGTTTTAATGGCCTCAATGGCATAATCACACGGTTCCGGATCGCCGGGGCCGTTTGACAAAAACACGCCGTCAGGTGCCATGGCAAGCACGTCTTTTGCGCTGGTTTGAGCAGGCACAAGGGTGATTTTACAGCCTCGGTCCGCCAGCATGCGCAAAATATTGTGTTTTACGCCAAAGTCATAAGCCACCACATGATATTTAAACGTATCATTAGTGGTATAACCTTCGCCCAATACCCAAGTACCTTCGGTCCAGGTTTTCACTTCCTTAGTGCATACTTCTTTGGCGAGATCCATGCCTTTAAGCCCAGGAAAGTCTTTGGCTGCGGACAGCGCTTCATCAGCATCGAGATTATCGGTGCAAATGATACATCCGTTCTGTGCACCTTTGTCACGTAACACTCGCGTCAATCGGCGGGTGTCAATGTCGGCGATCCCGACAATATTTTTCGCAACAAGATAATCAGACAGAGATTGTTGGTTTCTAAAATTACTGGCTTCAAGAGGAAGATCACGAATAATGAGACCTTTAGACCAGATTGTGTCAGATTCGACATCTTCAGAATTGGTACCGGTATTACCGATGTGGGGATAAGTAAGTGTAATGATTTGTTCAGCGTAAGATGGGTCAGTGAGTATTTCCTGATAGCCTGTCATGGAAGTATTAAAAACAACTTCCCCAACGGCCATGCCAGTAGCACCTATTGCCGTACCTTTAAAAACTGAACCGTCCTCTAACACCAAAAGGGCAGAATTAGCCAAGTCAACCTCCAGATTAAGGATAACCGACGGTTTATTCAAACAAGTGAATAAACCCCACAAAAAACGGGAAATAACGACTATTTACTTCCCGTTTACGATACTTTGCAGCTAATAAAAAGCGACTCGGACAAGCCGAAACGCTGAATTTTGGCAAATTCCAATTATTATATAGGAGTAATTAAAAGAGGTCTATTTCTAATTTAGATAATTATACAAAATGCCTCATTAACATCATTTTTACGACGTAAGGGTAAAAAAAGTCAGTAAAGTCCTCTTTTTAGTAATCTAGCCCTATTACATCGTTCATGCCATAACGACCAGATGCTTTACCATTTAGCCAGTTCGCCGCTTGAACCGCGCCTTTGGCGAAGGTTAGCCGACTAGAAGCCTTATGAGTAATTTCAAACCGTTCACCGATATCAGCAAACAAGGCAGTGTGCTCGCCAACAATATCACCGGCTCTTACGGTCGCAAACCCAATGGTTTTTTGATCACGAACAGGTTCTTTGCCTTCTCTGCCATAAACAGCGCATTCTTGTAAGTTTCTTCCTAGTGAATCAGCAATTGCCTCACCGATGGCCATGGCCGTGCCTGACGGTGCATCTTGTTTAAAACGATGATGGGCTTCTAAAATTTCAATATCCGCCGTTTCACCTAACGCTTTTGCGGCTTGCTTAACCAATGCCAACATCACATTAATACCCACACTGTAGTTTGCAGCAAACACGATGGGAATGTGCGCAGATGCAGCATCAAGTGACGCAATTTGCGCCGCAGATAGACCCGTGGTGCCAATCACCACTGGCTTACTGTGCTCCACGCACCACGCTAAATTGGTATCAAATGCCGCAGGCAAGGTAAAATCAATAACCACATCCACTCGTTCAGGGTCAAGGTCAGTAAAGCCACTGCATTGTATGCCTTGGGCACCAATACCTGCCAGTTCACCCACATCAACACCACACCAGGGAGAATCATCCCTTACGGTAGCGGCAGCTAGTTCTGCCTGATCATTTTCTCTGAGCGCTTCAATTAATACGCGCCCCATTCGCCCATTGGCGCCTAATATTGCTACTTTCATAAAACGTCTTCATAACAAGGTTAATTCACAGGCATTTTGCCTGACACAGAGGATAATTCAATTGTCCTTGGGCAATTAGCCGAAAATAGCGGCCATATTACCTAGGGATCTTGAACTCGCCCCCCTGTTTGATGCATGCTGAACACTATTGGCACGCACAGAGGTTAACAATCCGCTTTGTCTACTGTGCACACATTACCGTTAATACCCGAGTACAAATAATGAATGCACAACGCACGTTAATCTGGGATGTCCCCACCCGTCTTTTTCATTGGTTACTGGTTATTTCTCTTATTGCCCAGTACCTCACCGCTGAAGTGCTGGAAAATAGCATGCAATGGCATTTTTACTTTGGCTACTTTACCCTCGGACTTATTCTTTTTCGGATACTTTGGGGCCTGATAGGCACCACTTACGCCAAGTTGAGCCAGTGTTTCCATAGCCCTAAGGCTATATTTAACTATATGAAATGTCTGTTACAGTCAGACTCGCCGGCTCATGCGGGGCACAATCCGTTAGGGGGCTTGGTGGTTATTGCTATGCTAATGCTGGTTTTAACCCAAGCTATAAGCGGCCTATTTATGACCGACGATATTTTTCTTGATGGCCCATGGCGAGCAGCGGTAGGTGACGACACCTTGGATGTGATGAATTACCTACACCGAAACGTGTTTGACGTGATACTGGGTGTTATCGCTTTGCATATTGCAGCCATTATATTCTATGGGGTTTATAAAAAGCAGAAACTCGCGTCAGCCATGATCCACGGTAAAAAAATAACCACAGAAAAAGGGATCTCGTCGTCGCGTTTATTACTGGCCTTAATTGCCGCAATCATCAGCGCAGGTGTGGTGTATTACGCGGTAGAAATAGCGCCGCCACAAAGTGAAGACGCCGAGTATTACTACTGATAAATCGATGGAGAGGGGGCAAATCACTACCTGCTCCCTTCCCCCTGTTGTGCAAACGCTAGCGGTCACTTTTCACTAAACCTTGTTGCTTCATAATCGACTGTATTTCCGGCACACTGGCTGGATCGTCAATGGTCGAAGGCACCGCCACTTCATGGTTATCAGCAATTTGCCTAAGTAGCTTTCTGAGGATCTTGCCGGAACGGGTTTTCGGTAGCCTAGGGACAATAACCGCTCGCTGAAAACAGGCTATGGGGCCAATTTCTTTTCTGACCATACCAATCAAGGCCTTTTGTAGCTCTTCTTCGCTAATTTGTGCCCCATCTTTTAGTAACACTAACCCTACCGGTATCTGCCCCTTTAAACTATCGTGAACACCAATAACGCTACATTCGGCTACCATTGGGTGCGCGGCAACCACTTCTTCCATTTCACCGGTGGACAACCGGTGTCCGGCCACATTAATGACATCATCGGTACGCCCCATGATAAAGACGTAGCCTTCTTCATCTTTAAATCCACCGTCACCAGATGTGTAATAATTCGGATAGGCTTTCAGGTAACTTTGCGTAAAGCGGTCAAAATCTCCCCAAATGGTGGGCAAACAGCCCGGTGGCATGGGTAATTTAATGGCTATCGCCCCCTGCTCTCCCGGAGGAAGCGTATTGCCCATGGGATCTAATACTTGAACGTTAAAACCAGGCACCGGTAACGTTGACGAGCCGGGTTTAGTGGGCCGGGACTCAATGCCTGTCAGGTTCGCGCATATAGCCCATCCGGTTTCGGTTTGCCACCAATGGTCAACCACCGGCTTACCGGTTTTTTCCACGGTCCAAAGGTAGGTGGGTGGATCTAAACGCTCACCGGCCATAAAGATAGTATTAAGAGAAGAAATATCATATTGCTCAATTAAATTGGCATCGGGATCTTCTTTACGAATAGCACGAAAAGCTGTTGGTGCGGCAAACAAGGTTTTTATCTTGTACTCTTCAACCATTCGCCAAAATGCACCTGCATCGGGTGTTCTTACTGGCTTGCCTTCGTAAACCACCGTAGTACACCCTTGCAATAACGGACCATAAACAATGTAAGAGTGGCCCACAACCCAGCCCACATCCGAGGCAGCCCAAAACACATCTGACGGCTTCATGTCATACACGGCAGACATAGAGTATTTTAAGGCGACGGCATGGCCGCCGTTATCCCGAACCACGCCCTTAGGTTTGCCGGTAGTCCCAGACGTATAAAGAATATATAAGGGGTCGGTGGCCAACACCGCGGTACACGCTACCGGTTCTGCCACTGCCATGGCCTCATCCCAATCAACGTCAGTATCGCCAAGTGTGGCATGTAGTTGCTCACGTTGATAAACAATACACGCCTCAGGTTTAAATGATGACAGTGAAATCGCTTCTTCAACTAGCGGTTTATAAGCAATGGTTTTCGCCACTTCAATGCCGCATGATGCGGTAACGATGACCTTAGGTTGGGCATCTTCAATGCGCACGGCCAATTCATGGGACGCAAAGCCACCAAATACCACCGAGTGGATAGCGCCTAACCGTGCCACAGCCAGCATGGCGATAATAGCCTGTGGGATCATGGGCATATAGATAACCACCCTGTCACCTTTGACCACGCCTTGTTGTTGCAAAACCCCTGCAAATAAAGCGACTTCGTCTCGCAACGCTAAATAGGTGTAGGTCGTTTTTGTACCTGTTACCGGAGAATCAAAAATGATCGCCTTTTGCTCGCCCCGCCCTGCTTTGATGTGATGATCTAACGCCATGTAAGAGGTATTCATTTCGCCATCACTAAACCAACGGTGAATACCGTTATCATCTTTAGATAAAATGGTTCGTGGTGCTTTAAACCAAGGTAATGCTTCTGCTTTTTCTTGCCAAAATGCATCGGGTGTTGCTATGGAACGTGCGTATTCTTCTGCATACGACATAACCGGCCTCGCTTATTCAATATCAATGTAGGTTCACCAGTTGTAACCGAAGGTGAAAGTTTTTAATTTCATTTACATTAATACAATTTACTTAACAACAAGCATAAGACTTCTGTCGCAGATTGGAGAATTTCACCCCAAATAAGGCTGATTCGCAACGAAATACAGACATGCAGATGGGAAAAAGAAAAAGCAATACGAAAGGAAATGAGATTTTATTTTGACAGGGTTAATTTCTGTTTCCGCTGACCCATACACTGTCGCCAGCTTTCTTCTTTCATTGGCTTTGCAAGATGAAAGCCTTGAAATAAGTCACAGTTTCTCTTGGTGAGGTAATGTAATTGGATTTTATTTTCAATGCCTTCAGCAACGGTTTTCACCCCCATTGCCCGGGCCAAATCGATGATCATATTGACAATGGGTACGTCGTCGTCATCAAAGTTTATTTCATCCACAAAATACCGGTCAATTTTAAGCTCTGTGATGGGCAAGGCTTTTAAGTAACTTAAACTTGAATACCCTGTGCCAAAGTCGTCAATGGAGAAACCAAAGCCAAATTGAGCAAGGCGCTCCATACGACTTCTAACCAAATCGATACTTTCTACAAGAATGGTTTCGGTGATCTCGAGTGTTAACTGAGAAGGGGAAACCTGCCATTTTTGTACAATATCTAACAAATGCTCAGAAAAATCAGGACGTACTATTTGCCGACCACTCACGTTGACAGATAAAACGGTGTGAATACCCTGCTCAGCAAGATCTGCAAGCAAGCGACAAGATTCATTTAATACCCAGTAACCAATCTCAATGATTTCGTCACTGCGCTCAGCAATGGGAATGAACTCACCTGGGGTGATTTCTCCTAGCCTTTTTTCATTCCAACGCAGTAACACTTCCGACCCACACAAAGCGCCCACACTATTATATTGGGGTTGAAGTACCACATAGAACTCGCCCTCATCTAAAGCACGGGAAAAATTCTGGCGAATATAATTGTACCTTTCATAGGCGGTAAACTCGTCCTTATCGAGGGTGATTTTGCCGCCAAGTCCTTGGTTTTTAGCCCGTCTAGAGCCAAACTCCAGTATTCCAACCACCTTTTCATAAGACGCGTTTTTAGCGTGAACAAACGCCGAGGCCATTGAGGTTGTGGCGACCTGAGAATGACCGTGTAACGTGAAGGATTTTGACAGTTCAATGTGTATCCCCCAGGCAACTTCGTCGATATAGGCCAAAATACGCTTGTCAGTGCGTTCATCAAACGGCTGTCGATAAAGTATGTAGAATTTATCTCCGAGCCCCGCGTACACCTGAAATTGCGCCGATAGGGTCTTTTTCATTCTGCCAGCAAATATACGAAGAATGTAATCGCCGGTATCTTTACCAAATGAGAGGTTAAATTGTGCAAAGTTGTCGATATCCAACATACAACAATAAAAGTGCTTGTCGTTGGCTCTCGCGGCAATAATTAGGGCCCGTAAATCTTTTTCGAAGGATTTAAGATTAGGGAGTTGGGTGATCTCATCAATAAAGGCGATTTGATAAATGCTATCTAACGTCTGTTTACGTACCGTGTTATTTTTTAATACACAAACAAATTGAGAGCCATTGTATTGCCTGATTTCAGTCACCGACACTTCCACGGGCAAAGGCAGTCCAAGGTGATCTTTGGCCGTCATTTCATAGTTACTTAATACCCCTACTCCTTCTTTTAAGCGAAAGAACAGGCTATCTGCATCCTGTCCGTCCCCTGCAGAAAAAAGACAGTTCACACTTTCGCCAATGATGTCGCTAGGGGCGTAGCCGAAATGCTGACTGATGGCTGAGTTGGCGGTGATAATAGTGCCCGTTCCATCTACCATTAACACCACATCATTAATGCTATCGAGAATATTGCCAAAGTATCGGGTGAAGTTATGCTCTGTTTCCGATAGTTGCATATGGGCTGTCAAATCTTGAACCGCACCATAAAACCGCTTTTGTGCGGGCAAACTTCCTTTCCCCGACACCCGTAACCATTTTTGCTGGTTGGTTGCTACAGTAAAGGGTAATTCCAGATGAAAGGCTTTTTGATGCCTAACAAGGGCTTTAATTTCAGTGATGAGTTGATGGCGATAAGAAGATGGTATAGACCGTAAGAGATGACGAAAAGTGACAGGTTGTGAGGGTGCAATATCTAACAGATGACACAATGCTGGAGTAAAGTGAAGTTGCTGGCGGCTACTATTAAGCTCCCAACCTCCAACACCGGTTAATTCAGCCACTTCCGCTAATAAGGTGACGTGACTTTCCCCAAGTTTAATGTCGTCACTCACACCGATAATCACCCGCTCTCCTTACGAATAGACACGTACCGAGATGAATCCCTCTGATGGGCCGCTTAAACCATGGCTTGCAGTACGTTGCAAGCCATGGCTGGGAAGCAAATTACTTGTTTTAATCTGCTTTAAAGTCATCATGGCAAGACTTACATGCTGCCCCAACTTTTCCGATAGCGGCGCGATATTGGCTTTCGTCACCGGCTTGAGCTACTTGATATAAATTTGCTGAAGCCGATTTTAAAGCGTCGATTTTACCTTCAAATTCAGACCAATTTTCCCAAATTTCGTCTTTGGCTGCCGTATCCACATCAAACTTTCGTGTATCAACCTTCAGGTAGTCACTCATCATGTTGGCTAATTGCTCTAAGCGCATACCGTTGGTTTCAAGTACCGCTTGATCAAAGGGAATTGCCCCTTTCGCCATGCCACCAAGTGGCCCCATATTACTACGGATAAGCTGAAAGATAGACTGACGATAGGTTACTGCTGCATCAGCATGCTTTTCATTCATCGCCGCTTCCTGGGCTAATACTGCGCCGCTGGCAACGGTTGAAGATAATATGGCTGCCATTAGGCCGGTCTTGAGCAGTTGCTTCATTTATGGTTCTCCATTTGAGTATGCTGAAAATTTTTAAGCTCGGACGACGGTTCGTGGTGCAAAACTACCGTACGCCTGTTGCTATAAATAATATACGCTAATACAACAATTTTGGTACACAAGAAATTAGCATAATAGCTATACGGTGTTCTGAGAATAAAAACACGCCATATACGACAAGCCCTCCAAAAGGAGGGCTAAATTTAGGAATTGGACAGATTAATTGGTTAGATCGTCGAAGAATTTCTTCACGCCGTCAAAAAAACCTTTTTCTTTGGGCCGATGTTTGGCGGAATCGCCTCCCATGGAGTCATCCAACTCTTGCAGCAATTCTTTTTGCCGTGAAGATAGGTTAACCGGGGTTTCAACCACCACCTTACACATTAAATCTCCGGTTACACCACTGCGTACGGATTTTACTCCTTTGCCCCGCAAACGGAACATACGTCCGGTTTGTGTTTCCGGCGCCACTTTAAGTTTTACTTTGCCATCTAAGGTAGGTACTTGTAATTCCCCGCCTAATGCCGCTGTGGTAAAGCTTAAGGGAACTTCACAATACAGGTTGTTGCCGTCACGTTGGAAAATTTTATGTTCACGAACATGTACCTGAACATATAAATCTCCCGCTGGCGCACCCGCCTCTCCTGCTTCACCTTCTCCTGACAACCGAATACGATCGCCGGTATCAACGCCTGCCGGAATCTTAACCGACAAGGTTTTGGTTTTTTCAACACGACCGTGGCCGTGACACTTATCACAGGGATCAGAGATTATTTTACCTCTACCTGAGCAAGTGGGACAGGTTTGCTGAACGGCAAAAAAGCCCTGACGCATTTGAACCTGACCGGCACCATGACAGGTTGGACAGGTTTTCGGCGATGTCCCTTTTTTCGCTCCCGAACCATGGCAGCTATCACATTCCACCAAGGTAGGCACTCGAATTTCAACATCTTTACCACGCACCGCCTCTTCTAAAGACAGCTCTAGGTTGTAGCGTAGATCGGCGCCTTGGCGGGCTCTTGACTGGCGACCACCACCTCGGCCTCCGCCAAAGATATCGCCAAACACATCACCAAAAATGTCGCCAAAATCAGCGTTTCCACCGAACCCTGCACCACCACGATTGGGATCCACACCGGCGTGACCATACTGATCATAGGCAGCACGTTTCTGCGAATCAGTCAGGACTTCGTAGGCTTCCTGGATTTCCTTGAATTTATCTTCCAGTGCTTTGTCGCCCTGGGTGCGGTCAGGGTGGTATTTCATCGCCAGCTTTTTGTACGCTTTTTTAATTTCGCGTTCGCCAGCGCTTTTGTCCACCCCTAGCACTTCGTAGTAGTCACGTTTCGACATATCGCTTACTTTTCCTACTCGTTACTTCAAGTGTCTGAACTGACCAATTTGACTCGTTCAGCCACTTTACAATTCTCCGGATTATTGCCCGGTTATTACACAACAAAGGCGCAACAAGACTTCCCTGCCGCGCCTAGACTGTACAGTTCCCCGATGGCAGGCACCGGGGACATACTTACTACAGCTTATTTCTTGTCGTCTTTCACTTCTTCAAATTCAGCGTCAACAACATCATCATCCGCCTTTGCTGATGATTCATCAGGTTGTGCACCTTCTGCGCCGGCAGCACCCGCTTGGGCTTGAGCTGCTTCCATCAATTTGCTAGACGCCTGGATAAGCTCCTGAGTCTTAGCTTCGATTTCCGCTTTATCTTCACCTTTCGTGGCGGTTTCTAGTGCAGTTAGGGCTTCTTCGATAGGCGCTTTATCTTCTGCACTTAATGCTTCGCCGACTTCTTCAAGCTGCTTACGTGTAGCGTGAATCATGCCGTCAGCTTGGTTACGCGCTTGGATAAGCTCTTCAAACTGCTTGTCGGCTTCTTTATTCGCTTCCGCGTCTGCGACCATTTTTTCGACTTCATCATCACTAAGACCTGAAGACGCTTTAATGGTAATTTTCTGCTCTTTACCTGTATCTTTGTCTTTCGCTGATACGTGTAAAATACCGTCCGCATCAAGGTCAAACGTCACTTCAATTTGTGGTACACCACGGGCTGCTGGACGAATACCTTCAAGGTTAAACTGACCTAAGGATTTATTACCCGCTGCCTGTTTACGCTCACCTTGTAACACATGAACCGTTACCGCAGACTGGTTGTCATCCGCCGTAGAGAAGGTTTGTGATTTCTTGGTTGGGATAGTGGTGTTTTTCTCGATAACCACTGTCATCACACCGCCCATGGTTTCAATACCTAATGATAACGGCGTTACGTCAAGTAACAGTACGTCTTTTACTTCACCAGATAACACACCACCTTGGATGGCTGCACCTACAGCAACCGCTTCGTCCGGGTTAACGTCTTTACGAGGTTCTTTACCGAAGAATTCAGTTACATGTTTTTGTACCAATGGCATACGGGTTTGACCACCAACCAAAATGATATCGTTGATATCACCTACAGAAAGGTCAGCATCCGCTAATGCTTGTTTTACTGGTTTAAGAGAATCTTTAACCATATCTTCAACCAAAGACTCTAACTTGGCGCGGGTTACCTTAATGGCAAGGTGTTTCGGGCCAGAGGCATCTGCCGTGATATATGGCAGGTTAACTTCGGTTTGCTGTGAAGAAGACAATTCAATTTTGGCTTTTTCACCAGCTTCTTTAAGACGTTGCATGGCCAGCGGATCTTTACGCAGGTCGATGCCTTGGTCTTTATTGAACTCATCCACAAGGTAGTTGATAACGCGGTTATCGAAATCTTCACCACCTAAGTGTGTATCACCATTGGTCGCCAACACTTCAAAAGTGTGCTCACCGTCAACTTCATCAATCTCGATAATAGAGATATCAAAGGTACCACCACCTAAGTCATACACAGCAACAACATTGTCGCCTTGTTTTCTGTCCATGCCATAAGCAAGGGCGGCAGCAGTCGGTTCGTTGATAATACGTTTAACTTCTAAGCCAGCAATACGTCCCGCATCTTTGGTTGCCTGACGTTGAGAATCGTTGAAGTAGGCAGGTACAGTAATTACCGCGCCAGTCACTTCTTCACCAAGATAATCTTCGGCGGTCTTTTTCATTTTTTTCAGCACTTCAGCTGAAATCTGAGGCGGCGCCATTTTTTCGCCTTTCGCTTCTACCCACGCATCACCGTTATCTGCTTTCGCAATTTTATACGGCATGATGTCGATATCGCGCTGAACTTCTTTATCTTCGAAGCGACGACCGATGAGTCGCTTGATGGCAAACAAGGTGTTTTCTGGGTTAGTCACCGCCTGACGCTTAGCAGACTGACCGACCAGTGTTTCACCGTCGTTAGTGTATGCAATAATAGAAGGCGTTGTACGATCACCTTCAGCATTCTCGATTACGCGAGGTTTGTCGCCGTCTAGAACTGCGACACATGAATTCGTTGTACCTAAATCGATACCAATTATCTTACCCATTTTGTGTCTCCAAAATAAGAATCTTTAATTTCTGCAATTTTAGTGGGGTTATTTTTCCACTTTTTCAAGAGTCGTCAGAAAAAAATCTGTCGGCTATAAGGGCTTTCGCCTAAGTTATGCCTGCGTATCTACGCCACTTTCGGGCGCACGGGACACCATGACCATAGCCGGACGAAGTAAGCGCCCGTTAATCTGGTAACCTTTTTGCATCACAGCCATGACTGTATTGGGTTCGTGATCTGCACTTTCTTGCATAGACATCGCTTGATGCAGTTCCGGGTTAAAGGTTTCCCCTTGCGGATCCACTGGCGTTAATCCAAACTTTTCAATTGTGCTTACGAACGACTTCAATGTCATATCCACACCTTCAAGAAGGGGCTTCACGGCATCGTTTTCACCATCACCTGCCAAAAGGGCACGTTCAAGATTGTCAATTACCGGTAAGAGTTCACCTGCAAAGCGCTCTAACGCAAATTTACGGGCTTTCTCTACTTCCGCTTCAGCCCGACGACGGGCATTTTCCATATCGGCACGGGCACGCAGAACGCCTTCCTGTTGCTCTTTAAGCTGCGTTTGCGCTTCTGACAGTGCATTTTCCAGCGCATATATTGTTTGCTGGGTTTCAGACACGTCTTGCTGATTTTCGTTTTCGGACTGTTCGTCCGCTGACTCAAATTCTTGAGTCACGTCTTCTGCCTGAGATACGTCAGCATCCTGTGGCTTCTTTTCGTTGTGCACGTCACGCTCTTCGCTCATGCCTTCCTCCAAACGTTGCTTTTCCGGGCAAATGTTACATATTGCTGTCCATCACTTCAGGGGATCCCTTATTTGATGACAGCGATTTTGCGTTTAGTGGAGCTAATAATGGGGTTAGTTAACCCCCCTTCAAGGGTATCCTTAAAATTTTTGTGGCTAACAGCGATATTTTTTGCCCACTGATTGTTGTAAGGTGCATAAACACACGAATTTTATGTTCTTTTATCCATGTTTAGCATTTGGACCATTGGTCTAATAACGGTGTTTTATTTAGTGTTTTTGTTCGTGATTGCCTTTTGGGGGGACAAAAAACTAAAAGATAACCAACAACATCCCGTTTTATACAGCTTAGGCTTGGGTATTCACTGTACCTCCTGGGCTTTTTTCGGTACCACTACCCAAGCCTCTCAATTTGGTTGGGCATTGGTGCCCACTTATGCTGGCATTATTCTCGCCATGGCCTTTCTTTTCCCGGTTATACTGCGGGTGTCCCGCTATTGCCATCACCACAATGTCAGTTCCATCGCCGATTTTTTTGCCCTTAAATTTCAGCATTCCCACCTGCTTGCCGCCATGGTGACCTTACTGTGCTTTATTGGCGTGATCCCCTACATTGCGTTACAGCTAGACGCTATTTCCGCTAGCATTCGCTTACTATCGCCGCAAACCGGAGAAGGTTCGGACACTGTCGGCTTGTATGTGGCCGCGTTAATGGCTCTCTTTGCCATACTTTTTGGTACCAGAACCTTAAACTTAACAGATAAACACCCCGGCTTACTGCTCACCATTGCGGTAGAGTCAGTTATCAAACTTGTGGGACTAACCACCGTAGGACTGTTTGTTTGCTACGGGTTATTTAATGGTCCTTTCGACTTAATGGCTAAAGCCGCGCTACATCCAGCGGCAAGAGAGGTGTTATATGCGCAAAATGCACCGCTAGTTTATGCCAGCCACGTACTACTGGGGGTGTGTTCCCTTTTTGTTTTGCCCCGGCAGTTCCACATGAACTTTGTTGAATGTAACGGAGAAAACGAGCTCCGTACCGCACGGTGGTTGTTTCCCTTGTATTTGGTGGGCATGACCCTTTTTATCCTTCCCATTGCACTGGCCGGTCATATATTGCTGGATACCAACACCGTCAGTACCGATGCTTTTGTACTGGCATTACCCCTATATGCAGAAAACAAAACCGTGTCCTTGATTGCTATGATTGGGGGCTTATCTGCCACCACCAGCATGATCATTGTGGCAACCCTCGCTTTAGGCATTATGATAGCCAATAACCTGATTACACCTATTTGGTTAAAGATCCGCCTTAAGAATAATCCTACCCACGCGATGCGTAATACCACCTTATTAACCATCCGCCGTCTCACCGTGTTAGTGGTGCTATCGGTGGCTTACTGGTATCACGTCAATGTGAGTCAAAGTGCGCCGCTAGTTAAAAGTGGGATTATTGCCATTGCCCTACTCGCCCAATTGTTACCGGCCATGTTGTGGGGTTTGTATTGGCAGAAAATCACCAAGCGCGCCACGCAATTTGCCATACTTACGGGCTTTGTGTGCTGGTCGGCCTGGTTACTGTACCCTTCTATTTTATCCAGTTACTACTTTAACCCTGCCCCTACCGAAGCAGAACTAGGCTTAAGCTTTTTTGCTTGTATGGCCGTAAATTGCGTCACGCTACTGTGTATTTCTTTGCTGGATCGTTCTGCATCGGCAACCAGTAAAGCCCAAGACGATGAAGACAACCAGCCGGATTTAGCCATACGCATTCACGATTTATTTGCCCTTACTGCCCGTGTACTGGAGCCTGAAGTCAATCAAGCATTACGCCGACAAGTGGCTTCCCTCACTCATGGCGCCGCCCAAGATGGCTTTGCCAGTATGAGCCTTTTATCTCGGGTGGAAAAACTGCTTGCCGCTCAAGTGGGTACACCAAGCGCACGAATACTGCTTTCGGCCATCGCCCAAAGTAAGCCCGGTTCACTTAAAGAGTTAGTCGACTGGGTTGAAGAAGCCTCCTTGACGTTCCAATTCAATCATGAAGTGCTGCAATCCTCGGTTCAGCACATTCAGCAAGGGATCAGTGTACTAGATCAAGAACTTAAGTTATTGGCATGGAACGAGCGTTACCTCGAACTGTTCAGCTATCCTACCGGCTTCTTACACGAAGGTATTTCCATTCAATCACTGCTGGAATATAACGCTAAACGAGGATTGCTTGGCCCAGTAGAAGACGTGGAAACGGAAATCGATAAACGTATTGCGTATATGAAAAATGGAAGTCGCTATACCTATATTCGCAAGCAGCCCGACGGGCGGGTTATTGAGCTAAACGGCAGCCCGCTTCCCCACGGCGGCTACGTTACCACGTACAGCGACATCACCCAGTATATCCAAATTCAAGAGCAGCTTGAGGCCGCCAAATCTGATCTTGAAGACCGGGTAGCCGTGCGTACCAAACAGCTCGAACAAGCCAAGTTAGAGGCCGATCTGGCAAACGAAAGTAAAACCAAATTTTTGGCGGCGGCGGGTCATGATTTAATGCAACCGTTTAACGCCGCTACGTTATTTGCGTCCATGTTGCGACAAAAAACCGCCAGCAGTGAATTAGCAACCCTGTCTCAAGGGTTAGTTACCTCGCTGGCTAGCGCTGAGTCATTGCTTTCTACCTTGTTGGATATGACCAAACTGGAATCGGGGGTGCTAGTGCCTCAGCTTACAGAATTTGCATTAGATGATGTGCTGACCCCCTTGTATAACGAATTTTCTGTTATCGCAAAACAAAAAGATCTGGTTTTGCGTTATCACACCACCCGTCTCATTGTGCGTTCAGACAAAAAACTGCTTCGCCGCATAGTACAAAATCTTATCTCCAATGCCATTCGTTATACACAACAAGGCACGATCTTGTTGGGCGTCCGACGTAAAGGCACACATACCGCGACGATTTGGGTATGTGACACGGGCATCGGGATCCCTGCCCATCAACAACAAGTCATATTTAAAGAATTTCATCAGCTTGAAAGTCAAGCTAATCAAGGACTGGGCTTAGGGCTCACCATTGTAGAGCGGATCAGCCAACTGTTACATCACCCTGTTTCGCTGGTGTCAGAAGAATCTAAAGGCACGGTTTTCACTGTCACTTTGCCCAGAGCCCAGCGGGCACTGCACAAAAACAGCAATGTTGAGCCAGTGGAGTTAAGTGCGCCTGCTGCTTTCTGGCTTAAAGACAAAACCATATTGCTCATTGAAAATGATGATCAAATTACCTTAGCCATGAGCGAACTGCTTACTGACTGGGGTGCCACGGTTATCTGCGCTCCCTCATTACCACTGGCTCAAGCCCGTTGCCCACAACCACCGGATCTGATGTTGGTGGATTACCACCTAGACAGTGGTGAAACCGGCACAAAAACCGCGTTGGCGCTTAAACAGATTTGGGGAAAAGCGGTGCCGGGCATTTTAAATACCGCCAACCGCGATGACAATATACGTGAAAAGGCCACTGAAGCTGGCCTTAAGTACTTGCCCAAACCCGTAAAACAAGGTGCTCTTAAGCGGCTGTTAAAACAATTACTCAAGTAAAAAATCGAGGGTTTTGTTACTCAACACCCATTGGGTTAATCAGAGCCCGTGAGTTGTCTAAATAACACTCCAGCTTTGGTGCGATTAATCACTTGGAGTTTTTTTAATACCGCCGAGACATGTTGTTTAACCGTTGACTCTGAAATATCCAGTTCATAAGCAATTTGCTTGTTGAGTAAGCCATCGGACAGCATCTTTAGCACTTTAAATTGATGGGGCGTTAATGAGGCGAGTCGCTCGGCGAATGCCGCTTCATGACTATCTTGATGGTGACTCAACTCATCTTCTAACCCTTCGGGAAGCCATTGTTCACCTTCAAGCACCTCGTTAACCGCTTCCGCAATAACGGTAAGTGGGGTGGATTTAGGAATAAACCCACTGGCCCCTAAGTCAATGGCCTTACGGATTAACACCGGGGCATCTTCTGCCGATACAATGACAACCAGAACATCCGGAAATGATGTTCTAATTGCACTTAAGCCAGTAAGCCCTTCATTACCCGGCATATGTATATCAAGAAACACCAGTTCGATACTGTCATCGTTATGTAGGGCTAAATGTGTCTCGTCAAATGTAGACGCTTCAACAATATTGTCTCCTACAATTTCCTCAAGCGCTTGGCGCATAGCCGCCCGAAACAGAGGATGATCATCGGCGATGAGTACCTTCGATTGCATGATTATTTCCAATAGTACAATGCACTTATATGTTCAATTTAACACACAAGTTGTAAATAAACGCAAACAGGCGACATGACGTCGCCTGTTTAATTTACATCACCGTTAAGGGCGGTGAATTAGAAGCGGTATCCCACCGTAAGTTGTACGGTACGAGGGTCACCATAATAGCCAATGAGAGTGGTATCTCCGCCTAGACCCGGTCCGTATGAACCATCATCATTACGGGTAACAAAGTCATAGCCCCCCACCAAATATTCTTCGTCGGTCAGGTTTTTCACGTGCAGGCCACCATACCAATTACCTTCCATGCTTTCCCAACTAACACTTAAATTCACCATACCGTATGCGTCTTGTTCAATAAGATCACTGGTTTCAAACAACAAGTAATCGCCACGGTAGTAGTAATTTGCATTAAAGATAAAATCACCCATATTAGTTTGCAGCAAATAGTTCGCCGCCACATTCAAGGTATTTTCTGGAGTGCTAGCAAGCCCAATTAACGGCGGAATGGCATTGTTTTCTTTAATTTCAAAGTCGATATAACCGTATGCTAAGTCAAATGACAATGCATCGTTAACCACATAGGTCATTTCCACTTCTGCCCCCTTCGCCGCGGTTTCAGCGGCGTTTCTTAGGCGCTGCTGTAAGGCGGTAGGATCATCAGAGTTTCCTTCGATACCAATGTATTGGCGATCTTTATGATCATAGCTAAATAGTGTGACGTTCATCCGAAACTGATCGGTTAGATCACTTTTCATACCCACTTCAAAGGAATCCACCACTTCTGGCGCTACACCGGGTTCGTTAGTCTCCGCTCGCGGGTTGAAAGTGCCAGATTTAAAGCCCTGGGCATAGCTAGCAAAAAACATCGTGTTCCTGTCATATTGGTATTCCACCCCAACCCGCGGGGTAAAGCGAGACCAGCTTTCTACGGCAGGCGCATCAAGTAGGCCATCACCGTCGGTGTCAGTGCCAAGCACTTGGGGAATATTCACATCATCCGGACGAACATACCCGTCTATCCAACCCGATTCAGGGTATAGGTTATAAAGTACGGTACCGTTATTTACCGTGGCTTGTTTTTCTTCATCGGTAAATCGGGCCCCCAAAGAAATAGACCATTGATCGTTAATATCGTAATTGAGTTGCGAATACGCGGCCCAGCTTTCACTGTTGTTACACCCGGAGGTTTCGCGACTAAACCCGGTGGTATCTTCTGGGAAAATGCCCAACGCCCCATAGGTGCGACCCAGTACCCCAAGGACAGCATTAAATACCCCACAGGACTCACCGTCATAATAATACAAGCCACTAACCACACTAAAATCTCGGCCGGCATAATTAAGTTGCAACTCGTGGGTATCATTTTCATCTTCGTAAATGGCTGGCACATCGAAGATATCTAACTGGGTATTGTCAAAATCGATGTTCGTGGGTGAATAACCTTCACGGTGTGAACCAATGTACTTTACTTCTAAATTTTCGGTAACATTGTATCGCGCCATCCAATTGTACCCTTCTAGCTCCACTTTATTGTTGGTGGGCAAGCTGGTATACGAATCGTAAACCGAGTCTGGACTGGGCGCGTCAGTTAATACGCTAGAGAGCAATCGATACCCCCCTTTGGCATTGGATTTATCTTCGGTTTTATCCCAGCCAAAACGAAGGAAGAAATCATCCGTAGGGTGCACTTCTAAGGTTAACCGTGCCGCCCATAAATCTTTGTTATAGTTCTCGGTATCTTGGCCGTCTAATGCTGAAACCAAAAATTCACCGTATCCATCTCGGTTCAGGTTTGCGTATCCAAAACCTAAATAGACTTTATCTTCTACAATGGGGTATTGACCGGTTAGCTTCACGTCGCGACGGTTGTAGTTACCCAAGGTTAACTCAGCGTTGAGTTGAGGGTCACCCGTCATTTCTTTAGTTACATATTTTACGGCACCACCAATGGTATTCTTACCATACAAGGTACCTTGTGGGCCCCGTAAAACTTCAATTCTTTGCACATCAAGCAAATCTAAAACCGCCCCTTGTGGACGTGCAATATAAACATCATCGACGTAGATCCCGACTCCTGGCTCGTATCCCCACAGTGGATCCTGCTGGCCCATGCCTCGGATAAATGCGGTGAGTGTAGAGTTGGTTCCCCGACTGGTTTGCAGCGTGGTATTAGGAGAAAACTGTTGTACTTCGGTAAGCACGCTTATGCCTTTTTCAGACAACTCAGTGGCACCAATTGAGGTGATCGCCACCGGCGTTTCCTGCAATGACTCAACAGTTTTTCGGGCGGTAACCTCAATGCGTTCTAGTTTTCCTCGGGCTTCTTCGGCCTGATTTTCATTGTTGGCAGCCTCTTGCGCCATTACCCCAGGCGCACTAAAACAGGCAGCAGTAACAGCCATAGAGCAAAGGGTACGAGTAAAGCGACTTACGGGTTTGTGCGTGTATTTCATTATTGTGTCCCTATTCTTATCCACATTCGAATTCAATCTGAAGGTGCGGTCGTTATTTACTGTAGGGGAAAAGTGACCGTGGGTAAGTAGTACCATCGTACTATGGGCAACAACCTGATTTACCGCCACAATCTATTCAATTCCTGAAGCGTCTGCGGTCACAGAATGTCGGTAAGGAATCCTATATGTTAAGTATGTTTGGTCTAACTGGCGGGCTTGCGCTACTCATAATTCTCACCATTCGAGGTATGAATTTGTTTATCGCCGCACCGCTTTGTGCACTCATTGTCGCTGTTTCCAGCGGCATTCCATTAATTCACGGTGATGAAAATTTTATCACCCTCTACATGAGTGGATTTTCCGGCTTTATTGCTGCCTGGTTTTTTATGTTTTTACTAGGCGCAATATTCGGGAAGTTCATGGAAGATACCGGTGCCGCTGACTCTGTCGCTCGCTGGATTGTGGATAAGCTAGGTTTTAAACAAGCGGTGCTTGCCGTGGTATTGGCGTGCGCCATTCTCACCTATGGCGGCGTCAGTTTATTTGTGGTGGCGTTTTCCGTTTACCCTATGGCACTGAGTTTATTTAAAGATGCGAATCTACCAAGACGCTTTATTCCGGCGACCTTAGCCTTTGGTTCGGTGACTTTTACCATGACCTCCGCTGGCTCACCGGAAATCCAAAACTGGATCCCCATAAAATACTTGGGGACCTCTCCGTTTGCGGCTTGGGAAGTCAGCTTAGTGGTGGCAGCGTTTATGGCGACATTTGGGTATTGGTGGCTTAAACGCATGATTGGTCGCGCCGTTGCCAATGGCGAGCAATTTGACGTCCGCCCTGAAGATCCTAAAGTTGCCGTACGGGATTACCCACATCCTATAACTGGTGTATTGCCTTTGTTAATTGTGCTTATTTTGTCTTTTTGCTTACATGACAGCATGGCGCACTTGGCCCTAATTGTTGCATTGTCTGGGGGCGTATTAAGCTTAATGATCATTAACTTCCAGCATTTCCATAATTTATCTGCAGCTATTAATGCAGGTACCACTGGAGCACTGGTGGCTATCGGCAATACAGCCGCGGTAGTGGGCTTTGGTTCAATTGCCAAACATACCGATGCCTTTCAACACACCGTTGAAATTATGACCCAGATACCGGGTAATGAATTAATTGGTGCCGCCATTGCAGTGAGTGTGATTGCAGGTTTAACCGGCTCAGCCTCTGGTGGCCAGGCCATTGTGTTGCCCTTAGTGGGTCCTCACTATGTGGATCAAGGGGTGCAACCTGAGCAACTACACCGTATTGTCTCCATTTCATCGGGTGCGCTGGATTCCCTTCCCCACAATGGGTATGTTGTAACGACGATTCGGGCGATCTGTAAAGAAACCCATCAGGCAGCATACCCGGCAATGGCCGCATTAACCGTCGTGGTTCCGTTAATAGGGCTAAGTATTGCCATTGCACTGTTTAGTATTTTTTGAGGTAAAAATGAAAAAAATAATACTGACTACCCTTTGCTGTCTTTTTATTACCTGCGCCTATGGGCAAACCCAAGATGACAGTTTACTAACCGAAAAGCGTCGCTTTCATTTAGCCCAATTCACCACGTTTGGCGGACAAGTCATTCCCAATGTGAATGTAGGTTGGGAAAGTTACGGCAAACTGAACGAGAAAAAAGACAATGTGGTGTTAATTACCCATTATTTTTCGGGGAACTCCCATGCTGCCGGCAAGTATCATCCCAGCGACAAACAAGCAGGCTACTGGGATGCCCTCATTGGCCCGGGTAAGGCCATCGATACCAACCGTTTTTATGTGCTCAGTGTGGACTCTCTTGTTAACTTAAGTGCTAACAATCCCAATGTTATTACAACTGGGCCGGCCTCTATTAACCCCACAACGGGTAAACCTTATGGCCTTGATTTTCCAGTAGTAACCATAGGTGACTTTGTTAATGTACAAAAAGCCTTGTTAGAAAGCTTAGGAATATCCTCGTTGTATGCCGTGGTTGGCCCGTCTATGGGGTCTATGCAAGCCATTGAATGGGCGGCGACCTACCCCAGCTGGGTTGGGCGTATGATTGCAGTGATCCCAGCGGCACAAAGTGATGCCTGGACCACGGCGGCTTTGGAACAATGGGCCATGCCAATTCGGCTAGATGCTAATTGGAACGAGGGAAACTACTATGAACAAACTCCGCCCACAGAAGGACTTACCGCCGCGCTGATGCTCATCACGCAACAAGCTCTTTCTCCTGCGTTTTTTAATCAACAAGGAGACAGTTTGGCATATTCACCTCTGGAAGCTGGGCCCCTTGAAGATATTCGACAATCCCACAGTATTGTCAACTGGCTATATCAACGGGCAAAAAGCCGGGCAGGACAAATGGACGCTAACCACCTGCTTTATTTGGTAAGAGCCTGCCAGTTATTTGTAGCCGGGCACCAAGGTTCACTGCAAAATGGCCTTAAAAACATACAAGCAAAAACACTGTTTATCCCGGCCCAAAGCGATTTACTATTAATGCCTTATATGGCAGAGCTGTCTCATGGCTTATTACAAGCCCAAGGAAACAACACGCATATAGCGCCCCTAGAAGGCCAATCGGGCCACCTAGAAGGCCTATTGAATATTCAAGAAAAAGCAAAAACCATCCGTCAGTTTTTGGAAAACGAATAAGAGAGGCTTATGAATAAATTTACTGCGCCCCTAATTTCCACCGCTTTAGCCTTGGCGCCTGTTGCAGTTGCAATGGCGAAAATTCCCCCTTTAAAGCTCGATGTTGAAGATATCACGGTATCGGGGTTATCGGCCGGTGGCTACATGGCAAACCAAATGCATATTGCATACAGCGATTGGATCTCTGGGGTGGGCATCATTGCTGCGGGCCCCTATTATTGTGCAAAAGGCGATATCACCACAGCGCTCAGCCAGTGCGTGGACAAAGAAGAGCCGGCCATCAATCTTGACGAACTTAGTGCAGTGGCAGAACAACAAGCCCAACAAAATACCATTGCCCCATTGGCAAACCTTAAAAACGATAAAGTATGGCTGTTTCACGGTACCCGCGATACCCGGGTATCTGCCAGTGCCACCAATAAGCTGGCACAGCAATACGCCCGTTGGGTATCAGCCGAAAATATTAAATACGTTAATGATAAGCCTATTGCCCATTTGTTTCCTACACTTAACCATGGTGGGCAGTGCATGGTATCGGAAGCCCCCTTTATTGGCCGGTGCGACTACGATGCCGCCGGCGATATGCTGTCGTTTTTGTTAGACGATATTAAACCCGCGTCTACAAAAACCAGCGGGCGAGTTATCAGTTATAGCCAAAAAAGCCTCGCAGGAAGCGATGCAAAAACCCTGGCAGACACGGGTTACGCTTATGTACCTAAGCAGTGTGAAGAAGGCGAAACCTGTCACGTTCATGTGAGCTTTCATGGTTGCAATCAATACGCAGAAGCCGTGGACATGGCCTACGTTGAACAAACAGGCTTAAACAATTGGGCCGACAGCAATAACCTTGTAGTGGTTTACCCGCAAACAAGAAAATCACTATTTATGCCACTTAACCCTCAAGGGTGTTGGGATTGGTGGGGGTATACCGGCGACGATTATGCCACCCGCGAAGGTAAACAGCTTAAAGCAGTAAGAAAAATTGTTCTTGGATTAGCATCAAATTAGGATAAATCATGACATTAAACATTTTTGTAACTGGCGGAGCCAGTGGCATTGGATTCGGCATTGCAGAATCCTTCGCCGAAGAAGGTCATCATCTTATCATTGCAGATATTAATATTGAGGCGGCGAACTTAGCGGCACAGCGTATTAAAGAAAATGGCGGCAGCGCCCAGGCGGTGCAGGTTAATGTTTGTGACGCCGACCAGGTTGCGGCTTTGCCCGAGCAGTTAAAAGCCACCCCGGTTGATGTACTGGTTAACAACGCGGGGATCCAACATGTGTCGAACATAGAAGATTTTCCCGCTGAAAAATGGCAACAACTTATCAATATTATGCTGGTAGGCCCCGCTTTACTGACTCAGGCATTTTTGCCCAGCATGCGTAAAAAAGACTATGGCCGCATCATCAATGTTGGCTCTATTCATTCATTGGTCGCCTCGCCGTATAAATCGGCCTACGTGGCCGCAAAACACGGTCTTCTTGGCTTTGCTAAAACCATTGCACTAGAAACCGGCGACTGTAACGTCACTATCAACACCCTTTGCCCAGCCTATGTGAAAACCCCCTTGGTGGAAAAACAAATTACTGCCCAAGCAAAAGAAAACGGCATAACAGAAGAAGAAGTAATTAACGAAATTATGCTTAAACCCATGCCGAAAAAAGCGTTTATATCGGTACAAGAGCTTGCCGACAGCGCCAAGTTTTTACTTAGTAGCAGCGCTCGAAATATCACAGGGCAAACGATTGTTCTTGATGGCGGTTGGGTGGCTAGATAGCACTTTCAATTATAATAATACCTATGCTAATGTCCGAAAATAACTAATAGGGAGCAGGCGTTAGCCAGCGTATGACATATAAAACGGTTGGATTGATTGGTAAAGCAGACCATGTAGGCACCCATGATAGCCTCGGTCAAATTGCGGCGTATTTAGAGCAACGAGGCTGTAACGTGTTGGTGGAAGAGTCTGTGGTTCAAAACATGAAACACTGCCCTTACCCTTCAGCTAATATAGTCACCATTGGCAAAGAGGCTGATTTGGCGGTGGTAATAGGTGGCGACGGCAGCATGCTTGGTGCCGCCCGTGTGCTCGCCCGTTTTGATATTCATGTGGTGGGCGTCAACCGAGGAAACCTGGGGTTTCTCACCGATATCCATCCAGATCAAATTGAAGAACAGTTAAGTCTTATATTTGACGGCGATACGGTGGTTGAAGAGCGCTTTTTACTTGAGGTTTGCATCTATCGTTACGAAAAGCTTAAAAGCAGTAACGCCGCCATGAATGAAGTGGTACTGCACCACGGAAAAGTGGCGCATATGATGGAGTTTGAAGTTTATATCGACAACCAGTTCGTGTTTAGTCAACGTTCTGATGGCTTAATTGTTTCTACCCCCACCGGTTCAACGGCCTATTCGTTGTCTGCCGGAGGCCCCATTATTGTGCCTCATCTTGACGCGCTGACTCTGGTCCCCATGTTTCCCCACACCTTGAGTAGCCGCCCCATTGTGGTCGATGCTAAAAGCACCATTTCCATGCGTGTGTCAAAGGTTAATAGTGACAGTTTACAAGTAAGTTGTGACAGCCATATCGTGTTACCCGTGCTACCCGGTGATGAAATTCGTGTCCATAAAAGTAACGACACACTCACCCTCGTACATCCTAAAGGTTACAGTTACTTTAATGTGTTACGAAATAAATTAAGCTGGGGCAGCAAACTGTATTAGCCCAAGGGGCAACAAAAAGGACGGCTCCTTGCCGTCCTTATTTTTCTTATGACCGTTTCATTTTATCTATCAACCAAATACGACAGACCTTTTCTGTTTCCAGTAAAGCAAATAATACGCACCCGGCCAACACAATAAGCAAGTTATCCATAAGCGTGGGCGCCTGCGTACCAAACACCGCCTGCAACCAAGGGATATATGAAATGGCGAACTGTGCCACGATAACAAAGATGACGGCACTCCAAGCGATTTTCGTCCCCTTTAGACCTGACAAGGTAAAATGACGACGATGCATGGTACGTATGAAGAATAAGTAAAAGATTTCTAGCCCCACCAGCATATTCATGGCTTGCGTACGGGCATATTCCACATCGTGACCTTCCTTCACAGCAAACTGATAAATACCAAAAACCGCTAGGAAAAATAACGTACCGACTAATAAAATTTGCCACACTAACGCCGGTTGAATGAGCGCTTGCCCACGACGTCTAGGCGGCTTTTTCATGGTATTGCTGTCGGTGGGTTCAAACGCCAGTGCCATACCTAGCGTTACCGCCGTGATCATGTTGACCCACAAAATTTGTACCGGGGTAATGGGATAAGGCAAGCCGGCCAATAGCGCGACAATAATGGTGAGGGCCTCGCCCGCATTGGTCGGTAATGTCCAACTGACTACTTTTTTGATGTTGGCGTAAACAGTACGCCCCTGCTCTACCGCTGATGCAATGGAGGCAAAATTATCATCGGCTAACACCACTTCCGCCGCTTCTTTTGCCGCTTCGCTGCCTTTTAACCCCATGGCCACACCGGCATCTGCTCGTTTCAAAGATGGCGCATCGTTAACCCCATCTCCAGTCATCGATACAGTAAGCCCTAACGCTTGCAGCGCCATCACCAAACGTAACTTATGCTCTGGCGTGGTGCGAGCAAACACATCCGTTTGTTGTACGGCGTGTTTTAATTCTTCGTCTGACAGGGTGTTAATTTCTGCCCCCGTTAACACGGTATCGGCGTGTGCTAAGCCTAGTTGCAGACCAATAGCTTGAGCCGTGATAGCGTGGTCGCCGGTGATCATCTTAACCTGAACATGGGCTTGCTGACACTTTTTCACCGCCTCGATGGCCTCTTGACGCGGTGGGTCAATTAACCCAACTAACCCTAATAAACATAACCCCTCGTCTAGATCCGACACTGACAGAGCGTTGGCGTCTTCAGGCATAGGTTTTATGGCCAACGCCAATACCCGTAAACCTTGTTTTGCCATACTTTCCGCTTTCTCCTGCCAAAAAACAGTATCAAGGTTGGCGTCACCGGTTGCCGTGCGCTGACTGTCACATTTATTGATCACCACCTCAGGGGCACCTTTTACAAAAATGGCGTGATGATGGGCATGATCATGGTTCAAGGTTGCCATGTATTGCGTATCAGAGTCGAAGGGTAATACGTCAGTGCGAGACCAATGTTTTCGATACTCCCCCCCTTCATCAAAGGCCACTTTTTGAGAAAAACTCAGCAGTGCCCCTTCCATGGGATCGCCCTCGGTTATCCACTCGCCGTCTTTATTGTTAATCTCTGCGTCATTACACAAGGCACAGGCGCTGGCAATGTCATTAAGCAGTGAATGATGAGTGGTTACAGGCTGTTCATTTAGCCGTATTTTCCCTTCAGGCTCATACCCTTCACCTTCCACTGAAAAGGTTTCATCGGCGGTATTTACCCACGACACCAACATTTCATTGCGGGTAAAGGTACCGGTTTTGTCTGAGCAAATAACAGACACCGATCCTAGCGTTTCAATGGCAGGTAGAACCCGTACAATCGCGTTGCGCTTTGCCATTGCTTGGACGCCAACGGCAAGGGTAATGGTAAGCACTGCGGGTAAACCTTCAGGGATCGCAGCCACCGATAACCCCACCACGGCAAGAAACAGATCCGCAAAGGGTTGATCTAGTATGAAGGTACCCACACCAAGTAAAATAACCGCCACCACGAGAATAAAAACCGTGATCCATTTTGCCAACACGTCCATTTGTTCAACCAGTGGTGTGGTCAGTTTTTGCACATCAGAAAGCATCCCACCAATTTGGCCGATTTCAGTATGTTCGCCTGTAGACACAACCACGCCCATACCTTGGCCGGCTGTAACAGTGGTACCGCTAAACGCCAGACAGGTACGATCTCCTAAGGCCGTGTCGTTCTCGACTTGGCGGATGTTTTTTTCTACAGGAAGCGACTCACCTGTCAGTAAGCTTTCTTGAATAAAAAGGCTGTGCGCTTTTATAATACGAATATCCGCAGGGACTTTATCTCCTGCCTCCAGCATCACAATATCACCAGGAACAAGATCTTCACCGTCAATGGTCTGCCGTCGCCCGCCTCGGTACACCGCCGCCTTTAACGCCAGCATTTGGCGGATAGAATCCATGGCTTTTTCTGCCTTGCCTTCCTGCACCACTCCGATTATTGCGTTCACCACGACAACAGCAAAAATAACCGCGGTATCTACCCAATGCTGTAAAAATGCCGTCATAATGCCAGCCACAATTAAAACGATGACTAACAGGTTGGCAAACTGTTTTATAAATCGACTAAACAGGCTTGCATGAGGTGCTTCTGGTAAACGATTTGGCCCGTACTTGGTTTTTCGATGTGCCGCTTCTTTCTCTGTTAATCCATCTTTTGAAGCGTCAAGAAGGTTCAGTACTTCTTCACTGGTCTTGTCGTGCCAGTGGTAGTGCGTTTTACTTTCCATCATTGCCTCACTTTTCTGCCCATTTAATAAGTGTAGATCCACGTTATCAAAATGCACGTCCATGAATGATGATATGCATCAATGTCGCAAAGATCATATGCAAATTAAAGGAGTAAAGTGAAGCAAGGGTAGCGATGGATCCGTTGCAAAGGCGTATATTGGCGATCACATTGACGCAAGAGCAAGAAGACACGTGCCCGAAAGCGTTGTTGTTCGGGCACGTCAATTTACCTACATAATTTGACTACATAATTTGACTACATAAGATTACGCCGGTACTGGTGCGTTTTCTTCAATTAAGTTGTTTGCTTTTAATTCCTGCCAAAATTCATCCGGTATCACAACCTTCATTGCAGCCACATTGGCCTCAACCTGCTCGGCAGTGCGCGCCCCAGGAACGATACCAGACACCGTAGATGGCGCTTCTGCAAACTGCAACGCTGCCGTTTTAATATCAATACCGTGCTTTTTAGCAATGGCGCTAATGTTGTCGAATTTCTGCTGCATGGGGTCAGGAATAGACGGCGAATAATTAAACCGATCACGGCCGGCTAAAAAGCCACCATTTAGAGGGGCGCCGATAACCGCGGAAATACCTCTTTCTTCTAGCATGGGAAAGGTTTTATTAAGCGCCTGTTTGTGATCTAAAATTGAATACTGAAGGGCCAGTAGACAAATATCAGGATCGGACATTTCCAATGCCTTGTATACGGCATGAGGAGTATTTACGCCAAATCCCCACCCTTTAATAATACCTTCATCACGCATTTTCGTCAGTTCGGGGATCGCCCCTTTAGCGGCTTGTTCAAAATACGAAATCCAGTCTTCTCCCATATCACTGTTCTGGGGGGACAGATCGTGAATATACACAATATCTAGTGACGCAACGCCAATGCGGTGCAGTGTGTCTTCGATAGAACGACGGGTACCTGACGCCGTGTAATCATATTCATAATGAAAGGGAGAATGGTCGGCCCAATGCCAACTATTTTCCAAGGGTTCAGATGAGGGCGTAAGCAACCGGCCTACTTTGGAAGACAACACATAATCTTCTCGTTTTTTGTTCCGCAGCAAGTCACCAAAGCGCCGCTCACTTAAACTTAAGCCATAAAAAGGCGAGGTATCAAAATGCCTTATACCGGAATCCCACGCAGCGTTGAGCATGGTTAAAATTTCGTTGTCACTAGAGATGGTATTAAACCCATTACCGGCTGCTAACCCGCCTAACCCCATACGACCTTCTGGACGGTAGTGCTTATACTTTGATACATCATTTGTAGGTAGGGCTGTACTTGCGTCTATGGGCCCTTTGGTAGGCATGAGCTTGCCCGTCGAGTGTTTTATCTTCAATTGTTCAGCGAATGCTGATGCACCTAGAAAAGAACCGACGCCTAATGCCGCACCGGCTTTAATGAAATGTCTGCGAGATACCATTTACTATTCTCCGTAAGTAACGTTATATGCCCGCCTCTTGTGCTCGTAAAATTTCTATCTACCTCAACAGTTGCTTGATAACACGCAAAAAAATTAGCTTTAACAAACAGGAAAGTAACCCACCCGTTTTGTAATCCGTGAACTCCCATCTGCCAATCATGTTATGAAAGAAATCGTTTAGATGTGTGATGAACCACGACAGTTAAGCCGTCCATCGCAACACATGCTCAAGAGGGCTAACCTTGTTACCAACGAAGATGGCATACAGATCAACGTGATCTGGGATTGTAATGGTCACAGGGCATTGGCTAAGAATGGAAGTAAGCTGAGTTAATTTGCTGCAGAATCTATATCCGTTGCCACCAACCCACAGGTGGTGTAAATGGCAAATGTGTGGCGAGTGTCTTCTTTTATGGGGATATCATAGGTTTGAGGCGGTTGCGATACATCGCAGACTAGGCCCGATAAGAGATCTTTCAACGTCTGGCTATCGTTGTATATCGAAATGCTCGCGACCCATAACACGATCCCCTCAGTGGTCCCATTTTCCAAATAAATATGCTGGAACAAAGAAGAATTGTCGAACATTCGCGAAGGTTTAGCGGTTTTAATTATTTTCTCAGCAAACTCAAATCGTCCGTTTTCATCGGTTAGCGCGGTATCGACATACTCATCACCATAGGTTAACGAGCGAATGATTCGGGTATGCGCCATGGGTTTATCACCATGGAAAAGTTGTCCAGAAATGGGGGCGGACAACAAAAACGGTCGCTTTTTGAAAAAACTAAACATATCAGCGTATACCTTGATAGAAAAAAACAATACGACTAGCGCCAGGAAAATCGTGCCCCAACCCTTTAAGCGAAACGAAAACAAGGTATTAAGCTCCTGTAGTTGGCCGAATTATTTTAAGAAGGTATTGATATAAAGCTGCTCTACCTTATCACGGGCCCACTGGGTTTTTCGGAGAAATTTTAACGATGATTTAATGGAAGGATCGTTATCAAAACAATTAATTTTGATGCGGTAATATAACCCATCCCACCCGTAATGGGCGTGTAGTTGCGTAACAATTTTCTCCAGAGTAAGCCCATGGAGCGGGTTATTCGGTTGCTGATTCATGGTGGATCTCGTACCTTACTTTTAACTCATTTTACAAGGTATACCATGGGATGTCTGTAGCAAGATACCGGAAAACATCGCCAGTTTAATTAGGGTTTTAAGCCATCTAATAAAATACGGGTAATGGTTAACAAGGTTTCGTCAAAAAATACTGGGTCTTGCAAGTCTTTACCGGTAACCGCTTTAATTTGCACGCTAAAATCGGCGTAGTGCTGGGTGATCGCCCAGATACTGAATATTAAATGGTAAGGTGCGATGGGTTTGAGTTTGCCCGCCGCAATCCACGCGTTAATCACTGCGCTTTTATCATCAAGAAGGTTTTTCAGTGGCGTTTGTAATTCTTTGATAAGAAGGGGCGCGCCCTGAACCACTTCCATACAAAATAATTTAGACTCGGCAGGATTGTCCCGCGACATTTCTAGTTTAATTTTTATATATTCGCTTAGTGTTTCAATAGGATCTTGTTCTGGCGAAAAACGCTGTAAAGGGCGCAACCACACTTCAAGCAAATGGGTGATCACATCTAAATATAACCCCTCTTTGCTTTTAAAGTAGTACAGCAAGTTACTTTTAGACACGTCTGCCAATTCAGAGATTTGCTCCACACTGGTACCACTCACCCCATTTTTTGAAAACAAGGTTAACGCCGCATCCATAATGCGAGTGCGCTTTTCTTGTAGGGCCTGTTCACGACGTTTTTGCGCCATGGGGCTGAATGTACGTGGTGTCTTTGGGTTCATTTCTTTGTTGGACATTGTGTGCTTCTTAACTGCTTTATACCTCAGAGCGAGCATTTTACGCTTTGATCCTGCTTCGATAAACCGTTTTGAACAAAATTGCACCATAAAAGCACAGTTGCACTAAACCATTCGTTCCAAATTAGACCAAACAGTCCATTTTAAAAATCAAAAACACATAACCACTTGATAATAAACACATATTAATTTTGGCCCACTTTATGCTGCTCAAATATTAAACCGTTGTTTCGCAACATAGACTTCGGGCACTTAACGAAGCACTGGCACGACAGTGCAAAATATAAACAAATAGAGGGAACATCATGGATATAGGTGTATTTATTCCAATTGGCAACAATGGCTGGTTAATTTCCAAAAACTCCCCCCAATACAAACCCACATTTGATCTCAACAAAGAAATCGTGTTGAAGGCCGAAAAGTATGATTTAGACTTTGCCCTTTCGATGATCAAGCTACGGGGTTTTGGTGGTGATACTGAATTTTGGGACTACAACCTAGAGTCCTTCACCCTGATGGCAGGGCTTGCCGCAGTAACCTCAAAAATTCAACTATACGCGACTGCCGCAACCTTGGTGCTCCCCCCCGCGATTATGGCCAGAATGGCAACTACCATCGATTCTATTTCCAATGGTCGGTTTGGCGTAAACCTGGTTACCGGTTGGCAACGTCCAGAATACTCGCAAATGGGAATGTGGCCCGGAGACGAATTCTTTGGCAATCGCTATGAGTATTTAGACGAATATATTCAAGTGGTAAAAGAGCTTTGGGAAACCGGTCAAAGCGATTTTAAAGGTGAGCATTTCCAAATGGACGATTGTCGCATGCTGCCTAAACCCCAACGAAAGATCCCCCTTATCTGTGCCGGACAAAGTGCGGCGGGTATGGATTTTTCTGCCCGTCATGCCGATTACAACTTTTGCTTTGGCAAAGGGGTAAATACGCCCACCGCTTTTGCACCCACCGCCGAACGTTTAACAGAAGCCGCTAAGCAACATAAACGTAATGTGGGTTCTGCGGTTCTCATTATGGTAATCGCCGATGAAACTGACGAAGCCGCCATGGCGAAATGGGAAAGCTATAAAGAAGGTAAAGATCAATCGGCCCTAGACTGGATGGCTACCCAAGGCGCAGCCGACAAAAAGTCTGGTAAAGACACCAACATTCGTGACATGACCAACCCCACCTCTGCGGTAAATCTCAACATGGGAACATTGGTTGGCTCTTATGAGTCCGTTGCCGCCATGTTAGATGAAATTGACACCGTACCTGGTTGCGAAGGCGTTTTATTAACCTTTGATGATTTCTTAAAAGGCATGGACGATTTTGGTACCAAGATACAACCACTGATGAAATCTCGTCAGCACCTGCTAAGCACATCAGGAGCAGCGTAATGTTAGAAGGTGACACATACGAAGTATCTGGTTGCTTTCAAGCTAAACAGGAAGGCCAACCCGTACTTCCAGCAAAACCGGAACCCATTGTTTTAAACCCAGCAGAAACAGCGGTGATTGTTGTTGATATACAAAATGCCTACGCCAGCAAAGACGGCTATTTAGATAAAGCCGGGTTTGATGTTTCCACCACAGCGCCAGCAATAGCGAATACCGCAAAGGTTATAGAAACCGCCCGCGGCGCAAACATGCCCATCATCTTTTTTCAAAATGGCTGGGATCCTGATTACAAAGAAGCTGGCGGCCCTGGCTCCCCTAATTGGTATAAATCCAACGCGTTAAAAACCATGCGCAAACAACCTGAACTATTAGGTAGTTTATTGGCTAAGGGCACATGGGATTACCAACTCGTGGACGCCCTTGTTCCTCAACAGGGCGATATTATTATTCCTAAAACCCGCTACAGCGGCTTTTACAACACGAACTTAGACAGCATGTTGCGCAGTCGCGGCATTCGCAACTTAATCTTTACCGGTATCGCCACCAATGTGTGCGTAGAGTCAACCTTAAGGGATGGTTTTCACCGAGAGTATTTCGGCGTGGTCATCGATGATGCCACTTATCAAGCCGGGCCGGTGGCAATGCATGAAGCAGCCCTATACAACATTCAAACCTTTTTTGGTTGGGTCTCTAGTACCCAGCAATTTTGCGAAGTATTCGGCGCAAATCAGTCGCCTAACCCATCTACTAACAAATAAGGACCGTCACCATGCCAAAAAAAGCCATCATTCCAGCAGGCACTGCCGCCCCCCTCGCGCCCTATGTACCAGGCTCTATGGCCGATAACATTCTGTATGTTTCTGGCACATTACCCTTTGATGAAAACAACGATGTGGTGCATGTCGGTGATGCCGAAGCGCAAACTCGCCATGTATTAGAAACCATTAAAGGCGTAATTGAAGAAGCTGGCGGTACCATGGATGACGTCACCTTTAATACTATTTTGCTCACCGACTGGGAAAATTACGGAGTGATTAACAAGGTGTATGCCGAATACTTTGCCGGCGAAAAACCCGCTCGATATTGCATAAAAGTGGGTTTGGTAAAACCTGAAGCGCTGGTAGAAATTGCTTCTGTTGCACACCTAGGATAGCGGTACATGATGGGATCACGATGGAATCGAAAATATCCGGTTTTGCGAGGGCGATATGATGTATTTTGAAACCCACGGACTCACTGCGCCTGACGCCCCTACGCTAGTATTAAGTTCTGGTTTGGGTGGCTCAGCGCAGTTTTGGCAACCTCAATTGCCTGCCCTGATAAACAACTATCGGGTTATTGTGTATGACCAAATTGGCACCGGCCGCAGCCCTGCCAACCTTCCAAGTCATTACAGCATTGCTCATATGGCCGACGAGCTACTGACGTTGCTCGATAGACTGGATGTCAGCCAATGTCATCTTATCGGACACGCTCTAGGCGGTTTAGTGGGTTTACAACTGGCCATTCGCCGTCCCGATATGCTTTCCAGTTTGCTACTGGTGAATGCATGGAGTAGTCCCAACCCCCATACGCTGCGCTGCTTTAATATTCGCAAAGCCATTTTAGCCAGTGGAAAAAAAGACATTTACCTGCAAATGCAATCACTGTTGCTTTATCCGCCAGATTGGATTGCGGCCAACCACGCCGAACTGTCAAAAGAAGAGGCCCATCATGTTGCCAACTTTCCCAACCAAGATAACTTACTTGCCAGGATCCACGCCCTGTCTACCTTTGATATCGAGGCTCAACTAGGTGATATCGCCACGCCCACCATGGCGATTGCCAATAAAGATGATTTGCTTGTGCCTTGGCAGCGTTCACAGCCCTTTGCCAACAAAATGCCAAATGCCGAACTTGTGACCATGGAATATGGCGGACATGCGTCTAGCGTCACCGCCACTGAATCATTTAATAACATATTACTTAGTCACTTACAGACATTCGCATAATGTGACTTCACAATTTTGGAATTAGATTTTATGACTACAGCACTTAACGACAATGCCCTTGACCAGCTTTTTACTCAAGCGCACACCCATACTAGCTGGTTAGATAAAACCATAGCCAATGAGGTGCTACACCAGCTTTACGATCTTGTAAAAGTGGGAGCAACCTCTGCCAATTGTAGCCCTGGCCGCTTTGTTTTTATTACCTCACAAGAAGGCAAAGAAAAGCTCAAGCCTTGCTTATCAAGTGGCAACGTGGCCCAGACCATGAGCGCACCTTGTACGGTTATCGTTGCTTATGACGAGACCTTTTACGACCACCTCCCTACCCTGTTTCCTTATGCCGATGCGAAAAGCTGGTTTACCTCAAGTCCTGAAGCCGCTTTTGAAACCGCCATGCGTAACAGTTCCTTACAGGGGGCATACCTTATTAGCGCCGCTAGAGCATTAGGCTTAGACACAGGTGCCATGTCGGGCTTCGACCCTAAGCGGCTTAATGAAACCTTCTTTTCAAAAAGCACATGGAAAGTGAATTTCCTGCTCAATATAGGCTATGGCGATAATGAGAAAGTTCATGACCGTTTACCACGCCTAGATTTTGAACAAGCCTGTCAAATTTTATAACGCTTAAGAAGGAACTTCCCATGTCTTTAACTGCTATAAATGAAGAAACAACTTCTATCTTACCCCCAGTTACCCCCGACACCTACCGCCAGGGTATGGCTAGTGTCGCCGCGGCGGTGAACGTGGTTACCACTTCAGGCCCCCAAGGAAATGCAGGCTTTACCGCGACGGCCGTATGCAGCGTAAGTGATAATCCCGCCACCTTGCTTGTTTGTTTAAACCGCGGAGCATCGGTACACAAGGTATTTCAAAATAGTACCAGCTTAGTGATCAACACCCTTACCTCACAGCAGCAATCCATTTCGAATTTGTTTGGTGGTAAAGCCTCCATGGAAGATCGTTTTAACGGTGCACAATGGGCAACCTCTAAAACCGGTGCTCCTATGCTCGTGGGGGCTGCAGTCAGTTTCGACTGTGTCATTACTGATGTAAAAAGTGTGGCAACCCATGATGTGATTTTTTGTCAGGTGGTAGATATCCAACAAGACGAAAATGCCGATGCATTACTGTACTACCAGCGCGGTTACCACAACGCCAGCAAAGACGTATAACGAAGGGAATAAAACAAGCATGAAAGTTGTCGGTCATTTTATTAATGGAGAAACCTGTACACCGAAAGGACGTATGCAGGAAGTGTTTAATCCCGCCACAGGCGAAGCTGAAAAACTGGTGGTACTGGCCTCAAAACAAACGGTCAATGAAGCCATCACCTGTGCTGAAAATGCTTTTCCTGCGTGGCGTAATACGCCAGCAAGTAAGCGCGCGCGGGTTATGTTTGCGTTTAAAGCCTTATTAGAAAAGCATGCAGATGACATCGTTGCCTTAATTGGTGCCGAACACGGAAAAATTAGTCATGATGCCGCCGGAGAACTACAACGGGGTATCGAAAATGTAGAGTTTGCCTGCGCTGCACCGCAATTATTAAAAGGCGAACACAGCAAAAATGTCGGGCCAAATATTGACGCTTGGAGTGAATACCAACCCCTTGGCGTTGTTAGTGGCATTACGCCGTTCAATTTTCCGGCCATGGTGCCTCTGTGGATGTTTCCCCTGGCCATTGTTTGCGGCAATACCTTTGTACTTAAACCTTCGGAGCGAGATCCAAGTTGCGCGATTTTTCTTGCCAAACTGCTAAAAGAAGCCGGTTTGCCCGATGGTGTGTTTAATGTGGTTAACGGCGATAAAGAAGCCGTTGATTGCCTTTTAGAAGATGCCCGTATAAAGGCCGTTAGCTTTGTGGGCTCTACGCCTATTGCCGAATATATTTACACCCAAGCCAATGCCAATGGCAAACGCTGCCAAGCCTTGGGTGGGGCTAAAAACCACGCTATTGTGATGCCAGATGCCGATATCGATAACGCCGTAAATCAACTATTGGGGGCGGCGTTTGGATCATCAGGAGAGCGTTGCATGGCCTTGTCTGTGGTACTTGCCGTGGGTGATGACATCGCCGACATCATGGTAGACAAATTACAAAGTGCCATGACGAGTTTAAAAGTGGGGGCTTACGAAGACGCCAGTAACGATTTTGGCCCGCTGATCACCTTGCAGCATAAAGAAAAAGTGGAAGGCTATATTAGCAGCGCCGCCGAAGAGGGCGCGAGCATCTTGGTAGATGGGCGCAACCCTCATGTAGACGGTTTCGAAAACGGCTTTTTTCTTGGCGCGACCTTAATTGACAAAGTTACCCCTAAGATGGCGAGCTATCAGGCGGAAATTTTCGGCCCGGTTTTACAGGTAATGCGAGTTAAAAACATGGAAGAAGCCATGGCGCTTATTGACGAGCATGAATATGGCAATGGCACCTGTATTTTCACCCGTGACGGTGAAGCAGCGCGCTATTTTTCTGATCATATTCAAGTTGGCATGGTGGGCATTAACGTTCCTTTACCGGTACCGGTTTCTTATCATAGTTTTGGCGGCTGGAAGCGCTCACTGTTTGGTGATTTACACGCCTACGGCCCAGATGGCGTGCGCTTTTACACCAAGCGCAAAACCATCACCCAACGTTGGCCATCTAGCACCATAAGAGAAGGGGTAAGCTTTTCTTTTCCAAGTTAACACACCGTTTTGACGACCACATTCATAATAATTTTAAATTCCATGCCATCAGTCGGGCTTTTAGCACGACTTTTGGCATGAAAATCAGTGGCCTTCGATAAGCAGTTTACATCGACAGTTACTCTTGAAAATCGGGACAACACCGCCGTCAAGGGAGAGCAAAATGCTCTCGAAAAAAAACTATAAATGAGAGTAAATCATGCAAACGTTAAACACACACAAATGCATGCTGGCGTTGTCAGTATCCATGGCTTTATTGGCTCCCGTAGCGCACGCTGCGGAAAATGTTTGGGAAAGTATTGAAGTTACCGCACAAAAACGGAATGAAAATATCAGCGATGTGGGTATTGCCATTACCGCGTTTTCCGGTGATCAGTTAGAAGCGTTGGGGCTTGAAAGTAGTACCGAGCTTATCGCATTCACACCCGGTGTATCTCTAGCTGGCGATATTGGTGGCCAACGTGCCATATTTAATATTCGCGGTGTGGTTCAAAACGACTACGCCGACCTTGCCGAAGCACCGGTAGCGGTGTACGTCGATGGCGGTTATCTGGCCAGTACCCAAGCACAAACCTTTGGTTTATTTGACGTAGAACGTATCGAAATTCTTAAAGGCCCCCAAGGAACCTTGTTTGGTAGAAACGCCACCGGCGGTTTGGTCAATACAATAACAGCCAAACCCACCGCAGACACCGAAGGCTATGGAGAGTTTACCGCCGCGCGATTTGATCAGTATCGATTTGAAGGGGCAATTTCGGGCCAATTAGCCGACGGCATTTATGGCCGTTTTTCTGGTTTTACTAACCAGCAAGGGGAAATTTTAGAAAACATTTATGAAGACGGCGCAGAGCCAGATACCCGTTCGGGTTCAGTAGGCGGTGGGCAAGACGGCTATAACGACGATACCCTCGCCTTTCGTGCTCAACTGTTGTTTGATATTGGCGATGAAGGTTCATTACTACTAAGCGGTAACTGGTCGGATACCACCAAAAGCGAAGGCCCTTATCAAGTGGTAAATACCACCGAAGTAAAAGACGCCGAAGGTAATGTTACAGATGTTATTTTTGCCGCTGACGACCCCTTAGGTTGTGACACCATTCAATCCGGCGTATGTGTTGACGGCAACTTTAATGGAGATCCATTACGCCCAGTACAAGGCGGCGACTTCAATGGTAACTTTGATCCAGACGGCTCGGGCAATCTAGTTAACAAAGACTTTGCCTTTGATGATCAAAATAAAATTGAATCTCGTGGCCTGGCAGCCACTATTGAATATGCCTTTGAAGACTTCGATTTCTTTGCCATGTCTGACTACAAGCAATTTAAGCGAACCGTAGGGCTGGATTCTGACCAAACCGCCTCACCTGAACTTATCTTTCAATCTAACAGTACCATCGACCAGCTTAGTCAAGAGTTCCGATTCTCAGGGGAAACCGCAGATTTTAGATGGGTAACGGGTTTGTATTATCTTTCTATTGATACAGATTACAGCCAAGGCTTAGCGGCTTCGCCCACCGCCTATTTTTTAGGTGGTGAAGAAAATAATACCTTAGTTAGTTTAGAAACCGATTCCTATTCGGTATTTGGCCAAGTGGATTACAGTCTAACAGAGGATTTAGTGTTAGTGGGCGGGTTACGCTATACCCGAGAAGACAAAGATTTTGTGGGTAACGTTTATCAAAACACAAATACCAACGACCGGTTAATAGAAATAGATACCACCACGGCCCCATTAGAAGTATTAGTAGACAGTAACAATCAAAACCTATGGTCGGCAAAGCTTCAATTAGAATACAGCGTGGGCGATAGCTTGTACTATGCAGGTATTAACCGAGGGGTGAAAGCCGGTAGTTTTAACGCCCCCTTGTTTGGCGGTTTTAGCCAGTACGAACCCGAAGCCCTTACCGCTTACGAAGCCGGCCTAAAGCACAGTTTTATGCAAGGCAATGGCGTGTTTAACGCCAGTGTTTTTTACTATGACTATAGCGATTACCAATCTTTCTCTTGGGTAAACAATGCCGGGGTAGTAACCAACGAAGAGGCAACCTTTAGTGGCGTTGAATTAGAAGTCTTTTTAACCCCCACCGATAACATCGATTTACTGTTTAACGCCTCATATACCGATGCGGTTGTGGAAGATCTTGAAGTCGCCTCGGGTTATTTTGCCGATACCACTCCACCTTTTACTCCCGAATATCAGGCATCAGCCATGATCAGATATAACTGGCAAGCTTTCAGCGGCAATATGGCAGCCCAGCTATCGGCTAATTACCAATCTGAAACCTATCACAATGCCCGTAACTTTACCGCCCATGAAATTGACGGATTTGCCACCGCCGATGGACGGTTAACCTGGGACGATAACGATGATAAATGGCAGTTAGCAGCCTACGTGGATAACCTGTTTGACTCTGATCATGAGCTAATTGGTTTCGACGTTTCCGGCTTTTACGGCACAACGCAAATTTCTTATGCCAAACCTAGAACCTATGGTGTCACCATAAGACGTAATTTTTAATTAAGTAATGCTAAGGCCTAACAAATCGTGAGGCCAAGGAGCAGAAAAGCAGCATGGTTTGCTTTTCTGCTCCTCTTTGGCGAAACGGCAATATATTTGCTTTATGTTTTTACATTAGGAATAGGGCAACCCCGAAAAAGGAAAACCATCGTGGATAACGCTAATCATCACACCATGACAAAACCCAGCCATTATGACAGTGATCTCTGGAATGAAGACTTAGCACCAACGAACAAGGCAAGCAGAACCTGGGATTGGAAAGATTACGCCGCCTTATGGGTAGCCATGGTGGTGTGTGTGCCCACCTATTTACTTTCGGCTGGCTTGGTATCGGAGGGCATGAACTGGTATCAAGCGGTGATCACCGTGTTACTGGGAAACGTCATTGTTCTTGTTCCCATGATATTAATTGGTCATGCTGGTGCAAAATATGGCTTACCCTTTCCGGTGCTACTTCGCAGTGCCTTTGGAACAAAGGGCGCAAAAATACCGGCGCTAGCCAGAGGTTTAGTTGCCTGTGGCTGGTTTGGTATAAATACTTGGGTGGGCGGAAGCGCTATCTACGTCATCTTAAACAGTTTAAGCGGTGACGGATTTGTGGGTCAGCCCCTCCCCTTTTTGGGTATCGATATTGCCCAAACCCTGTGCTTTTTTGCCTTTTGGGCTCTGCACCTGGTGTTCATCAAATACGGAACCGAGTCAATCCGCTGGCTTGAAACCTATGCTGCACCTTTTTTGATCTTAATGGGGTTGGTGCTGCTTGGCTGGGCATACGTACAAGCGGGTGGTTTTGGTGAAATGCTTGCTTCACCCTCTCAGTTTGTCGTCGGAGGGGCAAAAGAAGGGCAATTTTGGTCTGCTTTTTTTGCTGGCCTTACGTCAATGGTGGGCTTTTGGGCTACCATGGCGTTAAATATTCCCGATTTTACGCGCTTTGCTAAATCGCAAAAAGATCAAATGATAGGGCAAGCCGTGGGCTTACCCTTGCCTATGGCCCTGTTCGCCTTTATTGGCGTAGCGGTAACGTCGGCAACCGTAACCATATACGGCGAAGCCATTTGGGACCCAGTGGCCCTTGCCGGTCGTATGGGCGGCATGGGCGTGGTGCTTGCCCTAGCAGCATTGGCATTGGCCACATTAACCACCAATTTAGCAGCCAATATGGTCGCCCCCGCGTATGGCTTCTCTAATATGGCACCGTCAAAAATCAGCTTTAAAATGGGCGGCTATATTACCGCTGGCATTGGTGTGGCCATCTTCCCATGGAAGCTACTGGAAACCGCAGGCGGATACCTATTTACATGGTTAACCGGTTATTCAGCGCTACTAGGTCCTATTGCTGGCGTGTTACTTGCCGATTACTTTCTGTTAAAAAAATCTAACCTGAATATTGATGCCTTATTTCAGCACAATGGCGAGTACGGTTTAAATAGTGGGTGGAATATGGCTGGATTATCGGCCCTTGTCATTGGCATACTGCCTAACATCCCCGGCTTCTTGCATGCAGCAGGCTTTGTTTCATCTGTGCCAGCAATATTCGATACACTATACGCCTATGCTTGGTTTGTTGGCTTGTTGGTGGCAAGTGCTGTGTATTTGATCCTTTCCAAGCGCGTAGCAACGCCGGTGGCAACGTTAAGTTAATCTGCCAAACCTACCACTTATAAAAATTAGCGGATGCCAAGTGGACTTTTAGCGAAGGATGGATTGCTGTAGATATGGGCGTTGAGATTTAAGAATAGAATAACAAAAAGATATGCCGCTCACTGGAGTAAATTTTGTGGCCTAACGGCCACTGTTATTGCCAAAGTGAGCGGTATTTTTGTTAATTAAGGCGTTGTATTCGTAATCAAATAGGCAGCCTTAATTAACGATGCTTATGCAAGATTAACCTGCAAACTTACGCTAGCACTTCTTTTAATGCGGTTACACAAGCGTCGGTTTCAGCGGGTGTGCCCACACTGATCCTTGACCATGAATCGAATCCAGGCCAGGTTCTGCCTACCACTTTAATGCCTTTTGCCTTCATTTTTGCTGCAAATTGATCGTGCGGCATACCGGTATCGATATAAATGAAGTTACCTTGCGGTTTTTTCGCATAAGGACGGCCAAGGAATTCGGCGGCGGCAGTCAGTTTACTGCGTTCGGTTTGAATTCGGCTACGCATAGTCGTGAGGTTAGCGTGGTCGTCCATGCTAGCCATACCCGCCACAAGGGCCAAATAGTTAACACCACCCATGCGCAGCTTTCTGCCCATTTCTTTTGCCTGTGCTGCCGGCATAATGGCATAACCTAAACGCTGTCCTGCCATGGCATGAATTTTAGAGAAAGTACGACAAACAACCACATTGTGGCCTTCGGCAACTAACTTAGACTGCACATTGGCTGGATACGCATCAGACATTTCGATGTAAGCTTCATCAATGAAAACTTGAGTTTTCTTTGATACACGCTTGGCAAACGCGTTGAGTTTAGCTGGGTCGACAACTTTGCCAGTAGGGTTATTAGGATTACAAATATATACCGCCGTTGTGTCGTCGGTAACGGCAGCCTCTATGGCATCAAGGTCGAAACCCATTTCAGAATCAAGTGGAACATAATTGACGTTAGCGCCCATGAATTCAGCGCCACGAGGGATCCCTTCATAGGTTGCCATGGACGTTACCAAATTACCGCCGTTTTCCATGATCCACTCGGCATAACCAAACAAAATAGGTGATGAACCGTTTGTGATCACAATTTGATCAGCCGATACGCCTTCTTGCTTAGCAATTTTTTCAGCCAGTACATCAACTGTCGCGTCTGTATACCTTGCTAGGTTATACAATTCGCCTTGCATCGCACTCACTGCTTTTTTGGACGGCCCAAAAGCATTTTCATTTGAAGAAAGCCGGATCAAACCATCATGAACATTGGGGGTAGCCGACGGGAAATGCTCGGTTGATAACCCAGCTGCATGAAGCTCTTTAACGCCAAGGTCAAAGCAGCTTGTAAGGGCAATGGCACCTGCCCCTGCGCTGAAAGATTTTAACCAATTTCTTCTAGACATGTCCGTGGAGGGTGCAATTTCAGTTTTATCTGAAGCCATAATTTCTCTCTGTTACCTTTTATTGTATGGAAGATCTCTTATTGCGAGCTTCTTATCATTGAGGTGTTTTCTCATTCAAAGGGCTGATGCAAAACAGAAGTCAAAATGCAACAGCTGTTCCATAAACTTGATACGTCGATAACTGGCTCAAAATTGTGGATAAACAGTACTAAAACAACGACAAGTGGTAAATTATTAGCATAAATTACCACCCGATTAGACCCCCAACCTACCCTCATTAATGCAATATGGTGGTGCGATGCCCCATTTTGGTGGGCATTTATGTTTACGCTGTGAATGGATTAACGGGCGCTTCCGGTGGTGTCTATTATTTTGTCCCAGGTTATCTCTGAGCCATCTTTGATGTTGCGCAGGTAATGGCTATCCTGATGAGCAAGATACACTGGTAGATGACTATTTCCTGACTTAGCCCAGCGGGCTATTAGCCAAGATTCTAAAACCAATGCGCCGAGAGCCCAATGATCAATTTCTTCATACTTTTCTGCATCGTATAGTTCAGAAGGAATAACAACTGCCTTATGTTTCATAAACGAATGCTTATTACCCACCAGCTCGCCATCACGATTTAGAGCAAACAAATACACCGAAAATTGTTCGTTAAATGTGGGCGAATGATAAGCAAGTTGCAGACATTTTACGGCTTTTGAAAACCGCTGATTAGAAATTGAGGCGAGTTCAGCTTCAAAGGGTTGCTGTAAACTTTCCAAATGATTTATAAGTTGTATTTTATATTCTTCTTCAATACTCATCATAATTTTAGCTCTACGTACATTGGTCATTTTGTGATGCATTTCGGGCAACAAGCACGTCTTTAAAACAAAACATGCCATTTAGTGCGGCGGGAAACCCAGCGTAAACGGACATTTGAAGTATCACTTCTTTTATTTCATCTTCAGTACAGCCAACATTTAATGCGGCATTCAAGTGGACTTTAAGTTGAGGGGCGCAGTGGCCTAATGCAGTGAGTGCTGCTACCGTGGCGATCTCACGAGATTTTAAGTCTAATCCTTCTCGTGCATAAATATCGCCAAAGGGATACTCAATGGTAAACTTAGCTAAATCGGGGCAAATGTCTTGCAGACTCTGAATAACATTGTGCCCTGCTTCACCATCAATTTGATTAAGTAACGCCAGCCCAGCTTCAAAACGAGATTGTACCATTTTCTGACTCCTATTTTTATCAAGGAGCACAGCCTACATGTTAGAGTTAACTCTAAGTCAACGAACATTTCCCTGTTCATATAACGTAATTTTTTCCTCTAAAGCGGCCAAATGAGCTTGCTGCTGGGCAATATGAGTTTGTAAGTGTTGCTTATGCTGTTCTAACAATACTTGGCGCTGATATAACGAGCTAACGCCGGCTTCCCGTAGCCTTGCATATGCCAATATTTCTTCAAGGGGCATGGCGGTATCTTTAAGGCGTTTAACAAACGCCATCCAGGTTAAATCTTTGGAAGTATAAACACGGTGGCCGCTGCTATTTCGTTGAATGTTTTTAAGTAAACCAATTTTTTCATAATACCTAAGAGTATGAGAAGACAACCCCACTAAATTCGAAAATGATTTGATATTCATTACCCTGCCTCTTAGGCCAAATGCCTGCTTATGTATTCGATTTGCGTAGCTGCCCCATACTCGGTAAACAGCCATACGAAGGCACCGCAATTTAATAATACCGTGATCCAAAAAACAATACGGAACGATTGTTTCTGGGTTTTATGCCGCAACTTTTGCTGGGCAATCAGTGCCCCTGGCCAACCTCCAATTAAAGACAGCAAGTGTAGTGTGCGTTCTTGTATTCTCCAGCCTCCTTTTTGGGCCGCAGATTTATCGAGGGCATATAAAGTAAAAGTCACTAGGCTTGCAGCAGTGTATAACGCCAGAATATGAATTGGGATCTTGGTAGCGAAAACACAGAGCACCACAATGATAAGAAAGCAAACAGCTACAACCATCGACACATTACTCGTGTTTCGTTTCGTTTTTTTGCTAGATTTTTCACCGGCTACAGTTGCTTTTACGGCGCATGGCCGTCCTTGCTTATCAGAAGACTGAGTATACGTGACTATCTCACCAACAACTGGGCAACGATTACGGTTGCTAAACCCGTTAATATGAATAAATATTTGTTTTCCACCAGCCATGGGCGTGATGAATCCAAACCCCTTCTCTTCGTTCCAAGAGATTAATTTCCCTTTAGTGCGCATGCCTTCCTCCTTAGGGCTAAACACAATGACTCCTTGTTAAATGAAACTACCCGTTTAATACAAGGCTAAATCAAGCTTACAAAAAATAAATAACTCAGAACGGTGCTTCAATGCACTAAGATATCGCATTTTAAAAATAAAACAGGAAATCCAATTGTAAAGTTAAGTCATTATATCGTAAAGATTTTTTACACTCGCCTCTCTAGACCTTATTTATTCGAACATGAAAAATCGCCCCGCTCAAAAACCGTCCAATTGGTCAGGATATGGCATTTTCTTTGCTTTTCGGGGTAGGTAAAATTTCTATTTTGCATCACACTTTTAGACTCATCGTTTAAGGAACATTATGAAGACTCCTCAATTCTCATTAGGATATCTCGCGAAAGGGATCTCCTACGGGATTTTGCTTTCTGCTTCATCACAATCTTTCGCAGCAGACACCGATAACGATTTAGAAGACATCGAAAGGATCGAAGTTCAAGGCTCGCTAGGCAGTTTACCAGGCCAAGACGTGCAAGCTATTTTCGGTTTTGGCAAATCCATTCTTGAAACGCCTCGTTCAGCCTCCACGATTTCTTATGAACAAATGGAACGATTCGATATTAGCGATATTGATGATCTGGTTGCTTTCGCACCTGGCACCTTTACTCAATCTTTCTTTGGTGTTGCCGGCTCTTTGGATGTACGTGGTACGCCGGGCGAATCTTACTTTCGCGGTGTAAAGCGTCTTGATAACCCTGGAAACTACCCAACGCCCATCGGCGCATCTAGCCGAATTGATGTAGTTCGTGGCCCTGCGTCACCCATTTATGGTCCAGCAAAAGTGGGAGGGTACTTAAACTTCGAGCCTAAGTCTGCCCGTTCAAGTCAAGGCCAGTACATGACTGAAGATTCAGGTGAGTTGTCTTACACCCGGGGAAGCTGGGACAAGAATATCCTCACTGCAGAAGTTGGCGGCCCAACAACAATTGCCGGTAAAGATGCGGGATTTTACGGCTACGCTGAAATTGAAAACTCCGGTAGCTTCTACGACAACACATCAACCAAGCAGACCATTTTACAAAGCTCATTCAACGTAGACGTGAATGAAAACCTACGGTTTGAGTTTGGTGGTATGTATCAAGACTATGATGGTAACCAAGTGGCGGGATGGAACCGCTTAACACAAGATCTTATCGACAGCAGCACCTACATTACCGGTACGGCGCAACCACTGGATACCGATGGTAACGGCTCAATTTCCCAAGACGAGTTTAACGCTGTGGGATTAGGCGGTGGATACTACGCAGTGGATCCTAGCTCACTTGAGGCTTCTGATTTATCTAGTGCCTACGCGTTAGAAAATGTAGGAACGGCCAAATTAAAACGTAGCTCGGTGTTGGTTGCTGAAGATGATCAACTGGCTAACGAAGCCACAACCCTGTACTTCGATACCCTCTACTACACAGACAATGGTTGGGAAATCAAAAACCAAATGTTTTATGACGGTTACGAAAACCTGAATGAAAATACCTATGGGTTCTCGCAATTACACGACTCATGGACTGCAGAAAACAAGGTTGTTTTTTCCAAAGAGTTTTACACCGATTCAATGGAAATGGCGGTACAAGTTTCGCCATCTATTCGTTACACCAGCTTTGAACACGGTGAAGACTATTCTTATGAATACTTCGACCGTCGCGACCTTACTATGGAATCTTCAGCGTTAGATCGGGTAGAGCTTGCCACACGTACCGGTGAAAACTACACGAACTACTACAAAGGTAACTATATCGATTACGGTTTAGCGGCATTAGGTGACTTTACCTGGGACACGGGTTTAAACGTAGTCTTAGGTTTGCGCTACGACTCTATCGACATGGAAAGCCGTCAAGTTATCGATAAACTAGAAAATCCTGATGATGTGGATTATGCAAAAGCCTCTGGCACGGACGGCGGTATCTCTTGGACAGCCAGTATTTCTTACAAAACACCCATTGGCCTAATTCCCTATGCCACCGCCGCAAGACAAACCACAGTCATTGCTGGTCAAGGCGCAGAAATCACCACCACCAATATTGCCGAAGGCACAGCAACAGCCGCCTCTAAAATGCATGAATTTGGTATAAAGGGCAGCTTTTTAGACGATTCACTGTACGTTGCTGTTGATTACTACTCGCAAGAAAGAACCGATTATTCAGCTCAAAACACCACCACCAACAACACCACCTTATCTGAAGGCTATGAAGCTGAATTACGCTGGGTAGTTACCGATCAACTGGTGGTTACTGGTGGCTATACGAAAACTGAAGTGACCAACTTAAGCGCACTAGAAAGTGGTCAATATGGTCGTTTAGGCGCGGATGATCTGGCCAATGTCGAAGGTTACCAAATGTATGGCGGCTACCTCGCCGCGACCACGGGTATCGACAGCAACCCACAAGCGCGTAAAGCCGGTATGCCTGAAAACATCTACACATTAACGGCCACCTACGACTTCCTAAACGGGTTGGCGGCTAACATCAATGCTGTAGATGTAGATTCCACTTATTCTGGCTTTACCCAGTCGGTGAAATTACCTGGCTATACACTAATTGGTGCAGGGCTTGTTTATACACAAGATGCGTGGAAATTCAGCTTGAATGTGAAGAACCTAACTAACGAAAAGTACTTCCGTGCTAACTTCCCAGATTTCGCAGGGGGAGATGTGGTACTGCCAGAACTGCCTCGTAACTGGACAGCCAAAGTTTCTTATAAGTTTTAATTGAACAAGTAAGAACCCTTACAGTGCGCTGCTATATGCAGCGCATTTTTTTAGATTTTACTGAATAACAAGCTGGTGCCTGTTTGTGGTTTTTCACTACCGTAGCAAGCAACTTCCTGTAAAATGTTATGCTTTTTCTTGACCTTTTAGTCAAAGTTGTCCCACTATTAATTATCGCTGCAAAACTTAATAAAAAAATAAAAAAAACTAAGATTTTGCCGATAGTTAAGATGTACCACCTCAGGATAGTGTTGCGCTTAGTAGAATAACGATAATCAACCTACCCTAGGTGTTGTGCAATTTAAAATCGAACGTTGCTGTGCCTGCAATGCAATATCACACTCACACAATTAACTTACGTGGTCGAACGTTATGACTCTCAGTATTAAACAAAAAATAATTATTGCGCTGATGGTTGCTGTTTTGGCTGCCGCTGTACTGGTTGGCTCTATTAGTCAGTGGATAGCCCGAGATCTTGTTAAAGACAACATGGAGCAGTTGCAATTACCGTCATTGCTTAAGCAAATCGGCAACCAAGTAGACAGAGAAGCCAGTGTTATGCTGACTGTTGCCCATAGCGTGGCATCGGACCCCAACATTTTGGACTGGTCGAAAGCAGGAACCGACGCCGAAGGTGAACAAAAACTGGTTAACTACCTTAAAGAATTGGTGGCTTTTAATGATCTTACCGTTGCCTCATTTGTCGACAAAAAAACCTATAAATACTGGAATCAAGACGGTTTTTTAAGAACCCTTAAAAACGACGCCCTTGATGGATGGTTTTTTGCCTATAAAGACAGCGGCCAACCTATTTCGCTAAGCTTGTATAACGAACCTGGCCATGGCTATCGCTTGTTTGCGAATTTTCAGCAGGTTAATGGCCGCGGTATGTCAGGGGTGGCTAAGTCTGTGGACGAACTCTTGTCTATTATTAACGATGTGAAAATTGCTGAAACCGGCTTTGTTTACCTCGTAGACGGTAAAGGCACCATCATTGCCCACCCAAATACCGCGTTGTTAGGTAGCGCCCATTTGTCGTCGATCACCGGCTCCAAGGCGGCTAATGCTTTGCTAGGTAAACAAGATTTTGCCATGGCTAGCCATGAACAAGACGACGGTAACATGTTATACGCCAGCACCTACGTTGCAAAAGCGGGATGGTACGTGGTTGCGCAAGTGCCAGAACGTGAACTGTATGCCTCTTTGAATGAAGGCAGCCAGCAAATCATTATTTGGGCATTAATTATAGCCGGCGTGTTCGCTGTGCTTGGGATCTGGTTGGCCGCATCATTAACCAAGCCTATCGAGTCGTTAGCCGATACATTCCAAAAATTAGGTAAAGGCGAAGGCGACTTACGTACTCGAATTGATGTGCCTGAGCAAAAAGAAACCGCCAGACTAGTGGATGGCTTTAACGACTTTATCGGGCACTTGCACCAAACCATATCGTCAGTGGCACAAAGTAGCGAAGCGCTAAAGTTATCTGCCTCTGATGTTGCGAAGCAATCCCTTACCACCAAAGACTCAACCAGTCAGCAACAAGAGCAAACCTTGCAAGTGGCTACCGCGCTAACCCAAATGGGCAGTACCGTTTCAGAGGTAGCACAATCCGCCTCGCAAGCTGCAAAAAATGCAAACCAGGCCGCCGCCAGTTCGTTAGAGGGTCGTCAGGTAACAGAGCATGCTGTTCAGGCAATTAATCATTTAAATCAGCAAATCGAAACGGTTTCTGGTGTTATTCAATCGTTGGACGATCACACCTCGGCCATTGGCGGTATTTTAGAAGCGATTCGGGGTATATCAGAACAAACCAATTTACTTGCACTCAATGCCGCCATTGAAGCTGCCCGTGCGGGAGAGCACGGTAGAGGCTTCTCGGTAGTTGCTGATGAAGTGCGCACTCTTGCACAACGGGCAGCGGCGGCCACCGATGAAATTCAGGTAAAAATTGATAAATTCCAACATGACTCTAAAGATGCCGTCAATCAGATGTTAGACAGTCAAAGCCAAACTCAAAAGGTGGTGGCGGCCACTGATGATATAGATAATCTGTTGGTGAGAATTAACGAAGAGATCATGTTAATTAATAACATGAATACACAGGTAGCCACCGCCACAGAAGAACAAGCAACGGTGGTGGAAGATATCAGCCGAAATATTAATGAAATTAGTATTTCAGGCGATAGCACGTTAAGCGCAACCGCCGCATTAGTTACATTAAGTGAACGGTTAGATGAACTTGCCGTGGGCCTTTCTTCCCAAGTTAACCAGTTTAAGTTGTAGGCTTAGCCGTTTACGTTGTAGGCTATATTGCGCGTTTATAGCCAAAGGCTAACGGTTTAAAAAACAAACAAATAAACTTAGTTCACTAGCTGATATTCAGTTTCTCGACGCTTGCTGTGCAAGCGTCACAACTTTTCAATTTGGAATACATTCATGCAAAAATCTTACTCTATGCTTGGCGTTATTTTGTTGTTGGTAACCATAGTCAGCGCCTGTAGTTACTCTCGCGCTAACCAACAACAAGCCGCAGACGACGCAGTAGGAGAAATAAGCCAACAGCAGCTACTCACCCACTACCCTGTGTTTTCCAACAATTACAACGCCTATTCCCCTAGCGACAAAGAAGTGGCTGCCGTTGCCTCTTTACAAGGATATTCACTGGTAGTGTTGTTTGGTACTTGGTGCCATGACAGCGAACGGGAAGTACCTCGCCTACTTAAAACCCTAGATGCCAGCGGCCTTGATAATTTAGATATTCAATTAGTGGCGGTAGATCGTAAAAAACGTGATCCACAAGGCATTGCTCTTTCCCATAAGCTTAAATACACCCCCACCTTTGTTTTATTAAAAGATGGTAAAGAGTTAGGCCGGGTTATTGAAAAACCCACACTGACCATTTCACAAGATTTACAAGCCATAGCGGCGCAAACAACGCCTTAGCGGCTATTGCAACACAGAAATACGCACTACAAAAACCCATCGCCACTAAAAAAATGAAAGATACCGCCGGTTTACCCGTTCTTTTACTTTATAGGCCTGACAGATATGGCAGGTATAGAAAAATAGGAACTTAGATGAAATCTGCAATAACTTTATTTTTACTTGGCATGTCGATAACCTCTTTTGCCACCCATGCAAAAGAGGCCGTGTTAGCCGGCGGTTGTTTTTGGTGTATGGAATCCGACTTCGAAAAACTCGAAGGCGTTACTGACGTTGTTTCTGGGTTTACTGGTGGCAAAGTAAGAAACCCCACCTATAACGGTAATCACAAAGGCCATTACGAAGCCGTAAAAATTACCTATGACGAATCGAAACTGAGTTATCAGGACATTCTTGACCACTATTGGGTAAGCATTGACCCCTTCGATGCTCAGGGCCAGTTTTGCGATAAAGGCAGCAGCTATCTTAGTGCTATTTTTGTTGCCAATGACGAAGAGCGCCAACTCGCCATGGCCTCAAAAGCGGCCGTTGAAGCACAATTCCCCGACCAAACCGTGGTTACTCCCATACTAGACGCCAGCCGATTTTACCCCATAAAAGGCAATGAAATTGGCCATCAAGATTTTTATAAAAAGAGCCCGGTTCGCTATAAACTTTATCGCTGGAACTGCGGCCGAGATCAGCGCTTAGAGCAAATTTGGGGCGACCAAGCCAGCCATTAATAAAATGTGTTGCGAAGCCGCTTTTGTTTTAGGGCTTCGCCATCATCTTTTGACAGTGTAAAAGACGAAATTCGCGGTTGTTTTGGCAGCGATTCCCTTTCATTACTGCCAGCTACCTTGTGCAATATCTTTCATACAATCTTCCACCACTGCCCGAAACCATTGATGTTCAAAATCATCCCTGTATTTCACATGCCAAGCACAAAACACCTCAACCTGCGGCCATGCGTCAGGTAAACGAAGTTGTGCCATATCAAGGGTAATATGCAATGGCTCAGCAATGATTGCAGGCATAGTGGCAATCCCATTGGATTCCCTAGCACTTAGTGCTGCTGAGAAAAAGCTTGGTACCATAAATTGATGGGTACGCTGCAAACCAAAACGCCCCAACGCCAGATTCAATTCTTTAGAAAACTGAGTTTGAATAGTAGCCAAAATATGTGGGTAAGCCATCATAGCCTGCTCGGTAACAGGGCCAGAAAGTAATTTGTGCCCCTTGGCTACCAACCCAACTAACGGCACCTTGCCGAGTTGTTTAACCACGGTTTCTGGTGGAAACGAACGCCGCCCGCTTAGCTCTAAATCAACATCGTCATCGCGAAAATCTCCCCTTGGAGACTCGCCAATAAAATGTAAACCTGCCTGTGGTGCCTGCTGCTGTATAAGAGGAATAAGCTTACGGCTGACAATACCCGCTAGCGTTCCATCACAACGAATTTTAAAAACCCGTTGGCTGGTTGCCATATCGTGCTGCGTTTGATGAGAAGTAAGTGCTTCTGCAAGCGCAAGCAGAGTATTGAGATCGGCTTGCAAGGCTTCGGCTTTTGGTGTGCGCACTAAATGACGACCAGAACGTACCAACAATTGATCATGAAAGGTATTCCGCAGTTTCGCCAATGCCCTACTTACTGTGGGAGAGCTTAAAGCCAGAATCTGCGCCGTTTCAGCCACACTTTGTGTACGTAACAATTGGTCCAGTATGGGGAGAAGGTTGAGATCCAGTCGAGCCAATGCCACATTATTCGATTTCATATATTAAAACTATTACTTTTAATAATTTCAATATTAGCAATCAATTATGGGGATTAATATAACAGGTTAACTAATTCGTTTTTATGGAGTTGTTATGAACAAGCTTGGTGTGGCAGCCACAGCCTTTACGCTAGCTATTTCGATGGGTACGCCAGCCATAGGCGCCCAAAGCAGTGAACTTTCCGCTGAGGCTCAGCAAATTATTCAGCATTTCAACATGCAGCATATTCCCCATGAAGGCCCATGGTTTGTGCAATCAGCGAAAAGTAACGAAGTTATAGAAGGCCCTATTGCCAGCCGATACGAGAGCCCTCGTTATGCCTATACCGCAATTTTATCACTTATGACTGATGAAGACTTTTCTGCGCTGCATCGGCTCAATACTGATGAAATTTGGCATTTTTACGGCGGGTCTCCCGCTGAAATGCTCATGCTTTTCCCTGACGGTCACGATGAAATACGAATACTAGGAAATGACATTGCAGCGGGTCAGGAGCCACAAATACTTGTGCCGCGAGGGGTGTGGATGGGCGCAAAACTCATTGATAATGCTGCCGCCGATTACACCTTTTTTGGTTCGAGCATGGCACCGGGGTTTGAATATCAAGATTACGAGGCAGGAATACGCACAACATTACTAAAAGCCTATCCGCAGCAGGCCAAACGCATTATCGCTCTTACCCGCCCCGACGAAGATAACCATCTAACCCAGGCTAACCCTATGGCAAACTCTGCTCCCCCGATCAATATCGAAGAAATTATTGGTCTTAACGGGCCGGTAATTAATGCCGACACCAGTGTTGCTAAAGTGACCATGCAGGCCGGTGAGCAACTGCCACTTAGTTACAATAAAGCAAACACTGAAGTTGTTATTGTGGTTAGCGGTAGTGGCGAACTTACCGTGGCTGAGCAGACACATAATTTGGAACCCAATGCCGTTGTGTTGCTACCACCTAAGGTGAAATACCGTTTTAAAGCGCACAGCGATCTGGTGTTTTACGCCGTGGTGACACCGGCATTTGTGCCAGACGATCATGTTGAGTTACCAGAGTAAATTATCGGATTGAACTTTAGATATACGACTTAGAATATCTTCAGAACGTATAATTTCTGTTTCGAATGTTACAACCGTATTTGAAATATAATAATTATATATTTCAGCAATAGAGGTAGCATCGTTACTCACCGCTTTTCGAATCACAATGCCTGCTGAAAGCATGACTTTTACATAAGGGGCATAAAATGGCGAAGAGCCATTGTGTTTTAGCCCCAGTCACCCTCGCGGCGGGTTTGTACAACGTTATGTTTCCTTGCTTTGAGCATCAAGCTTGTTCAGGTAAGGAACTAACAAAGCCGCGATAACCGCCCCCCCAATAGCAACATAACCGAGTTGATAAAATAAATGGGTATAGAGCGGTAAGGTTTCTAACGCATCATCAATTCCTTGGGGGGCACTTGCAAAATTCGCTACGTAGCTTCCTAGGTACTGTGAAAGGCCAGTAGCCAATAGCCAGGCCCCCATCATCAATCCTCGTAGTGAGGGCACCACATAACGAGCCACCATGCCCAAACCTAACCCAGAGATAATCAACTCTCCGACTGATTGGAAGAAATAGCCGGCAACCATCCATAAAGGTGATACGAGCCCGTTTGCATCAGCAAAATTGCCACTAAACCCGTACAACAAAAAACCAACAGCGAGTAATACAAACCCCAAAGCATATTTTCCAGCCAATGACGGATCTTTATCTTTTGAGCCGAGGGATGCATAAAGCCATGCGAATATAGGGCTCATTACCGCAATCCAAAACGGATTGAGAACTTGGAATTGTTCAGGCGGAATACTAAAGCCCCATACATTAAGCTGCACGTTGTACATGGCAAAGAGCGTTAACGATGTGGACATTTGCTGATAAAACACAAAGAAAAGTATGGTTTGCAAAGTAAGAATAACCATGGCAATCAATCCGCTGCGTTCACTTGATTTAGCGCGTACAACCAACACCACAAAAAAGAGCGCTAAGGCCACAGCCGTTAGTTGAACAATGGTTTGCGCCAGTGAAACATGCTCAACAATTTGCCCAATCACAATGGCTAATACCACCGAACCAATGACGACCAGCCCCACACGTTGCCACTTTATCGGTTTTAAATCGGGCGCTGTACCAACCTGTTTGAGGTGCTTACCTTGCACAACAAATTGGGCAATTCCAAAAATAAGCCCCAAAGCACAACATAAAAATGCCCAGTGCCAACCAAATTCTACGCGCACAATTGGCGTTAACGCTTGAGAGAGAAACCCACCTAAATTGATAGACATATAGTACATTGTGAATGCACCATCTAAGCGGGATTCATCATCTTCATAGAGCTTCGCCACTAAATTGTTTGGATTGGCTTTAAATAGCCCATTTCCTACCGCAATTACACCCAAAGATAAAAAGACCAAATCGTGGCTGTTTCCACTGGTTATCTGATCCCAAGGCACGGATAACATGCCATAACCAATAGCCAAAACAGTGGAACCAAGTAAGGTTGTACGGCGAGCCCCTAAGTATTTGTCGCCAATCCAACCGCCTAAAATGGGGGTTGTGTAAATCATTGCCGCAAGCGCACCCCAAGTTAAGTTTGCGCGTGAATCGTCAAACCCAAGGTAATGAATGGCAAACACCACAAGTAAAACTTGCATGCCGTAATAACCAAAACGTTCCCACATTTCGATCATAAATAAGGTAATAAAAGCTCTACGGCGGCGTGATTCTTTTTGCTGAGAAGTAAGAGGAGTTGGGTTTTCTAAAGTCGATATTGTCATTGTTGTCGCTATTTTTATGTTTATCCCTTTTAGGGGGGCGACCACGGGTTTTGTTCAACCGCTAAACTAACAAATTAGACAGCTCATCGGACATTTATATTGAATTAACATTTAAAAACTATCTTGGCGTGATTGTTGTGTGCATATTCAACCAATGTGGATCTTGCCCGAACATTTTGGGTAACGACAACACCCCCAAAAACTTTGACCAACAAACCGACCTTTTTTTGCAACTCGTTTAACCATTGGAAACTGGCATTCTGGGCAACTAGGTACGCCCCCCTTTTTCCAACTTTTTAAAGTTAAAGCATTTTTTATCAGAGCTTTGATTGCAGGAATGGCGAACACAAAAGGAAAAGCGCGCCGACTTGATTTGCCTTGTTAAATGCCGCCTACTCTGACTTTGAAAAACTTAGTTTTTTCACTTAAATGTTGATATGACCAAGGAGGGTTAACTACATCAATGTTAGAAACGCCCAGCCTAGCAAGCCCTTCGAGTGAATAGTACCAGCCGATAAAGTCTTCTTTCTCGGCGAACTCTTTATACTCGGAAGATTGTCCTAGTGTTGTTATTTGCTGGTCCACACCAATTTTTTCGAAGAAGTTTCGCTCACGAACTATAGCTGACTTCATATATTTTTCTAAGTTCTGCTTTGTTGATTCCCGCTCTTCCTCAGGAAGACCATCAATAAACGATGTTATTTCTTTCTCCATTCCGGTTGTACCACCATGGAAACCAATAACTGCGTGATTCGAAATCCTGTGATGATTTGCTGCAGAAAAAACGTAGTTGGCGCATGATGAGAGACAATACTCATTGACCTCAAGCTTCAAATCATAGTCATGAACAATATTACCAAGATCCATTCCATGATTGATTTCACCGCCTTCGGAGGTTATTGACAGCCATTCAACTTTACTCTTACCATTTTTCAGAATTGAAAGAAGTTTCTGATTTGCTGATGGCGATAATTTACCATGATAAATTACAGTGTTTTCGTTTAAATCGACTGTTGTTTCACTACCTTGAGCTGACACGCATGATAGAGAAAAAATTAAAATAAAAGACCCAAAAAGTTTAAACATGCTGCCTCCTTGTGGCATTTAACGCTAAGCTAACGGGCACGAACATGCGGCGAGAATGGCGAAGCCGCCGCGTATTTGTGTCCCAGTGACCGCAGAGAACCTGTTAAGCGCTTTGCTATATGCCCTACTTCCCATGAAAAGCAGACTCCGCTTTTTTCATTAAGTTTGTATATTGTTGTCTTGATATTTCGCCAGATTGAAGTTCATTTTCCAATTCTAAAGACCTAAGAAAAAACACGTTTTCCAATTCTGCAACAATATAACCATATTCTCTTTCTGAAATTAAATCTGACCAATAAGCATCCCATGCGAGTTTTCTTGTCCATTTTAGGCCTGAGGGGTGAGAAGGATAAGAGTAGTCCTTTTCTAGAATTGACTGGTCAGATACTCTAAAGACGAAATCCCCTTCACTTTTTGCCGTCTCAACACAATAATTTAAAAGCCAATCCCTTGATGCTTCCGCTCCTATTAAGTGCCATTTATAGCCAGCTGTACATTCTCCAATTTTCTGTCCTTGTGTGTCGAACATATCTAACTTCCCACTTGCACAACCAAATAATGAATAAGATAAGCTCAAAACGACTACATACTTCATTTTCCTTCTTTGGGCATATAACTTTTAAATAAGGGGCGAAGACGCGTGGGCTACAATGCGAAGCAGCCCATGTGTATGCGTTCCAGTGACCAACGGGAGCGACTTTTTTTGTTGTTATGTGGCACTACTAAAAACTGCCTTGATATACGTTTGCGCTGAATATAAACCACTTGTTGTCTATAAAATGACAGACATACAATGTGTGGAAGTCTATGTTTGAATTGCCTGCATTAACACGCCACGCAACTGTAACTGCTACTTTGTCCTGTCCAAGTGTTTGCTCTTGCATAATTTTGAACTGAGCGGATTGATAGCTAAAGTTGCGCATAGATTCACAATTTAACGCAAACTTTTTAATAAGCGCTGATCTTTCTGTAAATGTAAGAGTTCCGTCTGCGTCGGAAATAGCACAGGGTAGGCGATAAAGGTTTGCTATAGCTTCTGAGTTAAGAGCGTCAAAAGCTTCTGTGTATTTTTTAAAAAACTCTTCCATGCGCGATTGTTACTCCTGATGCATAACACCCTGCTTAGGGGCGGAAACACATGGGCTAAAATTTAGGAGCGAAGCGACGCAGCCCATGTGTTTGCGTCCCAGCGAGCCCGCGAGTGGCTACAGCAGATTGTTAGTTCTCATGCTACCACGAAGAAAGAATAAACAAACAACCACAGTATTTGAAACCCATAGCTTAGGCGTTGATGAACACCCGGCACGGTTTCGGCTTTGAATGCTAGTTTAAGTCTGTAGGCAAAATAGAAACAACCTATAATACAAGCCAAAGAGACAAGTCTGAGCGGCATCGGGTAGTAACTAGAAAAAGTGATGATGGCGGGAGCAATGATGAATGAGAGGAGCATAAACATTCCTGACCAAGAATGTACTAAACAGCTGCAGGAAGGATTTTTGGTATATGGGTCGGCGTCCATAGGAAAGTAACCGCAAACCCAAGTACATAAGCCGTGGATTATTACCATTAGTCCGATTATTATCGTTGGTAAATGAGCTGCAAAGTTAACAATTAAGTAGTACCCAAAAAGGATAAACAGGGCTCCAAGAGGATAGTTATTTATGAGAGGAGAAAGCTTTTGTGTAGGGCTACCGAAAGCGCCTAACTCGCTGCAGAATTGCTTGGAATGGCTGAATTTTGGATAGAAAAGTGATGCAATGTAGATGCCTACAACTATCCAGACTGACGCAATTATTCCTGAGTATTGAATCAAACTATCCATGCTTAAATCCTAATTGAAAACTAACGCCCTGTTAAGGTGTGAGCAACGCAATGCCCAAGCTCCCGCATACCACCTTAATCACTAAAATCAACGCATAGTGAAAATGCCACGCGTTGCGAATCACTCTTAAACAGTTTGTTATTCCTATTTTTCCACGTAATCTTCGTCTATTTCACGAGCAAGGCTTTCAAAGCTTTTATGGCTCTTTCGCAGATAAAACAAGAATATTCGTGCATCTGCCTCTGAAAAATCATTAGCACTCAAACTAGTCAGGTAAGCTTTCACTCGTTTAATACCGTGAAAATATTCATCAAGTTCGTGCTGCGTGTGGTCAGGTAACTCATTCCTTTCTAGCAATGCACTCTTGAAGTTATGGTATGCCTCTTCGATTGACTCAAGCATACTAAGACCAAATGAAATATTTGAATCGGATGGTGAGTATATTGCTTGCCCTACCTTTTCAAACATATACCCCATTGTTGAGTGAAGAATATCTGCTAGAGGTTTTTCCATAAATTTAGCCCTATGTTGCTCATCAATTTCGCGAAGCGTGTCGCTGATTAATACGTAAGCATTATTAATACCGGTAAGCTGTGTTTCTACTATTTTCTTAAAATCAACATCGATGAACTCACTCTCACCCTCGTCGTAAAAACGAGCTAAAGTAAAGCCACCTTTACTCATAGAAATCCTAGAAATGTGATTAAAGTAAGTAGTTTTCTTAACTCTATTCTTTGTTGGATGACCTATTGAGGCATTTCTAACTGCTCTGATGCTTTTAAGTTCATCAGACAATTCATAAGGCACTTCAAATGCTTCTGACAAATGATTCATCGCATCTTGTTGAATAAATAGCGCCTGCAAAAGTCCATAGGTATAGATATAAGATAATCCCGCTTCAGAAGGAAAGTCAGATTTAAAATAACTTCTTAGCGCTAACCCTGTATCACCTAGAGTGTCCAAAGAACTACAGATTTGACTCCAGTTATCTAGCTCTGAGATCAAAACCTTTTGATATCTATGAGTATTTATGTGTTCTCGTACTTCACTTTCGATATCAAAGAACTTGATTAAGATCTCTTCAATATTGTTCATCTATCGCAAGTTCTCTCAATAGGTATAACGCCTCGTTAAGAGGCCAAAAACTGTTGGCTAAAATTAGCGACGAAAGAGCAAAAGCCAACTGTTTTTTGTCCTTTTGAACGACTTGTTAGCCGTTTTAAACTCTATTTATGGCTTTTTTTGCCATAAATCCATATTAAAATGGACGCACTAACCGAGTTAGTGCTACCATGATATTAGAAATAATACTATGGAATTCCTTAAAAATGCTAATTGAATTTACTGTTAAAAATTATCGCTCTATCAAAGAGGAGCAAGTATTTAGCATGGTAAAAGCAAAAGGTGATGAGTTGGAAAATGAAAACTCATTTTTACCAGCAGCTACGTCTTCTCCTCTTCTTCGTTCGGCTGTTATTTATGGAGCGAACGCAGCTGGAAAATCAAACTTAATCCGAGCATTGATGGATATGGAGTTTATTGTTAGAAATTCTTCTTCTAATATCCAAGAAGGTGACTCTCTACCAATTACACCTTACCTGTTTGACGAAGACACAATAAATGAGCCTTCTGAATTTGAGGTGGTTTTCATTAGTGAGGGTATTAAGTTCCAATATGGTTTTTCAGCTACAAAATATAAAGTTTCAGAAGAATGGTTAATTGCATACCCTAAAGGTCGACCTCAGAGGTGGTTTTCTAGAGCTTTTGATAAAAAAAATGATCAATATGACTATAAGTTTAGTGATCATTTATTAGGTACAAAAAGTGTTTGGATGAATTCTACTCGCTCTAATGCTTTATTTTTATCTACTGCTGTACAATTAAATAGTGAGCAGCTAAAGCCTATTTTTAATTGGTTTAAAGAAAAGCTGCGCCCGACCAATGTTAGTGGTTGGGGACCTAGTTATACCGCATCCTTGTGTGAGGATAATGAAACAAAAGAACAAGTTTTACATTTTTTACAATCTGCTGATTTTAATATTCATGATATTGAAATTGAAACTGAAAAATTCGATCCTAACTCCCTTCCTGATGAACTTCCAGATGTTGTAAAAGAGCAAATTTCAAGGGAGATGAAAGGAAAGGAAGTAATTGATATTAAAACAGTTCATAAAACAAAATCAGGTAAGAGAGTACCTTTAGACTTTTCAGAAGAATCTGATGGCACACAAAAATTCTTTTCTTTTGCGGGCCCTTGGATTGACATCCTTAAAAACGGATATATTTTAATTGTTGATGAACTCCATGATAATTTACACCCTAAGATGGTTAAATATTTAGTGAACCTTTTTCATAGCACTAAAACAAACCCTAAAAATGCTCAATTGATTTTTACAACTCATGAAACATCTATTTTAAACCAAGAAGTATTTAGACGCGATCAAATCTGGTTTTGTGAAAAAAACAAAAATCAAGAAACTTCTGTTTACCCTTTGACTGATTTTAGCCCTAGAAAAGAACGTGAGAATATTGAGGTAAGCTACCTTTCAGGTAGATATGGCGCTTTACCATTTATTAAAAAAGTTAATAAATTAGGAGCGTAAAATGGGGTCGGAAGATTTACACCATAAAAGAAAAGCGAAGGCTTCACGCGAACTAAAACGTAGAGCTTCTCGTCGTTCTCCATATGACAAAGTTCTTATCGTTTGTGAGGGCGAAAAAACAGAACCTAATTATTTCAATGAGCTAGTACACTATTACAAACTGAACTCTGCAAATGTTGAAATTGATGGTTCATGCGGTTCTAGCCCTAAAAGTGTTTTTAAAAGAGCTGAAAAATTAGCAAAGATAGAACAGGATAAGGGAGATAGCTATGATCGAATTTACTGTGTATTTGATAAAGATTCCCATGAAACTTATGAAGAAACGAAAGCAAAAATAGCCTTAAAAAAACCAGCTGGTTTATTTTTCCATATTGTTTCAGTTCCTTGTTTTGAATACTGGTTGTTACTCCACTTCCAATATACAACAAAACCGTTTAGTGCTACGGGGAGATCAAGTATTGCTAACGAAGTATTAAAAGAGTTAAAGAAAGTAATGCCTGAATACTCTAAAGGGGATGAAAAGGTATTTTGTACCTTGCTAGAGCAACTTGAATTTGCTAAACAAAATGCACAACGAGCTTTAAAAGCAGTTGAGAAAAATTTTACTGATAATCCTTCAACCCATATTCACGAGCTAGTAGATTATCTACAAAATTTGCAGAACGGCTAACTTTTAAATAAGGGGCGCAGGCATGTGGGGCATAATGGCGAAGCCGCCCCGCATGTATGCGTCCCAGCGAACGAAGTGAGTGACTTAATTTTTTTGTTATACGCGCTTTTCAACGAAGTGCATACCCCAGCGGTTTGATGCAGAAAGCATAAAGCCAAAATAGACGATTGGAAATACACAGCCCAAGAATGCTTCACTTCCTGTTTTAGCGAGTAGAGATTCAAAGAAATTCACTACGAGGCAAAACAGAGTTATAAACCAAATCGCTTTTATAACGTTGTCGTAAATATGGTTTTTTAGAATGCCGCTGTGTTCTTGAAAGCTGAAGAAAAAGCCTGAAAGTTTGCAAGTAAGCCAAGTTAAGAAAAAAGATGAAAATGAAATGAAGATTGCAGCTACTATTTCTTGAGTAAACACGCCGATTAATAACGCTGAACCACACCAAACTAGTGGTAACTTAAGCCCTAACTTTTGAGTAATGAGAAGATACTTAGGTTTTTTAAGCTGCATTTCTATCCTTGATGCTCATAGCGTATAACGCCCTAATCAGCGGCAGCTTCAGCTGTCCGCTGTATTTGATTGTTATGTTCTGTGATATCTTGAACTAAGCAAGGCAATGTCATGTTTGAGACACACCTTAGGACACCGCTCATACTTGAAAGCAAGCGCCTCTGAATATCGTGAAACTCCTTTGAGCCATGAAACATATTACAGCGAGCGACATAAATAAGCTCCAAAACAGACTTTACACTCCCTTTTCTTATTCCCTCGGCCAATTTTCGATCCCGCACTAAATCAGGAGCATCGCTTTCATAGTCATAGTTGAAATAGAAACTCCCATTCTCTATTGAGTTAGCCAAGTAATCTATTTCGTGTTCGCAAGTATCAATAATTTCGTTGATTAAATTATTTTTCCTAAGGTAGGCTTCTGTAAGTTCTACAGCACTAATTTTGTCAGGCAAGGGTCTGATCGGTTTGAGAGCATTTTGACGCTCTCGAACAAACCTACGCTGAGATAAGAATCGAGCTACGCTAGGGTGGCGCTTGTGAATTAGTATCTTTCCTATTTCGACATACAATCGATTGTATACAACGAACAGGGTAAAAAACTCATCAAAAGGATCTGATAACCGATCAGTCCTATAATTCTCAGCTTTTCTCAACCAGCCATCACAAAAGTTATTGAGTGAATAGACATCAATTGCCATCAGACTTCCTCAGGAACATAACGCCGCCATAAATAGC
>NZ_JAHKQF010000009.1 GCF_018860965.1 Alteromonas sp. C1M14 | reverse complement strand
TCTTTTTGAAATTTAATTTTCAAGAGCGTGTCACTCAAAACTGCTTCAATCGTTGTTGTTTCCAACCCCTTGAAGCGAGGCGCGTATTCTACGCCTTTCGATTATCATGTCAACACTTTTTGAAAAATTATTTTCTAAAGCATTTCCTTGAAAACCTCGCCACTATTGACTTACACAGTTAGTAGTGACTAGCTTTGCCAGTTCAGATTTAATCTTTCCTGTCGAAGCGGATGCGCATTTTAGGGAATTCTGCGACAAGGTCAATAACTATTTTAAAAAAACTGTCATATTTGTTTCGTTCGCTCATTTCTTGTGCTGCAGAGGCTATAAAGCGAGCATTTCTCGGCGTATAGTGCACCTATTGATAATTCAAACGAGGTTAACGATGCCTTTACGTCCATATAATAATACCCTCCCTTCTCTCGGCGATGCTGTATACGTCGATGAGTCCGCCGTCCTAGTTGGTGATATAACACTGGGCTCTGATGCCAGTGTCTGGCCTTTAGTCGCCGCTAGAGGTGACGTTAATACAATATCGATTGGTGCACGCACAAATATTCAAGATGGTACCGTCCTTCATGTTACCCGTCGTTCTGACAGCCAGCCCAATGGCTTCCCTCTTATTATTGGAGACGATGTCACAATCGGTCATAAGTGTATGCTGCACGGCTGCAAGCTTGGCAATAGAATATTAGTAGGTATGGGTGCCATTATCATGGATGGCGTCATTGTAGAAGATGATGTCTTTATAGGTGCGGGAACATTAGTGCCGCCTAACAAGAAACTGGAAAGCGGCTTTCTCTATGTGGGCAACCCCATGGTGAAGAAGCGCCCTTTAAATGATAAAGAGCGTCACTTTCTTGCTTTATCGGCGCAAAACTATGTGCAACTTAAAGACGAGTACCTTCAACAGTCTTAAATCTTGCCCTCTATTTTGGCCGTAAATGTTTAATGACCTCAGAGGTGTCTGGGGTTTTTCCTGTCCAAATGGTAAAGGCCGCGGCAGCCTGCTCTACTAACATCCCAAAACCATCTAGGGTTTGTGCGGCGCCATTTTCTTTTGCAAACGCCATAAATCGTGTCTGCCCACGTCCATAGGACATGTCATAGGCTAACGCACATTGTTTAAATGCCCCTGCAGATACTGCCGGTAAATCACCGGTCAAGCTAGCCGAGGTACAATTTATAACAATATCTGCATGTAGATGGTCCAAATCAGATTGAGCTACCGACTGGAAATTGTGCTGACCAATAGCGGCTACGATAGCTTCAGCTTTAGCCATGGTTCTGTTGGTAATAAATAAGGTTGCCACTTTCGCCTTTAATAGGGGCTCTACCACCCCGCGAGTTGCACCACCCGCGCCAAGTAACAATACCTTTTTCCCTTCTAACGTGCCTAGATGACGAATTAGGTCGGCCACCAGCCCCATACCATCTGTGGTATACCCCAATAGCTGGTCGCCTTTCTTATGCAGGGTATTCACAGCCTCAGCCGTTTTTGCTTCAGCATTACAACTGCCTTCACAAAGCCTGTAAGCCCGTTCTTTAAATGGTGCGGTTATATTGCATCCCACCACCCCCTCTTCATCAAAAAAGGCTGAAAGGTCGTTTTCAAAATTATCGATTTCTGACTCAATAATACGATAATCGATGTGCTCACCAGTCAATTCAGCGAACATATTATGAATGGCTGGTGATAGACTATGGGCAATGGGGTTACCAAACACTGCGAATTTTTTCATGGGCATTATTAATTTTCTAAGTAAATCAAAAGAAACATCGAAGGACCAGGCTTACCCGAATACACCGTATGCGCATATCGGCGGTGCCAACGCAGTCCACCTTCTTGCTAATCGATTCTATGACATCATGGAACAGGATCCCATGGCAAAGGATTTATTAGCCATACATCCTTTACCATTAGATAGGATCCGTCGAGTATTTACTCTATATCTAAGTATGTGGCTGGGAGGACCGGACGATTATCAACAACAGTTTGGTCATCCACGACTACGCGCTAGACACCTACCTTTTACAGTAACCCCAGCTCTAAAACGGCAATGGATGTATTGCATGCGTAAAGCTATGATGCAGACGGTACATGATATTCAACTAGCAGAACAATTACTCCGCGCCCTAGATCAGCTCGCCGAACATATGATTAATAAAGACGACCCTTAAAAAAAAGCCCTCTTATATAAGAGGGCAACAGGCAAGTTAGTGCGATAACTACTTAGAAGACATAACCTACTGATAGGGTGTATACCCAAGGGTCGATATCTACATCAACACTTCCGGGCACATCGGCCACAGTAAACTCGGCAGTGGTATCGATATCGATGTAGCGGATAGATGCATTCAACAACCATTTTTCATCCAGCTGGTAGTCAACGCCAACTTGGGCCGCTAACCCAAAAGAATTGTCCAAGTCGAGATCAGAAAACGTTTGCTCTTCCCGCGCATCAGTAAAATCTTCATCGAAGAAAATGGTGTAGTTTAATCCCAATCCCACGTAGGGCGTGGCGGCAGAGTCGGTATCAAAGAAATACACGGCACTCACGGTAGGAGGTAAATGCTTCACGTCAGCGAGTTGGCCATCGCCAAGAGCAAGCGCGTTATCGGCGGTACCCGTTAATTCTACGTCATGACTAAAAGGTGTAGCGGCAAGGACTTCAACCCCCCAATTAGAATCGAACATATAAACGAAGTTCAAACCTAACTGTGTGTTTGAATCAACTTCCGCACCCATACCGACATTACCGCCTAAGGCGTCTACGTTAACATTGCTGGAGTCGTCATTAGGTGTCACGGTAGTAAGACCCGCGCGAACGATGATATCACCTGCGTCATACGCCATGGCTGGAGATGCAATTGCTGCCAGAATGAGTGTTGCAAGGGTAGTTTTTTTCATTTGGATTCTCTCGTTTGTTTAACGTTGATGTGCGTACTTTACGCCTCGAGAAAATCAAAATGTTGATCTGGAACAAGTAAAAAAATCTGTTTTCAACACAGACAATTAAGCTTGATCCAGGTCAAAAGTTACGGCTGTAACACTACCACTGCGTAGGTGTGAGCCACTTCGCTAGTTTTGCCTCCGCACTACCAGGCGCACACGTATAACCATACTCCCAGCGTGCTAACGGCGGCATAGACATCAAAATAGATTCGGTCCTTCCACCGGTTTGCAGGCCAAAAAGGGTTCCGCGGTCATACACAAGGTTGAATTCCACATAGCGTCCTCGGCGATAGAGCTGGAACTGACGTTCCCGCTCGCCATAAGACAGCCCTTTACGTCTTTCCACAATAGGGACATAAGCATCAAGATAGCCGTGCCCTACCCCTTGCATAAATGCAAAGCATTGCTCAAAGCCCCATTCATTGAGGTCGTCGAAAAACAAACCACCCACACCACGGGTTTCATCTCGGTGTTTAAGGTAAAAATAGTCGTCACACCACTTTTTATAGTCTGCATACACATTGTCACCAAAAGGCGCACATATCTTTTTAGCCGTATCGTGCCAATGTTGTACATCTTCTTTGAAGGGATAGAAAGGGGTTAAGTCAAAGCCACCACCAAACCACCATATGGGTGTCTCTCCTGGTTTTTCGGCAATAAAAAATCGTACATTAGCGTGGGAAGTGGGCACATAAGGGTTATGAGGGTGAATAACCAGCGACACGCCCATGGCCTGAAAACTTCGGCCGGCTAGTTCAGGCCTAGATGCCGTTGCTGAAGCAGGCATTGCTTCGCCAAAAACGTGACTAAAATTCACGCCACCCTGCTCGATAACGGCACCGTTTTTTAGTACACGAGAGCGCCCGCCGCCTCCTTGTTCACGTTCCCAAGAATCTTCCACAAACTGTCCTTTGCCATCCACCATCTCTAAGGTCTGGCAAATATTATCCTGTAATGACAGCAGGAATTTTTTTACTCGGTTTATTGTTTCACTTGCATTAGCAATTTGACTTTCATCAGACATAGTTAGTCTCGGATTATTTTTCCAGAATCACAGTCGCGAATTGTACTGGGCTTTTGGGCGTTACCCACATCACCTTCTACATACACAACATGATCTTTAAAGTAAGCTTTCGCTTCATCAAGGGAGGTGGCTGGTGCAAGACCGGAAGGGTTTGCACTGGTAGACACTAAAGGTTTTCCTAGTCTGGCGCACAATTCTCTGACAACCGGATGGGCAGATACACGTACGGCAATCTTCTCATGTTCACCGGTTATCCAACTCGGTGCGTGAGCTGACTTAGGAAGAAGCCAGGTATGATGTCCAGGCCAGGAAGAAAATATCTCTGCCCGCATAGCCGGCGCTACAGCGTTATCATTCACATAGGGAAGTAAGCGAGAATAGGTATCAGCGACCAGGATCATGCCTTTTTCAACGGCGCGCTTTTTCAACTGTAATAATTGATTCACAGCCATTTCATTATCAGGGTCGCACCCTATACCCATTACCGCTTCGGTGGGGTAAACCAGCAACTCTCCCTGGAAAAAAGCCTCTTTAACAGGGTCAGGCTGGGTGGATTTATCATCGATCATAGTTAGGGGTCTACTTGAAAGTCGCAAGTTGGTTGGGGACAACACACCTTTCCTTTCTTGGCGATAAGCAATGCCCAGCCACACTCAGGACAGGTGCCCGCTACGGGTGGCGAATTTATGACATATTTGCACTTAGGGTAGTGATTACAGGCATAAAAACGCTTACCGTATTTATTTGTTCTTTCAATAATGTGCCCTGTTTTACACTGGGGACATAAAAATTGGGTATCTTCTTGTTTTTTTATTGGTTCGATATGATGGCATTGGGGAAAGGCGGTACAGCCTATAAACATGCCATAACGACCTTTTTTAATCGCAAGTGTGTGCCCGCACTGCGGACACAAAGCGCCTGCGATTTCTTTTAATGTGGTGGTTTGTTGATCATGAAGGGGTTTACTGAAATCGCACTTTGGGTAAGCAGAACAACCAATGAAGGGCCCGCTTTTGCTATTTCGGATATGTAAATGACTGCCGCATTCAGGACAGTCACCAAAGGTATGTTCCAGGGCATGTTCATGGGCCGAGAATAAAGAATGATCAATTTTTGACATAAAGAATGCCGGTTACGCTCCTACTTTAGTGCAGTGTACCGTCAGACTCTTCAAATAAAAGATCTTCCATCTGCGCGTATGCATTCTCTTTACCTGGTACATTGAACAACACCATTAACACCACCCATTTAAGATCTTCTAAACAGAATTCGGGAGAATCAATCTCCATCACTCTGTCGATAACCATTTCTCGAGTGGAAGCATCGAGTACCCCAACCTGTTCTAAGAACATCAAGAACCCCTGACATTCTACGTCCAGACGCATTTGCTCTTCATGGGTATAAATGCGGCTAACCCCTGACGAAATACCTTTGCAGAAATACGGTTTATCATCCGTTTCCTGCAGCGCAGCAAGCTTTTCTAACCAGGCTAATGCTTTGTAGATTTCATCATGATGAAAACCAGCGCGTACGAGCTCATCGGTTAATTCGTCTTGATCAACCCGAATTTCCGTTTCACTATGTATGAAATTCTCAAACAAGTACATGAGGATGTCGAACATGGTTTATTTCCCCCTCAATTTGACATAACCACCGGGTACCGGGGCTACAAGATCTCGCAGCTCATATTCGATTAATGCTGCCACTACTTCAGATACAGGCAGAGCGCTGCGTTCAGCAATAGTGTCAACGCTAGTCACATCAAACTCCACACTATCTAATAATTTATCCGTTGCCAAGTTTTCATCTTTACTTTTTTCCTCTGAACTAACGGGGTCAGAGTGTATCAAAGGGCAAAAACAAACCAATTCCTCTAGGATGTCTTTGGCAGACACCACCAGCTTTGCCCCTTGTTGTATTAAAAAGTGGCAGCCTTCGGTTAGCGGATTAGCGATGTTACCTGGCACCGCAAAGACATCGCGCCCTAGATCTGCGGCCATATTCGCCGTTATCAAGGTACCGCTGTTTATTGTTGCTTCCACCACCAATGTACCTTTTGATATTGCGGCGATAAGTCGATTGCGCTGAGGAAAGTGATGGCGCCGAGGTGGTGTACCCGGCCAGAACTCAGAAACAATTAATCCGTTATGTTCTAAAATAGCGTGGCGAAGCTTGCTATGTCGATGTGGGTAGGTGAGATCCGGCCCCGTGCCTAAAAAGGCAATGGTACGCCCCGGATGTGCCATCGCGCCCTTATGAGCCGCAGCATCTATGCCTGCAGCTAGGCCGCTGGTAACGCAAAGCCCCTGCTTAGCAAGTCCTGCTGCGATATCGGTCGCCACCGCCAAGCCAGATACAGTCGCTCGTCGACTACCCACTATTGCAATTTGCGGCGCAGACAATAACCCCTCATCGCCATGACAAAACAAAACGAGAGGTGCCGAGGAAAGAGATTGAAAACCTTCAGGCCAATGACAACTACCTTCGTATAAGATGGCGTGTGTACTGGCTTCTTGTTGCCAATTCAGTGCAGATTCAACTTTTTCCCATACGATGCGTTGACGAAGCCTATTGATGTGTTGCTGCAACGCCTCATCTGAAATAGGCAATGTCGACCCGTGGATAAGGTCGACGGGGGTGGTTTTTGTCTCAACTAAAAGCTGACGCCATTTTTGTGGCGTCATTTTAGGTACGGTGGCCATAGCCAGATAAGCCGTGAGTTGCGGGCTAGATTGAATGGTAGACATGCTGTAACTCCTTTTGTTACAGCATTTATACAAAGCCTATGGCGTAGCGACGATGGCCCCTGTATTCACCAGCTCCCGTGCGCGGGTAATAATACCGTAACTTGCTTTATCGAAGGTTTTAAAAATAACAATTTCGCCAATTTTGATTGCGGGTTGCTGTACGGTACTGCCGTCATTGAAAACACTGTATAACGCGTTGTTCTCGCCAACGTATTGGGGTGGATCGCCATCGATAATATCTGGGCCTTGTTCATAAATTCCCATCACCGTGCCCGGCTCTATGGCGTCATGGCCCAAATCGACGATCACAACATCATTTTTACCCAAAAGCTGATGCTGATGAAGATTTCCCACCACATGCCCTCGCTGTTCGGCTGTGGCAGCCTGTAACACGAGATCTTGTGGGCCAAGAAATTCACCATCATAAAGGCGATCGCCCCGCTGTGCTTCGAAGTTAGACTTAGTGACTTTTACCAACCACTGGAAAGGCACCGTATCATCAATCATGGTTGCATCAGCCACATGGTGAACCTGTATGCCTAATACCTCGCCATCAAGGTTTTTAATCGTAGACTGGCGACGAAGGATGCGATACTGATCGGAAGATCGGCCGTAGCTTCTGCTGACCACTATGTCATCAGTGACAAACCGAATATCTGCCGATTGATTGCCTAAAATATAAGGAAGATCTTCATAATCTTCTTGCGCGATAAGTTCGTTTTGATTGAGATAAGGTGCAATAGCTGTCCACGGCAACATACTGATGGGCGCAGGTTTATTCTGCTTTCTCATTGATGGCCCTAAGGTAATGTGCTTTTTATTTCGTTGCACCACTAACTGGGGCTCGCCATCAATCATTTGAATGGCTAGCACATCACCTGGATAAATAAGGTGAGGGTTAATTATTTGCGTGTTGTTTTGCCACAGCTCCGGCCATAACCAAGGTTGATCAAGGAACAAATTAGCAATGTCCCAAAGAGTATCGTTCCGTTCCACTGTGTAGGTTTGCGGTGCTCCCTCCTTCAACGTCAAACCAAATGCTTGACCGGTGAGGCCGGCTAATAACAATACGCCCGCCGAGAGGAGTGTTTTACAGCTTTTTATTAATATTCTCGTTGCCATGGTGTCGTCAACTGCTCCTGTTGAAATTTTCGACATAGACTCTATATCGACCGTCAGTGTTTTTTATTCAGTGTTAGGTTTGAAAATTGCGATTTAACAAAAAACCTGCACGAAAAACCCCTTTATACGATAGAATAGTAACAGAAACCACCGAGTAAATAGTGCTGGTAATTGGATCGTATATTAATTCATACAAGCAAGCGAAGTTGAGCGACAGATGGCAATATTAGACGTATTAAGTTTCCCGGATGAGCGGTTACGCACCGTAGCGAAACCTGTAGAGTCAGTTAACGATGAGATTAAACAACTCGTTTCCGATATGTTTGAAACCATGCGGGACGAAAAAGGCATTGGACTGGCGGCCACTCAGGTAAATCGTCACGTACAAGTAGTGGTGATGGACGTATCGGAAGACCAAGATACGCCACGGGTATTTATCAACCCTGAAATCATTGCAAAAGACGGTAGTACAATTAGCGAAGAAGGCTGTTTATCAGTACCGGGGAACTATGCCAAAGTGGATCGGGCAGAAACCGTTACTGTTAAGGCTTTAGACGCCGATGGGCAGCCCTTTGAGCTTGAAGCTGATGGCCTACTCGCTATCTGCATCCAGCACGAGTTGGATCATTTAAAAGGCATTCTATTTATAGATTATCTGTCGCCGTTAAAGCGCCAGAGAATTCGAAAGAAACTAGAAAAAGAAGCCCGTTTGGCTGCTAAGTTGTAAGGATCAGCGTGACCACTCCCCTACGAATTATTTTTGCAGGTACGCCTGATTTTGCTGCCGATCACCTTAAGGCGATTTTAAAATCTGAGCATCAGGTTGTGGCTGTTTATACCCAACCTGACAGACCCGCAGGGCGTGGCAAAAAACTCACGCCAAGCCCTGTAAAAGTGCTAGCAGAAAGCCAAGATATACCGGTTTATCAACCTGCCAGTCTTAAGAACGCAGAAGCCCAAACCACATTAGCGGCGATCAACGCAGATGTGATGGTTGTGGTGGCGTATGGATTAATACTGCCTAAACCTGTTTTGCAAATACCGCCTTTAGGCTGCTTGAACGTTCACGGCTCTATACTACCCCGTTGGCGTGGCGCGGCACCAATTCAACGGGCAATTTGGGCCGGCGATAAAGAAACCGGCGTTACCATTATGCAAATGGATGAAGGGCTCGACACTGGCGATATGCTGCATATTGCCACCACGGCAATTGCACCAGAAGACACCAGCGCAAGTCTGTATGGGAAGCTCGCTCAATCTGGTCCGCAGGCTTTGCTTTATGTACTTGACGATTTATCTACATTTATAAGTAACGCTTCGCAACAAAATGATGAACAAGCCACTTATGCTAAAAAGCTCAGCAAAGAAGAAGCGCAAATAGATTGGCATGCGCCGTCAGAACAAATTGAGCGTAATATACGGGCTTTCTTTCCTTGGCCTGTGGCTTGGATGAAGTTACCCGAATGTAACGTTAAGGTACTCAAGGCCACTGTAACCGACGCACAATCAACCCAAGCGCCCGGCACCGTGGTGAAAGCAGATAAATTTGGCATTGTCGTGGCCACAGGTTCAACAGACCTTTGTATCACTGAGTTACAAATTCCAGGCAAAAAGGCCCTGCCCGCAGCGGATGTAATCAATGCCCGTCGGGCTTGGTTCACTATAGGTGAACCCATCGGCGGTGATGTAGCATGAGCACCCCTCTGCCACGGCAAAAAAACCTTCGGGCTGATACCGCATGGGTAATTTATCAGGTACTAGAACAAGGTAAATCCACCCGGGAATGCCTTGCCCAAGTACAGCGCCGTCATCAGGGCAAAGATAACGCTTGGATCCAAGAAATGTCATTGGGTGTACTGCGTCACCTGCCCATATTACAGCACTGGCTTCGACAACTGTTAGACAACCCGTTAAAAGGGAAAAAGAAAGTCGTTGAACATCTAATGTTACTTGGCATGTATCAAATGGCTTTTAGCCGCGTATCCGATCATGCCGCAGTCAGTGAAACCGTCAATGCCGCGCCTTATTTAGGGGCCATGTCCCTAAAAGGACTGGTGAATGCCGTTTTACGCAATTTTGAACGCCAATCATTGAAAGAACAAAAAGTAGATAACCCCATAATAAACAGTGGCTTACCAAAATGGCTATTTAAGAAATTAGAACGTGCTTACAGTGACCAACAAGGGGACATCATAGACAATATGAACCAGAAAGCCCCGGTTTGGTTACGGGTAAATTTGCTAAAGGTTTCACGTGGAGCATTTTGTCAGCAACTTGACGAGTTAAACATAACCTATTGTTTGCCTGAGGCACAGCCGGCAGGCATCATCCTCACCACTCGAGTAGATATAACTGCTTTACCAGGCTTCCAAAAAGGTTGGTTTGCGGTACAGGATGGTGCCGCACAACTCGCCGCGATCTATTTACAGCCTCAAGCTAAAGACAATATTCTAGATTGCTGTGCAGCCCCAGGTGGAAAAACAGGTCACATCTTCGAAGTTCAGCCAGATATCAGCCATTGCACCGCCTTAGATGCCGATAAAACACGGTTATTACGAGTGCGGGAAAACATGCAGCGTCTACAACATTCCCCCACCATATTAACCGGTGATGCACTTGCCCCCGAAACATGGTGGAACGGTGAGCAGTATGATCGTATTTTACTCGATGCCCCCTGTTCTGCTACTGGTGTGATTCGTCGCCATCCAGATATTCGCTGGTTACGCAAAGCGTCGGATATCGATGCATTAGCCGACTTACAATCCCGTATTCTAGATACCATGTGGGCACTATTAAAACCCGGCGGCACCCTTCTTTACGCCACATGCTCTGTGCTTCCACAAGAAAACAGGGATCAAATTGTCAGCTTCCTAGCTCGCACTGAAGATGCTCAACTGTCAATACTGACCGATGAAGAAACCATTGCTAACCCAGGTCGTCAGATCTTACCGGGCGAACAACAAATGGATGGTTTCTATTACGCGAGACTGATAAAGTCTTCTCATCAAAAATAAAAAGTTTCAAAGGTATTAATGAAAATCATCATTCTTGGTGCCGGACAGGTTGGCGGTACCCTTGCGGAAAACCTGGTTGGTGAAAAGAACGAGATTACCGTCATTGATTCTGATCCCACCATTTTGCGCGCGTTGCAGGACAGACTCGACCTTCAAGTTGTCGAAGGCGTTGGCTCTCACCCTGATATTTTAAAAAAAGCCGGTGCAGAAGATGCCGATATGCTTATAGCTGTAACAAACAGTGATGAAAGCAATATGCTTGCATGTCAGGTGGCTTACAGTCTATTTAAAACCCCCACAAAGATAGCCCGGGTGCGTAGCGAACAATACATTATTTATCAGGCCCAGCTGTACAAAGAACAAAATATCCCCGTTGACCACATTATCGCTCCTGAGCAACTGGTCACAACAGCAATAAAACGTCTTATCGACTACCCTGGCGCTTTGCAGGTTGTGGAGTTTGCTGAAGGCAAGGCAAGCCTCGTTGCGGTAAAAGCCTACTACGGCGGCTTGCTGGTGGGCCATGCCCTCTCAGCATTAAAAGAACATATGCCCAACGTAGAAACACGGGTAGCGGCGATATATCGCCGAGGGCGCCCTATTCGTCCGCTAGGCACCACGGTAATTGAAGCCGATGATGAAGTCTTCTTTATTGCTGCAACCAAACATATTCGTGCGGTAATGAGCGAACTACAAAAGCTTGAGTCATCATACAAACGGATCATGATTGCCGGTGGTGGGCTTATTGGAGCGGGCCTTGCCAAGCGTTTAGAGCATAAACATAACGTTAAACTTATCGAGTACAGTCCCAAACGCGCCCAATACCTGTCTGCAAACTTAGATAAGACCATTGTGTTCTCCGGCGATGCGTCTGATCCTGAACTGCTAAACGAAGAAAGTATTGATCAGGTCGATGCCTTTATTGCCGTTACCAATGATGACGAAGCTAACATTATGTCAGCCATGCTAGCTAAGCGAATGGGCGCCCAAAAAGCCATGGTACTTATTCAGCGCAGTGCTTATGTAGATCTTGTTCAAGGTGGAGAAATCGACATTGCTTTCTCTCCCCAGCAAGCCACGATTTCGGCGTTACTTACCCATATTCGTCGTGGTGATATTGTGAATGTTTATTCACTTCGTCGGGGAGCAGCAGAAGCCATAGAAGCCATCGCCCATGGCGATAAAAACACCTCAAAAGTGGTAGGAAGAGAAATTGGCAGTATTAAATTACCGCCAGGCACTACTATTGGTGCGGTGGTTCGAGAAGACCATGTGATCATCGCTCACAGCGACACTGTGATTGAAGCCAATGACCACGTTATTCTCTTTTTGGTAGACAAGAAATACATCAATGATGTGGAAAAGCTATTCCAACCCAGTGCATTCTTCTTTGGCTAACTCACTACACCCATTAACTTCGCCAAAACGTGGGCGAAAACAACACGAGTAACGAAAAGACTTCTAGTCGACCAAACAGCATTGCCAACACCAACAGCCATTTTCCAGGATCAGACACCTCTGAATAGGTGCCTGCCACACTACCTAAACCCGGCCCTAGGTTATTTAGTGTTGCCGCCGTCGCGGTAAAAGCAGAGATATTATCGAGTCCTGCTGCAATTAGGCCAATCATAATCACGACAAAGACAATAGCATAAGCAGAAAAGAACCCCCATACCGCTTCGACCACTCTATCGGGCATGGCCCGCTCGCCTAACTTCACCGCGTAAACGGCTTTAGGATGAATCAAGCGGTCAACTTCCCGCTTTCCTTGTAAGAACAACAAAAGCACCCGGACCACTTTTAAACCACCACCGGTGGAAGAAGCGCAGCCCCCAATGAAGCTAGAAAATATTAATAATATGGGTAGAAAGGCAGGCCATGAAGAAAAATCCGTGGTAGCGAAACCCGCCGTTGTGCTGATAGACACCGCCTGAATCATCGCCTGATCCAACGCCTCTTCAGCCGATGAATAATAGCCTGATAAGGTTAAAACAAGGAAACAAACTGAAATGAGTATAAATTGAATAAACAGAAACGCTTTAAATTCTGGATCCCGTGTATATCCTTTAAACGAACGGGAACTTACCGCTGCATAATGAAGCGAAAAATTAAGGGCGGCAATCATTAAAAATACCGAACACACCACATTTACCATGGGGCTATCAAAATACCCTAAACTGGCATCATGATTGGAAAACCCTCCAATTGCGACGGTGGAAAAAGCATGACAAACCGCATCAAACCACCCCATGCCTGCCAACATATAAGCACCACAACACGCGATAGTTAATGACAAATAGATGTACCAAAGATGCTTAGCGGTATCAGCGATCCGCGGTGTCATCTTAGAATCTTTCACCGGTCCTGGGGTTTCTGCTCGGTATAACTGCATACCTCCCACCCCAAGTATGGGCAAAATGGCCACCGCCAATACGATGATCCCCATGCCGCCTAACCATTGCAATTGCTGTCGATAAAACTGCACCGAGTGAGGCAAAAACTCGATCCCTTCAATGACCGTAGCCCCTGTGGTTGTTAACCCAGAAAACGATTCAAAAAAAGAATCGGCAACGGACATGCTAGGTTGCTCAAGCAAAATAAAAGGTATGGCGGCAAAACTGGCCAGTACTGTCCAAAACAGCACCACAATAAGAAAGCCCTCTTTGGCGCGTAAATCTTTCTTATGATACCGATTGGGGTACCACATAAAGGTGCCGGTAATCACACAAAGGATAAATGCGATAATAAATGGAAGGCCACTACCATCCTGAAAGATCAGAGAAATTAAAGCGGGGGGGATCATAGTTACGCTAAAAAGCGCCACCAGTAACCCGAGTATGCGTACAATCGCACGGTAGTGCATATTCCGTTGAGCCTTATTGTTTTTCTATCACTGCGATTGTTGCCATTATGCGGTGAGGAAGACGAAAGGGAAAGTCCCTTTCGTTAATCCATAGCCAGGACTGTTTCTACCATCTTATCGATTCCAGATTTCGCCTCAAGAATATCTTGGGCTAGCATATACGCTGGTGTTGTAACCAGTTTTGCTTCTGTGTCGATGACAATTTCATCCACCGCACAATTTACATGCTTAGCACCTAATGCTTCTAAGCCCTCAGCCGTCGCTTTATCGTTGCCTATAGTAAGCTTTCTGTCGCTGCCATAAACCGCAGCGGCAAGGGCCGGAGCGATACAGGCGTAACCGGCGGGCTTCTCTGCCTGAGCAAAGGCTTTACATACTGCAAGTACGTCTTCGTCGATAGTGCAGTCGGCGCCATCAAGGGCAAAAGTACACAGATTTTTCGCTGCCCCAAAACCGCCGGGCAACATCAGCGCATCAAAATCGTCTACCTTGCATTCAGTCACCGGTTTAATTTCGCCCCGGGCAATACGAGCAGATTCCACTAACACATTACGGCTTTCATCTTCCGCAACTTCGCCGGTTAGGTGGTTGATCACATGCATCTGTGGACGATCGGGCGCAAAACATTGATAACTTGCCCCTTGTTCGCGAATAGCCAGTAGAGTGATCACAGCTTCGTGGATTTCACTACCGTCAAAAACGCCGCTACCACTTAAAATTACCGCTACATTTTTCATCTAAACACTCCTATTTCTGTCTGCTGCCCTTCTATAACGAGGCTTATATCTTTTAAGATTAAAAAACAAACAATTTAAAGCCAAAAAATTCTGAAAAGCTGCTGTCACAATTTGTTATCAGTATGCTACATTATCTGCCCAACTTGGTTAAACCCTAAATCAGCAATTCACCAAGTTATCCACATTTTCAAGGAAGAATTTGTTACTCACGGTATAAAACATCACATCCCTGTAAGACCTCATTTTTAAAGATCTTCAGTAAATGCCATTTGAAATGATCTTACGTTACGATCGCAAAAAATCGAGTTTTGATCACAAAGTTATCCACAAGCGATCCCCGATAAGAGATCATTCCTTCATTGGCGTTACGCCCTTGCCTGTGGCATCCTTCAGACTTTCATGTTCCCACAATTAAAAAGTCTATGTCTGATGATAAAAAACCGCCGTTTATTCTGGTAGACGGATCCTCATATTTATTTCGCGCTTTCCATGGTCTGCCGCCGTTAACTAATTCAAAGGGACAGGACACAGGTGCAATTTACGGCGTTATTAATATGCTAAGAAGCTTGATACGTCAGTATCATCCTACCCATATTGCCGTAGTATTTGACGCTAAGGGTAAAACATTTCGCGACGACATGTATGCCCAATACAAGGCAAACCGGCCTCCTATGCCTGAAGAGCTTCGCTCGCAAATAAAGCCTCTTCACGAAATTATTACCGCCATGGGGTTACCTATTATTGTAGAAGACGGTGTAGAGGCCGATGATGTCATCGGCACATTATCACGCCAAGCCTCAGAAAAAGGCATAGACACCCTCATTAGTACCGGCGACAAGGACATGGCCCAGTTAGTCAATGAGCATGTTACCTTGATCAATACCATGACCAATCAGATCATGGATATTGATGGCGTAAAAGAGAAGTTCGGTATTCCACCGGAACTCATCATCGATTTTCTAGCACTCAAAGGTGACAAGGTTGACAACATACCCGGCGTGCCCGGTGTGGGTGACAAAAGTGCTCAAGCCTTACTAAACGGGATTGGTGGTATTGCCGCTATATATGAAAACCTAGATGATATCGCCAGTTTATCGTTTCGGGGCAGTAAGACGATGGCGGCGAAAATGAAGGAATACGAAGAGCAAGCTAAATTGTCTTATGAACTGGCAACGATAAAGCTTGATGTGGAAATGGACTTTGAGCCACAAACTTTGACCCCTAACGAACCTGATAACGGAAAGCTGGCTGGGTTATTTGCCGAGTATGAGTTTAAACGTTGGTTTACTGAAGTCTCCACAGAGCAGGCCGCAGAACAAGCCGATGAAGAGGCGCCGGCAACTGAAACCCTGTCACAAATTGACACCTCCTCTTACGTTACCATCAGCACCCAAGACGTGTTTGACCAATGGCTTGAAAAACTACACAAGGCCCCTGTTGTTGCCTTTGATACTGAAACCACTAGCTTAGATTACATGGAAGCGGAAATTGTGGGTGTCTCGTTTTGTGTGGCACCGGGAGAAGCAGCCTATGTCCCTCTTGGTCACGACTACCCCGATGCACCAGCGCAACTAGACCGGGCCAGTATACTCAGTCAGTTAAAACCACTGTTAGAATCCGAGGACGTAAAAAAGGTAGGTCAGCACCTTAAATACGACAAAAACGTTCTGGCCAATTACGATATAAATTTACAAGGCATCGCCTTTGATACGATGCTTGAATCTTACGTGCTAAACAGCACTGCCACTCGGCATGACATGGACTCGTTAGCCATGGCATACCTTAACCACAAAACCATTCATTTTGAAGATATTGCCGGTAAAGGGGCCAAGCAACTAACCTTTAACCAGATCCCGCTAGAACAGGCAGCGCCCTACGCAGCAGAAGATGCCGATATCACCCTTCGATTACACCAGGTAATTTGGGAAAAACTCCAGCCGCAAGAAAAGCTTAAAACATTGTTGCTCGACGTTGAAATTCCCCTAGCAAGTGTATTGTCGCGAATGGAACAACGTGGCGTGCTTATCGACTCACAAAAGCTAGGCCAACAAAGCCAAGACCTAGCACTTAGAATTAAAGAGTTGGAAACCGCAGTTCATGAAGCAGCAGGAGAAACCTTTAATTTAGGCTCCACGAAACAATTGCAGCAAATTTTGTTTGATAAGCTTAGCTTGCCAGTCATTAAAAAAACGCCAAAGGGTGCCCCCTCTACCTCTGAGGAGGTATTGCAAGAACTCGCACTGGATTACCCCATTCCTAAAATGATCATGGAATACCGGGGTCTAACAAAATTAAAAAATACGTACACCGATAAATTACCTAAGATGATCAATCATCGTACCGGTCGGGTGCATACCTCTTACCATCAGGCGATAACGGCCACAGGTCGTTTGTCGTCAACGGATCCCAATTTACAAAATATCCCTATTCGAACCGAAGTCGGTCGACGTGTTAGACAAGCCTTTGTTCCTCGTTCTGGGTTTAAAATTGTCGCCGCTGACTATTCGCAAATTGAACTTCGAATTATGGCTCATTTATCAAACGATAAGGGGCTATTGTCAGCCTTTGCCGAAGGCAAAGATATTCACAAAGCCACCGCCGCTGAAGTGTTTGATACGCCCCTTGATGAGGTAACGTCGGATCAACGTCGTAGCGCTAAAGCGATAAACTTTGGCCTGATTTATGGCATGTCTGCTTTTGGCCTAGCTCGTCAACTTAATATTCCTAGAAATGACGCCCAAACCTATATGGACTTGTACTTTGAACGCTATCCTGGCGTGCTTAAGTACATGGACGAAACCCGGGAACTGGCTAAAGAAAAAGGCTATGTAGAAACCGTGTTTGGACGCCGGTTATATTTACCTGATATTAAAGCCAGCAACGGGATGCGTCGAAAAGGCGCGGAACGAGCGGCAATCAATGCCCCCATGCAAGGTACCGCGGCGGATATCATTAAGTTAGCCATGCTGAAGGTTGATGAATGGATAAACAAAGAAGCCGCAGACGAAGTTTACATGATGATGCAAGTACACGACGAACTCGTGTTTGAAATCAAAGAAGATAAAGTGGATGACTACGTGCCGTATATCGTGTCGCTGATGGAGCAGGCAGCAGGATTATCCGTGCCCCTAAACGTCGAGGCAGGCACCGGAATCAATTGGGATGAAGCCCACTAAACTCGTAACTGGATTACAAAAAAAGTGAGATAACAGTGAAATCAAGCAAGTTTTGGTAATTTTATTACACTATTGACTTGCCTTTTAACGATTCTGTTGTACCCTATGCGTGTAGGGTACAGAGGTGAGAAAGCTGTTTTCAAACCTTTGCTTTAACCTCGGTGAATTCACCGGGGTTTTTTTATATCTAGAAAAAAGTATTTATAGACCAAGCAATTGATTTTCTTTGCATTTAAAATTTAATTTTACTTTTTTTCGTTTATTTTGAACTTATTGGGTATGTGGCTACTCTTATCTATGGTTTTTATGTGTTTTCTCTCAATCTTTACCCCATCCGTTTTGGATGGGGTTTTTTCTTTTTAGACCGTATAAAATTAACACCTGCCTATACCTTCCGTCTGCTACTGTAATCTAGTTACGCTTCGTTGCTATCGTTTTCTAATTCAAACCACTTATCCAGAATTACCGAGGCTTCTTTCACTCCACTTTTCGATAATGAAGAAAAGGTTTGCACTGTCACATCACCGTTAAATGCCAGTGCAGCATCCCGGGCAAACATTAATTGGGCTTTACGTTTACCTGATTTCAATTTGTCGGCCTTTGTTAATAAAGCCAACACCGGTAAGCCAGCTTCTACCGCCCAAAAGATTAAATCCTGATCTAAATCTTTAAAAGGATGGCGGATATCCATCAGCACTACCAGCCCCTTTAGGCTTTTGCGCTTTTGCAGGTATTCGCCGAGGGCCAATTGCCATTTCTTTTTCATTGCCAAAGGCACCTGGGCAAAACCATAGCCCGGCAAATCCACAAGGCGACGATCTTCATCCAGTTCAAAAATATTAATTAATTGAGTACGCCCTGGGGTTTTACTCGTTCTTGCCAAGTTTTTCTGCCGTGTCAGGGTATTTAGTGCACTGGACTTTCCAGCATTAGAACGCCCAGCAAAAGCAACTTCAATGCCCTTGTCTTCTTTTAAATGCCGAATATCAGGCGCGCTCATGATAAATTTGGCTTTTGTGTAATACGTCATTGTATATATCCGTCTATAATGTGTTTTTAATTTTAATTTAAATTGACTCTCATCAGAAAAAGTTTATAAAACCATAGTTTTATTATGGAATAGGTTTTTCTGACGCGCTAAATGTGTAAAATACGCATGATATCACGTATATCAACAAAGCCGTTTGATCCTTTATAGAGATTAATTATGAAAAAACTGTGTTTGCTTGTGTGTATGACGTTAGGTTTTACAGGAAGTGCGATGGCAGAAGGCGATCCTGTAGCTGGTAAAGCCAAATCTGCGGTATGTGCAGCGTGTCACGGAATGGACGGAAACTCCATGATCCCAATGAACCCTAATATTGCAGGGCAACACGCAGACTACTTGGTTAAGCAACTAAAAGAATTCAAACTTGCATCGCAGACCGGTGGTGAAGAAGGCCGTAACAATGCGGTGATGAACGGGATGGCAGCGCCCCTATCCGAGCAGGATATGGAAGATGTAGCGGCTTATTTCTCTTCCCAAGAACCCAAAACGGGGGAAACCCCTGAAAACTACGTTGAAGCAGGCCAAGCCCTATATCGCGGCGGTGATGGTGAACGTGGTATTCCTTCATGTAGCGCGTGTCACGGCCCCGACGGTAGTGGAATGGGATTAGCCGGATTCCCAGATATCAGTGGCCAGCATCCTGAATATATAGCCGCCCAACTCAAAGCGTTCCGCTCAGGCCAGCGTGCAAATGATATGAACGGGATGATGGGTGATATCGCCATGAAGTTAACCGATGAAGACATTGATATTTTGTCCAATTACTTAGCTGGATTACATTAAAAGTACGATGAATTTTTACAGTTGTTAATTAATTGTGAAAACCATCTTGCTTTTTTATCATACTTAGGTATTATGCCTTCACAGGTTTGGCGCTGTTGCTGAAACAGTACAAACAGAATAACAATAAAAAGAATTAATGGATTGTTGGATAAAGTGTCAGGAAGGCCTTGAACTCATAACTGCTCTGTAAGCAACAATAAAAAGTAGAGCAAGCACCCTTACACGAAAGTGTAATAACGGGAGATGTGTCAAAAGACACGACAAATAAGGTGATGGTGAGAGCCATCGCCTTTTTTTCTTTTTCGCCTTGTTTGTTTTAAGCTAGTAAAAAACAGGCCGCTTATGACTACCCTCACGTTTCCTTGCCCCTTGTGTGCATCAGACCATATCCTCTTCTATCATGAGGACAAGTTCCGCCCGTTTTTTCAATGCCAGCAATGCAAACTGGTATTTGCTCACCCTCAAAGCTTGCCATCATTAATCCGTGAAAAACGCGAATATGATCTGCATGAGAACCATGCCGAAGACGAAGGCTATTGTCGCTTTCTTCGCCGCGCCATCACCCCTGTGCTAGCCAATGTTTCCCTTCCAGCCCAAGGCCTGGATTTTGGTTGTGGTCCCACCGCAGTTTTAGCTGGCCTTCTAGAACAAGAAGGTTATTCAATGACCGTGTTCGACCCCATTTATGCTAATGATTCTGCCGTACTGAACGGCCGTCATTATGATTTTATTACCTGCACAGAAGCCATCGAGCATTTTCACACCCCAGCAAAAGAGCTACATATACTAAATCAGCTGATCAAACCCGGCGGCTTACTCGTATTTATGACCAAGCGCGTCACCTCGTTACAGGGGTTTTCTACGTGGCACTATAAAAACGATCAAACCCATGTTTCCTTCTTTTCAGATGAAACCTTCTTTTATTTGGGCAAAAAATACGGTTTTGAAGTGACACTAAGTGGAAAAGACATTGTTTTGTTGAAGAAGCGACCATAAATACGCGGTATAATTGTGCTCGACCATTTTAATCAGGAGACAAAGATATGTCGTCTCGTTCAAAGAAATCCCGCAAAATCGGTATGATCGGTGTAAGAAAAGACCCCGACTTCAAACCTGAAGAAAGAAAAAACAAGGGTAAAGTTAATACGCCGAAGTCAAAACGGCGGTTAGGTAACCCTGCGGGTAGCCGAAATTCGGTAGAGAATACGCAAAAAAGCAATAAACCGACCAAGGTTAATCAAGACCCCCGACACGGAAGTAAAAAACCCGTGCCATTAGTGAAAGCGCCGGTGAAAACACAGGCACAGAAAAAGTATGCCACACCAGCAGACGAACTTGCAGCATTAGAAGCCGACACCAAGTTAGCCTCATTGCTAGATAAACTCGATAGCGACAAAGCCATCTCTCGAGCCGAGCAGCAATACGTAGATGAAAAGATGGCTCGTCACAGAATACTGTGCGATCTATTAGGCATTACCGAAACCGATGACGACGAAGACGATGTGGATCCCCTCGCACAACTCGACGCCATCAGTTTGGATGAATTTAAAGACTAAAGGGTTATAACTATGTGGTTAACCGTAGCCGTTGTTATAGGAATTCTTATTATTCTTGGGCTAGGCATCTATGCAGGCAAGCTGCTTTTCATGTTAAAGCAGCAAAATGTACGACAACAAGCCGCACGTGATGCTCGAATAGACTCAATCACAGAAAGTATTATTGTTATTAGCAAGGCAATGCAACAACAGCAATGTGATTTGTCTGAAGGGACGATCCGTATATGTAAGCTGCTCAATGCACTACCCTTACAGTCTCGCCCAGAATATCGAGAAAAGTTTCCACATATTCATAACCTGTTCGTCGAAATTAGTGGCTTTGCTATTTTAGAAGAACGAAAAAAATTAACAGCAAAAGAGCGTCGAAAGCAAGATGAAGCCAGAGAGCAAATTGAATCTGAGTTTGAGTCTCAAGTCCTTAAGGAATTAGACAGCATTCGACATTTTTGCACACAGATTAACTAGCCATATCAGCAGGTAAACGAAATACTCAGCGTTGCTGACAATTTTTACCTGCTAAATAGCTACCTCCTAGCCAACTTGCTCACTTCGTCATAACAGCGACAGTGAGTAAGGTGGTCGTTTACCAAACCACAGGCTTGCATAAACGCATAGCAAATGGTGTCTCCTACGAACTTAAAACCGGCTTTTTTTAGTGCTTTTGCCATGGCCACCGATTCTGGCGTACTCACCGGTACCTCACTGGGATCTTGCCAACTATTGACGATGGTTTTGTACTGGGTAAATTGCCAAATAAAGTCACTAAATGTCCTTTCCCGGCTAATGGCTAAGTAAGCATGGGCATTAGAGATAATACTTTTTATCTTTAAGCGGTTTCTTATAATGCCCGGGTTCAACATTAATCGTTCGACATCTTTATCCCCCAAAGTAACAATACGCTTAGGGTCAAAGTTAAAGAATGCGTCTTCGTAATGCTTTTGCTTCTTTAAAATGGTTATCCAAGATAACCCCGCCTGTTGTCCATCCAAGCACAACTTAGCAAATAACACTTGGCTATCTAATTCGGGCCGCCCCCATTGCTCGTCGTGATATCGTATATACTCAGGATCATGGGTTTCCCAAGCACAACGTACCCCGTTATTTTCCTGTTCCATGTCTTCTCCCGCCCTTAAATGCCCTTTTTCTAAAGATTTAACCGATTCTACCTACATTCATCAGCCTACAAATTGTATACTACTCCACCTTTACAATGGTCAGTTATAAGCAGCAAACATGCAGAAATACGATATTAAAACCTTTCAGGGTTTGATCCTCGCACTGCAGGATTATTGGGCGCGTCAAGGATGCGTAGTTATCCAGCCTTTAGATATGGAAGTGGGCGCAGGGACATTTCACCCAATGACCTTCCTTCGCTCTCTCGGCCCTGAGCCGATTAGCAGTGCCTACGTACAACCTTGTCGTCGTCCAACCGACGGCCGATATGGCGAAAACCCCAATCGTTTGCAGCACTATTATCAATTTCAGGTCATGCTTAAACCGTCCCCTGATAATATTCAAGAGTTATACCTAGGTTCACTACGTGAACTTGGCTTTGATCCCTTAGTGCATGATATTCGGTTTGTTGAAGACAACTGGGAATCTCCCACTCTTGGCGCATGGGGTTTAGGTTGGGAAGTATGGCTTAACGGTATGGAAGTTACCCAGTTTACCTATTTCCAGCAGGTCGGCGGCTTGGAATGTAAGCCCGTTACCGGTGAAATTACCTATGGTTTAGAACGTCTAGCCATGTATGTGCAAGGTGTAGACAGTATTTATGACCTAGTATGGACCGATGGCCCTATGGGCAAGGTCACCTATGGCGATGTATTCCACCAAAATGAAGTAGAGCAATCTGCCTATAATTTTGAGCACGCCAATGTGGAATTTTTATTTAAAACCTTTGACGAGTGCGAAGCCGCCAGTCAACTGTTAATAGAACAGAACCTGCCCTTACCCGCTTATGAGCAAGTGATGAAAGCCTCCCATGCATTCAATTTGCTGGACGCCCGTCATGCCATTTCGGTAACAGAACGCCAGCGCTATATTTTACGGGTTAGAGCATTAGCCAAAGCCTGTGCCGAAAGTTATTACCAGGCCAGAGAAGCCCTTGGTTTTCCTATGTGTAAAAAGGAGCAGTAGTCGTGCGGACTGAAAACTTACTTGTAGAAATCGGAACCGAAGAGTTACCGCCAAAAGCCTTAAAGAACTTAGGTCAAAGCTTCGCTGATCATATGGAAGCAGCACTAAAGCATGCTGATTTACAATTTTCACAGATAAAGTGGTTTGCCGCGCCACGACGCTTAGCCGTTACCGTTATGCAGTTGGCGGAATCCCAAGAAGATAAAATTGTAGAAAAACGCGGTCCTGCAATAGCAGCGGCATTTGATAGCGATGGCAACCCAACCAAGGCCGCACTAGGCTGGGCACGGGGCAATGGCATTGAAGTCAGTAGCGCAGAGCGCCTAAAAACCGATAAAGGCGAATGGTTACTTCACCGTGCTAAAGTTGCTGGCCAGTCCATTGATCACCTGATTGAAGATTTGGTCAGTCAAGCCATCAGTAAACTGCCCATTCCTAAAGCCATGCGCTGGGGCACATCAACAACTCAGTTTATTCGCCCGGTACATACCGTCACCGCCCTTTACGGTGACCAACTACTTCCATTAGCAGTATTAGGTAAAATAAGCAGCCGCACGGTTCAAGGACACCGCTTTCACGGCGAATCCACGTTTGAACTTGATCATGCTGATAATTACGCAGCAGCCTTGAAAGCCCATTACGTCATTGCGGATTTTAACGAACGTGCTGAGTTAATTCGTAAGGCACTCGAAGAAGCCGCTTCAGCATTGCAACTGACGGCAGATTATAACGAAAGCCTGCTAGAAGAGATTGCGTCCCTTGTAGAGTGGCCGGTTGTACTTCAAGCCTCTTTCGACGCAGCATTCTTAGATGTACCCAAAGAAGCGCTTATCTACACGATGAAAGACGACCAAAAGTACGTTCCTCTGCTTACCCGTGATGGTACGTTAGACAACCGTTTCTTGTTTGTCAGCAATATTGAATCTCAAGATCCCATTCAGGTTATCTCAGGTAATGAAAAAGTCATTCGTCCGCGCTTGGCCGACGCTGAGTTTTTCTTTACTACAGATAAGAAAACCACCTTGGAAAGCCGCTTAGATAGCTTAAGTTCGGTGCTCTTCCAAAAGCAGCTAGGTACGCTTAAAGACAAGTCAAATCGTATCTCGGCGCTATCGGGCTCTATTGCTGGCAAAATAAATGCCGATGCAGAAAAAGCCGCTCGCGCTGGGTTGTTAGCGAAAACGGACTTAATGACCAACATGGTAATGGAATTTCCTGATGTTCAAGGGGTGATGGGAAAATACTATGCCTTAAATGATGGAGAAGACAGCCAGGTTGCTGAAGCGCTATATGAACAATATATGCCACGGTTTTCCGGTGACCAATTGCCCAATTCAGGGGTAAGTGCAGCGGTGTCATTAGCTGACAAGCTAGACACCTTGGTAGGTATTTTTGGTATAGGCCAATTACCTAAAGGTGATAAAGACCCCTTCGCACTTCGACGTGCGGCCATCGGCGTGTTACGGATCATCGTTGAAAAAGACCTGCCACTAGATCTGGAAGAACTGATTGCAGAAGCCATTGACGTATATGGGGACAAACTAACGAATAAAGACTGCCAAAAACAAGTGGTCGACTTTGTTCTAGGCCGGTTTGTGGCGTTATTGCAGGATCAAGGCGTGAGTATTGATGTTATCCAAGCGGTCTCAGCTCGACGCCCTACTCGTCCTGCTGACTACGTTGCCCGTGTACAAGCGGTGGCAGCATTTAAAGAGCGAGACGAAGCCGAGGCCCTCGCTGCTGGCAACAAGCGTGTAGCTAACATCCTAGCGAAACAAGCTGACAGTGTCTCGAATGAAGTCAATGAGGCAATACTTAGCGAGCCTGCTGAAAAAACCTTATATGCGGCGCTACAAAGTGTACAGCATGATGTTAAAAGCGGCGTAGCCGATAAAGACTATAACCGTGTACTTAGCGCGTTGGCCACATTGCGTGAAGCGGTAGATGACTTCTTCGACAATGTCATGGTTATGGCAGAAGATATCACTGTACGGAACAATCGGTTAGCCTTGTTGTCGTTATTAAGACAACAGTTCCTAGAAGCTGCTGATATTTCATTGCTGTCTAAGTAGCCTGCAAGCCAGATATGCCCGTGAGAGTCATGCGGGCACGTCGTTTTAAGAGGTAATAATGATTAAACGTTTCACCTTATTGTTGATGTTTGCCTTGCTGTCGGGTTGCAGCTCTACCAGTGTGGTGTCCATTCCCGGCATTATAGAAGCCCCGACCATTAAATTCGAAAACCTTTATTTACGGGGTGTGTTTAATTGGTGGGAAGCAAATTTGCCTTATAAGTTAAAGGAAGGCGATGAAGGTTGGTACGTGGATGTAGAATTAATTGCCGATGGCCAGCCCTACGATTTCAGGTTATCCGATGCTTTTTGGACTCCAGATCAAACCTGCGGCGCCCGCTATAAGGGGCAGGTTGTCATTCCTCAATCGGCTACTTATATGATTTGCGGCACGGAATCAGAAAATATTCAGTTCACCCCTGAGACAACCGGGCTGTATCGCTTCAATTTCACCCCGGCTAGCGGCGGTGAGGTAATGCTTACAATCATTCCCCAGTCTACGGCTTCTTAACCTCACCGTTAGCTTTCAAAGCGAAAGGACAGTAATCTCTCTGTCCTTTCAACCTATCCCCACCCAGCACGAAAGTAAAGACTTACTACCTATTAAAGTCTTGCTAGATAACATCTGCATCTAAATATTCTGGCATACCTTTGGCGTCTGCATTTTTGAATGTTTTTACATTCGTCACTTTCAAATCTTGATATATTTTTGGCTTAGCAAGCACTTCATCAATGACGGGATCCACTTTAGTATCCGACAACCAAGCTGAAACAAAGTCAGCATCGTGGGGTAAAAAACAAGGTATAGATTTATCATGATAGTCGCTAAAACGTTCGTGAGGCGGTCGCGTAATGACCGCTGTGCTATATAGTCCGTTAGCGAAGGGACGATAAACCGCACCAATCAACAACCCTTTATCGGCTTCCATTAAGTAGTGTTGACTACCCTTACCCATTTGTTGAGATTCCCCCACCGCGGTAGCTACGATTATGGCTCGGTATCCTTGCACGGCTTTTTGCCAATATGGGCTATCAAGATTACGGGCGTTAAAGGTAGTACGTTTTCCTACTTCTAGGGTATTACCCACAGCTTTGCAATCGAACCACCAAGTTGCATCTACAGTTTTTTCTGGACTAATAATGACATTGGCGATCCTACGCGTCGGATTTTGTCCAAACGCGGGGTAGAAATTCAGCTCTCCTTGCTCAACCCTAAAGTTTGGAATGACTTCTTGTAATCCCACTTCGTCTAGCAAGTTAATCACCGCAGGTGAGTCTGTAACGCGCTTTATAAATCCACACATGGTTTTTCACTTTACGTCGTTTTAAAGATGCTGTGCCCTACCTTTGACGAAAATCACAGCAAGGTATGCATTAAATAGGATGGCATGTTTTTACTTAAAAGAAATCACAATTTTTAGGTAAAACTGGCTCTAGGTTCAATATCATCACTATAGGATATAAAGAATAATTACGTTTAATCGATTTTGTCCTCAACGCAACTCTGGCTTATTTAACACAAGGAGCTTTACCTAATGCGCGGGTTAAAGATATATGAAATTGAAACTGTAAATGGCGGCATGTCTTTAGAAGATGGAGGCGCGGCGTCACTTGCACTTGCAGCAACAGCAGCTATCGCCAGTGCGCCCTTTGCTATGGGCTTCGGCGTTGCAATTGGTGTTGGTATGCTCTACGCCGCCTATTCACAAGCAAGATAATTTGCAGATAGACATCTATGGCTAACAAATGGGCCCTACTGCAAGGTGGTAGAGTTAAATACTATAACTCCGTTGAAGATGTATATAGGGCCTTAAAAAACTGGTCTCCGCTAACAGCTGTATTGCTAGCCACGCCCCGTTATCATCAATTTGTTCCCCCAACATCTTGTAACCAGCTAGCACCAAGATTAATTAAACGATATCAAACAAGGTATCGCATTTGTTTAGGTATGTCTGTTGTGTCCACGCTGGTGGTGTTAGTCAGTGCCATCCTAATTCAAAGCCTCATTTTCTCAAAAGGCGCTTTTTTATTTTTTCTAATCACCCTCGCCATCATCACTGACTACCGTATTTCTTTTCATTTTCCCAAATGCTTACATCAAAGAACGATCTTTTTTTACTGGCTATTTAACCACAACGCCATATGAAAAAACCTTGCAGGCTGGTTACTTTTTATCGTCAGCCTTTTACTCTTTCAATTGGCCACCCAGTACTTTGTCGGCGGCCGAGATCCCCTGTTACATTCTATAGGCACTATCCACGCACAAGTTATGCATGGTGAAGTGTGGCGGCTTATCACTGGTCCATTGCTGCACTCATCCATTCTCCATTTTTTATCCAACACCCTATTTTTACTGCTAATAGGCCCGTTAACCTGGTACTTCTATTCCTATAGAACCGTTGGCGTTATTTTACTTGCTAATACCTTAGGCGCACTGGTATCAACCTTATTAGGCACCTATACAGACAACACTCCCTTTGATGGCTACGCTGGGCTTTCCCCAGGTATTTTTGCCTTGTATGGGTTAGTTTCTTTATCTGGGGTGTTAAATAAAAGGCTGCTGCCTCCAGGTATCGCCCTACATCTTGGTTTTATAGCAATAATTTCCATCGTTACAGCAAGCGTATATATAAACCACACGGCTAATTGGAGTCACTGGGCGGGCTTGCTATTTGGCATGGCCTTAGCGCCACTACTTAAAGGTAAGAAAATTGAACTGTCAGAGGTGACCGAACTTAACCTAGAGGATTACTTTGAAGGGATGATAAGAGGGAAAAAAAACTGAGACCCCAGCGTGAGATCTCAGTTTATTGTCAACAACGGTAACTCAACTACACGTCTAGGTTTTCAACGTTCAACGCGTTTGCTTCAATAAAAGCACGTCGAGGTTCAACCTGATCACCCATGAGCGTAGTAAATAACTGGTCACAAGCGATGGCATCTTCAATGGTAACTTGTAACATTCTACGGCTTTCAGGATCCATGGTGGTTTCCCACAACTGATCAGGGTTCATTTCCCCTAGCCCTTTATAACGCTGAATGTATTGACCACGTTTTGCTTCATGCATTAGCCACTCTAGTGCCTCTTTAAAGGACTCTACAGCTAGCTGACGCTCACCACGCTTAATATATGCAGTCTCACTCATCATATCGTTAATTGACTCGTTTAAGCCTTTTATACGCTTGTATTCTGCAGACTCAATAAAGTCGTGATTAAGTTTGTAGTAGTAATCGATTCCGTGCATTCGCATAATGATTTCGATGAAGTATTCGTTAAGTTCTTCATCTTGCTTTATCTCAAAGCGATAAGTAGCACCGTCGTTTTCATACTCATTCAAACTCGCCACAAATTTTTCAGCCACGCTAGTTAAAATCGTCTCGTCTTTTAAGTCGTCTACATTTAATGTGGGCGAATAAACTAAGCGGTTTAAAATGGCGGGCGGCATTAGCCGATGCAAACGTTTTATTAGTTTTTCTACTGATTGGTATTGCTTAACTAATTGTTCTAGTCCCACACCAGATATACCAGGTGCATCGTCACTGGTATAAAGCGCAGCGCCATCTACGGCAATAGAGGTAAGGTAGTTAATTAATGCCTCATCGTCTTTTAGATATTGCTCTTGTTTACCTTTCTTCACTTTATAAAGTGGCGGTTGAGCGATATAGACATATCCACGCTCGATAATTTCTGGCATCTGACGATAGAAAAATGTCAGTAGCAAGGTACGAATATGGGAACCGTCTACATCCGCATCGGTCATGATGATGATGCTGTGATAACGAAGTTTCTCAGGGTTGTATTCATCTCTACCAATGCCACAACCTAGGGCGGTAATTAGCGTAGCCACCTCTTGTGAAGAAAGCATTTTATCAAACCGGGCTTTCTCAACGTTTAGGATTTTACCTTTCAACGGTAGTATGGCTTGATTCTTACGATTACGGCCCTGTTTTGCAGACCCGCCCGCAGAATCACCCTCCACAATATAGAGTTCAGATAAGGACGGATCCTTTTCCTGGCAGTCCGCCAACTTACCCGGCAAACCAGCAAGATCAAGAGCGCCTTTACGACGAGTCATTTCTCTGGCTTTTCGGGCAGCTTCCCTTGCACGGGCAGCGTCAATAATTTTCGATGCGATAATTTTACTTTCTTGAGGGTTCTCTAATAGGAATTCAGAAAGTTTTTCGTTCATGGCCGATTCCACCGCTGGGCGAACTTCCGATGAAACAAGCTTATCTTTTGTTTGTGATGAGAATTTAGGATCAGGCACTTTAACTGATACAACGGCGGTAAGTCCCTCACGCGCATCATCGCCTGTGGCCGATGCGTTGGTCTTCGCTTTTTTGTTTAGACCTTCCTTCTCCATATAGGTATTCAGAGTACGAGTTAACGCTCCTCTAAAGCCCGCCAAATGGGTTCCGCCATCTCGCTGAGGAATGTTATTGGTAAAGCAGAAGATGTTTTCTTGGAAGCCGTCGTTCCATTGCATCGCCACTTCAACGGAAATACCGTCTTCTCTCTCATAGGTAAAGTGAAAGACTTTTTGATGTACCGGTGTTTTGTTTTGATTGAGATATTCAACAAAGGCCCGAATTCCCCCTTCGTACATGAAGTGGTCTTCTTTGCCATCTCTTTCATCTTTTAGCCGAATAGAAACACCAGAGTTAAGGAAGGACAATTCACGTAAGCGCTTGGCCAATATTTCATAGTGAAACAAGGTATTGGTGAAAGTATCAGTGCTGGGCCAGAACCGAACGGTGGTTCCTGTTTTATCTGTGTCACCTGTTACAGCTAAAGGCTCTTGAGGAACACCATGTTGATATTCCTGCTCATGCAATTTACCTTCGCGGCGTATATTAAGCTTTAATTTACTTGATAACGCGTTAACAACAGAAACACCCACACCGTGCAGTCCGCCTGATACTTTATAAGAGTTATCATCAAACTTACCGCCGGCGTGAAGCACTGTCATAATAACTTCAGCTGCAGACACCCCCTCTTCAGGGTGAATGGAGGTTGGGATACCCCGACCATTATCAGATACAGAGACAGACCCATCGGTATGAATCTGGATAACGATTTCTGAGCAGTAGCCCGCCAGTGCTTCATCGATTGAGTTATCGACTACCTCGAATACCATATGATGCAAACCCGTTCCATCATCAGTATCACCGATATACATACCGGGACGCTTACGCACAGCATCCAGACCTTTGAGTACCTTAATACTGGACGAGTCGTAACTATTTTGCTCTGACATATACTAACCTTTACTCCTCGTTCACGCGGCCATGTTCCACGTGAAACATTTTTTTATCTTTATATTTGTGAATAAATTCTAACTGCTCACGCTCTATGGCTGTAACAACAACCTGAGTATCCATTGCAAGCAAACCATCGATGAATCGCTCTCGTTTTTCTATATCGAGCTCAGCGCCAACATCATCGAGTAAAAAAATACTTTTGCGTTCAGTTTCCTGTTGAAACAGTTTTGTTTGCGCTAATTGAAGCGCTGCTACTGCCATTCTTAATTGCCCACGAGAAAGTAACTCTTGGGCAACACAGCCATCTACTTTAAATTTCAAATCCGACTTATGTGGCCCTGAGGTTGTATAACCTACTCGCAAATCATAGTCTCGTTTTCGTAAAAGGCTTTCTGATAAAGACGCGTCTTTTTCCCACCCCTTATAATACGAAATTTCCACGGAAAACTCAGGTAGAAATTCACTACAAATAGCATTAAATAGCTTCTGTAGACGCGATACGTAAGCTTTTCGCTTATCACTAAGGGATATACCACACTTTACCAGTTGTTGCTCCCAATAGGCATTCTCGGGAGCATCTAAATTTGCCTGCTGTTTAAGCAGTACATTTCGGGTTTTAAGTAATTTTTGGTATGTCTGGAACAGAATATTGAATTCATGTTCCACGTGGAACAACCCCCAGTCGATGAACTTTCTACGCTCACCTGGAGAGCCGATGATAAGATCGGTACTTTGAGGAGTAAAAAGCTGTACCGGTATTAAACTGACTAAATCTGCCAACCGATTAGAATGTTCACCATTAATAGCACAGGTAAACTGATCATCCCTTGAACGTTGAAGCCCCACTTTAAATGCTGTGTGATCAGTTTCAGCACACTGGGCGAAAATACTAAATTGATGACTGTCGTGCCGAATCACCGAACTATGTTTGTTCGTGCGAAATGACCGACCGAATCCAAGATAATATAACGATTCGATAATGGACGATTTTCCACTGCCGTTCTTGCCGCTGACAATCGTTAGAGCGCGAGATGGGATAAGAGTTGCACTGGCGATATTTCGAAAATCGGTCAGCTGGACTTTGTCCAGTTTCATAAAATTACTCGAAAAAACGGGATAACATTGCCACCTAGTAAAAAGCGCTTAAACGTCGCTATATGATAAAAATTACAGATGGCGATGCTAACCTATAACCGCATTGGCATGATGACGTACAGCGCTGAGTCATCGCCTGCATTTTGAATCAATGCGCTGGCGTTGGAATCAGATAGAATGAGCTGCACTTCTTCGGTGGTCAGCGCATTTAATACATCAATTAAATAGGCCACATTAAAACCAATCTCTAAATCACTGCCTTCGTAGTTTACATCTACGATCTCTTCGGCTTCTTCTTGCTCTGGGTTGTTGGCAGTTATTTTTAACTCGCCATTTGAGAGGTTAAGACGAACGCCTCGAAATTTTTCATTAGATAAAATGGCCGCCCGAGAAAAAGCATCTTTTAATACTGCTTTACTTGCGGTGATGGTTTTATCGCCATCCCGGGGCAACACTCTTCGGTAATCGGGGAATCGGCCATCCACTAATTTACTGGTAAAGATAAAGTCAGAGGAAAACATGCGAATATGATTGGCACCCACATGTACCTTTATTGAACGCTCTTCATCACCAATTAGGCGGGCGATTTCAAGTACACCTTTGCGAGGAATAATCACTTGTCGCGAGGGTAACGTGGTAGTTTCGTAAGCTAGCCGACATAAAGCTAAACGATGGCCGTCTGTTGCTACAGTACGGATGATATTATCTTCGGTTTCTAGAGACATCCCGTTGAGATAATACCGCACGTCCTGTTGAGCCATAGAAAAGTGCGTACTGTTGATAAGACGCTTTAAATCGCTAGCAGGAATTTCAAATTCAACTTCCCCTTCCCAATCTTCCAAGTTTGGATAATCGTTAGCCGACAAAGTAGAAAGCGTATAGCGACCTCGTCCCGCGCGAATTAGCGCCTTGGTGCTGTCCAGTGAAAAGTTTATGTCTGTACCGTCAGCAATACCGCGAATAATATCGAACAGTTTTTTTGCGGGAACAGTAATTTCGCCCTCTTCAAACTCACCTTCTAAAGGCGTACTTGCTATCAATTCAACTTCTAAATCTGTACCTGTTAACCAGAGTGCGTCTTCACTGACTTTAATAAGCACATTCGAAAGAATAGGTAATGTATGGCGTCGCTCTACGGCTCCGGATACAAGTTGCAGTGGCTGCAAAAACTTTTCACGACTGATGGTAAATTTCATTGATTTACTTTCCCGCCTGGATTGTAAAATTTTATGAGGACAAGGTTCTTATCAAGTTTTTATAGTCCTCTTTTATATCATGACTTTCTTCTCTAAGCTGCTCTATTTTTCGGCATGCATGAAGAACCGTAGTGTGATCCCGACCACCAAATGCATTCCCTAATTCAGGAAGACTGTGGTTAGTGAGTTCTTTCGCTAATGCCATGGCGACTTGGCGCGGCCTAGCGACACTACGACTACGTCTTTTAGACAGAATATCAGATACTTTAATCTTATAGTAATCCGCTACCGTTTTTTGAATGTTATCTACAGTAACAAGCTTTTCTTGTAATGCTAAGAGATCCCGTAATGCTTCCCTGACAAAATCAATGGTAATGGGTCTGCCGGTAAAATTAGCATTAGCAATGACCCTATTTAATGCGCCTTCCAATTCTCGTACATTGGAACGCAGACGTTTTGCAATAAAGAATGCCACTTCATCAGGTAGATGAATTTTATTTTCCGCCGCTTTACGCATTAATATTGCTACCCGTGTTTCAAGTTCGGGTGGCTCGATAGCGATGGTTAATCCCCAACCAAAACGGGATTTTAATCGGTCTTCAACACCATCAATTTCTTTCGGATAACGATCTGAGGTTAAGATAATTTGCTGATTACCTTCAAGCAATGCATTGAAGGTATGGAAAAACTCTTCTTGCGAACGTTCTTTATTAGCAAAGAATTGGATGTCATCAATAAGCAATGCATCTACCGACCGATAAAAACGTTTAAAATCTTCTATCGCATTGTTTTGCAAAGCTTTAACCATATCTTGCACAAAACGTTCTGAATGCATATAAACAATTTTGGCACCGGGACGATTGGCAATAATGCCATTTCCCACCGCATGTAATAAGTGAGTTTTACCTAAACCCGTACCACCATATATAAATAGCGGGTTATACGAGCCACCAGGATTATTGGCCACTTGGGTCGCTGCCGCTCTGGCTAGTTGGTTAGACTTACCCTCTACGAAGTTATCAAACTGATACGTCGGATTGATATTACTTTTATGTTTCATCGCTTCCGGAATAGGTACTACCGGAGGCGGCGCTGAAACCGGTTTTGCTACCGATTCAGCAGGACGGGCATTCTTGTTCCGTTGCAGTGCAGAAACCGCCGCGGATGCATGGGAATGATCATGTCCATTTTGTGCAGAACTTGATGAACTGCGTACTGGTTGATGTACGCTTGAACGCTGAGAGACCTCATTGGTAGACGAAACTGGAGATCTTTGTTTTGACGAACCGGGATAACCGCTTGTGCCTTGATGCCCACTTTGTTGATCCGGCGCAGAGCCACGACTAACCGGACGCGCGCTACGGGTAGCCACATCTAAATGCAATTGCGGCGAATTACCACTGCTAAATTCGTCAAACAATTCAGTAATTTTATCTCGGTATTTGTCTCTAACCCAATCAAGTACAAATCGATTGGGGGCAAATAATGTCAGCACACCAGATTCTTCTTGTGCTGTTAGTGGTCTTATCCACATACTAAATTGTTGCGTAGGCAATTCCTGGCGTAAGCGCTCGAGGCACATATTCCACAAAGACATAATCTTTATTGGCTCCAAAAGGGATGCTGAAGACGCCAGATGCGATAAGACAAAGAAGAATAACCGTTCCTTCTTCTTTAAAGGAGAGAAAGCGGTGACAGAACTCTGGGTAACAGCGATATTTTTAATTTTTTCTTTGATCGCTGTGGATTATCTGATCTTATGACAGCAAAGTAAATCTTGATCTTAGTTGATCACTATGATCAAAATGATATCTAATTGTTTTATAGGTACTATTTAATTTATTCATGAAAATTAAGATCCCATTTTCTGAACTACTGTACAGGCGATCAGCCTTTATGATCCGCCCTACTTTTAACCGGATCTTAATCATTTTTTCCTTGACTTGTGGATAAATAAAGGAAATCAGAATAATTATGCACAGCCTCATTGAACAAAATAGGGCTAAAAAAAGCCGCCGAACAATAATTAACCGTAAAAGGACAAAAAAACTTCAACTTAAAGCCGATAAACATTGACATCAACCCCCGAGATCTCTAGAATTCAGCGTCCTTTTTGGATGGGCGGCGTAACACTCTTTAAGCAATCTTCTCGAAGTTTGCGGTTTAGCGGGTTACTTTGAACGTCTAATGTAAACTTTAAAAGTGAGACTTTGGTCATGAAAAGAACATTTCAACCGAGCAACTTAAAGCGCAAGCGTTCTCACGGTTTTCGTGCTCGTATGGCGACTAAAAATGGTCGTAAAATACTAGCCGCTCGCCGTGCTAAAGGTCGCGCTAGCCTTTCTGCTTAAAAGAACTATCCCTAAAGTGGGTGAAAATCAATTTTCCAGGGAGTTACGTCTGTTAACTCCCTCCCACTTTACTTATGTGTTTGACGACGCAATTCCTGCTGTTTCCCCTGCCTTTACTTTATTAGCCCGCAAAAATAGTCTATCTCATCCCAGATTGGGTATTACTCTTGCGAAAAAGCGTATAAAGAAAGCTCATGAAAGAAATCGTCTAAAACGGCTGATTCGAGAAAGCTTCAGGCACCGCAAACATACTTTGCCGAACATTGATATTATTGTCGTTGGTAAATCTGGCGCTGATAAACTGACAAACGACGAAGTATTTTCACTGTTGGAAAAACAATGGAAAAAACTCGCCAAACGCTGCGCAAAATAACCATCGCAATTCCCCTTTTACTGGTTAAACTCTACCAGTGGGTTATTTCGCCAATTTTAGGGCAACGCTGCCGCTTCCATCCTACATGTTCTTTTTATGCAATAGATGCATTAAAATCGCACGGATTGGTAAAAGGCGGTTGGTTATCCATTAAACGCATATTAAAATGCCACCCTTTCAATCCGGGCGGGTACGACCCTGTCCCGGAATCACGACATAATAAACACTCGGAATAAAGAGACCTTTATGGAATCCCAACGTAGTTTTCTGCTAATCGGCCTTGCCCTTGTCAGTTTTTTACTCTGGCAACAGTGGCAACAAGATTATGGACCGCAACCCGTACAACCAAACGTTAGCGAGCAGGCTTCCGCCAATGCTACTGACAATGGTGTACCTTCCACACAGCAACAATCACTAGACGTGCCGTCTGATATTCAAGCTGATGTACCCAACGTTTCACCTAACATGAACGATAGTGCAGCTAACCTTAATGGTAATCGCACTGTTCACGTGTTAACCGACACCCTCGATTTACAAATCGATCTTGTTGGCGGTGATGTTGTAAAAGCGAATCTAGTGAAATTTCCATTAACATTGGAATCATCAGAAAACTACAGTTTGTTGCGTCCCAATGATGGCCTCTATATCGCTCAAAGTGGTTTAGTAGGGCAAGATGGCCCTGACGGTAACCGTGCCGGTAGACCTCGCTATGATGCAGCTCAACAAGATTTTGTAATGGAAGGCGATACCCTGTCTGTGCCTTTAACATGGCAAAACGCAGATGGCCTAAAAATTACTAAAACCTTTAACTTCACCAAAGGTAGCCACGATGTTGTATTAACCTACACCATTGAAAATGGCTCAGGTAATAACACCAGTTTCCTGCAGTACGCACAGCTTAAGCAAACCACTCAGGTTCCTGATGGCGGTAATATGTTTATGCCTACTTACCGAGGAGCGGCATTTGGTAGTGAAGAAGACCGCTATCAAAAATATACCTTTGACGATATTGAAGATAAAAGCCTGAAAATGACCACCCAAGCCGGGTGGGTAGGCATGTTAGAACACTATTTTGTTGCCGCATGGATCCCGCCGCAGGATCAAGTCAATACCCTATATACCAAGCTGATTCAAAACCAATATGCCATTATTGGATTTACCGGCAATCCAGTTAGCGTTGGCAGTGGACAAACTGCCACAATCAGCAGTGAATTGTATTTAGGTCCCAAAGACCAAGACAATCTCGCAAAACTGGCAAATGGTCTCGATTTAACCGTGGATTACGGTATTTTGTGGTGGTTATCTCAGCCCCTATTTGCATTGCTACAGTTTATCCACAGCATGGTGGGCAATTGGGGTGTGGCAATCATACTGATCACCGTTATCGTTAAAGGCGCTATGTATCCGCTAACGAAAAAACAGTATGAGTCTATGGCACGTATGCGCAATCTAGCGCCGAAAATGCAGCAATTAAAAGACCGCTTTGGCGATGACAAACAGAAGATGTCCCAAGCCATGATGGAGCTTTATCGTAAAGAGAAAGTGAACCCCATGGGTGGCTGTCTACCTATTATTCTGCAAATGCCCATTTTCCTTGCCTTATATTGGGTATTGTTGGAAAGCGTAGAATTACGTCACGCTGACTTCTTCTTATGGATTACGGATTTATCGGTAAAAGACCCCTACTTCGTACTACCTGTGCTAACGGGAGCAAGTATGTGGTTGCTGCAAAAGCTTCAGCCCACCACGGTTTCCGATCCCATGCAGCAAAAGATCATGCAATTTATGCCGGTAGCAATGAGTATATTCTTCCTATGGTTCCCAGCAGGCTTAGTCTTATACTGGTTGGTCAGTAATATCATCACCTTAGTACAAGCAAAATTGATTTACGCCGCAATGGAAAAGAAAGGGCTTAAATCCAAGTAATCTTAACCACCTTAAATCAGCCCGCATTCGCGGGCTGATTCATCAAAGAAGGAGTGCTCAATGCCATCTTTCGATATCGTATCTGAAATAAACGTTGAAGAAGTACGTAACGCCGCTGAAAACACTCAGCGTGAATTGGCCACACGGTTTGATTTTCGAGGCGTAGAAGCCAGTATTGAATTTAAAGACAAAAAAGTCGTCTTAAAAGCAGAAGGTGAATTTCAGCTACAGCAGCTTGAATCTATGTTTAGAAACGCCTGCGCTAAACGTAACCTAGACACCAGTATTCTGGATGTAAAAGACTACGATCAACATGGTAAAATCTGTACCCAGACCATCGCCTTTAAAGAAGGGATCGATCAGCCTACAGCAAAGAAAATTGTTAAGCTGGTGAAAGACGCCAAAATTAAAGTACAAACTGCCATTCAAGGTGACCAATTGCGCGTAACCGGGAAGAAACGCGATGAATTACAAGACGTCATTGCCTTGGTAAGAAGTGCAGAACTTGGCCAACCCTTTCAATTTAAGAATATGAAAAACTAGCATGAACTTAATTGCATCTTCACAGGATACTATCGTTGCACAGGCTACGGCGCCTGGTCGCGGTGGTGTAGGTATTGTACGCGTATCAGGGCCAGAAGCGCTTGCCGTGGCAGAGCAACTCATTCCCGTTTCTCTGCCTCCTCGTTCAGCGGTATATACCTCCTTTTTGGCCCCAGATAAACGCATTATAGACCAGGGTATTGCACTCTTTTTCAAAGGGCCTAACTCATTTACCGGTGAAGATGTTCTTGAACTACAAGGTCATGGCGGCCAAATCGTCATGGACATGCTTATTGACGCTATTTTAGCCTGTTCAGGGGTTCGTCTAGCGCGACCTGGCGAATTTAGCGAACAAGCATTCTTAAATGACAAACTCGATCTTGCTCAAGCTGAGGCCATTGCAGATCTCATCGATGCCAGCTCAAAGCAAGCAGCTCGCAGTGCAGTACGCTCGCTACAAGGTGAGTTTTCAAATACCATTACTGCCCTTTCTGAACAAATCATACATCTACGGATGTACGTAGAAGCAGCCATTGATTTTCCCGATGAAGAAATCGATTTTTTATCTGACGGTAAAGTCGCCGGTGATTTAGCAGCAATTGTAAGGGCTTTGGCTGAAGTAAAACAAAAAGCCAAACAAGGTGCATTGCTACGTGAAGGCATGCAAGTGGTCATTGCTGGTCGTCCCAATGCCGGTAAATCCAGTTTATTAAACGCCTTAGCAGGAAAAGATAGCGCCATTGTGACCGACATTGCAGGTACCACCCGTGATGTGCTGCGCGAACACATCGATATTAACGGTATGCCGGTTCATATTATTGATACTGCCGGCTTAAGGGAAAGCCCTGATACCGTTGAGAAGATCGGCATTGAACGCGCTTGGAAAGCCATTGAAGAAGCAGACCGGGTACTCTTTGTGGTCGATAGTACAGAAACAAACACCATCGACCCTTACGAAATATGGCCGCAATTTATGGCTAAATTACCGGCCAATATTCCCACCACGGTGATCCGTAATAAAGCGGACATTTCCGGTGAAGTACCAGGCGAGCAAGGTATCGATACCCAGCACGGCAAAATTGACGTGATTGCACTATCGGCCAGTACTGGCCAAGGCGTTGACACCTTAAGAGAACACTTAGCCGCTACTATGGGGTTAGATACCACTACGGAAGGTCAGTTCATAGCTCGACGTCGTCATTTAGATGCACTGGAAAAAGCCGCTCAACATGTTGATAATGGCCAACAGCAGTTACTTAATAATCTTGCTGGTGAATTGTTGGCAGAGGAATTACGCTTAGCCCATTTATCGTTAACGGAAATTACCGGCGAATTCACATCAGATGACTTGCTTGGACGCATCTTTTCTTCGTTTTGTATCGGGAAGTAGCATGTCAAAAAATCTATCTATAATTGTTGGTTCGGTATTAGGTGCCTCAGAATATGTCGCTGAAGCACTCGAACAAATTGCACAACAAGCAGGTTACCAAACCGAAGTGCATTTTAGTCCGAATTTTGCAGAAATTAACCCTGATCATATCTGGGTTATCTGCACTTCTACCCATGGGGCTGGAGAATTACCAGAAAATATACAAGCCTTTGCCAAAGCCATTACTGAAACTTCCCTTACCGGCGTGCAAGCTTATATTGTAGGACTTGGCGATAGCAGTTATGACACCTTTTGCTACGGTGCTATTGATATGGAGTCACGTTTAAAAAACGCCGGCGCTACCCTCTTAGGTAAGCCTTTACATATTGATGTACTAAACCACCCTATCCCCGAAGATGTGGCGGTAGCTTGGTTCGAAGACCAGTTAAACAATTAAAACTATGTTTACTGAAGCGGAATATAACGCCCTAACTCGTCCCCTCACCAATGAAAGCCGGGTGCTATATACCATTGGCTTGCGTCCTGGTACCGACATTAACTCCCAACTTTCAGAACCACTAAATTATAAATTTCTTATCCAGCTACTTAATGGGGCGAATAAGTCTGAAGACGCTTTTACACGCGGGCAGCAAATTAATCACCTGTTAGGCGAATTATCACAGGCCGGATTAGTCACCCTAAACGATGACTTATCATTATCTTCATCGCTAAGTGGTAAACGCCTTTTACTGCCTTTATGTCGTGTAGAAGACAATACTTTTACTCACCTACATCGCACCTATACCGCCATAGATGGGCGCTGGCGACCCGACCCAACCCTGTTTGAAGAAATGGCAAATCTCATTGGTTTAATCGATCGAGAATTTTCAGATGAAGATATCGGTGAATTTGTGGCCTATTGGTTAAGCCGTCCAGATGCGGTTTTTAGTCACTTTCAATGGACCCAAAAATTTGCCAATACCCTTAAACGAAAACGGGTGACAGGCAGTCACACAACATCGAAAAGAGTAGGCAGCCAAAGTGTTCCCGTTGCACCTGGCATCGAAGCAGACGATAATGCAAAAAAATTGGTTGAAAAATATGCTTCCAATAAAAAAGGCTGACAGCTATGCAATCACTAACAGACAAACTTAACGCGCTGGCTAAAGCAATGGGTAAACCCCCCGTTGAGGACGGCTTTACAGACTACGAGACTTTACGAAAAGAATACGAACGTAAAGCCAATGAAGAAGTCCGCCAACTTCAGCAAGACAGCAAGAAACAGCGCATTACAGATATCCATGGTCGGTCAGATCTAAATCCTCGCTGGACGTTCGCTAATCTTGTTGAAGACAGTGACGATGTTATTGAAGCGGTGAGCATTGCCCATTCGTTTATTGCTGCTCACAGCGATAGAGAGTGGCGTCAGGCCGGTTCTCATATGATGTTGTTCTATGGTGACTACGGCCGTGGTAAATCCCACATTGCTGGTGCTATCGCCCATGAGCTTATCGACCAATATGAAATCACTGTGTTATACCGACAGCTCTCAACACTCATGGAGATGCGTCATTTTTCCTTTGATTTTGGTTCACAAGATAATATTGGCCAACGCTTTAGAGAAACCCATCAAGAATTATTAGAGGTGGATCTGCTTATTCTCGATGAAGTCTGCGTAAACGAAACCATATTGAAGAAGAACCAACAAAGCTGGCTAGGAAACCTTCTAAGACAACGTTTGGTGAATAAGAAGAATTGTATACTGATCACCAATCATAACCTCAGTGAGCTTGCCCTAGCGCTAGGGAAGTACTGTTTCGAATCGATCAAAGAATACGACACTTACAAGGTGCGTTTTTCTGGCCCAAGCCGTCGAGATGGTCTTACACCGGATGAAAATTCGAACGAAACGCCCCCTCGTTATCAACCAAATCAGTTGCGCTAAGACATTTTTATACAAATTTACCCTATCGCTATTGCCTAAAAATGCCATCGAAGAGATTTTTTTCGATGGCATTTTTGTTTTTTTACCCTTTTTAACCACAAACCAGTCACGGATAAAAATTATTTTTATCGGTTTAATAGGATCATTGTGGAAAAGATCTAATCACAGGCAGATCCCACCTGTAGATACTAAAATGAATGGGATCGTAGGATCACAACAAGATCTTTTCGACAAGTTATCCCCAACACGATCACAATTTGATCACCCCTGTGGACAGGATCCCCTAAACCACTGTGTATAAGCTCTGATCACTGATGGCATAACTTTTCGCAAAAATGCAACTGTGGATAACATAGGGGGTTATACACAAGATCTAAGTGGGTTATGATCCCGTGTATACCAGACTTATCATTGCCGTAAGATCATGATCTCAATTAACATTTATCGGTTACTAACAGATCTTGGCGATCCTAATAAATATAAATATAAAGATCTTAAAAGGGATCTTTAAATCTATAAGCAAAAAGCTAAAGCGAACAGCAACACAGTTTTGCAGAAAATTTAACCATTTCCATTAGTGAATAAGTCAGCTAAAATACGCGCCCTTTTTCTGAAACGAGTTAATAAGCTTGTTAAAGAAAAAATACTTCTAATCCCCGAATATTGTGAGGTTCAACATGTTTTACCAAGATGCCTTTGATGTCATCGTTGTTGGCGGCGGACACGCAGGAACCGAAGCTGCGTTAGCTGCTGCACGAATGGGTGTAAAAACCTTATTGCTGACTCACAATGTTGAAACTATCGGGCAGATGTCATGTAATCCAGCTATTGGCGGGATCGGCAAAGGGCATCTTGTAAAAGAGATCGATGCCTTAGGTGGCGCCATGGCACTGGCTATCGATCAAGGCGGGATCCAGTTTAGAACCTTAAATTCCAGCAAGGGACCGGCGGTGAGAGCCACGCGAGCTCAAGCGGATCGGGTTTTATACCGCCAAGCGATTCGTAACATGGTTGAAAATCAGCCCAACCTTTCAGTGTTCCAACAAAGTTGTGATGATGTGATCGTAGAAAACGATCAGATCACCGGGGTGGTGACTCAAATGGGGCTAAAATTTAGCGCCAAGACCGTGGTTTTAACGGTAGGTACCTTCCTTGGTGGAACCATTCACATTGGACTTGAAAACTACCGTGGTGGTCGAGCCGGCGATCCGCCGTCCATTGCCTTAGCCGAACGTTTACGTGCTCTGCCTTTCCGTGTTGATCGCTTAAAAACCGGTACGCCAGCCCGTTTGGATGCTAGAAGTCTAGATTTTAGCGTGATGCAAGCGCAACCAGGAGATTCTCCAACCCCTGTATTTTCATTTATGGGCAACCGTGAGATGCATCCAGAACAAATCAATTGCTACATCACCCATACCAATGAGAAAACCCACGAGATCATTCGTAGTGGTCTGGATCGCTCGCCCATGTTTACCGGCGTGATCGAAGGGGTTGGGCCTCGCTATTGTCCAAGTATTGAGGATAAAATTACCCGTTTTGCTGACAAGGACTCACACCAAATATTTGTAGAGCCTGAAGGCCTTACCAGTGTTGAGGTTTATCCGAACGGGATTTCAACCAGTTTGCCTTTCGATATTCAACAAGCTTTGGTGCATTCCATTCGCGGGTTTGAAAACGCGCATATTATTCGCCCCGGCTATGCGATTGAATACGATTTCTTTGATCCACGGGATCTCAAACAAACCTTAGAAACCAAATTTATCCAGGGCTTGTTTTTCGCCGGCCAGATAAACGGTACCACAGGCTATGAAGAAGCCGGTGCGCAAGGGTTAATTGCCGGAGCCAATGCTGCTCTGCAGGTACAGCAAAAGGATCCATTGGTACTAAGACGAGATCAAGCTTATATGGGCGTGCTCATTGATGATCTTGCCACCATGGGGACAAAAGAACCCTATCGCATGTTTACCAGCCGTGCTGAATACAGATTATTACTACGAGAAGACAACGCCGATAGCCGTTTGACGGCATTAGGTCATGAATTAGGCCTAGTGGATGAAGCTCGTTGGGCTGCGTTTAATGTTAAAATGGATACCGTGGAAAAAGAACTGCAACGGCTGCGGGGACAGTGGATCCATCCTGATCATACTGCAACGCCAGCATTGAACGAGTATCTTAAAAATCCAGTAAGCAGAGAGCATTCGTTAGAAGAGCTAATTAGACGACCTGAAATGACCTATAACGCATTGATGGCTATTGAAGGGATTGGTCCTGGCGTGGAAGATCCCATTGCGGCTGAACAAGTGGAAATTCAAATTAAGTATGCCGGATACATTGCCCGTCAGCTTGATGAAATTGCCAAAGCACAGCGTCATGAAAATACCCTGCTGCCGGCCGATTTTGATTACAGCAAAATATCCGGTTTATCCAATGAGGTTGTCGCGAAGCTTACCGATGCCCGACCTGAAACCATTGGTAAAGCTTCTCGTATTTCAGGAATAACTCCCGCAGCTATCTCATTGTTGTTGGTGTATTTGAAGAAACATGGATTGCTTAGAAAGCAGGAATTAAAATCAGCGTGAGTAGTGTAGAGACAGAAAAGCTTAATGACATTTTGCTCAATGGTTGTGAAAAATTACAACTGACGGTGTCACCAACCCAGGCGCAACAGCTTGTTAATTACGTTTTAAATATGCACAAATGGAATAAAGCCTATAATTTGACGTCGGTACGAGCGCCCGAGCAAATGATGGTTAAGCATATTTTAGATTCGTTAGCGGTAACCACAGCGATTACCGCTAACAAAGTCATAGACGTGGGTACAGGACCAGGTTTACCGGGTATTCCCCTTGCCATCATGCATCCGACTGTCTCATTTACCTTGTTAGATAGTTTGGGCAAAAGAGTCCGATTTATGAAACAATGTGCCTATGAACTGGGTCTACCAAATGTGGATCCTATCCATAGCCGGGTTGAAGAACACATTCCTGAATGTCCTTACGACATCGTGTTAAGCCGTGCATTTGCGTCTTTAAAAGATATGTTGCACTGGTGTCAGCATCTGGTAGATTCATCAGGAGTCTTCCTTGCACTTAAAGGGCAATTCCCTCAAAGTGAAATAGACGAAGTAAGCGATCACTTTCAGATCGAATCGGTATCAGAATTGAAGGTGCCTGATCTGATCGGAGAGCGACATTTGGTAACCATTCGAAAAGTCTAACGGGTACATAGTGGCGAAGGTAATCGCGATTGCGAATCAAAAAGGTGGTGTGGGTAAAACAACGACTGCAGTGAATGTTGCAGCGTCTATGGCAGCCACCAAACGTAAAGTATTGCTCATTGATTTGGATCCTCAAGGTAACGCCACCATGGCCAGCGGCGTGGATAAATACGAAGCCGAAGCAACGTGTTTTGAATTGCTAATTGAAGAAAAGCCCATCGATGACGTGATTATCAAAGAAACGTCGGGTAAGTACGACCTAATAGCGGCTAATGGTGATGTCACCGCTGCCGAAATTAAACTGATGGAAATGTTTGCCCGAGAAGTGCGTTTACGAAACGCCCTATCCTCGGTATCCGATTACTACGATTTCGTTTTTATTGACTGCCCACCTTCGCTAAATCAATTGACGGTAAACGCTTTGGCCGCGGCCGATTCTGTATTGGTGCCCATGCAGTGCGAATATTACGCTTTAGAAGGGCTAACTGCGTTAATGGATACCATCCAAAAATTGGCTTCGGTGGTGAACCCCGCGCTTAAAATTGAAGGGGTGTTACGTACCATGTACGATCCTCGCAACCGGTTAGCTAACGACGTATCTGAACAACTTAAACGGCATTTTGGTGAGCAAGTGTATCGTACTGTCATACCTCGTAATGTGAGGTTGGCTGAAGCCCCGAGTTTTAGTATGCCTGCCATGTATTATGATAAATCGTCTGCCGGTGCGAAGGCTTATCTTGCGTTGGCTGGCGAAATACTTCGTCGGCGGGAAAAGGCAAATCCCCCCGCAAAAGCCAGTTAATTTGATAAACTACCCATCTAAATTATTGGTCTATATCGCGAGTCATTGAGGAAATTATGTCTGCAAAGAAACGAGGACTTGGACGCGGTCTGGATGCACTACTTGCTACCAGCCAGTCTTCATCTGCCCGTCAAGAAGGTCAAACTGAACAATCATCAGTAAGCCAAAGCGAGCTACGTAAGCTGCCTATCGAGTTTTTAACTCCTGGCAAATACCAGCCGCGTAAAGACATGTCTCCAGAAGCGCTAGACGAATTGGCATCTTCCATTCGGTCTCAAGGCGTGATCCAACCGATTGTGGTGCGTACCTTAAGCGATAACAAATACGAAATTATTGCCGGTGAACGGCGGTGGCGTGCGGCCCAGCTGGCAAAGTTGGATGTGGTGCCTTGTCTGATAAAAAATGTACCTGACGAAGCTGCTGTTGCCATTGCACTAATCGAAAATATTCAGCGCGAAGATTTAAATGCCATGGAAGAAGCCCAGGCGTTAGAACGGCTGATGAACGAATTTGAACTCACCCATGCACAAACTGCAGAAGCGGTGGGAAAATCCAGAGCCACAGTGACCAATTTATTGCGTCTAAACAACTTAAATGACGATGTTAAGCTGCTCCTTGAGCATGGTGATATCGAAATGGGTCATGCCCGAGCATTGTTAGCATTAGACGGTGAACAGCAAACTGAAGTGGCTCAAGTGGTTTCTGGCAAAGGATTAACTGTAAGGGACACTGAAAGGTTAGTGCGAAAATGTCTTGAACCTACCAAACCAAAACCTGAGAAAAAGATCGATCCTGACGTGCAAAATTTAATGACTCGACTGTCAGATAATCTTGGTACCCAGGTTTCTATCGATCACAACACCAAAGGTAAAGGTAAAATAACCATTAACTTCAATGATTTAGAACAGCTTGATGGTATCCTATCTAAAATTCATTAACGATTGATGACCGCCGTGTAAATTTTTTGTTTGCCGTGGTCGTTATCGTCTTATTTTTCACGTACAATGCGCCAAGTCTCGTTATACACAAAGAAAATTTTCAGAATAACTTTCAAAACGCGATGTATGGTTGAAAATAATCGATAAAACAGTATACTTCTGACGCTTTTTGATTGGGCTCGAAATAACCGAAACGATGATAAAAACAGATTTGGCAAGTGGTGGAAAAAAACTTGCCAGGCAAGCGTTACAGATTCAGCTGCTTGTAGTGTTCCTGTTAGTGGTTGTCGTCGCATTGACAATATCGTCTAAGGCCGCAGTTTCTGCTGCCATAGGAGGTTGTATCAGTATTGTCCCCAATTTCATTTTCGCGTTATTTGCTTTTCGCTATGCCGGTGCCAGTAAGAACGAATTGGTAGTACGGAGTTTTAGCCAGGGAGCCAAGTTACGCTTAGTGGTGGCAGTAATTTTATTTGTTATTGCGTTTAAAGGCTTTAATGCAATACCTGAAGTGGTATTTAGCGCCTTCGCAGTAACATCCGTCAGCTATTGGCTGGCAATGTTTCGTCAAAAATAACGATAACTAAAAATGCCAATACCTTTGTAGCAAGACTAGGGTATTACAGACGAAACGCTGAAAAGTTTTTACACTTTAATTTTTAGGTTGAAACATGGCATCAGAGATAACAACACAAGAGTATATTCTCCACCACTTGACCAATGCCACCATGTGTAGCACAGACGATGGTCTGAAATTTAGTCACGGTGAAGAATTACATAACGCATCCAATATTTGTGCAGAAGCCGGCTTTTGGGTATGGAATATTGATACGATGGCTTGGTCTATCGGACTGGGTATTCTATTTTTGTGGTTTTTCCGCAAAGTAGCAAAGTCTGCGACTTCCGGCGTACCTACCAAAACCCAGGCATTTGTTGAAATTCTCGTGGATTTTGTAAACAACAACGTCCGTGATTCTTTCCATGGGAAAAACAATCTCATTGCGCCGTTAGCATTGACCATCTTCGTGTGGGTGTTCTTGATGAACCTGATGGACCTTGTGCCAGTGGACTTCTTACCTACAGCGGCAGGTCAGATTGCCCATGCAGCCACAGGTGTTGATCCACACAATGTGTATATGAAAGTGGTACCAACCACAGACATTAACCTGACGCTGGCTCTAGCCTTGGGCGTTTTCATTCTAATTATCTTCTACTCCATAAAAATAAAAGGTGTAGGTGGCTTTTTGAAAGAACTGACTTTCCAGCCATTTAATCACTGGGCATTTATTCCCGTGAACTTCATCTTAGAAACCGTTACCTTGCTGGCCCGTCCATTCTCTCTGGCCTTGCGGTTATTCGGTAACCTTTACGCGGGTGAGTTGATTTTCATTCTTATCGCTACCCTAGGTGTTTGGCAGTTACCGCTGCACTTCCCTTGGGCTGTATTCCATATTCTCGTTATCGTGCTTCAGGCGTTCATCTTTATGATGCTAACCATTGTTTATTTAAGCCTGGCTCACGAAGACCATTAATGTAGTCCGGATCACATGCCTAGGGGCTTGCCACAAAGCGTGTGATTCAAACTGTTTTACTTTTACACTTTAACTTTAAATTTAACTTAAATCGGAGACGTACATGTTATACATCGCTGTTGCAATACTGATCGGTCTTGGTGCCTTAGGTACCGCTATTGGTTTCGGTCTGCTGGGTGGTAAATTCCTAGAATCTGCTGCTCGTCAACCAGAACTGGCTCCTCAACTGCAAGTTAAGATGTTTATCGTAGCGGGTCTTATTGACGCCATCGCAATGATCGGTGTTGGTATCGCGCTATACCTTCTGTTCGCTGTTGGTGCTTAATTTTTTTAAAAACCTATTCTTTAGCGAACATGATGAGGAGGAGCGGTCGTGAACATTAACGCCACTCTATTAGGTCAATTAATCGCGTTTATCGTCTTTGTGTGGTTCTGCATGAAGTACGTATGGCCACCATTATTGGCTGCGATTGAAGACCGTCAGAAGAAGATTGCCGATGGCTTAGAAGCTTCTGTACGGGCGGAAAAAGACCTGGAACTGGCTCAGGAAAAAGCCACTGAGCAGTTGAAAGATGCGAAGGCGCAAGCAGCTGAAATTATCGAGCAAGCCAAGAAGCGTGCTAATCAACTTGTTGAAGATGAAACGCAGAAAGGCCAAGCCGAGCGCGAGAAAATTATCGCTCAAGGTTATACCGAAATTGAAGCTGAACGCAATCGTGCCAAGGAAGAATTACGTGCCCAGGTAGCAGCATTAGCTGTTGCAGGTGCAGAGCAAATTCTTCAACGTGAAATCGATGCAAACGCACAAAACGACATTGTTGAAAAACTTGTCGCTGAGCTATAAGGGGAAATGAGCCATGTCTGAATTGACAACTGTCGCTCGCCCTTACGCCAAAGCCGCTTTCGATTTTGCTGTCGAGCATAACGCCATTGCCAATTGGCAAGATATGCTGATGTTTGCCAGTGAAGTTGCGAAAAACGAAGACGTGCACCAGTTACTTACCGGTGCCGTTGCCGCCGAGCAACTCGCTGAGATATTCATCAACGTATGTGGTGAACAGCTCGATGAACATGGTCAAAACTTCATTAAAGTTTTGGCAGAAAATAAACGTTTGGTTGCCCTGCCGGATATTTCAGTACTCTTTAATGAACTGAAAGCCGATTATGACAAAGAGGTGGAAGTGGATTTAACTTCTGCATCAGCGTTATCTGAAGCACAACAGGCAGATATTAGCGCATCGTTAGAAAAACGTTTGGCACGTAAAGTGAAGCTTAATTGTAACGTGGACCCTGCCCTGGTCGCCGGATTTGTAGTAAAAGCCGGTGATACAGTTATTGATGGTTCCGTCAAGTCGAAATTGAACCGTCTCGCAGACGCGTTGCAAGCATAACGGGGATAAGAGCATGCAACTTAATTCCACTGAAATTGCAGAACTGATCAAGAAAAGAATTGAACAGTTTAATGTTACCAGTGAAGCACGCACCGAAGGGACTATCGTCGCTGTAACCGATGGTATTATCCGCATTCACGGCCTTGCCGATGTAATGCAAGGTGAAATGATAGAGCTTCCAGGCAGTCGCTATGCCATCGCACTGAACCTTGAGCGTGACTCAGTAGGTGCGGTAGTGATGGGTCCTTATGCGGACCTGCAGGAAGGTACAAAAGTACAATCAACCGGTCGTATCCTAGAAGTACCAGTTGGCCGCACACTGTTAGGGCGTGTAGTAAATACCCTTGGTGAGCCAATTGATGGTAAAGGTGCGATTGAAGCAGAAGGTTTTGAACCCGTTGAAAAAATTGCACCTGGTGTAATTGAACGTCAATCGGTGGATCAACCTGTGCAAACAGGCTATAAGTCTGTTGATTCAATGATTCCAATCGGTCGTGGTCAGCGTGAGTTGATCATCGGTGACCGTCAGTGTGGTAAAACAGCTATGGCTGTTGATGCCATCATCAACCAGAAAAATACAGGCATCAAATGTGTGTATGTGGCTGTAGGTCAGAAAGCCTCTACTATCGCTAACGTGGTACGTAAGCTGGAAGAACACGGTGCAATGGCTCATACAATTGTTGTGGCTGCATCGGCTTCTGAATCTGCTGCACTGCAATACCTAGCGCCATATTCTGGTTGTACTATGGGTGAGTTTTTCCGTGACCGCGGTGAAGATGCGCTGATCGTATACGATGATTTGTCTAAGCAAGCTGTTGCTTATCGTCAAATTTCATTGTTGCTGAAGCGTCCTCCTGGTCGTGAAGCTTATCCTGGTGACGTTTTCTATCTTCACTCCCGCTTGCTTGAACGTGCCGCTCGTGTAAACGATAAGTACGTTGAAACCTATACAAACGGTGAAGTGAAAGGCAAAACGGGTTCTTTGACAGCATTGCCTATCATTGAAACCCAAGCTGGTGACGTATCAGCATTCGTACCTACTAACGTTATCTCAATTACCGACGGTCAGATCTTCTTAGAAACTGACTTGTTTAACGCGGGTATTCGTCCTGCTGTTAACGCCGGTATTTCAGTATCTCGTGTTGGTGGTGCCGCACAAACTAAAATCATCAAGAAATTAGGTGGTGGTATTCGTTTGGCCTTGGCACAGTATCGTGAATTGGCAGCGTTCTCTCAGTTCGCTTCTGACCTTGACGATGCCACAAGAGAACAACTGGAACACGGTGAGCGCGTAACTGAATTGATGAAGCAGAAGCAATATACGCCTCTGTCCATCGCGGATATGGGTGTGTCTCTGTACGCCGTTGAGAAAGGCTTCTTAAAAGATGTAGAAATGAACAAAATCTTAGATTTTGAAGCAGCACTACACGCTTACATGAACAGCGATCACGCTGAACTGATGAAGTCTATCAATGAAACCGGCAACTACAACGACGACATTGATTCTCAGTTGAAAGACGCTTTAACGAAGTTCAAAGCGACCCAAACTTGGTAATCAATGGTGCTGACAGATACGCTTGTAGATGTCAGCACATTTCGTTGAGTAATCGGAGAGATAATCATGGCCAGCGGTAAAGAGATTAAAGGTAAAATTGGGAGTATCAAAAATACTCAAAAGATTACCAATGCGATGGAAATGGTTGCTGCGTCGAAAATGAAAAAGGCGCAGGAACGTATGGCCTTTGGCCGTCCATACGCGCAAAGCATGCTAAAAGTGATTGGTCACATTGCTAACGGCAACTTGGAATATCGTCATCCGTATCTAGAAGAGCGCGACGTAAAACGAGTTGGCTTTATTGTGATATCTACCGACCGCGGTTTATGCGGTGGTTTGAACACTAATGAGTTCAAACTGGTTACCCAGAAAGCGAAAGAGTTAAGCGATCAGGGTGTGGAAGTAGATTTTGCAGCATTAGGCTCGAAGGCCTGTGGATTCTTTAACCGGTTTGGGGGCAATATACTTGCTGCCGAAACAGGGTTAGGGGATGCGCCTTCAGTTAGTGACGTAGTGGGTGTAGTTCGCGTGATGTTGCGCGCCTACGACGAAGGTCAGTTGGATCGAATTTATTTGGTTTATAACAACTTCGTTAACACCATGTCGCAAACGCCTGTGATGAATCAATTATTGCCTTTGCCTAAGTCAGAAGATGAGACATTAAAGCATCGTTGGGACTACATATACGAACCAGATCCAAGAGAAATTTTGGAATCATTAATGGTGCGTTATATAGAGTCTCAGGTATACCAAGGTGTTGTTGAAAACGTAGCATCTGAGCAAGCAGCACGAATGGTTGCAATGAAAGCGGCCACAGATAATGCCGGCAACCTTATCGATGAACTGCAATTGGTGTACAACAAAGCGCGTCAGGCTGCAATCACGCAAGAAATCAGCGAGATTGTTAGCGGTGCCGCAGCGGTGTAGCAAAGGTTTAGAAGAGATAACGAGGACAAATTATGAGTCAAGGTAAGGTCGTCCAAATCATTGGCGCCGTTGTGGACATTGAGTTTCCACAAGATGCGGTACCAAGAGTATATGACGCACTGAAAGTGACCGAAGGTGACTTATCTGGGTTAACCCTAGAAGTGCAACAACAATTAGGTGGCGGCGTTGTTCGTGCCATCGCGCTGGGTACCACAGACGGATTGCGTCGTAATACTGCAGCAGAAAATACAGGCGCGCCTATCATGGTGCCAGTGGGTACATCTACACTGGGTCGTATCATGGACGTGCTGGGTAACCCAATTGATGAAGCGGGTCCTATCGGTGAAGAAGAGCGTATGTCTATTCACCGTCAAGCGCCTAGCTATGAAGACCAATCCAGCTCTGTTGAATTGCTGGAAACGGGTATCAAAGTTATCGATTTGGTTTGCCCATTCGCTAAAGGTGGTAAAGTTGGTCTGTTCGGTGGTGCCGGTGTTGGTAAAACCGTAAACATGATGGAGCTTATCCGTAACATCGCTATCGAACACAGTGGTTTCTCTGTATTCGCCGGTGTTGGTGAGCGTACTCGTGAAGGTAACGACTTCTACCACGAAATGAACGATTCTAACGTACTTGATAAAGTATCGTTGGTTTACGGTCAGATGAATGAGCCTCCTGGAAACCGTTTGCGCGTGGCGTTAACCGGTTTGACCATGGCGGAAAAATTCCGTGATGAAGGCCGTGATGTACTGTTCTTCGTAGATAACATTTATCGTTACACCTTGGCCGGTACTGAGGTATCTGCTCTGTTAGGTCGTATGCCTTCAGCGGTAGGTTACCAGCCTACACTAGCTGAAGAGATGGGTGTTCTACAGGAACGTATCACCTCAACGAAGACGGGTTCAATCACGTCAATTCAAGCGGTATATGTACCCGCCGATGACTTGACTGACCCTTCTCCGGCAACAACCTTTGCTCACTTGGACGCAACAGTTGTATTGTCTCGTGACATTGCATCTTTGGGTATCTACCCTGCTGTTGATCCACTGGATTCCACCTCTCGTCAGTTGGATCCATTGGTTATTGGCCAAGAGCATTATGATGTTGCACGTGGTGTACAAACGGTTCTTCAGCGTTATAAAGAACTGAAAGACATTATCGCAATCCTGGGTATGGACGAGCTGTCTGAAGAAGACAAGCAAGTCGTTTCACGTGCTCGTAAGATTCAGCGTTTCTTGTCTCAACCATTCTTCGTAGCAGAAGTATTTACTGGTTCGCCGGGTAAATATGTTTCTCTGAAAGACACGATTAGTGGCTTTAAAGGCATTTTGGACGGTGAGTATGATCACCTGCCAGAACAGGCTTTCTACATGGTTGGTTCTATCGACGAAGCGTTGGAAAAAGCCAAGAAATAAGAATAGGGTTGGGCAGAGTACGCTCTGCCTGCACCTTGTTCACGTTCCTTACTGAGGAGGTTTAAATGGCAGCTATGACAGTTCATCTGGATGTGGTAAGCGCAGAAAAAGAGATTTTCTCTGGTCTGGTTGAAACATTACAGGTAACAGGAAGTGAAGGTGAGCTGGGTATCCACCCAGGCCACGCACCACTGATCACTGCAATTAAACCTGGTATGGTGCGTTTGGTTAAGCAGCACGGTGAAGAAGAGATGATTTATGTGGCCGGTGGGGTGTTAGAAGTCCAACCTGGTACAGTCACTGTTCTTGCTGACACGGCTGTTCGAGCCGAAGATTTGGACGAACAATCAGCAGTTGAAGCGAAACGTCGTGCTGAAGAGCACATCGCCAATCCAGGCGCTGATTTTAATTATGCAGAAGCAGCACAAGAGTTGGCAGAAGCCATCGCCCAGTTGCGGCTTATTCAAAAATTGCGTAAGTAATCAATCAGCAATGAAAAAAACCGGCTTAAAGCCGGTTTTTTTGTATCTATTATTTGGCAAATTCTGAATAAAAAGTGTACGTTGGTTCTCGCTTGGTTGTTTTGCAACAAGGGCACATTAAATTGAAACCAAAAAGCCTGAGTTATTTAGAATATCCGTCACGTTCATTGCCATTAACAAAAGCCTTCTTTTCCCAGGTGTTTGGATGGTCTTTTACTGATTATGGTGATCAATACACGGCATTTTCACTTGAGAATGTGGATGGGGGTTTTTATTTAAGTGATACGGTAAATGACCCCCACAAAGGCGGTGCTTTAACGGTATTTTACAGTGACAAGTTAAATGAAATACGCGAAGAAATCGAACAGGCTGGAGGCGTAATTAGTCAGGGAATCTTTGCTTTTCCCGGTGGCCATCGTTTTCATTTCAAAGAACCTGGAGGCAGTGAGTTTGCTGTATGGTCAGATTGCCATTTAGAATGAAAGTTGTTGCTTTATAATACAATTATTAAATTGTATCAGGGCTATTGTAATGTGAGTAATTCGCATTAAACTGAACATAAAATAATACTAATAAATGGATTAACGGTATTCTTTAACTATCAAGATAAGAAGGATTTTGCTCGATGCTGGATTAAGGCACTATGACTTTTCGTTATCCAACCACTCATTCTTCCCCTTTTTTTGGCGTTCCTTTACTGTACTTGTCTGTTTGCTTCTTGATTAATTTCTTTACCGGCACGTTAGATTATGAAGCAATCAGTGATGAAAGATCCCAGCGCGCATTTAACACGGCAATTGGCATCCCTCTACTTACCACTTTCTTTTGGATCACCATTAGAGTTCAACAACAGCATGTTGCTAGTATCGTTATGCGCTATCTTTTGGAAAATAACGCTTTAAGTCATTTTTCATTACATAGAGAACGTTTAGCACAAAAACTGATTACACATACCTACATTGCGGCAATAGCGTCAATTTTCGTTACCTTGGTTTACATCATTAGCGAAGACCTGTTGGGCATCTTTACCTTTCGTACTATGGCCTTGTACGTTATGGCTTTTCCCTTTTGGTTTTTCTTCTGGCTGTTTATGTTTCAGTCTTTGTCGTCGACTCATTATCTTATCGGTAACTTTGTGGCTAAACCTGCCACCAGTAGCCAAGATCTCGTGGCCATCAAGCGGGTGGTGGTGATAGCGACAGAAAATACCTTGTTTGCCATAACCGCGATGACAATTACCCCTATTTTTTGGTTTAACAAAGCCGTTCCTGCTATCGATGCCTGTGTATTGACGTTTTTTTCCAGCGTTATGCTCATTTACCTTGCCCTCCCTGCCTTTAAAATAAGCAAAATAATGCGCGCCCAAAAACATGACATTCTTAATGGTCTTATTTCATCGTTGCGATCTATGTATGCGTCGTCGAAGCACACTACGCCTAACAATAGGCAGGCTATTGTCGAAGTGGAGCGGGAAATAGAAGCGGTAGAAGCGGTAACGACAACCTATTGGGGGTCGTTTCAGTTTAGTAAAGTGATGGGCGTGACCTTGATTGTGCCGGCATCATGGTTGTTGATCCGCCAGTTAGGGCTATTGGTTTTGCATTAAACCCAAGTATTGAATTACTACTGGGCCATTCAAGTTATACCGACTAACGTTGATGTTCTGATGGCCCTTGCCAATGAACCTGCATGGCATTTTGCAAATTGTGGAGGGGAGTGACATCACAACTATCAGACACCGACAGCGTATAAGCTACGGCCTCTAGTGTTGATAAACTCTTCGCACGTTGTGTATGGCGTATGCTATACGTACTATCCGGTGGTGTGGCAAAATGATATTGAGGTAGGTGGTGGAGTTGAGCATTTCTACACCACATGCCGTACGCCTGCTTCCAGCTACCATCGAGTAGAATGAATAAATCATGGTTGCTAGCCCGGTTTATTTGTTCCAACGGTTGGCTGGAAGGTGACGGATAGATTACGGCAGGGTGAGCTGCCAACGAGAGGCAGTTGATAAGCTGTGTTCGAAAGTCTTTTTCATCTTCTACAAGTACGGTAAAGTTTTGCAGCGAAAGCTTAAGTAACCGCACTGTATTTTTAGCATGGTGCACTTCTTTAGGATGTTGTATTACCACCACTTTGACGGTGGAATGAACCCTTTTAACTGCGCTACATAAACATGTTTTAGCGGGGAAATGACAGTGTTTGCAGTATTGCCGCATGAACTTTATCACCTTAGTAATACACCTGTATGACATTACCTGATAGCATATCAAAGATTCTTTCCGTGGCCTTGATTATACCTGAAGGGCGAGTGGCTACTTATGGTCAGGTCGCAGATTTAGCCGGCCTACCTGGTCGGGCACGGTTAGTCAGTAAAGCATTAAGATCGTCTAACGAAGAAATTGCCATCCCTTGGCACCGTATTGTTCGTGCTGATGGAAAGATAGCGTTTCCGGCGGGATCTGAACAAGCCCAAGAGCAACGGCAACGGTTAATCAGTGAGGGGGTCGGTGTGGAAGGTTTCCGTATTAGGCTAAAAATTTACCAGTGGCAACCAGAACTTCACGATATATTGCATCGTTTAAAATACTAAGTGGTTTTTTTAGTTAAGAAACTATAATTAACGTACATAAGTTATACCTAATCCATTTCTTAATCACGTATAATTATTTATGGTAAGGAATAGGTATCAGTAGGGACAAAGGTAGTGGCAGAAAGCGATTTAAAAATCATATCGATCCGCGATTTAAAGCCCGGTATGTATGTAAATCAAATTGCCCATCAGTCGGGTAAAATAAAAATAAAGTCGCAAGGAAGAGTGACTAGCCAATCCATCGTAGCCGCATTGCGAAAGCGAGGTGTGCTTAAAGTGGTTATCGATTTATCCAAACAGTTTGATCCAGATACGGGCAAAGACAAGGTAACGTTGCCTGAAAATGAAAGCGGAAAAAACAAAACTAAGAAGCCCAAGGTCAGTTTTAGTATCGAACTAGATCGCGCTGAAACCTTGTACCATCAAGGCAAGAAAATCCAAGGTGAGTTGCTTAAAGCGGTAGAACAAGGCTTACCATTTGATGATCGGATCCCGAAACAGTTTTCACATAGCTTAGTGGAATCTGTGGATAGAAACCCTGATGCCCTGCTCTGTCTTACCCGTATACGGGAAAAGGATGATTATCTTTTAGAGCATTCCTTAAACGTCGCTATTATTTCAGCCAACTTTGCCCGGGCTATCGGCATGGATGAAGATGATGTGCAAGCCTTAGCCATCGCTGGTTTTTTACACGATTTAGGCAAAATTCGCATTCCTGACGAAATACTGCATAAACCTGGCCGTTTAGACGAAAACGAAATGGCTGTGATGAAAAAGCATGTGGAATATGGGGTTGAAGCTTTAGAAGAGGTAGAACTTAACCCAGAGCTTATTAGAACCGTCAGCGAGCACCATGAACGTTTAGACGGTTTAGGCTATCCAGCAGGCACCAAAGGCAAAGATATAAGCAAAGCGGGCCGTATGCTTGCCATTGCAGATATGTATGATGCGTTAACCGCAGATCGATGCTACAAAGCCGGTATGCCAAGCCAACGCGCTTTTTCCATACTCATTAATGAATCACCCCACAAGCTAGATAAAGCATTAGTACAACAATTTATTAAGTGTATGGGGGTTTATCCGGTAGGCAGCTTGGTTAAATTATCCAATGAACGGTTAGCCATGGTGGTTACTCATACCGATTCGCCCTTATCACCCATTGTGAAAGTGTTTTATTCATTAACTGGTAATCATTACCTGCCACCAAAAGATATCAATTTGGCGCAAGACAGTCGTATAAAAATCGAAAAAGCGGTTAAGGCCAGTGATTATAAAATCGATTTTAATCAATTCTTCAAACAAAGCATTTCTACCTGATATGTCGCAATACTGATACATCGAGAAAAACTTACACCCTTGATGCACTATTTATCGTTTATGTTTTTCACTCAATTTACTTCCATTATTGTATTCAGCTTATATTCATCGGGGTTTTAATACCTTATTACCCTAGTTAAAACGGTGGAACAAGAATTGCTGTTTACGTTAGTTAAATTGTAATTATGCTATGAGGCGATGATGAAAAAATTATTTACCGTAGGCGCTTTAGCAGTGGCACTAACCACGGCTGGATGCGCAACTGATCCATCAAATACGCAAAAAGGCGCTGCCATTGGTGCTGTGGTAGGTGCATTGTTAGGTAAAGCCACAGGTGATAACGATAAAAGTCGTTACGCATGGGGCGCCGCTGTGGGGGCTATAGCTGGTGGAGCCATTGGCAACTATATGGATAGGCAGGAAGAAGACCTGCGAGAGCAATTAGCCGATACGGGTGTTCAGGTTGTCAGAGAAGGAGATAACCTACGATTGATCATGCCCGGAGATATCACCTTTGCTACAAACAGCGCGGCTATTAGTCCGAACTTTAATCCCGTATTACAAGATGTGGCTACGGTAGTGAACCAGTACGAAAAAACCGTACTGCTTATTGAAGGACATACTGACGATACTGGATCGGCAGCCTATAACCAAACGCTGTCTGAACAGCGGGCGCAGTCGGTAGAAAACCTGATGATTTCTTTTGGCGTTAATTCAACGCGGATCACTACCGTCGGGCTTGGCGAATATCAACCTAAAGTTCCCAACACGTCAGCGGGTAATCGACAAATAAACCGACGTGTTGAGCTAAAAATTCAACCGCTAACCCAGTCTAATACTGGGTATTAAGCCATTATTGGCTTGGTTGCTGTTGAAAGGCTTTTATTTCGTCAGTTAGCTTTTTAGCGATGGGGTTAGGTATAGGAAAAGTAAGATGGTATTGAACAATTTTCCATTTACCATTTTGCTTTTCCAACACCCCTGTACCGCGGGATTGTCCATAACTTTCGCTGTCTAATAGTTCATCGAACCAAGCGATATCGCCGGTGGATGAATAATAAACATGGCGTTTTTTAGGATGATAAACCCACCCTTTTCCGGCAGCAAAAATGGGTTTGGCGTAGTTTTTAAATGCCTCTACCGTCCAAACTTCCGATGCATCTGTGCCAATGAACACGCCATTGGACGCGAAGGTATCAAAATACTGTTCATAATTTGCATCAGCAGCAGCCTGATGGAGCTGATCTAATACGGTTTCAGGTGATGCATTGGCAGGAGTTAGGTGAAATATGCACCAACACAGCCCTGTTAAAATTGCTAACCTCATTTTTATTCTCCCTGCAGATTTTGTGTGTAACTCGCCTTGTTATTTTATTGGGCGTTGGTGGTTGTTGCTAATACACGTTGGTTGACAACCAAAATGAGTATACAGAGTACTGAAATAAACGCACAAACATAGAAGATAGTACTTTTAGGTAGATGAATCACTTCTAACGCAGAAGTGGCAAACTGACCAGAAAAAGCGGCTATGGCAAACCGAGATAAATTATGGCCTCTGTTTGCTTCTGAGCTAATTTCCACTGTTTTGTGGTTAAGCAAAGGTAGTGAGAAACCGAATCCAATACCCGCAAATACAGCCCCTGCAATCAGTGACATTGTGAGGGTGCTGCTCGCAAACAGCAGGTGGCCAATACCGTAACTAATAAATGCTAATTTAATGGCCGTGCCTTCAGAGGTTTTCGCTACAAGGCGGGGCATAAACATGGCGGCAAATACCGCAATTAATGAAATAAACGCCAGTAAATTTCCAATCTGCGAGCTGCTAAAACCGAGGGTTGTCAAATGACCAGGTAAGCTAATGATGATACTAAAAAACAGGATCATCGCGAAAAACGTACACATCATAATGGGCCCCATGGTGTTTTTAGGTATCTGGGGTTTTGTCTTTGATTGGGGTTGTTTTATGTTGTTGGAGGGAATAAACAGCAAACACATAATCGCGCAGATAAGCCCTAAAAAATAAAGCATAAATGGACCATGCCAGGCAAGTTCACTTAACAGGCCACTGATAAAAAGAAAAATAACACCGCCTAACTCAATTGCCATTCCTTGTTTTGCAATCATGTTTAGGCGGGCTTTGCCTGTGTACCAACAAGAAATTTCTGCCGTGCCTGCCGCCATAATACCAGCCGCAAACCCACCCAATAAAATGCGATCTAACGCGATGGGAAATGGACCATATAGCAATGCGCCACCTGCACCCATAATAAAATACCCAAATAAACATATGAGCAAAGTTTTGCGAGGACCTAAACCATCAATACATTTTCCGAATATAGGCGCGAAAAGAATAGCACCTAGTGCAGGCAACGTGATTAGTAACGGTGCGTAGGCGGTGACGCCTAAAGCCTCAGCAATATTACTAAGACCTGGTGCGACAGCTGTTCCCACCATAATGGTAAGGGTTGCAGCCAAAAATAAGGTGATTTCTCCGGTTTTAGATAGTGTCATTAGATGCTTATTGAAAATGAATGTGTGCATATACTACGGGTGTGCAATTCATACTTTAAATGATATAAATAGCTTCAATTAATCTTTAAATGGCATAGATGTGAATTTTAAGCATTTAAAAACATTTATCACGGTAGCGCGCTGCGGGAATTTTTCTGTTGCGGCAGCAAAATTACACACGGTTCAAAGTGCCGTTAGCCGACACATCACCACCTTAGAAAGGGAGTTGGACGTTTGCTTATTTGAGCGTAACACCCGTAATGTGAAATTAACGGCGGCAGGTGAGGCCTTTTTTAACCATGCAAAAGCCATTATCTCTCATTGTGAGACGGCTAAGACTGACACCCAGTTAATAGCAGCAGGAAAAAAAGGCGTGTTACGTATTGGTTATGTCAGTTCAGCCTGTGCCCATTTTCTGCCGCAACTGTTAAGGCATTTTCGGCAAGATGAACCAAATATCGATATTAAAATTTACGAGCTAACTGCCGCCGAGCAACTAAATGCCTTTAGCGACAATATGTTGGATATTGGTTTTTCTCGACCAGTAGTCGGCGGCTATGATGGGCGGGTGGAAAGAAAGCACCTGTGTGACGATCCTATTTACGCTGTGGTCGCACAAGAACACCCCCTTGCGCAGCATGCCCATTTAGCCCTTGATGATATCGCTTCTTTCCCGTTAGCCCTATTTGCCAGAGCACATGCGCCTAGCCTTTTTGATACCTTAACTAATGCTTTTTATAAACAAAATATCGAACCTGATTTACACGATGAGCCCATATCTATGCAGGCGTTATTAACTCATGTCGCAAGTGGGAATAGCGTAGCCTTGGTGCCTGGTTGTGTACGCAATTTACAAACCACCCATTGCACATTTATACCGTTGGCCACGCCACTTTATGTGTCATTAGAAATGCACTGGCTTAAACAGCCGAGTTCGACGGCAGATACTTGGTTACAGTGGTGTGATAACCAAACAGAACAACTTAGTACACTAATGAATGCCGCTGGGTTTTCTGCGCATCGCTAATCTTTTATGCCAAGTGACGGCGTTCATGGCCTTAATGGCCAGGATATTTTTTCTCAATATACCTGCTGAATTCTTCCTTCGACGATTGGAGATCACTATTCCATGTGGGAAAGTCGAACAAATCGTTGGCCATGTCGGAGATGGTGTCACCAAGTTCAACTTGCTCTATTAGTGATTTATCAATGCCTTCTACGCCATGAATTGCGCCCCATAAATTTCCTGATATGGCACCGGTAGAGTCAGAATCACCATCGTGGGTGACCGAGATGTTCATCAACTGGTTAAAATCCTTGGCAACCAATGTGCAGTAAAGAGAAATGGCCAGCGCTTCTTCCGCCACCCAGCCTTCCCCGAGCTCAGCAATGGCGAGTGCATGTTCACTCTTTGTTGTCGATAGGGCCAAGGCCATTTGTATAGCGCTAATGGTTTCATCGGCATCGGGTTTTTGTTGCAACAAAGACAAGGCACAATGAATGGCCTCTTTGAGTGTGTCGCCCTGTAAAATTTGATAAATAATGGCGGCAAAAGCCCCGGCGGACAAATAGCCTGTGGGATGGCCGTGGGTAAGCTGAGCAGCATCACTAGCAAGGTTGAAGCACTCTTCAAGACTAAATTGCTCTTGCCCTCGCCAGCAAAAAAGGCCAATGGGGGCAACCCGCATCACGCCGCCACAGCCTTTACTGTCGTTTAAGGCAAATTCTTCAAATTGCCCAGCCATGCTAAGAGCATTTAAACAGGTATTGCCTGGCGCACGTTGTTCGTGCAGATCGTGGATTTGCCAAAGTAGGCCATCGTTACTTACGGTTAAATATTCCGGTGATGGATGGGACTGGGTTTGCAACCAGCGCTGATAGGCGTGTCCAATGCAGCCTAACCAAGTGGTACTGCCTTTTTGTGAGTTGCAAACATGGGCCCGTAGTAAGCCTTCGGCGGTAAAAAGGGTCATTTGTGTATCGTCGGTGATAGCACCGGTTTTGCCATAGGCCGGTAAAAACTCGGTAACGCCTTTGTGACCGTGTTTCGAAAGGATATTTTCTCGTGACATAAACTCCACGGGTGCACCAAAGGCATCACCAATAGCCCCGCCGATTAAGCAGCCTATGAAGTTGTCTTGTATTGTTGAACGTGGTGTTTTTTTATATTGAGAAGACAGAAGTTGATTAGGTTTTTGCATATATTCACGAACCGAAAATAATTGAATACCACAAGAGGGCGTTTTTGATAAAAGCCCAATGTATAAAATTAAGGGTAAAGATTACCGCTTGGGAAAAACTTCTTCACCACACTCATCGATCACACCTTGTGGCCACTGCGGTAGGTGGCAGTAGCGACAAAAGATATAGTGCCCCACGACTTGTACGCTAAATGGGATCAGAAATATGGTGCGTACTATTGAATAGATAAGGTGGAACTTCTTACCGTCTGATGCCTTAGACTTGGGCTGAAACCGATGTGCTGTTTCAGAAAGGCTTGGCGTCAAATCAAGTAACTCAGTGACAGGTTCTACCGAGTCGGCACCCTCTTCCATAAAGCGGCGTACATATTCGAACCTAGCAGAAAGATCGTTAATCATCCATTGCCGTGAACTATTACTATTCGTGGCCATATAGTGATAGTCATCAAAGGAGAAGCTGTCTTTAACACTACCATCTTCGTTAAACAGGTAGCCTTTTAACTCGTAATAAAAGCCCTCGACACCGCCAGCCGAATAGGCGAGACAGAATGTACACTCATCCCAGCGGCAGGTTTTGGGTTGGAAGTCGACGTCGCTAACAAAGTGGACGTTCTTAGAGATAGAATTAAAAACAGTATACTGCAAGCCTTGTAACTTAAGTTCGTTCTTGGCTGCAAATAACAGGGGGTAAACTAACAAAAAGCCAATACATGCCGTAAAACACAGGGCAACAACGCCCCCAATATTAATTGGAGCATCAGACAACCAAGGCATTACCAGTGTTAGGTACAAAAAAAAGCCGGAAAGTACAGTGCCACCCAGTGTGCCCCAAGAAATATATATCCCCCTCTCTCGGAACCAAGATTCTGCTAAAACCAGGCAACCCTTGTCTTTAGCACACACAAAGCCGGGTACTTTTATTTCATCCACATGTTTGTTGATATCAAGCGTATGCTTTTTGGAAAACGATGAAAAACGAAGTCGGTTTCTACTTAAAACACCCACGGCTTCAAGTATCTTTTGCTGGGTTTTAGTCATGAGCAGTTTTTCAGTACCTCTTGAAGTTTTTTGTTGGTAATAGAATGGAAAAGAAAGAACGATATAGGTGAGGTTGATGGTATGGGAGCGAAAGAGGATAAGAGTATTAGATTGCTACCGGCTCTATTTAATAGGGCCGGTCGCTTTTAAATGATGACGGTGAAATTTTACTCAATATTCTGGATCTGCTCTCTCATCTGCTCTATCAATACCTTCAGTTCAACCGCCGATTGGGTAATTTCACTGTTAATAGATTTTGAGCCTAAGGTATTCGACTCGCGGTTAAATTCCTGCATCATAAAGTCTAGTCGACGGCCACAAGCGCCGCCTTTTTTCAGGATATTTCGGGTTTCTTTTACATGGGCTTTAAGGCGATCTAGTTCTTCGGCCACATCAATTTTTTGAGCCAGCATTACCATTTCTTGCTCAAACCGGCCTGCATCGAGTTCAACCTTGGCTTCTTCAAAGCGTGTTTGTATTTTTTCCCGTTGCCACTCCATAATGGTTGGCATTTTTTCAATTACAAAAGCGACTTCTTTTTCGATGCCATCAAGGCGTTGCTCAATCATCGATTTTAATGCATCACCCTCGGTGGCTCTTGCCTCAATAAATTGGCGTAAGGTGTCGTCAAAAGCACCTAGTATATCCCCTTGAATGGTATCCATATCGGCTTCTTCAGCGGCAATAACGCCTGGCCAGCGAAGCACATCTAACGGGTTTACACCGGTTGATTGGCCATGAGATTGCACCCAGTCGGCAGCATGCATCACTTCTTTTGCTAATGCTTCATTTAAATTTAGCTTGGTTACCGCAGCGTCGTTAGCGCTAAAGCGTAGCGCGCACTCTACCTTTCCCCGTTGCAGTTTTTTTCGGAAGCGTTCTCGTAGCACAGGTTCTAAAGAGCGAAACTGCTCGGGTAAACGAAAGTAGGTTTCTAAAAAACGCTGGTTAACCGAGCGCACTTCCCATACTGCCGTGCCCCATTCTTTTTTTACTTCGCTACGAGCGAATGCTGTCATGCTAAAAATCATAATCAAAGCCAATTTTTTTGTCGCAAATATGGTTTCTAGTTTACGCAGTTCCTTGCCTAATGTCAGTGCTTATTCATGTAAGTTAGGCTGAATGCGTTGCTACAACAAAGGGGCACCGTCTTTTAGAACCACAATATCGTAAAAAATGAGTAAAGTTTGAAAAAGTGATTCTGACCAATTAATATGGCGAAAAAAATAATGAACGCTTGTTTTACTTAATTAATTGTTTGTATAGATTTTCTACAAAATATTCAGGATGAATCTTATGTTATTAAGGCAATGGATGGCACTTAGTGTCTTTTTATTCTTTTCATGTTTCTCTTTTGCTTCGTTTACTTCCCAAGATATTGCAAAAAGTTCTACCTACCAAGGTTTAAAGCTGTCACCCGATGGCACAAAGTTGGCGATGGGTGTATTCGTTGACGGTAGCCGGGGCTTACTTGTATTAAGCATGGACGATTTCTCTACGTTAGGCGGCTTGAATTTAGGCGCCCATGGTGAAGTGGGGAATTTTTATTGGGGTAATAACGAGCGCATCGTCTTTGAAATATGGCGAGGGGCCCCTTGGCAGGCTGAATCGTCCTTTTACGGCGAATTATATGCAGTGAACTACGATGGATCCTTGGGTGAGGTTATCTATGGCGTTAGCATTGCAGAGAAAAAGGGCACAAAAATTCAGCGCAAAAAACAAACTAAGGGCTGGGCCCATATTATTAGTTTGTTACCTGATAATGATCGAGAAATACTGATTTCTTCTGAACCCCAATCTAAAGGGGGCGACCGGTTTGCCTCTGTACACAAACTGGATATCTACAGCGGTACCCTACGCAGACAAATTACCCGCGCGCCGGCGCAACAAGCCTCTTTCTTTACTGATAAAGCCGGTGACCTAGTGATGGCTACGGGCACTAACAATAACGGCGATACCCTTATTTATCGTCGTCAGGCCGACGACTGGGTAGAAGTGTCAGAGAAGTTTGGCGAGAACTTCCATCCCATAGCGATGAACGAAGATGCCACTCAGGCCATTTATTTTGATGACTATAACCAAGATAAAATTGGGTTATTTAAAATGAATATCGCCACCGGAGAACGCAAAGAAATTTATACCGATGAAGTGGTCTCTCTGACTCAGGTGAATGTGACCACCGACAAGTCTTCTGCGTATGCCATTCGTGTTGATAACGGACGTCCTGCCTATCTTGTTTTCGATAGCGCCGGCGAAGAAGCGAAAATATTTAAAAGTTTACTCAGTACCCTACCTGGTTATAGCGTGTCATTGGTAAGCCGTTCTGAAGACGGCGGTTTGTGGGTTATCTACGCCAGTAATGACATTGATGCTGGTACCTATTACCTTTTTGATAAGAAGAAAAATAAAATCAGTCAATTGTTTGCCAATATGGATCACATTGACATCAACGCCTTTTCTGAATCTGTTCCTATTTCTTTTGCAGCGTCAGAAGGCATGACAATTCACGGGTTTATTACTTATCCGGTAGGTCAAAAAGCGGATGAAAAAGTACCGCTGGTTACCTTGGTTCACGGCGGCCCCCACGGTGTACGGGATTATTGGTCTTTTGATCGGGAAGTGCAGTTACTGGCTAACCAAGGTTATGCCGTGCTACAAGTGAATTATCGTGGCTCAGGCGGTTATGGCAACAGCTATCAGAAGGCAGGTTATAAGCATTGGGGCGATACCATTCAACAAGACATTATTGATGGCACCCGCTATATCCTCAAGCAAGGTAAAACCGACCCTAGCAAGGTATGTATCATGGGCTCCAGTTTTGGTGGCTATTCAGCGGTGATGTCGGCAGAGCTAGCACCGGATTTATTCAAGTGTGCCGTGGCAACCGCTGGTGTTTATGATTTAAACCTGATGTACAGCGAAGGGGATATCCCAGAGTTGTTGTGGGGGAAAAAATATTTAAATAAAGCCATCGGTAATGATGAGGCTCAGTTAGCCGCCTTTTCGCCTGTAAATCACGTGAGTAAGCTGGCAGGCCCGGTATTGATTTCTCATGGCGAGAAAGATCGTCGGGTTCCTTTTGAGCATGCCGAGCGTTTAAAAGCGGCTATGGATAAGGCCCAAAAACCCTATGAATGGTTTGTTGAAAGCACAGAAACCCACGGTTTTTATGACGAAAACAACCGCGCTCGTTATTATCAAAAAGTAGTGGATTTCCTCGCTAAATCTCTTAAATAATCGACCTGCGTCGCCATTGGCGGCGCACCCCGTCTAATTCTCTGTAACCGAACATTCATTTCTTCCCCCGGTTTACGGTATACTTGCGCGAATTGCACCGATGCACCATTTACCCTTTTAGGAGACACCTATGCGTCCAAGCGGCAGAACCGCCAGTCAAATTCGCCCAGTTACTATCACCCGTAATTTTACTTGTCACGCTGAAGGCTCAGTATTGGTTGAGTTTGGTAATACCAAAGTGTTGTGTAACGCGACGGTAGATGAAGGGGTTCCTCGTTTTATGAAGGGGCAAGGAAAAGGATGGATCACGGCGGAATACAGCATGTTACCCCGTGCAACACATACTCGAAGCCAACGTGAAGCCGCCAGAGGCAAACAAGGTGGCCGTACCTTAGAAATCCAACGTTTGATTGCCCGTTCGTTACGTGCAGCGGTAGATTTAAAGCTTTTGGGTGAAAACACCATTACCTTAGATTGCGATGTCATTCAAGCCGATGGCGGTACGCGCACCGCGTCAATCACCGGTGCTTGCGTGGCGATGGTAGATGCATTAACGCTTATGCGTAGCAAAGGCACCATTAAAACCAATCCGTTGAAATTTATGGTAGCGGCATTGTCTGTGGGCATTTACGAAGGGACACCTATTGCCGATTTAGAATATACCGAAGATTCCACTGCCGAAACCGATATGAATGTGGTGATGACAGAAACCGGTAAGCTCATTGAAATTCAGGGAACTGCTGAGGGCGAACCCTTCTCCTTTGATGAAATGAATGAGATGCTGGATATTGCTAAACACGGATTAAGAGAGTTATTTGATATTCAAAAAGCTGCGTTAGCCTAAGGGAAACCAATGAAATCATTTAAACGGGAATTTATTGAATTTGCTATTGCCCGTGGCGTGCTTAAATTTGGCGAGTTTACCTTAAAATCTGGTCGCACCAGCCCTTATTTTTTTAATGCAGGGCTATTTAATCGCGGTGGTGATCTTGCCAAATTGGGGCGCTATTATGCGGCAGCATTAACCGATTCGGGTATTACTTTTGATGTCCTCTTTGGCCCAGCATATAAAGGTATTCCCATTGCGACGACCACAGCAGTGGCCTTAGCAGATCACCATGCTATGGATATTCCTTATTGCTTTAATCGTAAAGAAGCAAAAGATCATGGCGAAGGCGGCAACCTTGTTGGTAACCCTTTAGAAGGGCGTATCATGCTGGTGGACGATGTGATCACTGCCGGAACAGCTATTCGCGAATCTATGACATTAATCGCCCAAAATAACGCCACGCTAGCAGGTGTGCTAATTGCGCTTGATCGACAAGAAAAGGGCAAGGGTGAGTTATCAGCGATTCAAGAAGTAGAACGTGATTTCGATACAGAGGTTGTTTCTATAGTATCTTTAGCCGATGTAATCACTTACTTACAAGAAGGTGGTGAACACGAAAAACATTTGGCCGACATTCAACGCTACCGTGAGCAGTATGGTATCTAGTCGTGGCGATGGAAGCCTAATGAAGGCAGACAAACAGTTAGATGCAGTGGGGCTGAGATGCCCCGAGCCTGTAATGATGGTGCGTTTGCAGGTAAGAAAAATGAAAGACGGTGAAACCTTGCTGGTAACTGCTGATGATCCGTCAACTGCCCGTGATATTCCAAGTTTCTGCCGGTTTATGCAGCACACACTCGTCGAGTCGCAAACCGACGCGTTACCCTATCAGTATCTTATTCGAAAAGGCGTAGCTCAGTAGTCGTTAATTGGCTGGCAAACATGGGTTAATGCAATTCCCGTTGGCTAAATGTTTGCCGTTCATAATAGGCTTCGCCTTCATTTAACGACATTTCTAACTGACGCATTAACATCAATATATCAAAATGACAGGCAAATAACGGAGCTAATACCCGCAATTGTTCTCGTGCTACTTTTAAGCTTTTTGCTGCTTTAAAATGCGTGTTCACCAAAGCCAGCTTTTTAGCCAATCCTGACGCCAGGGTAACAAAGGCAACCATATCTTGTTTAGTTTCTAGCATGTCGGTGTCGTGTTGATGTAGCGACAACATAATGGCCTGGGCTATTTCAAAGGCTTCTCCGCTTGCTACCAGCGCCTTTTCAGTACAACCCGCTCGCGCCAGTTGTCTAGCCGTTTCGTCTTGTTGATGACGATGTATACGGGCTTTCGCCGGATTCATTTGCAGCCATTGCCAGTACTCAGTACACAAATATTCGGTTTTCATTAATGACACCTCCTTCGCTTAAGGTAGGTCAAATGAGAATAGTTATCAACTAAAAGTTTGAGTAACGGGTCTGTGTGGTTCAAGATCTATCATAGCAACGTAGAGAGATACCACAGCACAAGTACCAGTAGCGTAAGGCCGATGATGGCTTTTGTTTTATATCGACGTATTAATGATTCTGCCCTATCTCCGGCGATGTATACCACCACAGCAAGGCCAAAGTAGCGAATAGAGCGTGCAATGACGGTGGCCAGTAAGAACAGGCCTAAAGCATATTTAGTCGCGCCAGCGGCTAACATGGCCACTTGAAAAGGGATAGGTGCAATGCCTAAAGTCATGACAAACCAGAACCCTTGGTTTTGCATTTTTTGTTTTACGGTTTCAAATTGTTCTGGGCTGAAAAACGTATTGATAACCCATTCCCCCACCAAATCAAACAGGTAGTAGCCGAGGGCGTAGCCGAATACTGCACCAATAACACACCCTAACGTGGCCATAGTGGCAATTAGCCAAAGTTTCTCCTTTCGCGCTTGCATAAGAGGGATCAAAATGGCTTCTAAGGGAATGGGCACCACCGTCGATTCAAGAAAAGATGCAAACGTGATCCCTTTTAACATGTGCTTCGAATCGACTATTTTTTTCGTTGAACGTTTAAGCTTGTCAGTAATTTGCATAGTGTCCCGGCAAAAATTCCATTGAACAGCGGGAGTGGCGAACAAGTAAACCCATCGTCCGGTGTGATAGCAGATAGACTTTATACGGTGATAAGACCGTGATTTGGATCAGTTATTAACCTTGTTCGTCAATCTCACCAAGAACAAGGGGGTAGTCTTTGCTCTTGACGATTGCCCGTTGTTTACCATCGTCTTGTGAAATTATTTCAGCATCATTGATCAATTGATACAGTACATTTTGATGTAATCTTGCCCATAAATTTCGGCATACCTTCACATAGGGGATTGGGGATGTTGTTAGCCCCAAATTAGGCGGTGGTGTGCTTAACTCTACAGGATGAGCTTCATTGACGGGAAAGACGTCACCGGCTTGGGTGGTAAATAGGAGACCATTATCTTCTTTATGCCAGGTGGTAATAATAAAGGGGACATCTTCCACTTCTATCCCCACTTTTTCCACAGGCGTAACTAAAAAGTACTGATTAGCCTCTTTTTTTAATACCGACGAAAAAAGCGTTACTAACCCAGGGCGCAAAATAGGTGAACCTTCGTAAAACCACTCACCTTTGAGAGAAATACGAAGGTTAATCTTGCCGCAAAAGGGGGGATCCCACTGTTCTACCGGTGGGATGGCGTGCTCTTTTACTTGGGAACACGCCGTGATGCTATCTTGTAAATGCTTAAAATCCATTGTCTACAAGCAGGGATTTAAGCTCTCGTAACTTCGCTTTTATTCTTCGCATGTTATCGGGGCCAGTGCGCAATAGTTGTTTTTGCGGATTGCTCAGATTTTCCAGCTTGCTATCAGCATATTTGTAAGCCACCGAGTCTGAATATACTTCAACTGGAACAGGCACTTCAGGAGTATCTAAAAGTTGGTCAATGGCATCTACCATCACCGACTCAAAAGGTTGCCCAGGTTCACCAATTTCATCATATTTTGTCTGAATTTCGCCTTTATAACGCTTAAATAGTTCAAGTAAAGCGTCGTTATCAAAAGATTCGATCATCGAGACATACGGGGTATAACGCTTGTAGCTTGCAGCGTCGATCCATTCTTTGTCAGCCTGACGGTAAACGCGAAAAGATTGCTCGGGCGCGGTGACGGGGAGCTGTTGTGCCGGGACCATTTCGTCATTGGCCAAATTGGTCACAGTTACCACGAAACGCTGAATCATGCCTTCTTTCACTAACAAGGTGTCAATTTCAGGCGTATCGGATATTCCTTTTAGCGCTTCTTCTACGCCGGCATCAGAAACATCTAATGGTTCGGGATCGGGCTCTGTGGGTTCAGGTAAAGGCTCAACCTCTTCGGTGGGCTCAATATTAACCGGTTCTGGCGCTGGCGCAGGTGTAAAGTCGTCAGGCTCATCGGGGATCACCGGGGTTTCTTCCACGGGCGTCTTCGGTATAACCGGTGCGGGCTCTTCTTTAGAAGGCCACAACAGCACAGCAATAATTACCACAACAATCACCGCAATAATTAAAATATGCGGGGCCAGTGTTTTTTTCTCTGATTCATCAGTCATTATCTTTCCACCCTGTGTTTATCCCTCTGGCTGTTCATACTACCAGAGATGTGTCCTCTATTATGAGAATCAATGGATCAATTTGTTCCGTTTGAAAAGCAAATTCCTCTTTTCTAACAGTTTTCTACATAAAAAAAACAGATTTTGATCGTTTAATCGCCACAATAAGTTTATGTCTTTGCATTTACATTACATAAGCTTAATGCAAAACCATCCTTCGTTTCTGGTAGAACCCATTACAGGTTTTAAACTATCAATGAATATAGGGGAGTGTAAACGATGAAAAAAATTCTGTTCACAGACATCGACGAAAAACCCATCACTATCGACTACTTGGAAGTGCAATCCTATGAAATGAATGTCTATTTGGTTTATCTGTGCATTGGGAAACAGAAGGGGCTGTTATATAACATCAATGGCGATCTTAAACGTTTTTATAACGTGAACCAGATTCGAGAAGCTTTTGCTTCTTGTTCGGTCACGGTTGCCGTTATGAAACACGACTCACCTTACGATGAAATGATAGGAAACCCGCCTAAAGCTTCCCACTCCATGGTGTTACCGTTTTCCATGACAATGCCTTATTAGACCTTTTAGGTTGTGCTAGACCATGGCGATTTGAGAAAAAATTTGAATGCACATACCAGCTACGCTGCCGATGGCAAAGCCAACCCAGCCATTCTTATCAAGGTAACGAAATAAAGCGCCACCAAATAACCCACACCAAATCATAGCGCTATAAACGGAAAACAAGCTATCGTTTTGGCTACCGCCGGGTACAAACAGCAGAATTACGAATAATATGGCCATGGCGCCGGAAAGTAGCACCCACATTATGTTCTTTTTATCGGTAAAACTATTTTGATGGGATGATTGAGACATAACACTCGCCTGTTTACGCGTTTAGCTTGTTACTATGCGTTATGTCAGGCGAGTGGGTCAATGTGGTTATCTAAGACTTTAGTGGTGACGTTGAAATTCCACACTCAGTAATTCCACGTTATCGCGGAACGTCAGGGTTTTCACATCACCCTGGCCTTCTACGTTCAGTGTATTAATCTGATCTGGCCACAAGTCGCGTAAAGCGTCGTGACGAATGGTCAAGCCCTCTAATGCCGGTGGTTGAGCCGTTTCCTGATAAACCCAGAAAAACTTACCATCTACTTCGTAACCAACAGTATTGAGTGCCAGAGGTTGCTTATTTATATCTAGCAGCGCAAAACGCGCTTCAATATACTCAGCAAACTCTTTTTGTGTGGCTTCATCGTCGAGAATATCGGCCTTTTTATCAAAAAGCGCTTTTACTGCGTGTTCGGCATCATGCAAATTAAAGCGATGCATAATTTCGATATTCTCAGTACGAGGATTAAACAGCACCGTGGTGATGGCAGCCTTAATTTGATGGGCTGAGGTCGCGGTGCTGAATAATAGCAGGGCCAGCAGGCCCCACTGAGCTGTGCGAAGTGACTTAATTGTCATCTTCGTCCTCGGTTTTCAGTTCTGTCTTAGCATCTTGCATTAAATCCATAGAAACACGACTTGTGCTCTTCTTAGATTTATAAGCTTCGATGCGCGATGGAATAATGCGGCGAGGATAGTAGTTGTTTTCTACGTCCACGTCGGCGGTTTCCCAGCGAGGGTCAACAGTGACGCTAACCAGTTCTTTGTCTTTATCAGTTACCACTAATTTAGATACGGCTTTAGGAGTGCGACGCCAAATCTCTGCTGGTATGCGCATCATCTCTTTGCTGCCATCTGCATATTCCATTTCTAGAATAATAGGCATTACCAAGCCACCAAGGTTAGAAAACTCCATTACATAGTAATTTTTGTCTTCTTTTATTGCTCGATCGAAAGTGGCGCGTTCCCAAGGCTCTAATTTGTCTAGGAATTCACGATACTTGTTGCGATCTTTATTCGTCGCGGTGTATTGATCGTTTTCATCATAAAAGTCACTGATGTCTTCGAAGCGATCTACCCACAATGTGCGGCCTTCTTGCTCGTTACGTTCTACCGTGAGTGATACCGGCTTATCTAGTTCGGTTTCACGCTGACGGTTTAAGTCGATATCAGGATCTTTAGTATCCAAACGTAACTTGTACACGCGATCAACAGAAATGTCGACGTGATCGGTGGTGTAGAACCAGCCACGCCAGAACCAGTCTAGATCCACACCTGAGGCTTCTTCCATGGTGCGGAAAAAGTCGGCTGGAGTAGGACGTTTAAACATCCAGCGTTGGGCATATTCTTTAAAAGCAAAATCGAACAATTCACGGCCTAAAATGGTTTCGCGTAAAATGTTCAACGCAGCTGCTGGCTTGGTGTAAGCGTTAGGGCCAAGGTGCAATACCGAGTCTGATTGGGTCATAATAGGCACCTGAGAAGATGACTTCATGTAACCTGTCACATCACGGGGTTCAACGCCCCATGGAATGCTTGGATCCCATTCACGCCCTGCCACACCGTCTAAGAAACTGTTTAAACCTTCATCCATCCAAGTCCACTGACGTTCGTCAGAGTTAACCACCATTGGGAAGTAAGTGTGGCCAATTTCGTGAATAACCACGCCGATAAGAAAGCGCTTTTCAGACAGTGAATAAGTGCGGCTACCGTCGTCTTGTAACTCAGTACGAGGACCATTGAAGGTGATCATGGGATATTCCATGCCGCCAACAGGGCCATTAACTGACTGTGCTACAGGATACGGATAATTAAAGGTAAAGCGGTTATACACAGCAAGGGTGTGGACAATGGATTCAGTGGAATATTTCTTCCATAAATCGCCACCTTCTTTGGGGTAGAAAGACATGGCCATTACATGGTCTACGTCGCCCTCTTGTTCAAAACCGCGAGCATCCCACATAAATTTACGTGAAGAAGCCCATGCAAAATCTCTAACGTTATCGGCTTTGAAATGCCAAGTTTTTGTTTTGCTGGTGCCGGCTTTTTCATTTTCCAGCGCTTCTTCTGCGGTGACGATAAATACCGTACGATCCGCCGTTTTGGCTTCTTTTAAGCGCTTACGTTGGGTGCTGGTGAGCACGTCACTTGGGTTTTGCAGAACACCCGTAGACGACACCACATGGTCAGCAGGTACAGTGAGGTTGACATCATAGTTACCGAATTCGAGGGTAAATTCACCGCGACCAATAAATTCTTTGTTGGTCCAGGCTTCGTAATCGGTATAAGCCGCTAAACGAGGAAACCATTGAGCTAAAAGGAAAATGTCGTTGCCACCTTCACGCTCATCATCTGGGAAGTGCTCGTAACCTGAACGGGCAGAAACGGCATCTTCTTCTACGATGTTGAAGCCGTAGTTGATGGAAAATTCGGTTTTTGCGCCGGGTTTAAGAGGGCTGTTTAAATCCACCCGCATTAAAGTGCCGACAACAACGTAATGAAGATCGTTGCCACGGCTGTCTTCTACAGCGTTAATCTGATAACCCAATTCATGATCATCAACAAATTGTTGGCGACGTAATGCCCCCATGCTCAACTTAGCGGGCGTACTGCCGTTGGCTGCTTGCGTTGCTGGACCACGGTTGCCAATGCCACCAAAGGTGGTGGTAAGGGCTGACATGGAATCGTCACGAAATTTATTTTGATCTAACTGAATCCACAAGTATTTCAGGGTATCGGGTGAATTATTGTGATAGGTGATTTCTTCTTCTGCATCAATACGACGTTTTTCTTCGTCTAATTTTGCGTTGATGACGTAATCGACCTGTTGTTGCCAGTACTGATGACCGGCTTCGCCAGCGGCGTTTCTGTATACGTTAGGTGTAGGAAGAACTTCATCGAGTTGCCTGAATTTATCTTCGAAGTCGCCCTTTGTTTGTTTTATCGCTGCACTTGCAGTTGGAGCCTGCACTAACACAGTTAGTACTGACGCTAACCACAGCAGACGGTTTTTTCGAATGCTCATTTATTATCCTATATAGAAATACTTATACCCCAGCGTTATATTATAACGCTATTGGTCAAGCCGCTAGTGTTTGACCGTAGATACTTTTTCGCTCACCGCAAATATAGATTTCCGCTTGTTAAAAAAAACACAGTAAAATGCCTTTTTTTTCTGTGTATGTTTGCAGTATTCTCACTGTCTCTTTGTTAAGTTGTCAGCCTCATGAGTGATTTTACCTGGAAGCGCGCTGTGATTAAGGTTGGGAGCGCATTAATTGCCCCCGATGGTCTACAAGTCAGTGCCAAATATTTACTACCCATTGCGCGGTTTATCACCGAAAGTCGTGCTGCCGGTAAAGAAGTGATTGTTGTGTCTTCGGGAAGTGTGGCGGCAGGACGAGGTCGGGTTGCGGTAAATCATACCGCCTCCATTGCGGAAAAACAGGCTATGGCGGCCATTGGGCAAACCCAGATGATGTCAAACTGGCAACGGTTTTTCGACTGTCCATGTGCACAAGTGTTGCTCACCGCCGGTGATTTACGTGACCGTACCCGCTACGTGAATATCAAAAATACCCTGCGAGAACTCTTAAATCACCAAGCATTACCCATTGTAAATGAGAACGACACGGTAGCGGTGGCAGAACTAAAAGTTGGCGATAACGATAATTTAGGGGCATACACCGCGTTGGTTGCCCAAGCGGATACTTTAATTATTTGTTCTGATATTGATGGCTTATTTACCGCCGATCCTCGTCAGGACCCATCGGCCACCTTGATCCCTAACGTCGACTCCATCTCCCCAGCCATCTATGCCTTGGCAGGCGGTGCAGGTACGGCCATGGGCACTGGTGGTATGCGCACAAAAATTGAAGCTGCAGACAAATGTACCCAAAGTGGTATCCAAACCCTTATCGTAAATGGCCGCAACGGTGAGGTATTTGACCGCTTACTAAAAGGAAACAACCCGGGTACTTTGTTTTCTGCTCAGCAATCCAGTCAGAAAGCCCGCGCTCTTTGGCTGACTCATACGCTAGCATCTAAAGGCAGCATCCAGGTAGATGCAGGGGCGACGCGGGCCATTGTGTGCAAAGGCGCATCGCTGCTGCCTTCAGGTATTACCCATGTGAACGGTAAGTTCTGCGCCGGCGATGCGGTTGAGATTAAAAGTGGCACACAAACCATAGCCAAGGGCTTGGTGCTATACGATGCAAAGGATTTACACAAAATTAAAGGGCAGAAAAGCCAGCAGATTGCCACCTTACTTGGTTTTGCGGGCAGCGAAGTGGTGATCCACCGTGACGATATGGTGCTGCTAGACAAGCCTCACGGATAAAAGGGATTAGTACAACACAATTGTAAAGCAAAGATATTATCCGGTATCGACAATGGATCTGATAAATTCATGGGGGTATGCTGATAACGTCTTTGCTTTTGTAGGAGCGCTTTATGACGGATTTTGCCCCCTCTCTCAACGATTATCCTTATCAGGTAGCGTTGACCTCTCGTTTAGAAGATAACGATGAGAATGGGTACATTAACAATGTAACATTTTACAGTTTTTTTGACACCGCAGTGAGCCGCTTTTTAAAAGCCCATTGTCCTAATAGTGCTCAACTGTCCAAGATCACCACCTATGTGGTCAGTTCCCAGTGTCAGTACATTTCTCCCGCTGCGTATCCAGAAGCCATTTTTGTGGGAGTTCGGGTGGTCAAGATAGGCAGAAGTTCGGTGACCTATGGCTTATCGGTTTATGCCGGAGAATCCCAAAGACGGGTCGCCCACGGCCAATTTGTGCATGTTTATGTAGATAAAACCACCGACAATGCGGTTCCCATTCCTGCGGATGTAAAAGAGGCGCTAGGTTCAAAGATGGAGGAGTTTTGATGAAAGCGGTTTTGCTGGATGCAGATACCTTTAAAACGGAAGAACTCGATCTTACCTGTCTAACGGATTTACCCGTGTCTTTAACCTTGTATGGCAATACAACCAAAGACACCGTTGGCCAGCGTATCCACGATGCAGATATAGTGCTTACTAATAAAGTGGTTTTAGATGAAAGCGCCCTTAGCCAGGGGAAAAAGCTCAAATATATCGGCGTGTTGGCCACGGGGACCAACAACATAGACAAAGCTTATTGTGCACAAAAAGACATTAAGGTAACCAATGTCGCCGGTTACGGTACCAATGCAGTTGCTCAGCACGCGCTAATGTTAATGTTGAATTTGGCCACCTCTTTTGTGCCATATAATCGAGATGTGGAAAGTGGCGTATGGTCGCGAAATCCCCATTTTTGTCTACTGGATCACCCCGTTTTTGAGTTAGCGGGCAAGCATCTGGTTATTGTGGGTTACGGAGAGCTGGGCAAGCGTTTTGCTGAATTGGCGGTGGCATTAGGCATGAAGGTAACCGTGGCAGCTAGGCCGGGCAACCCCGACGATCTGCGACCTTCTTTAGACAGTTTATTACCACAGGCTGATGTGGTTTCTTTGCATTGTTTGCTCACCGAGGACTCTCATCATCTTATTAATGGGGCGAGACTAAAGCTGATGAAGTCATCCGCCTTATTAATTAATACCGCACGGGGCGCACTTATTGACGAACACGCCTTGCTGGCTGCACTGAAAAACGGTGACATAGCCGGGGCCGGACTTGATGGGTTATCAGTGGAGCCACCGGATGAAGATCATCCGTTACTAAATAGTGGCCTTAAAAATTTGCTGATCACTCCCCATTCTGCTTGGCTGGCAAAAGAAGCTCGTCAGCGTTTGCTCGGCATTGCAGCAACCCATTTATCTGATTTTTTGCAGTCTTAAGAAGCCTAAGAGAGCTTTTGTTATCAATAATTGAAGAATAAAATATTTTCTTGAGTGTTTTTGATGCTAAAAATACCCAAGAGTTGTCTGGTTTGAAGTTGTTACAAGGAAAGAAGAATGGCGTATGATTTTGGTTCACAAACGCTAGGTATAAAAAATCCGTTTAAAACTGAAGGGAAATTTCGGGCCGTGACCGGTGCCATTTTAATCGCCGGTGGGGTTGTTCCTCTGCTTATGGTGGCAGGTGCGCTAAAAGAAACCCCCGTGTTCGCTTACACTTATGCCATACTTGGGTTTGTGTTATTAGCCGCCGGGTCCCGCCATCTCGGCATTGGCTTATTTCAGTTGTTTCGTTATTTTGTTGGCCGCTCCGTGCCTACCTCATTGGCATATAATCGTTCTCGCTCCGAGCAGGATATTGCTCAATCGGAGCAAAAAACCGTGCTTTACGATGATAATCAACTACATGCCATGATGATGGGGCGCAAAAACACCACGTTTTTGGAGCCGCAGGGTTGGGTGGCGCGATTATTACATTCGCTCTTCCCTAACCTGACCTTTTTACCTCATCCTTTGCGCAATTTGGCACAGGAATTAGGTAGCCTGGCTATTAGTTTTATCGCCGCATTCGTCTCGTTTCTAATCGTTGCCTTTGTGGTCTCCACCGGCTTAGCAGGCGAAAAAGCACAGTTACTCGCCATGCCGATTCTTTCGCTAATTCTGCTGGTGTATTTACTGCGCCTTTGGTTTAGCGCCGCCTCAGCCATTCATAACCGTCGCAATACTCAGTTGCATAAAGCATCGGGGTTATCGGTTTCTATGCTCATTGGTATGTCTATTTTAGTGCCTGTTGTGGTGGGGTTTGGTTTAGATGCGGTGGTCGATGTCTCTACCGCTGAACTGGCCGCGTGGATGGACAAGTACCATGTCTTCAGTGCGTGGTTAAACTTAGCCATATTGGGGCTTACCATGGCGGTGGTCATCGCTGGCATCTTGCCTGGTTTATTAACCCGTATGCGTGGCGTCTCGCCCCAAACTGAAGTTAGTGAATACCGAGAAAACTTGCAAGAGTCGGTGCATCCAAACGAGATATTTATCAATCTTGAAAATATCGTGCTGGCCAACCGCCGCTACAAAGAAATTCCTAACCGAATATACCGTGAATTAGATCCAAAATTAAAAGAACAAGCCGACGGTAAAGGCAGTTTTGATGGTGAGCTGCTCATCGAAACTCAACCTCGTCTTGCTCAGGATCAAAACAACGAAATTAGCGCTAAACAAAAGCTGCTGCCCACCCTGTTAGGGCAGATCTGTGTGCTCATCAGTTTCTTACTATTAAGCTTATTTGCCTTAAGCGTGGCCGATGGCGTCAGCCTGCTAAGAGAAGCTACCAATAATTTCTCAGGAGGAAGCGTAAGCGAAAGTGAAATGATGGGTTTGTTTGACCAAGTAAGTCATACATTGGTGCTATTTTTTGCTTGGATGGCGTTGAGCGCAGCGGGAAAAATGCTGAACAATGCTTCTCATCTTTTTTGGGGTGAATTGAAATTTGAATCCATGATGATGTACCTGAAAACAGAGGGTACCTTTAATGAGTCAAAATTCTCCACTGGCATGTCGATTCACGACTCTACCCGTTCAGAAAATGTGTTGGTAAGAAGCTCCATCACTCCTTGGATCATTACCAGTACAATTAAAAGCTCCATTTTTGCCACAAGCGGAGCCAGCAATCTAGAAACCCCTCGTTATATTATGGGACTAACCAAAAATGATAACGAGTTGGCGTCAATCATTGCTGAAATCAAAGCGTTCTTGCAAAAACGGGAATCCATTGCCTCAATTACCAATGAAGCGGATTTGCAAAGTGCCAGCGTCATTCATCAGGTAAACCAACAAACCCGCGCTCACTCTCCTGAGGCCGCGCAGGATAAAATTACCCTGAAAGAAGATGAAGAAGCCGCAGGTTACATACGCAATAACGAAACCCCACCGGCTGAATCCTAACCAGCCTATGGCTCTGCGAGTGCTTACCCGCAGAGCCATAACTTAGTTATCTTGGTTTTCCTCTACACGGCTTGGCGCCGGCTCACCTAAGAAAAACTCATAGTAAAAGTCGAGGGCAAATTCGGTTTGTTCATCAATGGTGGTTTGCACCGCTTCTACGAAGAGTTTTGGTAGTAATCGATACCGTAAGGACACGTCGGGGGGCTCTTGTCGCTGACGCAATGTGCTGGTTGAGGAGTCATTGCTACTTAACCCTACATCAAGATTGTATTGTACGGTTAAACGGTCATTAATTTTGCCATTAATTGAAAGCTTTGTGGAACTGCTGCCAACACTTGAGGTGGTACCAACACTAAAGTCATCAATGCCTAAGGCATCACCTAATTGGCCTTGTAGTTTTTCTGTGCTCGACAGACCGAAGCCCAACAACAGGGCATTGTAATCAGGCTCGCTAGAACTGGATCCTGGCCCACTACCAGTAAGAAGATAGGAAAGACTGTTACTCTGATTCATGGATGGCTCAGAGAATAAATTAATATTAGGGTTGTCGGCCGCCCCCTCAATACGCACACCGGCCACCACATTATCTTCGGTTTGATCCGGATCACGAATGGCTTCAACCAATAACATGGGTTGGTCTAAAGGTCCGTTAAACTGTACTTCCCCAGTTTCGATAATCAAATCTTGACCGTAGGCTTGGTAGCGGCCATCAAGAATTTGTAGATCACCATAGCCCACTAGGGCTGGTTGCGTTCTTACTTCAATCCCGCCATACAGATTGGCTGTTAGCCCAAAAGCGTCCAGTTTCACTTCACCGGATTCTGCTTTGTCGATATTCACCATGACGTTCGCATCAACAATGTCTAAGGGATCTTCGGTGGGAGGCTCACCGCGAAGATGGACATCTTTAGAGGGGGAAACCGCATTTGCCGGTAAGTTTTCTACTAGGATCCGCGCCCAGGGTATATTCACGCTGCCGTTCACCGTGACCTTGTTTGGCTGGATATTGGCCGTTAAATTAGGGGAAACCTGCATGCGAATATCCGGTTGCTGGATCTCAAAGCGCTCGCCATCTAAATGAATATTGGCCTCAAGACCGTCGTGCCAGCGAAAGTCACCGTTGATGGTGCCTGCTCCGTCTCCTAGTAGAAAACTGCCATCGAAGGCGCCACTTTGCCCTGTTAGGTGTATTTGCTGTTCCCAGTCATTTATTTTTACCGGCATGCTCTCTACATCAATATTGCCTTGGGCTAGGGCAATATCACCGTTTAGTTGCACGGAATCGAGAGAGCCGCTTAGAGCTAATTGTCCGTTAAGTACCCCTGATAAGGTTCTTATAGACGCAGACATAGGTTTAAAGGGCGCAATGCTGATATCCGTTAACTGCAGATTACCGCTGATTGGTGCGTTAACATCGGTGGGAGTGGCATTTACGTGTGCCGAAACTTGTCCCAGTTGTTCACTGCTTAGTGATAGATCCGCCACTAAATCATTACCGGTATAATCACCTTTTACCGAAAAATTATCAGTGGTGAGGGCCAGTTGCTGTTGCGGGCCAAGGGTCCAGGTTGAGGGCGATACTGTCATGTCAAAGGTGGCGCTAAGGGGAGCATCTGCACCTACTTTCCCCGTTGAGGTAAATGACAACGTGGCATCAGAGGGCGCGGTAATGGTGTTAGCCAAAAATTCGTGGGCCCAAATACCCAAGGGTAATGTCTGGCCATTTACTGCCCACTGAACAAGGTTATTCTGATAAAGGGTTTGCTCAAGGCAAAGCTTGCCCTGCTCCCTTGTCTGCCAGCAATTTTCGTTCACTGTCACTTCCGCGGGATCGGCGGTATATGTAAATCCGAAGGGGGCGATCAGTTGCCAGCGGGTAGTCAGTAGCCCGAGTTCGGTATCACTGATTTGGCCGTTGTATTGGCCGTTTTGCCAGCCTCCGGACAAGGCCAGTTGAATCGCGTTTTCTGGCGTGGCCATCTTTATCTGTAATTGATGATTATCAAGAGAGCCGGTGATTTCCATTACGCCATTGGCGGCTCCTTGTTCAGCTAACGTGGGATTTAACGCGGGCGATACCTGCACGTTACTCACCTTTATTGCCCCATTAGCAGTAGGGTTAGTCCATTCCCCAGAGGCCCTTATCCTGCCGTTGACCGCGCCTGTAACATTGGGGTAAAGCTGTTCTATGTCATCCACATCTAAATGAATATCAGCATTTAAATAGCGTTGATTTATAATCTGCGCGGCGATACTAATTTGATTTTCCTGCTGTGCCACATTCAAGTTTGAGACCAGAAGATCGCTGCGCTGGGAATAGACTAGCGCACCGTCTACGTTGATGGGTGAACCGTCCCGTTGCCCGGTCACTGACAGATCGGTAATGCTCATTTCTGCGCCTTCCTTGGTCAGTTGCATGAGGCTGGTAAACCCACCATTGATATTCTCTGGCCCCATTTGAGAAAGAGACTGGGTAGAAATGCCGGCAACGGTGGTTTGGCCTGACCAGCTCATGGTTTCATCTAAAAACAAGGTGCCTGTATTGGTGATTTGGCCTTCAAGAATAGCAATGGTTAGGGCATTAACACTGATGTTTTCCCGTTTTAGCACCACATCGGCGGAGACCGGTATTGGCCCAATATCAGGCAGGTTGGCTCCCGCTTCTCCGGTAAGATGGTACTGCCCCATCTCTCCTTGAAAACTCAATGCACCCTTCCACAGGGTGCCGCCTTCAATTTGTGGAATATCTTGCTCAGGCCAGGTCATTTTAAAGTCCAGCGGCAAGCGGTCGGTAAGCACATTACCTTGTCCTTGTGCCAACACGGTGTAGGTGCCTTGGGTTTCAACGTTAAAGGTCATATCATCTAAAGCACCCTCAGCGTTTAGTGAAATATCTTCCTGTATCTCCCCTTGGGTCACCGCTAATTGGGCCGCCACATCCAGTGGATAGCGCTCTGCAAACACAATGCCCCCGGTCGTATCAAGCTGCAGCTGGCTGTGTTCCACGTGAAGCTTTCGCCAATTTAACTGACTCTCGACAAAATCGAGCTTGTCCCATTCAACCCTAGCAATATCGATGGGGGCATTGTCGCCTTGAATAATGGTAACGGGGGATACGCTAAAATTGTTGATGCTTACGGGAATGGGTAGGCGAATAACCGGCAGTTCGGGTGCCTGATAATCCATGGCATAACTGGTGGAGGATGCAGACGGTTCGGGTGTGGTTGCCGCCGCCGCTAGGTGCACCGTTAACCCGTTTACTGTTAACGGATCTAGATGTATTTTGGTATCTGCACTGCCTTGTACCGACAGTGAAGAAATGGAAATAGTTTGTTCGGGTAAGGTCAACGAGAAGTCGGTAACGGAAAGCGCATTTAAGATAACAGGAATGGGCAAGTTGATGTCGGCAACGGAATCGTCGCTTTGCTCAGTGGCGTCACTGGCAAATTTTTGTGTTACCTCAATGTGATTTAGCTCAAGATGATCAATGCATATCTTTTCGGCAATAAAACAGCGCAACACGGCGTTAATTTCTATGTACTTAGCGTTAACCTGCCACTGGGAATTTTGCCATGACAAACCGCTCACAGAAAAATCACTCAAGATGGTGCCATTGATATCTTCAATGGATAACCCATCAACCAAGGTTTCAGCGGTGTACCGTAATACGGGAGTACCCAAGGGACTGATAAGTAGCCCTAACAACAGAAATAAAACCAATACAGGTACCAGCAACCAAACAAATATACGGCGTAACTTCATAATGCTGGCCCTATCATGAAATGTATTCGCCAACTATTTTCATAGTCTGAAATCCCTCTTGCGGCATACACACGCACAGGGCCTATGGGCGAGAGCCAATGAAAACCCGTACCAAAACCATAAGCAATATCCTGATCAAAATCATTGGTTGCGGTACCGGCATCCATAAATAAAGCGGCGCGCCAATTTTCCGCTACGCGATAGGCATATTCGATGCCGGCAGTGGCGAGGTATTTGCCGCCAACAGAGACATCACTTTCTTCTTCGCCGGTTTCCAGGTTAGTGACCGTATCTTTAGGTGAGATATCCCGATAAGCAAAGCCTCGAATGCTTTGATCACCCCCGGCAAAGAATCGCAGTGAAGCCGGTACGCTATCAAAATCATTGGTTTTGATGGCCCCGGCTTCGGCTCGCATCATTAGCCAGTGCTTTTTATAGGTGCGGATAATGCCGCCCTCGATGACTGCTTTGACAATGTCGATATCCGATCCTAGTCCTTCTTGGCCAACCTGGGAGAACACCTGAAAATACGTGCCTTTGGTCACATTAAGTCTGTCATCCCGGTCAAGATAGCGCAGCGCATAACCGGGCATAATAAGCTGAGTAGTTTGCTCGTCGTCGCTACCCTGAATATAGGTTTCTTTTAAATAGGTTAACGAGCCGTCACGCTGCCAAGGTGAATCACTTTCTTGCCAGTAGCGGTGTGCCGCCACCGAGAACGTTTCTGCTTCAGTATCCGAATTACTGTATTCAATAAACTGATAACCCGCTTCAATACTTAGATAATCGCGGGTGATATCCTGCATGGGAATACGGTAATCCACCGTCAAAGATTGTTCTGGAGACGAGATAAACAGCTCTGAGCTAATAGAGTGTCCACGGCTGTTGACCCATGGACGCTCCCAACGCAAACGTAATCGGGGGCCAGTGTCTGTGGCTGCCCCTAAGCCTACGTTAAAACTGTCCTTGGGTTTGTGTACAAGGGTGATCTCTACGGGCACTTTCAGGTTTTCTGCCTCACTGACCACCGGCCGGGCGATGACCCGAGAGAAATAACCCGATTGATTTAACCGCCGATTATAGTTAGTGAGGGTGATTGAAGAATATGGCTCCCCTTCGGTAAAGGGTTTAAGGCGCTCCAAAATGGCTTCAGATTTATCTTCTCCCACCAGTTTTAATTGGCCAAATTGATATTGAGGGCCGCTTTGGGCAATCAGTAGAATATTGGCTTCACGGTCTTCTCTGACTAAGTCTAAGCGGGTGGCTTGCCAACTAAAATCGAAATAGCCATGAGAGAGGGCGTAGTTGAACATGGACGTTTTAAAGCTTTCATATTCAGGCTGATGCAGCACGTCGCCTTGTTGTAACGGAAAGTTGTTAAATTGTTTATGAAAAGCTTCATCGGCGCGCCCAGGACCAATGATTTCTCGGGTTACGTTAGCCACAATTAACGGGGTATCTAAATTAACATGAACGATCACCGTGTCATCGTCAATTTCTACCTTAGCTTGGCTATTATAGTAACCAAAGGGTTCCACCGCGGTGGCGACAGTACGATTAATTTCCTCTTGCCAGTAAGGATCGGTAAGGGCGTTGGTTTCCACATCTAAGTTGTTTAGGTGAAGGCGAATGTTTTCTTCTATTTCTGATTGTTCTACCCCCTCAACATCGGCTTCGATAGACCAAGCTGTGGCATGAAAAAGTATGGCGCAAATTGCTAACCAATAGTAAGAAAAGACGGAAGAATAGTTCATCGAATACAGCAGTTCCGGTTAGCAATGGGCATGGAATACCTCGTGGTGTAATACAGGCATTAAAACAACAATAACGAACAGTGAAAAACGTAAACAATTAATGCCGTACTAATGGTATTCGTATTCATCAGATAAAACGATCAGTTTTAACGGTCTCTTATGATGTGATGTTAAGCCGTGAAAGTCACAAAGTCTTGCTAATTCCATTACATGAATGGGGTATACTATGCGCCCTTCGTATTGTAACCGGAAAATGTCGTACTCATGCATCAGCCCCAATTAAATACCTCTAGTAAGCCAACGTTAGGATTAGCTGAGTTTGTGGCGCTTATGGCACTTATGACTTCTCTTGTGGCGTTAAGTATTGATGCCATGTTACCGGCACTTATGCAAATAGGTGAAGCGCTAAATGCACAAGACGCCCATGAAGCCCACCTTATTGTGTCTATTTTCTTTGCTGGCATGGCAATCGGTCAATTATTCTTTGGTCCGTATTCTGATGCAAGGGGGCGCAGAGAGACAATTTTACTGGGGCTGGCGGTTTTTATTGTAGGTACAGTCATCTGTATGACCGCCGACGATATGAGCACCATGTTAATCGGCCGCTTAGTTCAAGCATTCGGGGTCTCTGGTCCACGGATTGCTGCCATGGCCATCATTCGAGATCTGTATGTAGGCGATGCCATGGCCCGTGTAATGTCTTTTATTATGATGGTGTTTATTCTTGTGCCTATGATCGCTCCCATGGTTGGCCAAGCGGTGCTTATATTCTTTCAATGGCAGCATATTTTTACGCTATTTTTAGTTGTTGCGGTGCTCACCGGCGTTTGGTTTGTTAGTCGGCAACCGGAAACCTTGCCCGCCATCAAACGGGAAAACTTCGCGTGGTCCCGTTTTTTTAAATCCTCTAAATACATTCTTACCCACGGCAGCATAATGGGGTATACCTGCGCCATGGGGTTTATCTTCGGCGGCTTTTTAAGTTACCTCAGTGCGTCGCAAACCATTTTCCAAGAATATTATAATACGGGAAACCTGTTCCCTTTTATTTTTGCTTTTCTTGCTTTTTCCATTGGCTTAGCGTCGTTTTTAAACGGCAAACTGGTTATGCGTTTTGGCATGAGCAAGCTTGTTAACGTGGCATTAATAGGTGCCGTGGGGTTTGCCATTGTGTATTTATCGTTAATTATCTACTACAACGGCCTGCCGCCTTTATGGGTGGTGGTATTGGTTATGTTTGTCGGGTTTTTCTTTATGGGGATATTATTTGGCAATTTGAACGCAATGGCGATGCAGCCCTTAGGTGAGATGGCGGGTCTTGGCGCGGCCATTATAGGCTCATTATCTAGCATGTTTTCTGTGCCAATTGCGTTGTTTATCGACAGCTTTCTTAACGGTACGCTTTATCCTATTGGCATTGGCTTTTTTACCTTTTTTACCCTGGCCTTTGTCAGCGTAAAGCTTGCTGAACGATCAGTACACTTTAAGGGATAAAAAGACAACGATGGCAGACGATGCAATACCTACGGGGTTGCACTTATCATCAGGATAAATAAGAGAGTAATCGACCTTGGTAGGGCGACAAGCGGGCATAAAAAAGCCCGACCAAAATGGTCGGGCAAGAGGGCTTAGTTAAGCACCTAACGACAGAAATTGTTACGCACCAATGATGGCTTTCATGTCCGTCATGTAGCCGCGTAATTCTTTACCGACGCTTTCAACGCCGTGATTACGGATGGCTTCATTAACTTCTACCAGACGGCGGTTATCAACCTGATTGGATGTTTCTTTCAGGCCTTTTCCGATAACACTGGTATCCAGTTTTGGCATGAACTTCTCACGCAATAGCGGTACCGCTGCATTGGCGAACAAATAGTTACCGTACTCCGCTGTATCGGAGATAACCACGTTCATTTCATACAGACGCTTACGCGCAATCGTGTTAGAAATCAATGGTGTTTCATGCAGTGATTCATAGTAAGCCGACTCAGGCAAAATGCCTGCTTCAACCATTACGTCGAAGGCAACTTCTACACCGCACTTGATCATGGCCACTAATAAGATGCCATTATCAAAAAATTCTTGCTCAGTGATTTTGCCATCATACTGAGGGGCATTTTCAAAACCAGATTCACCGGTCTCTTCACGCCATTTCAGTAAGTTAGCATCACCGTTCGCCCAGTCTTCCATCATGGTGCGAGAGAATTCTCCGCTAATGATATCATCCTGATGCTTTTCAAACAGAGGGCGAAGCAGGTCTGTTAATTCCTCAGCTAAATCATACGCTTTGATTTTTGCTGGGTTAGACAGTCTGTCCATCATGTTTGTTACACCACCAATCTTAAGTGCTTCGGTGATGGTTTCCAGTCCGTATTGAATTAGTGCGGCTGCGTAGCCAGCATCAATACCATCTGCAGTCATTTTTTCGTAAGCCAAGATTGCAGCAGCTTGTTGCATACCACATAAGATGGTTTGCTCGCCCATTAGATCTGACTTTACTTCAGCGACGAATGAAGACTCAAGTACACCTGCTCGGTCACCGCCTGTGGCACTTGCTAGTGCTTTAGCGATATCCCAACCTTCACCTTTCGGATCATTTTCAGGGTGTACGGCAATTAGAGTTGGAACACCAAAACCGCGCTTATATTCTTCGCGAACTTCGGTACCTGGACACTTAGGTGCACACATTACAACAGTAATGTCTTCTCGGATCTGCTGGCCTTCTTCCACGATATTAAAACCGTGAGAATAACCTAAGGCAGAACCTTTCTTCATTAGCGGCATTACCGCTTCTACGACACTGGCGTGCTGTTTATCGGGTGTTAGGTTGTACACGAGGTCTGCATCGGGGATAAGTTCCTGATACGTACCTACTGTAAAGCCGTTACCACTTGCACGCTGATAAGAATCACGTTTCTCATCGATAGCTGCTTGACGCAAAGCGTAAGCAACATTCAACCCTGAATCTCTCATATTAAGACCTTGGTTAAGGCCTTGAGCTCCACAGCCGACGATGACAATTTTCTTGCCTTTTAAGAATTCACAACCGTCTGTAAATTCGCTGCGCTCCATAAAACGACAGCGACCGATTTGATCCAATTGCTGACGAAGAGACAGAGTATTAAAATAATTAGCCATATATAATTCCGAACATCATTAATCTAGTCATTATCAACGGGCACAAAGCCAGTCGATGACCTCGTCGATGACGACTTGTCCAGAAGAATACTGGATCACTTTTGTTTTGGAAAATGATATATTCGCAAAACAGTATTTCATTTTGTGCAATATTATGGATTTTCGATCGCTACAGCTTTTTAATCACTTAGCCAGCAGCTTGCATTTTGGCGAAACGGCAGAGGCAATGTATGTGTCGCCGTCAACATTAAGCCGGGCCATACAGCGCTTAGAAGAAGAGTGCGGAACCGTATTATTAAAACGGAACAATCGATCTGTGGTGCTGACCCATGCGGGACACAAATTGCTTGGTTTTAGCACCGAAGTACTTAAAGACTGGCAGGCGTTGCACCAAGAATTACGAGACGATAATAAAGCCTTACAGGGTGAATTGAGCTTGTTTTGCTCTGTAACCGCAAGTCAAAGCCACCTACCGGCATTGCTGAGACAGTTTCGTGCTCGCTATCCCGGCGTAGATATTCGGCTTGTCACCGGTGATCCCGCGCTGGCTAACGAAAAAGTTAAGCATAAACAATGCGATGTGGCTATTGCCATTGATGCCCCTGACTTTCCTACCAATATGAGTTTTTCACCATTAGACAAAGTGCCTCTGGTGCTGATTGCGCCGAAGGATTGGCGTCTTACCGAGTTGGCGCAAATAGATTGGCGTAGGCATCAGGTGATCATGCCTGAGCATGGCCCTACCCGTCGTATCGCCTACCATTGGTTCGCAGAGCACGGAATTCGACCCAATGTGTATGCGTCGGTGGGGGGTAACGAAGCCATTGTAAGCATGGTTGCACTTGAATGTGGTATTGGCTTTGTACCTAAAGTGGTGCTCGAGCATTCATCGATGGCAGGCAGTGTTAATCGTATTCACGTGAACGACATAGAAGCCTATGAATTAGGGCTTAGTTGCTTATCTTCGCGCCGTCATGAACCTCTTATTAATGCCTTATTTCAGCTGGAACTGAGTTGACGAATTAGGGTGTCTAAGGCGCGGTAGCCAAGTGCTTCACTGATATGTTGACGGCGAACTTGGGCTGCGCCGTGAATATCAGCGATGGTACGGGAGACCTTTAAGGCTCGATGAAAAGCACGCATGGACAAATGCAGCTTTTCTGCCGCAGTTTGTACAAACGATAAATCCTCTGAACCAAGGGCGCATACATCAGCTAATTGATTTACTGGTAAGTGAGCGTTAAGCACCCCTTGTCGGTCTAGTTGTCGTTGCTGGGCCTGCATGACTTTTTCCTTTGGGTTTCGAATATCTTCTGGCTCGTCGGCATCAAAGCTTAGCGTTAGTTGATAATCCGGTAAACGGGGCACATCTACTTGAATATCAATGCGATCCAGTAAAGGCCCAGAAACCCGATTTAGGTATTTCAGTATTTGATCGGGCGGGGTGCGGCCATCGTCCACATCTCCGGTCGGGCTGGGGTTCATGGCAGCGATAAGCTGGAAACGAGCCGGATAACAGGCACTGCCGGAGACTCTTGCAATATGTACTTCACCGGTTTCTAAAGGTTCGCGTAATACATCTAATGCACGGCGACCGAATTCCGGTAATTCATCAAGAAAAAGCACACCATGATGGGCTAATGACACTTCCCCCGGCATTGGAGAGGCACCGCCGCCGGTGAGGGAGATGGCCGAACAGGTATGGTGCGGAGAGCGAAAAGGCCGAACTGCGGTGGAGGTGACAGGCATTTGGGTTTGTTTTATGGAATGCAATGACGCCACTTCTAAAGCTTGATCGGTAGATAGTGGCGGTAGCATGCGCAGTAAGCGACTGGCAAGAAGGCTTTTTCCTGTGCCTGGGGGGCCGGTAAAAAGCACATTATGGGAACCGGCTGCGGCGATTAACAAGGCCCGTTTAGCTTGATGTTGCCCTTGTATGCCTTCCCACACCGGTAATTGATGGTGTTGGGTATCCTGCAATGGCGTGTTTTTGTCTTTAATAAGTGGTTCGGTATTCGATAGATGTAAATATACCGCAAGTAGAGACTCCGCCGCATAGCGATGCGCGTGTTCTACAATGGCCGCATCGACGCGATTTTCTAGCGGGTGCATAAGCTTATGTTGGCTGTTTTTACAGGCAATAACCGCGGGGATAATGCCGCTAATTTTTCTAAGTTCGCCGGTAAGTGCCAGTTCACCGATAAATTCAGTGCCGTCTGCGGCATGGCTATCTAATGTGCCGTGGGCAATGAGAATACCGACGGCGATAGCCAGGTCGTAACGGCCTCCTTGTTTGGGAATGCTGGCCGGTGATAAATTTACGGTAATGCGGCGGGCGGGAAATTCAAAGCCACTGTTTATTAATGCACTACGTACTCGGTCTCTGGCTTCCTTTACCGAGGTTTCTGCCATACCCACCAGTTGAAACCCGGGTAATCCGTTTGCCAAATGCACTTCCACGCGCACCAGCGGTGCATCGATTCCAGTTCCCGCTCGAGTGTTGACCACCGCCATGCCCATTGCTATCTCCTTCTTTTGTACAAGAAGTGTAAGGGCGGCGGAATTAAGAAAAAACTGGTCCCAAGGTGGGTTATTCGGAATTAAACACCGGCAGCTGCCAATGCCAGCGCAAAGCGCCTAAGCGCATCAGTACGGTCACGGCCAATGATACCGCCACACAATACTGGTTAGCGAGACCCAATTGATATAACCCGGCGTAGCTAACGCCGCCGCAAATGCAGGTGATAGCGTAAAGTTCGCCATTAAGTACCAAGGGCACTTCTCGACAAATAACATCCCGTAATAAGCCACCAAATACACCGGTAATGGTGCCCATGGCGATGGCCACGACCATAGGTGCGTCATTGATCAGGGCTTTTTCCATACCCACCACATTAAAAAGAGCCAGGCCGAAGGCATCGGCAATTAATAAATAATGGAAAGGAAAGCGGGGGCTAATACGCAGCCAAGCAATGGTGAGTGCGGCGGCCAGTAAGGTTGAATATATGTAGTCGGTGTCTTTTACCCAAAACACAGGAATATCCAGCACAATATCCCGCAGGGTACCGCCACCAATAGCGGTCACAGAGGCTAGGACCACCACACCAAAGCCATCCATTTTTTTCTGATACGCCATTAAGGTGCCAGAAATTGCACATACTGCAACGCCGGCCAGGTTTATCCAGTGAAACCAGTCATTCATGTGTCTGCTCTTTGAAATTGTTTTACATGGTGTAACGATGTCGGGAAAAAACCATCCCAGAACGCAAAATACTTGATTCTGACGGCGGTTTCATGCTATTTCTTCGTCCAATATCAAATTTGTAGTCAGCCAGCTGCGAATTTGAGGAGCAAATTCCAAAAATTTAATTCCGAATTTTTAAAATCCAGTCATTAATAGTCCTGACTTAGGGCTAACCGAATATCCGTGTCGACTTAAGGCGAAACGAGATAGGCATAGGTGTGTCTACACCCTTTAATGTGTAAATATTCCTGTCCAGTCACATACAAGCAGCAGAATCCTTGTTGGGCACATTCCTGCAGTCATGTATCATTCGTTTCAGAACGTTGTCTTGTAATTAATTAAATACCGTAATCGGTGACAGGCAGAAGTGCCTGGTACAGGAAGGAACAAACATGGCTAAGCAACCCGCAGAATATATTTGGTTTAACGGCGACATCATGCCTTGGAAAGAGGCCACGGTGCACGTTATGACCCATGCAATTCATTACGGTTCATCGGTTTTTGAAGGGATCAGAGCGTACAATACGCCAGATCAAGGTACCTGTGTATTTCGTTTAGACGAGCATAATCGTCGTTTGCTGGATTCAGCAAAAATTTACCGCATGACCATTCCCTATACATTAGAGCAATTAAACGCTGCAACTATGGATATTCTCCGTAAGAACGAGCTTAAGTCTGCGTATATTCGCCCTATCGCTTACTATGGTGACATCGGCATGGGATTAGCTGTGCCTTTCGGCCAAGAAACAGAATTGGCCATTGCCGCTTTCGAGTGGGGCGCATACTTAGGCGAAGAAGCATTAAAAAGTGGTGTAGATGCGGGCATTTCTTCTTGGAATCGACTGGCGGCAAATACCATTCCAACGGGCGCTAAAGCGGGTGGTAATTACTTGTCATCGCAACTGATTTCCATGGAAGCGCGACGTCATGGTTATGGCGAAGGCATTGCCCTTGACCGCAACGGCTACATTTCTGAAGGTGCGGGTGAGAATATCTTTATTATTCGTAATGGCGTGGTCTCTACCACGCCGAAAACCGCGGCTATCTTACCGGGGATCACCCGAGACACCGTGATCACCTTATTACAAGAGATGGGCTACGAAGTTCGTGAAGAGAATATCCCACGGGAAGCCATGTATCTGGCGGATGAAATTTTAATGTGCGGCACGGCGGCAGAAGTCACGCCGGTACGTAGTGTCGACGGAATTTCAGTCGGTAACGGAGCCCGAGGCCCAATTACCGAAAAAGTACAAACAATGTTCTTTGGCTTATTTAACGGCCAAACAGAAGATAAATGGAACTGGTTAACACCGGTTTATAAGTAATTTTTATTTAAAATATATTTAAACGGGAAAGCATTATGCCCAAGTTACGATCTGCAACGACGACCCAAGGAAGAAACATGGCCGGCGCCCGCGCGCTCTGGCGCGCAACCGGTATGAAGGACACCGATTTCGGCAAGCCCATTATTGCCATTGCCAACTCCTTTACGCAGTTCGTACCGGGGCATGTGCACCTTAAAGATATGGGCCAACTTGTAGCCAGAAGTGTAGAGGCTGCGGGTGGTGTGGCAAAAGAATTCAACACCATCGCCGTAGATGACGGCATCGCTATGGGCCATGCAGGCATGCTTTATAGTTTGCCGTCGCGGGAAATTATCGCGGATTCTGTGGAATACATGGTTAACGCCCACTGCGCCGATGCGATTGTGTGTATTTCAAACTGCGATAAAATCACCCCAGGAATGTTGATGGCCGCTATGCGATTAAATATCCCCGTGGTGTTTGTCTCAGGTGGTCCAATGGAAGCCGGTAAGACCAAGCTTTCCGACCAGTTGATCAAATTAGATCTGGTGGATGCCATGGTGGCTGCCGCAGACGATCGAATCAGCGATGATGACTCAAACGAAATTGAGCGTTCTGCGTGCCCAACTTGTGGCTCTTGCTCTGGTATGTTCACTGCCAATTCCATGAACTGTTTAACCGAAGCATTAGGCCTTTCTTTGCCCGGCAATGGTTCGTTATTGGCTACCCATGCTGATAGAGAAAACCTGTTTAAACAAGCTGGAGTGGTCGCGGTAGAGCTTTGTGAGCGCTATTACAAGCATGACGATGAGTCAACTTTGCCTCGTAATATTGCGTCTTTTGAAGCCTTTGAAAACGCCATGAGTTTGGATATTGCCATGGGCGGCTCAACCAATACCATCCTGCACTTGCTGGCCGCAGCAATGGAAGGTGAGGTGCCTTTCACGATGGCAGATATCGATCGCTTATCACGCAAGGTACCGCACTTGTGCAAAGTAGCGCCGTCGACGCCGAAATATCATATGGAAGATGTGCATCGTGCAGGTGGCGTACTGGGCATTTTGGGTGAACTGAATAAAGCTGGCTTGCTAAATAAAAATGTCCATCACGTACTAGGGAAAACCCTGCCAGATGTGATCGCTGATTGGGACATTACCAACCCGGAAAACAAAAATGCGGTGAAGTTTTACCGTGCTGGCCCTGCAGGGATCCGCACTACACAAGCATTTAGTCAGGATTGCCGTTGGGATGAAGCGGATGATGACCGCAAAGAAGGTTGTATTCGTACCTTAGAACACGCTTACAGTCACGATGGTGGTCTTGCTGTGTTATACGGAAACCTTGCTACTGACGGTTGTATTGTAAAAACCGCAGGGGTAGATGCGTCTATTTTGAAATTCACCGGAACCGCAAAAATCTATGAAAGTCAGGATGATGCGGTAGCTGGCATATTGGGTGACGACGTAAAAGCTGGCGATGTGGTTATTATTCGTTACGAAGGACCAAAAGGTGGTCCGGGTATGCAAGAAATGCTGTATCCCACCTCGTACTTAAAATCCAAAGGTTTAGGTAAAGAGTGTGCTCTGATCACTGACGGTCGTTTTTCCGGTGGTACCAGCGGCTTGTCAATTGGCCATTGTTCTCCCGAGGCGGCAAGCGGCGGCGGCATTGGCCTAGTTGAAGACGGCGACAAAATTGAAATTGATATTCCAAATCGTACCATCAATATCCTGATTTCTGATGAAGAACTGGATCAACGTCGGGATGCTATGGAAAACAGTGATAAACCTTGGCGTCCGAAGGATCGTCAACGTGAAGTGTCATTGTCGTTAAAAACCTTCGCGATGCTGGCTACCAGCGCTGACAAGGGCGCGGTGCGGGATCCGTCAAAACTGGAAGATATATGAGTGTCAGCGATCACGAGTATTTAAAGAAAATACTATTGGCCCCTGTTTACGAAGTTGCACTAAACAGTGAATTATCGGCCATGTCTCGTTTGTCTCAGTTAATTGGCAACGATGTTTTTTTAAAGCGGGAAGATCAACAACCGGTTAAGTCCTTCAAGCTTCGAGGGGCCTATAACCGGCTAAGTACGCTTACCGAGGACGAGCTAGAGGCTGGCGTGATTGCCGCCTCTGCAGGTAATCATGCCCAAGGGTTGGCATATGGCGCAAAAATGAAAGGCGTCCATGCCACTATCGTGATGCCTGAAACCACCCCAGAAATTAAAATTGAAGCCGTGCGCCGCTTCGGTGGAAGCCATGTCAATATTGTGCTGCATGGCACCAATTTCGATATGGCCAGCAAACACGCCCAAGCCTTATCGGCTTCTCAGGGGTATACGTTTATTCCCCCTTTTGATGATCCTGATGTTATTGCCGGGCAAGGCACGGTGGCCCGTGAACTACTAGAGCAAAATCCAAATTTAGATATTGTTTTTGTTGCCATTGGCGGCGGTGGATTAGCCGCGGGTATCGCGGTATACCTAAAGCAGTTAAAGCCGGACATTCAGATCATCGGCGTTGAGTCGGAAGAATCAGCTTGTTTTACCGCAGCTATGGAAGCCGGTGAAATTGTCACCCTGCCCTCTGTGGGCATTTTTGCAGACGGTGTCGCGGTGAAAACCATGGGCACGGAAACGTTCCGTTTATGTTCCCGTTTGCTCGATGGCGTGATGACGGTTTCTAACGATGAAATATGTGCGGCCATCAAAGATATTTTTGATGATACCCGGGTTATTGCTGAGCCAGCAGGCGCTATGTCTGTGGCGGCCATTAAGAAATACACCGCGCAACAAGGTATTAAAGGTAAAAAATTAGGCGGCATTTTGTGCGGTGCTAATATTAACTTTCATACCCTTCGCTACGTGTCAGAGCGTTGTGAATTGGGTGAGCAAAAAGAAGCCGTGTTTGCGGTAAAAATTCCTGAGCGTCGGGGCGCTTTCAAACAGTTTTGCGAAACCCTTGGCGGCAAAGCGATTACGGAATTTAACTACCGATATGCTAACGATACTGACGCACATATTTTTGTTGGTGTGAATTTAAAAGGTGGTAAACAGGAATTCGCAGCCCTTAAGGACTCCTTATCGGCGAAAGAATATTCGTGCTTCGATTTATCTGATAATGAACTGGCCAAACTGCATGTGCGTCATATGGTGGGAGGGCGTCCGCCAACCTTACTGAATGAAACCGTGTTTACCTTTGAGTTTCCAGAGCACCCCGGTGCCTTGTTAACGTTTCTCAATACCTTAGGTGAACAGTGGAACCTCACCTTGTTCCATTACCGAAATCATGGCGCCGCAGAAGGGCTGGTATTGGCAGGGTTTCAGATCCCGCCAGACAGCAGAGAAGAGTTTGATGTTCACTTAACCCAACTCAATTATGAGTATAAAGAAGTGACTCAGGATCCGGCTTATCAGTTCTTTCTTTCATAAATAACAAAGGGGCGGTCACGCCCCTTTATTGTTTTTACTGTCTTGCTTTTAACTGCTTAGCTTCAACACTGACCCTCTACATTTTCGAGGTGTTGCGTGATTTCAGGCCAAACCAACGACAGTACGTCTTGCCGTAACGCATCACTTTCTTCTGAATACTTCAAACTGCCATCGGCTGCTGAGTCGAGCCAGTGATTCTCCCTCAATGCGGAGATGAAACTGGAGAGCACATTTTTATCGTAGAACTCCGGTGAATTCATGCCATAAAGAGTCGATAGCCGTTCAGCCACCTGGCGACTGTTTCGCTCTAATGCACTGCGACTGATTACCCGTTCCCGTTCAATGAGAGTTAGCACCACGGCATAACGCTGAAATGTCTCTTGCATGCAGCGGCTTAGTAACCAAGAAGCATGGAAGGTACGATCCGAGGACGACGGAGGCATAAGGCTGTCATCCTCACCACTTAGCATGCGTTGTTCAAGCATGGTGGTGATCAGTTTGTCGGTGTATGACAGGGCTTGATCTTGCGTCATGTAAATGAACAATTCTTTTTGCAGTAAGGGGTAGAAGGCCGCCATTAGCCTGAGGACTTCGTGTCGATGAATACCGGGGCGGGCAAACACGGTAGCCATAATCACCCCAGGTAATGCAAATAAATGCAGAATATTGTTACGGTAATAAGTGAGATAGATGGCAGCATCTTTTAGTGGCGAAACCAAAGTGCCGTAGCCATCTTTGCTGATATCAAAACGCTTCAGGGCTAGGGTTTCCGCTAACATGGTTTTCGCGTTGGCATCGGGTATGGTGGCATCGTCGCTATAAGGGGCACTTTTTAATAGTGCCAAATAATTTGCCATGGCCCGCATGAGTTCTTTCTCGGTCATGGTTTTGGTTTTTGACGACAACAAGCATAGAGAGACCAAGGCCATGCCGTTAACGGCCGCATTTTTATTTATACGCAGCATCACTTCATGGGCTAAATCGTTCACCATGGGGGTTAACCAGCCAGGTTTTTTGTCATTGTCTTGAGGTAAGGTTTCTCGCCAGTCTGGTACAGATTGCTCTAAAAACCTGTTGAGTTGAATGGGTTCGCCGAAATTGACATAGCCATGTCCGTAGTTTCTTAGCTTCCTGATGGCGGAGAAAACCTGCCAACTGGATTCCTTTTTCTTGCCGCTCCCTTTTAATTCACTTAGGTAGCTTTTTACTTCCATGACATTTTCGTACCCGATATACACCGGCACAATACTCACAGGCCGTTGTACCCCTTTGATCACTGCTTGCATGGTCATGGCTAACATACCCGTTTTGGGTGGTATCAGGCGGCCAGTGCGACTACGGCCGCCTTCTGGGTAATACTTAACCGAGTACCCTTTGTTAAACAGTAATTCGAGGTATTCACGAAATACCGCAGTATAAAGCTTATTACCGGCAAAACTGCGGCGCAAAAAGAACGCACCGCTGCGGCGGAAAATAGGCCCTGCTGGCCAAAAATTCAAATTGATGCCCGCGGCAATATGCGGCGTAACCATCCCCTCGTGGTAAATAACATAGGTCAGCAGCATATAATCCATGTGGCTGCGGTGACAGGGCACATAAATGATCTCATGTCCGTTCGCCGCCAGTTCCCGAATGCGCTCACTGTGCCTAACGCTAATGCCGTTATAAATTTTGTTCCAAATACGGGTAAGGATCCTGTCGCCAAAGCGAATCAACCCTTCACGATAATCGGCGGCGATTTCGTTGACATACTCCACGGCCGTATCGCGGGGATCTTGTTTCTTTTTTGATTTCTTTTTAGACGCGGTTTGTTCCTGCATCGCACGCTTAACACTGTCTGAACCCAGTATGGCGTTATACAGCTCTGTTCGTTCCAGCAAATTAGGGCCGGTCATACTTTGGCGTTTGCGATGAAAGTGGGTGCGGGCTACCCGAATAAGCTTGTGCGCAATAGAATCGTCAGTGCCGCGTTGGTTAGACATCTCTCGGGACGATACGGCTTTACTGAAGTTAATAAAGTTATCGCGGCCCAAAAGCATCACAATAAAGAATTTCCGTAGCCAACTGGGAGAAGCATGGTGGGCAATGAGATCCCCTAAATTTGGCGAGCCTTTACCCGGCGCGCGCCCCCAGGTTACGAAAACCGGCACCACCTGAATGTCTACATCGTCATGATCCCGATGCAATTGGAACAGACTTGAGAACACCGACTCTACATCGGTGTTAGACGCGGTTTTGGCAAACAAGGGTTCTGTTTTGCGCAAAAACACACTGCCTGGGTAGTGCTTTCCTGCCACTTCTATACCCGCAGTAGGGCTAGGTAGGCCTAACCGTTCTGTACACATTCGTAATGCAAGTTGGTCGGTAACTGAATTGGTTGGCAGTAAGTAAATAATGGGCTTACTTCTGTCGATGCCTAGTTCAGACTCGACATTTGCCGGAATATTGTGATCTTTAACCAAAAGCTTCACGGGATAGTGAAACACCGAAAGCAGCGTTTTTCGCATCCACGACATGAAAAGAGAATCCTGTATTAAAATAACCGGCGCAGTTTATCATAAACCCGCGGCGATCTAGATGATCTGCGATGGGCCTACAATAATAGAGTGTCAATTTGGGGCTGTCACCCCTGACCCCTTGTTTTTGCGTTGACTTTTCTTGCTACCCAGCCACCGGTGAACGCCATACTCATGGTCGCTACGCTGCCCCAAAACCAATCGACAAATGTCATGGTCAGTGGCCAGTGGGCAATAATGGAGTACGCGGTGAGGTTGTAGGTGCCATAGGCGGTAGCACCTAATATAAAGCCACCAATGGCGGTTTGGATCAGGTTCTGGTTTATATAAGGGCGTATTATCAAATAGACCACAGATGCACAATAAAGCAGATAAAATGCAATCCATGGCCAAGTAATAAATGGCGCTCTGAATAAAGGGGCAAACGCCTCCTGATACCAAGGCATGGCAATCAGACCCAACCATACGGTGTCAAGCACGGCAAAGGTGAGTAGTACGGTAAGATAACTGGCAAGAAACGCTTTAATGGAAAGTTTCATAGTGTCATAAACGCAATAGAGTGAATAAAAGTTCAGAGTAAAATAAATACAATGTCACTATATGCGTTATTTGAGCCATACTGATACCCATGCCCGAGAAAAAAATAACCGGCGCGGCGCCGATTTAACATACAGGATTACCACGGAAACCTTATGCAGAAAAAACTATTCGAATTTGGTGATTTATTCTGGGTACCAGAGTTCTATCATGCTTTTCTTCGACGCTTTATGGGCGCCCTTTATAAATTAATTGGCTATCACAAGTTGTGGTTACCTGAGCTTAAAGCATTTATCAGCAAAGCGGGTGGCACGGTAATCGACCCGTGTGCAGGCAGTGGTTATGTGAATGAACTGCTCGTTAAGGAACTGGATAACGACGCGGTAAAATTCTATTTGTCTGACTTTATGATAGATAAAAACCCAGAATTTAGAGAGCACATCAATAACCTCGGTGATGATCGCATCCATTACTTAGCGCAACCCATCGATGTATTAAAAGACAATCCGGATTTTCAAATCCCGAAAATATTTATCAATTCTTTTCATCACTTTGATGATGAACAGGTCGCACAAATTCTGCGATTGAATCTGACCCATGGTAATGACATTTTGGTTCTAGAATATTGCGACAACTCGTTTGTGAGCTATATCTCTATGTTGTTTGGTCCTCTTCTCGCTATGATTTTACTACCCTTTATTACTGAAAGACGGCAGTTGCTGGTTACTGCGATTTTTACATATCTTATTCCACTGGTGCCGCTAATGTTATTGTGGGATGGCTTGGTGTCTAACTTACGTTGCTATTCTCAGCGCTCATTGAAAAAGATCGTTGATGAGGCCGGTTTTACCACCTCTACCGTCACCACCACGTTTAGACGCAGTTGGTTATATCCTGCTGGCGTGACTGCCCACCACATTACTGCGCCTAAACCATCAACGGTGAAGTAATACAATAAAAGAGAGGGGCCAAAGAGGGGATTTAGCGGGTTGGAGTAAATTAAGCCTTTGTTTCTACAATTGAACTGTATATACTTACAGAAACTGTATAGAAAAACAGGCTGTTTATGCGTCCACTTACACCCAGACAAACCGAAGTTCTTGAACTCATAAAAACGACTATGCTGGAAACGGGTATGCCACCTACTCGAGCAGAAATCGCAAAAAAATTGGGTTTCAAATCTGCCAATGCGGCAGAAGAACACTTAAAAGCGTTGGCCAGAAAAGGGGTTATTGAGATCTTAGCGGGTACGTCCCGAGGTATCAAACTCAACATTCCTCTGGAGGCAGATAACGATGAAGAAGCCGGTCTTCCGTTAATTGGGCGTGTTGCGGCAGGTGAGCCTATTTTGGCCCAAGAACATGTCGAAATGCACTATAAAGTTGATCCTGAACTGTTTCGTCCCCGTGCCGATTTTCTGCTTAGAGTTAACGGCATGAGCATGAAAGATATTGGTATTTTGGATGGTGATTTACTCGCGGTGCATCGAACCACTGATGTGCATAATGGTCAGGTTGTCGTGGCGCGTGTAGATGAAGATGTTACCGTAAAGCGTTTAGAGAAGCGTGGCCGAGAAGTTTGGTTACATGCTGAAAATGACGATTTCAACACCATTAAAGTAGATTTAGCATCAGAGCCTTTTAATATCGAAGGCATCGCTGTGGGTGTGATCAGAAACGCCGATTGGATGTAAAATCCTGTCACGGTGATCCGTGCTGCAAAGCATTAGAGAAAGGGCAACACTATAATGGTGTTGCCCTTTTTTGTTTTTTGTCTGTTTGTACCCACTAGCGAGGCCAGGTGCTTTTTTTCACTCAAATAACCCAACCTCTTCTGGGAAAGCCCCGCCTGTAATGTCCTGCCTAAATTGCACGTCTTTTTATCCCCTCGTTTTGTTTACATTTTTTAAGAAATAATGAATGAAAGACTAGACAAAATCTTAAATGTGTTTAATTCTTATACTGTTATTAACAATAAAATAACAAAATAGGATAAAAATTAACAAGCCGGGACGGCAATCACCATAGAGTTCCATGATGCAAGCATCATACAGGATTCTCCATCACGGAGGTGTTGAGTGAAGAAACACATACGTAACGCAATGATGGTTTGGGGAGGCATTGCTGCCTTTACATCTTTGCGGGTATTGGCACAAACCGAATCTACCACGCAACGATCCGGCGAGTTAAATCTACGTCAGGGCGTAACCGATATTAGCGGCCAGGTTTATGACCTTCACATGCTCATGTTCTCCATTTGTGTGGTCATTGCGGTGCTGGTTTTTGGCGTCATGTTTTACTCCATCATTCGCCATCGTAAGTCTCGTGGTGTTAAGCCGGCTCATTTTCACGAAAACATAAAAGTGGAAATAGCCTGGACCATTATTCCGTTTTTAATCCTTGTTTTTATGGCGGTACCGGCCGCCAAAACCTTAATTGCTATGGAAGATGTCAGTGAGCCAGATATGACCGTGTTAGTCACCGGCTCTCAATGGAAATGGCACTACCAGTACATGAACAGTGATGTGTCTTTTTATTCGGTCATGGCCACCCAGCGCGAGCAAATCACCAATAAGTTTACAAAAGGCGAGAATTACCTGTTAGAGGTTGACCGCCCTTTGGTTATTCCAACTGGCCAGAAAGTGCGCTTTCTTATTACTTCTGACGATGTCATTCATTCTTGGTGGGTGCCGGATTTTGCTATCAAAAAAGACGCCAACCCAGGGTTTATCAATGAGGTGTGGACTAACGTCAATGAGCCAGGCATTTATCGTGGCCAGTGTGCAGAGTTGTGCGGTAAAGATCACGGCTTTATGCCGGTGGTGGTGATTGCCAAAACACCCGATGAATACAATGCCTGGATGACAGAACAAGAAAGTAGGGTCAAACAAGCGAAAGCCGAAGAGCAGCGTCTGCTAGCAATGAGTATGAGCATGGATGAACTGATGACGCTGGGAGAAAAAGTTTATAACAGCACCTGCGCTGCCTGTCATATGCCCACCGGACAGGGGTTACCTGGTGTGTTCCCTGCACTAAAAGGCAGTCCTATGGTTTTACAGGATCAGCAAGCACACATTGAGATTGTGTTAAATGGCAAAGCCGGCACAGCGATGCAGGCCTTTGGCAAGATGCTTTCACTAAAAGACATTGCTGCGGTGGTGACTTACGAGCGTAACGCTTGGGGTAACAATACCGGCGATATTATTCAGCCAAAAGACGTTAACGCGGTTGCCACCGGAACCGGTATTTAGGAGCGTGCTATGACCAAAGCGACAGAAACCTTGGTGCCTGACCATGCATCGGCACACCAAGATCATCACCACGGCGCGCCGAAAGGGATCATGCGCTGGTTGTTGACGACAAATCACAAAGACATTGGCACCCTTTATTTGTGGTTTGCTTTTATTATGTTTTTAGTGGGCGGCGCCATGGCTATGGTGATCCGCGCGGAGCTATTTCAACCGGGTCTGCAAATTGTCGATCCCAACTTCTTTAACCAAATGACCACAGTTCATGGTCTCATCATGGTGTTCGGCGCCGTTATGCCAGCATTTACAGGGCTGGCAAACTGGCTCATTCCCATGATGATCGGTGCACCTGATATGGCGTTACCGCGAATGAATAACTGGAGTTTTTGGATCCTGCCTTTTGCCTTCGCTATTTTGTTAGGCTCGTTATTTGTGGAAGGCGGCGGACCTGCCTTCGGTTGGACATTCTACGCCCCGCTTTCTACCACTTATAGCAGTGACAGCACCGCCCTATTTGTATTTTCGGTACATATTATGGGGATCTCCTCCATCATGGGCGCCATCAACGTCATAGTGACCATTTTCAATATGCGTGCGCCAGGCATGTCATGGATGAAAATGCCGCTTTTTGTTTGGACATGGTTAATTACCGCCTTTTTACTGATCGCCGTTATGCCGGTGTTAGCTGGCGCTGTGACCATGGTGCTCACCGATAAGTTTTTTGGCACCAGTTTCTTTGATGCTGCCGGTGGTGGCGATCCAGTCATGTTCCAGCACATCTTTTGGTTTTTTGGGCATCCAGAGGTGTACATCATGATTTTGCCGGCGTTCGGCATAATCTCGCAAATTGTGCCTACTTTTGCTCGCAAGCCGTTGTTTGGTTATGCCTCTATGGTTTATGCCACCGCTTCTATTGCTTTGCTGTCGTTTATTGTGTGGGCCCATCACATGTTCACCACGGGGATGCCCGTGTTTGCCGAAATGTTTTTCATGTTTGCCACCATGCTTATCTCGGTACCCACCGGCGTTAAAGTGTTTAATTGGGTGGCCACCATGTGGCGAGGAGCGATGACCTTTGAAATTCCCATGCTTTTTGCACTGGCCTTTATTGTGCTTTTCACCATCGGTGGCTTATCTGGCTTGATGTTGGCGATAACACCGGTGGATTTTCAATACCATGATACTTATTTTGTGGTGGCGCACTTCCATTATGTATTAGTGACCGGGGCCGTGTTTTCTATTATGGCTGCGGTGTACTACTGGCTGCCTAAGTGGACAGGAAAAATGTTTAATATCACGTTGGCAAAATGGCATTTCTGGTGCTCGCTTATTTCTGTCAACGTGTTGTTCTTTCCTATGCATTTTGTCGGTTTGGCCGGTATGCCTCGCCGGATCCCCGATTACTCATTGCAGTTTGCTGACTATAACCAGTGGATCAGTATCGGCGGCTTTGCCTTTGGGCTATCCCAATTGATATTCCTTACCTTGGTGATAAAAGCGTGTAAGAAGCAAGGTGAGCCCGTTAGCGATCGTGTTTGGGAAGGTGCACAAGGGCTGGAATGGGAAATTCCCTCTCCTGCCCCTTACCATACCTTTGAAACACCGCCGGTTGTGAAGTAGTTATTGGTATGGCTACTTCCTCTGCACAGCATCGCAAGCTAACCCTACGCTTAGTCATCATCGTGATCGGGATGTTTGGCTTTGGGTTTGCCCTTGTGCCTTTGTATGACGTGTTTTGTGATATCACTGGCATTAACGGTAAAACCCAAAATAGCGCGGCGGTATGGCAAAGCGGTCAGATTGATAACAGTCGCTCGATAACGGTGGAGTTTATTACCCGGACGAACTCGGGGATGTCATGGGAGTTTACGGCACAAACCCAGCGCATCAGTGTGCATCCAGGCGAGGTGAATACCGTTTCATTTTATGTTCGTAACCCTGCCAGAAACAATATTATTGCCCAGGCCATTCCCTCTGTAAGCCCAGGTCAAGCGGCACTTTATCTTAATAAAACCGAGTGTTTTTGTTTTAACCAACAAGCCCTTCAAGCGGGGCAGGAAGCGTGGATGCCCATGTCGTTTTATGTGGATCCGGACCTTCCCGAAGATATTACCTATTTTACCTTGCAGTACACCTTGTATGACGTGACGGATCGGGCGGCCGATCTCACCGATAACGAGAATCCATTTTTACGTCAGCCTGTGAGCGGTAGTCGCTAAACAGGAAGGAGAGTCACTATGCAGCAAGAATATCAGCGGTATTACGTACCAGCGCAAAGTCCATGGCCCATCGTCGGTGCAGTGGCGTTGTTCTTAATTGCCGTGGGAGCAGCATATACGGTCATCGACAACAGTAATGGCGAGCAAGGGTTTGGTAGTCGTGTACTCGGGTTAGGCATTCTCACTTTGCTAGTGATGCTTTTCGGGTGGTTTAAAAATCAGATTGATGAGTCCATGAGTGGTTTATATAGCGACCAGCTAGGACGTTCTTATCGCCAGGGGATGAGTTGGTTTATCTTCTCTGAAGTGATGTTTTTTGCCGCATTTTTTGGTGCTTTGTTCTATGCCCGTATGATTTCTGTGCCTTGGCTGGGGGGCGCTTCAAACAATGCCATGACCAACGAGGTGCTGTGGCCGAGTTTTAATGCCATATGGCCCCTTTTATCGACACCAGGAGGCACCACAACACAACAAATGCAGGCTACGGGTTTACCCACCTTTAATACCATTATTCTGCTCATTTCGTCAGTAACCTTGCACTTCGCGCATGTGGGACTAGAGCAAGGCAAGCGTAAGCAATTAACCATTATGTTGGGTGTCACTATTTTACTTGGCTTGGGCTTTTTGACTTTGCAGGTAGAAGAGTACATCCATGCATACCACGAGTTAGGGCTAACCCTTCAATCTGGGGTTTATGGCAATACCTTTTTTATGCTCACGGGGTTCCATGGCATGCATGTCACCTTAGGCACACTATTGCTGATTGTGCTTTTTTTCCGAGTTCTTAAAGGCCACTTTACGCCCCACAACCACTTCGCATTTCAGGCCGGCAGTTGGTATTGGCATTTCGTTGATGTGGTGTGGGTGATGCTGTTTCTATTTGTGTATGTGTTGTAGAGCCAGCCCGTTAGTACGGGCGAGGATTAGGGGTTATTAATCCAGTAGCCAATGCGATCAAAATGAGCACAACGATAGCCACAGAGGTAAAAACCCGGCGGCCAATATATTTACTCATAGGAGGGCCGTTAGGATCGTTTTTCATCATCGCTTTCATTGCTAGAAATAAATTTAAAATCATATAGATAAGTAAGCAGACAAGAATAATTTTTATCGTCATTTTCTTCTCCTATGGTGGAGCAAAGCAGTCATGAATATAAATGAAAGATACACATTGTTTCCCACGACAGCCCTCATTGGCATGGCAATTATTGCCATGATTTGTCTTGGTTTTTGGCAGTTAGATCGAATGCACCAAAAAGAAATCCGTTTAGCCAGCATAACCCAAAAAAGTCAGCAAAGTGCAATTTCGCTAGATGCATTGGATCCGCGACGAGAGGATATTCGGGATTATCAAGTGGGATTTAACGGTGAAGTGGATACGAGCCAATTGTTGTATCTAGATAATCGCGTAGAAAGTGGGCGAGTGGGGTTCGATATCATTGCCCCTGTGGTAACTAACGAAGGTATTGTCCTTGTCAATTTTGGCTGGGTAGAGGCGCCTCTCAGCCGAGAATATTTGCCAAGGGTGAATATTCGACAAGGGTTTCGCCATTTTCATGGCCGCATCACGGTGCCGCAAAACAATCCAGTGGTAAGGGAAACCCTCACCGCAGGTGCGGCGTTTCCCGCCATTATTCAACAAGTTGATATCGCCTTTATTCGCAAGTTAACCGGCATGAATATCGCGCCCTTTGTGGTTGAGTTAACAACGCCCACAGAAGGGGAATTTGTCCGTAGTTGGCAACCTGTTGTCATGCCGCCGCAAAAACACCTTGGCTACGCCATTCAATGGTTCGGGCTTGCCGCGGCTGCCGGGATGGTGGGGTATTTCGCATTAACATCGAAAAATAAGGGGTAAGGGCCATGTCCCAGAAACGCAGTAAGATCACCTTAATCGGGGTGTTTTTTGTCTTTGTTATGCCGGTGCTGGTTGCCAAGTTGGCTTTGGATAATGGTTGGTTTAATAGCGCATCTACAAATAAAGGTGAATTGTTGCAACCGGTACGAGACTTAGGCGCAGTGTTTGCGCAGGAAGCGCCCAAGTGGCGAATTGTGTATTTTGTGCCCGAGCAATGTGACAGCGCCTGTGAGAATGCCATTTATAGCATCAGGCAGGTGTGGGTTGCCCTAGGTCGAGAAAATGATCGTGCGCAAGCGACAGTGCTAGTTACGCACCGAAGTGATCCGAGCATGGTTAAGCAGTTGCGGCAAGATAACCGCTTTCATATGGTGAATGTTGCCTCTACGAATGTTCATCAAGTGCTTGAACCCAATGATACCAAAGCGATCTTGTTGGTAGATACCTTAAATAACGCCATGCTTCGCTACCCCATATTCGCTGATAAACAGGCCGCCGTGCAAAGCAGCAGAAACATACTTGCGGATGTTAAAAAGCTACTGAAGTTATCCCGTATTGGATAGGTGAATAAAATGAAAAAACTGGTGTTGTTCAGTTTATTGTTAGCGGTTGTGGTGATTGTACTGGGCGCTTATACCCGTCTTACCGATGCCGGGTTAGGTTGCCCGGATTGGCCCGGTTGCTACGGCTTGCTCAGCGTACCTATGCAGGAGGCGCATATTGAAGCGGCTAATCAGGCGTTCCCAGAGCGCCCGGTGGAACCGGCAAAAGCGTGGAACGAAATGATCCATCGGTATTTTGCCGGTGCATTAGGGCTGTGTATTTTTGCTATTGCTCTGGTGGCGATTCGGCAGCGTCATCAAGGGCAGTCTGTGCGGTTACCCCTGTTTCTTGCTGCACTGGTAATTTTTCAGGCCGCATTAGGCATGTGGACCGTTACGATGAACCTTCTGCCGGTGATCGTAATGGGCCACTTACTCGGTGGCTTTACTTTGTTAGCGGGGTTGTTCTTACTGCATTTGAAACTACGAGAGCGCTACAGGCAAGCGCCGCGCAGAATAAATAGCCTAACGAAGTTTGCCCTATTGGGGTTAGGCATATTGCTGCTACAAATTGGGTTAGGCGGATGGACATCGGCAAACTATGCGGCGCTGGCGTGTACGGATTTTCCGGTTTGTGAAGACGGCTGGGCACAACGGTTGGATTTTTCTGGTGCGTTTAGTGTGCCTTATGCTGAAACCTACGAATATGGCGCTCATGGTTATGGCGAAAGAATGACCATGCATATTGTCCATCGTGGGGGCGCGGTGATCACCTTTTTATATTTATTGTGGTTAGGCTTTCGCTTATATAGTCGAAACGTATCTGCGCCTTTAAAAACCGCAGCGATGGTTTTAATTGGCGTACTTATGCTGCAAGTCACTCTCGGGGTTAGCAACATCGTACTGAGCTTACCCGTGTTAGTGGCGGTGGCACATAATCTTGTGGCCGCCTGTTTGTTGCTGGTAATGGTGTGGATAACCTATCAGGTATCACGGATGCAAGGAGAAGCTCATGGCTAAAACCCTGTTGGCATATTCTGAACAAGCCAATCATGTTGCTCCGACAACGTGGCGTGATTATTATGAATTAACCAAGCCTAAAGTGGTGTTGTTACTACTGTTAACCGCCTTAGTTGGGATGTGTTTAGCCACCGACACGTGGGTTGATGGTTGGATTTTACTGTCAGGTATTGTCGGTATCGGCATGATAGCCTCCGCCGCCGCGGTCATCAATCATGTGGTTGATCATCGTATCGATGGGTTGATGGCGCGCACGGTAAACCGCCCGGTGGTAAAGGGGAAAGTGTCAGTGTCGCGGGCCTTGCTATTTGCCTTTGCACTTGGTGCATCCGGCTTTGGGTTATTGTGGTTCTTTGTTAATGAATTAACGGCCATGCTCACCTTGGCAAGCCTGGTGGGCTATGCTGTGATCTACACCATGTTTTTAAAACGGGCCACGCCTCAGAATATTGTCATTGGAGGGCTTGCCGGGGCTGCCCCGCCTTTATTGGGTTGGACTGCGGTTACCAATGAAATACATGCCCACGCTTTGTTGCTGGTATTGATTATCTTTACTTGGACACCCCCCCACTTTTGGGCGTTGGCCATCCATCGAGAAAAGGATTATGCGCGAGCCAAAGTGCCCATGCTACCTGTGACCCACGGTATTGAATTTACTAAAACCTCGGTACTCGGTTACACCATTTTATTGGTACTGGTTTGTTTGCTACCTTACCTTGTGGGCATGTCTCATCTTATTTATTTAATCGGTTCTTTAGCCCTTAACGCCGGCTTTGTTGTGTGGGCTTGCCGATTAAAATATGCCTGTAAAGAAGATACCGCGATAAAAACATTTCGCTATTCCATCTTACATCTCATGCTATTGTTTGTGGTATTACTCGTGGATCACTATTTACCGTTGAGCTTATGAATCAAAAATACGTCGTAGGCATCATTGCACTGGTTGCTTTGGTTGCCGGCATTGTGGGTGCGCTTTATATTGCACCTCCCCAGTCTTCCCCTGCTGTAAAGTATTTCCAGTATTACCCAGAACCTCGGGACATCGCCCCGTTTTCACTGACCAATAGTCATGGGCAACCCTTTACCCGTGAAAGCTTGCAAAATGCGTGGACCTTGGTCTTTGTGGGGTATACCTATTGTCCTGACGTATGCCCTACGACTATGGCCTCCTTAAATAAAGTGTGGGGTGAACTTTCGTCTATAACCTCCGACCACCCAGTGAAAGTTTTATTTTTGTCTGTAGACCCAAAAAGAGATAATATACAAAGGCTTAACAGCTATGTTGGATTTTTCAATAAAGAATTTCAGGCGGCCACGGGGCCGCACACGGTTTTATTTCCCCTTGTCAGGAACCTCGGATTGATGTATGCCTTAACGGGTGACACGGAAAAACCTGACTATTTAGTCGATCATAGTGCTTCCGTGGTGCTCATCAATCCCGATGCTCAAGTTGTCGGGCGATTTAAACCAATAATGGAGCCTGGGAAGTTAGCAATCAGTGATTCCGAGCAGATTCTTGCCGATATGCCAGAGATTGTGTCACTTCATTAGTAGTTATGACCGTAGTTGTAAGGCAAGCCACAGCAAAGGACGTGAATTTAGCCGTTCCTTTACTTTTAGAAGCTGGAGAGCATTTATTAGTATCTATATTCGGAAACGGAGAGCATGAAGATGCTTTGGGTTTTCTTCACGCTGCCTGGCTTCGAGGGCTGGGGCAATACGGCTTTGCGAACCATTGGTTAGCCTGTCATAACAATGACGTCGTCGGCATTATCTCGTGCTGGCATGACCATTTACCTGATAACTTTGACCGTGACACCCTGCTTGCCATAACCGATTACTATGGCCTCGATATGGCCCTTGATGTGGTTATGCGAAGTCAACAATATTCAGTCGCACTTAATTCGCCCATGGCGCTCGAATTGTGTATCGGTCACATCGCCGTGGCCGCAGGAGCCCGCCGCATGGGCGTGGGGACGGCGATGATCCGATTTATGGAGCAGTATGCCCGCGAGCTAGGCAAGTTAGCCTTGGTACTAGATGTGGAACAGGCGAATGAAAAAGCCTTGGCATTTTATTATGCTCTTGGCTTTAGAGAGCAGCAGGCTATCCCTCCTTTCATTCAATTGGCAAAAGGGATCGCGCCGCTACCATAACTAGTCTGGGTATGAGCCATCCTCTCTAGCAACAAAAAACGGCTGGGAAAACCAATAATACCGGCCAGGCTGGGAATGAGAAGGGGCTGTACAGTTTACCCGAGAGCGACCTGTGGGTAATTGTGCGGTTAGCGTATAGGTTAGGGTTTTCGCATCGGTTTTCACCGGCATTTTTTCCCCTAAAAAGTAGCAAGCTGCCTGACTGAGTCCTACGTCATCTCCGTCTAAGGTAATGCTTTGGGCAGCGGTGAGCGATGACGACGCCCGTTCTGGGTTGGTTAACGTTGTGGAGACAACGGGCATCGACAAGCTGGCCATCTTCACTTTCAGCGATTTCATATTTGCATAGGGACCGGCAGCAGGAAAACGGGGCAATGCCGCTAAATTACTGTATTGACTCACGGCGCCTGAATGCTGCCCAAACCCAATGTAGCCTTCTTCGGATACTTTTTGCGCTAATGCTTGGTTGTATTCACCAAAGGGGTATGCGAGAAATTTCAATGATTGCCCGGTTTTTTCCGCTATTTGCGACTCAGCATCTTCAACATTTTTCCAAATGCGTGCTAACCAGTCTTGTTCGTTTTCTCCCGGCAACCGCTCAAGCATATGCAGGTGATCCAGGGTATGGTTTGCAAACTCAACCCCTTCGTTTGTCATCTGCTTAATTTGCTGCCAGGTGAGTTGGTTTCGTTGTTTGCCAATTTCATCTGGATTAATAAACACCGTGTAAGGCAGCTGATATTGGGCCAAAATGGGGTGGCCGTTGGTCAGGATATTGGCGTACCCATCGTCGAAGGTGATGGCCATGGCTTTATCTGGCAATGGTGTATTGGATTTAATGGCTGCGATAATTTCCGATAATGGCAGTACCGTGTAGTGCTCGGCGACATAACGCATGTGGGTTTCAAAGGTAGCAGGACTCACGCTGGTACTTTTAGGCGTGGTGTCTGAAACATGATGGTAGAGTAATATTACGGCGCTATTGGTCTGGGCTGCCTGCACCGCTGAAACAGAACACAGGAACAGTAAGCTAACAAGATAATTTGTGATCTGTGAACGGGGCCAAATTCTGATAAACTTCATAAATATATTTTTCCACTATTAGATTCTGTTGACGACCCAATTTTCCGCTGCTTGGCCGGCACACAAGACGCTGCTTACATTAGCATTTCCCATGATTCTCGCCAACATTACCACGCCATTATTAGGTTTGGTTGATACGGCTGTGATGGGGCATATGGATTCATCGGCTATGTTAGCTGGCGCGTCCATCGGTACCCTCATATTAACGCAGATATATTGGGTATGTGGCTTTTTAAGGATGTCAGCCACTGGGCTAAGCGCCCAGGCAAAGGGTGACAAAACCGCCAGTCACATCTTGTCAGCAAAAGCGTTGTGGCAAACATCAGCCATTAGTCTCCTGTTAGCGCTGGGTATTTTGTTACTGCAGGTACCCATACTAGACGCAGGGCAGTTTCTCGCCGATAGCGCCCAAGACGTTGCTCAATACACATCGTCGTATTTTTACGTACGGGTGTGGGGTGCGCCAGCTGCCATGTTGAACTTGGTACTTATTGGTTGGTTAGTTGGCCAACAAAAAACCAAGCATGTTTTGTGGATCCAAGTGGTGGGGAATTTGCAAAACGTTGGGTTGGATATGCTTTTCGTTTACGTATTGGATATGGGGGTAGCGGGTGTGGCATTGGCCAGCGTATTGGCTGAATATACGATGATGACCTTAGGTTTTTGGGTTGCGTTTAAACATACCCAAGGAATAAAACCCGCTTGGTCTTGGTTTAACAGTGCCGCCAGAAAAATTCTGTTTAAACTGAATAGCAATATTCTACTACGCAATTTGGCTCTTCAACTTTGTTTGGCATTTTTAACCTTACAAGGTGCCAGAATGGGAGAAACCGCGGCGGCGGTAAATGCCATCCTTATGCAGTTTTTTGTTTTGGTAGCCCTAGGGCTTGATGGTATTGCGCAGGCGGTAGAAGCCTTAATTGGTGAAGCTAAAGGGGCAAATGATAAAGAGCAGGTGGTCAAGAACACGCAGCGAGGATTGTTTTGGTCTTCGTGCTTTGCCATTGGGTATGCGTTACTTTTTTGGCTCGCTGGCGATCATATCATTGCGTTACTTACCGATTTACACCCATTAAGACTTGCTGCCGGTGAATATTTACCGCTGATGGTGTGGTTGCCTTTATTGGCCCACTGGTGCTTTTTATTTGATGGGGTTTTTGTGGGGTTAACCCGCTCAAAAGAAATGCGCAATACCATGATCATCAGTGCTTTTGCTGTTTATTTCCCCGTTTGGTGGTTGGCAAGTGGGGCAGGAAATAAAGCACTTTGGTATGCATTACTGGCATTTCTTTTCGCCCGAGGGGTCACCTTAGGCTATAGCTTTTTAAGGCTTATTCGTCGGGATGATCACGTTTTTTAGCTGGATTCATGGTCTTTAAACGTTGCCATAAAATCGCTAGGTAGCCTGTCATGGCAATGCCAAACCCGATAAATAAAATGGCGATGGAAAGGAAATACAATATTTGATGTTGCTGAGCCACCGTGAGTAAAAGTGTGGCACCAGCAATAAAAATCATCAAACCCAGTTTAAACCGGTGCCAACTGCGGTGTAGAGCTAACTCGGCTTCAGGCGTTGACATAATAAATTAATAGTACGAGTGTTCGCCCGCTTCGTGGCTGGTGGCATCGCGCACACCGGTTAGTTCGCCAGGGAAACTTTCAAGAAGTTGTTTCTCGATACCTTCTTTTAGCGTTACATCTACCATAGAACAACCGTTACAACCGCCACCAAATTGCAGCACTGCATGGCCATCTTCAGTAATTTCTAACAGCACCACTTGGCCACCATGACTGGCCAGTTGAGGGTTAACCTCTGACTCGATAACATAGCTCACACGCTCTACAAGCGGTGCGTCATCATCAACCTTGCGAGCCTTCGCATTGGGGGCCTTTAAGGTTAACTGTGACCCCATTTGGTCGGTGACATAATCAATTTCTGCTTCTTCTAAAAACGGTGCACTTTCTGCGTCCACAACGGCATCGAAACCATTGAAAGGTAAACGAATATCGCCCGGCTCAACCGCTGTAGGGGGGCAATAGGAGACTCCGCACTCTGCCGTGGATGTACCGGGGTTTACCACGAACACTCTGATGTTCGTCCCAGCATCTTGTTTTTCCAACAGTTTTGCAAAGTGAGCCTGCGCATCTTCTGATATAGTAATCATTAACAAATCCTACGTTGCATCTTAATTGAGCATATAATAACAAATTTACCTGACTAAAACAGTCAAGTATTGAATGCAATCTTACAGGTATGGGCAAACCAGCAAAATACAACAGGAAAAAGTAAAATGGTAGCAAGGATCGAATGGACAGTAAGATGGGCAGCAGCATTGATGGCACTTGTCTGTGTGTCAGCACAGGCAAATCCTTCTTTTTCAGATAAAGGGGGAAAGGCAGTTACCGCGTATCTACCAACAGGAGTGAGCTACGATCCTTCCATTCCTACACCGGAATCGGTGCTTGGCAGTGAAGTGGGTACATGGCATGTTCGCCATGATCAATTAGTCAATTATATGCACGTATTGGCGAACGCCTCAGACCGGGTTTCGCTGGAAGTCACAGGCTATACCCACGAACACCGACCTCTATTGTTATTGACCATTACCGCGCCTAACAATCGAGACGCACTTCCTCAGTGGCGTGAAAACCACCTAAAACAGGTGAATGAAGGGGTACCAGCAGCGAAAGATGACCCCTTATTCTTGTATATGGGTTATAGCATTCACGGCAATGAACCGTCTGGTGCCAATGCTGCCTTAGTGGTGGCTTACTATCTTGCTGCGGCTCAGGATGAACAAGTCTCTGAACTGTTAAGTCGTAATGTGGTACTTCTTGACCCCGTGTTAAACCCTGATGGATTGTCCCGTTTTGCCCAATGGGCGAATATGCATAAAAGTAAAAATTTGGTGGCTGATTCGGAAAACCGAGAACACCGTGAAGGTTGGCCATCAGGCAGAGCGAACCATTATTGGTTCGATTTAAACCGCGACTGGTTGTTGTTAACCCACCCTGAGTCTCAGGCCCGTATTCGCCAATTCCAAAAATGGCGTCCCAATATTCTTACCGATCATCACGAGATGGGCCCCGATAATACTTACTTTTTTCAGCCTGGAGTGCCATCTCGAAAAAACCCCAACACCCCAGACGGTAATGTCCGTTTAACCGAAGCGTTAGGTGCATTCCATGCAAAAGCCTTTGATAAAGCTGGGCAGCTGTATTTTTCTGAAGAAGCCTTTGATGATTTTTATTACGGCAAAGGGTCATCCTACCCAGATGCGTTAGGCAGTATTGGGATCCTTTTTGAGCAGGCCAGCAGTCGAGGGCATGTGCAAAATACCGTTAACGGTGAACTCACTTTTGCACAGACCATTCAAAATCAAGTCACAACCAGTTTAAGTACCATTGCTGGAGCCATGGCAAATAAACCGGCACTGCTTAATTACCAAAAGACATTTTACGACGAAACTCAAGCTGCCATTGCTGACGATGATGACTTTGGTGCCATTACCGCTTTGCCTCAGGATCATGGGCGAGTGAATGCGTTACTGTCTCTATTGGATCAACATCACATTGACTATGGTTTTACCCAAGATGACACCAAGGTGGGTGACAAATCCTTCCCCGCTGGCAGTCTGGTGGTGTCTTATGACCAGCCCAAATATCGTCTGGTAAAAAGTCTATTTTCTAGTCGTCAGGATTTTGCTGAAAATACCTTTTATGACGTGTCAAACTGGAATATTGCCCTCGCGTTTAATTTAGATTACGCCTTGTTAGATAAACGCAAAGGTAAGCGCCTAGACTTGGTGAGTCAGCAACAACAAGACAACGCCCCGGGCTTAGCCACAGATGCCTATGCGTATGGGTTTGAGTGGAATGACTATTTTGCCCCAGCCATGTTGCAGCATTTATTAGCGGCTGGCGTGCAAGTGAAAAGCGCGTTGTCAGCGTTTACCGCGACACTCAGCAATGACCAACAACAGCAGTTTTCAGCGGGTAGCATCGTGATCCCCATGGCGCTAACACAACCGGATGAGACATATGCAATCATTCAAGCTGCTGCCAAACTCAGTGGTGTAAAAGTTTACGCTATGAAAAGTGGGTTAACGGCCCAAGGTGCTGATTTAGGTAGCCGTACGATGAAGCCGGTTCGAGCCCCGCATATATTGCTGGTAGGTGGTAACGGCACCTCGTCTTACGAAGCCGGAGAAGTGTGGCATTATCTTGATACCCGTGTGGGCGTGGCTCCTACCATTGTTGAAAAAAATCGTTTAAGTAGCGTGAATTTGGGTGACTATACTCACATTATTTTTGTCAGTGGCAGTTATCGTGATTTAGTGGGTCAGGAAGCTCAGCAAATAGACAGTTGGATCGACAACGGTGGGGTGCTAATTGGGCAAAAATCGGCGCTTAAATTCTTCGCTGCAGAAGGGTGGCTGGACGCGGAAATTGTCAGTTCGGAAAAAATAAACAGTGTGTTTCCCACCGACGGCTTAAAATACAAAGATAAATCAGCATTGGCGGCGAGTAAGATCATTGCGGGCGCTGTTTATGAAGCTGAAATCGACCCATCACATCCCTTATTCTTTGGTTATCAAAATACCACCTTACCCATGTTCAAAACCAACAACATGATTGTGAGAGCTGAACATAGTCCGTTTTATCAGCCGGGTTATTATTCCGATTCGCCGTTGATAGCCGGTTTTAGTGCCCCTGTGCTACAAGACATGATTGCCGACTCGGCGGCTGTTTTGGTAAGGCCTAAAGGGAAAGGTGTGGTTATTGGTTTTGTGGATAATACTTTATTCCGCGGATACTGGTATGGCACAGGCAAACTCATGGGTAATGCGATTTATCAGTCGACCCATTTAGTTCGTTGAACTAACGGCTTTTGGGTGGAGAGTGCTATCACCCAAACATCGATTATTAACCCAGGCTGCTGGGTCCGTAACTGCTTAGCAAGTACGTCAGCAGTCACGCCTGTGGTTAAGACATCGTCAATAATGGCCACATGATGATAATCAGCGGTTATTGATGTGGTAAATGCTGAACGCAAATTGAGCAAACGTTGGCTTCGAGTAAGGGTATGTTGGGCTTTCCCTCCGTGGCGATGGGCCCAGTTGTAGCACACAGGGCGGTCTATTTGATTACCGATATGACGGGCAATCACCGCCGCTTGGTTAAATCGCCGCCCCACAAAGCGGCGAAAATGCACAGGAACAGGAAGTAAGCAGTCAGGCAAAAGTGTGTCTTCATGGATACAGAATTCCACAAACCAGTTAGCAAGAATGCGAGCACTTGTCAGGCAGCGGTGAAATTTCATCCTATGTATTAAATCGGTAAACGGCCACTGGTATTCTCCACATGCATACAGTGTGTGGTACCCACTATGACGAAACTGTCGGCTGATTTGCGGATAAAAAAGTAAATTATCTTTATAACCCGCGTTGGCTAAAAAACAGGTATCGGTTTTGCAGTACTCACAAATGGGATGGTCACTGTACTGCTGACATAATAAGCAGGCAAAATTAGGCAGTTCCATTCGAGCGTACTCATTATTGTCCTGCCAGTCGTGTGTTTTGACCATGCTGGCAAAGTTAGAGGATATTGTCTTGGTAAATACTAACGTTTCAGCACCCCTTGTCAGCCGTACTTGTGGTACAGGAAAAGATCTGGTTCTTTTACATGGCTGGGGAATGAATAGCGGCGTCTTTGAGCATTTTATACCCTTACTTGAACAGGAGTTTAGGGTAACAACCATTGATCTGCCGGGGTTTGGAGAGAATCACCATCTTGTTCCTACACCATATACAGTGGCGTCTTTAGCACAAGCCATCAAAGACTATGTGCCCGCTGCCAGTATTGTTGCCGGCTGGTCTCTAGGTGGCTTGGTGGCTCAGTATTTAACCATCCATTATCCGCAACAGATTTCCGGTCTTATCACGATTGCCTCTACACCGTGTTTTGTGAAAGGTCCGCGATGGCCAGGCATTAACCCTCAGTTATTAAGCCAATTCGAGTCGGAGTTAGCAGAAAATTATCAGAAAACCTTAGAGCGGTTTCTTGCTATTCAGGCCATGGGTAGCAAAACTGCACGGCAGGACATTAAAGCGATAAAGCAGAGTATTACTGCTTACCCTACACCTTCAGTGGCCGCGCTAAAAGCCGGTTTAAATCTGCTCTCTCAAGAGGATTTACGGCCTTATATCGGACGTATTCAACAGCCAACGTTACGTATTTATGGTCGTTTAGATAGTTTGGTTCCCACCAGTGGCATTGACGGTATTTGTGAGTTGCAACCTCAGTGCGATACGGTGGTATTGCCCCATGCTTCCCATGCACCCTTTATTTCTCATCCCCAGCAATCGGCAGATATTATTCGTCAATTTGCTCTGTCGGTATAAAAAATCCCGCAAAAGCAGTGAGTTATAAAGCTGTACTTTCATGTATACAGAGGCCGCAATAAATATATTTAAATGGGGCTTCTCCTTTACTGCATTCTGGTTAATAATTAACCGTGAGAGAGTAGAGGTATGAGATATGTCCAGTATAATTGGAAGTAGTATTAATTCGGCTATTGTGTCAGGAATGAGTGGCTTTCAAAGTGCCTATCAGGGAATGAACCAATCGTCAGTGAACCTGGCTCAGCAGGTGGCCCAAACCAGTGTTGAGCTTAACGGTACCAGTGACGTGTTAGCGTATGCGTCGTTACAAAACTTGTCCAATATTCGCAGTGTCTTACCTACGGGTGGAGATTCTGTCACATCGGATTTAGTGTCTTTACAACTAAACAGTAATAATGCGCTGGCATCCACCAAGGTGCTGGATACGGCATTTGATACTGTTGGTACCATCATAGACACCCTTACCTGATCCCACCGATGAATATCGTGACGCCGGTACCCACGACCCTTGCTTTCACTACTGCTAACGTGAATACGGAAGCAGCACGTCGTGACAATTTGCTCAAAGAAACCATTCCACCCTCGAAGGATGCGGACAACAGTGCTTCAGAGCAAGGATTGGGCTCCGAGTCTGATCGTGCTAAATCTCCCGGGCAACAAGCCGCTCCGGTTACCTACGAACGTCCCCAGGTTCAGGCTGAAGCCCCTTCTGCGTCATTGCCACAAGAGGGTAACGACACAGAGCAAGGCAATACTGATAACGGCAACAGAGAAAGCGCGGGCAAAGAATCAGCGGAAGAAAAGCAACAGCAACAAGCCCAGCAACAAGAAATAGAGCAGCTTGAACAACGTGATCAAGAGGTCAGACAGCACGAGCAAGCCCATGCCACCCGTGGTGGACAATATGCCAGTGCGCCTCAATATGATTATGAAAACGGTCCGGATGGAAAGCGTTATGTCACCGATGGAGAGGTGAGCATTGATGTTTCAGAAGCTGAATCTCCTGAACAAACAGTACAGAAAATGGAGCAGGTGCGCGCGGCGGCATTAGCGCCAGCGGAACCTTCTGCGCAAGATCTCAAGGTGGCCAGCGAAGCCACCCGCATCGCGGCTGAAGCCCGACAAGCGCTTAACCAAGATGGCGAGACCACAACCGATCTTGCTGACCCAGAACCGGCTAATGTTGAACGGTCCTTGGCTCAGGAAGCAACAGAGGGGCAGTCTCGTGTTGGGATCATTCAGCAGTTTTATCAGTCTGCGGTAACACCCAACAACACCGCATTCACTGCCAGCGCTTAGACAACAACGCAGGTGGCCGTTAAGCCACCCACGTTACCCTATGGTGCTAAGGCTTTTTGGCCTCTTTCCCACTTTTTATGTAAAGCTTATTTTTGTTTAGCTTTGGCAAAAGCATCAGCAAAAGCATTACCCATCGCCGCATTGGGTGATGAGGGTTTCGCCCCATTATTACGGCCAGCCGATTTGGGTTTACCGCTTTTACCTGGGTGCTTTTTACCTTGAGCTCGCTTGTCTGCCGTCGCCGGTGCTGGCGTGTCCTCTAAGCGCATGGTAAACGAGATGCGTTTACGCTGAATATCTACTTCCAACACTTTAACTTTAACAATATCACCGGCTTTAACCACGTCTCGGGGATCAGAAATAAACTTGTTGGTAAGCGCCGAAATATGAACCAGACCATCTTGATGGACACCGACATCGACGAACGCCCCGAAGTTAGCAACGTTACTTACTACTCCTTCTAGGATCATGCCCGGCTTCAGATCCTTGATGGTTTCAACACCTTCTTTAAACGACGCGGTTTTAAATTCGGGACGAGGATCTCGTCCCGGCTTATCAAGCTCTTTAAGAATATCCTTTACCGTGGGTAACCCGAAATGCTCATTGGTAAAATTGTCGGGGGACAGCTTGCGTAATAAATCAGTGTTACCTATAAGGTCGTTTACTGCTACCGCAGTCTGCTGCACAATGCTGTCAATAACCGGGTAGGCTTCAGGGTGAACCGCGGAAGCATCAAGGGGGTTTTTACCCGCTTGGATCCGTAAAAATCCAGCCGCTTGTTCAAAGGCTTTGGGACCTAAGCGTTCTACTTTTAGTAAGGTTTTGCGATCGGCAAAGGCCCCATTGTTGTCACGAAAGGCAACGATGTTGTGTGCCAAGGTCTTGTTAAGACCCGAAACATAGGACAGCAGGGCCGGAGAGGCGGTGTTTAGATCAACACCAACGGCATTTACGCAATCCTCAATCACCCTGTCCAAGGATTTACCGAGTTGGCTCTGGCTAACATCATGTTGATATTGGCCTACTCCAATGGCTTTGGGTTCTATTTTTACCAGTTCTGCCAGAGGATCCTGTAACCGGCGGGCTATGGACACCGCCCCTCTAATAGACACATCCAAGTCTGGTAGTTCTTTTGATGCCAATTCCGATGCTGAATAAACCGATGCCCCGGCTTCGCTCACCATTATTTTCTGCGCGCCAATTTCCGGTGCAGCTTTCAACATTTCGCCTACTAACTTGTCGGTTTCCCGTGAACCAGTACCGTTACCAATGCTGATTAGCTCGACCTTGTGCTGCTTACATACATTAATAAGGGTGCGCATCGACTTATCCCAGGCATTTTGTGGTGCATGGGGAAAGATTGTATGGGTTGCCACTACCTTGCCGGTTTTATCCACTACGGCCACTTTAACCCCAGTTCGCAGGCCAGGATCCAGTCCCATAGTGGTTTTGGCGCCAGCCGGTGCCGCCATCAATAAGTCATTGAGGTTTTTAGCAAATACACTGATGGCTTCTTCTTCTGCTTGCTCTCTTAGTGCGGCAAACAGCTCGGTTTCCATGTGCAAACCGATTTTGATTTTCCATGTCCACTGTACCACCTGCTTTAAAAAGCTATCACCGGCACGCCCCTTATCGGCAATGGCGTAATGCTCGGCAATGATATGCTCACATTGAGAAGGTTGAAGGGGATCATCGTTTTGTGGATCCGCATTAAGTTGGATATGCAACATGCCTTCATTACGGCCACGGAACATCGCCAAGGCACGATGCGAAGGCACATTTTTTAGTCTTTCTTGGTGATCAAAATAGTCTTTGTACTTTATTGCTTCTTGTTCTTTACCGGGGGCCACGGTACTTGTAACAAAGGCATTGTCTTGTAAATAGCGACGTACCTTACCGAGTAGTGAGGCATCCTCTGCAAAGCGCTCCATTAAAATGTAACGGGCACCTTCCAATACGGCTTTCACATCAGCGAAGTTCTTTTCTGCGTCAACATAGGGTTCGGCTTCGATGTCAGGGTTTAACGTAGGATCGTTAAATAAGGCATCAGCCAGAGGAGCTAAGCCGGCTTCAATGGCAATTTGCCCTTTGGTGCGACGTCTCGGTTTATACGGGAGGTATAAATCTTCTAATGTGGTTTTACTGTCCGCACTGGCAATTTCTTTTTGTAAACCGTCGGTGAGTTTCCCCTGCTCATCAATGGATTTTAAGATCACACTACGGCGGTCTTCCAGTTCACGTAAATAAGTTAATCGTTGTTCGAGGTTACGTAACTGGGTGTCGTCTAACCCCTGTGTCGCCTCTTTTCTGTATCGCGCGATGAAAGGTACTGTCGCCCCTTCGTCTAATAGAGATACCGCAGCCTTCACCTGAGTGGGACTGACAGCCAGTTCGTCGGCAATTTTATTGATAATCATAGTTGGCTTTGGCTCTGTAACGTTGGTACGTGTCCTGCCGGTAGATAGTCAACCGGCTTTAGTATTCGTTTTTTGAAAAGTGGATTAAGTATATCATTGATAAAGCCTTGAAGAAGTCCCTTTGTGGTGGCCTCAACAGTATTTTTATTAGGCTACCCCTTTCACCCAGACTTCAGCACTCACCCAAAGCCTCGTTTTTCATTAACCAACCTCGCTGCCACAAATGTTATTTTTATTTTACCAATTGTTAATTTTGGGCTTACCAATTGTGTTCGACTGCACTATACTGTTTCTCGGGGTATCTATTCACGCTTCTGTTGTAGCCGGTAACTTTTTTGTCTAAACCAGCGTAGTTGACAGATATACCCTTGGTAAACGATTGGGGATAAAAATAATGAAAAGGCGTAGACGTTTCTGGACGGTGGTCGAAAAGCTAGAGGCTTTGATTGACCAAGGGGTGTATACCGCAGGTAGTCGTTTACCTGCAGAACGAGAGTTAGCTGACACTTACCAGGTAAGTCGCCCGACTATTCGGGAAGCAATTATAGCTCTTGAAGTAAGGGAGCGGGTTGAGGTGAAAACAGGGTCAGGAGTGTATGTGCTTAGTGCCAAACCTGCCAAAAGTACCGATAACCCAATTAGTGCCTTTGAACTGACCCAAGCCAGAGCCTTAGTAGAGGCAGAAGCAGCAGCCATTGCTGCGTCTACCATTAAACCTGACGAACTCATTACATTAAAGCAAACCCTTGCTGACATGCAAAAAACCGAAACGGCAGAAGAAGCCGATCAACTGTTTCACCAAATCATTGCCCGAGCTACCCGCAACAACGCGATCGTCCTTTACATCGATAAATTATGGCAACTACGACGCACAGAGCCTCAGATTATCTCAGCCTATAAAGATGTGTGTTCTGAAAGTATGAATCAGCGTTTAGATGAGCATACCTCCATTTACAATGCCATCGCTGAAGGTGACTCCTGTGCTGCACGTAAAGCCATGCACAACCACTTTGATAGACTCATCAATGCCTTATTTGATGCCAGTGAAGCCAAAGCTTTACAGGAAATCAAACGTAAAACCGATGAAACCCGAGGGTTGTATTCGTTGTCCTACCTGTCACACAAATAAAATAGCCATCGTTGTTAATCCTAGCGTCGTTACACAAACCAGGTTATCGGTGGCGCTTTACCTTTTTCTTTCAATTAAGCAAATGTTAGACACAAAAAAACAAGCCTAAGTGCTTGTTTTTTAGTTCTGATGTAATGAGCGGGCGGCGTTATTACCAACCCGCATCATGCTACATGTTAGTAGCGATAGCTAACACCAAAGGTGAGACGACGGTCGGTTAGACCTTGATAACACAGTAAGGCGCCTTCGTTAACGCAAGACTGGGTAACGTCTTCTTTGGTTAGGTTCACCGCTTCGATGCCCACGTTCAGTTGTTCGGTTACATCGTAACTAACACTGGCGTTTAACTGGCCTCGGTCTTCTTGTACCACTGGGAAGCCCCAAGGGAAGCTAGAAGTACTACCGAAGTCTGTTGAACGATAGGCTTCACGCCATGTGTAACGTGCACGGGCAGATAAACCATATTTTTCATAGTAAACCGTTACGTTGTACGCGTTTTCTGACAAATCAACCAATGGCTGTACCGCAGACACTTCGATATCGCTATTACCCGTGCTTAGGCCAAATATTGTGTTAGCTCGACTGGTGGCGTTATCTATGGATTCACCGCCAGAGAACTTCTGAATAGTGTAGTTAGCCGCGACACCAAAGCCAGATGCCCAGCCCAATTCGTCTTCAAAGTTAGACAGGTCGTACTGGACCGCCATTTCCACACCTTTTTGTGTGGTGGTGCCGGTATCGTTAATAGTGGTTTGTGTAGGAACACACACGCCCACACCGACTTCAGGACCAAATACGTTGATATCAGCGATGGGGTTGAAAATGCCCCCAGCTTCACAATCTGGGCCTACCGTATCACGGAAACCAGTGGTTGGATCTTCATACGGGTCTACCTGACGTGTTACGTGTAAATCTTCCCGTTTCTTATGGAAGTAACCCACACTAACCACAGCGGCTGGCGCAAAATACCATTCGGCTGAGATATCAAAGGAGGTGACCTCTTCTGGCACCAGTGCTGGGTTACCAATTTGTACCGGCGGATTAGGGCTGGTGGAATAGGTTACAGACGTGGACAGTTTATCGAAGTCTGGACGACGGATATCTTTTGAGATCCCCATACGTAAGATGACGTCTTCAGCCACATTGGCAACCACGTTAAAGCGTGGCAATAGGAAGTCATAGTCGCCTTCGGTGGTAACCTGAGACACCGTCTCGTTGCCAAAATCATCAATGGTTAATGAGTTACCCACCGAACTTACGTCGGTTTCTAAATAACGCAGACCAAAGTTACCGCGGAATATACTGTATTCAAAGTTGGCTTGGGCATACAGGGCGTGGGTTGTTTCTTCAATATCGAAAAAGCCGGTGACCTGAGAGGTAGGCTCACTCAGTAAGGCCGTATCGCCTCCTGTTAGCGCATTGTTTTCTGTAATTGCTTCGTTCAATCTATCGAGTACGGCATCAGGATCGGCAGCTACCAACTCAGGGTCGATAACCAAGAAGTCCTTAACGTACAGTTCACGGCCATCGGCAGCATTAAAGTTGTCTGGGCCTGCCACCAATAAATCAGAAAACAAACTTCCTGAGGGACTATCAACCATGTCACGTAAACCACGGTTATAGTTTATTTGATCCGTCATGCTGGTGGCTTTACTGTAGCGATAGCCAAAATCAACGGACGTAATCACATCGATATTGTCCACATAATAGGTAAAGTCGGTACGGAAGGCATCTTCTGTGTTTTCCGTTCTGTCTTGACCGATATTTACGTCTCGCAGTCTAATATTTGCTGGGTCTAGCAATTGTTCGGAAGTAGGCGCATTTTCTTCGTCTTGGGCAATGCCAAAGGATAATGAACCACCGGTTAAGTCATAAATAAATGGCGTACCATTTTCATTTGAATCGTTGGTCGCGACATTTGGGTTAATGAAGTTAAGGGTGGTGTTAAAGCTAGGCGTATCCGACTCTGAGGACGAAGACGAAATTTCAGCACTGACGGCCAGGTTTTCTCCCGTCCATTCGCCGCCTAAACGGAAGATTTTGCTGGTTGTAATACGGGAATTGGTATCGCCGGAGAAACGTAAGTTTGGATCGGCACCACCTTCTTCGATGGGCACTACACCCCGAACCGCAGCTTGAATACTACCCAGGTTTACGCCATCCAAAGAACCGAAGTTAACGGTTTCAAATTCTGTGGGTACAGCAACATCTTTAAGGTCGCTCAAACCAGAGGCTTGAATACGGGAGCTTTCCTGACGACGTTCTTGATCATTGATAACGGCATCAAAATACAGCTTAGTATTTTCTGTAGGTGCCCATTCTAACGTACCGGAAAGGTTAATCGTTTCATATTCGTAGTTATCGTAATCTTGTACCAAAAATTGGATTGGCAAGTAATCGAAGGTTTGAGCGCTATCTACGCCGCTGCTGGCAGCAACCGAGTTATCTCGGTCGGCACGGGGACGAAACGCACTCACATCTTGTTCGCTGTAACTACCGCTTAAAACAATACCAAAGCGGCCATTATCCGTGTCCCAGTTATCACCCCATGCGCCGGAAATACGCGGCATAATACCATCGGTGGATAAACTGCTATCTTCGCCTTGAAGACGAATAGAAGCCATTGTATCGGTTAATTGTAGTGGTCTAATGGTACGAAGGTTAATTGTACCACCCACAGATCCTTCGATGGTTTTCGCTTCGGGAGCCTTGGTGACCTCTACCGCTGCGATGATAGCCGCCGAAACGTCTTCAAAGTTAATGCCGCTTCTGCCTGAACCTGAACCTACTGTGGAAACGCCGTTAATTTCAGTCCGGTTGGCGTTGGTACCCCGGATTTGAACGCCCGTACCTACACCGGCTTCACGGGTAATTTGAATACCGGTTACGTTTTCCAGTACCTCGGCTAAGTTTTGATCTGGTAACTTACCGATATCCACTGCTTGAATAACTTCAATAAGGTTATCTGCAGAGCGCTTTTCAGCCAGCGCATTGGTTAACGATTGACGAATTCCTGAAACTTCAATGACCTCTACATCTTCTTCAGCCGTGGTATCGACTTCTTGTGCTTGTGCGGTCATGGCAACGTTAATTGCAGAAGCTGATAATACAGCTAATGTTAATTTAGAAAGTTTGTGCCCCATGGTTTTTTCCTGTGTGTTTCTTCAATGTTGAATTTACAAACGGCATTCTTCGTTAAGGACGCTATCGGCTTTTTACAAAGAATTTACCTGATATTTACAGGTAAAGTGGAAAAGGTCAAATTTTTGGTAAGATATTTTTACGATTATTTTATATATTTGTTATTACCAAAATGTATTTCGGTTATATGGGTATTGGTAATGCCAATGGTAATGCTGGTTTAACTCATTGTAATATAGAGGTTTGTAGTGTTTTTCTTGATACGTTTAAAGGCGCCTATTTGGTGCTGGCGAATCGTATTAAAAATGTTAATTTTTTAATTTCATATTATGAAATGCATAAAGTAAAAAATTTACATATAGGCAATTGGTCTACCATTATGCTGGTGCTAGAGGGCAAAGTGCTAACAGGTTAAGAAAACCTATCAGACCATTTTTGGGGGAGAGAAAGTCACAAGGTGATAAGAAGCTATGTCCCAGCGAAAGACTCTTCCGCTGGGATGGGGGGTAAAACCGTGGGATCAGTCCTTCAATGCGCTACGACAGGCATCCGTTATCGATTGCCAATCAGATGCAGCGACCCATTCTTTTTTCGCTACCCACGTGCCGCCAACAGCAAACACATTGTTTAAGGATAAATATTCCGATTTATTGCTTTGGCTTACGCCACCAGTGGGGCAAAAGCTGACTTTACGAAATACCGATGAAACCGCTGATAAGAAAGGCGCGCCACCAGACAGAGCCGCGGGGAATAACTTTTGTTCCTCGAAACCAAATTCTAACGCCATAAGGATATCGCCGGTATTCGATACGCCTGGCAGTACTGGGACATCGCATTGTTTTAGCTCTGCGAGCAAGTTTTGGGAAACCGCAGGGGTAACAATGAAGTCTGAACCTGCAGACAAGGCTTGTTCTAAAATTTGCTCATTGATGATGGTGCCCGCCCCGACTTTTAGTTCAGGGACTTCTTGTTTGATGGCCTTAAGGGCGTCAATGGAAGCGTCGGTTCGTAACACCACCTCGACTAAGTTAAGTCCTGCATCTGCCATAGCACGGGCAATATTGACACCTTCTGTGGGGGAATTTGCTTGGATGATCGGAAGCAGTGTTTGGCCGGACATCAGTTCGGAAAAGCGCGTCATGAAATTCTCTCTTATATAAAAAGGCGAGATCCTAAAAAGATCTCAATACTAATTTTGGTTGTACATCACAGCCCGCAAGCTGCCATGGCTTGGGTAAATGCGTCTTTAGGAGCAATAGCGCCGGGGTGCTGGATAACGGTGCCAGCAGCTTTTGCTGCTAATTGCACGGCTTCGTCAATCGCCCGCCCGTTCAAACGAGCGCCTAAATATACGCCGTTAAATGCATCACCTGCCGATGTGGTATCCACCACATTAGTCACCGGAACAATCGGATGATTTTGTTGTTGTCCTTCAAGGGACGTGATTACCGATTCTGGGCCATTTTTCACTATGACTTCTGCAATATCGTATTGATGGCAAAATGCGAGGGCTTCTTCTGCAGTATTAACACCAAATAAGACGGTGAGATCTTCTACGCCTGGTAAGGCGATATCACATAATGAAAAGGCTTGTTTAAATTCGGCCGCGGCCTCGTCTTCACTTTGCCATAATCGAGCACGGTAATTAGGATCAAAGACGATAGTGACACCGGCTTCTTTTAAAGCTTTCATTTTTAGCCAAAATGCCCCTCGGTCCTGAGCATCAATAACCGCTAATGAAATACCTGAAATAAAGAACATATTGGCACCGGCTAAACCACGTATAACGTCGTCATTTAGAAAACGTACTACTTTTTTTGCTGCCGAATCGCTACGCCAATAAGTGAAGCTGCGTTCTCCGGTGTCATCTGTTTCGATATAATACATTCCGGCATTTTTGTCCGGATGGCGGAAAACAAATGTGGTGTCTAATCCTTCATCCTTAAACCGTGACAGCATTTTAGTGCTTAAGCTATCTTCACCAATAGCCGTTACAACAGCAGTTTGGGTATCAGTAAAACAGCGCTTCAGATAGACGGCTGAATTATAAACATCGCCGGCGTATGAGCGGCTGATCATATCTTCATCGTTTTCACGAAGTTCGACCATGCACTCGCCAATAAAGTAAATAGTTTTCATATCGGTAGTGTACCGTTAATTAAGCAGTTGAAGCGGCAAGGCCCATTAGCCATTGCCGCTTATTGACTTGTTACCCTGTTTTTTTCAGAGGTTCTATTTTAGGGATGAGGATCCAAACCGCTGCCATGGCAATTATGGCAAGGGAGGCACCTATCACAAAGGCAGGGGTATAGTTACCATCGGCTGTTAACCAAGGCACCAGTGACGTTAGGCCAACTGCACCTAATTTTGCCGCCATGCCAGAGAAGCCGGATAAGGTTCCTACTGCTTTTTTCCCTAATAAATCGCTAGGTAAGGTTTGTACGTTACCAATGGCTGTTTGGAAACCGAATAGGATCACCGCCATGATCAGGACTGCAACCACAGGTTCACCAGGGTTTGCCATGGCAATTAATGCCGGCAACATTATCAAGCAGCCTAAGGTGATGGTTAGCTTACGGGTTTTGTCTGCATTCCAACCGGCCTTGAGCCTATTTTGCGCTAACAAGCCACCAAACCAAGCACCGAACATGGCACCAACGTAAGGTACCCAACCATAAATCCCGATGGCTTTTACATCCATACCGTACACTTCGTTTAAGTAGATAGGGATCCAGAAAACGAACAACCACCAAATGGGATCGATAGCCGCAGACGCAATGATCACGCCCCAACTTTGCTTACGTGACAACAACTCTAATGTACCTGGATTATATTCTTCTTCTCCAGGTGCGGTGACAATGGTTTCCACTTTGTCGCTACTACGTTGGCCAGTCAGGATATATTCTTTTTCTTCTTCGCTGATCCAAGGGTGTGATCCAGGTGGCGCTTTGACCAAAATGAGCCAAGGTACCAACCAAAGTAATCCAACAAGACCTACGATGACGAAAACCATTTGCCAGTTAAAGTAGATGGTTAACATTGCGATCAACGGAATGGCGATAATGCCGCCAATGGCCGCGCCCGAATTGAATATACCCTGTGCTAGGGCACGTTCTTTTGTGGGAAACCATTCTGCGTTACCTTTTGCCGCGCCAGGCCAGTTGCCAGCCTCGGCAACACCAAGAATGGCACGGAAGAAGGCAAAGCTTAGAACCCCTTGGGCAAAGGCATGGGCCACAGTGGCGAGGGACCAAACACCGATGGATAACACAAAACCGAGGCGTGTACCCACCCAGTCGAATATCTTGCCAAAGATGGCTTGACCAAAGGCATAAGCGAAAACAAATACAATGGAAATATTCGCGTATATTTGCTTGCGTTCTAGCGCTGTTTTTTCAGGAAACAGATCATGAACAATGTCCGGCCAGAGCACACTCAGTGCCTGGCGGTCGATGTAATTGATAATGGTTGCTAGCGCGATGAGCGCAATAACATACCATCGTAGGCCATGGAGTTTCATAATCAGTCCTCGAGGAAATCTTCACGGGGCGGGCTGAACGTATCAATAAGGCTGCCGCCTGTAGGGCAAATTGCGCCGTGTTCCGCGTACGGTGGAATAAGACAGCTGTCGCCGGCTTTCAGTACTTTTGTCTCGCCATCAATGGTGAAGTGAAACTCACCTTCTACAATATAAGTCACTTGGGAATGACGATGTTTATGGGTGTAGCCTTCTGCCCCTTTATCAAACCATACCCGTACTGCCATCAGTTCTTCGTTGAACCCCAGCATTTGACGTTTAAGGCCACCACCAATATCCAAAATTTCAGCTTCGTTGGTAAATGAGAAAATATCGCTTTGCTTCTGCATCTTGTTCACTCCTAGTGGTTATCAATCGCATAAACAGCTAGACGGCCATCTAATGCAAAGTCTTGATTGTTATATTTAAAGGTTGTTTTATTTGTCATCGTTGACGAATCAGCATGATTAATTGCGATAAGGTAGTGCTTACCGGCAATGGTTAGTTTGGTCATAGATACGGTGCCTTCTTTACTATAGGCGAGTTCAGTGACTTTGCTGGTGGCGTCTAACGTGTATTCTTTACTTGGGTTGTATTCGCCATGGGGCTCTAGTACCGAAATATAGGTATGTTCATTGGCATCGGTTACTCGGCGAATAAATCCGTTTTCGTTACGTAGATTGAAGTTAGGATCATTGGCGCCAATTTGGGTAAACAAGAAGGCTTCATCGCCGTCTACGAGGCTAGTTTGCGTATAGAAGCGGCCGTTCTCGTTAAGCCAAGACACTTTCGCTAACCCTTTCTCTGGGGTGGCTTTGCCTTTCAACCATAAATGCTGGTATCCGAACTGCTTGCCAAGGGCCGAAATCTGATCGGTGTACGCGCGCAGGTCAAAATTTGTTTCGATAAGTTGCCCTTTGTAGTGAAGAGGTAAGTCAAACTGATGGTTGTCTTTACTTTTCACGTCAAAAACATCCAGGGCGACTGTGGTATTTAGCTCAGGTAAATTTACTAGTGCCACAGTACGCGACAGCATGACATCGGCATAAGCGGTATCAATTTGGCCACTGGCTACGCTACCGAACTCACTGGTTTCAAAGAAATTCAATGTTGGTGCGTGTTGATTTCCGATTTTTACATCGCCATTAAAGTGGCTGGTTTCATCCACTACCACGGTATTATGGGCAACGGTTTGCTTGGCATAGCTGTCATTTTCCGGCAAGTAACGGCCACCAAATTTCGCTTCTACATTTAAGAAGCGGGCAGCTCCGTAATCAGACACAATTTCATTGCCATGGTCGTAATATTGCCAGGTTAATTTATCAAAGTGACCGTGTCCTAAGCCTTGCGCTGCGGGTTTAAATACCACCGCTTGTTCGCCGCCCATGCTGCTTCGCATGACCACTAACGCACCGTCTTTACCGTCGCTTCCGTCACCGAAGGCAACAGAACGATAAACATAGGGTGTCGCTAGCCCTTCATCGAGTGCTTGGGCCACCTTTAGGCCGTCGCCGGTTAATACGATTTGATCTTGCTGTTGGGCAATATCTAAATAGCCAGGATCTTTAGTCAGTGCATAGGCAACGGCTACACCGTGAACCAATTCAATGGTATCGGTGCCTTTACTTTTAATGGCGTCATTAAGGGGAAAGAATAGGCCGTTGTAACTGAGTTGAATGGCCGTATCTATAGCCTTAAGCAGCACGCCGTCCCGATGGGCGAAGATATGACGTTGTGGATCGTTATTTTCGATTGCTCGGGCAAAGGTCACAAAGGGTAATAAGGCAAATCTGTGATAATAAGGCCCTTCATTGTAATAACCCTGGGGTGAAAACAGTTTATCCAACTGTTTTAAGAAACCGCCTTTACCTGATTTGTTAAGATCATATAAGGCTTTTTCTACCCACTCTGGTTCGTCCATAACGTAGCCTGCCATGCCTACACCCGTGGTGGCCCAAGTACCGTGGTTATGTACTTTGTTAAAGGTGGACGGTTGGCCTTCAGACAGAAAAAGGGCTACCGGTTTTAATAAGTCACCTTCAATAGTGTCTACTTGAGCGGGGGTTAAGGCATCATGGATGAAATCATAAGCTTGAATGGTATATACCAACCACATCGCTTCGTTCAGACTTTGCCAGAAGAACTTTCCTGGGTTCTGAGACTTCATTTTACGTTTAGGATGCAGTCCTAAGGTTGGATATAGCTCGGCATAGGCAAGAAGCATATCGCGAACGTAATCAGCATATTTTTCATCCTGACTTAGCTGGTAAATAATACCGGCGTTATACATCAGTTGATAATTTTTCTTATGACGTTCGTGGGTATAACCACCCCCACCATCTTTTGGTACAGGCACCGTGATGGGCAGAGCAATTTGCTCATCAACTTGTGCTTTTAACGTATGGTAGGCGTCACTAAATCGCCCTTCTTTCTCAATGGCCTGACGCATGTTGGCCACGTCACTTTGCGTGATCACCAAGTTTGGATGGGCAGCATGTACATTAAAAGCAAGCATGGTGGTAACCATTGTACAGAGTAATAAAAAACGTCTTGTTTTGAACAAATTAGTAATCATTGCTTGTTACTCCGCCGATTGATTAATCATTTTATTGTTTTGTAGTACCGCGGTATGCGGGCCCTTAACCCTAAGCTCTGTAACAAGAGGTTCTGCCGTGCCATCGAAAACATTGTTGATGATATGGGTTTTAGGCTCTCCCACCGTGTGTTCAATGACTAACGGGCGAGATTGTTCAATTGTGTTATTGGTGATATTGGCAACTTGCACACCGTGTAGGAATACACTGGCTTGTTCATGATTACGTTTGCCGAAACCGACCGTCGCTACCTTGTTATTTGTCATCTCAAAATGAGGGCCAAAGGTGCTTTCATCTGTGCCGCCTCGGTAAAGCTTAACCAATGCGCCTTCAATTTCGGTAAAGGTGTTGTTTTCTAATGTCACATACTCTGCGTTGTAAATACCCAAATCTTCGGTTTCTTTGTTCAATTGCAATACATCGCCAGTCACATTACTGATGGTGTTGTTGCGTAGAGTAATATCGTCAGCAAAAGCGCCTTTTCCGGACACAAACACATGGAAGGAATGGTTGATATCCAAATCGGACAATGTGGCATTAATGAGTTCGAAGCGATAATTTTTGAGCATGCCCCATTTTTGCGTACGCACAACACTGTTGCCTGCCGCATCAGGACTTGCTTGCCCTGAAATGTGTAAACCATCAATTTTTAAACTACCGCCATCGTGTATTTCAAACAGAGCCGTGCGCTCGAAAGACACCTGGGTTTGCCCTTCTTGTTTGGCTTTAAGGGTTAGGGTTTTATCAATGATCACTAATTTGGGAATGGTAAACTCACCTGGTGCTAATTCCAGGATGTCGCCGGATGCGGCTTGTTCAATTGCATTTTGTAGTGCAATCGCATTGGCTTCGACCTGGTGAACCTTACCCGAGTCAAAACTGACACTGGCGGGTGTTTTGGGATACCAGGTAACGCCGGTTTGGTCTTTACTTAGCACGCTAAGGTCGTGTTTAACACCCGCTGTTACCGCGCTTGAGGTGGGATAGCGCAGGCCATTGTCATGGGGGGTTAGCGAAACCTCTTGGGTTGCTACGCCAGTACCAATTTGAGCGAGTACCTCGGTATTGGCTACGTTACCTGAAAAGGTGATTCCGGATATATCATCAAAGGCGGTAAACGGTTGTTTACCGTCTTCGTTAACGATGAGGTTGTTTTTAATCACGCTATTAATGGGCGTAGCCGTTCGCTCGGCATCGCTACCGGCCGCCAGTTGAAAATGAGCAACATTAATAAATGTGTTGTTTTCTACTGTGGCATTATCGACTTGGTGGTAGCGATTAATTGGCGAGTTAGGTACACCATTCATGATAGTGAAGCCGCCGCCAAAACGATACCCGGTAAGACCTTCAAGATAATTGTTACGTACAACTTGATCTCGGTTGATTATCCGAATACCACCGGTGTGGGGCACACCATTTCCTAAAAATACATTTTGTTCAACAATGTTGCCGTTGCCATGACGCAGGGTTAAGGTGCCTCGGGCTTCATAAAAAACATTGCCACGAATGATGTTTTTGCCTGATTTTACTGAAATAATTTCTACTTCACCGTCGGTATGTTCGAAATAGTTATTTTCAACCAAGGTATGAGAATCGGTGAGGGAGTAATGGCTAGTACCGATACGTAGTGTTTCACCGCCGTTAGAACCAAAGGTCGGGCGATATCCAAAATAGTTGTGATCGATACGATGATAATTCTGTTGGCTTGCTTCTGTTGTTAAACGCACTGCTACGGTTACGCCTTTGTTGCGTTTACCCGCAATATGGCTGTGATCCAGGCGGTTGTGGCGGCCATAAAAGGCAACCCAATAATCTGATTCTTGTTTGTCTGGGTTGTTAAAGTTGTCGATAACCACTTCTGTTACTCGTGAGTGGTGTGCTAAGACATCTTTATTGCGAAATTCGATAACGGCGCTGCTTGGTGTATTGCCGTCTTTAAATACCAGGCCGCTAGCAACAAGATAATCGCCGGCCAATTTAAGACTTGATTCGCCGGATAAAATGACTTTGCCTTTGGTTTCTGCTTTCAGAGTGATGGGGGCGTCTTCTGTGCCTTTACCCTGCAATATAATTTCGAAATCTGTCCAGGTGCCGTTTTTGAGAATAACCGTGTCGCCGGCAACCAACTTGTTGGCGATGGCCTGATACTCTTGTTGATCTTCAACAACATAAGTATTGGTGTCGGTGTTGGAGTTGACAGAGGAGCACGCCATAAGAATCGTGCTAAGCGCGAATAAGTAAACCCACATAAAACGCATAGATAACTCTTCTTCTTTGAGACCAGACCGTGAACCTGAAAAACGCTAAGTAACTTCACCCTATAATTCAGGACAGGCAAATCCAGTATTTATTAATATCAGCGAAAGGGCGAGCGTTACAGGGCTAAGAATCTGTTTGTAGTTCAGCCAGGTAACGCCCGCGTTATCAACAACCTACTTATTTACTTAATTTTAAGAAGTAGTCGAAGATTTCAGGTACGTTGCCGTCACCCATTCCCGCGTCAAATGCGGCTTGTAAGTTAGCTGAAGACCCTTCAGCAATTTTAGATTCAGTGCCTAAGTCTTCTACCATTTGTAGGAAGTAGCCCAAATCTTTATTCGCGTTAGCAATAGAGAAGCCTAAGTCGCTAACATTATCTACCGCATAGTTCTTACAGAACTGCATGAATGGTGATGAAGATGGGCCTGTAGACATGATGTCGAACAATTGTTGTCTGTCCACACCTGCGCGGTCGGCTACGGCGAACGCCTGAGACATGGCACAAACTGTTGTCATACCCATAAAGTTATTAACAAGCTTGGTTGTATGACCTGCACCTAATGCGCCAAGGTGGAAAACGTTTTCCCCTTGATCGTCTAGCACGGGTTTAACTTTATTAAATGTTTCGATATCACCTGCTGCCATGATGTTCAGTAAGCCATCTTTAGCGTGAGCAGGTGTACGGCCTAATGGCGCGTCGATCATGCCAATGCCTTTAGCAGCAAGATCTGCTCCGATTTTCCGTGTAGATGCAGGAATAGACGTACCAAAGTCAATTAATACAGACCCTTCTTTCATGCCTGCTAATACGCCATCTTCAGCATAAACAACTTTTTCTACAATGGCGGAAGTGGTCAAACAAAACATAACGATATCTGCGCTAGCAGCAAGCTCTTTGCCTGATGTTGCGGCTTTAGCACCGCGTGCTACACAGGCGTCTACAGCATCTTTGTTAAGATCCATTACGATAAGATCGTACCCGCGCTTTTGCAGGTTCTCGACCATATTACCGCCCATTAAACCGAGACCGATGAAACCAATGACAGGTTTTGACATGAAAAACTCCTAAAATATTTGGCGCACTTACCCGGGCTGAATAGTTGCTTAAAAGACACGTCATCACCCCGATTAAATTCAATATTGCGTTGCTCGTACCAACACGTTTTAAACGTGAAATTCCCACTAAAAAAAAGGCGGTCGTACAATGCAAAACGTTCGTTATACCGATATAACCTGGTTGCTTATTCTTCGTGCTAACCAATCAGCATACCAAAAACACTATTCCTACCTTGCCAATTTGTCAACCAATAATTAACATTTGGCTACAATATGAGAGTTTACTTTTGCGGTACAAATTAAAGAAAGAGGCGTAAATACACAGATTAAATAAGTCGGTAAAGACGGTTGAAAGCCAAGTGATAAATGCCTATCACGCTGTTTTAATTGGTTTTTATGATGATATTGCAAAGCTGTGCAATCACTTTAATAAACAGCCTAAATCGCGGGAATGGTAAACAGTGAAAGTATGAAAAAGCTGTTAAATTTCTGGTTTAGGTATGGGGGGTAAATTGGTAAGAACTGTGCTTAAACTGGTAATAACAGGCTGCGATGTGATTATGCGCTAAGGGCATAGGCAGCCTGCGCCTTATTTTTCGTACTCGATACGATTTACATACCAGGTTTTGATGCCATCGGGGGTATGAACCGTCGCCGTTTCATCCACTTCTTTTTTAAGTAAAGCCCGTGCCATGGGAGAATCGATGGAAATAAATGTTTTATCTTCGCCGTATATTTCTTCTGGACCTACAATGCGTACCGTGCGAACTTCACCGCCGTCATTTTCTATTTCTACCCGGGCACCGAAGAAAACCCGACCTTCTTGCTCAGGGGCGTAATCCACCACTTTTAACCGTTCTAAGCATTTTCTTATGTATCGCACTCGGCGATCGATTTCTCGCAGACGTTTTTTATTGTATTGGTAATCTGCGTTTTCGCTGCGATCACCTAAACTGGCGGCCCAGGTCACCTTCCGCGTAGTCTCGGGCCTTTCAACCCGCCATAGGTGATCTAACTCTCGTTGTAGCTTTTCATAACCCTTACGGGTAATCAGAGGTGTTCGCATAATCATTATTCGCTATGTTTATGATTTTTCTACTCATATAAAGGTTACACTGGCCGATATAGACTAATGATGTGGTTACAGTTAACAGGTTTTGCAACCTTATGCATGACAATTGCATAAAATTTGCACATAATTGAACATAACGGTTGTAGAAATGTCCTAAAAGTAGGGTTAGCTATATTTGTCGATAATTTCTAAACGAGGCCAGTGGGTAATTCTATGCAAGATGATCAAGCTTTCAACAATTCAAAGCGACATGGCGTGTCAGCCACTGCAAATGGAATTACCATTGCCGGTTTTTTACTCTTTCTGACCGGTGTGATTTTATTTTCTGTCGGTATGATAGAGATATTAGTGCATATAAACAGCCTAAAAACGGCTTTGTTACTGGTGGGAGGCATCCTCTCCTATAAACTGGGTTTTATCATGATTCGTCATTGTGCCACGTTACGCACAAGGACAGAGCGTCGTCGCCATTTACTTTCCAGTAGTAGTTAACAACCAAAACTAATAATCAGAGTTTTTTTAGTGCAAAAGGTTTTATAAAAAATCTGTTAAAACCGCCATAATGCACTAGTATAAAAAGTGAACAATATGTTTACGCATACCAATCTGGCTCGGATTCTTATTCGAGCACGCGCTTGAACCTAAACAGGCGATATGCACGTAAGGACTCACAGCGGGTACGGAGTTACCATAAAAAAAGCCGACTTACTCAGTCGGCTTTTTAGCATCTCTTTGTTCTTTTATTCAGTTTCAGAACCGTCGGCTTGTTCTACCACTTCTAACAATTCAACTTCAAAAATCAATGTGGAATTTGGTGTGATTAAACCCGTAGAGCGTTCGCCATAGGCTAAGTCCGCTGGGATCACGAAACGATACTTGGCGCCTTCCTTCATCAATTGAACGCCTTCGGTCCAACCTGGGATGACTCGATTTAGTGGGAAGATAACAGGTTCGCCACGCTCGTATGAAGAATCGAACACTGTGCCGTCAATAAGGGTACCGTGGTAATGCACTTTCACCGTATCCGTCGCTTCAGGGCTTTTTCCTGTCCCTTCAGTAAGCACTTCATATTGCAGACCTGAATCGGTAACAACAACACCGTCTTTCTTGGCGTTTTCTGCCAGGTAATCTTCGCCAATTTTAATGTTTTCTTCAGCCGCTTTAGATGCCATTTCTTGTTGCTTAGCACGTAACTGTTCTTCACCCGCTTGCGCAAATTTCTGAATGTCACCAGTAGAAAACTTAGTTTCGTTATTCATGGCATCAAGAAAGCCTTCTTTCAGGGCATCTTTATCTAATGGCAAGCCCACTTGCTCTTGTTGCTTGGCGCGGTTAGTCACAAAAATTCCCATACTTGCGCCCATGGCATAAGCATGTTTTTGCTCTTCGGTCATATCAACCGCCGCACTGTCTTGGGTGGTAGTTTCTTTGGCTGCCATGTCTTCTTTTGATTGATCATCTGTTTTTGGTTGACAGGCAAACAAACCAAGTGCAGCTATTGTCGATAAGGCGACAAGCGACTTACGCATAAAATTCTCCATTAATGTAAAATATTCGCCAGACTTCACGTCTAACTTGTTTGAGTTATAAACTAATAAATTTAGAAAAATGATCAACGTAAAAATCATTTTGCTAAATTGATCTTCATTTATCCATGCTATGGTAAATGCAGGCGTAGATAAAGCGAAACCTGTAAGACATGATTCATCGACGATTGTTCCAAAGAACACTATCACTGGCATTTTTTAGCCTGATGCTATGCAGTTGCACGGTCCCAGAAACGGATCCTGTGAATAAATGGTGGCACGCTGAAGGAGGAATTTTCGCTGCGGATATTTCCCCAGACGGAAAATTCAGCGTGGTTTCTGGTGTAGATAACGGCATTAATGTTTGGCGCAACACCGATAATAAGCTGCTGTATCATTGGCGACATCAAAGTGAAGGCAATAACTTAGTTATTGCTATTCATATTTCATCGGATAACAAATATGTGGTGACCGCCGATCGCGAAGCGTTTGCGCTTTGGAGCATAGAAACCGGCGATCCCGTGGGCTTTTGGCGGATTGACGAATCTTCCATTCGGGATGTGGCCGTTGCCGATGATGCTAAAGGGGTATTGGTGGGCCGGTCAAATGGTCATGTTATGTATTTTGAACCCCAAACAGGCCGTCGACTTGAGTTTTTGGGCCACCAAGAACGTATCAATAGTGTGGATTTATCACCAAACGGTAAGTTCGCTCTTACCGGTGGTAACGACTACATGGCGTATCTGTGGAGTACTGATAGCGGGCAAATAGTGCATACCTTTCAGCATGGCAGTCGTATCTCAAAAGTGGCTCTGGATGATCAGGGACGCTATGTGTTTACTGCCGATAGCAAGCAAGATTCGAAAATCTGGAATGCACAAACAGGTGCGCCCGTCAGTAACCTCAAGTATATTGCACGTCAGAAAATATTCACCGACGCTGTGTTTTCTGATGACGGTAAGTCCTTACTTACCGGCGCACCTTCTCGGCGTATTTACCGTTGGAACGTCAGAAGCGGTAAATTACTGCAAGAATGGAAGGTTGCGCCTAAGGAAGGATCTCGGCCGGCAACGGCGGTGGTTTATGCTGTTGGCTTTATGCCAAACGGCAACCTACTTTCAGAAAGTAGCAGTGGGTTAGCAGAATTATGGGCGATAGAAGATGAGTGATCCGACAACAATGAACGAAGCTTTAGAAGCCATCGAAGAATTACAGACTAAGTTAGCGTTTCAAGAGCATACCATTGAAACCCTTAACGAGGCGTTAACGGCCCAGCAGTATCAGATAGAAAAGCTGCAAGTGCAGATGCGCCATGTAATGGAAAAAGTGAAAGGGTTTGAGCCGTCAAATATCGCCAAGATTTCAGATGAGTCGCCACCACCCCATTACTAAATTTTGTAAGTGGGAGGAATTTAGTTAAATGGGTATTTATTGACTACACTTTACTGGCATACAAGCTTGGCTAATCCATAGAATACAGGGGTTGGCGAAGGTTTCTCGTAATTTTTACTACGAAGTGACGTGTTATGGCCAGAAAACTCAGAACATCCCCCGCCGGTATTCCCCAGCTTATACAGCGACAGGGGCGGGATAATCTTGCACCTTTTAAAGACGACGCAGATAGACAGACTTACCTCAAATTTCTAGAAAACTATGCCAGTAGGTATAAGGTGGCCTTACATGCCTGGTCTGTGGGCAAAAGCTGTTTTCTGGCTTTATGCACTCCCTCACAAAGTGATGGGATTTCGCTTATGTTACAGGCTACAGGTAGGTTATACGCGCAGTATTACCACCAACGTTACAATACCACCGGAACCATATGGCGAGATCGATATAAGTCTGCACTTGTGCTTGATGATGAGGTGTTATTGGCCGTTTATCGTTTTATAGAACAAAGCCCAGTGAACGAAGGATTATGCGATACGCCGGAACAGCACCCTTGGTCAAGTGTTACCTACAATGGGTTGGGGCAAGCTAACCGAATGATTACGCCACACAAAGCGTATATTCGGCTAGGGACTACCACTGTCCAACGTTGCCAATCGTATAGAGGGTTTGTTCTGCAAAATCATGGCGGGTTGTCTGAACACATTGGTAAGTCGTTAAAAATGGGGCTGGCTCTTGGCGATGCGGGTTTTATCAAGCGTTTAGAACAGGTAACTGGAAGACGGCTCACCGAGGGCAAGCGAGGCCGTCCGCCAAAACACCATGGGTAATGTAAACGGGCAAGGTTACGGCTGCTGCGGGTCAGCTTGTTGTTCGTCATTTGGCTCGGTTTCAGAAAAGACGACGCTATTTTCTAAGTCACCTCGAATAGCCTGAATAAAGGCGTTTCTGAGGATCCCGACAAGTGTGCTGAAAACCGGCGTGTTAACGTCAGATAAAGAACCGGATAGGGGGATCCGTGTGGCAATTTGGTCTTCAGATTGATTTTCAAATAGTTCAGCAATGAATGCTGACATCCCTTCGCTAATGCCGCGGAAAAAGCCATCGTCATCGTCTTCAATATCTCCCTTCCATGAAAACACTTCTACCTGGTGAAGGATGGGTTTTGCGTAGCCGTTAATGCTGCCGTTGTCGCTAGCCAGTTCCATAGTGAATTCAAGGGTGCCGGCTTCTAAATCAAAGGGGGCGTAGGTTTCTAATAACGGTTTGAAGTTACCTAGTGCTACGTCGTTCGCCTGCAGATTAATATCGAAGGTGGGCTTTGGTGTGCTGGGATCCAATGATGCCGTTAATGTAATGGTACCCTTATCTTCGGTTTTACCCGTGCCCTCGATAGTCGCAATCAGATCTTTTGACAGGTGACGGCTATTTACCAAGTTTCTTGCCGTAGCGTCTATTTGATGAAGTTTAACCTTGATGGCGGGAGACGATGTAGGGTTAATAAATCGCACCGTGCCGTGTTCAATATGCAAGCGATCTACCCGTAGAGGCACCAGTTGATCAGCTAAATTTAACCAATTCTCATTTTCTCCTGATTGGCTAGATTTTTTAGAAGGGCCGTCAACAAAGTTAACTTGGGGGTGCACAAGATTTACGTCGGCGACCACTGCTTTGTCAAAAAGGGCGGACCATAACAGGCTGATGTCTGCTTGCTCAATTTCAAGAAACGGTTCGGTGACTTCACCGGTGCGTTTTAGTATGACGATATTTTCCAGTTGATAGGCACCGCGCCACAGTAAAATATCAACATCACCTACACTGCCGGTAAAATTCTCGCCTTTGTCCAGGGTATCATTGATATACCATTGTGCGGCAAAAGGTAGGCTCATGCGTAACAGCACAATACTGGCAACAACAAGCACAAAATAGGTAACGGGCTTTTTGCCGTGATGCTTGGCCATGATAATTACCCCTGTAACGTGACATAGTCTAAGAGGTAATCCAAAACTCATGCCAGCGCTACAGTGAATTTGCCGCTGCCATGATCTGTAATTAACTAATTGTTATTATTGAAAAATAATTTGGTTTATAGAACGCTCACGAGAGGTGGCGTTCTCGGTTGACCTTACCTTGGGAAGGGTTTTCTTACGACTCGGTAAAAATAACAGGCTATTCGGGTTTAAAAACGCCAATAACATTTTCATTTTGACGGGTTTCGGCGCTGACGTTTTGGTCGGCCTGAGACTGAGAGTAACCACATTGCACGCATTCGAGCTTTTCCACATTGTTTTCAAAAAACAACATGATTTTATCTACCGCACCACATTTAGGGCAGGTAGCGCCAGCTATAAAACGTTTTCTCTTGCGCGCAGTCATGCTTCTCTCCCGATTATTGGTAAAAAATGCGCTGTTTTTTTATAGTGGTGGTATAAGCGTGAAAAACAAGCCACAACTACAGTGAGTTTGTTATCATACGCCGCTTAAATTGAAGGACAACCACGCAGGCATGATTACTCTATCTGACATAACCTTAATGCGCGGCAGTAAAGTACTGTTAGAAAACGCTTCTGTGCAACTTTTCCTCGGTCACAAAACCGCTCTTATAGGCAGTAATGGGTGTGGTAAATCCAGCTTGTTTGCCCTGCTTCGACAAGAATTGTCGGTGGATGCCGGTGAGTGTCAGGTGCCCGCGCAATGGCGCATTGTTAGCGTGGCGCAGGAAACCCCTGCCGTCGACCGTAGTGCCATTGATTATGTCATTGACGGCGATGCCCATTTGCGCAGCTTACAACAGGCTCTAACCGATGCCGAAGCTAACCAAGATGGCGATGCCATGGGGCGCATACACGGTATGCTTGAACATGCTGGTGCCTATGATGTGGAAGCCCGTGCGGCTACGATCTTAGCCGGCCTAGGCTTCTCTACTGCCCAGCTTTCATCGCCAGTTACCGCCTTTTCAGGAGGTTGGCGTATGCGTTTGAATTTGGCGCAAGCCTTGTTGTGCCCTTCGGATTTGTTATTGCTTGATGAACCCACCAATCACCTCGACTTAGACGCCGTCATTTGGCTTGAAAAATGGTTGCAGCGTTACGCCGGTACACTGTTATTGATTAGTCACGATAAAGCGTTTATTGATAATACGGTGGAACAAATCGTTAGCGTTGAACAAAAGAAATTGGTGACGTACAGCGGAAATTATTCAGCTTTCGAGCGCCAGCGGGCCGAGCGTTTACGGTTACAAAATATCGAGTTTCAAAAACAGCAAGACAAGATTGCTCATTTAGAGTCCTTTATTAACCGTTTTAAGGCGAAGGCCAGTAAGGCCAAGCAAGCCCAAAGTCGCATTAAACAGTTAGAAAAAATGGAGCAATTGTTACCTGCCCATGCCGCCAGTGAATTTAGTTTTGAATTTGCCGCTCCTGCCGGTCTGCCAAACCCTTTAATACAAATGCGCGATGTTAAACTGGGTTACGGTGAGCAGGTAATACTTAGTAATGTAAAACTGAATTTAGTGCCTGGTAGTCGAATTGGTTTGCTAGGGCGCAACGGTCAGGGTAAGTCGACGTTAATTAAACTACTGGCAGGTGTCCATGACCCCATGCAAGGAGCATTTACCTCTGCCAAAGGGTTAAATGTGGGGTATTTTGCCCAGCATCAGTTGGAATACCTTGATGCCAATGCGTCGGCGTTATTGCACTTACAGCGGCTGGATAACAAAGCTACTGAACAGGCATTGCGAGATTTTCTGGGCGGTTTTGGGTTTTATGGTGACGAGGCTTTAGCGCCAGTGGCCCCCATGTCGGGAGGCGAAAAAGCCCGCTTAGTGTTAGCGCTCATTGTTTATCAAAAGCCAAACCTATTGCTGCTTGATGAACCCACAAACCACCTCGATTTAGAAATGCGTCATGCTTTGAATATGGCATTGCAAGGGTTTGATGGGGCCATGGTACTGGTTTCTCACGATCGCTTTTTGCTATCGTCTGTGTGTGAAGACTTTTATCTTGTGGACAGTGGAAGTGCCGAGCCTTTTAATGGCGATCTAGATGATTATCGTCAATGGATTTTGGCCCAGCAACCGGCAGAGAAAGACAGCAAAGATGACAAGCCCAAAATAGATCGTAAAGCTGAAAAGCGTCGAGAAGCTGAATTTAGACAATCGGTGGCACCGCTGAAAAAAGCCATCGAGAAGCATGAAAAAGCCATGGAGAAGGTGTCAGTTGGCTTATCGGAAGTGGAAACCGAACTGGGTGATCCTGTTTTATACGAAGACACGAATAAAGGAGTGTTGTTGGCGTTGCTTGAAAAACAGACCACGCTAAAACAACAATTGGATGATCATGAAGCGGCATGGTTAGAGGCACAAGAAGCCATTGAAGAGGCAAGGACAGAGTATGAATCTGAACGCTGATACGTTTTGGCAGTATAGTCTGCAGGTGTATAAAGACAAAAAGGTAGCTAAAACGGCGCTAGCATTGCAAGATTCCTATCAGGTTAACGTGAATATGTTGCTATTGCTTTGCTGGTGTTTGGATAACGGCGCCATTGTAACGTTAAATCAGTGGAAAGTGCTGAAAGCTGCCATTGTGACTTCGGATGACAAATTATATCAACACCGTAAACAGCGGCGCTTAGCAAAGCAAGCGACACCTTTTAATGCCGAGGTTTACGGGGAGTTAAAGCAGCAAGAGCTAGCCCTAGAGATGGAGCAGCAGGAAGCCCTTACCGCTGCCTATAATCGCTTGGATGTTGAGTACGTACCGTTATCGGGTATCAATGGCAGTATAGCGGGTTTTATTAACCTTTATGGCCTGCGTAACACCCCTGAGGCGGTAAAATGGGTGACATTGGTGGTTCAACTTTCACAATCGAAAATGCAGCACTCGTAATGGGGCTTCCCCCTCATGGTCATGGTGTTGTCAAACGCAGTGCTTTTGTCCCCCATCGATGGGCTAGAAACCGTCATATTCAAACCATTTGGCCTCGGTTTTTTCAAAAACGACGTCCTGTAGACTATGTTTGGGAGCGAATTGTCACCCCTGACGACGATTTTATTGATTTGGCGTGGGGGCCAAAGCCAGACAAACCTACGGGTCTTGTGATCATGTTTCACGGGTTAGAGGGGAGCATTCGGTCGCATTATGCCAACGACACCATGGCGGCACTCAGTGAGCAGGGTTGGCAGGTCGTTATGATGCATTTTCGCGGTTGTAGTGGTGAGGTAAACCGCACTCCACGGGCTTATCATTCGGGTGAAACCCAAGATCCAGCATTTATACTTGATCTGTTGCAGCGCCGGTATCCTTCGTTGCCAAAAGCGGCCATCGGCTTTTCTTTAGGCGGAAATATGCTGCTCAAATTGTTAGGCGAGTACCCTAATCAACCGTGGCTTGAGGCTGCCATGGCAGTATCAGCACCGATGAAACTGGCTTCGTGTAGCGCCAGTATTGATGAAGGTGCGTCCCGTATTTATCAAAGCTATCTCATGAAGAGTATGAAAGCCACCTTGGTAAAAAAAATGGCCATGATGGATTACGGAGGGCGAATTGATCTTAGCGTAGAACAAGTGAAAGGGTTGCGTTCTTTCAGGCAGTTTGACGACAAAGTGACCGCGCCGTTACATGGCTTCGCGGATGCCAAGGATTATTACGAGAAGTGCAGTGCATTTCGTTTTCTAGGGGCCATTCATTGCCCAACTTTGATTGTCCACAGTTTGGATGATCCCTTTATGAGCCCGGATATTGTGCCTCATGCAGAAGACTTGTCGCGGGCGGTTACCCTTGAACTTAGCGAGTATGGAGGCCATGTTGGCTTTATGCTGGGCGGAGTGCTTAACCCCACTGTGTGGCTTCAGCAGCGTGCCATTGATTACTTTTCCTCCTATTTAACTGAAAAAGGCTAACCAAATATGATCATACCCATCGACGAATTAGACAAAGACACCCTGACCAATATTGCTGAGTCTTTTGTGCTACGGGAAGGCACCGATTACGGCGCAATTGAAGCGAGTTTTGAAGATAAAGTCACTCAGGTGCTACAGTCGCTAAAAAGTGGCGATACGGTTCTTGTGTATTCTGAATTACATGACTCGGTGAATATCCAAGATAAGCAGGAATATCGTCAGGCGGACGACTAGGTTAGCTGGCCAACTCCCGCAGTTTATCAACAATCGTGTTGAATCGTTGAGGAAGTGCCCGGCGATGTTGGGATATTAAGTAAAGCGGTTCTACCACGTCCTTAGGAAATGAGGGCACATAAACCTTATTGGCAACTTTCGCACTTTCTACCGCCGAGAACGGCAGTACGGTAAATCCAAACCCTTGTTGTACCGGCAGCAATATTTGTCCTATCTGATTCACATACCCTTTTGTTTTAAGCTTATCCGGTCGTATTGAAGCAATGGCCTCATCACCACAATCGTAAAGAAATAACCCTAAGTAATGTAGAACATCTGGATGGCGTATTAACCCCAGCTCGGTTAACCGTTGGGGAGTGACAGGGGTATTTGCCATTGTCGGGGGTAACACCAAACATAAATGCTCTTTGCCTAAAGCTTGGATGGCAAAATGGGTGGCCGCCGGAGGCTGGGTGACGATACCTATGTCGGTTTGACCCGACTGTATGGCCTCTAAAATTCGACCGTGGGGCGCGGCTTCTAAGTGGATAATTAAGTCTTGGTGCATTTGCTGTAACCCTAAAAGAGCCGGGTATAAGCGGGTGGCTAGTGCACCAGAACAGGCCAATCGGCATTGGCCTGCATAAGGGCTGTCTTCACCTAGTTCGTCAAGTAAGCGCTTTTCTTCATCCTGTAATTTACAGGCGTAACGATAGAGCTTACGGCCGGCTTCGGTAAGCAGAAACTGTTTATTGTCCCGTTCTAGAAGCACATAACCACAGGCGCGTTCTAACTTTTTAATATGCTGGCTTACCCCAGGTTGGGTCATAAATTTCTTTTCTGCGGTAAGGGTAAAGTGGCCGGTTTCAACCAAGGTGCAAAATGTGTCTAACCAAACTGGATTCAGCATACTGGCCTCATAACAAAAAATTATCATTTTAAGAATAAATGATAATTTTATGTTTTGCGATGAGTTTTCTACACTCCTGATTATCGAGAAGCAAGAAAGGTGAAGGGAAATGGTTCCCTTCACCTATTTTGATCAATTAATAGGAGAGCACAATGGCTCAAGTATACCCTCGCACCTTTTCTCATATCGGTCTTTCTGTTCCAGACTTAGAGGCTGCGGTGAAATTTTACACAGAAGTTCTGGGGTGGTATTTAATTATGCAACCTACCGAAGTCACTGAAGATAATTCAGCCATCGGTGTTATGTGTACCGATGTTTTTGGGGCCGGTTGGGATAAATTTCGCATCGCCCATTTATCTACGGGTGATCGTATCGGGGTGGAGATTTTTGAATTTAAAAATCAGCAAAATCCAGAAAATAATTTTGAGTATTGGAAAACCGGTATCTTCCATTTTTGTGTGCAAGATCCTGATGTAGAAGGATTAGCAGAAAAAATTGTCGCGGCAGGTGGTAAAAAACGGATGAAAGCGCCACGATATTATTATCCCGGCGAAAAACCCTATCGTATGATTTACATGGAAGACCCTTTTGGCAATATTCTTGAAATCTACAGCCATAGTTATGAATTGCATTACGGCAGTGGGGCATACACCGGTTAACTGACGTTATCAAAAGGACTCTCATCGGTGAATGATGAGGGTCCTTTCCACATTGTTTGCTTATGTGTCTGCTAAAGGCAACACAAACCCTTATTTACCTGCCACATTGTAATTTTTCCACAAGATGTAAATCTTCCGCACATTCCCGCAATCCAGCAAAGCCCCGTCCGTCTTGCTCTTCAAAGGCTAATTTGTAATAAATTCATTATGGTTCAAGTTTTGCATTAACCCTCCTAAAGTTTAATAAAATTACATCCTTTGGGATCTTAAATGGAGCAGGAACCTATGTTGCCGCGAAATCTGTTAGCGACAAATACGGAATTTTTATTTTCAATGGGTGCAGCGTCCAGTAGGGTTTTTTCTGTCAGTCCTGCTGTTTTTCGGGCTTTTCTTTTTTGCATCTGTTTTGGCTTTAGTGCCCTCAGCCTGGCCGACGAAGTCAGCGATGCTAACCTACCTGGTGGTAAACCCATCCTAAATCGTGTTATTGAAGATGCGCGCATCAGTGCTCAACAAGATTATGTGGTTAACGATCACAACTTAGACCCAACGCTAAAAGAATTAGATTACGAAACCTATCGACAAATTCGCTTCAACCCGGATAAAGCACTATGGAAAAACAAACACGATTATGAAGTGCAGTTTTTTCATCCTGGCTTCTTGTATCAAGAGCCGGTTTCAGTGGTGACAATCGCGCCGGATAACAGTGAAAATTTACTCCCCTTTAACAGCGATAAGTTTATTTATGAAAAAAATGCGCAATCTTTAGCAGACCTGACGACCGAAGAGTCTGGTTATGCCGGTTTTCGTATTCACTACCCTCTCAAAAACAGTCAGTACAAAGACGAATTTGCCGTATTTCTTGGCGCGTCTTATTTCCGCTTAGTGGGTAAAAATCAGGTTTACGGCATTTCAGCCCGAGGACTGGCCGTTAATACCGCGATGCCAGAAGGGGAAGAATTTCCTCACTTTACCAAGTTTTGGTTAATCGAGCCCCGTGCAGGCCAACCAATAAAGATTTACGCTCGCCTAGAAAGTCCCTCTGTGTCAGGTACATATAGCTTCGTGCTGATGCCAGGTGAAGACACGACCATGGAAGTGAAAAGCTGGATTTTTGCCCGTGAAGACGTGGATAAGTTAGGGGTAGCCCCTTTCACCAGTATGTTTTTGTATGGCGAAAACACGCAAAAACGTCACGATGATTATCGCCCCGAAGTCCATGACAGCGATGGTGTGCTTATGCTGAACCAGGCCGGTGAAGTGATCTGGCGTCCGCTAACTAATCCAAGTCGTCTGCAGGTGACGTCCTTAAGTGACGTCAAGCCCCAAGGCTTTGGTATGTTGCAGCGTGATACGGATTTTGCAAACTATCTCGATGCTGAAGCTAACTACCATTTACGTCCTAGTTTATGGGTGACACCCAAAGCCGGTTTTGAAAACGGTAAGTTAGAGATTGTTGAGATTCCAACAGATTCTGAAGTACACGATAACATTGTTGCCTACTGGGTACCGGATAAGCCGTTCTTAGCCGGAGAAAGCCGCTATTACGAATACAACCTTAAGACCGTTGAAAAGCAACCCATGCGTTATGGGCTGGCAACCGTAGAACGCACCCGTCAGGGTAGAAGTTTACTGCCGGGCTTTGAGACAACCGAAGATCGGAACGTGCGTCGTTTTGTGGTGGATTTTAAGATCCCCGAAGGAATGACAATCAGACCTGACGACGTAGACCTTATTCTAGACGCCACTAATGCACAAGTAGAGCAAGCCAAAGTGCTTGATGTAGATGGAGGTAACAGCGTACGCGTCACTTTCTTAGTGATCCCAGAAGGCGACGCCGCTGTCGATATGCGTATGTTTTTGAATCAGGACGAAACCCAGATGAGTGAAATATGGAGCTATGTATATGAGCCACAGTAACCGGGGTACACCATCCGTAAAGCAATTTAGATTGGGCGTGAGAGGCCGCAGCTGGCGGTTAATGTTCATGTTTATATTGGTTTCAGTATCTACCGCGCTAGCGGGATACAGCATGTTTGAAATCTTTCGTCCTAATCGTTTTACCGAGTTGGAAATGATCCAACTCGGCTTGGCCATGGTTTTATTTGTATGGCTTACCATGTCATTTTGGACTGCGGTCATCGGCTTTTTGTTGAAGCTGTTTCATATCGACCCGCTGTCGTTACGTCGTGAAGTGCCAAAATCCGATACATCCCTGCCTATACGTCAGCGTCACGCCATTGTTATGCCGGTATACAACGAAGATACCCAGCGCATTATGGTGGGGTTTGAAGCCTGCGTGAGAGAAATCATGGCCTCGGCGTATGCCAATAAATACGATTTCTACATGCTCAGCGACACCCAAGATGAACAACTAGCTGAGGCCGAGTTGAAAGCTTGGCAGCGTTTACAAGTCCGTTTAGGGGCCAAAGCTCCTGCAACTTATTATCGTAGACGGGAAGATAACTGGGGCCGTAAAGTGGGTAATATCACTGATTTTTGCGAGCGCTGGGGCAGTCAGTACGAGTCCATGTTGGTGTTAGATGCCGATAGCGTTATGTCCAAGGCCCGGATATTAGACATGACCCGTCGCATCGAACTCAATACCGAAGCGGCCATGATTCAGACCATCCCTATGCCTGTGCGTCAGGACACGTTTTTTGGTCGCTTTGTACAGTTTGCGGCCCATTTGTATAGTCCGATGTTGGCTACCGGATTGTCTTTTTGGCAGACCGACAGTGCCAATTATTGGGGCCATAATGCCATTATTCGTGTGCAGCCGTTTATGGAGCACTGTGGTTTACCCCACTTAAAAGGACGAGCGCCCTTTGGTGGCGATATTCTCAGTCATGATTTTGTAGAAGCGGCATTGCTGCGCCGCGCGGGTTGGGAGTGTTACCTGATCACCGACACCGATGGTTCCTATGAAGAGGTTCCCGGTAATATGGTGGATTATGCTATTCGTGATCGTCGCTGGGTACAGGGAAATATTCAACACCTAGGCTTATTAGGCACAAAAGGCTTAAAGCTAACCAACCGATTGCACTTTAGTTTTGGCGCCTTTGCTTATATGTCATCGCTGTTGTTGTTTTTAATGCTCATGGCCGGCACCGCCGACGCCTTAGTGAAGGCCTTGGTAAGCCCGGTGTATTTTACATCAGCGCATCAGCTTTTCCCTGATTGGCAAATTGCCCGGGAAGGGTTAATGATTGTGACCTTATGGGGCACTATCGCCTTACTATTTATGCCTAAAATGTTGGGATTGCTATTAACCCTCATTCAGCGCCGCAAAGATTTTGGTGGGATGTTCAGATTACTGTTCGGCAGTGTGGTAGAGCTATTTATGGCTGTGCTTATCGCACCTATGATGATGTTCTACCATAGTTACTTTGTGATCAGTGTGTTCATTGGTCATCAGGTTAAATGGGAAGCCCAAGCACGCGAAGGTCGTATGGTACCGTGGAAGGTGGTTATTTCTAAAGCCTCGGTAATGACCTTGCTAGCCGCGGCTTGGGGCGGCGCGACGTTCTATTATACGCCGTCTTTATTCTTGTGGTTACTGCCGGTATTAACCGGAATGGTATTCGCAGCACCTATTATCCGCTTAACCAGTAGCGCCACATTGGGGCGTCTGTGCCGAAAAATGGGCATCTTTGTTATTCAAGAAGAGATACGTGAAGCTGACGTATTAAAAGAGGTGCGGGTGGAAATGGATAAATTCGATATGGCGGCGTTGGCTCAATTCAGTGCCGATGTGCCAGCGTTACCACCGGAATGCCCAGCCGTGATGCAAGAACAAGATCTAAAGAAGGCCCCTCTGCCTAAACGGCAGTCGGCATTGCCTAAAGCAGAAGTGCTAAAATTAAATTCTAAGGCAAAATCGGCAGCGTAAAAGCCTTTACGAGCCACAAATGAGGGAATGGCGTGACAGAAATGTCACGCCATTTTTATTGATAGCTTAATTGACTAAGGAAATGGAAAACGAGACGGGGACAGCCAAGGTGATACTTGAGAGTTTCGCAACGGTCTGTAGTGCTTTTACGCCACCGTCTAAGTTAAACGTGGCGGCATTGATGACCGTAGGGGCTGTGGTTGCCACGGTAATAGTGTGATCCGACAGTTGATTAACCACTACGTTGAACGTGGCAGGGGCGGTAACGCCATGTAATGAAATTTCGCCACTGACTGACGCGGTTTTGCTGTCGCCGGCGCTCATGGTTAACAGGTCATCTGGGATGCTTGCCGTGAAAGTGGCGTCTGGATATGTTGTTGTTTCAAACAACATTTCTTGCATGCGAGTATTGCGAATATCAATATTCGTATTCACGCTACTTAAAGGCACTTTAACCGTTAATTCGCCATCATTTGACAACACGCCAGATAAAGCATCGAAGCTATGAACTTCGGTGACTTGTGCATTTTTTGTGGTTAAAAAATTGAGACTGGAATGCTCACTATCAATGCTCCAATCTGCCGCAGCAGGCAGTGCTGCAATACAAGCGGTTAACGCTAACAACGTGCGTTTTATCATTATTTCGCTCCTTTTTCATATTGAACGATATCTTCCCACGGCACGCGCTGATCGCCGAGAACGATAAAGTCAGGGTTTTCCAGCGTTTCACGCTGATTGTAGGTAAGAGGTTGAAAATTGGCGGCCAAGATATTGCCACCGGCCTCGGTAACGATACATTGGGAAGCGCCGGTGTCCCACTCGCCGGTAATGCCTAGGCGCATAAAGACATCGGCCCGGCCTTCTGCAATAAAGCAGGATTTTAACGAACAACTGCCAAGAGGAAGTGTTTGGTAAATGCGCTTGGCTGACATCCGTGAAAATACTTTTTCTCTAGACTGACGGCGACTGATAGCAATCATCACCACGCTGTCGAGAGGATCCTCAAGCTTGCGAACATGGATTTTGCGGTGTTCATCGGGGGTTTGTTTAAACGCCCCTTTGTTCTTACTGGCATAGTACAGTGACTGTCCTGGGGGCCAGAAAATAACACCAATGACTGGCTCGTTGTTTTCGATAAGGGCAATATTAACGGCAAAGTCACCACTACGGGCAATGAACTCTTGGGTACCGTCAATGGGGTCGATAAGCCAATATTTGTCCCAGTTACGCCGCTCGTCCAAATCCGCATGTTTGTTTTCTTCCGACAAAATAGGAATGTGCGGGGTGGCTTCTGTTAGCCGCTTATTAATGATGTCGTTGGCGAGATAATCGGCACTGGTGACAGGCGAGTTGTCATCTTTGGTATAGGCGTCAAAATCGCCTTTGTCATAGATGGAAAGCACCGCTTCTCCGGCTTCGATGGCAGCACTTTTTGCCAATTCTAAAAGAGAATCTCGGGTTTCGTCGGGCATGTTTTTAGCGCTCCTTTAACCACTTTTGAGCTAAGAATAGGGCCGCAACACAGCGGGCTTCAGTGAAATCTTCGCGAGCGAGGAGTTCGTCTGCTTGACTGAGTGGCCAATTGACAACTTCCAATGGTTCAGGCTCATCACCTTCCAATGAACTTGGATAAAGATCACGGGCAACAACGATGGTCATTTGTGCATTGAAAAATGTCGGCGCCATACTGACGGTATGGATAACTTGTAAATCCTTTGAGCCGTAACCGGCTTCTTCTTGGAGTTCACGATTGGCCGCCTCGATGGGCGTTTCGCCAGGATCGATTAACCCTTTCGGAAAACCAAGCTGATAGGAGTGAGTGCCGGCGGCATATTCGCGGATCATCACCATGGTGGCATCATCAAGCATGGGGACAATCATCACGGCGCCCCGATTGCCTCCCGCCATTCTTTCAAACTGACGTTCAGCACCGTTTGAAAATTTAAGATCCAACTGCTCGACCTTAAATAAACGGCTGCGAGCAACAATTTCCCGATGCTTGATAAGGGGAAGTGATTTGGCGGAATCAATTTTACTCATTTTTATCCGTTAGAACTTTCGTTATCATGGCTACCAATGACTTAAGCTTAATGTATTTGAAGGAAAATCGCTTGCCATTTCTACCTTGGAGTGAAATAGACACGGTTCTGCTTGATATGGACGGAACCTTATTAGATTTACACTTCGATAATCACTTTTGGATCGAACATTTACCGAAAAAAATCGCTGAACGTAGCGGTAAGTCGGTAGATGAATGTAAAGCGACCATGCTTGCCCATTATCAACAGGTGTTCGGGCAGATACAATGGTATTGCCTCGATTATTGGGCCGACCAACTGAACATGGATATTATGGCGGCGAAACGGGAGGTGGAACACCTCATTTGTATGCGTCCCGACACTCTTCCCTTTTTAGACGCGCTACATGACAGTGGTCGACAAGTGGTGCTTGTTACCAATGCCCACCCTGGTAGCTTGTCGTTAAAAGTAGAGCATACCCAGCTAGATACTCATATTGATGAGTTAATTTCTACCCATGAGTTTGGCGTTACCAAAGAATCTCAGCAATTATGGAAACAACTACAACAGCGGTTGAATTTCAATCCTGCCCGCACTTTATTTGTTGATGATAGCGTACCTATATTGCACGCCGCAAAACGATTCGGTATTGGGCATTTACTTGCGGTGAATAACCCTGACAGTAAGCAGCCATTGCGCAATATTGACGAGTTCCCAGCGATCAGTGATTACCGCACTATTGTAGATGTGGTACGAGAAAATCCAGTAAAAGGCAAATGATGACAACGTGTATTGTGGGGTCGAAAAACCCGGTGAAGTTAAACGCAGCGAAAGCAGCATTGAGCCAGTCGTTAGCTTTACCTGAATTAACGGTGACAGGCGTTAATGTGCCTAGTGGTGTGCCAGATCAGCCAATGGATAGTGCACAGACGCGCCAGGGAGCCATTAACCGAGTGAACGAAGCGATTGCCAGAAGCGATGAGCATGGGCGTGAGAATCACTGGTTTGTCGCCATTGAAGGTGGCGTGGATAACTTTATCGATGGCCCCGCGACCTTTGCTTATGTGGCGATTTGTCATCAGCAGCAATGGTCGGTGGGACGCAGTGCCAATTTGCCGCTACCAGCATCGGTGTACCATGCACTACAGCAAGGTGAAGAGCTTGGCACCGTTATGGACAGGCTCTTTAATACGCACAATATTAAACAGAAAGGCGGGGCCATTGGATTACTCACCAATCACCTCGCTACACGGCAAAGCGTTTATGAAATTGCCTTGTTGCTGGCCATGGCAAAATTTAATCATCCCTCGCTATATTACCCGCAATAATGCCTACCATGAAAAAATGGGTGACCACCGTGAATAGAACGCAGGGTGGTGTTGAAACGTCGAACTATCGAATCGGTGTGAAATTTTTAACTATATGAAAAATAGATAAAAAATGGTTTTTACTTACTTGGCGTTATAGTTGCAACTTCTGTTTCACATAGTGAAAAACAGGAGTTTATCCAATGTCAGATAAAATAGTCACCATTAATCCGGTCACAGAACAGCCCATCGCCGAGTATGGCTTACTTTCTGAGGCCGATGCTAACAAAGCCGTAGATAACGCCCACCAAGCATTTTTATCGTGGAAAAAAACGTCCTTTAGCGAACGGGCTGAGTGTCTACATAAGTTGGCAGATCTTATCACCGAACGGAGTGATGAAATTACCGCCCTTATGGTAAAAGAAATGGGAAAAGTTGCCGAGCAAGGCAAGCAAGAAGTAGAGCTTTGCGCCAATATTTGTCGCTACTCCGCAGACAATGGCGAGGCTTTGCTGGAAGATGAAAATAGGGTTTATGACGGTGGTAGCGCCATTATTACCTACCAGCCAATTGGGGTGATTTTAGGGATCCAGCCTTGGAACTTTCCGCTTTATCAGGTGATCCGCTACAGTGCGGCCAATATTATGGCCGGAAACACAACGGTGCTAAAACATGCTAAAAACGTGTTTGGCATGGCGCAAATGATTCAAACCTTATACGAAGACGCCGGTTTCCCCCAGTACGTGTACCAGTCGTTGTTAGCTGACGGTAAGACCGCTAGCGCTTTAATCAAGCACGACAAGGTGCGCGGCGTGACCTTCACCGGTAGCGACAATGTGGGTAAATCCGTGGCCGAAACCGCGGCGGGTTTAGCCAAGAAAACCGTGCTGGAATTAGGTAGTAACGATGCCTTTGTGGTGCTTTCAGACGCCGATATTGATACGGCAGTAGAAGCTTGTGTGCAGGGGCGCATCATCAATAATGGTGAAACCTGTGTGGCTGCAAAACGCTTTATTATTGTGGATGCTGTGTATGACGACTTTAAGCAGAAGTTTGTGGCCGCATTCAAAGCATTGACCATGGGAGATCCTGCAGCGAAGGGCACTGACTTAGGGCCAATGGCCCGTGAAGATTTACGGGATAAGCTACACGAGCAAGTGCAAACCTCAGTGGAAAATGGCGCCAAGCTGGTAATGGGCGGCGAAGTTCCTCAGCAAACCGGGTGGTTTTATCCGGTGACCATTTTAGAAGAGATTACGCCGGGTATGCCAGCCTATGATGATGAATTATTTGGTCCGGTGGCGTCTTTTATCCGTGCCCAAGATGATGCCCAAGCGATGAAGATCGCCAACGACTCTCGCTACGGGTTAGGTGGCGGTATCTTTACCACAGACAAAGAAAAGGCCATCCGTTTGGCGCGGGAAGAATTTGATACCGGTATGGTAAACATCAATGGTTACTCACTGGCCCAGCCTAATTTGCCATTTGGTGGCGTTAAAGACAGTGGGTACGGCAGAGAACATGGCGGCTTTGGCATGAAGGAGTTTGTGAATGAAAAAGCAATTTTCATTGCCGAGTAAATCAATAAGCTAGAAAAAAGGGCGCTTCAGCGCCCTTTTTTTACAGGGAAAAGGAAATATAGCCATCAGCATCTGGCGCACCAAAAATGGCCGCTGCTTGATGCACTTCTTCTGGTAAATCCGCCTCTGGTTTGAACTTACCTTGAACTGAAAATCCATTAAAGTTTGCCGCTAACACCGCCTGAAGGGTTAACCCTAGCTTGTTAGGCTCGGTGACGGTTATACCGATATCTTTTCCTTCACAGCTTAACTGTGCCGAATAATTACCAAAATCGATGGGACCACGTGTACCTGCTACGGTGGCATTTAACCAGTCGCCGTGTCCCGCCATGCTTTGGCATTCTGGGCCAAAAGAAAAATCGTCTAAGCGCACGCGAAAACGGCCACCGGCATCCACCGGTAGGGGCAACTGTATGTGCGCTAGAATTCTATCCACAGGAAGAAATAAAAGCACATCGTCAGCATTAACTTGTTCCGGTGAAAAGGCACTTACATTTACCGCCCCTTTAAAGGAGACTTCGTTGGCATCACGTAAATTGCCACCTTTTACGTCAGCGCTGAGTTGGCCGATTAAAAGGGGGAAGCCTGCAATATCCCATGCCACATCAGTGACAGGAATGCCGTCGATGACGACAGCTTGGGCTTTTCCATGCCAGACTGTGCCGCTAACCCCATAGATGTTCACGTTTTTAGGCAGCATCTGAGGGTTAATCACCTGACTGGCGGGCATATAAAGGACAACAAAAAACAAAAACACCACGACGGCGGCGAAGGTCCATAAAATCTTAGCTTTCATTATTTACCTAACTGAAGTCGACGAATTTTGATCATCCCGGGATCATCTCCCTCGGCAAAATCGGCCTGAATAATACGGATCCCCATCGCTTCCATCGCTTGTAGCCAATCAAGAACAAGGTTAAAAGGTGCTTCATCAACCGTTACTTGTAGCTCATCGTCTTGGGGCTGCATACGTGCAATCGCAATATTAAAGCGTTCTGCGGCATTATTGACCCCTTGGGCTAACGAGCCGTTAAATGGGGTTTTACCGCTACTGCGGCGTAGTTGTTGTGCGCGATTACTTTGCTCGTTTACCCATGTCAGCAGCGCTTGCTGGGATTCCAATCGTGCGGTTTGTTGAGCAACGCCTACGGTAAGTGGCTGCCAAATTACCCAATAAAAAAGGGCAATGATAATCACCACACCTGAAATGAGTGTTAGGCGCTGTTCACGTTCGCTGAGTTCTTTGTATTTTTCGATTATTTTCTTCATGCTTAACCCCGAATGGATACGGTACCGATGACCATGTCATCGCGGTTATTGATCGCGCCTTGTTCCACCTCAAAACCCGCACCTTCGGCCTGACGACGAAACTGCTCAAGGGACTCAAAACTCTTGCCCTGAGCCTGCATTCTAAGCTCGGTTCGCACGGAATCGAAACGAATGGTTTGCGGTTTTATCTGCGAAGTCGAAAATGCTGGGGTTAATTGTTCCATCATCACCAGCAGTGAGCTACCACCGCCGCCCTGCTCTAACTTGGCCATTTCACTTCGAATTTTAAGCTTCACATCTCGGTAGGTTCCTAAATTAGGAAACCCGGCTTTTACCACATTGTCGATGTTCTGACTGAGTTTGGCATTGGCTTGTTTAAGTTGATAAAGGGTAACCCCCTTATCAATCAGCGATGTGGTTAATGCAATGACGGCCAATACGGCTGCCACACGCCATTGATACCATTGACCCGCTCGCTTACGTTTTGCACGATATTCCCCTTGTAAAAGGTTGAAGTCGGCGCGGGAGGCTTCCATGGCTAATACGTGCATCGGTAATTCAAGCTGTTCTTGTTCAACGGTGGCGTTGGGCAAGGCACTGAGATCATGATCAGAATAATTACGCACCACCACCTGAGCGTCTTGTTGTCGCAGGATGTGGGTGAAGGCGGGCAAGACCCACGAGGCTTCGCCTTGCATCCCTTGCCATTCATCTTCTCGCAATAATATGTCTTCACCTAGGGTTAATACCGACCAACCGTTTTGGGTCAGCGGCACGGCAAGGACATCAGGTATCAGTCTGTCGCAAAGTAAACCCGCATCTTTTAGCCACTGCTGCCAATTATTCATTTTTTCATGGGAAACCACCGCGACGGCTTGTTTATCACCTCGTTTTGGCCCAATGGCAAAAAACTGTTGGTTAATATCTTCGGCTAACTCGTCTTCCAGCATAAAAGGCAGTGCAGATAGAATTTTTCTGCCGGCTCTAGGCGGTAGATTAACCCATTTCAGCAAGATGTCGCTGCCGGGGGCAAGAGCAATCACTGGACGTTGCCCGGCCCGCTCTTTTAGCGAAGCAAGGTGCGCCGCATCAGGTAATTCTCCTGAAGCGATAATTTCACGTTCGCTGGCTGACCAAACCAGCCATTGTACAGGTGCGTCATGCCGGGAACCCAATCTGACTAGAAGTTGTTCCATTACTTTACTCCTCCGAATTCACGGCGTACTACCTGTACGCTTTCGCCACCTTCGGCGCTAAACAAGCTGGTTAAAGAAAATGTAGCGTTGTTATAACTGGTTTTAATATGCAAGATAAAATACTTCGTGGTAACGGTAAACCAATCTCGTTGTGTGTCACTTAAATCCAACGCTGCCATAGTAGGTTCATTTAAAAAATCGTCAATGGTGCTCCACCCGTCTTCCGAGCGACTGCTAATCAGGTTACTTGCCTGTGACAATGATAATCCGGTAAGACCGGCAAGAATAGGGGCCCGCTCTTCGGTTAACGTATTGACGTTAATCGCCAAGGTGGTTTCATCGGGGATCACGCAAATGAGCGGTAAGATATCGTTTAGCCAAGTAGGACTTACACCGTTAATTAAGCGTAATTCCGATTGATTCGTCATCAGGCTATTGGCGGCAAGATAAGGGTGCTCTAAGCTTTCATATTCGCTATCTTCCGCACCGTATGTGCGCATGCTGGTGTCACTATCTAGCCAGTCTGCAAGTCCGTCTCTCACGGTTTCTGCGGTGTAACTGTCGATGTCATCGCCGGTGGCTTCAAGCATTGCCGCAAAAGCTTCCATTTCTTCCGAGGCTTGGGTTTGGCTGCTTCTGTCATTATCGCTAGGTGACAAAGCATTTAAATTGAAGCAACTTTGGGCATCTTCTAATTGCGCTTTTATCGTTCCATTATCTACAGGGTACATAAATTCCTGCGCCCATTCTTCGCTTAGTACCACCTTATCGTCGCTTTCATCGAGCAAGGTAGCAATGGACGTACGGGCAAAGGCTTCTGCGCCTAAGGCATACCAATAGGCTTGGTTGTTGTCTTTTATATTAATGGTACGCTGCACTTGAATCTGTAGCCGTGAGCCCATGTCTGCAGCTACGATCACTACAAGGGCGACAATCATCAACACAATAAGCAGTGCTACGCCTCGCTGCTGTGATGGCACTCTCATAAGGAGGCTCCGCTTAGGGTAAATTCGCGGCGTATTTTGCCAAAGTCTTTGCTGACAAATTCAAAGGCAACGGCTTTCGGTAACGTCGAGCCCACAAAGGTGTCGCGCCAATCTAGATCATCATCATCGGATAGGGCGTCGTCTTCTTGCTCAAGATCGACCACAAATTCCACTTTAAAATCTGTAATGTTGTCGAGTAATTCTCGGACTTTAGGTTCAGTGCCGCTGACGCTATCAACATAATTGGTGTACAAACGCTCTAATTTGTCGTCTCGCAATCGATACGCCACCGCTTGAAGGGTACTACGAGGCAACATCATTTGAGGGTTTTGCCAGCCACTACGGACAAAAGCGATGGCAAGACCATCAGACTCATCAGGATCGCCGCCACGCATAACGGTTTCAGACGCTTCACCATTTACTCGTACCGCCCGGGGCACCGCTTGTTCTATGTCACGTTCAATGATGGTGACGGCCCGCTGCAAGCGCTGTAATTTGTCAAACCGAGCTGATGACAGCTCATCACTGTCTAAAACCGTAGTGAGTACCGATGTTGATGCCACCCCAATAAACGCAAAGATGGCGATGGCAATGAGGATCTCGATGAGGGTAAAACCCTGTTGCTTCATGAGTTATCATCCTCATCATCGTCGTCATCATTGAGATCATCGGCATCGTTAGCCGAATCGTCATCGGTGTCGGCCACAGATGCGGGCTCTGCAACAAAGGTTACTACTGTGGTGGTAAAGGCGTTATAGTCGCCGTCCAAGCCCACGCTGATTTCCAATGAGCGTAGTTCCTCATTGGCAGTTTTTTGTACAGCTTGTTGCCAATACCAGGTGCGGTCAGCCATCTCGGTGGTACCACGAACATTATTTTGTGGTGGCCAGCTTCCCGTTAGCTTTACTTGGTTAATGCGATTATTTGCAACCCAGGTGGCAAAGGTAGTTTCTTCAATTTTACCCACACTGAGTAAATGATCTGACGCCGCTTTTAACGCCGCTGTGCCGGCAAGGGCAAAAATCACAATCGCTGCCATGACTTCCAGTAGGGTAAGACCGGACTGTTTGGTTGGTGACAGGATCATTCTGGGAGGTTCTCTAAAGGACCGTTTAACAATAACGGCGGTATATCTTTATTCTGCAATTCGAAGTAAACCGGCTGTTCACTACTTAAACCAGGCTCATAGATAAAGGCGAGGCTAAAAGGGGTGATCTCACCGCTGGACATAATTAACACTTGTGGTGGTGGTAAAACTTTCTCTTCCTCGTCGCCAATGTTTGTACTGGTATCATCAAGGGAAAAGTTTTCGTCAAACACATCCCGTTCAAACAGCTGATCTTCCGTATCCCAAGGCAAATCATCTAAGTTAAGAGAAAAGGTAAACTGGTCCGCTAAGGTGTGAGGGGCATAGAGTTTTTCGTTATTTATTTTTTGCCATTTGTCGTCATCGTCAAGATAAACAAAGTAATATTCGCGGCGCTCTTTTTCGAAACGTACGCCCAGTTGACGTTGGTTTAACACCGCATAATCGCTGGCCATGTCCATAAGCACCTGCAAACGATTGGCTTCTTTTTTTAGCTGATCAGATTGATTGACCCCAAAGGCATTGAATACCACAAAGCTGGCAGCCAGCCCCATCAGCACCATTACCAACATGACTTCCAGCAGGGTGAAACCCTGCATGGCACGCGTTGATAATGGTTGTTGAGGCTGCTTCATGACGGTGTCCGAGTTACAAATATTCGTTCACGTTCCAGGTACCAATGTCATCATCAGTGCCGGGTTCGCCGTCGGGACCGTTGGAGTAGATATCGTAATCACCCACTTCTCCAGGACTGATAAACTGATACGGGTTACCCCAAGGATCTTCCGGTAAGCGCTGAATAATGCCGCCGGTGGGATAGTTTCTTGGTACAGGATCAACCGCAGGCTTTTCTACCAGTGCGTCAAGCCCTTGTTCTGAGGTGGGATAACGATTGGCCTGCATTTTATACATGGCCATGGCGCTTTCTAACTGCTGGATATCCACCGCGGCTTTTTTCTTTTGCGCGATTTCCTGATTACCAATGACGTTAGGTAGCACCATTGACGCGATAATACCGATGATCACCAGTACGATCATCACCTCGATAAGGGTAAAACCGGAGTGTCTTTTCATCGTTTTCATTAAATATTCACCATTTGATTCATTGCTAATATGGGTTGCAAAATAGCCATCACAATAAATAGCACCACAAGGGCCATGACAACTATCAGCATAGGTTCAAAAATTTTAAGAGAGATACTGACCTGAGTTTCAAACTCACGATCTTGATTGTCCGCTGCCCGTCCAAGCATTTGTTGGAGTTCTCCGGATTTTTCACCGGATGCAATCATGTGCATCATCATGGGGGGAAAGATTCGGGTTTTCTCCAACGAAGCGCGTAAACTACTGCCTTCTTTAACATTGACCGCAGCTTCAGTGATTTGGTTCTTAATATGTTGGTTTTGTAAAACATCTGCCGAAATACGCATGGCTTCAAGCAAAGGAACGGCACTGGAAGAGAGAATGCTTAACGTTCGGGCAAAACGGGCGGTGTTAAGCCCTTTACTCACTTTGCCCAGTACGGGCATTTGTAAAATAGCGTGATGGTATTTCAACTTCATCGCCGGCTTTTGCACAACCCGATTAAATATCACTACCATGATGACAATAAATAATAGTAGTAAAAGGCCGTAGTTCTGCATCCACTCACTAATACTAATAAGAATTTGCGTGATCACAGGGATATCCTGACCCATGTGCTCAAATTGCCCCACTATTTTAGGTACCACAACGGTAAGTAGTAAAGAAATGACCCCCACGGCAAATATCAGCATAATAGCGGGATACACCATGGCTTGTGTGATTTGGCTACGGGTTTGTTGTCGACGCTCGGTATAGTCGGCTAATCGGTTTAAGACCACGTCTAAATGGCCGGATTTTTCACCGGCGGCCACCATGGCGCGATACAATTCGTCAAACACGCTAGGAAACTGTCCCAATGCGTCAGCCAAACCATGGCCCTCAACCACCTTACTGCGCACCGCCATCATCATGTTCTTATGCCGGGGTTTTTCACTTTGCTCGGCAACAGCAAGTAAGGCTTCTTCGATGGGCAGTGCCGATTCCACCAACGTTGCAATTTGACGAGTCAGCAAGGCTAGGTCTGAGGCAGAAATTCGGGGTTTAAAAAAGCTAAAGCCACTACCTTTGGTGCTGGACTTTTCCGCCACAATCTCTACTTCAAGAGGGATCAGCCCTTTTTCACGTAATTGTTGACGTACCTGGCGGGCATTATCACCTTCTAATACCCCTTGTTTATTACGACCGCTGGCATTCAGGGCCTTATAGGAAAACGCAGCCATTAATTAGTCCTCCCGCGTTACGCGCAGAACTTCTTCAAGAGATGTTTCTCCGGCTAGTACTTTTTGGCATCCGTCATCACGAATGCTCGGTGTGGTTTTGCGGATATAGCGTTCGATTGCTTGTTCACCTTTGCCTTCGTGCATCATATCTCGAATAGGTTCATCCACTAGCAGTAACTCGTGAATACCCGTTCGACCTCGATAGCCGGTTTGATTACACGCAGCGCAACCTGAAGGTTGGTAAATGGTGGGCAAGGGGTCGCCGTCGGCTACGCCTAATAAGGCCGCTTGCTGTTCATTTGCAGTGGTTGGCTTACGACACTCTTTACACAAGGTTCTCACTAAGCGTTGTGAAAGTACGGCCAGCAAACTGGAAGACATTAAGAAGGGTTCAATGCCCATGTCTTCTAACCGGGTAATGGCACCGGCTGCTGTATTGGTGTGTAAGGTGGACAATACTAAGTGGCCGGTTAAACTGGCTTGCACCGCAATTTGAGCGGTTTCAATATCACGAATTTCCCCTACCATTACTACATCGGGATCCTGACGAAGAATCGCCCGTAACCCCCGCGCAAATGTCATATCCACCCGCGGATTGACCTGGGTTTGGCCAATGCCGGGCAGGTCAAATTCAATGGGGTCTTCAACGGTGAGAATATTGCGATCTTTAGAGTTTATTTCAGTAAGACCTGCATACAAGGTGGTACTTTTCCCTGAGCCTGTGGGGCCGGTGACCAAAATAATGCCGTGGGGCTTACGAATTAACGAAGAGAAAATATCCCGGTTCGCTTTTGTCATACCTAAATCGGCAAGATTTAATCGCGCATTATTTTTATCCAGTAAACGTAATACCACCCGCTCACCGTGATTCGATGGCATGGTTGACACCCGAACATCCACCGCTCGACCGGCAATACGTAGTGTAATCCGGCCATCTTGAGGAACCCGCTTTTCTGCGATATCTAGCTTCGCCATAACCTTAATTCGAGACACCAACATAGAGGATAATTTACGGTTTGGCCGTAATATTTCTCGCAGTACGCCATCAACACGAAAGCGCACCACCAATTGGTTTTCGAAGGTTTCGATATGTATGTCTGAGGCTCCTTCCTTGATGGCTTCCCCTAACATGGCATTGATTAATTTAATAATCGGCGCATCGTCTTCGCTGTCGAGCAGATCTTCAGTGTCGGGAAGTTCTTCTGCCAAGGCAAAGAGGTCACTTTCGTTGCCTAAGTCTTCCATTAATTGCTTGGCCGCGGAAGAATCCCGTTGGAAAGCTTGTGTGAGTAAACTCTCAAATTGGTCTTGGGGAATTTCAACCAGCGTGAAAGGTTCGCCAAAGAACCGTCTTACCTCAGCAAAAATGCTAAAAGGTGTCGCCTCGGTATAATACAAGGTGACAGGATCACTATTGGTTTCAAGCAAAACATGATTTCGCTTTGCGAAGCTAAAGCTCAACTGACGGGGCCCGCCAGCGTCTTCAACTACGTTGTCATCAGCAAGACTATCTAATGCTTCTTCTTGTGCCTCGATAGCCTGCTCAAGCGGATCTTGATTTGCAGCCATGACTACTCGTTGTCCTCTTTTTCGCTCTCTTTTTGCTTATCTTTTTCCAAAATATAATCTTCAAAGGATGGCGGCAATGAAAGGGCGTCATCCCACTTTGGCATGGAAGGTTGTTCTGCGCCAGGCATCAGTGAAACACCTTCAGAATGGCGTTTTAATTGCTGAGCACGAATGTAATTATATTTTCTATGGCTAATTTCGTTGGCCGTTACCCCATCACGAATAATAGTGGGCTTTAAAAAGACCATCAAATTACGCTTACGCTTACTTGACGAGGTAGACTTAAACAAGTTGCCGATATACGGAATATCACCAAGAATTGGCACCTTAGAGACACTCTCTTGTACGTCTTCATCTATTAAACCACCCAGTACGATGGTACCGCCATCATCCACTATAACCGTGGTTTTGATCTGTCTTTTATTGATGGAGATATCCACTGCCGTGGTTCCACTTACCGAAGAGACTTCTTGTTCGATGGTTAACTGAACGGCATCGCCTTCGTTAATTTGCGGCGTGACTTTAAGCTTAATACCGACTTCTTGACGATCAACGGTTTGGAACGGATTGGAGTTATTGTCGCCGGTGGTTGTGCCAGTGATAACCGGAACTTCCTGACCCACAATGAAAAAGGCTTCTTCATTGTCCATGGTGGTTAAATGGGGCGTCGCAAGTACGTTGGAATTGGTGTCAGTATTGACCGCTTGAATAACCGCACCCCACCCGTTTTTGATGATACCCGCGAGCAAGCCGTTGGTCCCGCTAAGTAAACTGGAAAGGGAACTGTAGTCACCATCATCGGTGGTGGTCACCGATACAACATCACCATCGTCGGTGATATAGGCTTCGGTATCGGTGGTATCTTCGGCTTCCTTGATGGCTACGGCTAGCGAGCCTACAGGGACGATGCCGTTACTAAATTGGGTACCGCCGCCGGCTTCGGAAACGAGCTGCACACCTAAGGTGGCACCGTTGCTTTCGTAGACTTCTACAATAATGGCTTCTACTTGAACCTGGGCTCGGCGCACATCCAGTTGGCGAATAACCTCTGCCAACGAACGCATCATGTCCGGTTCTGCGGTAATTACCACTGAATTGGAGGGGTCGTGGGCTTCAATACTAATTTCACGGTTCGCCGAGGTGCGGGCTGTTTGTGTCGAGCCTTTATCTTCAGCTTGGATACTGGATGAAACCCCTTGTAATACCTTAACGACATCTTCAGCTTTGGCATAATTAAGGAAAATAACCTGGGTATTGCCGGTGGTTTCTAATTCTTGATCCATGCGCTGGATAAGATTGACAATACGGGCTCTGGATTGCGCATCGCCACTAACAATAACCGAGTTGGTACGGTCATCTGCCACGGCGCGAGGACTCGATTTAGCGGTGGTGGCGGTTTTGCTTTGTGACTTGTTAATACTGTCTACAATACGGACCATTTCTGAGGCTGACGCATAATGTAACTTAACAATCTCTACTTCTTCGTCACCGGCACGGTCAACACGCTCTATAATTTCTACCAAGCGGTTTACCACGGCAGCGCGTCCGGTCAGCATCATTACATTTGATGGATCGTGGGCTACCACATTGCCGCCACCAGCTTGGTCGTTTAATTGGCGCAAAATAGGCGCCAGTTCGCGAACGGGAACGTTGTACACTGGCACTACGCGGGTAATCATTTCGTCGCCGTCTAGGGCATCGCCTTCGACCACGGGAATATTTGAGGTTTTCGCTTCTTTAGAACGCACCACTTTTAGTACGCCACTGGGCATTTCTACTACGGCAAAATCGTACACCTGCAAGACATTCAGGAAGAATTGATAATATTGATCTTCGGTGAGCATATCGTATGAACGTACGCTGATTTTGCCCCGAACATTGGGCTCAACAATGATGGTTTTTTTCAGATTTTTACCAACGATGGTAATGAACTCGTTGATATCTGTATCTTTAAAATTTGGCATGTACTCTGCGGCTGTTGCCGAAACACACAGCGCAGCAGCACACATTGCGGCTGTAATCCGCGAAAATAAGGTTCGGCGCTTTTGCCTCATGAGTCTATCTTCCTACTTTTATTATGCATTATCCGGCTCTGGCATATCCAGATACACGGTAATGTACTCACCGTCACGGGTCAGTGTTAATTCAATGGTACTGGCCTGACGAAGTGCATTCATCGCGGCTGACGACTGTTGGGTGTCTGTCAAATCCAGCCCGTTTATTTGTATCACCACATCGCCCGGTTTAAGTCCCGACGATTCAAACAACGCAGAGTTGTTTCCTGGCTTAATTTTATACCCTATTAGCTGGCCTTCTTCGATGGCTGGCGAAATAGCGATGTAATCGGTAAAGCTGCCAGGTTTTTTGCGTAATTGAGAGACAAGGGCCTGGTCGATCTTCACTTCTTTGCCTTGGGGCGCGTCGCCAACATTGGTTCTTTGCGGTGGGCCGGCTCGGCGTGGTGGCGGTGGTTCGTTTCTGGCTACCTGTTTATTGGCATCATCATAGTCGATTCCGTCCAACATAAGGGTTTCTTTACGAATGCCATTTTTAATGATGACCCGATCGCTATGAACCTGATGCAAGGTTGCATTGGTTCTTTCAATTTTTTCCCCTAAGCCGTACACATTTTGCACCCCTTTATGCTCGATGATGGCAGTGGCTTCTTCTTTTATTGAGCTTACGACTACACCGGTAAGGGTTAATTTAAGTTTGGTTTCTGGGGCATCGGTGATGGGTTTTTCGTCAACCACCGATTCATTTTGTATTGGCTGGCCAAATAAATTTAACTGTTGTAATTGGGCTAAATTGACCCCACCTTGCCCTCGTTGAACAAGTTGTGGGCCGGAAGATAAACCAGCAGGTATGGCAGCGGTATCTGGTTCAGGTATAATTTGCCAAACTAGTCGTGCAGCAAATGCCAATAAATACAGGCTCAGCAATACGACAACGACAAAATGAAGTTGTTTTTGATGCCGGCTGAAGAAGAGAGCCAGAGATTGGGTATTAAATTTGTCGAGTGTCATGTGTTGTCGAAGATACTGCTTTTTTAATCATTGATTTAGAATTATGCACACGATAGCCGACTCATCATAGCCTAGTCGAGGCGGGGGTCACAACAGTAAAACGAAAGAGTGACAAAAATATTACATGAGCAAAGGTAATCCTGATGACACGGGCGTTAATGTTCGCCTCGACAAATGGCTCTGGGCCGCACGTTTTTTTAAAACGCGAGGGATCGCCAGAGAAATGGTCCAGGCTGGAAAAGTTCATTATAACGGCCAGCGTGCAAAGCCAGGTAAAACAGTAGAGCCTGGTGCCATGGTAAAAGTTCCCGCGGGGTGGGATATTAAAGAAGTAGAGGTACTTAAAACCAGCGATAAACGCCTTAGTGCATCACTAGCACAGGCGTTATATAAAGAAACGGAAAAAAGCATTGCCCAGCGAGAAGCGAATCAGACCGCGCGAAAGTTGAGTGCCTTTCACAGTCCTCGACCAGAGCATAGACCCGACAAAAAACAGCGTCGACAGATTATTAAATTTAAGCAGCAATAAGCTGTTAGAACAGGATAACAGGCATGACCAATAACCAATATGATGAACTTCACCGCTATCTGTTGAACGCCGCTAATGTGCGAGGCGAACTGGTACGTCTTGAAGATAGCTTACAAAAAATTGTCCACAGTTATGAGTATCCGCTGCAAATCCAGTACTTACTTAGTGAAATGGCCGCGGCAACTTGTTTACTCACCGCGATTTTGAAATTCAAAGGCGAAATCGGGATTCAGATCCAAAGTAAAGGCCCTGTTAGCTATGCAGTGATTAATGCCACGGATGATTTCACCTTGCGAGGGGTGGCAAGATGGGATGAAACCCTTTCTGAGCTGCCAGAGGCTTTCCAAGACCTGTTAAGTGACGCTGTCATGGTCATTACCATTACGCCAGAAGAAGGCGAGCGTTATCAAGGTGTGGTACCACTAGATAAACCCACCCTTGCTGAATGCTTAGAGGGGTATTTTACCCAGTCTGAGCAATTGGCCACGAAAGTGATCTTGATGACCGATTTACAACATGCTGACCGTGCGCGCTCGGCAGGTATGTTATTGCAGGTACTCCCCACGCAGGCATCAAATACAGACGTCGATCAGGACACCGAATTTGAGCATGTCAGTAAACTTGCCGAAACCCTGTCTGACAAAGAAATGTTTGAATTACCGGTAAACGATATTCTTTATCGTTTATTTCACCAAGAAGAGGTTGAGGTATTTTCACCCCAAGAGGTAACCTTTGCCTGTTCATGCTCAAAACAACGCAGTGCAGACGCTTTACGCAATGTAGATAAAGCTGAACTGTTAAAAATTGTGGAAGAAGACGGCGCAATCAAAATGAATTGCCAATATTGCCACGCTGAATATATTTTCGACAGTGTGGATGTAGAAGCCATACATGCCGGACATTTTACTGAAACCCGTAAAGATCAGTAAGGCTGGTCGCTTAGCTCAGGCAAAAGTAATCTCAGCGGTGATGTAAATACATTAAAAACGAAGAAAAAGCGGCTGCAAGCCGCTTTTTTTGTTTTGTTACATGCTTGATTACAAGTCTTTTAATTTTTGTAGCTGCCAGATATATATAGAAATATTTCATTCACTTCTTCAATTGGTTTTTAATGCTGAAAGTAAAGCGCATAAAAACTGTAATTTAGATCAAATAATAGTCACTATTTCCCACTTTGATGTTGCTCAAAGCCCTATTTTATATACAATCAAAAGTAGAAGTATTTTTGAAAGTTAATCTGAAAATTTACCAAAGGGCTTACAAATGACGGCGGCACCACGTATTCAAACCGACAATTCAGTACAACCGCTTACCGATTTAACGTCGGCAGAGCTCATCGAGATTGCATTACAACGAGGCGAAGGCAAATTAGCCGATAATGGCGCCCTTGTGGTTGAAACCGGGCACCGAACAGGCCGATCTCCTGCAGATAGATTTATTGTTCGTGAGCCGTCAACTGAAGCCGATATTGACTGGGGAAATGTGAACCGGCCTTTTGCGCCAGATAAGTTCGCCGCTCTGTGGCAACGGGTAGAATCTTATCTTGGTGAACAAGAGCATTTTTTGTCTCACTTACAGGTGGGAGCCGATCCTAAGCATGCCTTACCCATTAAAGTAAGAACACAAACCGCCTGGCAACATGTTTTTGCCCGTAATTTATTTATACGACCAACGGTTTGGAACAGTGAAAACCATGATGTTTGGGATGTGTTAAATGTGCCGGGTTTTTGCTGTGAACCTGAGCGAGACGGCACTAACAGTGATGGTGTGGTTATCATTAATTTCGCCGAGAAAAAAGTGCTGATTGCAGGAATGCGTTACGCCGGTGAAATGAAAAAAGCCATGTTTAGCGTACAAAACTTTTTATTACCCGGCAAAGAGGTTTTGCCGATGCATTGTTCTGCCAATGTCGGTGAAAGTGGTGATGTAACCTTATTTTTCGGCTTGTCTGGTACAGGAAAAACCACCTTATCTGCTGATCCAAAGCGGTTTCTTATTGGTGATGACGAACACGGCTGGGCACCGGGCAGCGTGTTTAATATAGAAGGCGGCTGTTATGCAAAATGCATCGACCTATCGCAGAAAAACGAACCGGTAATTTGGGATGCCATTCGGTTTGGTACCATATTGGAAAATGTGGTGTTAACCGACACGCGCACCCCTGATTATACGGATGTGTCGTTAACACAAAATTCCCGTGCTGCTTACCCCCTTGAACACATTGAAAAAAGAGTCGCGGAAAATCGCGGCGGTGAACCCCGTTCGGTGGTCTTTCTTACTTGTGATGTAAGTGGTGTACTACCACCGGTTTCGGTGCTGAGTGAAGAAGCGGCGGCATATCACTTTTTAAGTGGTTACACAGCAAAAGTCGGCTCAACGGAAATTGGTTCTACAAGCGATATCGAATCTACCTTTTCTACGTGTTTTGGTGCGCCTTTCTTCCCGCGACCTGCCGGCGTTTATGCCGACTTACTCATCAAGCGAGTAAAATCCTTTGGGGCGAAAGTGTACTTGGTGAACACTGGATGGACGGGAGGCCCTTACGGGAAAGGAACCCGCTTTGACATTCCGACTACTCGGGCAATCGTCGATGCTATTGTTACTGGTGCCCTTGCCGAAGTGCCTACTCAGCATATTGATGGATTGAATGTGGATGTGCCTATAACCGTTCCCGGTGTAGACAGTGCATTGTTAGTGCCTTCGCAAACGTGGGCTGACAAAAGCGAATATAAAACGTATTTAGACAACCTGATCACTGAGTTTCAGGCAAATTTTGCTAAATACGATGTTAGTGACAGTATTGTGAAGGCCGGTCCTGGCTATAGCGATTAGTGGTATGTCATTGATAACAAGCCCGCCGGCAAAGGCGGGCTTTTTTTTACTGTGTGGCAGCGGCTTGAATAACTGACATATCCATATAGTTTGCATAATTGCTAATCGCTTGGGTCACTTTCATGTTTTGCATGAGTTCGCCCATGGCAACCTGACCTACCAATTCAAAAGCACGTTGGGTCGCCATTGGATCAACTTGCACCGCAGCTTTAAATTGCGCTGGGCAATCTTCGCCAAGTAGACGAGTAACGAGGGCCCCGACGGCTTTGTCTGAGTTTAATCTGGCATCATCTGCAATATTGGCAAACTCAATGATATCCGGATGGGCAGCCATCGAAAAATAGATCCACTTAGCCAGTTCTTTTCGTTCTTTTCCGTTGAGCGCATCTACCAAACATTCCCCTAAGGCGTTAGCAGACGCTTGCATGGATACCATGCTGCTGACACTTAAGATTAACGCTCCGATGAGTTTTTTCATTATTTTTCCCTAATTAAAAATTTACGTTAGCCTGCATGTCGTCGATACGCTTTTCAGGCGTGGGGCTTTGTACGTTTAATGGCCGAGGGCATATCTTATCGGCAATCGATATAAAATGGGTATGACTTTTTCTCATAAGGCAGTAAAATTTCATTCTTGTTTAGGCTACACTGCGCCGCATTCAACTTGCTGCCTTCGTGACGGGGAACTGTGCAACATCACGCGCCTGCTAATTTTTTAGGGCTTACGCCTATCCTCTTTTTCGTTATCACCGTATTGGTAGCGGGTATCGCCACTGATGATATTACTTCCATGCCCGTGCTTGTGGCGTTTTTTCTTTCCGCTGGGTATGCCTTGTTGCTTAACCCTAAACATAAAACCCTTACCTTGTCGGAAAAGCTCAACCTGTTTTGTGAAGGGGCCGGTAATCGTAATATTGTACTTTTAGTACTGATATTTTTACTGGCTGGGGCGTTTTATTCTCTGACCATTGATATTGGGGCTCGAGATGCCACGGTAAACTTAGCCCTTAGCGTTATTCCTACTCCCATGATCCTGCCTGGATTGTTTTTAATCTGTTGTTTTATTTCCTTTTCCATGGGGACATCCACGGGCACCATCACCGCTCTTGCTCCCATAGGGTTGGGGCTCTCCGAGGGATTGGGTGTGTCTGAAGCCTTATTGGCTGGTGTGGTTGTGGGGGGCGCCATGTTTGGTGATAACCTGTCATTTGTTTCTGACACCACCATTGCCGCTACCCGTAGCCAAGGAGTGCGGCTTACTGACAAATTTAAAGCTAATTTATTAATTACATTACCCGCCTGTGTAATTACCCTCATTATTCTAACGTTTGTTCCTGTGTCTGAAGGCAGTGCATTGCAGCAGGCTGATTACGATCTTGTGCGCATATTGCCTTACTTGGTGATCATTATCAGTGCGCTAGCAGGGCTAAATGTGATCCTCGTTTTGGCGCTGGGCATTGGGGCAGCAGGTATTATTGGGTTAGGCAGTGGCAGTTTTGGCGTGATGGCTATGTGGCAAAGTATTCAAACCGGTATGGGGTGGATGCAAAACTTATCGATGATTGCTTTAACCATTGGCGGCATTGTCAGCCTTATGTACGCGTATGGTGGCATTGCTTGGCTTATTCGCGTACTGACTTATCGGGTCAAAAGTCGTCGGGGCGCCGAATTTAGTATTGCAGCGTTAGTGAGTATTTTAGATTTATCCACCGCCAATAACACCATATCTATTGTGGCGGCAGGCCCCATTGCCAGTAAGCTGAATGGTGAATATGGTGTGGATCCTCGCCGCACAGCCAGTATATTGGATGTGTTTTCCTGTAGCTTCCAGGGGATCGTTCCCTACGGGGCGCAAATATTAACCATTTCCGCCGTGGGGGGGATTTCGCCTTTGGCGGTGTCGGTTTATGCGTGGTATCCCATGCTACTGCTGTTGTGTGGATTACTGGCCATCGGCTTTAATTTCCCCCGCTTTGTCACCAGCGATTCTGCTTACTCTACAGATATCTAACTATCGGAAATGGGCGTTAGTGACGTAGAGGTAACCAAAACTCGGCCACCAGCCCCCCTTCTGGATGATTACGCAGGGAAATGCCACCGTAGTGCATATTGATAATCTTTCGGGTAATGGCCAGCCCTAAGCCAGAGCCAATACTACCTCGGGCTTTATCTCCCTGTTTAAATGGCATAAATACATCATCAAGAGCGGCTTCGGGAATACCGGGGCCAAAGTCGCGAACACGGCAATAAACCTGTTTTTGTTTGTTGTCGAAATACGTGGTGACAGTAATGGCATTGCTGCCATAGCGAAATGCATTTTCCAGTAAGTTCTCAACCACACGTTTAAGGGCCGTTTTGCGCAAAGAAATTTGCGGTAGTTCGTGTAATTTTAAGGTGATGTGGTGGTCGCTTTGGCGGTGATGAGAAGCCGTTATATTCTCTATGAGTTCATTGAGATCACCTTGTTCCCAGTGTTCAGTTCGGTCGTTGCGGGCGTATTCAATGAACTGATCAATGATGGCATTCATGTCTTCAATATCATTGTTAATGCCTTCGCTTACCCATTGGCTATTTTCCGGTAGCATTTCCGAGGCAAGACGGATCCGTGTTAAGGGGGTACGTAAATCGTGGGAGATGCCGGCTGTCATCAAGGTGCGTTCATCTTCCAACTGTTTAATGCCTTGGCTCATCCGGTTAAACGCCCGAGTCACCTCACGCATTTCCGAACTACCCTGTTCCTTAAGGGGCAGCGGAAATTGCCCTTTCCCCACTTGTAATGCTGCTTGCTGTAAGGCTTTAAGGGGGCGGTTTAAATGCCTGACAAACCACCAACCGCCGGTAACGCTTAGTATGCCTATTACCATTAAGTACATGCCTGGTGGCGGTGAGGACCCTGAATCGTTGTCATTGCCTAACGGAATACTCACCCATACCTCAGGATAGGTAGAAAGGGAAAGCCATACGCGATAAGGCGTGCCCACTGGGCTGTCATTACTGCTAATGCGTACGTCGGTTCTTATGCCAATATTGGCTGACACTTGATCAGACATAAAATTGTAATGGGTTGCCTGCTGCAATCCCTGTTGCAACGCCTGTTCGGTGGTCATGATGTCCACGTTTGTTTGGTCGGCATATTGTAAGCGGGAAACCAAAGGCTTGTTGAGGAGATCTTGGCTAATAATGCTTTGCATTTGGGTGGCAAGCAAACTGCTTATTTGTTGGGTGGTAGGGCGCACAAAATAATAAGTCACAGACAGATACGAGACGATCTGATTGATAAGTAATAGTACGCCAATTAATAACGCAGTTTGGCCGAACGCACTGGCGGGAATAAGGCGCATGACGGTGATACCCTCTAACTCTGTTCCTCACCATCGGGAACAAAAACATAGCCTAAGCCCCATACGGTTTGAATGTAACGTGGGCTGGCAGGATCTTTTTCTAGCATACGTCGTAAACGAGACACTTGCACATCAATGCTTCGTTCAAGGGCACTGTAATCCCGTCCTCTGGCAAGATTCATTAACTTGTCACGGGACAAGGGCTCACGGGGATGGGTGACTAAAGATTTTAATACCGCAAATTCTCCACTGGTTAGTGGCATAGGTTTGCCTGCACCGGTCATTTCCCGTGTTGCTAGATTTAGTCGATAGTTACCAAATGCCACAATTTGCTGTTCTTTAGAGGGGGCGCCAGGGGCATCGGCTATCTTGCGACGCAATACCGCCTTTGCTCGGGCAAGCAGTTCTCTTGGGTTGAAGGGTTTGGGTAAGTAGTCGTCAGCGCCCATTTCCAAACCAATGATGCGATCCACTTCGTCGCCCTTGGCGGTTAACATAATAATGGGCACATCATTGTCCGATTGCCGTAGTCGTCGGCAAATAGACAGGCCATCTTCACCGGGTAACATTAAATCTAAGACAATGAGATGAAAGTTTTCGCGCTCAAGGTGACGATCCATTTGTTCGCTATTGGCAGCAGAACGGACTTGAAAACCCTGTTCGACTAAATAGCGCTCTAACAGACTGCGTAAGCGCATATCGTCATCAACTACCAATATTTTCGACGTTTCCTGACTCATATTCCCATACTCATTGTATTTAAACCTATCGCGATGGTTTGAAATTGGGGCAGGAAGCGCAACAAGCTAACAGGAAGGTATAACTGTATTTATTGTGCTTTGCTGCCCGCATAGTTAACTATAACTACACCAGCGGGCAGACAAAAGCAAAGAGATGTAACTGACACATCTTGAGTGTTACAAAAAATGTCAGTTAAGGACCAGGTTTGCCATCAATAGCACTAAAGAAAAGCCTAAGCTGTAGGCCATCAAAAGGAGTGCGGCAAATTTAGCATACTTTGCAAAAGTTAAGCCGTTCACCTTACTCATGGTAACAATACCCGCGGAAGAACCGATAATAAGCAACGAGCCACCTACGCCCACCGCATAAGTAAAGGCCATCCATTCTGCAGTAGACATGGCAATATCGGCTTTTAATAAGGCGGCAGTTAACGGCACATTATCTATCATCGAAGACAGCATACCCATAACGAAATTGGCGCCGGCTGCAGGCAATACATTGTATATTTCTAACAGTGCACCTAAGGCATGAATATGATCGAGCATGCCCACTAATAGCAATACGCCTAAGAAGAACAGCAGCGTATCAAACTCAATGAGGCGAATATAATCTAAAATGGGATCATCGTATTTTTCTTCTCCCATGAAGGTGGCCACCAAGAACATAACGGCCATGCCAGACAAGAAACATAGCATAGGCGGAATGCCAAACAGCACATTGGCAATAAGCGTAAGAATAATGGTGGAAAGAAAAATACACGCGATGACATAATCTACCGGACGCATATCATGGCGTGTCTTTTTAATTTTTACCTTGCCTTTTAAGCCAATACTTAACATGGCGGCTAAGAAGAGTACGGCTGTTAACGAAGGAATAATAAGCAGTAAAAGCTGTGTGATGGTGACTTTCTCATCTAGGAAAATCATCAGCGTAGTGACATCACCGGTGATCAACGAAACGCCACCAGAATTCACCGCGAACACCACTAAAACGGCAAACCGCATGGTTTGATTAAACGGTAAACCCAAAGACAGCACCATGGCGATGGAGACTAGCGTAGCGGTGATATTGTCTGCCAAAGAAGAAAAACAAAAACTGAATATGGCAGTAAAGAAAATGAGTTTTCGCAGGCTAATTTCCGTTGGCATGATGATATTCAACATATTTTCAATCAAGCCTTTACGGTTTAAATAGGCAACAAAGGTCATTGCCGCTACCAAAAACAGCCAGAGTGTGGATATTTCGGTAATGTTTTCTTTCAAGTGTTCGGTAATGGCGCCAAGTTCAGGCCCGCGATTAGCGTCTACAAACAATATTATCCAAGCTAATGTACCAAGAAAAAGGGTGGTTTTCGCTTTGTTGATATGCAGGGCTTCTTCAAAAATAACGCCCACTAGGGCAAGTATTGCAATGCCTATGAGCAGGATATCCAGCATGGTTTTATTCTCTGAAACAAAAGAGGCCAATTATAGATAGTTCGGGCGCTGAACTAAACGGGGCGTACGTTAGAAACCCTGTATTGCGAGTTATATTCATAATGCAGCACAGTGATGAAAACGTAGTGATAACAAATTGTGAAAGTACTGCATGATAGCGGAGGGAAAGACCCGCAAAAGCGGGCCTGTAAAGTGTTAGTTTTCGCCGACCCAGTCCATTTGGCTACCTGCTCTGCGCTTCTGATCTAAGATATCTTCAATTAATGGCGTGAGAATGAGTTCCATGGCCAACCCCATTTTGCCGCCGGGTACCACAATGGTATTTACCCGAGACATAAACGCACCGTCTATCATTTGTAATAGGTACGGGTAGTCTACGTTTCTCATTTCACGACGGAATCGCACCACAACAAAGCTTTCGTCTTGAGTCGGAATTTCACGGGCGCTGAAGGGGTTAGAAGTGTCTACCGTAGGCACGCGCTGAAAATTCACGTGCGTGCGGGAAAACTGGGGGGTAATGTACTGAAAATAGTCATCTAAGCCGCGCACAATGCTACTCATTACCGCTTCACGAGAATGGCCTCGGTCGGTGGTATCACGGACAATTTTTTGGATCCACTCTAAGTTAACAATGGGCACCATGCCAACCAGTAAGTCTACGTGTTTGGCGACGTCGTTTTCGTCGGTGACAACACCGCCGTGCAAACCTTCGTAGAACAATAGGTCGGTATTTTCTGGCAGCGCTTGCCAAGGCGTAAAGGTGCCGGGCATTTGATTAAAGGGAACGGCTTCGTCAAAGGTGTGAAGGTACTGACGAAATTGTCCGGTACCGGTATTACTGTATTCGCGGAATAAGCTTTCTAAAAGCTCAAAATCATTTGCCCGAGGACCAAAGTAGCTGATATGACGGCCTTGTTCCTGCGCTTTACGGATTTCCACTTCCATTTCAGGCCGTGTAAACCGGTGGAAGCTATCACCCCCAACAACGGCAGCATTTACACTCAAATTTCTGAATATATGCCTGATTGCATTAGTGGTTGTGGTGGTGCCAGCACCCGATGAACCGGTGATAGCAATAATAGGATGTTTAGCTGACATAATCGACGTTCGGTAGTATTGGAGTACTGTTATAAGCTGGCTTGCGCCAAGAATCAAGTGAAGTCATACCCTAGCAGGCCCTGTCATTAGTCTGAGGAATTATCGTCATTAGCCTGTGAATGTCCGCCCTGCCTGTGTTTGAGCAGTTGAACAATCAATTCGGCCTCTTCTTTATCCAGATACAATAATTCACGAATTTTTTCGATGTGCTGATAATCATTCCCGCTTAGGTAGCCATCTTCCATGGCGTCATTCACCAGCGCTCGAAAGCGTTCTCTGCGTAGGTGTAACTGGGCTGTAAAACTGGATGATAAAATACCGGCCGGTAACGCGTATAAGGTTACGCCAAGTAAAGTTACTAGACCACTAAACACCTTGCCGGTGGCAGTAACCGGAATCACATCGCCATAGCCTAGGGTAGTGAGAGTGACCAGTGCCCACCACATGGCATTGGGAATGGTACCAAACACCTCGGGCTGTAGCTCCCGTTCCAAATAGTATATCCCTGTTGCTGCGAAGGTCATAACAATAACCAATACGCTCATCGCGGCAAACAGAGTACGGGCTTCGTTGCGCAACACCTGCCATAGTAATTGCACAGAGTGGGAGTATCGCCCTAATTTTATTAACCGAGTGAGACGCAAAATACGCAGTATGCGTAAATCTAGGTTAATAAACATGCCTAAATAAAACGGCAAGATAGCCAATAGATCGACAATGGCCATCGGCGATAGCATGTAATGTACACGTTGTTTAAAAAGCGATTTGTCGGCGTGTTTAATCTCAGGTTTTTCTACGCAACACCAAACTCGGGTTACATATTCTGCGGTAAAAACGGCCACCGAGACGGCATCAAAAATATTAAGCGCATTGCCCCACTGAACAACAATGTGAGGCACCGTTTCCAGCATCATGGCGATGGCATTGGCAATAATAAGTACAATAAGGGAATAATCAAACAGGCGGCTAGGCCACTCACCGGCTTGGCTTTCTAAATAGGGACGCAAAATACGGTACGACTTTGCCCGCAGCGATAATTTACTCATTGTGTTGCCTTCGGTTCGTGCAACTTCATTGGGTTATCCCATCTGAAATGGAAAATATAAGACTTTTACTTATAACCTACCTACCGGGAAATTACACCTTACATAGGTAAAGAAAGATTTTTTGTGTTTTCCTGTACCCAGACCTAAAAAAGGGCGCTTTGTGCGCCCTGGGTGTTTAGATTGCTTGCCTTGTTTAGGCTTCTGCTTCTCTGGCGATGGCCCGATAAGCAATATCAGTACGAAAGTACACGTCTTTCCAACTGATGGTGTTTACCAGTTCATAGGCTTTTTGCTGAGCTTCGGTAACATTATTGCCTAAGGCTGTGGCGCACAACACCCGTCCACCGCTGGTGACAACCTCGCCGTCTTGCATTGCCGTGCCGGCGTGAAACACCTTGGCGTCTTCGGCGGCGGCTTTTTCCAGCCCGTTGATCACATCGCCTTTATCATAACTGCCCGGGTAGCCTCCGGCGGCCAATACCACACCTACGGCGGCGCGTTCATCAAAATCAATGGTTTTACCCGCCAGTTCGCCCTTACAGGCTGACTGGCATAAAGCCACTAAATCCGATTGTAAACGCATCATAATGGGTTGGGTTTCTGGATCGCCAAAGCGGCAATTGTATTCAATCACTTTTGGTGTGCCGTCGGCCATGATCATTAAGCCAGCGTATAAAAAGCCCGTATATGGGTTACCTTCCGCTGCCATGCCATCCACAGTGGGAAGGATTACCTCTTGCATAACGCGATCATGAATCTGTTGCGTAACCACAGGAGCTGGTGAATAAGCCCCCATGCCACCGGTGTTTAAACCGGTATCGCCATTACCCGCCCGTTTATGATCTTGGCTGGTGGCAAAAGGTACCACGTTTTTGCCATCGACCATCACGATAAACGAGGCTTCTTCGCCATCAAGAAATTCTTCAATTACCACTCGGCTGCCTGCATCACCAAACGCATTGCCGGCTAACATATCGCGAATGGCGGTTTCTGCTTCTTCTAAGGTCATGGCAACAATCACGCCTTTACCTGCCGCGAGACCATCGGCTTTCACCACAATCGGGGCGCCTTTTTCTCGCACATAAGCAATAGCCGGCTCAATATCGGTAAAGTTCTCGTATTCTCCGGTGGGGATCTGGTGACGAGCCAGAAAATCCTTGGTGAACGCTTTGGAACCTTCCAGTTGGGCGGCGGCTTGAGTGGGACCAAAAATGGTTTGGCCGGCCTCAGTAAATGCATCCACCACACCTTCTACTAACGGTGCTTCTGGGCCCACTATGGTTAATTCAACCTTATTGTCTTGGACAAAGGCTAATAAGCCTTCGATATCTGTGACACCAATGGCCACATTACGAACTTTGGGTTCGGTGGCTGTACCGGCATTACCCGGTGCAACAAAAACCGTTGATACAGCTTCAGATTGTGCGGCTTTCCACGCCAAAGCGTGTTCACGGCCACCGCTGCCAATAACTAGTACGTTCATCAAAGCGTTCCGTTACTCATTATTCAGGTTTAACAAATTTTAAGGTCATTCGATTACTTTCCCCGATGGCCATGTACTTGTCCTGATCTTCTTCACCTAAACGAAGGGAAGGAGGTAGGGTCCATACACCACGAGGGTGATCAGCAGTATCCAGCGGATTGGCATTGACAGCACTGTCTGCTACCAGTTCAAAACCTGCTGCTTTTGCGGCATCAATGACAAAGGATTTTTTCATATAACCGCTGCTTTTCATGTCCTCATCGGCAGCACCTTCAGGTAATTGGTGTTCTACAACCCCTAAGGTTCCACCCGGCTTAAGGGCTTTATAAAAGGACGAAAATGCGCTTACTACGGCGTCACGTTCTCCACCCATATACCAGTTGTGAATATTTCTAAATGTTAGTACCGCATCAGCACTGCCTTGTGGCGCAATGTCTAATGCTTTTTGTGGATGGAATGTGGTGATGGTTACGCCTTCGTATGGGCCACCGGCCATGGCTTTTTGTTTAAAGTTGGCCAGGGATTTCTTGTAATATCCGCCAGATTCTTCATCAATAAAAAAGTGGGCTGCGATGTATTCACCGTCATCGCTAAGTAAGGGGTACAGAATATCAGTATACCAGCCACCGCCTGGCCAGATTTCCACTACTGTCATGTCGGGCTCTATGCCAAAAAATCGCAGTGTTTGCTGGGGGTGACGAAATTCATCGCGTGCTTTTGCATCAGCACTACGAAGATCATTTTTTGCGGCATCTTGAAGGGCATCTGCACTGGCATTGACGGTAGTCATGGCAGTGGTAGCGGCAAGAAATGAGGCGGCAATCACTCGCATTGTGGTTTTCATGGTTGGTCCTTTTATCGAAACGGTGCTTTGAGTTTTCTTACACTTATACCCAGTACTACCAAATAGGGTCGGACTAGGTTAACCCAGGTAGAAGAGGAAGAAAACGCAAAAAGGTTGTGGTTATTACCACAACCTTTACCGTTAACAAGGTGTCCGCTTAATGACGGAAGTGACGCATACCGGTAAAGACCATGGCGATACCATGTTCATCAGCGGCAGCAATGACTTCATCATCGCGCATAGAACCACCGGGTTGGATCACCGCTTTAATACCCGCCGCTGCAGCAGCATCGATGCCGTCTCTAAACGGGAAGAAGGCGTCAGAGGCCATCACTGAACCGGCCACTTCCAGATCTTCATCAGCGGCTTTAATACCGGCGATTTTAGCGGAGTAAACCCGGCTCATCTGACCTGCGCCTACACCAATGGTCATGCTATCTTTGGCATAGACAATGGCGTTGGATTTCACGTATTTTGCCACTTTCCAGCAAAACATTAGATCTTGCATCTGTTCTGCTGTGGGTTTGACTTTAGATACAACTTGTAAGTCTTCGGCTTCTACCATGCCGAAGTCACGCTCTTGTATTAATAGACCACCGTTAACCCGTTTAAAATCGCGACCTTCGGTAAGTTGTCCATGCCAGTCACCGCAGGCTAATAAGCGCACGTTTTTCTTGGCTGCAACCACGGCTTTCGCTTCGTCACTTACCGCAGGAGCGATAATCACCTCAACAAACTGACGTTCAACAATGGCTTTGGCTGTGGCTTCGTCTAGCTCTCGGTTAAAGGCAATGATGCCGCCAAAGGCAGAGGTAGGATCGGTCTTAAAAGCACGATCGTAGGCAGTCAGTATTGAGTCGCCAATGGCCACACCACAAGGGTTGGCATGTTTAACGATGACACAAGCCGGTTCATCAAATTCTTTTACACATTCAAGGGCCGCATCGGTATCAGCAATATTATTAAAGGACAACTCTTTGCCTTGTAATTGCTCTGCGGTGGCCACGGAGGCTTCTTGAACGGCATTTTCTACATAAAAAGCCGCAGTTTGATGACTGTTTTCGCCGTAGCGTAAATCTTGTTTCTTGGTCATCTGAATATTGTAAGTTCGTGGATATTCGCTTTCTTCGCACTCACAGGCGTTGTTACAACAACCGGCATCAACACGGGTGCCGAAATAATTCGCAATCATGCCATCGTATTCCGCGGTGTGCTCAAATGCTTTAATGGCTAAATCGAAGCGAGTTTGATAAGTCAGAGAGCCTTGGTTCTCGCTCATTTCGGCCAATACGCGAGAATAATCACCGGCTTTTACCACAATGGTCACATCTTTATGATTTTTGGCCGCAGCGCGCACCATGGTTGGACCGCCGATATCAATATTTTCGATGGCATCTTCCAAAGTACAATCTTCATTCGCTACGGTGGCAGCAAAGGGATACAGGTTAACGACCACAAGGTCGATTGGGGCAATGTGATTTTCTGCCATTACCGCTTCATCTTGGCCACGACGACCAAGAATACCGCCGTGAATCTTAGGATGAAGGGTTTTTACCCGGCCATCCATAATTTCAGGGTGTCCCGTATGTTCAGAAACCTCTTTCACCGGCAGACCCGCTTGCGCTAATAATTTTGCCGTACCGCCTGTGGATAGCAGTTCAACGCCGCTGTTATGTAGTGCTTGGGCAAAATCTACAATGCCCGTTTTATCGGACACACTTAGCAGGGCGCGTTTGATAGGTTTAGGTGTTTGCATAGTGGTGTTGAGCTCTTTGCGTTAGTTGACGTGAGAAACAAAAAGAGCACCATTTGGTGCTCTTTAAACTGGGCTAAGCCCGTAAATCTTAGTTCATGCCGTACTGCTTCAGTTTTTTGCGCAGTGTGCCACGGTTGATTCCCATCATGATGGCTGCACGAGTTTGGTTACCACGAGTGTAAGTCATTACCTCTTCAAGTAACGGGGCTTCTACTTCAGCCAGAACAAGTTCGTACAAATTATCGATATTCGCGTTATCCAATTGCTTGAGGTATTTATTAACCGCTTGCTTTACTGAATCACGCAGGGGTTTCTGTGCCTGTGTTTGTGAAGGAGTGGTTACTGTCGTAGTAAAAGGTGAAGTCACATTTTGATCGAACATAATACTTTCTTGCTCTTTGTTAGTCATTACTAAGCTGCCGGCGAGATCTGTCGCTTATCTCTTTTTAGCAGCGATTGAAAATAGTCATCAAGGGCTTCAAGCTGTATATCAGCTTGCTCAAGACCATTGAACGTTCGGCGGAACTGATTTTCCTTGTCATGCTCCGCGAGATACCACCCTACGTGCTTACGCGCGATTCTCACGCCCATAATGTCGCCGTAAAAGGCATGCACATTACTAACGTGCTCGTGGAGTACCGCATGCTGTTCAGACAACGATGGCGAAGGCAGGTTCTCACCTGTTTCAAGGAAATGCTGAATTTGTTTAAAAATCCAAGGATTTCCCTGTGCGCCACGGCCAATCATAATGCCGTCTGCACCGGTATACTCGAGCACGGTACGTGCTTTTTCCGGGGAGGTAATATCGCCATTGGCTATGACGGGAATAGACACTGCCTGTTTAATGGCCTTGATTGTGTCATATTCAGCATTTCCCCGGTACATACATGCCCGCGTTCTACCATGAACCGCTAATGACTGTATGCCGTTTTGTTCCGCAATACGGGCAATTTCTGCCCCGTTACGATTTTCTGTATTCCACCCTGTCCTGATTTTTAGGGTGACTGGCACATCAACCGCGTTTACTACGGCCCGGACAATACTTTCAACAAGTGCCGGAAACTGTAGTAAGGCGGAGCCAGCTAACTTCTTATTCACCTTCTTGGCCGGGCAACCCATGTTGATATCGATGATTTGCGCACCATTACCTACATTAAATTGCGCCGCCTGAGCCATTAACTCAGGATCTGCGCCTGCGATCTGTACAGAACGAATACCTTCTTCACCAGTGTGATCCATGCGTTGCATCGATTTCACTGACTTCCATACCCTTGGATTGCTCGACAGCATTTCAGAAACAACCAGGCCTGCCCCCATACGACGACATAACTGTCGAAAGGGCCTGTCTGTTACGCCCGCCATAGGCGCGAGCATCAAATTGTTCTGGAGTGTGTGAGGTCCAATTCGCATAATTTACCATCAACCGTTGCGCAGAATTTATACACCAGGCCAAAACGGGGCGCTAAGTTTACGTGTTTTCACAAGCCTTGAAAAGGCTAAAAATCGCACAAAATTTGTGTCTGGACTCTTGACAGGAAATACAAGATTTGCGTGAGCCGTGTAATTGTTGCACCAATAACGGCCATGCAAAATGGCATTTTTTTGTCACCAGTTTGACATTTTTATGAATATTTTCAGTGAGTTCTTGTTCCGCTTACCCTAGCCCAATCGCCTTCTATCGCACTATTGTCTAAGGCGAAAGCGGGGGCATAAGCAGCTTCAATTTTTTCTACTTGTTCTTTTAAAATGCCAGATAAAACGAGCTTTCCGCCCCTTTTACAATATGCAGTAATAACGGATTTCAATTCGATAAGGGGGCCACTAAGAATATTTGCCATTACGATGTCGGCTTCTAGGGTGGGTTGATCGTCAGGCAGATAAACCCGTAGACGGTTTTCTACTCCATTGCGTCGGGCATTTTCCATTGATGCTTGAAGGGCCTGAGGATCGATATCAATACCAATGACTTCTTTTGCGCCAAGTTTTAATGCAGCTAACGCTAAAATACCCGAACCACAACCAAAGTCCACCACAGTTTTGCCCGTTAAATCTAAGGCATCGAGCCATCTAAGGCACAAGGCTGTGGTGGGATGGGTGCCGGTTCCGAAAGCTAATCCAGGGTCAAGCATCACATTCACCGCTGTAGGATCGGGCACGTCACGCCAGCTTGGACAAATCCAAAGACGTTGGCCAAATTGCATAGGGTGGAAATTATCCATCCACTCCCGTTCCCAGTCTTTATCCTCAAGTTGATCTAACTTGTACTTAAAACCGACGCCTAATATTTTCGACTTTTCCAACCGTTGAATCACTTTTTTCATGTCGTCGGCGGCATTAAATAACCCCACCACTTGGGTATCTGGCCATAACAGTGTTTCGCCGGGCTTAGGCTCGTACATGGGCGTATCTTGGGCATCTACGAAGGTCACCGCTTGGGCGCCGTTCGCACTTAGCATATTGCCTATTTGTTCTGCTTGCTCTGAATTAGAGTCGATTTTCAGTTGTATCCAAGACATGTAAACCCTTGAGAAAAATGGTCGATGACAATGCGTCAGCTTTAAACGGCGTACTTTACCAGTGAACGACAATAAAACCCATTTTAGTTGCGGCTTTATTAGTCTAAAAGCTAATTTTTTAAGCAGATAAGAGGTGCTAAATTTACAGAGCTAATTACTAGGATTTTTATGACCTCTATTTATGGTTTTATCTGCACGTTTATACTTTGTATCGGTTTCGCTTCAGCGCAGACCGTTGATGTTGTGGCAGGGTTAGACAAACCACCTTATATTATTGTAAAGGATGATACTGGGTTTGAGGTAGAGGTTATAAAAGCGGCACTGGCACCAGCCGGTTATAAAGTGAATATGTTATATGTGCCCATGGGGCGTTCTATTCGATTTATCAAAGCTCAAAGTGTGGACGCGGCCTTATCCCTTGATAACCAAGCTAATTTACCAGAAAGCTGGTTGAGCGATGTTTATGTGGTTTATCAAAATGTGGTTATTTCGTTGGCCGACAGAAATGTGATTATCAATTCCATTGAAGACCTTAATAACTACACCTTGGTGGGGTTTCAGACTGCATCCAACGTTTTAGGTGAACGCTACGCTGAGGCCGTGAGAACCCATTCTGGATACTTGGAAATGGCCGATCACCATCGGCAAGTCAAAATGCTGCTGCTAGGTAGTGTCGATTCCATTGTAATGGATTATAATATTTTTCAAATGCTTAAAATACAGTTGGATCCGGATAACCTCACTACGGTTAACATCCACCAACTCTTTCCTGCCAATCCCTACCATGTTGTGATCCCCGACCGCCTGCTGCGGGAAACCTTCAATCGGGAACTGAAAAACATGATTGATAACGGTGATTACGAAAAACTCATTCACCGTTTTGAATTAGTTGATTTATTAGAGTTATATAATCGTCCCGTTTCTGCCTCGTTAAACTGATATTTTTCCCTGCCTTGGGTTTTGTTGTGTACTTTTTATAAAAAGAGTATTGAAAAAAAATAATAATCAATGATAATGATTCTCATTGAGGTATGTGTTTAAATTACTCCCACAACAAGAGCGCAATCATTGCGCCATTCATTTCGACCGTCACATTTCAAATTATAAACACATGAGTACCAAGGAAAAATTATGCCTGATTTAGGTAAGATTGTACTGCTTTCTGCTTTGTTCCCAGGTTTGACGGCCAATGTTGTGGCTCAAACACAACCTGATAACGGCTTGGAAACCTTAGATATCACCGTGGTTCAAGCTGCATCTCAAGAGCTAAAGCAAGCACAAGGTGTCTCTATTATTACCGCTGAGGATTTTAGACGACGCCCAGTCAGTAACGATATTGCAGAGCTTGTAAAAACCATGCCGGGAATTAACTTATCCGGTAATTCCAGTACGGGTCAGTACGGTAACAACCGTCAGATCGACATTCGGGGCATGGGCCCAGAAAATACCCTTATTCTTATCGATGGCAAGCCTGTGCTGTCTCGCAATAGTGTGAAAATGGGCCGCTCGGGAGAACGTAATACCCGCGGCGATAGTAACTGGGTACCACCTGAAGCGATTGAAAGTATTGAAGTGATAAGAGGCCCAGCGGCGGCTCGTTATGGTTCTGGTGCATCAGGTGGTGTTATTAATATCATCACTAAAAAGCCGGATGTGGCAGCAGGCAGCATTACCCTGCAAGGGGAAATCCCTGAGAATTCATTAGAGGGCGGTAACACCCGAGCAAACGTGGTGTTAAGCGGGCCTTTGTCTGAACGCCTTTCTCACCGTACTGTGCTTAATTATAACGATCAAGAAGGGGATTCCCCAGATTTAAACCGAGAACATACCGTTGAAGGTAGTAACGTGGCCGCGGGCGCAGAAGGTGTAGAAAACATCGATTTACGCTCGTTACTTCGTTTTGATCAAAACGATATAAACACTTGGGAACTGGAAGCCGCGTATAGCCGGCAAGGTAATGAATACGCTGGCGATAACGCGTTTCAGGGAGTAGATAACGGCAATACCCAGTTATACATTGGTGAAGAAACCAATGTGGTACGCCGTAAAACCCTATCGGCAACCCATTACGGGGCGTTCGATTTTGGAGATTCTTTTTCCTATCTTCAGTACGAAGAAACAGACAATACCCGCTTAAGTGAAGGGTTAGCTGGCGGTGGTGAGGGAGTTATCAACACCGACGAAGGAGAGAGGGTAACCATTACTTTGCGTAACGTCACTGCAAAGTCAGAATGGAACATCCCGGTAGATTGGTTTGGAAAAAACCAAACCTTGACGCTAGGTGCAGAATTCCGCGGCGAAAGAATGGACGATCCCTCTTCCCTCCAAGGCGGCATCAATGTGGCTGACGGTGTGGTCATTGACGGCACTGACATAGATCCTGAAAATCGAAATCCACACTCTAGCGCAGAATTGTTTGGCGTATATATTGAAGACAATATCATGCTGACCAACAGCATAATGGTAACGCCGGGTGTACGAATTGATCATCACAGTGAAGCGGGAACCAATGTCTCTCCCAGTTTTAATTCCAGTTGGCAGGCCACGCCTAACGTGACGGTGCAAGCCGGTATCAGCCGCGCTTTTAAGGCCCCCAACCTGTATCAATTAAATCCCAATTATGTGTATACCACTAACGGCAATGGCTGTCCTGTGGATTATCAGAGCCTAGGTGGAGGCTGTAATATTCTGGGTAATCCTGATTTAGAGCACGAAACGTCGGTGAACAAGGAAATTGGAATTAATTACGCTGGCGACAACGGCCTCATGGCAGGCATAACCTACTTCCACAACGATTATAAAAATAAAATAATAACAGGTAATTATCCTCCCGACTTGATCTTGCAAGGAACCAGCGAAGATGCTTTGGTGCAGGTTTTTCGTTGGTCGAATACCCCAAAAGCGGTGGTCGAAGGGTTAGAAGGGTCGTTGACCGTACCGGTTGCTGACAATCTAGAGTGGGTAACTAACGCCACTGTGATGCTGGAATCGAAGGACAAAGCCACTGGGCAGCCACTGTCTATTGTGCCGGATTACACCGTCAACACCCTGCTTTCATGGCAGGTAAATGAAAGCTGGGAGCTGGTTGCTAGCGCGCAGCATTATGGTGAGACAGATAGCCCTAATTTAAGCAGTAGTAGTGGCGCGGTGATTGAGAACCCTGAACCGCGTGACGCCTACACCATCGTTAACTTAAACAGCGTTTATACCTATCAAAATATAGATCTCACCCTGTCAGTGAAAAACCTCTTGGATAAAGAGATCTACCGAGAAGGTACACAAACAAACGCAGGTGCAAATACATACAACGAGCCGGGTCGTAGTTGGTTGCTGTCGGCAACCTATCACTTCTAATAAGGCATACCGACGTGCCACCGCTGGTGGTGCGCCGGATTTTTGTAGTGAAAGGAAGGCATAAATGAAGAAAATGAATTGGGGTCGTACTGGCGTGTGGTTGCTCCTGATGTTGGCAACCATACCCTACGTAAAGGCAAATGTGACCGATGAGGTTGATAACCTAACCCGTGAATGGTTACAGATAGAAGCGCAGGAGCAAAAGCTGGTACTCGACTGGCAAGAGCAGGAACCTGTGGTTCGCCAGCGTATTGCATTGCTTAAAAAAGAAAAGGCCCAGTTGCAGTCTATTCTGGCAAAAAGTACTGACTCTCAAGACGATGTGGAAGCGCGTCGCAACGCCTTGCTAGCAGAACAAAATACCTTGGAAAGTCAGCAAGAAGATGTGGCCAATGCGCTAACGTCGTTGGTTTCTCGAGTAAACAGCTTGTACGACAGTTTGCCACCCCCGCTTCAAATTACCTGGGATAAAGAAGACGGCGCCCTTGCGGGTGAAGACGGCGATAACCCGTCAAAAATTCTCCAAGTGACGCTGGCTAAGTTATCTCGGTTATCCCAATTCGATACCAAACTCACGGTTAATGAAGAAGTACTTACTACCCCTGAAGGTAAGGATATTGTTGTTAAGCAGCTGTATTTAGGCAGTCAATTGGCGTGGTTTGCTAACAGCGACGGTACGGTGGCAGGTAGCGGTTATGCCATAGATGGTAAATGGACGTGGCATTTTGATGGTAATGACAACGGCGAAGCCATTAATCAGGCCCTTGCGGTGTTTGAGCGTCGTCAACAACCTGCATTTATCACATTACCTTTGCCGTTTAATGCGCCGGCTAGCGTTGCTGGTGGAGATCTTTAATATGAAATTATTCTCTGTTTTATTGTGTGTTGTAGGTGTGATGTTGTCACCGACGTCTTGGGCTCAGCAACAGGCAATGGTGAGTAAAATTGAAACGGCAAAGCAGCAATTAAATAGCAGCGAAAGTCGTATTGTTAAAGCGCGAATGGCTTTGTCTTCAACCTTACGCCAACTTGAAAGCGAGGTGATTGCGCTGCGGGAAAAAACCGCCGTGGCACGTCGACTAGCAGACGAAAAAACCTTGAGTTTGAGCAAGCTTGAAGCCCGGCTATCAGAATGGAAAGAACAGCAAACTTATCAACAAAACCTACTTAATCGTTTTTTGCAGCAGCAAGGCACAAGCTTTACTGACGTTAATGAAATGGCGACGGTAGATAAAATGGCGGCAATTATGGATGCGGCCCAGCGTACCTCGGCATTACCTGATTGGAAGGTTAGTACCCTCGTATTAAACAACGGTGAACTTGCCGACGCACAGGCACTTACCATAGGGCCGGTGACCTGGTTTAAACATCAAGATGAAGTAGGCATTGCAGAACAGATTTCTGGCCGTCTTCAGGCTAGTGGCATGCTGCCGGGCGGGTATGCTACCACGATGTTGGATAACCAGAATAGGCTAGTGCTAGATCCTACATTAGGGCGGGCGCTAACCCGGGAGACAGCCAAAGAAGGGGTTATCGAACATGTGGTGAAAGGCGGTATTTGGGTAGTCCCTATTTTACTGTTTGCCTTCATTGCGACTGTTATTGGCGTAGTCAAAATTGTGCAATTGCTTCGATTACCTAAAGTTGTGCCCGTACGTTCTAAAGCGATGCTCGCTAAGCTGTTACAGGCGGGCAGTGCGGCGAGGGAGCAGTTTAGTGGCATGCAGGCGACCTTGTTAACCATTACAGAACAGGCTAACTCTACCCGAGAGCGAGACGATCAGTTGTTTGTTCAGTTACAGCAAGACCGCCAAAAGCTGGATAAATGGATAAACGCGGTGGCGGTTACCGCCGCGGTTGCACCGCTTTTAGGCTTGCTAGGCACCGTCAGCGGCATGATAGAAACCTTTCGGATGATGACCTCTTTTGGTTCCAGCGATCCTGAGGTGATCTCTGGCGGTATTGCCAAAGCATTGGTGACCACAGAATTGGGCTTAATTGTTGCCATTCCGGCCCTGATTTTAAATGCGCTATTAAGCCGAAAAGCCAGACAGTATTACACTGAATTGGAAAATTTTGCTCTGGTACTCAGTGGCGACGATGACGATACAGCAAATCATGGCGCTGAAGAAAGGAAGGACAAGAATAACGAAGAGGGATTGATGAGCTCAGGGCATCCGGCGGGAGCAGGTTAATGATGACGCTATTTATGGGTAACCCACTATGTTGGGCGATGGTGATAGTTGGTTGGTTTGCGTTTCAGCAAATTTGGATGCTGTACTTTACGCGGTTTGAACACGCAGAAAAATCCATAGAATCGACCCCTTTAATGTTGCCTTCTGTTCTGGTTGGCGCGTTGCCGCTAATGGGGCTGTTAGGCACCATTATGGGGTTAGAAGGCAGCTTCACCGGTATGATGACCGAAGGAGCTGACAGTCAGATCGTGTCAGCAGGGATCGCCGATGCCTTATTTACCACTCAGCTTGGACTCGTTATGGCCATTCCCGGCTGGCTATGTTTAACCTGGGTAAAAGGGCAGTTGCCCCAGCCGCAATCGGAGATACTCACACATGGCTAGCAGATTACAGCGCAGGTTAGAAGCCCAGCCCATGCAGACTATCGATATGTCACCCTTGTTAGATGTGGTGTTTATTCTGCTTATCTTTTTTATTGTCTCTACGGTGTTTGTAAAAGAAACCGGCGTTGAGGTGGATAAACCCCAAGCTATTTCTGCCCAGAAACTTGACCAGATGTCTATTCTTATCGCCATTACCAGTAGTGGTGAGGTGGTGTACGACGGGGCCAATATTGGGGTGGCCGGGGTGCGCGGCACAGTAGAGCAATTGCTGGTGAAAGAAGACCGGCCGGTGGTACTGCAAGTTGATAAAATGGTACCCACAGAGTTGCTGGTGGAAGTGATTGATGCGGCCAAACTGGCCGGTGCTGTTGACGTTAATATTGCCACTGCGAAAATGTAGGAATAAATGATGAAACAACAGCTTTCAGCTTTTCTGTTAAGCGGTGCCGTAATGGGGGCATCGCTAGGTGTGCTTGCACTTGGCTATATGTTATCAGCCGATAACAGCCCGGAACTAACGGTACGTAAACTAGACATTGCCATGTTACAACCGCCACCACCTCCGCCGCCACAAAGTCAGCAAGTGACAGAGCAAGCCGATGTAAATATGCAAGTAGAAGGTGCTGGTGCCGCTGTGTCTATGGCTGATATGCATATTGATCCTACCATCGACATTGATAAGCCGGACATGCCTAACGTGGCCATGCGTCAGCCACAATGGGAAGCCCCAGAAATTGATTGGGAGGCATACGGACTCGGTGAATTAGACGATAAACCCACGTTATTGACGCCCGTAAAAATACACTTTCCTAAGAAGTTGAAACGCCGCGGCATTAACAAGGTGGTGATAAAGCTGGATGTGTTAATTGATGAGAAGGGAGATGTAACCTTAATTAGCATTCTGGATAACCCTCATCATGAACTTAACAAAGAAATACACCGCTTTGTACGAGGCAGTAAGTTTACTGCCCCACACAAAGCCCATGAGGCGGTAAAAGCCAGATTTATTTGGCCGGTGGAGATAGAAGCATAATATGAACGCACTCAAACAAAATTACGGATTATTATTGGTATTAGTGGCTTTTTTAAGCCCATCATCCTTGGCCAGCGTTACGGTAAGTCTTGATGAGCCCAATTGGTCTTTCACGTTAAAGCAGCCATTAGGTGACACAGCGAGACCGCGGGTTAATCGACAAGAGGGGGAGTTTTTTAGTCAGGTCCAAAAAGATCTCGATGCACAAAATTACACGGCGGTGATAACCGCGTTTGATGCTTTTGCTAAGGCTCAAGAACAAATAAGCCCTATGCTTCACGAAATGATGGGGCAGGTGTTTTTAAGTGCAAAACAAAACGAGCAAGCTAAGCAACACTTTCTCGCCGCGTTAAAAAAAGGCCCTTCTATGCCTGCGGCACAGCGTGGGTTGAGCATGATTTACATGCTAGAACAAAATTATGCAAAAGCGAGGGAACATCTTTCGCAGGCCCTTATTTTAGGCATGACAGATAGTCAGATGTATGGGCAACTTGGTTACTTAAACTTACAACTCGAACACCCCCGCAGTGCCATTGCCGCCTATCAAAATGCCATGATGCTGGATATTGATAATAACCAGTGGAAACAAGGCCTTTTGTTTGCGCTGATTGCAAGTGATGCCCTGCCTCAGGCGAGATCTTTGGCTGATGAGATGCTTGCTGCCCAACCGGATGATCGGCGTTTATGGTTGCAAAGAAGTCAGATCGCCATGAAAGCCGGCGACGATGTGACCGCAATTAGCAGTTTGGAAACGGCAGTGTCGCTGGGTGAAAAGAACGTGGCTAATTTGGTAATGCTAACCAAACTTCACGTACGATCAGGAAGTCCACATCGCGCGGTAACATTGTTGAAAACCCATGCCGGTAGTTTATTGGCATCAGGTAAAGATGGTAGCGATGCCATTTTGAGTATTGGTAACTGGTTGGTAGCTAATCAAGATTGGCAAAATTTGTCTGTGCTTGTGGAGGTTAGCGATAGCCATAGTGAGGCGTTTTCCAGTGCGTCTAAGGCGGCGTTAAACGTCATGAAAGCCAATTTAGCTATGGCTAAACAGCAAATAACCAATGCACAAAAGTACTTACTTTCGGCGCTAAAGACCTCACCGGCTAATGGTGATGCGCTGCTTACCCTTGCAGGCTTGCTGCGACAGCAGAATAAAGATGAACGGGCGAAAATGTATTATCTTCGAGCAGAAGCCCTACCCGACTATAAGACCCGAGCCGTGTTAGGGCGGGCGCAGATAGCCATCAATCAACGCAGTTATGCAGAAGCATTGACGCTACTTAGGCAGGTTTATAAAGACAATCCAAGTCGGAACGATTTGCTTAGTAATATTCAGTCGTTGGAGAACATCGTCAATAACGCTTCCTAAGGGGGCGCTGAACGTCAGTGGACAAGCTGCTCCACTGACGTGCCCAACAGGGAATTGATTAGCCTGGACGTTTTACCCATGCGCTACACCAGCCATTGGCATTAACCAATTTGCCAGGGAAGATGGCACAGGGGCGATGTGTTGCACTTGCCTCACCTTGAATATACATGCAGTTGGCACATTCTGCTCCCGCTACTTCGGACTTCGGCGTGTACTTCAGGGTCTTGGCTGTAGGATCATCGGTAGACAGTTTTTCTTGAGCTTGAGCCTTTAGCGCAACACCGCCCAATGTCATCCCGATCAGTGATGTCCCTGACAACTTAATAAAATCTCGCCGATTAAAGTTACTCATAAGCATGCTCCTGTTAAGCGTAAACGATAATGATTGTTTTTCACTAACTGTTAAAACGTAAAAAACCTGCCAAGGGGCAGGTTTTTGATGAAGTATTTATACGTTACTCTGGTGCATCTGCCAAACTCAAACACCATTTAATTGATGTAGATTAAGGATCTTTAATCTCGCTACCGAGGGTGATTATTCATTTTCTTGTTTAACATCAACGGTTAAGTTCTCGCTATCACCAGTCACTGTCATTTCAATAGGTTGGCAGCAAACCTGACAATCGATTACCTGCATAACGTTAATATCGCTGGTTTCATCCACTTCTATTTCGTTGGGCTCCATACAATAGGGGCAATGAAATAACATGGTTCTAGTCAGGCTCATAAGGGCTCCAAATAAGCATTAGGTAATTAAGAATACGGACAATACCCTTAGGTGGATTCTCTTAATTTAACTTGATTGGTCGGTCTGTACAAATATACACTGTTCGAGTGTACAGTATATTGAAGATCATCATGCGTAAAGTGTTGCCCGAAAAATATTATTTGGATCATTTCCACGAGTTTCTTAATTTCTTTGAGGGCTGTAGTGGTGGGTTACTGGATAACGACAGTTGGGCTTTTATTCACGCTTTTCGCGCCCTATCTGAACCGAAGCAATGTATTGTAGCGCGTGCCGCGAACAGAAAGTATGGCGTGATAAATGCCACCCACTTTAATTATCAAGAGATCCCTTCGCCTAGACAGCAGCTTGACTCACTCACAGATGACGGTTGGTTTGGTAGTGTGAAAGAAGCGCCGAAACGTGATTTAGCTGGCATGTTGTTAAAAGAGGATATTTTGTGCTGCTTAGCCGAATATCCCCAAGCGACTGTTAATAAAACAGCGAAAAAAGCCTCACTACTCAATACCTTGTTTACCTGTATCCAGCATAGCGGTTGGCCTACCAAGCTGCCGGTTGATGATTACTTGTATTGTCGTTTTGATGGCGTAATGCGTTTTTTATTGTTTGTTTATTTTGGCAACACCAAAGGTCGCTTAAATCAGTTTTCACTGCGGGATTTAGGCGTGATGCGTACTCGTGAACAAGGGGCTGGTGAACAAAGCCATTTTGATTCTGCCGACGATGCCGCGGCTGGCTTTTATTACGGCTTGGGGATTGACGATCTTAGTTACTTAAATGAGAGCGAGCTGGTGGCTAAGGGTCAAGAAACGCAACCTAAAGTGACGTCGACGAATGCTCAGCGCCTAGCGGAAAAATATTGTTTTAAGTTGGGTGTGGCGTTGCTTGCGATTGATAGCCAACTTGCACTTACCTTTTTAAAGTCTGCACCGGGAGATAACTGTAAAGAAAAATGGCTAAGAGAAGCCTACAAAGCGGGTGAAAAAGATGAGGTAAAAAAGGTACTAGAGGCGATTATTGATACCCCAGCTTCAGATACATTGTTGGCCTTTGCCGAAGACTTTTATTTACGTAAATTCCATAAAAAACGCACCAGCACGGTAACGGATATGCTGCGTAGCGCTACCCGAAAGCTTGATTTAGACGAAAGTCAGAACCAGTCGGTGGAGCAAGGGGTGATTGGTTGGTATAAGCGACATGGCGCCGCTGCATGGCGCACTGAAAATCGGCTTTGGCGTAGTTTATTCGGGTTGGTATTTTGGCCTCTTCTTTATGAAAAAGACAGTTTAGTCACAGAATTCGACCAGAGGCCTAAAAGCTTACAAGACAATTGCTTTTATGCCACGTTTGCCAGCGACATAGAGGGGTTATTTAACACCTATGGTGATAACAAAGCCATGGATCAATACGTGGTCAGTAATGCGACCCGCTATTATGGTCAGGGCAATAGCTTGTTTTTATGGAGCCCGGAAATTATGGAGCCAATAAAAGCGCTATTTACCTACGCAAGCTATAGCCAGATTACGACCATTTTACGGGCCATGGCTGAGGATTTTGCGCAATTAAAAGATGGCTTTCCGGATATCTTAGTGCTAGAAAAAGGGCTGCTGCGCTTTGAGGAAATAAAGGCGCCGGGCGACCAATTAAGACGTAACCAGTTAGTGACCATTCAAAAGCTTCGACAAGCAGGGTTTGATGTGCAGATAACTCAGGTTAATTGGTATCGGGATCCCAATCAGCCTTATGTGGTTGTGGATATTGAAACCACCGGGGGAAATAACCAATATCACCGTATCACTGAAATAGGCATGGTGAAATTAGTCAATGGTGAAGTGGTAGATAAGTGGCAATCGCTGATTAATCCACAGCGAGCAATCCCGGGGGCGATTACCCGTTTAACCGGCATCACTAATGCTATGGTGGCTGATGCGCCTGTATTTGAACAGGTAGCTGATGCCATCGATAGGTTTACCCAAGATTGTGTTTTCGTAGCCCATAATGTGAATTTTGATTATGGCTTTGTTCGACAGGAATTTTCGCGCCTTGAACAAAGCTATCGTCGTCCAAAGCTATGTACGGTACGAGAAAGTCGCAAACATTTTCCGGGCTTGTCGTCCTATTCATTGGCTGCTTTAACCCATCATTTTGATATAGCAATGGAGCAGCATCACCGCGCATTATCAGATGCCCAAGCGGCGGCTGAGCTATTAAAAATAACCCAGGGGCGCGTCTAATTATTTAAATGTTTTTACCCACTACGTTGTGGCGTTACGACTGCTTGCCTCTCATATTCAGTTTAAGAAAGTTGTGGTAATTCTTGCTGGGCTGATCGCGACGAGCGAATAAACTGACGGCGAAAATATGCGGCTGCCACAGCAACTAGCATCATTCCAGATACCGATACAAAATAGCTGCTATCAATGAGAAAGCCCATCCAGCTCATATCTCCGTCAAAGCTGCTTTTAAATAGCAGTATGGCTACACCGCCAGCGTAGCCAGCAGCATCAGCTATGTAGATCAGAAACCCGGCGTTAGCACGTACAGTAACGAGAGACACCAGACGCTCAAAGATAATGCAGTTAAACGGTACATAAGCCAGATAGATGCAGCTTGTGAGGGAAATCATCCAGCTAAGACCTGAGATCGCGTTCAATTGAAACAGTAGCGAGCTTATACCCATTCCCGCGAACCCGACGACAACGATAAAATGATTAACCATCAACGCACGAAAATGGTTTTTTATCCACATCACTGCGCCCAACAGCGCCAGAACCACAACGGAAACATATACTGAAGATAGGGCAAAAATGCCGGGGGCATCACCATACCCTAAATGTTGCCAGATTTCGGCAGCAAAGTTATCACTGAAATCCCGTAGGGAAGACAGCAACATATAAGCAATGGTGAGGCATAACAGTCCGCTGAAGTAACGGCCAATGAATAGCACCCGATCGTTGCGATTCATAGGCTCGCGGGCGCGCCGTACTATAATATCTTGTGTTGACGGTGGCGGCGTAGCCGCGAGCCAGCGTACTGACAGAAAAAGTGGCAGCGTAAACAAGGCGCCAGTTGCGGCCGGCATCCAGTACTCACTCACATCCATGTATAGCATGAGATATAACCCCACCGATTTTACAATCCCGGAAGAAACAATAAAGCTCACAGACAAAATAGCAGCAAGGATTTCGGTGGTTCGTCGCCCTTCCAGAAAGCTAAATACCAGCCCCCAAATCATCCCCAGCGGCAAACCGTTAAAAAACAGCGCCACCAGTTTGCCGTTATGAGGTAACAGGGCAAAAGCAACTAACGCAATTTGCGAGGTCATGACTAGCATGAGAATGGCTCGACTACGGTTTGCTGCCGTCATTTCAGCAATGACTTTGATACCAATAAATTTTGACAGGGCGTAGCCCAAAACCTGTGCAATGATGAGTGCACTTTTGAAGTCGAGTCCGAGTATGCCTTCAGCCTGTTCATAGCTGGCTACAGCAAAGGGCTTTCGAAAGGCATACATACAGAAGTAAGTTGAAAAGGCAGCTAGAGATGCACTGATGATGAAAAGCAAACGTTCCTTGTCTAAGCGCTTCAGGCTTTGCAATAACATGGTTGAGATACTCGATAACGAATTGTGAGCGCCATGTTAGCGGCCGAATATGAACAATTTATGCAACGCGTCAATTATCTGCTTGGATAAGGGTTACATTGGCCTCATTCAGTGCACTTTTTAGTGAATCCCCCGGCATTTGCTCACAAACCAACGTATCGATTTGCGCCAGCGACGCAAACTGCACAGTGCCAGCGCTATCAAATTTACTGGAGTCTGCGATCACAACACTGTGCTTTGCCAGCAACAGCAGTGCGCGTTTAAAATCCGCTTCATCGCTATTGAAATCCATCCATCCGTGGTTTGCACAAATGCCGCCGGCAGAGAGAAATAGCAAGTCGGGAACGTAGCGCTGAGCCTGCATGATGGCTTCTATGCCGAACGCCGCTCGGTAATCCATATCAATGACACCGCCCACAACAACAAGCTTACAGTTGGGTTTACCGGCGATTTCTCCCGCCACCTCCAGTGAATTGGTGATCACGGTTAAGTTTTTCGTGGTGGTGAGGGCCTTTGCCAGCCATAAACTGGTGGTACCACTATCGATGAAAATGGTCATGCCTTTTTCCACCATGTCCGCCGCTTTAAGGCCAATTATTTTTTTAACTTTGCCACTGCGATTCACACGCTGCCAGTAAGGAGGTTCTAGCTGCGTAGCCGGTAATCGCACGCCGCCGTGAATTTTTTCCACCCGACCGGCAGACTCCAGCAGCTTAATATCACGCCGGATAGTTTCTTCAGAAACCGCAAACTGTCTGGAGAGTGCTGATACCGACATTGAGCGGTGTAATTCTACTAATTCCAGGATCCCTGTTTGTCTGTCTGTCATCTTCATACCTCGCTTTCTAGTGCAACTAAGTATATCCACATCCTGATACCGCTCAAGCAAAAACCACATAAATCAACAAAATGTCACATCATTTCACACAAAGTGTCACATTTTACCTCTACGCTGACCTGGTCTTTAAGGGGGCATTGTCCTCGCAAACAAAAAATCACACGTAAAACTATTCACAAGGAAACGAAATGAAAACGCTTTGCTGCTTTGCCCTTTCACCCCTCATGCTGGCCATGGCAAGTTCTGCCGTCGTTGCTCAGGAAACAGAATCAGAAAAATCACAAACTGAAAAGATTGTGGTTATTGGCCAGAAGCAGACCTTTGCTTCTAATACCGTATCAATGGACATGATTTCCCGCCGTCCTGCTAACGCCTCAGTCAACACGGTGGTGCAGGAATTACCCGGGGTTATCGTTCAGGAAGCCGACACTTTTGGTTCTTCTGATTGGATGACTAACATCCGCATGCGCGGCTTCAATACGAGCAATGGCCAAATTGGTACCACATTGGATGGCTTGCCAAACGGTGGTTCGGGTTACGGCGGCGGTAGTAAAGCCAACAAGTTTATCGACGTATTCGATCTGGAAACCGTAGAAGTGAGCCAAGGCACCGCAGATATTAGCGCGCGCTCAAATGAAGCGCTCGGCGGTACGCTGAACTTTATTACCAGTGACCCGATGACAGAAGAAAACATCAGCGTGTATTACTTGGCCGGTGATCAGGATGCGAGCAAATACCGCTTTCGCTACGATTCGGGTGAAATTATGGAGAATACGTATTTCTTCATCAGTGGCTCGTCGGCTGAAAACAAAGACGTATGGGACAATGCTGCGACCACAGAGAAAGACTACCTGACCGGTAAACTGATTTCTGAAATCAACGGCTACAACCTCACCGCATTCGCAACGTTCAATGATTCGAATGAAAATGAATACGAGTATGTATCACTTGAACAGTATTACGAAAATCCTCGTCATGACGCGCTTCATTCCAACTGGACCGGTATTCCCAGTCTTGACGAAAATAACCGTGAAGGCTGGCGCGCACTGCGTGAAAACAAGTTCTATAGCCTGAAGCTGGATAAAGATTTCGGTGATTTCGCCTTTAACACCGCTGCTTATTTCCACCGAATGGATGGACGTGGCGACTGGATCCCGCCTTATGTGACCGATGTGGATGGCGACGGTACGCTGGAAGCTGAGCTGTCTGGTGACACCCTTTATGGCGACTACGAAGGCGACGATATCTACTACGTCAACGCGGGAACCACCACAGCGGGTACCCTGATTGATGGCTGTGCAGGCCGTTTTGGTCTGGATGCTGCCCAGGATCCTAACTGCTACGAAGGTAATGTGGAGCCAGTTAGCTCTTATCGCACATCAAATTACTCTAATCGTCGCTATGGCCTGACCGGTGATGTCTCTTACGCCTTTACCACAGGTGACGTGTCGCACACACTGCGTGCCGGTTTCTGGTACGAAAACTACGATGCCGATGTGACGCGTAAATGGCATCTGATCAATAACCCTGAAACCAGCATCGAATTTAGTGGAACACCATACTGGGTGCAGTATAAAACCGAATCGAACACCAAAGAGCTGATGTATTACATTCAGGAAAACCTGGAAGTTGGCCCGTTAACGGCCAGTGTGGGTGTGAAGCAATTTCAGCTGGATACCACGGTCGAGCATTTCTACAACGACGATCGCATAGGTCAGCTGGACAATACTTCTGATCCGCTACTGTATGTCGGTGCCACTTACACTACGCCACTTGAAGGTCTGGAAGTGTTTGCCGGCTATTCAGAAAACTATAAGTCGATTACTCCAAGTATTATCGATTCGGGTTTGTCGAACAACGAGCTAGGCACAATCGATCCAGAAACCTCTGATAACATTGAGCTGGGTTTCCGTTTCGATAACCGTGATTTCAAAGCCGCGGTTACGTTCTACGACATCAACTTCGACAACCGTATTATTGAACTCGACACGACAGTGCTTGCAGGCATAGATTATAAAGAAGAAGTCGACGGCACTTATATCAATGCGGGTGGCCAGAAAAGCCGCGGTGTGGAGTTGCTGGCGTCTTATCAGCTAACCGGCGCTATCCGCCTGACGGGTTCGTATACTTTCGATGACTCTGAATATCTAGGTACCGGTGATGCAGGCCTAGATGCCGATTCAGGCATTGTTGCCGGCAATCAGGTTTACGGTGGGCCACAAACCTTTTTCACCCTAGCAGCGGATTACAAGAGCGAATTGATGAGCACAGGTTTATCGCTGCGCCATATTGGCGATCGTTACATCAACTTTGAAAACTCGGCCACAGCGCCTGCCTACGAGGTGGTTGATGCCTATATCGGTCTAGACGTAATGGACGTAGCTCCGCAAATAAAGGAAGTGCATGTTCGTCTGAACGTTAACAATCTGCTGGATCGTGAGTACATACTGGGGATCGGCACTGATAGTGTTTATCCCGGCTCTCCACGTACCGTCACGCTGACAGTGGGCGCTGATTTCTAATCATTTGGCGTATTTACCGGGCGGTTAAACCATATCGTAACACCGCCCGGCTATTATTCCCCCAATCTCCCCATGGGGAGTGTTTTTTCGCAAATACATTTAAGGTGTCAAATGGCCGATATTAATCGTCGTCAGTTTCTTGCTGCAGCCGGAGCTTCTGGGCTGTTTGCTGCATTTCCTTCCATCGCCAGAGCGCTTGCTATTCCGGCGAGTGTTAAAACCGGCACGATAAACGATGTGGAACATGTTGTGATCCTGATGCAGGAGAACCGGTCATTTGATCATTACTTTGGTACCTTCTGTGGCGTGCGTGGTTTTTCAGATCCCTACCCCGCACCGGCAAAAACGACGGAAAAACAACAGAACAGAGATGTGTTTCTACAACATAATACCACCCGTGAAGGGCCTGAATGGATTGCACCATTTCCGTTAAATACCCGACAGAATTTTGCCCATATGCGCGTAGACGGCACACCGCACTCTTGGCCTGACGCCCAGGACGCTTGGGATCACGGCCGCATGAGCCACTGGCCGGACGCCAAATATCTACATGCAATGGGCTACTATGAACGAGACGATATACCGTTTCAGTTTGCCTTGGCTGAAGCGTTCACCTTGTGTGATGCTTACCACTGCTCATCACAAACCGGCACCAACACAAACCGTTTGTTTTTATGGTCGGGCACCAATGATGGCAATGCCACACAAGGCGGCCCGGCAATTGGCAACTCCCATGACAACATGCCGGAAAAAGGGGGGTACCCTGAACCCTATTTGTGGACAACCTATGTTGAGCGGCTGCAGGAAGCGGGTATCGACTGGACCATTTACCAGGACATGGCGGATAACTTCACAGACAACCCATTGGTGGGCTTTAAAGCTTTTCAGGATTCCTTCGTTGACACACCCGACAGTGACACCGAATTAGCCAAACGGGCGCTAACTACCCGCGGGCTGGACAAATTACGGGAAGATGCCCGCAAGGATTCGCTGCCCCAGGTATCGTACATCATTGCAACTGCAGAAGGGTCTGAGCATCCGGGGCCTTCCAGCCCGGCGCAGGGAGCCGCCTACATTGCCGACGTACTCGACGCTCTGACAGCGAACCCGGATGTGTGGTCTAAAACCGCATTATTCATTATGTTCGATGAAAATGATGGTTTTTTCGATCACATGCCGCCGCCCGCCCCTCCATCAATGAAGGCAGACGGTAGCTTTGCGGGTACTTCGCAGGTTGCTACTGATGGTGAATATCATCTGCATTTTTCTATTGCCGACAAAAAACTGGAGCGTGATGACTTAATGGGTAACCCTTATGGTCTTGGTCCCCGGGTGCCCGCTTATGTCATTTCGCCTTGGAGTCGGGGCGGCTATATCTGCTCGGATGTCATGGATCATACTTCAGTGATCCGCTTTCTTGAACAACGCTTCGGCGTTGCTGAGCCCAATATTTCGCCCTGGCGACGAGCAGTATGTGGCGATTTTATGAGTGCTTTCGATTTTAGCTCTCCCAATAAATCTGTCTTACCGGCTTTTCCGAACCCCCGCATTGATGCCCGTTTAGCCGGTGCGCTTCCCGGCCGCACTGTGCCGGTTATTCCGGAACAAACGACCCGGCCAGAGCAGGAAAAAGGACTGCGCCCCCAGTGTAAAAACTTTTACCAGACAGCGGTGACTATGGCAGAAAAAAAGGATAAATTATCACTCGCGCTGGCCAACCAGAACGACCGCACGGCGGTTTTTCATGTTTACGACAGGCTAGATACACAGGCGATTCCCAGACGGTACACGATTGCCCCACATAGTGAGTATGCTGATGTTTGGCAAAGCCAAGATAAAGGATATGACCTGCAAATTATGGCACCAGAGGGGTTTCACCGCCGCATTTGCATAGAAAAATCACAGATAGAGACGTTCAGCAAACTATCCCTTACTATCTCTTCCCAAGGCTGCTTTGTTACCGCCAAAGAGAGTGCATTTGCAGTAACCATGAATAGTGGGCAACGCCTTACACAAGCCCTGCCAGTTGGCACGCAGGTATCGATGCCAGTAGACGCCAACGGACGTTACGATTTCTTTGTAACATTGCCTGGCGAAGCCAAAGGCTTTCTTGAATTTGCAGGACGAATACCTGCTTAACACCCTTTGTAGCAGTATCCGAATAAAGAGGAATAAATGTCGCAATCTGCATTAGTAGTATTTGACTTAGACGGCACACTGATTGACGCAGATTGTGCACAAGAATGGCTTACCTTTTTGAAACGGAAGGGCTTTCCTGGCGCAAAAGAAGCGGAGAATGTGTGCGCAGAAATCATGCAAAATTATGATTCTGGGAACATGGATATGCATGAATACATGGGTTACTGGGTTGCGCCCATAGCGGGTTTACCTGTGGTCGAAATGGACGCACTAGCAGAAGAATTTGCAAACACCGTTATGCAGCCGCGGGTATTTTTGGAGGGATTCGCTTGCGTAAAAGCACACCTTGATGCGGGTGATACGGTTTTGTTGATATCTGCGAGCCCCACACTGGTGGTTCGCCCAATAGCTTCGCTGTTTGGTATAAGTCATGTTATTGGAATTGATATCATAACCCAAGGTGACAAATACACCCGACGGGTTAAAGAGCCTTTAAGTTTTGGTCCCGGAAAGCTCAAATGTTTGCAGCAGTGGCAATGTAAACGACAGATCAACAGTCACACATTATCCAACATGTATAGTGATTCGATGAATGATCTCCCTTTGCTAATGTATGCGGAGCAGGCGGTTGTGGTTAATGCAGACACCATTGTTGCAGAAAAAGCCAAACGCTATAACTGGCAAATCGAGCACTGGGAAATCGTTGCGAACTGAACTTCCTTTATACTTATTAATTTACCATCACGACGCCTCGCCCAGCCTTAAATCTGCTGGTATCGGTCTATTTCCAAAGGGTATGTAGATAAAATTCAGGCAAAAAAAAGCCAGCCTAGAAGGCTGGCAAAAACAACGCAATGGAGAAGGACTCCATGAAGGAAACACACAAGCTGCAGGGAACAGCTTTAAGGGGATTCAAACTAATCTGGGAGACGTTAAGCGTTAATGTGTAACGCCGTTTGAATATGGGATAAGTATAGTGCCAACACCCTAAACTAAAAAAGCGGTAAAAATTGATTATTGAAATCGTTTTTATCGAATAGAGAGTGTCTGCAGCAGGAAGGAAATAGAAATAAAAACACCCGCCGTGGCGGGTGTTTTTTATGAAAAATGAAAACTAGGCCATGCCAAGCTTTTTCTCGAGGTAGTGAATATTCGTACCACCTGCAAAGAAATTTTCATCGGCCATTATTCGGCGCTGTAGCGGAATATTGGTTTTAATACCTTCTACGACGATCTCTTCTAGCGCATGACGCATACGGGCAATGGCTTCATCACGGCTTTCACCGTAGGTGATTAGCTTACCAATCATAGAATCGTAATAAGGTGGCACTGTGTAGCCTGCATAAATATGGGATTCCCAGCGCACGCCTAAACCGCCTGGCGAATGAAACATGTTTATTAAACCAGGGCTAGGGATGAAGGTATCAGGATCTTCTGCGTTAATGCGACATTCAATGGCATGGCCACGAATTTGTACTTGAGATTGATCCACGGATAATGGCTGCCCACCAGCAATACGCAGTTGCTCTTTGATTAGGTCAACGCCGGTGATCATTTCTGATACCGGATGTTCAACCTGAATACGGGTATTCATTTCAATGAAGTAGAACTCACCGTTTTCGTACAAGAACTCAAAAGTACCAGCACCGCGATAACCAATTTCAATACACGCTTTACAGCAGCGATCGCCAATTTTATTGCGCATTTGCTCGGAAATACCAGGCGCAGGGGCCTCTTCAACCACCTTTTGGTGACGACGTTGCATAGAACAGTCTCGTTCACCTAAATGAATGGCGTTGCCTTGTCCATCGGACAAAACTTGAATTTCTACATGGCGAGGATTTTCTAGAAACTTCTCCATGTATACAGTGGGGTTACCAAAAGCGGCACCCGCTTCAGCTTGGGTGGTGGCAATGGCAGAGATAAGCTCTTTTTCACTGCGAACAACACGCATTCCACGTCCACCACCGCCGCCAGCAGCTTTAACGATTATGGGGTAACCAATACGTTTCGCGATGCTTTTGTTACGATCTTCGTCGTCGGTTAGTGGGCCGTCAGAGCCTGGTACGCAAGGTACGCCTGCTTTTTTCATCGAATTAATGGCCGACACTTTGTCGCCCATTAAATTGATGGTTTCAGCTTTAGGACCAACGAAAACAAAGCCGCTTTTCTCTACGGCTTCAGCAAAATCGGCATTCTCTGCCAAAAAGCCATAACCGGGGTGAATTGCGATGGAGTTGGTCACTTCTGCTGCGGCAATAATACGAGGAATATTAAGGTAGCTTTCGGTGGCCGAGGCACCGCCGATACAGATAGATTCATCTGCCAACAGTACATGTTTTAAATTTCTGTCCGCGGTAGAGTGCACAGCAACGGTTTTGATGCCTAGTTCTTTACAGGCACGCAAAATACGTAGTGCAATCTCTCCACGGTTAGCAATAAGTACTTTATCTAACATAGTAGCCGCCCGATTATTCGATGATGAACAGTGGCTGATCGAACTCAACTGGATCTTGGTTTTCAACCAGAATCGCTTTTACAACGCCGGCTTGGTCGGCTTCGATTTGGTTCATCATCTTCATGGCTTCGATAATACATAGCGTATCACCTACGTTCACAGACTGGCCGACTTCTACGAATGATTTCGCAGCGGGCGACGAGGCGCGATAGAAAGTACCGACCATAGGTGATTTCACCTGATGTCCGGTGGGTGTGTCGTCAACGGGCGCCGCGGCTTCTGCAGCGGGTGCCACAGGTGCTGCAACAGGAGCGGCCGGTGCTGCTACGCTGTATTGCATTGGCGCAGGCGTGCCAGATGGACCGCGATGTATGCGTACAGATTCTTCACCTTCAGTGATCTCCAGTTCGGCAATACCGGATTCTTCCACTAATTCGATGAGTTTTTTGATTTTTCTGATATCCATTGTCATTTCTCGTTATTAATTCAGTTTTTTAAATTCAGTGCTGCAGTTAGCGCTAACTCATACCCTATAGCTCCAAGGCCAAGGATAACGCCAGCTGCAACGTCAGAAAGGTAAGAATGGTGACGGAAAGGTTCGCGGGCGTGAACATTGGATAAGTGCACCTCTATAAAAGGAATACTGACACTTAGCAATGCATCACGCAGGGCAACGCTAGTATGGGTAAAGGCTGCAGGATTAATGATGATGACATCGACCTGCCCCATGGCTTCATGAATGCGGTTGACGAGCTCGTGCTCGGCGTTAGATTGAAAATGACTGAGCGTAGCACCTGCCGCACTGGCTTTGTGCTCCAGATTATCCACAATGTCCTGAAGTGTCTGATGACCATAGGTCTCAGGTTCACGCTTGCCTAACATATTCAGGTTAGGGCCATTTAACAATAAAATTTCCATAACTTGCTGCTATCTTTCTTAAAATGATTGCCTTTAAAGCATTTCAACAAAAAAAACGTCTGTTTGCACGAAATTTCAACCGTAAACTGAGGGCTTCCGTCAGTTTAGTGGGCAAGTATAGTGGATTTGCCAATTTTCGCAGCAAAATACTGGTCTAATCAGGGGAAATGGCCGCAAGTTTTACTGTCGCTGCATAGTCAGTGAGTCAGTACTTGATTCACATGAGTGGCAAAATCAGATGCCGTCATAAACCCTGTAACCCGAGCATGGGTTATTTCCTCGCCCTGTGTGTTGAAAAACAAAATAGTGGGCAAGCCGAGTACATCAAACGCTTTTTGGAACTCAAGGTTTGAAGGTGTATTGTCGGTAAGGTCAATTTGCATCCACTCGGTGTCAGACAACGCATTTACCACCTGTTCATCATTAAAGGTGTACTTTTCAAACTCTTTACACGCCACACACCAGTCAGCGTATAGATCGACCATCACAGTTTTGCCCGCGGCGTTCGCTGCTGCCAGTTTCGCTTTAAAGTCGGCAAGGTTTTTCACCTTTATGAAGGTAGGGTGCAAGGGAGCTGGTAAGTGCGAAGCGGTGCGTCCTACCTGTGGGGATGACGTTATGGTCGGCGAGAGGGTTTGGTAACCTAGCATGGCGCTACCAAATAGGCCCAAAAAGATAACCAGCGTACGTACTGCTTTAAAAAAGCTGGTTTGAGTGGGTTGATTGATGGTGTGGTAGTAAGAAAATGCAGCCAACCCAAGTCCCGCCCATAACAGATTGGTGTAGGGTGATACCCAAATCCGCTCTATAAATATTAGGGCCACTGCCAGCATCATAAAGCCAAAGCTAATCTTAACGGTATTCATCCAGTTACCGGCTTTAGGTAGTAATTTGCCGCCGCTCATACCAAAGACAATAAGCGGTATACCCATACCAATACTCAAAATATAAAGGGATATAAAGCCTAAGAATAAATCGCCGGATTGGGCGATAAACAACAATATGCCGGTTAGCGGCGCGGTGGTGCAGGGTGATGCAATAAGACCAGAGAGGGCCCCCATCACAAATACGCCAATAATATTACCTCGCTTTTGCGTATTGCTTAATTGGCTCAGCCGACTTTGCCAAGCCGCAGGTAACTGAATTTCATATGCACCAAACATGGCCAGTGCTAAGGCAACAAACAGCAGGATGAAGATACCCAATACCACAGGATGTTGCAGCGCGGCTTGAAACTGGACACCCACAGACGCCACCACTAACCCTAAAATGGAGTAGGTTATGGCCATGCCTTGTACATATACCATGCTAAGCAAAAATGCTTTGCGTAGGCTAAGACTTTGCCCTTGCCCCAATACAATGCCGGAGAGAATGGGGTACATGGGAAATACGCAAGGGGTGAAAGCCAGTCCAATGCCTAGCGCAAGGAAGAGCAGCAAGGTAAGGGCAAGGTTTTCTTTGCTGGCAAGGCGATCGGCAAGAGTAAATTGCTGAGATTTCGTCGCTGTGGCGGAGGACAACTGGGTTGTCTGAGTATTGTGACTGTCTGCCTTATTATCGGAAGTCACTGCCGTTAAAGGGATTTCGCGTATGGCGGGGGGGTAACATAATCCTGCATCTGCACAGCCTTGAAAGCGCACTTTTAATACACTGTCTTGGGTAATGTCACTAAGGGAAACGGTAAAAGTGACATACTGATAATAAACCTGAGTTTCGCCAAAAAACTCGTCAAATTTTGTTTCCCCATCTGGGTATGCGGGGGCTTGTACCGTTAGATTTTTGCCTACTACTTTAAATTGATGCTTATAAAGATAATAGCCTTCGGCTATATAGAAGCGCAGGGTTAGCGTGCTACCGTCTTGTTGGTAATCATATTTAAAGGCTTCTTCAACAGGCAGATATTCAGGCTCTCCCTGGTCAAAGAAGGATCCCGCAGAAATATCGGGAAGCTGCGCGAATGCTACACCTGCCGATAATATAAAAAAACATGCGAGCATCAGTGATGCTATGTACTTCATATATAAAGCGCCTTTAAAAATAATGGCATTTGCCTTGTTTAGCCCTGCTCAAGCGTGCTTAGGTTTATCTCTGTTATCGCTAGCTGACCGTAATCTTTTGGCTATTCTTTCAGATTTTTGTTCAAATCACGAACTCCCAATCGTGAAAAGTAACGTACTTACCTCAAAGAATGGATTTTTACTTGTGATAAGTTAAGGGCACCCCATTGAGTTATTATGCATTCAATGTACAGGGTAAACACTTCTGTGCGTGCAACGATCACTGTGAGCAGGTAAGTGTTAACCCTTACCTAAAACCAACTAATGAGGTTTATTTTGCGGATTTTATTTTTACTGTTCGCCGTATTGCCAATTATTGAAATTGCCTTGCTGGTGAAGGTTGGAGGTATCATTGGCGGTTGGAATACCATCGGCATTGTTATCTTAACTGCGTTTATTGGCGCTTATTTTGTGCGTCGAGAAGGGATCCAAACATTACAAACCGCGCAAATGAAAATGCAGCGGGGCGAAATGCCGGGTAAAGAAATGGTTGATGGCCTGATGTTGGCGGTGGCTGGCGTGCTTATGGTTACGCCGGGTTTAATTACCGATACATTGGGTATTTTATTGGTGCTGCCAGGTACCCGGCACGTGATTGCCCGCTATATCAGCGCCAATATGAAATTGCGGGTGGTTAGTGCGACGTCGGGACAGCAAGATAGTCCGTTTTCACATACTGATCCTTTTGCTCAGCAACGGGACGAAAACGGTGACGTTTACGAAGGTCAGTACACTGACAAGTCGAAAAATGACGACGATAACCCCCGTTTACGCTAGCTCACAATTAACGTTGATTTTATGGGTTTTACCCCTGAATTTGCGTTAAGCCGATAAATAAGTGAAAAAAATTTGCATTTTTTTCACTTATTCCCCTTGAAGTTGTGTGGTGACTCCCCCATTTAACCTCGCAGAATGAGATTTGAAGTCAGGTTGCCTGACTTCTTTTTACAGTAAATGGCGTACAACTATGACCCTGTGCGTCCGTATAACTAACACTTATATAGTTGGAATTTTCAGGAGACTTGAAAATGGCAATTCGTCCTTTACATGACCGCGTAATCATTAAGCGCGCAGAGCAAGAAACGAAATCTGCGGGTGGCATCGTGCTTACCGGTTCAGCAGCAGAAAAATCTACCCGAGGCGAAGTTATCGCTGTGGGTAACGGCCGTATACTTGATAACGGTGACATTAAAGCCTTAGACGTTAAAGTTGGCGACACCGTTATTTTCAATGACGGATACGGTGTGAAAACCGAGAAGCTAGATGATGAAGAAGTGCTTATCCTAAGTGAAAGCGACATTCTGGCAATCGTTGAGTAATTAATCGTTTAACCGTATTTAGAGGAATTTAAAGATGGCAGCTAAAGAAGTACGTTTTGGTGATGACGCCCGCACAAAAATGCTCAAAGGCGTTAACGTTCTGGCAAACGCAGTAAAAGTAACCTTAGGTCCTAAAGGTCGTAACGTTATTTTAGATAAGTCTTTCGGCGCTCCTACCATCACAAAAGATGGTGTATCGGTAGCCAAAGAAATCGAATTGGAAGACAAGTTCGAGAACATGGGCGCGCAAATGGTGAAAGAAGTTGCTTCTAAAGCCAATGACGAAGCCGGTGACGGAACAACCACCGCCACAGTGCTTGCTCAGTCTATCGTAACTGAAGGTCTGAAGTCTGTTGCGGCGGGTATGAACCCAATGGATCTTAAGCGCGGTATCGACAAAGCCGTTATCGCTGCAGTTGAAGGTCTTAAAGCCCTTTCTACTGATTGTGCCGACGGCAAATCAATTGCTCAGGTAGGTACTATCTCTGCTAACTCCGACGTTGAAGTGGGTGAAATCATCGCTCAAGCAATGGAAAAAGTAGGTAAAGAAGGTGTAATCACTGTTGAAGAAGGTCAGGCTCTGCAAAACGAGTTAGACGTGGTAGAAGGTATGCAGTTCGACCGCGGTTACCTGTCTCCTTACTTCATCAACAACCAGGAAAATGGCACAGTTGAATTAGACAGCCCTTACATCCTATTAGTTGATAAGAAAATCTCTAACATCCGCGAATTGCTGCCTACGCTAGAAGGCGTTGCAAAAGCAGGTAAACCTTTGCTTATCATCGCTGAAGATGTAGAAGGCGAAGCGCTGGCTACCTTGGTAGTGAACAACATGCGCGGTATCGTTAAAGTGGCTGCGGTTAAAGCGCCTGGTTTCGGTGACCGTCGTAAAGCTATGTTGCAAGATATCGCTATCTTGACTGGTGGTACTGTGATTTCTGAAGAAATCGGTCTGGAACTTGAAAAAGTTCAACTTGAAGACCTAGGTACTGCGAAGCGCGTTGTTATCAACAAAGACAACACCACAGTGGTTGACGGTGCCGGTGAAGAAGCCGCTATCGAAGGTCGTTGCGGACAAATTCGTGGTCAAATTGAAGAGTCTACTTCTGACTACGATAAAGAAAAACTGCAAGAGCGTCTGGCTAAATTGTCTGGCGGTGTAGCGGTAATCAAAGTCGGTGCTGCTACCGAAGTTGAAATGAAAGAGAAAAAAGACCGCGTAGAAGATGCGCTGCATGCGACTCGTGCTGCGGTTGAAGAAGGCGTGGTACCTGGTGGTGGTGTAGCGTTGGTACGTGCTGCTGCTAAATTGTCAGAAATGACTGGCGACAACGAAGACCAAACACACGGTATCAAACTGGCTTTACGTGCAATGGAAGCGCCTTTGCGCCAAATCGCAAGCAACGCTGGTGCAGAAGCCTCTGTTGTGGTTAACGCGGTTAAAGGCGGCGAAGGTAACTACGGTTACAACGCAGGTAACGACACTTACGGCGACATGCTGGAAATGGGTATTCTTGACCCAACTAAAGTGACCCGTTCTGCATTGCAATTTGCCTCTTCAATTGCTTCTTTGATGATCACCACTGAAGCCATGGTAGCTGAACTACCTAAAGAAGAAGCTCCTGCTGCACCTGATATGGGCGGCATGGGTGGAATGGGCGGCATGGGCGGCATGATGTAATCATCCACTGCCCTTTACGGTCTATTAAAATCAACGACTTACATTAAATGTATACAGCAATGTAGACAGTAAGCAGCTCTAAGAAAGGCGTTGGGTTAACACTCAGCGCCTTTTTTTATTTGTACCTTGGTAGAAGTAAAACCTGTTTCGGCCCCGTTCGCACTATGGTAATGATGATCTTACTATTGCTAAATAATAGGTATCGATGACGCAGGAGGCTTAACTAACTTCGTTGTTGTTTTCCTGAATAATAGGTAAGGAAAGCAAAAACTTAGTGCCTTTATCTTCTTCGCTATCAAAGGTGAGTTTACCGCCATGTTCGTGAGCAATGCCGTAAGAAATAGACAAGCCTAATCCAGTGCCTTCTTCTTCCGCTTTAGTTGTAAAAAAGGGATTGAATACTTTATTGCGGTTGTTTTGCGGGATCCCGCAGCCAGTGTCTTCCACCACAAGCTCTACGTAACCCTGGGTTTCTTGGGTGCTGATAGTTATTGTGCCTACTTTTCCTGTGGCTTCGATAGCTTGCCCAGCGTTAATCAGCAAATTAGTAATAATCTGCGATATACGTCCCACGTTAAAATACGTTTTTGGTAGCGGGCTTAATTGTGTCACCACTTCACAAGAGTACTTTAGTTTGTTATTTACCATAGCGAGGGTGGTTTTAACGCAGTCATTAAGATTAAACAGCTGCTTTTCATCTGAATCTGCTCGTGAAAAGAGTTTCAAGCCGCGAACGATTTCTTCAACCCGCGAAAGTCCTTCTTGAGATTCTTCTAGTACGTGCTCTAAATCTTCGTTTATGAACGTCATGGTTTCGTAAGCCGACGATGAGAACAGCTTGCTTCGCCGCTGTTCAAAGTCTTTACTCTCATGGTGGTTGAGAACACTTTCAAATTCGTAAAAGAGCATTCTATAGGTGGCTGTATAATCCTTAAGTGTGGCAATATTGCTTGTGACAAAGCCAATGGGATTATTGATTTCGTGGGCTACCCCTGCGGCCAACTGGCCAACTGAAGCCATTTTTTCCGCTTGTAGCAACTGCACTTGTGTTTCTTTTAGTTCATCATTAATTTTAACGAGCTCATCGTTGGCGGCATTGATCATCGCCGTACGTTCTTCTATCCGGCTTTCTAACGATTGATTAAGTTTTTGTAGCGCGCTTTCTGCATTTTTTCGGTGGGTGTGCTCGACTCTTAAATAGCTGGCCAGCTCATTAAATGCCAGCGCTAATTCGCTAAGTTCATCGTTACCCTTAACTTGTATTTCAATAGCTTCGTATTGTTTTTGTCGAGATGACCTAATTAACCGACGTACGCCGCTACGCAGTGAATTTAGCTTTCCGGTGAGGTAGCTGCCCAAGGCGAAGGAAAAAAGGGCAACTAACGCCATTTCAGCGATGGCTATACCAATGGCCCACTGGCGAATGTCGTTCAACGAAGACTTTACTGTGGATATATTGATCCCAAGATCAACGTTCCCGTACAGTGTATTGTCTACGTCAATGTTCCTGCGCACATCGTAAATGCCATCTGTTGCTAAATTGACGCTGCTGTCTGAGGAAAACGGGCGTGATAACGCGGTTTGATTTCCCGCCTCGGCATACACCCTTCCATTAATATCGGCAATACGAACATATTCAATATCAGGGTTGTTCATCAGTTCTTGTACATCGGCTTCTAACGACGCTAAGTCATATGAAAGAAACGCATTCTTAGTGGTAGAGTAAAACAGGTTTGCGGTGGTAGATGCCCGTTTTACCACCGCGTCGTTAATTAGGTCTGAGAGCAATTGATATGTGGTAAACAGCAAGATCGCAAGAAGGGTTGCCTCAATCAGTGCAACACCCAAAATTGTTTTTGCCTTAATAGAAAATCGCATATCTTGCTTGCTTACTCGCCTACACTAGAAAGTAAATTAATATTCAGCGCCCTAACGTCGTTCCAATCTTCATTCTTCGCCAAAACAAAGCCTTTCATTTTAAGCCCCGTTAAAATCTCTTTTCCTACACTGTCGGTGCGCGCTAGTTGTAACAGCGCATTTTGCAGCTTTGTGGCAAGCGCGGGTTTTAGTTTAGGGTGCACAGCCAACGCGTGAGGGGTAAAAGGCGGGCTTTCCCATAGCACGTTAAGATCCTTGTTCACGGCCTTGGGAGCAACGTTAAGGGTACGGTAAATTCCGCCCCCGGCAACAAAAAAAGCACGATGAACATTTAAATATACAGAGTCGTGGGAATGCACGTATACCGGGTTAAACTGAATTCCTTCTTGCCGTAGTTTAGCTTGCGGAATAATACTCGCCGCAAAAGCAGCTGGAGCCGGAAACGCAATGTCTGCACCGTTTAAATCAGCCAGCGTATTAACATTACTTGTTTTATTCACCACTATAATGCCTTGAATATACTTTTCCTTTTGCCGAGCAATGGCGCGATAACCAGCGGCCTCACTAAATACCACCAAATGATATGGGTTCATGTATGCAAGGTCGTATTCGCCATTGGCAAGGGCTTTTTCAAATGCCGGAATATCTTTTGCGGTTTCGAATCGCCATTCATGCCCTGTAATTGTAGACAAGTAATTAATTAATGGTTGCCATGCTTGGGCTAATTTTTTCGGTGATTGCTGAGGTACTATACCTACCGTATATGTCTCACTTACTACGGGTGTGCCGAATGTGAGAAACCAGCAAGCGCAAAGGTAGATCAATTTTGCTTTCATTTAATACACTTTCCGGATTACGCCGGTATAGATCCTGAAACTAAACATGTAAGAACAATTGTAGTATTTTTCGGACTATGACATTGGAAATAAACCTAGTCCTTTAGATCAAGGTGTCAGGTTTGTCATTCGCTGTGCGCCATCTATTCTATTTTGCGAAAAAAGCTTAGGTGTACACAGAAGGATTAGTCCAACGATACCAGCCACCATTACCAATAAAAGGCAGCATTATGGCAACAGCATCAGCATTGCACATTCTTGTAAAAACAGAAAAAGAGGCACTGAGCATACTTTCTCAACTTCAACGAGGCGGCGATTTTGCTAAGTTAGCAAAAAAGCATTCTTTGTGTCCCTCGGGAAAGCGAGGCGGCGATCTCGGTGAGTTACGGCGGGGGCAAATGGTAAAGGCCTTCGATGAAGTTGTATTTAAAAAAGAGCTATTGAAGATCCATGGCCCAGTAAAAACCCGCTTTGGTTATCATTTAATAAAGCCGCTCTATCGTAGCCGCTAAAACAAACAAAGGCAGGTGGGTCCGAGTAGTTTTAAGGTGATTTAATTCAGACCAATGTCGTATTCGGCATTGGGTTGTCTTTTGATAAGCTAATAAATTACGGGTTTACATTAGGTTGTTTTTTAACCAATTGGCTTGGATTTTTTTCATGTTGAAAGGTTTTCCGGTAAAAAAGTTTTCAATCTTGTCTTTTTCCTCAACCTAGAGGTCGGCCTTTCTTTCTCTCCCCTGTATCGAATTCTGCAACCTGTAATTCCACGATAAAATAAAGCAAATTTTGATATTTATCATTTCGTTACGTACTGCTTCACTGATGTACTTCAAAGTAATCGAGAAACCATTACTGTTGTTTTTATAGGCAGTTCGACCCATTACTTATTCCATTTTGTTATTACGGACAAAATTGCCATCGGTGGCAAATAATATTAGGTTGAATTAACAATAATAAATATAAATTAACAAGTTCGGTACAACCAAGACCGAATGATGACTCTCAGAACCCTCCCTTCCTGAGGAAAACACTTTGAAAATACTGATATTGAACGAAGGATTTGAAAAACAGGGACACATTGAGAAGCGATGTGCTGTGTCTGTATCCAGCGTAAAACGAATGGTAAAGCGCGGTATCACGGTGGTAGTGCAGCAAGGCGCTGGTGCCTTGTCAGGCTATCCGGATGAGGCCTTCATTGAAGCCGGGGGCACGGTTCAACAAAACTGTGATGCTGACTTGCAAGATGCTGACATTTTACTTTGTGTAAACCGTCCCGACGAGTCCGTTTATACCTTGCTTAAAGCGCAGGCGTTGGTGATAGGTCATATCGACCCATTTTTCCAGAAACAGGCTGTTGAAGCCATGGCTAAGCGTAGGCTTACCACCTTATCGGTAGAAATGATCCCACGTTCGTCAAGGGCACAAAAAATGGATGCGCTAAGCTCCCAAGCTAGCCTTGCCGGTTACGTGATGGTAATGCAAGCGGCCAATCACTTACCCTCTATTTTACCTATGATGATGACCCCTTCTGGGACGATAAAACCCGCGAAAGTATTCATTATTGGTGCCGGCGTAGCGGGCTTGCAAGCCATAGCCACGGCCAAACGTTTAGGGGCCAATGTGACCGCCTACGATACTCGCGATGTGGTGGCAGAACAGGTGGAATCCTTAGGGGGCAAGTTCCTCAAAATAGACATTGGTGAAACCGGGCAAACCAAAGACGGGTATGCCAAGGAACTCACCGATGAGCAGAAGCAAAAACAGCAAGATGCTCAGCGCGATGCCATTGCCGATTCTGATATTGTGATCACCACGGCCCAACTTTTTGGTCGCCGCCCGCCCCAACTTATCAGTAAAGAAACCTTGGCGTTGATGCGGCCGGGAAGCGTGGTGATGGATATGGCCGCCACATCGGGCGGTAACGTGGAAGGCTCAGTACCCGGCCAAGTTGCCACGGTAAATGGTGTCACCGTTATTGGTTATGGTAATTGGAGTCAGTTTGTAGCCAAAGACGCCACCGACATGTACGCCAATAACCTTTACAACCTGCTTGATGAGTTTTACGACGACGAATCTGCCCAGTTTACCCTGAATATGGATGATGAAATTCTAGCCGGTTGTGTTATCACCCATGACGGTGAAATCACCAACGGCATGCTTAAACAAGCCTATCAAGGAGTCTGACCATGGAAAATATCTACTTAATTTTTATCGTTCTACTGGCAGCTTTTTTGGGCTTCGAACTCATTCGTAAAGTGCCTTCTACCTTACATACGCCACTGATGTCAGGCTCTAACGCCATTTCGGGCATAACCTTAGTTGGGGCATTAGCGGCATCAGGCACGGATCATGATGTACTCACTACCATTTTAGGCACAGCGGCGGTGGCGCTAGCTAGCATCAATGTAGTGGGCGGCTATATGGTTACTGACCGTATGCTTGGCATGTTTAAGAAAAAAGACCGGAAGTAAGGGGCCGAAAATATGGAATCTGTAGCACTGATTATTAATCTGGCTTACGTCCTTGCGGCGGGGCTTTTTATCTTGGGTTTAAAATTACTTAGTCATCCGGCCACGGCCCGCAAAGGGAACCTTGTTTCTGCGGTGGGCATGTTTGTGGCGGTGATCGTCACCCTGCTTGACCATCAAATTATCTCTTACCATTGGATAATATTGGGCTTTGTTGTGGGCGGCGCATACGGTGCTTGGAAAGCCAAGTCCGTTGAGATGACACAGATGCCAGAAATGGTGTCCTTGTTTAACGGTTTTGGTGGTGCGGCTTCTCTGTTATTGGGATGGGCGGCAATTAGCCAGCAAACAGCCATGTCATTTCATCTGTTGTCACACTTTATGCTCATCACCGTGATCCTCACCATTGTGATTGGTGGCATTACCTTTTCGGGCTCGGTGGTGGCCTGGGGAAAACTGTCCGGACGCATGGGAGCCAAAGCGGTTATCTTTACTGGTCTTCGAGAGCTTAGCATTGCTCACCTTGTGGCGTTTTTTGTGGTGGGTTATTTGTTTGTGAACGATCCAGCTAATGCGGTTTTGTTAACGCTTATCATCGTGCTGGCTCTGTCCTTTGGTGTTCTGGCCACCATTTCAATTGGTGGTGCGGATATGCCAGTGGTGATTGCCCTGCTTAATAGTTATTCCGGTGTTGCGGCTACGGCAGCAGGTTTGGCTGTGGGCAATACCATACTCATTGTTACCGGCTTATTGGTCGGGGCATCTGGGCTTATCCTTACCAACATTATGTGCAAGGCCATGAACCGTTCGCTGATGAACGTATTACTTTCAGGTTTTGCGAAGCCGGTAGAAGCGGGCGAGAAAATTGAAGGTGAAATTAAAGTGATGGCCGCCCAAGACGCCTTTTATGTACTGGAAGCGGCACAAGCAGTACTTGTTGTGCCAGGTTACGGTATGGCGGTGGCACAAGCGCAACATGCGGTACGTGAAATGCAAACCTTGCTGGAAGAAAACGGTTGTACGGTGGAATACGCGATTCACCCGGTAGCCGGACGTATGCCCGGTCACATGAACGTGTTACTAGCCGAAGCCGATGTGCCTTATGATCAGTTGTATGAAATGGACGAGGTAAACCCCCGCATGGAAAACTACGACGTGGTGATTGTTATCGGTGCTAACGACGTGGTCAATCCTGCGGCGAAAGAAATGAAAGGTAGCCCCATTTATGGCATGCCGGTTATTGAGGCCTATCGCGCAAAAACCGTGTTTGTTTTGAAGCGTTCAGCTAATGCAGGTTTTGCCGGAGTCGATAACCCGCTGTTCTTTAAAGACAACACGCGGATGGTATTGGGTGATGCTAAAGACACCATCAATACTATTGTCCGTGAATTTGGCGACGACTAAGCCTTGTTAGCTAATAATAAAAAAAGGGTGTAGCAAAATGCTACACCCTTTTTTTATTCTCTTTTTTAAACTTACAGGTTATCTACCCGAGGCTTTTCTGGCGGCTTTAAAATCTGACTCTGTGGTCCAAGCTGGCCAATCGCCATTATCTGCCAGTTGCACCATAATTTGCCCGATAAGATCTAAATCTTGTCTTACGCCGCCTAAATTCCACTCTGGAAGGTAGTCGTCCGCGGCCTTATGGTAGCGCTTGGCAATAAATGAGGGGTCGGTATCGCCTAAACTCATGAACAAGTAAGACGGGATCCCTTGTCGTGCAGCGGCAAAATGGTCAGAGCGGAAAAACAGCCCATTTTGTGGCCGAGGATCGGGTTTCACATAGCGACCTTGTGAGGCGGCGGTATCAGCCACATAGTCTTCCAGTTCCGATAAGCCACTGCCATATTGCAAGATATAGTCGGTGCTGGCGTTGACGTTCATACCATCGATATTTAAAAAGGCTACGATTTGCGATTGGTCAATGGGCGGGTTTTTGGCAAAGTGTTCGGCACCCAGCAAGCCGGTTTCTTCTGCGGTAAAGGCACTAAACATGAGTGTACGTTTGAACGGTTTTTCGCTACTTTGTTTTTTAAGTACACGAGCCAACTCTAGTACACCTGCCACACCAGAAGCGTTATCCACCGCACCGTTTAATACCACTTCTTTACCGTTTTCTATGGCTTTACCTAAATGATCCCAGTGAGCATGTATACCAATCCATTCGTCGGCGGCGGATGTGCCAGGTAAAAGTGCCGCAAGATTCTGTGATTCGGCGTGTTCTATACGGTTATGTAGGGCGAGTTTTGCTTTGGTATGCAAATCAATGGCTGTAAATCCCGGTTTGGCGGCCTCAGCTTTTAATTCGCGGTAATTCAAACCCGCTGCGGCGAAGATTTTTTCTGCTGCACGAAGCTGAATCCAGCCCATTACACCAACTTGGGATTGATTGTCGTTGTCGTCTACCAAGGCATATTTAGTGTTGGTGTTCGAGTTTTGTACCACGCCCCAACCGTATCCTGCGGGCATGGTTTCATGGACAATAAACAAAGCCTTGGCACCTTGGCGGGCGGCTTCTTCATATTTGTAAGTCCAGCGCCCGTAATAGGTCATGGCGTTACCGGTAAACAGGTCGTCATCTTTTGATGCAAACCCCGGGTCGTTTACCAGCACAATAACGGTTTTGCCTTTTACATCAATATTGGCGTAGTCGTTCCAGTTATATTCTGGTGCTACAATGCCGTAACCGGCAAATACCACATCATCGTTTACTGCTATCGACTCACTTATCCGTTGGGTACGAGCGGTAAAGTCCGAGCCATTTTTAAATTCCATATCACCAATGGTTAGTGACATATTTTGATCGGCGGTAATTTTAGCTAAAGGCACCTTTTGAATATAGCTGTCACCAAAAGCGGGCTTTAATCCAATAGATTTAAACTGTGAGACAATGTAATCCACGGTTTTTTGTTCGCCTTCAGACAAGGGGGCGCGACCTTCGAAGTCATCGCTGGCCAATACCTGTACGTCTTTTCTAAAATTATCGAGATTTAATTGTTCACCGAGAGGCGAAATGGAAGTGGCAGCAAAACTTTGGCAAGCAGCTAAAAGCAAACTACTTACAATAAATGGTTTAAACATGGTTCCCTGATATTTTGATTATTTTAACTCAGCGTAATGGATGATGATTAGCACTGCAAATACCTTGAGGCGGGAATACATCGCAAACCGACCGATACCATGAAATACACTGTATTTAACGAATTTTGATAGCGCTTGTGCGCAGTGTGATTATAATGCGGGCAATATAAAACATAATCCACAACTCGCCTTGTTCAGTATGTCTGACAGGGCGTTTAATTTTTTAAGGTGAAGACATTGGCACAGTGGAGCATTGAAGAAGCGGAAAAATTGTACGGCGTATCTCGCTGGGGCGGCGGCTATTTTACCATTGGCGAAAACGGCAATGTACATGTTACGCCGGTTCCATCCGATTCAAGTATTCGCATTGATTTAAAAGCGGTTATCGATGAAATACGGGAAGAGGGTGTACAGTTTCCGGTGGTGGTTCGGTTTCATGATGTACTGCGCTCACAGGTGGCAAACTTAAACACCATTTTTAGAAATACCATTGCTGAAGCCGATTATAACGGTGAGTATCAAGGTGTTTATCCGGTAAAAGTAAATCAGATGCGTGAAGTGGTTGAAGAGATCGTCGATGCCGGTGAACCCTTTAACTATGGCCTTGAAGCTGGCTCAAAGGCAGAGCTGATCACCGTATTGGCATTAAATACCAATGAAGCATCATTAACGGTATTAAATGGCTACAAAGACGCCGAGTTTATGAAACTGGCATTGCTTGGTCGCAAGTTAGGCCGTCGCATTGTGGTGGTGATTGAAAAATACTCCGAACTTACCTTGCTGGTAAAAACCGCCAAAGAACTAGGCATCGACCCTATTATTGGTCTGCGTTTCAAAATGACGGTAAAAGGGCGGGGCAAATGGGAAAGTTCCGGCGGCGAACGGGCCAAATTTGGTTTAACCGTGGCCGAGATACTTAAAGCCGCGCGGTTTTTACGCGAACAAGGCATGGAGTCGTGCCTAAAACTGTTGCACTTTCATATTGGCAGCCAGCTTACAGATATTCGGTCGGTTAAAGAAGCCATGACCGAAGGTGCCCGTATTTATGCCGAATTACATAAATTGGGCTTTCAGTTAGATTATGTGGATGTGGGCGGCGGATTGGGTATCGATTATGATGGCAGTGCTTCTACCAATGAATCGTCTCGCAACTACAATATGCAAGAATATGTGTCTGACGTGGTGTACGGCATGAAAGAAGTGTGCGACCTAGAAGGCGTGCCTCATCCTAATTTGGTGAGTGAAAGTGGCCGGGCCATTACCGCTCATCATAGCTGCGTGATCACTGAAATTGTGGGTGAAATTCGCTCTGACATGGCCGAAGTGGACGTTACCCCCGTAGACGGCGAACATGTGTTTGTGAAGAACATTCGTGAACTGGCTGATACCTTCGACACCCAAACCAATATGCAGGAAGTATTTAACGATGCCTCGCAGTGGAAAGAACAGGCCATGGACGCCTTTAAACTACGAGTGTTGTCGTTAGATGAACTGGGCAAAATTGAAACCCTGTACTGGCGTATTATGAAGCGGTTACAGGCCTATTACGCCGCTGCTGATTATGTTCCTGAAGAAATTCAGGCACTAGATTACAGTTTGTCGTCTCAGTATTTGGCGAATTTTTCGGTATTTCAATCCGCCGCCGATACCTGGGCCATTGATCAGTTACTTCCCGTTGTGCCTGTTACTCGCATGAATGAAAAACCCGATGTGAATTGCTCGCTGGTGGATATTACCTGCGACAGCGACGGTAAAATTAATCAATTTGCTGCCGGGCGTGAAATTACCGATATTTTGCCCATGCACAAACTGAACAAAGATGAGCCCTATTATGTGGGGTTGTTTTTAACCGGTGCGTATCAAGATGTGATGGGCGATATGCACAACCTGTTTGGTCGCTTAAACGAAGTGCATATCTTTAGTTATGATGATGATCCCCAAGACTTTTACATTGAAGAAGTGGTGAAAGGGTCATCGGTACAAGATGTGCTTGAGATCATGCAATACAACCCCCGTGCTATGGCCTCGGATGTGAAACGTATGATAGACAAACAAATTCGAGCGGGTAATTTAAACCCAAGAGAAGCGGTACGCTGGACTGATTTTTACGAAAACTGCTTAAGTGGTTATACGTATATGAAAACCCAGTCATGATGAAAACGTGTCCGGCATTACAGGGACGTTGCCGGACTAGTTAGTGCTATTGGCTTGTCGTTTCTCATCGGCTTGCTCGAAATAGCGGGCCCAAAATTGGGCGGTAGTGCTATTGATCATGTTAGATTCGGCATTCATTAGCATCACATACCCGGCCTTATAGTCGGGAGAAAATGCCACATCTGCCCGATACCCTTTTACCCAACCACTATGGTAGTTAAGACGCTTGCCATCGAAGTCATAGATGCGCCAACCTTTACCGTAATGGGCATCTTTTAAGTATTCCCGCCAGCCCCGCCGATGTATTTCTCGGGTGGTTCTTACCACGGGCGTGGTGATTTCCTCGATAATTTCCGGTGGCACCACGGTGGGAAATTCCCCCAATAAGGCCTGCAAATAAATGGTCATATCACGAATGCTGGCATTAACCCCGGCAGCAGGAGCAAAGCGGTAATAATTGCTTTCCACCCGGCCTTCTCGCCATTTGTTACGGGCAATAGCAATGTGTGGATGGGCCCATTTCGCTGACGAAAGTAAGGCGCTTTTCCCTACACTGGCGGTTTTCATACCTAAGGGCACAAACACCTGCTCGCTCATCTGGCGATGATACGAGGTGTTGTGCATGCCTAAGTAATAGGCAATGGCTCCAAACATGGCGTTTTGATAGGTATAACAATCGCCTGGTAAACAGAGAGGATCTAGCACGGCTAATTGTTGAAGCACCCGCTCTAAGGTGTAGTCGGCTTCAATGAGGTTGTCATAGGCATTGGGCATAAAGCCACTGGATTGGCTAACAATGTGTTTTAATTGCAGCTTGTCCATGCCTTTACCCTGAAATGGGATATTAGGGACTAGATCACTTAGAGGGGTGTCCCAGCTAAGTCTTCCTTGATGCACCAGTTTTGCCATTAAAAGCGACGTAAAAGATTTAGAAACCGACGCTAAACGAAAGACGGTATCGGCATCAATCGGTTTGCCGCCTTTATGGGTGCGCCCAAAAACGTACACCTTTGGTGTTTCGCCTTGCTGATAATAAACAAAGGCGTAACCGGGCACATTGTATTTAATGGCTTGCCGTTTGACGTAGTCGGCATAATCATCCAGCCAGTCTTCTGCTGACAGCGCGGAGCCTGAAAATAAAAGCATTATCAGCACGATTAGACTGAAAAAGGACGTGGTCAGCTTATTAGACAAGAATAACTCCGCGAATGATAGACGCCTTTCCCTCCGTGGAAAGACAGTAATTTGCGAAGTATTATGCTTTTGGGCTTCGGCATAATCAACCTTGCTCTGACTTTCGGCTCATAAGGTAAGGTGTTTTGGTTGTTTTTACGGAATAATTGAGAAAAATGACGTTAACTTAAACAGATGCCGTGCTTTTTTGTCAGTGCCGTTTTCGTCGCCTGTTTGTTGTAAAAATGCTTTACACTACTCATTCAAACACAGCACCCATTTTCTATTATCGGGGCGGGCTTTCCCATGACAGGTGACATTCTTGATGGCGATCTTATCGCCCTATATTAGCAGGTAAGATGGTCCCGTGATTGGCGATAAGGGTTAAAAAATAGCAAGGCAACATGGTGTTAAACCCACTGCTGCTGCGCCATGGCGACCTTATTTAACGTTGCAAATGTGGCACATGGCAAATCAAAAATTAGACAAGAGATAAACACATGTATAATGCGTATATGCCAAGCCCATGCGGCTTAATACAGGTTTGTGCCAATAATAGTGGGATTACCGCCATTCGGTTTGTCGACGAGCAAGCCACCACAGAGAACCCTTCGAGTGTTACCGAGTTAGCGAGCCAACAGCTACAAGAATATTTTGCCTCAACACGACGCGAATTTTCCCTTCCTCTGGCCGCCGAAGGCACGGCATTTCAGCGTGAGGTATGGACGGCACTTTCCGCTATCCCCTATGGTGAAACCCGTACTTACGGTGATATTGCCCGCTCCATCAATAACCCGAAAGCCGTTCGAGCCGTGGGGTTGGCTAACGGTAAAAACCCCTTGTCTATTGTGGTGCCTTGCCATCGTGTTATTGGCGCCAATGGTACGCTAACCGGATATGCCGGCGGATTGACGCGAAAAGCTAGGTTGCTGAAATTAGAAGGAGTGCTGTAAGTTTATGTCAGCTGCGAATATGTTGTCGTTACTTGTGTTAGGGGCTATTTGGGGAGGCTCTTTTCTATTTATGCGTGTTGCCGCCCCCGAGTTTGGCGTGTTTGCTTTGGTAGAGTTAAGAACCATTCTGGCGACATTGGTGATGCTGCCCTTTGCCATGGCCGTAGGCGGATGGCGCGCTTTAGGCCAATACTGGTGGCAAATTGCCTTTATAGGCGTGGTAAATACCGCCGTACCCTTCGTGCTGTTTAATTACAGTAGCTTGCACCTTGAGGCTGGAATAAACGCTATTTTAAATGCTACCGCGCCAATGTTTGGCGCTATTGTGGCCTTGGTATGGCTTGGCGATAAATTATCCCGTTCGGCTGTGGCGGGGTTATTTTTAGGTTTTGTTGGGGTGGCGCTGTTAAGTGCCCATAGGGTAGGTGAAGGTGATGTTAGCTTTCTTCCTATTTTAAGCGCCTGCGCGGCAACCTTTTGCTATGGCATTGCTGCTTGTGCCATGAAACGCTGGCTGGTGGGAATAAAACCTATAGTGGTGGCGTTTGGTAGTCAATTTTACGCTGCCATTGCGTTAGTGCCCTTTTCTTTGGCTACCTTGCCTACAGTGATGCCCTCTGCATTGGCCTGGACAAATGCGGTGGCGCTAGCGGTGTTAGGTACGGGTATTGCCTACATTTTGTATTTTAACCTTATTGCCAGCGTAGGCCCGGCCAAAGCCATAACCGTAGCGTATCTTGTGCCCTTATTCGGTATTCTTTGGGGGCTGTTATTCTTAAATGAAACCCTATCACTACAAACCCTTGTTGGTGGCGTTTTAATTCTACTGGGGATCACCCTCACCACGGGTGTAATAACGCGTTTAAGGCGGGTAAAACCTTAACTGATGAATGTCTTCAATAATATTCTGAATAAGGCATATTTTCGGATATACCATTTAAAGTATATTGTGAAATAAAGGATGGGTTCATAAAAACAGCAGCGATTCCCGATTCAGATATACCGGTCAAATTCTAATAGAAGGTACTGAGCTTTATTACTACAAAGCACGGATTTATCATCCAAAATTAGGGCGATTCCTTCAGACTGACCCTGTGGGTTATGAAGATCAGATGAATCTTTATGCTTATGTGGGGAATGATCCAGTTAATATGGTTGATCCTTCAGGAATGAGTATGACTGGATGTGGTGCAGGAAATCCTACACAATTATGTTTTGATTCAGCTAACTCTGAAACCTTAATTGAAAATGGTGGATTGGAACAGAATGGAGAAACGAGTGACGGTATAGCTAGGTATACTGTCTATATGTCTGGTTCAAATATACAGTCAGGGCCGAATTTTCATGATATTTCTGGTGTGGATGGAGTCGCTAATTTGAGAGCAGATATGAATTCGTTGCAAATGGACACAATGTATATTACAGCAGGGATAACTGCTTTACCATTCGTGGCAGCACAACCTTTTATATTTTATGGTGGATTATCTACATCACATAAGGTTGCACTGCTCACTGCTATTGAGCTGTCTATGGCAGAAGCGAATGGTAACTTAAGGCATTCTGTTAGTTCTGAATCCAAAGAAGCAATAATTAAGGGAATATTGAAAAGCAACTCAGCTGCGAGTGAAATTATTAAAAAAGCTACTAGCCAGAAAGGTCGAATGAGAGTCTACCCCGCACAATGATTAAGTACAAATCTATTATATTAACGGTAATGCCAAGTCTGATATTTATAACGGTATTTATTCTTGACTTACTATTTGCGAATTATGTAAGAAAGTATGACTTAATAATATATCTTGGGTTTATTATGCTATTCATTTTAATGTCGGCTAGTAACCAATACGATTATACTAATGGTGACGCAGGTAATTACTTTAAAACTAGTTTTCTATTAATGAGTTTTGTATATGGAATCTGGCTTTCTTTTGAGTTAGCAATGAACGGCCTTAATGGAATTATTGGAGTTATATTGGTCATTTTAAGTTACAACGCATCAATCTTTCCTTCTGTTTTCAATAAGGAATTTTCTAGTTCACTCAGTATTGAATTAGGCACATTAATTAGTGTGTCTTTCATGATTTTAAGTTTTTTTATGGCAATATTTGGCATTTTTAATGTCTATGTCGGAAGCTGGGATTGGCGTTACTTTTTTGGTTAGTAGGCTCTTATTTATGTAAGTTAATTTAAACCCAAAGCCTCGCTCGTGCGGGGCTTTGTTGTCGAAACCGAACTTGCTCTGGCGGACTTTGCATTTAATGGCTTAGGTCGCTGTTAATCAAGCGACCTAAGCCATCTCACCGAATTTCATTTCAAGCACAACTTGCATGAGCCTAGCTCTATCCGAGGGAGTGTTGAAGTAGCTCTGAGGCGTTTTTGATCCCAGAATGGGGACGTTGGTATTAAGCCATTCTTCTCTGAGCACAGGGTCATCGGTCAGGTCGGCTATTTCTGCTTCTAGCGCTTCAAGTGTCACCTGTTTCGCCATGCAGCAGCCACTATCATGCTGGATAACGGCGCTGACATCCGGTATGTGCAAGAAATGCTGGGCCATGCTGACATTGTCAGCACACAAATCTACACCTTTGTTTCACGCTCTAAGCTTCGTGATGTGTACAACAAGACACATCCGTCCGCGTTAAGCGATAAGAGGTTGTTCAGGTAGGGCATAATGGCTATTTCTTGCATGTTAAGGTAAAATCGTAGCAACACTGGAGGGTATATGAAAAACACCGAAGCAAAGACTGGCAATAGCCAAAAAGGTCGGTTTACCCCGAATATGGATAACTTCGAAGTAAGCCTGAGCTATGAAGGGCTTGCGCTTAAAAAAAGTAATGAGCGTAAAAGTATTACCGACTTAAAACGGAAGTATGCTCGATAAGTACGGTGTAACACAGGATAGATACTGTTACCCCGATTCTGACGTTCTTATCAATCATCTTGATATACGCGATGCGGTGTTATTAGCAGAAGCCGAAGCTGAGTTCACCGCTGAGCGTTACAGAACCTACGAAGCCCCCAAGCTAACAATAGCTGATTTTACGCTGGAGCATCTAAAACAGCTCCACTATCACCTCTTTCAGGATGTCTATGATTGGGCAGGTCAGTTAAGAGATGTCGATATTTCGAAAGGTGGCACGCGGTTCTGTACATGGTCACGCATTGAGCCAGAAGCCAATAAGTTATTTAACACTATCCCAACTCTTGCACATGTGGAAACTGAAGAAGCCTTCGTATCCAAAGTGGCTGACTTATTTTGTGAGATAAACTTACTCCACCCATTCAGAGAAGGAAATGGCCGAGTTCAGCGCTTCTTCTTCGAGGAAATGCTATTCACCTTGGGCTATGATGTGTCATGGCCTCGAATACCCCAGCAAGACTGGATAGATGCCAATATAGCAGGCGTAAATTTAGACTTGTCTCTTCTTGAGGCAATATTTGCTCAAGCAATCTCATCCGATAGCGAATAAGAAAAAGGTGCTTGTATAGATGACAGGCATGAAATACGAATTGATTTAACCCAGCTAGATTTATCCAGAATTGACACATAGAATCAACGATGGATATCGCTTACGAGGAAGTAAGTTGCTCTTTTAAAACCTGCTGGGATGCAACCCTCCAAAATATCAAAGCCTTTCTGCAAGATAACAGCATGGCTTGTGAATCCGATTACTCTACTACAAAGCACGGATTTATCATTCAAAGCCTCCCTCGTGCGGGGCTTTGTTTTTTGTTTTTATGGGGAAAGGTCACCCCTAACGGATTTACTGGACATCCCTTTACGATTTAAAAATCCCAAAACTACATAATTGCCCTACATTTGCCGGTTATAGTTATCTTCGCGAACTCATATATGTACCTCAAACTTTGGAGTTTTACATGATGAAGAAAATTAACGCTATGTGCTTAATGGGCCTCTGCTGTTTGTTGTTAACGGCTTGCAATAGCCAGGATCCTCAAGGACGTGAGCAGGGGTTTACCCTAAGTAGTCCGGCAGTAAATGATGATAGTAAACTACCAATGGTTTACACCTGTGATGGCAAAGGTATTAGCCCACCGTTAAATTGGCATGGCGCGCCCACAGATACGCAATATTATGCGCTAATTATGGATCATGAAGCACCAGAGGGCATGCATTGGTATTGGACGCTTTACAATATTCCAGCTAGCAAAACCCATATCGACGCAGGGGAAACCCTTGGTGAAGTGGGGTCGAATAGCGTAAATAATGTAAATCAGTACGCGCCACCTTGTTCTAAAGGGCCGGGGGTGAAACGCTATACTTATACCTTGTATGCATTGTCGGCGCCTGTCATTGTTAACCCCAATGTCACAGTGGACCGTGCCACACTGCTTAATGCCATAAAAGATATAACCCTCGGCTCTGCCAGTATGTCGGTTACCTACGAGCGACCTGATCGCGGTGGTGATAGGCCCAAGCCAAATAGAAAACCCGAGCCTAATGATCAAACATCCCTGAATTCTGCTTACCTAACGGCAAATGTAGATTCACCGCGATGTACTCAAATCAAGCAATCTATTAGCCAGGCTGGCTTTGGGGAAAGCGTATCGGTGACTTGCGATGAAAATTACGCATACGTAGCCTCTTCAACGTACCCTGAACACGAAATGATGACTGGCATCACCTCGACCAACGAGCAAATACCTGTGCCAGCGAAAGATTATGTGGCTCCTATTAAGCTGCACCCCCAAAAGGCTCAATCGGTAACCACCATTGATGCTGCTGTGGGTGTGGCGGTAAATGGTGTGCCCATATACGACTATTCTTCTCAGGGGGAGTTAGACGTTAACAGCTACGATGAGCAGCACGACACAGTGGTGTTGGGGCAACTGGATATATGCGGAGGCCATGCAGGGCGGGGGGATGACTATCACTATCATGCGGCACCCACTTGTATGATTGATGCAATGGAAAACCAGGGGAGTGATGCCATTATTGGGTGGGGGTACGACGGCTATCCGTTGTATGGCAATAATAATCCAGACGGAAGCCCAATTGCCAAAGGGCAGCTTGACGTGTGTAACGGACAGTCAGATCCCACCTTTGGGTATCGATACCAAACCTCGACTACGCCGCCCTACATTATTCAGTGTTTAGTGGGCGAAGTAGACACAAGCCGACTACCCAGAGTGGCACCGTTAAATGGCGATACCCAGGGCATTCGGGCCGACCTGCGCCCACCGCGAGGCAATGTTGAAAACCTTACCCATACTATTGCTGAAGATGGTAGCCGTACCATGCGTTATTCATACAAAGGGGAAGACTATTTCACGACCTATCGTCCCGCCCGAGAGGGGAAAAACTGCTACGAATTTACGCAAAAAACCATTAGTAATGGCGGTAAGGTAGAAACGGGCACATTTTGTAGAGGCCCTTTACCTAATAAACACACCGCAACGGTGACAAAACAAAGCACTAATCCTGAAATTACCGGCGAACACCATTTCAAACTGGATGCGTGGGCAGATAACTGGTTTACCGCCTATATTGGCGAACAATTGCTTATTGAAGATTCAGTTCCCATTACCACAGAGCGTTCGTTTAATGCTGAAAGTATTACGTTTTCTGCCAATTATCCTATTGAGCTTAATTTAATGATTAAAGACTTTAAGCAAAATGATACGGGCCTTGAATACATTGGTGCTAGAAATCAGCAAATGGGCGATGGGGGTTTTATCATGCAGTTAACCGATACCGACTCTCAAGCTGTGGTTGCCGTAAGTGATAAAAGCTTTAAATGCGAGGTGTTGCATAAAGCGCCATTAAATAAACGTTGTGAAAATGAAGCTAACCCCGTAGCGGGAGAAGGATTTTGTACTTTTATGGCCAAAGAGGCCCCCAGTGATTGGCTAAGCAGTGATTTTGATGACAGTGACTGGCCTAATGCTGTTGAGCATGATTTTGCGTCGGTGGGACCAAAAGACGGCTATGACGATATTAATTGGGATAAACGCGCAAAATTTATTTGGGGTGACGATCTGGAAACCGACAATACCCTTATTTGCAAAGTAACCATCCTACCGCCTAAGTAGGCTAGTGGATTTGTTTGGTAAAGCATAAAGAGAACGAGTATGAATGTATTAACTAAAATAACCTGGTTGGTTTTTTTCTTAAATATTGTCTGTGTAAGCCCACAACTTGTTGCTCACGAGTTAAAAGCCACCACTGCACAGGTTATTTTGCGAGATGGGCAAGTAGAGGTAAAGGTGTATACCAATACCACGCATTTGATCTCGGCCCTGCAAAGTGAGCAAGCGTGGCTTATGGGAGATATTGACGAGATAATGCCAGAAAATTTAACGGCTGCAGAGCTAAAAAATTATATAAAAAAGGCGCTTACGCAAAAAATGGAATTGCGTATTAATAAGCAAACCCTTTCCTTTGCTCGTGTGGATGTTACTCCTATAGATGGTACTGATGTCCACGATTTAGCAATTGTATTTCAGGCGAAACATGGGTTTAGTAACATCGATGAACTTGCCTTATCGTTCCCTAAAGCCTTAGGCACGGTACATGCGAACTTTGTGAAACCACAATATCAATTGCTTAGTCCAGGTGATACCGCCCATATTACCTTTTAAGTTGGCAATACGGGTGCTCTTGGCAAAAAGGGTTTCGAAAAGGGGGCGCTTTTTAGCTGGGGTAATTGTAGGCGTATAATCAATATGCAACACTGGGAAATAGGTGTTACGTTATCGTCGCTAAGCGTCTTAATTCTGTGAAATTAATCCATAAATTCTTTTTGGCTTTTTTTGTTACCAATATCGCTCTGGTTGGAGTGATGTTTGGTTTTTTATATATGAGCTTCTCCACAGGGTTTAACGACTTTGTGGAACAACAGGAAAAAAACCACGTTGCCAGTATTAAGTATCAACTTACCGAGTTCTATCGAGAGCTAGGGAGTTGGCAGCCAATAACAGAAAATATGCAATTATGGCGGGCTATCGTCGAGCCGCAGAAAAAGCCGAGTATGTCTGGGCTTGAAGATTCCCTTAAAACCGGGCAGAGAATAAGTTTATATAACAAAGATAAACAAGTGATTGTGGGCAGAGCTAAGTTAAATGAAAACCCCCATGTAGAGCCTATTTTGTTGAACAATAAGGTCATTGGCTGGATAGGCCTGGTGCCATCTCGGTTTATACAGACAAGCCCTGCAAAGGCATTTTTAGCCGCTCAGTTTAATAATTACTTTGTGATCACGCTATGGGTTGTCGTTTTGGCTTTTATTATGGCGATTGTTTTGTCTCGCCATTTAACCAAACCTATTAAGCAGATCGTAGGCGGTACCGATGCGTTAACTAAAGGTAACTTTAGTAGCCGAATAGTACCGGTAAGCCAAGACGAGTTAGGCACCTTGTCTAAAAATTTTAACGAGTTGGCTCAAACGCTTGAACAAAATCAGCAAATGCGTCAACAGTGGGTGTCAGATACTTCCCATGAATTAAGAACGCCTCTGACGGTGCTGCGTTCACATTTAATCGCCATACAAGACGGCGTGTTCGATCCCGATGAGAAACGTATTGCCTTGCTGGTTAATCAAGTAGAAAACCTTAATCTAATTGTGGATGATTTGGCGCAGTTAGCCCATAACGATATGGCGAATTTATCCTATACGATTGCGCCGGTGGATCTAACAGGTTTATTAAACGCCTTGATTGACAGCTATGCCGCCCGTTTTGCCGAACAAGGGTTAACTTTAACCCGCGATAGTTTATACAACGGAGAAGAATGGATTGTAAAAGGCGATAAAAATCGCCTTAAACAGTTATTTTCTAACTTGTTGGAAAACAGTTGTCGATATACCCAAAGTGGCGGGCAGGTCATCATCACTGGCCAATTAATAGATGGTACGATTCAACTTACTTTGCAAGATTCTGCACCAGGGGTTTTACCCCAAGATCAAAAAAAGTTATTTGAACGCTTTTATCGAGTCGAAAAATCTCGTAGCAGAGAACACGGAGGCTCTGGCTTGGGGCTTGCCCTATGTAAACAAATCGTCGATGCCCATGGTGGAACAATTACCCTTGATACTTCACCGTTAGGTGGGCTAGAGGTAACGGTTATCTTTTCATTGTTAGGCTAGCACATGACGGCACAAAAAATACTCATTGTTGAAGATGAACAAAGCATTGCCGAAGTTCTTGTGGCGTACTGTGAGCAGCAAGGTTACGTCACGGTGCATTTTTCCAGCGGACAGGGAGTGGTGGAATATATCAAGCAACATGAGGTCGACCTTATGGTTCTTGATTTAATGCTGCCAGATGTTGGCGGCATTGAAATTTGTCAACGACTTCGCCTTTTCTCGAATGTACCTATCATTATGCTTACCGCGAAACGAGAAGAAGGCGATCGCTTACTGGGCTTGGAACTGGGCGCAGATGATTACATATGTAAACCTTTTAGCCCCAAAGAGGTTGTTGCCCGCATTAAAACGGTACTTAGAAGAACAAGCCCAACCACAGCCAATACCATTAAGTACGAGGGTTTTCGCTTAAGCAAAGACAACTACGATGCTTATCTTCACGGCGAAAATATAAAGCTTACCGCTGTAGAGTTTAAAATATTCTGGTTATTTATCAGTCATGTGGGACGGGTTTTTAGTCGGGAAGATATTATCAATAGTGTATACACCTGCACGGACAACATCTCCGATCGTAATATCGATACTCATATTAAAAATATACGCAAAAAAATTAGCGCCATTGATGCGGATGTAAACCCAATTGCCGCCGTTTACAGTGTGGGCTATAAATTCAAAAGCGAGTAATTTAATACTACTTACATATCAATAATTTACGTTTAAATTTTAATCAATTCAGTAGTCAGCAAATACCCCATGATTGTAAAGAAATTGTGGAAATATATTTAAATGGGAATTGATGCTATTTGCATTTGTGTTAATATCAGCGCCTCTTATCTTAATTGCGAATACTATTTGGGAACTTTCATGCGTTTAAATCGGATTTTTGTTGGTGTGAGTTTGGGATTGGTGGCGTTATCGGCTTCAGCAGATGAAAGCGAAGCAAACACAAATGCTAACGCGATGGAAGTTATCACCATTAATGGTGCCTCTTTTGATGATTATCAGGTACAAGATGCATCTGGTGCCATGCGCTCTAACATACCTCTGCTTGAAACGGCTCAATCGGTTACCGTAATTCCAGAAATAATTATGAGTGAACAATTAGCGACCACATTAGGTGAGGTGCTAAATAATGATGCCAGCTTGTCGCCAGGCTCTACCCAACGAAACCGAGAAGTATTTAACTCCCGTGGTTTTGAGCTAAGCTCGTCCACCGGTTATTTGCGTGACGGTCATCAACACTGGTCCCACTATCAGCAACCCATCGAAACCTTGTCCCGTGTAGAAGTCATTAAAGGCCCATCCAGTATTTTATACGGGCAATCTGCACCGGGTGGTTTGGTGAATATGGTTACCAAGCAACCCACTGTTGCGCCCTTGCTAGAGTTAAGCGCCGATACAGACCAATTCGGCTCTACCCGTTTTATGTTAGATGCAGGCGGTGAAATTGTAGAAGACACTAATTACCGCGCGGTATTGGTAAAACAAGACGTGAATTTCGACCGTGATTATTACAATGGCGAAACCCGCGAACGGGATCGTTTTTTAGGCTCGTTAATTGTAGAGCATCATTTTAGCGACGATCTTGTAGTGAACGCGTATTATGATCGCACTAACGATAAAGCGGCCTTGGATACCGGCGCATGGTTAGACGACAATGGCGATGTGGTTAGCGAAAAGCACACCATCAATGATTTCTCGTGGGCATTTACCGACATCACAGTAGAGAATGTTGGCGCAAATTTAAGCTACTTTTTTAATTCTCAGTGGGACGTAAAACTTGGTTACAACGAGCAAACCTTCGAGCGGCAAAGATTCGAATCGTCTCCGAGTTATCCGTCTGGTTACGTAGCTGGCGACAGCTATGACTCCAACCCTTACGACCGCTTTGATGATTGGCAGTTTAAAACGGCTTATGTGGATTTGCATGGTCAGGTTAACTTTGGCGGTATTGAACACAACTTATTGTTTGGTGCGAATAGCCTTGATTATTACTACGGACAATTGATAGAGCGTGGCGATACCATTACCTATACGCCGGGTGAAACCGAACCAGGACGGCCGGATCTCGATTACCACAATGACGATACGTTAAGTGTGACCAAATACGATTATTACGGCGTGTATTTTCAAGATCTAATGACCTTTAACGAACATTGGCAAGTGGCTGTAGGTGGTCGTTACGACAAACAAAATCGTGCAGGTGCAGATAATGAATCTTTACTGCCTAAAGTGGGCGTGCTTTACCATCCTGATGCAAGCAGTACCATTTATGTGAACTACTCTGAAGGCTTTGAACCTCAGTCGAGCGAAACCATTAACGATGAGCTAGACCAAAACTTTGGTATGGAAATCGACGCGGTAACTTCTAAGCAATGGGAGTTAGGGGCGAAATGGCAAGTATCAGAGCGCCTGTTAGTGAATACCGCTGTGTTTAACATTGAAAAGTCAGGTACGTTAATTTCAGAGCAATTAGATGACGATCCCGTATATGAAACAGTAACTACCCAATCGGGCTTACAAACTCATAAAGGTTTTGAAATTTCAGCTCAAGGTGCAGTGACTGATAAATGGTTTGTGATGACATCGGCGATGTATTTACATGCAGAATACGAAGTCGATGAATCCTTCCAAGGTAACACCCCGGCCGATGCTCCTAAATGGTCAGCATCGTTGTGGTCTCGTTATGAACTGACGGACAAGCTCGCACTGAATGCCGGGTTGTTTTATCAAGGCGCACGCTTTGCCGATAATGCCAATACCGTTGAAAAAGATGCTTATACTCGTGTCGATGTTGGGGCAACCTACACCACAGACGTGATGGGCAAGGAAGTGGGTGTGCGTTTGAATATCGAGAACTTGTTCGATACCGATTACCTTGGCGGTGGCGGCACAAACAATGTGACCATTGGTGATGGTGCGACGGCCCGTCTGCAAATGAAAGTATCTTTCTAATTGCTACTTTACGGGCTTTCCTGCTTTAAACGGAAAGTCCGTTCCTTTCGTTTTGCTCATCTTTAGGCAGAACAGCTAGAACTGCACTATATTCTATATACTGTAACATTACCGGTTTGCTATTTATGGCAAGATGCCCCTCCCTTTGGGTATTTGTTTTTTTGCTCTCTATTATTTATCCAGCCTCTGCTAGAGAGCGGGTTTATATCATTAGTTATGTTGCTCACCCACGAATTGAAACCTTTTATAATGATATCGTTAAGGAAGCCTACGAGCGGTTAGGGTTACGTGTTCAGTTTATGGAGGTGAGTGGTGAGCGGGGCCTTATGTTACTGAATGAAGGCTTGGTGGATGCTAGCTCGGTAAGGGTACATCGAGCCGTTAAACACTTTGAAAATGTGATTGCCTTGGATCCGCCAGTGGGTAAGGCCTATACCAACTTATATTGCAGTGCTCGCGTTGTATGTGATGCATCAATACTGACCGACAGCACCGAAACGGTAGTTACCACCAGACGGATGATCAGTGCGATAAAAGAGGCGCGATCAGATATTCCGGTTAAAGCGTTAATGCTGAAGGTAGAAGATTTTAACCGGGTTATACAGTTGATGGTAAAAGGGCGCTACGACTACGCGATCTTGCCCAGTGATGGGCATCCCATACCGGTTTTTTCAAAGCAGAAGATAACCCATGTAACATTAATAGCCGATAACGCTGTACATTCTTTACATAAGCAGCATAGCGCTTTAGCAGACGCGATTTCAGCAAGTATTCAGCAGGTACTAAAAGAGCGACAAACCCCACTTTAGGAAGTTTTGTCGCCTTTCAATAAAGTCTATTGAATTAGCTGCTTGCGGACTAGGTTATTGCCGTCACGTCTGGCTTGATACAACGCATCTTCAGCGTTTGCCGTCAGTTCGTTCAAGGGCCGTGGTGTGGCAGTAAACGAGACGCCAAACGAACCGGTAAGGTGAATATGGGGCTGCATGTCCGACGTGTCCATAGTGGCAATGCCGTGGCGTAAACTTTGTGCAATTTCCACTGCCTCATTCGGTCCAGTTTCTGGCAGCAAAATAATAAATTCTTCGCTGCTCCAACGGCCCACAATGTCTTTTGTTCTTACGCTTGTAAGCAGGTGCCCTGAAATTAGGTCGAGCACATCATCGCCCACATTCCGTCCGTAGGTGTCATTGATGGTGCTAAAGTTATCCACACCCACAATGATGACACTTAACGACGAGTATTCTTCCAGCATTTCTTTGTATTTGGAGTCGATTTTCTGTCGGTCGGGTAAACGTTGGGTATTACGAATAACCAAATCGGGCTGCATGTCTTTGCGGAAGTAATAAAGCAGATGATAAATCATCATAAATAATGAAAAGACGACCACCAGAAGGGTGACCACACTGATCACAAAGGCTTTGGATATTTCGGCTTTGCGTTTATCTAGCGGACTAAGCAAAAATACTGTCCAGTTAAACTGGTTCAATTTGACTTCGGCAATAAGATATTCTTGCTGATTGATGGTCACTAGCCGATTATTGAGAGCCCGCTGGTCACGCACATCCGCAGGTAAGCTGGCGTACCAAGGTAATTCTGACAAGTTAGTAAAATCTGAATACGCAGCCATTAAATTGGCGTCAGATGACAGCATAATATCGCCGTTTTCATCAACAAATAGAAAGTCGTAACCATACTGTTGTTTATACGAGTCGAAAATACTGATGAAGCTAGATAGGCTTTTACCAATACCAAAAAAGCCAAGAAATTCGTTGTCGTCGTTGTATATCTTAATATCAATATAAAAGTGGGTGTCTTCCCACTTTCCGATATCTGCTACTGCGTCTTCGGGCAGTTCTTTGTATTTGAAATACCAGCTTACATCGCCCTTAACCAAAGGCAGGGAGGTACCGTCTGAGTTGTACTGCATGCGATCTTGTTCACTGGCAATAAAAAAGTACAGGTCGAACTCATCTTGCAAACGGTTAAGAGTTGAAAATATACGATTTTTATCAACCTCAGGGTTGTCCATCAACTCAACCAACTCTTGAGATTTACCCAGAGCTTCAGAGATGTGCAAAGGCTTTAGAAGTTGATTAACAATAAGTGAAATGGCTGGAGATAACGATTGCTGTTGGGCACGGCTTTGCTCTGCCACAATAGTATTAACGCTAAAATGGACGAGCGTTACAATGGCGATGACCACCACTGCAAAGAGTAATAAGATACTTCTGTGGAGGGTTCGAAATGTTTTCACGAACTACCTGCTCTCCTTAGCTTTCTCAACTTGTGTGAAAGATTTTCAATGAACATTCAGTATACCTTTTCGCTATATAAACTACTACCCAGACAAAAGGATAAGAATATAAAGCCAATTTTTACCTAATGATGCGCTGACTTGTTTTATCGCCTTGGTTACACTAGCAGGATGAAATCGATGTTCAGCATTTTTTATTAAGGAAAATACATGGCTTTTTCTGTCATTGTTCTTGCCGCAGGTAAGGGCACAAGAATGAAATCTTCGTTACCTAAGGTGTTGCACCCCATTGGCGGCATTCCAATGGTCCAGCGTGTCATCAATACGGTGGATTCTTTAGACGCAAGTGCAGTACATCTGGTTTATGGGCATGGCGGTGATCAACTGCAGGCGGCCCTTACCGGCAATAACTTAAATTGGTGCTTGCAGTCAGAACAATTAGGCACAGGTCATGCGGTACAACAGGCCGTCCCTTACATCGATGAAAAAGAAGATGTGCTGATTTTGGTAGGGGATGCGCCTCTTATTCAAGCTGAAACCCTCGCCCGTTTAGCGGCGGTGAAGGCCAATTGTGATTTGGCGCTACTTACCGTTGAACTTGATGATCCTACCGGCATGGGAAGGATCGTTAGAGAAGGCAACAGCATAAAAGCCATTGTGGAACATAAAGATGCCACCGAGGCTCAGCGTCAAATTAAGGAAATTAACACCGGCATGATGATGATGTCGGGTGCTGATTTAAAACGCTGGCTGGGTAATCTAAGTAACGACAATGCCCAGGGCGAATACTATTTAACAGATGTGATTGCTATGGCCGCGGCAGAAGGCAAAGAGATTCAGGCCGCCCATCCCGACACTGCCACCGAGGTAGAAGGGATCAACAATCGGGCCCAATTAGCCGCCCTAGAGCGAGCTTTGCAGGCACGCCAAGCCCATGCCTTGATGATGGATGGCGTAACCTTGGCAGATCCAACTCGCTTTGATTTACGCGGTAGCGTAGTGACAGGGCAAGATGTCTCCATCGACGTCAACGTTGTGTTAAGCGGTGACGTCAAAATAGGTAATAACGTGCGTATTGGCCCTAACTGTATGCTGACTAATTGCACTATTGATGATAACGCGGTTATCGAAGCTAACTCTATCATCGAAGACGCCTCAGTGGGCGAAGCTTGTACCGTTGGGCCGTATGCCCGCCTGCGTCCCGGCGCGGTAATGCAAAGTCGTGCCAAAGTTGGCAACTTTGTGGAAATGAAAAAAGCGGTGCTAGGTGAAGGCGCGAAAGCTAACCATTTAACCTACCTAGGTGATGCCGAAGTGGGGGCAGGTGCCAATATTGGTGCCGGCACCATAACCTGTAACTATGATGGCGTGAATAAGTCGAAAACGTCTATTGGTGCCAATGCGTTTATTGGCTCTAATTCGTCGTTGGTGGCACCGGTGAAAATTGGTGATAATGCCACCGTAGGCGCCGGTTCAACGGTGACTAGCGCGGTAGAAGATAACGCCTTAACCGTTGCCAGAGCACGTCAGCGCACCATTGCCAACTGGCCACGCCCAACGAAAAAGTAACTTAGCTGTTACTGCTGTTTTTTGTTGAAAGCGACGCAATAGGTTAATGTGTCGCTTTTCTTTAAGACAGGCAACACCGTAATGATTAGAACCCTTTTGGTGGGTTTTGGTTTTTCTGCCAAAACCTTCCATCTTCCCTTCCTTCAGTCTATTGCTGATTTTGATCTTGTGGGCGTTGTGTCTTCTAGGCCCGATGCGGTGACTGACATGCTGCCCGGTATGACGGTGTATTCGTCCATGTCTAAGGCGTTAGCGGCAGCCGAAATTGACCTTGTGGTGATCACCACACCCAATACCTTACATGCCATGCAAGCCAGACAAGCGTTAATGTTTCACTGTCACGTACTGGTAGAAAAGCCTTTTACCCTTAGCAGTGACGATGCCAAAGCGCTGGTGTCTTTAGCCAAAGAAAAACAACGGGTGTTGTGCGTGTATCAAAACCGGCGATTCGATGGCGATTTTCTTACGGTGAAAAAGCTCATTGCCAATAATAAAGTGGGGCATGTGCGCCGTTTTGTATCCCGATTCGACCGCTTTAGACCAACCCCTCGGGATCGTTGGCGAGAAAATGCCGGCCCCGGTGCAGGTATTTTGTGGGATCTAGGACCGCACCTTTTCGACCAAGCAGTGCAATTATTTGGTTTGCCTAAACAGGTACTTGGAGTGGTTCAAACTCTCAGAGAAGGCGGCCAAAGCGATGATAGCTTCGATATAACCCTGTTTTATGAAAACACCACTGTAACTCTAGGAAGCTCGCCTTTTCAGGCTCAGCAAACAATACGGTTTGATCTTCAAGGGGATAAAGGCAGTTATAGGAAGTTGGGTTTAGATCCCCAGGAAAACCAATTGAAGCAAGGACTCACTTTCGATGATAGCCAATGGGCAGTAACCCCTAGCCATCAACACGGGCAGCTGAGTAATGGAGAGGAATTACACACTATCCAGACCGAACATGGCGGATATTTGCAATTTTATGACAGGTTAGCGCAAACCCTATCCGGTGATGGTGAGATACCGGCCAGTGGCGAATCGGTGCTGCCTGTTATTCAACTTATCGAATTGGCATTAGAAAGCGCTGAAACAGGTAAAACCTTACCTGTATACCTAGATATGAAAGAAAATAACTAAAAAAGCTTGCGCAACGTAACTTTTATTGGTTTATTTGTTTCAGTTCGTAATTTAGAAGTTTCGAAATGCAAAAGCGAAATACCCAGCAGCGCAGAAATGACATTGTGGAATGGGTGAATCAATCGGGCCATGTTCATGTGGATGAAATGGCATCGCGATTCGGTACCTCACAAGTCACAATCCGCAAAGATTTAGCCGCATTGGCCGCACAGAAGCGGGTGCTCAGAGAATTCGGTGGCGCCGCGCCTTTGCCGTCAGCCACAACGCAGACAAGCACCGAATTGTCTGCCGTAGCAGCGCGAAAAGTCGCCATTGCCCAAGAAGCGGCGAAATTTGTGTCTGATGGCAGCAAGTTGATCCTCGATAGTGGCAATACCACCGCTGCGTTGTTGCCTTTTTTGCATCAACAAAAACTGGTGGTATTAACGAATTCGTTAAGTATTGCGAGTGCGTTAACTTCGGCAGATAACGAACCCACGGTGCTAATGACGGGCGGCACTTGGGATGCCCATTCCCAATCTTTTCAGGGCGAAATGGCAAAAAACATGATCGCCGCCTACAGTTTTGATGTTGCCTTTATCGGCGCATCGGGTTTGGATGTAAATCGTGGCTCTACCACCTTTAATGAACTGACTGGGTTATCTAAAGCCATGGCTGAGGTCGCTCGCAAGGTGGTGATTTTGGCCGAGTCAGACAAATTTTTTCATCGCATGCCAAATTTAGAATTGGCATGGGAAAACATCGATGTATTGGTTACTGATAACCGTATTGATGAGAACACCAAACAACAACTTGAAGAACAAGGCGTTTCGGTAAAGATAGCGCCGACGAACGGAGATTAACCATGTGTGGAATTGTAGGCGCGGTGGCAGAGCGCAACGTTGTCGAAATCTTGCTGGAAGGCTTAAAGCGTCTTGAATATCGTGGCTACGATTCGGCCGGTGTGGCGCTGTTGCAGCCTAATGGCACCTTAACCCGCCTGCGCAAAACCGGTAAGGTGCAAGCGTTAGCCGACGCCGTGGCTGAACACGAAGCGTTGGGCTCTACAGGCATCGCCCACACCCGTTGGGCCACCCACGGTGGCGTAACCGAATACAATGCTCACCCCCATTGCTCTAACGATCGTATTTCAGTGGTACACAATGGCATTATTGAAAACTATTTGGCATTGCGCGCAGGATTAACAGAGCAAGGCTATACCTTCGATAGTGATACGGATACGGAAACCATTGCCCATACGGTGCACGCCGAGCTACAAAAAGGCGGCTCGCTGTTAAAGGCAGTACAAAATAGCGTGTCACAATTTCATGGCGCTTACGGCACCGTGATCATGGACAGTGAAGATCCTTCTCGCGTAGTGGTGGCCCGCTCTGGTAGTCCGCTGGTGATTGGTTTGGGATTAGGCGAAAACTTTATTGCTTCTGATCAAATGGCATTATTGCCGGTTACCCGTCGGTTTATTTTCCTAGAAGAAGGCGACGTGGCAGAAATTACCCGCCGTTCGGTTAGCATTTTTGATGTTAACGGAAACCCGGTAGAGCGGGAAGTGGTGGAATCAAATATCGAGCACGATGCAGGGGATAAAGCCGGTTATCGCCATTACATGCTGAAAGAAATTCACGAGCAGCCAACGGTGGTGCGCAATACCTTGCAGCAACGGGTCGATGAACGGGGCTTGGTACCCGGAATTTTTGGAGCTGGTGCTGAAGCCATACTGGCAAAAGTAAAACACGTACAAATTATTGCCTGTGGTACGAGCTATCATGCCGGCATGACTGCTCGCTATTGGCTGGAACAATACGCCAATGTGTCCTGTAATGTGGAAATAGCGTCAGAATTTCGATACCGCAAATCGGTGGTGTACGAAAACAGCTTGCTGGTGACCATTTCCCAGTCTGGGGAAACCGCCGATACATTAGCCGCCCTGCGTTTAGCAAAAGAGTTGGGCTATATGTCGAGTTTGGCAATCTGTAACGTACCTGGTTCGTCGTTAGTACGGGAGTCTGATCTTTCGTTTATGACCCGGGCCGGGGCAGAAATCGGCGTGGCCTCTACCAAAGCCTTTACTACCCAGCTGACAGCATTTTTAATGCTGACCTTGGCATTAGGTGAACACAACGGCATTAGTGAAGCAGATAGCAGCGGTATCGTAAACGCCCTACACAGTTTGCCGGCTAAGTTAGAAGAAACCTTAGCAATCACCCAAGGCATTGAAGATTTAGCAGAAGAATTTGCCGATAAAAACCACTCCTTGTTCTTAGGCCGTGGCGATCAATACCCCATTGCTATGGAAGGCGCGTTAAAACTTAAAGAAATTTCTTATATTCACGCCGAAGCCTATGCCTCCGGTGAACTAAAACATGGCCCACTCGCACTGATTGACGAAGAAATGCCGGTGATTGTGGTGGCACCGAATAATGAATTATTGGAAAAGTTAAAATCTAACGTGGAAGAAGTACGTGCCCGTGGTGGCATCATGTACGTGTTTGCCGATGGCGATGCCAACTTTGCCAGCGATGACACCATGCGGGTGATTAATGTACCTCACTGCGCCTCGCCCATTGCCCCTATTGTGTATACCTTGCCGCTACAGTTGTTGTCGTACTACGTGGCGCTAATAAAAGGCACGGATGTAGACCAGCCTCGTAACTTGGCGAAATCGGTAACGGTGGAGTAGGGTGAATGTGGTGGCACAAATTCTCTGTGCCACCACAGGTTGCTAAATAGTACTGGGAAGTCTTAAATAAAATTGAAAAGTGATTTCACTATCTACAATAGTGCGTATTTCGGTATAACTACCGTATGACTTAGTCGTCCGGAGTTTTTGAACACCACAATAAACTCAAAGCTCTTTACATGTCTCACCGTATAATATGACTGCGGTATAAAACGCGCATCGCGCATAACAAAAAATTAAGTTCGCCCGCTACGCCCGCTGGGACGCAAACATGGTGTCTATGTAACTACAAGAGTATTGTGATGGAATTAAGATTTATTTCAGAAAAAACTATTTATGGAATATCGACTAGAACAAATAATGCGGCAGAAATGAGTCCAAATGGAAAAATACCCGCATTGTGGCAATCTTTCGATGAAAGTATTCCGGTTGACTATAAAGGTGGTGAACGTGTTTACGGCGCTTATTACAACTACGAATCAGACCATAACGGGATGTTCTCAGTTCTCGCTGGTTTTGATGGTCAGTCATATCCGTCAAATATGGATATTGAGCAAATAACTATTCCTGAAGGTAAGTACCTAGTGATCACCCATAAAGGGGAAATGCCTCAAATCGCCATCGATGCTTGGACAGAGGTTTGGGAATATTTCTCTAATGAAAACTGCGAGCATCAAAGGTTATTTTCAACGGACTTTGAATATTACCCAAACGGTAATGAAATAGAAGTCCATATTGCGGTGCAATAGTTACATACAAATCAATTCACTACGCGCCTTCGGCGCCGGACGCAGCAAAGCTCCGCAACTCATTTTAAAGGCAGGGAAAACGGTTGGTACTAAAATCGAATAGCGACTGCTATTCAAAAATTGTAATCGTTAATTCGCTCGCTGATTTGTTAATTTGAAATAGTAAAAATATCGAATACTGATATAGCCAACTACCATGGTGGCTATTAAGAGTTCTAGAATAGCTAATTGGTTAATCAATGTAATGTAAGCGACATCTACGTTTGTGCTTTTCATCCAATCTTTCAAGTTGAACAAGGCTGTTGAACCTACAACCATAGGAAACGTGAAAGCAGCATAACTAGGTGAAAATGGCTTATTTATCAGTTTTATAAAAAGAAAATACACAATAAGGGTTTTTGCTAGTGCCAATATAAACAACATCTTTACGATGGGTATTGATGGCTCTGCAACCAAATGTAAATAACCTACCAATGTTAAGCTGGCTGGCGCCGCTAAAATAGCTAGTATAGGCTTTATTGTGTAATTGCTTTTGAGCGCGACAATAAAGCGATAAAGCATGATGGGTAGCATAATACTGTACATCGACATACCAACGATTAACGCACCGTAAGCTAACCATGCTAATGACGGGTTACCTGAAAAAGTCATTTCCGCAATAATTATCCCGACAGGCGGTACAAACCAACTAGGGTTCATTTCTTCAAAGTTAAACTTCTTCACGCGGTGATATACAAAGCTTGTTAAGAAGATAAGATGAAGCAAAAAAGCCAAGCTCCAAAGCACATCACCTGCAAACGGGTTAATGAGTCCTACAGAATGTGAGATGACAAAATTGGTCATGGCAAACGTTGGGATCACGCTACCAGCAACAGGGTGGGCTAAGTCAGCTTTTAATAGCTTGGGGTGTAGTAAATATTTAACGGTGATAAATATTATCAAAATAGCGGCTAAACTTGCCCCCAGAAATGGCCCACTATTGTTCAGATCGATAACGCTTTCCCACACCAAACCTAAGCTAGCTATGCCCAGCGCTAACCCCGACATTGCTGAAGGTACGTGCATCACTTTGTTTTTAAATTGGCTTAGCAAGGCATATCCTATTAATGCGCTGGTAAACGAACCTACTAGCCCGTTTGATTGTGTACATTAGTAGAACGTACTTAATATTCGAATATTTCACGGGCAAGCAAATTACTTCGTAATTGCTCATTAAAAGTGAATAATCAGCAATTAACTGTCTGAGGGTATGCTGAAAAATGGTGTTGAGTCACTTCGGGACAAAGGCGTGACGCTTTTTATCTATATCACGGGCTGCTAGTTTGTGTTGCAGGGTCGGCTATTTAAGAAGTCGAGTGGAGTAATGATACCCACACATTTGGCCACTGGTTCGTCGTAGTAACTCTCTATTTCAATTTTTTTGGCATGTAGCCATGCAGCAATAGTTTCTGCTTCGAACAAGGCAGCATTTGTAGTACCGCCACATCATTCAGCTAAGACGTTTTTCCAGGTTTTTTTAGAGCAGTTTGCGCACCCTCATCCATTTGATGAATTGATCGAGCCACTCATCGCTGGTTGTACCCTTCGGCCTGAGGTCAAAACCATGCCCCCCCTTTTCGTACATGTGCAGTTCAGCGGGCGCACCAACAGCACGCCAAGCGGAGAATATTTTCAGGCTGTCGGTAGCCAGAAAGGGATCATCTGCCGCCGCGGCAATAAAAACTGAAGGAGCATTGGCCGGTACAGGGCTGCGCAGCCCACCATATAACAGACCAATAAAGTCTGGGCGGTTTACCTCTTTGCCAATTGCCAGATCAACTGCAAGAAAAGCTCCAGCTGACAACCCAAGCATTCCGACCCGATTGGGATCAATCCCCCACTTTGTTGCATGCTGGCGGACAATTTCGATGGCACGGGCGCCATCCTCGACAGCTCGCCTCTCACCAGCGAATTCGGGGATCTCGTTAGGGACACCCGTTGCAACCCTAGTCATCAACATATCCATCTCCGACTGATGCACATCTGGCACCCGCATTGGATCTCCCGAACTTTGGATAGTACGATATTTAAGTACCAATGCCGTGACGCCCTGTTCGGCAAGCTTTCTTGCAATGACGGTTCCGCCTTGGTTGTAAGTTAGGGCAACAAAGCCACCCCCTGGTGCGATGATCACCGCCGTTCCTGTTGCAGTATTAGGCTCAGGTAGAAATAATTCGAGGGTTGGCTCGCTTACGTTAAAAATTAGAGTCTCTTGCGCTTGTTTCTGTATAACTTGGGTTTCGGGTACGCCCAAAGAACCAACCTCACCTGCTTCGTACAAGGGAAAGATCGTATCTTCAGCTTCGCGTTCTTGTGCATTTAAACAGGCTGTCACCAAAGCTGTGATAACAACGAAAACTGCTTTCGCGAGACCTTTTTTTTGACAATTCATCTTTATATTTTCGCTTTCAATGTAAGGTATGCAGATCGCGGTTGGTTGGGGGCGACGACGGCATTACCGAAAAAAGAATAGGGATCAAAAGCATCGCGATCACCAAGGTTGACGACTGATAGGCCAAACGAGTATCGGTCAAAATCGTACGATGCCTGCGCGTCAAGAACAGCATACCCGGGCACCGCGGTGGTGTTTGGCAAGGTGAGTTCACGAGATGAAAAGGCGGTGACGCCAACCCCAAAGGAAAGCCCATCAAGAGCGCCGTCAAGCACGCGATAGCGAGCTGCGAGACGCCCGCTATTCTTGGGAATACGGGTCAATTCGTCACCGGGCGCAATACTATCGTCGCGCGAATCGGTGTAGGCGTAGTTTACAAGCAGCGAGAATGCTCTACTTGGTTCCCACACCATATCGAATTCTAGACCGCTGGCGCGCTGCCGCCCACTTTGGATAGAAAAACCTAGGTTGTCAGGGTCGGCAAGTGTCACCTTATCGCGCTCCTGTCGAAACCCCGCGATAGTGCCTGACACGCCGGCATTGGTCAGCGCCAGCTTTATGCCTGCTTCGATGTTTTGTGAGGTTTCTGGACTAGGCGATTGTAGTCCCATGAAACCAAAGGGAGCACGAAACGCGGTGGCATATCCTGCGTAAAGAGCAACACCAGGAACGAGGTCGTAGGTTGCGCCAAAACGCGGTGATAGGTGACTATAGGTCGAATCGTTATCCACTCCATAATTACTGTCCTCAATGAATTTGAGCGAGGTTAATCTAAGCCCGTAGGTTAGATGCAGCGCGCCATAGGAGACTTGATCCTGTAGGTAGGCTGCCGTAGTTTCGAAACGATCGTCAGTGTATGAATTGACCGGCAGCTGAGCCGTGTAGCTAAGATCGTAGTTTGGATTAGCCAAATCGATGACGCCAGACGGAGTCTCACTGACGAACAAGCCCATGCCGCTGTAAAACTGCGTATTGTCGTAATTCACGCCCGCAAGCAATGTGTGCTCCGCACCCCATAACTCGGTTTTTGCGATGACGTTGATGTCGATGGTGATTTCCTTGGTATTCGTATCCATCGTCACCGAAGCCACCGGATAGACCGTGGGCGTGGCCGGATCGGCCGGGAACAGGTCAGGGTGTACAAAGCTTCCATGTTCATCGATATCTCCCGAATAGTAGCGACCAGTTACGTTGAGCTCGAGCCAGTTCGACAAGGCATGTTGCAGGTTGGCGGTGAGCATTTGATTGTCGTTTACCGTGTCCGGCTGGTTGGTAGGCGAACCGGGAAATACATTGCGGTCGAGGTCGCCCGCCAACGCTTGATCGGCAGGAATACCCGAGTACTCAAGATTACTGCGGCGGTTAAATTGCCCCTGCACAAGCAGTTCAGTGTCCGGGCTTATCTCTACTGAAAGACTGGGTTGCACAGACCAGCGCTCACCATCCACCACATCGATCCAGCTGTTATTGCTCTGATACTCAGCCACGAGCTTGGCAAAAACGCCATCTGCGAGTGGAATATTGATCTCACCATAGGGATTGACAGTTGAAAAGCTTCCTGCGCGCAGTGCTACATATCCGCCAAGCTCTTTATCTGGATTTGCCGAAACCACATTGATCAGTCCGCCTAAGGGCGTGCCAAGTCCACCGCCATAAAGCGTTCCACTGGGCCCTTTTAGCACATCGGTTCGTGCTACACCGATAATGCTGATCGGGTCGTATGCCTGCTGATTACCCGCAAAAACAGGCAATCCATCAAGATATACTTCAGCTGAAAAGCCACGCACGATTGGGGGAATAAAGAGGCTCTCGTCCGAACGAGTGGGTGTAATACCTGAAACATTGATTAGGGCTTCCCCAAGTTGACGACGGTCCTGCTCTTTCAACAAGGTTCCGGTAATAACCTGAATCGATTGGGGAATTTCGATAATTGGGGTATCAGTGCGCGTTGCCGAGGACGTGGTGGGAACGGCGTAACTCTCGCGTTTACCAGTAATCACGATGGTTTCTACAAGCCAGCTTCCGGCGTCTTCAGAGCTATCTGGATCGGCATCCTGTGCACCGGCGCGAGAGAGGGAAAACATGGTTATGCTGACAATTACGCACACCACAAAAGATTTACGATTGAATAAAAACACCACCAATTCCTTGGATTAGAAGGCTTGAATAAGCCCAAACTTGGACAGTTTAGTGCGAAATCCAAAAAGAACAATGTGACAAAGTGTCGCAGCGATGGTGCGTTTTTATTTGGATAAACCGCACTGTTGCCAATCCTTAGAATGATTTGAAACCTCATACTGCCCAACAGTGTTAATTCAGGTTTAGCTTTATATGCTTACGCCGAATTCATCTAACTGTAGAATAGGCCTCACTTCTACAGTGCCTTTTTTGCAGGTGGTAACTTTTCTGCTATGGCTAAAACTTCATCCAAATTTACTACGTCAGCTATTTTGGCTTACTTAATTTTGAAGTAATTCACCGTTGCTTTTAATTCCTGAGACAAGGCATTAAGCGATTGGGTTACTTCATTATTTAGTTGTAAGGCGGCGATAGACTCTGTCGACATAGTGTTAATTTGTGTCATAGAGCTTGATATTTTCTCAATAAATTCCACTTGCTGAAGGGTAGCGCTGGCCACCTCTTGAACGTTGTGTAATGTGCCGGCTGCTTGCTGTTCGATATTTTGAAGTAAGTCGATGGTTTCAATAGTTAAGGTGCGGCCGTTTTCCACCAAAGGCTGGGTTTCTTCCATGGCCAATACGGATGCGGCGGTTTCCTTTTGCACTTCGTTTATCATTTTTTCTATTTGCTGGGTGGCTTCTCCGGTGCGCAAAGACAGATTTCTGACTTCATCAGCCACAACGGCAAAACCGCGCCCGCTTTCTCCGGCTCTAGCTGCTTCTATGGCAGCATTAAGTGCAAGCAAGTTGGTTTGATCAGAAATGCTGCCAATCACACTCACTATACTGCCAATCTCTTTAGTTCTGTCTTCCAACTGCTTTATCTGAGTTACAGTTTTGCCCACGGTAGCTGAAATTAAATCCATCTCTCGGGCACTTTCTTCAATTTTTTCTTTGCCCACTTTGGCAAATTTAGAGGTGGTAGCAGAATTGTCTTTTGACTGAGACATAGATTCCGATACAGACGCCAGTCCCTGACGCATAGTATTAAGGTTTTCGGTGGTTTCGCTGGTGAGGTCTGCCTGTATTTGCGCCGAACTGTACACCTGCCCAGACCCAACAGACACTTGTTGAGCTTGGTCGGCAAGGTCTGTTGCGCCCTTAAGAATATTGGCTACGATCGCCCTCAGCTTTTGACGCATAGTAACCACAGACCCCATTAAGCTATCAGGGCAGCAGTTATCAATGGGGGTATTTAAGTCGCCTGCGGTCATATTTGCTAATGCACTGGCGGCATCAATAGGCTCCGCGCCTAGCTGGTTGGTTAAATTTCGGCTAATAAACAGCGTTACGCTAATGCCAATAGCAATGGCGATGCTGGTGATGATAAGCATCAGAAATTGAAAGTTGCCCGCGGCTTCTCGGGCCTTGGGGGTGGCGATTTTATTTACATCTTCTTGGTAATCAATAAATTTATTTATCACTTCTAACCACTGCTTAAAATTGTCCCCTACCTCGGTGGCCAGTAGCGATCTAGCCTGTGCGTCGTTGCCTTGCAGCTTTAGGGTAATAATTTGCTCGATTTGCGGTGTGGTTGTTGACTGAATTGCAGCAATGCTAGATAGGATGTTCATCTCATCGGTAGTAAACAACACGCCAGAGTTGACCATGCGTTTCATAGCCAGCTCAGACTCGTGATAAAAGCCTTCCAGCGTATCAATGTTACGTTGTAGATCCATTATTTCAGTCGTGTTAGTGGCTAACACAACGTCTCGAATATCAATGGCTCTATCGTGCACACTGCCACGATAGTTAATGGCATAGCGTTGCTTCACAGAATTAATATCAGAGATTTCGGTTAAGGTTTCATCAATGTAGTTCACATTTTGAATACCGATAACCACTAGCGACACCATCATTAATAGCACTAAACCAAAGCCGGTAAATAACTTATGTCGAATGGTTAGGTTTTGCATATTAGGCCTTTTAAATGATGGGCAAAAGTGAGTGGGCAGACTAATCTCGATTAGTGTCTGCCTAGTCAATTATATGTAAGGTAAAATAAATAGACCTTTTAATTTAAGAAAATCATTCGTCAAGATGGTATTAAATGAGTAAATACGGATGATTTGACGGGGAAGTACATTGGTTGCTTTTGATATTGTATATTTTATCAACTACTTGCTTGGCTTCTGGCGTATCCTAAGTTGATTTCCAATGTATTTTTGAAGTTTTGGTATTGTCGGTAAAAAAACTGATAGTGTTACTCGATACCTAAGCCGAAGCGCAAAAATATGCCTCAAATGCACCAAAGTGCATTTGGTAAGAGCACCAAAATAGATCATCCCACCAGAATACTCATCATCGCACCTGCAATTCATTAGAACTTTTAGGTTGAATCAAAGAAATTTGTGTAATTTTTCTATTTTCTATTTGTAGCATTGTTGAGCTATGAAGGTGTTCATCTCTCACTTTTTGTTGAGAAAAAAAGCAATGAGCATTCGTGAGAAAACTGAGACCTTCTTCATCTTTATTCGTAATCGAAAAGGAGAGGTGGTTTGGCGTGAATTGTGCTTTACGGGGTAGGTTCACACCTATTAAGAAACGTTGGTGTGCTAAAAACACCGCAAATGCTGTATTTAGCATCTATTGGTTTAAACGAATTATGAGTAGTGTAGGTGTAATTATAACCACAAACCATGGTATAGCATGAAAGAGCAGCCGAGTAATGAGCACTTAGCATACCCAATATCCTCAGGCATGAAAAATTGCAGTGATAAACTATTTATTCCTAGTCTTTACAATATGCATGAAATGGCATGCGCAGCACTAATAAAAGAAGCCCCTCTTTGCCATTTAACATCGTTAAATTCAAACGGTGGCTTAAGTGCTACCTCAATACCACTAGTCTTGGATGAGCATGAGAAGCCAGGTGAAAGTTTAATGCTGCTAGGGCATATTGCTAAACGTAATCCTCATACCGCTGATTTGAAAAATGGAATGCCTGTATTAGGCGTTTTCTCAGGGCCAAATAGCTATATATCCCCTCGCTGGTTTAAAGAGCGTTTAACAGTTCCAACATGGAGTTTTTCGTCGGTGCATGTTCATGGAACGTTGGAAATCGTAAATGAACCAAGCCAAATTCGAACAATATTAGAAAGCACTATTGAGCAGTTAGAGTTTACTGTGGATGGGCAGCAAGACGATAGTTCAGCCCACTGGAGCCTGAAGGATGCTGATAATGAACTGGTTAATCGCTTATTAACTGGAATCGTCGGACTAAAAATAAATATAAATTCGATGGAAGGCATTGCTAGGACTGTTCAAGAAAAGTCGGATATTGATCGTGAGAGTATTGCTGATGGCCTGTGCTCATCTTTGAATTGGCAGGCTCGGAGGGTGGGATTAAAAATAAAGGAAATACTAAAGCAAGCAACTGGTTAGCAGTAAAGCTTAACGATTTTAAAAATGTAGGGTGATAATCAATTGGCTGAATCTGAACAAAGTTTAGTAACAACAAACTTAAAAATACCCGCTAGAAAATCAATACCGCCGTTCGAAGCATTGAGGGCTTTCGACGCAGTAGCAAGATTAGGAGGGATCCGAAAAGCAGCGCAAGAGCTTCATAGAGATCACGCTGTGGTGAGTCGACATTTACGAACATTAGAAGAGTGGACAGGAACTAAACTCATCGAAAGAACACCAGCAGGAGCAATGGTGACAGAAGAAGGGGCTGATTATCATAATCGTATTGCTGTCGCTATTGATAATATTGCAGAGGCAACAATTGATCTTATTAAACGAAATCAGCAGAATTCAATCAATGCATGGTGCATGCCTGGCTTTGCTCTGCACTGGCTGGTTAATCATCTTTCATCATTCGAAAGTCTTCACCCTAGTATAGAAATAGAATTAAGGTCTACACACGAAGAGCCCGATTTCAGTCGTCAAGAAGCCGACGTAGATATTCGACACATTCCGCTATTTGGTCCTGAAAAAAAGCTTCCTGCAAATGCCCGTAGTATCGAGATAATTAGCCCTCCAATAATTCCGGTTGCAAGTCCTGAGTATTTATCAAAATATCCTGAAATCGCTCACCCTAGAGATTTATTGAATCATCAGTTATTGAATGAAGAAAACGATGACAACTGGCGTATTTGGTTCCGAGAAAATGGAATTATCGATGGACGTGAGTTTTCAGGACCTCGTTTGTGGGATGGACATATGACATTGGCCGCCGCCCGGCGTGATAGGGGAATAGCATTAACTAACACATTGGTTGCTGCCGATGATTTGGCACAGGGAAAGCTTGTTTATATTGGCGAGCATAGTGAAAGTTTTGCGTTTACTAAATTGTGGTCATATTGTTTTATTGCACGTTGTGATCGCTGGCATTCCCCTCCAGTGGCGCGCTTTAGAGAGTGGCTGCTTAAACGTGTAGCGTCTGAACTGGCCTGTTAATGAGCTATCTAAACACTGGTGCTTAAGGCGCAACGCGAGAGCACAATTACACATCTTCTTATCTGCCATATTGAAAGTTAGTATTGTGGAAAAGCATGAGGGAAGGTGATATGAAATTACTCAGCAAAGTAATTTTTCAAGTAAGAATAGCGGCAGTAATCACATTGCTAGCTGGTATATCCAATACGGTTTTCGCGTCTGATGATCAGTCTTCACTACCGATAAAGTTAAACGAAAAAACCGATAGAACGTTAGAGTATGATTGGCCAATTCTGAGTGTAGGCACTGGAGAATACCCCGATGGCCCTACCGGTTTAACCGTTTTCCATTTTAAAGAAAAAGTAAGTGTCGCGATCGATGCTAGGGGCGGCGGGCCAAGTGGAGTGAATGCTGAGTATATAAAGCTTGGATATGACATTCCCGAATTAGACGCTATCGTATTTGCGGGGGGGTCTTGGTACGGCCTCGAAGCCGTCACGGCGGTATCTTCGGCACTGAAAGACGATGGACTTAGAGATGGGAATGCCTTTGCAATAGAGCCTTCTATTGCGCTGTCGGCGGGTGCAATTATTTTCGATTTTGGTTCAAGGCGTTTAAATGAAATATATCCCGATAAACGCTTAGCTCAAGCTACGTTTCGACATACTTCAAGTGGCACATTTCCTATGGGGGCGACTGGTGCGGGCCGCTTTGCTAAGTCCGGAGCTTACTTTGGCTGCAATGCTTTTTCTGGTCAAGGTGGGGCCTTTCGACAGATAGGAGATATAAAAATTGCAGTTTTCACTGTGGTCAATTCTTTAGGCGTCATTGTTAACAGAGACGGTGTTATCCAGTCTTGCTTTAAAAAAGCAGGAATGTCAGATGAGCTTACTGCAAAAGAATTAATCAGTGCATTTGCAAACAGTAAGAAACCTGTAATTTCTTCCAAAGAGAATGAGCAAAGTAGCAAAAACACTACCATTACTTTAGTCGTTGTAAACCAAAAGCTAGAGCCTGCCTTACTGCAGCGTTTAGCCGTTCAGGTACATACATCAATGGCTAGGGCTATACAGCCTTTCGCCACTATCTTTGATGGTGACGTGCTTTATGCGGTCTCCACAAACGAAATTGAAGAACAAATCATGTTACCCCATGATCTTGGTGTACTAGCTGGTGAAGTTGCGTGGGATGCGGTACTAAATTCCCAACCTATTCAGCCAACGTTACCAATTACTACTGAGGTTAACGAGGTTGATGTATCTGCAATTTCCGGTACTTACAAATTTAGCCGATTAGCTTTACTGGATATTAAAACCGATAAACAAAAAGTTTTTGCCAGAGCATCGGGGGAGCGGTCAGTGTATGGAATTGGAACTGAAAACTGGGTTGAGCTTAAACCAACCTCCAATGGTGGCTTCAGTTTTCCATCTAGATACCCTGCGTTATTTGATTTTTCAACTAAAAATGTGATCAAGTTAAATCCCGGTCATTGGCAACAAACAGGCTATAAAATAAACTGATTGTAAATGCCACCAACCATCTGAGTTCTTTGCAAAACGAAGTCGCTACAGAAGCGGCTTCCCTCACCATAATATTCATTCCTCAACCTATCTTAATATGCCCTTTTTGAATTCCGCCACCTTGGTAAAGCATTGTTTATTATCGGTATTTTTCAAACTCCAACTTTTTTGAATATAAAAATAATTGCGTAATTTATGCCGGTGTTAAGAGGGCAACACAAGTTCCTGTTAACGCACCTTTGCAGTTTTATTGAGCAGTGTAAGCTAAATTTGAGCTTTTCTTTTATCCAAGACATCAATAATCCTACAACTAAATTTGATGTCATGGCGGAACGGGAAAGGGTCCAATTACAACAAGAGTAACGAATACTAACGGGAACCTCACATGAACAAACTAATGCAACCTTATGCATTGCTAACTATTTTTTCACTCAGTCCGATCGCATTTGCGCTATCAGCTCAAGAGGCGTTGCCAGACGACGGATACGAGGTAATTAAGGTTACCGCTCAAAAGCGAACGCAAACGCTACAAGAAGTACCGATGGCAATCGAAGCGATAAACGGTGTTGAGTTAGCGCAAAGAGGCATCGACAGCATTCAAGATTTATCTTTTGCAATCCCAGGTCTGACAACTCGGGAAGATGGGCCAGGCAGTTATCAAATATTTATGCGAGGGGTAGCGAATACCGATGGGGGAGGAGCGTTGGTCAGTATTTATCAAGATGAAGCTCCCCTAACCCTTTCTGGCTATGACGTATTACCAACGAAAAATTATGACCTAAACCGAGTGGAAGTGCTAAAAGGCCCGCAGGGAACTTTATACGGACAAGGCTCAGTTACCGGAACAGTCCGCTACATTACCAATGATCCTATTCTCAATGAGTTTGAAGGGCGGGTAGGAGCCGAACTCACGTCTGTGAGTGATGGAGATATAGGCACAGACATTAATATGATGCTAAATATTCCTGTATCAGACACCGCGGCCATACGTGTGGTCGCAGCAACCACAAACGGTGGCGGCTGGCAGGACCAACCTGAGGCAAATATCGAAGATGGAAATGACGAAGAACTCAATTACTTGAGAGTTAAAGCACTTTGGTCTCCTACCGAGAATTTGAACATAATGGCCACCGGTATTTCGTATAAAGCTGAGTATCAATTGGGGTTAGGCTATGAACAACCTGATAGAACAGTATGGGTAGCCATCGACCCAGCCCAAGAGTTAATACCTAAAATTTGGGATTACAAATTATTTAACCTGTCATTCGATTACGACTTTGGCGATATGACTCTCACAAGCGCCTCAAGTTATTCAGATATGGATCACCAGTATCCATTTAACTACTTCGGTGGTGAGGATACGTTTTATGAGGGTTATTTATCAGGCAATGATGCACGATACAACACAGGGGATCAATTTACCCAAGAGCTACGCTTGAACTCAAACGGTAGCGGAAACATCGATTGGACAATTGGTATTTTCTACCGAGATATAGAAAGAGATCTCGAAGCTTTTTACGAAACCGAATACTACGGTACCGTCTATTCTGACTTATATTCCTATTTGGCAAATACAGCAGAGTCGTGGTCATTGTTCGGTGATGTATCTTATCTAGTAACTGACAAACTGAGACTAGGTGTTGGATTGCGTTATTTTGATGAGAAACAAACTGAGTATGATGATTACACAAAACAAACGGGGACTTTTGATTCTCTAGATCCTCGTTTTTACTTGCATTATGAACTCACGGAAAGTGCGAACTTATATGCAAACGTAGCAAAAGGCTTTAGAAGTGGCGGCTTTAATGGTTTTGACCTAATTACAGGAGAGGAGTTACCCAATTATGGGCCCGAATCCTTATGGAGCTACGAGATTGGTCTAAAAGGCAAAATAGATAATTCGTTGACTTATGATGTAGCCGCATATTACACGTCATACGACGACATGTTGAGGCGAGGACTTATATTTGTAAGCGCTGATGTAGGTTTGCAATCGTTGGTAAGTAATATAGGTGAAGTAGAAGTAAAGGGCCTAGAGGGGAGTTTAAGTTGGCGAGCAACGAGTTCGCTCACTTTTGATGTATCTGCCAGTTTTATTGACAGTGAAGTTGTTTCTGTTGACTCGGCAGATGCCACTAATTTAGCCGGCGATCCAGTCGATTATGTACCCGATTCAAGTTTTACTTTAGGAGCATATTATCAGTTTGATTGGGCGCAAGACATGCCTGGCTTTATCCGTGTGAATTACAGCTATCGTGACCAACTATCATATGTAGATCGGTCGTCTTTTCCTGATGATAATTTACCCCAATTCTCCAATAGTATTGGATTGGTTGATGCTCGGTTGGGCTGGTCTCATGAAAATATTGATGTTGAATTTTTTGTGACGAATATTACTAACGAGAATAAATATATCGACCCCTACCATGGATGGAATAATGCCAATCGTTCAAAACCTAGAACGATAGGACTTAGCAGCATATTCCGATTCTAATAAAAACAACGCTTTGTGAGCGCTATTTTCCTCAAGCAAATAGCGCTTATTATTTTTGCCGCGTTGCTCATATCACAACACAACTAACGTTTTAAACACCTAATGCATAGACATGCCTTCAGCTAATCTAGCTCTATTTCACGTGTCGCAATCGTATACACGGTACTTAATCGGAGATAATACACATGTTACCTAACCTTTTTTTAGACAAAAATTATATCGATGGGGAATGGATTGACTCAACAAATTATGAAAGTCATCCGTTAATTCATCCCTCTACAGAAATAAAAATTGCCACGATTAAGCTAAGCAAAGCGGAAGACGTTAATACAGCAATCGAAGCGGCAAGTGAAGCTTTTAAAACATACCAATTCACTTCGAAGGTAGAGCGAGTTGCTATGCTCGATAGAATCATAGCTTGCTATGAAAAACGATATGAAGACATGGTCATGGCAGTGTCTTGTGAAATGGGAGCGCCACTTAAATTATCTCGCAATATGCAGGTTGCAGCAGGGCTAAATCTTTTTAAAAGCACGAGAAATACCCTTGAAGCATTTTGTTTTTCAGAGCAGTTTGATGGGTACTTGCAACGTAAAGAGCCCATTGGCGTGTGTGCAATGATTACGCCTTGGAATTGGCCACTAAATCAGATGGTAGCTAAAGTAGCGGCAGCGTTGGCTGCGGGCTCAACCATGGTGCTTAAGCCCAGCGAATATTCGCCTGCCAGTGCATCGTTGCTGGCTGAGATCATTGATGAAGCAGAAGTGCCAAAGGGCGTTTTTAATCTTATTCAGGGAGGGGGAGAAGCGGGCTCTACCATGTCTGCCCATCCGTTAGTTGATATGGTTTCCATTACGGGGTCAACTCGCGCGGGAATTGCGGTGGCGAAAGCGGCTGCACCAACTGTGAAAAGAGTGACTCAGGAGCTTGGAGGGAAGTCTCCTTATGTTATCTTGCCTAACTCTAATTTGGATGTGGCGGTGAGAAGCTGTATTCGACGCTTGTTAATTAACAACGGACAATCGTGCAATGCGCCTACACGATTGCTGGTTCACTGTGAACAATTGAGTGCAGTAGAAAAACTCATTCCCCAAGTTATTGCAGAATATAAAATTGGCCGGTCATTTGATGAAAGCGTTGATGTTGGCCCGCTAGTAAACGCAAAGCAATTTGAACGCGTAAAATCTTATATTAAACAAGGTGTTGATGCTGGTGCGAAGCTTATTGCTGGTGGAGTGGGTTTTCCTGAGGGAATCAAAGAAGGCTATTTTGTACAACCGACAGTATTTTCTAATGTGGACTCAAGTATGGCGGTGGTAAGGGACGAAATCTTTGGCCCAGTTCTCAGTATTTTGACATACCGTGAAAGACAAGAAGCAATCGATATGGCAAATGACACAGAATATGGGTTAACGGCTTATGTATTTTGTGACGATGTGGAAAAAGCCATTGAATTTTCGACAGCCCTAAGAGTGGGAATGGTGCACATAAACGATACGAATGCCGATCTTGCAGGACCGTTTGGAGGCTACAAAATGTCGGGGAATGGGCGAGAGAGAGGGGTGGCCGGCTTAGAGGAGTACCTAGAAACGAAAGCCGTATTTGTATAAGTCTACGAGGACAAAAAAACCAGCCCTAGGGCTGGTTTTTTATTTTACATGTTATCGTGTTAACCGTTGTAACATGTCTTGATGGACTGCCATACTTTCTCTGCAAATTCATCAATGTGTGTTTTTTCAATAATCAAGGGCGGAGAAACGACAATCGCATTGCCTAATCCTCTTACCATGACGCCATTGTTCCACAAGTCATTAGAAACATTTACGCCCATCGGGGTTTGTCCTGGCTGTTGAGGTTCGAATTCGATGGCTCCTAAAAGGCCATAGTTTCGAATATCAATGATACCGGGCAATTCTTTAAGGTTATGAAGAACTTGTTCAAAATACTGGCCAATTCCTTCATTAGCGCGAGTAAACAAGCCTTCCTCTTCATAGATATCTAAACACGCTAGTGCCGCCGCACAGGCAGTGGGGTGCGCAGAGTATGTATATCCATGAAAAAACTCAATACCTTCACTGCCATTAATAATTGCATCATGAATGGTATCGGTACAAAAAACGGCTCCCATAGGAATCATTCCTGATGTTAGCCCTTTTGCTGTTGTGTAAATGTCGGGGGTTACATCAAATTCTTGGGATGCCGTAAACGACCCGGTACGACCAAACGCGCATACGACTTCATCGAAGATCAGGAGGACGCCGTGTTTCGAGGCAATTTCACGTAACCTCTTAAGGTAGTTTTGCGGTGGAATTATAACGCCACCGGCGCCAGCGATGGGTTCTACGATCACCGCAGCAATATTCTCGGCACCGTGTAGGTTAATGATTTGTTCTAATTCATCGGCTTTTTCCACGCCGAGCTTAGGCTGCCCTCTACTGAAAGCGCTGTTTTCCATATCCAACGGACATGATAAAAAATCTACCTGCCCCCAGCGTCCGAACGTTCTAGTATTGTAGGGAAGTCCGCCTGCAGCTGTTCCCCCCATATTTACACCATGATAACCTCTCTCTCTAGAGATAATCATTTTCTTACTGCCATGGCCATTAGCGACATGATAAGCCAGTGCCATTTTTATCGCCGTATCTACAGATTCTGAACCTGAACCTGTAAAAAATACTTTGTTCAGGTTTGCTGGAGATATTTCAGCCAGTCTCTCAGCCAAAACAAAAGCGCTTTCATGTCCAAAACTGAATGATGGCGCGTAATCTAGTTTGCAGGCTGAATTGTACATAGCTTCAGCTACTTTTTTTCTTCCATGTCCTAGATTGGTGCACCAAAGTCCTGCAGTCATATCTAGAATTTTTTGGTCTGTGTCAAAGTTCCAATACATGCCGCTTGCCGAATGCAGCATTTTAGGATTTTTTTTAAATGCCTTGTTCGCTGTAAATGGCATCCAATGCGCGTCTAAATTCATCTTTTTATCCTATCTAAGCAAAGGTCAAAATGATTTTAAGTTATTTGCTTCACATAATGGCGATGCTTAAACGGACAGTTTAGGTGTTGTTAAGACACCTCTGGTGACATTGAAGCACCGATATGCACGGCGTTAGCAACTTCTCTATGTGAACAAGTCACGTAAACTTTTATGAGTGAAAACTTTATGTAGCCCATCAGTGTTGAGATTGCTAATGAAGAATATTGAGAAAAAGCATGATTCGATTTATCAGAATATGTCTAATCCTATAAGAAACGCGTACTCTGGAAAATTGTTTCCTGCTGAGCAAGTCCAAGCGTTCAGTACCATGAGCTCCGCTTTTCCAACACGTCGGGTTAAAGCTGGAAGTTTGGCCCGCGAGTTTCCAAAGGTTCCACTTTCACTTAAGGATTTTACTTTTTGTTCCAACGGAAATGAGCATGACATTTATGACTACATCTCGCGAAATAGGATCACGGGACTGATTGTAGTGCAAAATGGTGATATTCGATTCGAACACTATGACTTCGGTATGACAGAAGCGAGCCATTGGATCTCAATGTCTATGGTGAAATCTATTAGTGCAACGCTTGTGGGCATCGCGATAAAAAATGGCGATATAAAAGGCATTGATGATTATTTAATTGAATATATTCCGTCTCTTAGCAACACATCTTACGAAAAAGTAACCATAAGGCAGCTCTTGCTCATGTCTTCTGGTGTTCAATGGAACGAAGACCACACCAATCCAGAATCTGAAAGACGCATTGTTTTAGAAGCTCAAATTGCGCAAAAGCCAGGTGAAATATTACGTTTTATGACAAATCTTCCGAGATTACATTCACCGGGCCGCCATTGGAACTATAGTACTGGCGAAACACATTTGGTGGGTGAGTTAATCCGCGCCGCGACTGGAAAGTGGCTATCCGATTATCTATCTGAAAATTTATGGAAGCCCTTGGGAATGGAAAGAGATGCTTACTGGTGGCTTGAATCAGATGACGGGTTAGAAGTGGCTGGCAGTGGTTTGAATGCATGCTTAAGAGACTTTGCACGGTTTGGTTGCTTTATGGCGAATGGTGGCGTTATAGATAATAAAAAAATCCTGCCGGACGGGTGGTGTAACGAAGCATCTGGGCCAACATTTATGAACGGCGAAAGAGTCCCTTACGGTTTTATGTGGTGGTCGGTGCCGGACAGCGATGGAGAGTTTGGAAGTCGAGCTTTCAGTGCTAGAGGTATTTTTGGTCAGCGTATTTACGTTAACCCACAACAGAATGTGGTTATTGTAACGTCGGCAATTCGTTCTAAACCAATGTGCGACAACGCCATTGAAGACAACGATTTTTTCAATGCAATGGTAGCGTGTTTAGAAGGTAATTTATGAAAACGGCCGGCAATAAGGGAAGTTGCGAAATATTGGGTCATCCTAAAGGGTTGGCATTTATTGTGTTTACTGAAGCTTGGGAGCGTTTTTCTTTTTATGGCATGCAGGCGCTTCTTGTTCTCTATATGGTCAATTATATTTTGTTGCCCGAAAATAGCGTACATGTCTTAGGTTTCGATTTAGTGGTTTCTGGTGTTGAAAGTGTCTTCGGCGCGTTAAGCATTACAGCACTGGCAACACAATTGTTTGGTTTGTATATAGGCTTGATATATTTAATGCCAGTATTCGGCGGTCTTATTGGAGACCGCTTTATTGGCAGAACGAAAGCCGTACTATCAGGTGCCATTTTAATGTCTCTGGGGCATTTTATGATGGCTTTTGAATCTCTTTTCTTTTTGGCTCTAGCACTACTTATTATTGGTTGTGGTCTATTAAAAGGTAACTTAGCCGCTCAGGTAGGTAGCTTATATGAGCAGGGTGATCAGCGCAGAGATGCCGCATTTTCGCTGTATTCAGTGGCAATTAATATAGGTGGATTTGTCGCACCGCTTGTTTGCGGCACTTTAGGCGAATTATATGGATGGCATTACGGGTTTAATTGCGCAGGCGTGGGAATGCTGTTCGGAATGTTAATCTATATGCGAGGGCAGAAATTTTTGCCAAAGGAGAACGAGGACGTAAGCCGACAGCAACAGAAGGGCGTGCAAGAAGGGGATGGGAAAGTGATCATAAGTACAGTCTGCGTCATTCTTATCACCGCACTGTATTGGACTGTTCAGTCACAGGTTTGGAATACTTATCCCATTTGGGTTCGTGATAATGTCGACCGTAGCTTCTTCTCATTTACTATTCCAATAACTTGGTTTCAATCTCTAGATATGTTCGCTGTTCTTATCTTAGCCCCCGTTATTATTATGTTATGGAAAAAACAGAACCGACGTCAAAGCGAGCCCAACGGTTTAATAAAAATTACAATCGGATGTGCAGTATTTGCTATGGCGAATATTTGGTTAAGTTTAGGAGGGTGGGTGAGTGACGGTGAAAAAATAGCGTTAATTTGGCCGGTTGTCTTTCATTTTATTTGTGCCCTAGGTTATCTATATGTAGGCCCCGTTGCTTTAGCATTAGTTTCTCAGTCGGCACCGCCATACATTAACGCAACTATGATGGGTAGTTACTATTTAGCTATTTTCGTCGGCGGAATATTTAGTGGCTATCTGGGACGATTTTACGAGTTACTTTCACCGTCAGAGTTTTGGATGCTTCATGGTGCCATTGTGGGTTGTGCAAGTTTTATAATACTTGTGAGTTATAAACCACTTGCCAGCAATCTTATTGCCAAATAGTAATTAGATGCGTTGCTTCTTAGATAGTTTTTCTATTTGTAGTAATAATGCGCCACGAAATATGACACTTGCGCCATTAAGTACCAGCAACGGCCAAGCAGTAGCAAATGGCATGGTAAAGGCGAAGCCAAGAGTGCTGAGATCTTTAATCAATATACTTCTAAAAAGAGAAGGGGATAGCGCGCCATTTGTGCCTGCTTTTCTTATCGTCAAAATTTGATGTACAGTGCCTTGGATGAGCAATAAGGTCACGATCATCATGAGTGTATTTGCCCCCATTTTAGCAATGCCTGGATAGGGGCGAAAAGCAATCGATAGCAACCCAGCAATAAATATGAAGAATGAAAAGTAGTAAACTAAACCGGATACTGCTGTACGTCTCTCTTGCCAAATTTTAAATAAAATTATCAATAATAAAGCGAGAGCTCCTAAACGGGTCCAGAATAAATAGTGATTAAAAACGTCTACTGCGATAGCAAATATAAAGTTAGCAAAAAAAGCAAAATAACTAGATACAAACTGGTTTATCGATAACCCAAGAGTTGACTTTTGTCCGCACTGTTCTCGGTGTCTAATTTCGCTTATTTGTTTGCCTAAGCCGTACCAGGTAAGAAGAAAAGCGAACGAACTTACAGCGCCTGCAATGTGGAATAGCATTTAATATTTTATCACTACGATAGTTATTTAATGCAGGGTATTGCAGGCGGAGGTGTTCAACAAGTTGCCAAACACTCAGATTTGGTTGCGTTAATTGCACCAATATATTCACTATTTAAGCACAAACTCAAACTTGTTACTTTTCGATTTAGAAATTGCGATGGTACCTAAATCATACCGTATTCCCCGAGCATGAAGCTCGGCTTCGTAAACCCCGTTTAGTAATTCGGTTTCGATTTCCAGACCATTTCGGCCCATGCGATCTTTGAATGTCACTGTGTTGCCCCTTTTCGGGGTTAAATGAATGACCACACGTTGGCGATAAAACGATGTGCTTTTAAAGCTTAGTGTCGTATCTAGTTTGTATTGATAGGCTTGCACAGGAATATCGAAAATCACCGATTGAGATTGGTCTTTACGCACGCGCACTAGTTTTGTTTCCCATACTTCCCCATCGTCACTGCGCTTGGCCGTAACACTGTAATTGCCAATGGGAAGTTGTAATTTGGGCGCAAATTCGAATTGCTCACCGGATACCGATTTAACAAGGTAGGCGATATCGTCCCGCAGAGGTAACACTACTAACTGGCCAGTTTCAACTGCTGGTCCAGTCTCTGAGGTTTCTTTGGCGCCCCCCACAACCGAAATAATGTCACCTTTTTCGTCTCTATTGCCGTTAGTGGCCCCAGCCGTGCTTTCTTTTTTCTTCAATGTAATGGTTTTTGACGTAAGCGTATTGTCGCTAATAGTTACGCTAAGCAGTGAATCTTCGTAGCCATGCTTAGACACTTTAACTTTGAACGTTCCAACGGGCAATTTAACCCCTTTGTGGTATTTCTGTGGCGTTCCATACAGCACCACTTTTGCATCAGCAGGAGACAACGTGAGTGTCAGTCTGCCGCGTCCTTTGCTGGCATCTGCGTGCAGTTTTTTGGCAAGATCAAAATAATCTAACGAGGTATTTTCAGTTAGGGTGATCGTATAGGCAGCGGTACCCAGGTTCGATGTAATTACGTAGGTGCCGGGAATAACATGCATCGTTTCATAAATTCTCCGCTTTTTGCCCACGGTGTTTACCGGCTCTAGGGAAAGGACCATTTTGCTTTGCCAGTTTGTTATGGTGAGGGTTACGCCTCTACCGGCTTTTGCACTATGAACACGGTTCTCTTCAATTAACGATAACAAGTAATCAAGCCTTACGTACTGTAGTGCTGAATCTACCCCCCAACCCGTGGTGGTAGATACTCCCTCTTCCTTTGCCGTGTGCCACAGTTTTGTGCTTTTCGAGCAAGAGAACAGGAGTGTGGATATGATTACCAAAATACAAAGTCTGGTGAGTTTAATCACTGGCAACCTCCGCAAAATCCTCTAACAGGCCGCCGATAACCTCTTGTGCGACAAAATCTGCATACAGATTGGAATTGTCAGCAATAAGCTGGTGGACGTCTGACATAACACTGTCAAAGAGGGCCTCATTTTGTTTAATCACGTAATTAATGCTTTCGGCAAGCGCTGCGTCTTTAGCTGTGGATTTGCACTCTTGAATGATGGTGTCAAACAAGGCGTTTTGCCGTGCTTTAATTTGCGCTAATTTCGTTTTGAGGGCTAGCGCATTTTCGGCGCTGACATTAACCATTTGGGTCGTTGAAAATAAGGTGTCATTGACCACCATTTGAGCCAAGGTGTTTGCACAAAGCTTTTTACTTTTCTCTCGGCCATGTTGATAAATTTTAGGGGGAAACGGACTTATTTGATGCCTCAAAGCGAGGCAATGTTCATTATCATCTTGGGGTGTTTTATTGGCCACGACCACTAATGTCAGTTTCTTTTTCGAGTCTTTCAGTTCGCTACGTGCATAAGCGCGCATGACGAGTTCACAGTTCAAAGCAATGGTGGCATCTAAGGGGTCATCAGCAACCTGCAAAAAAGGTTCAGGCAAAAATTGGTTTAGCGTTTGCGTTAAGCTGTTAGTCAGTGCATGACTTAAATCGTGATTAGAGGGCGTGTAGTGGCTGCGTTTGAGATCCACGTTAGCTTCATACAGCGTTTCGTCATCTTTTGTTGTAATGTCTTCGATTAAACCTTTAGCGTTAATCGATGGGCGGGGATTAATCGAGTCTGAAAGGCGCTGTGAGATAAAGGCCAATGTTGTACTTGACGTGCCCTTTGATTGAGCGATAAGTGAATTAAGTACCGCTTGTAAAGAGCGGATATAAATCATACGTATTTCGTTAAACTGTCGCTTTGCATTTCGTCTTTTTATCGGTTGTAAAAAGCGAATGGGGTGCGATGCGTTAAGATAACGTCGATAACCCTCTAATCGGCCGATGTTGCGCGCCTCGCGGTAAAGTAAGCTGGCGGCACTGGCGTTATGCATTTTATTTAGCAGTAAAAACCAAAGGACAAAATAGGCCAGCAATATGAGTTCATTTGTCCAACCTTTAATGCCGCTTACCGACGGATAACGTTTAAGTGGTGTCACCTTAAAAGACGCAAATAAAGTGTCGTCTTGCTTAAAGTCAGTTAAATCTTGGCTGATTACGCCGTATGTTTTAAACGAAGGCCGCTGGAATATAAGGTGGTTTTTAACCGCAGGATAATAGGGTTTGCCATCTAACATTTGCGGCGCAACATCGTCATAAACAAAGTATCGGGGAGCGCCCCATGCCTGCACCAAAAACACAAACAAAAGGAAAAATGGTACACCAATAAGTAGTTTGCGCTTCCAGTATTTAAACCCTGCTTCGGTACCAATAAAACAGAAGAAAAGTGCTGCGCCCCAAAAAAATAAGACGCTCATCCAATCGAGAAGAAAAACCTTCATAATGACTATATTTAATCCGTTAGAAAATGGCGGCAAAGGGCCCCATTTCGAGGTTTTTGTGCGAATGCACGAAAAAATAAGTGACCAAGACTAAAGTAGTTAGATTATTGATTCAAATTAATTTTCTAGAATATAAATGACGAAGATCTTAGCAAAATTGTTAACAACTGGTTTTTTTATCTTAGGGGTACCATTAAGCCGCTGCTTTTTGCTCTAAAAGCCCCGCAGCTATTGCTTTTGCTTTTGCAGCAGCTTGTTTATCTCCTAGTACGTATGCCTGCACAATGGCACCTTCAAACAATAATCCTATTGCATCTGTCATGGTTATAATTGCCGTCTCTTTGTCTAGTATATGAGAGACATGATGTTGAATGAGGTTTAGCATCTTTTGCTTACTTTGGGCACATTGCTTATGAAGATGGTTGTCTTGGCTACTGAATTGGGCGCTTACATTAATAAAATAGCAGCCAAAAAATTCACCGTTTTCAGGCTGTTTCTCGTAGATAAGATCATTGAGTGAATCAAACAAGGTGTTAATTGCTTCTAAACCTGACGGTATTGTTTCTAACCTTTTCGTCAGATATGAAAAATAGCATTCATCACGATAGGCAATAGTGGCTGCCACTAACGCTTCTTTGCTGTCGAAATGATGATATAGGGTTTTTTTCGCAATACCGGCGTCGGCGATGATGCGATTTATGCCGACGTCATGAACCCCGTATTGGTAAAAGAGTTCGAAGGCTACTTTTACAATATGTGCTTTTTTTTCCACCGTAATACCTCAAAGAATCCCGCTTAAATATTGACATGTGTAGACAACTCTGTCTACTCTGCAAAGCAAGGAGACAAAGTTGTCTACTTGCTGGTTTGCCCAACTTGCCATCTCTGCTTAGCCGCGCTTTATGGCAGTGGGACGCTGAGTTAACTTTCTCGGTCTCTAAAGACTTGGCTTGTTCATTCGTGCTTTACATGGGCAAGTTGTTGAATTTAAGAAATGAATAACTGAAAAGGAAGGTCCCATGAAGCTCTATGATATGGAATTGTCTGGCAATTGCTATAAGGTAAGGTTGTTCTGTGCCCTTATCGATACGCCGATAGAAATTGTGGAAGTCGACTTTATGAACGACGAGCACAAAAGTGATAAATGCAAACAACTGAATCCTTTTTGTGAGCTTCCTATACTTGTTGATAATGAGATTACGCTGCGAGACTCTCAAGCCATTTTAGTCTATTTAGCAAGCAAGTACGGCGACGAAAGATGGTGGCCTAAAGAACCTTATTTGCAAGCCGACGTGATGCAGTGGTTATCGGTTGCTGCCAGTGAAATTAGACACGGGCCTAACGCGGCTAGGCTTATTGATAAGTTCAATATTCCCCTTGATCGCTACGTCGCACGGCAGCAAAGCGCGCGTATTCTTAGTTTATTAGAAGAACACTTGTCGACCAATGATTGGCTGGCTGCCAAACGATTAACCATTGCTGACTGTGCCGTTTTCCCCTATGTGGCATTGTCGTGGGAGGGTGGCATCGAAATCCAAAAATATCCCCATATACAAGCATGGCTAAAACGTATTAAACAATTGCCTAATTTTATTTCTATGCCAGGTATTTAGTTGTCATTATCACTACGTTACAACGGGCCACTTAGCGCCCCAGATTGTTGCCGGCGTATGGTTCATTCATACGCTGCGTTTTGTGTTTCGTTCTCTTAGTAGTATTCCCACATGAGATACACACACCGCCAGAAAGGCACTGCTACCGAGTGCGCCGCCAATGCCGTTAATAAAAGGGGCAATTAATAGGTAAAGACAACCAAAGCACGCACCGGAAACCGCCATCGACGTATAGCCAAATTTTTGGGGTGTACTCATACCGACAAAGCTGGCACCAAAGAAAACCAGAGACCAATAGGCGGCGTCGACATGGGCAACGACTGCAACACCATAGGCAAGAATGGTAAGGGTGCTCGATGCGCGTATGGCGTTGAAGGATGAATATTGTGCTAATTTATACGTGCTCATGGCGCTCACCACAGACACTAAAACAGTAAATAGTGCGATCATAATAGCCCCTTTGCCAGTAAGACTAAGGTCACGGCAATAAAGGATATGGTACCTAAACGACCACCAAAGCCATGGAATAACGGTCGACTCAAGGTATAAAGCACAGCGCCAAGGGCTGCCACGGCCGCCAATTCTACGTAACCACCGATTAACTGAGACGAGCACATACCGGCAAACGCTCCGGCATACACCGCCGCTTGCGGGTGAGGATCAAAGCGTTTGGGATAATGCCAAAAACTCCCTGCTAACCCAGTGATGGCGCCAGCCAATACTACGGGTACTTGAAGTTCTTGATGTAAGGAAAAACAGCTGAACGTGCCTAAGAAAAACGCGACAAGTTTGCTAAAAAGAAAGGCCATACTAAAAAAATCTCTAATTGTGGCGTTTGAAAATGAAAAGAATGAATGCCAAGGGGCTACTTACTCGGTATCTATTTGTTTTTTATAGGCGACTTCTTCTCGCCCCCGACGCTCAAGCCTGGCTTCGCCAGCCGGGTCGGCATGAACAATCACATCCGTGTCGGCAAAAGCGGCTTCCAGCGCTAATTCAACATCGTCGGTGATCTTATGTGCCTGACGAAACGATAGCGAGGCGGAAAGTTGAATATCTAACTGAATAAAACGTTTTGAGCCAGCACGACGGGTGCGCAGCGCATGATAACCTAAAATATCTTTGTTTTGTTTTAAGATAGCCACAATCTTTAGCTTGTCTTGCTGTGGAAGTTCTTCATCCATTAATTCTGGAATGGCGCATTTACCCACTTGCCAGGCGGCATAGGCCAAAAATATTCCCATGATCAGTCCAGCAATAGCATCAAGTCGAGGTATACCGTAAGTTTCGCCAATGAATATCGCTGCTAGTGCACCTGCTAAAGCCATCACATCACCTAAGTAATGGGCCCGATCAGATTTCACAATTAACGAGTCTGTTTTTTTCAGAGCATAGGTTTGAAAGGTCACTAGAGTAAGGGTCGCAATGAGTGCAAACACCAGCGTACCCATGGCAATATGGGGAGCGTGAACGGGCTGAGGTGAAAATAAGCGGCCGGTAGACTCCCAAATTACTAACGCGGCAGAAACACTAATCAACACAACTTGTGTTAAAGCAAACAAGGCCTCAGCTTTATTGTGTCCATATTTATGGTTGGCATCAGGTTTAATGGCGGCAAAGCGAGCGGCAAGTGCGGCTGCAACGCTAGCCAGTAAATCGATACAGCTATCGGCTAACGAGCCTAAAATAGCGGTTGAACCCGTGATAAACCAACCTGCTATTTTTACCGCACACAAAAGTAATGCCACACAAACTGCAGCAGTGGTGGCAGCATTGATCCAGCGGGAGTGAGTGTTTTGTGACACCGGTAATGTAATCTTGTTGGTAAATAAAGGTTAGAGTGATTAAGTGTACTTAACATGGCCGCTATTTATCAAAGTATTATGCAACAAATTTCAATATAACGAGGAGCAATAATGGGGCAACAGATTTACTTATGCCGTCATGGGCAAACGGAATGGAACAAAGCCAAAATATTACAAGGGCAGCTAGATAGCCCCCTCACTGAAGATGGCCAAAAGCAAGCCCAGCAATTGGCACAAAAAGCAAAATCTTGGCCGCTGGAACTTATTGTTAGCTCGCATTTAGGCCGAGCGGTACAAACGGCTGATATTATTGCCGCCACGTTAAAGCAACCTCGCTTAACCTTGCCGGGCTTTTGTGAACGCCATTTTGGTTCTTGGCAAGGCAAGCAAACTGCCACATTGCCAGAATATCAGGCGTTTCGTGAGCACCGATATACGCGCCCTGATCTCATGCCAAATACCGGCGGTGAAAGCGCCAATATGGTCACTGCCCGGTTCTATAAAACCTTTGCACATTTGTTTGCTAATCATAAGTATAACGGCGTCATGATCATTAGTCATGGTGATGCTATGGCGTGCTTGGCGCAGAGTTTTGACCAAGGCCAAGTCATTGATAACTGTGGTGGTATGTTATTGCGCTGGGAAGATAACAAATTGCATTGGGAGAAATGGCTCGATTAACCCATTATCACAGCTGATCAAAATTTGCACAGCCATTAAAGTTAATATAGATTGAACTTTAAGAAAAAATTAAGCAAATGCTCTTATAGCCTCAAGCAAAAGGACACGTTAGGCAATGGGTGTTATGGATCAGAGGTTATGGCAGCAGTTTTTACAGCAAAAAATACGGCAACCGAAGCGCCTTAATTGGTGCCCATTGTTACTTCTGTGGCTTCCCGTTACATGGGGAGCCAGCGGTAACAATGAATTTAAAGAAACGGTGGCTTTTGCGGGTATTACTTTTCAAAGCGGGAAGAAAGCCCTTCCCGTTCGCTTTCCGTTTTCATCTTCTATTGTTAAATCAGAAAAACTAAATCGTCATTTGTATCAGGCTATTTTAAAAAAGCCACCGCAAAACTTTACCCTTACCGCCAGTATTCTGGATAAAGATGAAGGCTACAAATACGCCGCTACTTTGTTGCTCGACAGTGAAACCGTGTCTACCGAGCAGCTAATGATTGATCACACCCCCTGGTTTACTTGGTGGGTACAACTTTCTGCACAGCTATTAATTTTTGATGTTGAATCTTCCCAGCTGGTTTTTACTCACACCTTACCGGTTATTCGTTGTAAGGATATTGACGAAGCCCCGCCCACCGAAGCCATGATCCGCCAGCGGGTATCTGATATGTTGGCCAATAATGTGTGCGGTAAACCTGAACATCTACTTGCTCATTTTGTAGACTACTTGCACACCGCCCCCCCACCAGGAAAATCAAATCTTACTCAGTTTGCGGTGTCCTCGGTAGTGGTTGAAGAGAAAGCCAACGCTTTTATTCCTGAAAAATTTAAAGCAGACGATATGGCGGTATTTAAGCGTTATGTGGCCAATCAACTGACCAAGGCTATGGCTGAAACCCAAGGTATTGCAGTGCAACCCTATAACGCCGATTTATCTGTACTTACCATGCAGGGGCGTTTTTCTGGCGGTGAACAAACCTACAATTTAATTTTGCCGAAACCCTACTACAAAGTGGATTACACCGTTCGCGGGTTTAAAAAAGTCCCCTTTAGTAAAAATAGTGCCGGAGAAGCCAATTATTACGTGGCGTTTTCTCGCATTACGGTAAATAAAAACCTCGAACGTGGTGACGAATTGATTTTTAGTCAACCGTTGCAATTCGGCCAAGCCATTCCTTCATCCAGTGGCTCCAGTGGTTTTGCTGAGTGGGTATTCTTTGAAGAGCAATTGTTGTCGTTAATTTATAAAACCAATACGGATATTTACTCAGATACCACTGCATTTTTCAAAATGCAGGGTTTCCAACGCAAACAAAAACGTGGTTTTTTAAAGCAGTTTGAAGCATTAAAGGAGGCCTATAAATCATGCCGACTTTAATGATGTTAGTGCTACTGCTAAGTGCTTTTGCCACAAATACTTACGCCAATACAACCCAAGTAAGAATAGAAGGTTACGCCACGCTAACCCAGTCTCGCTTTACCCGTGAACAGAAAGACGAACAAACAAAGGAAGCTTTGTACAACGGTATTCAAGGGTATTATCAGGCTCACGACCCTCATATGTTGGCGTTTATAAAACAACATATTCCTCATCCCACCATGATTAAAAACGTTGGGCAGCTTATCGGTGAGCACAAGGTCGCCCACCGCATTGTTGACTCGACTCTACACACCGACGTCGTTGCGTATTTTAACAAGGGCGATTTTGAATCGCGGCTAGATACGCTAATGACAGGGCAGTCATCAATTACCTTGGTGGTGGTGGAATTGATGCAACCAACCCAAGAGGAACTGCTTAAGGTCGTTGATGGTGTTACGCCATCGCTGCCTGAATACCTCAAAGGGGGCAACTTATCTGTAGAGACCGATTATGCAGAGCTAACAGACAGAACCGGCGGAGTATTTAATTTAACCCTGTTAGAGGCAGAGTTTGAATCCCGTGGCGATATTGGGATGGCGCCATTGAATGTGGCTGCAAAAGCCAAAGCGGGTCTTGCCGAAGCCTATAGTGTGTTGGTCAGTCATACGTTGATTTACGCAGGGGTTGATGAACTTACCGAAACCTTACATCTGGTGAAGCTGGAATCGAAAGCCAGGATCACCAATGCCAAAAGTGGCCAGATAGAGACCACAGAAACCGTGAGTAACGTGTTAGGACAGGGCGAGACCATGGAATTGGCAGCCCAAAACGGGATCAACAATGCCACTAGAAAATTAGCGGCAAAAATAAAAAGTTACTTTTTACGTAAATTATAAATCAGAGGATTAGATAATGGTAAACGCAAAAGCGGTGGCGGTTTTCGTAGGAGCAAGTGTGCTATGTGCATGCCAGTCAACTGAGCAGGTGATTAAAGACACCTTAGTTATTTTGCAAGGAAGCAGCAACAGTGTCAGCCCTGAAAATATTAGCGAACGGTTCGATATAAACCCAGGGTTAGCTGTGGCCGACCCTTTGCTGGGCGCTTATATTACCTCGCTGTTGTCCATACTTTCAGCTCAAGAAATTTGGTTAACAGCCCTTGGGAAAGCCGAATTAGCAGCACAATTAGAAGCGCAGCGTGAAGACTTAGAAAGAGGCAGCACCTTAGATAGTGAAGCCTTAGACACCATTAATGCATTAAGCGAAAAGGCACAAGATGTCATCGCCGAAACCAAAGATAAGGAAGAAACCTTATCGCGGGAGAATTCGGTGTTATTCGCTACCGGTTTTGTGCCTTATTACGTTGGCGTGAAACAAGCCCGAGAGGTGGTACAGGTAGCGCCAGGCTATTCTCAGTACTTAATTGATAACGCAGCGGATTACCGTCAGCTAGAGCAAAATAAAATTCGTCTCAACGCGGTAACGGAAATTACACGTAGCGGCCCAAACTATATGACCACCTTGTACGAAACCACGGCTTTGGTCTATGAATACTCCCAAGATCAAGGCATCGAGATGCCATCTGAAATGGAAGAGTTAAACGATATTTCGCAAATGAGTTTATAGGCGGCGTTGACGGTGAGGGGATGGCGATGACTAAAATACTGTTGCTAACCGGACTATTTTTTTTGTCGCTGTTTGCCCGCGCTACACCGAGTTTGGTAGTAATGGGCGCCGACGGCGAAAATAGCGCTATTGCAATTACGGATCCTATTTATTCCCGCGTTACCACCGCCATTGTGGAACAAATGGTATTTCGGGGGTTTACCACCTACGCCGATAACGACATTTTTACGTTAGATTATCAGCGCACAGGAAAGCGAACCGACAAGCGAGTTAAGGCGCTTGCCCGCAGTATTCAAAGCCAACCCATCGATATTTTAGTGCAGTTTACGATCCATCTGCATACCCCTGAAAATCAATATAAAACCCGCAAAGCAGTGAAAGCCCGATTGGTGGGTAAGCTTATTTATATCGCTACGGGTGAAGCTTTGGGATCTTTTGAAACCAAGGCATCGGATTCTTGGTTTGTGCCGATAAATTGCACATCAGTGTGTTTGTCTGAATCGGTGGGGAGCTATGCTAGCTGGTTAGCCGAAGAATTGGGGGCGGTACTGGCTGAAATGTTGGATCACGAAGTAAACCGTCCTGATTTTACCTACAAGCATCAAATTAATTTTGTCCAAATGAGTGACGAGCATATTGCGCGATTTATGGCGGCGTTACCGCAAGCCGAGGGCTATGTGAATGTTGTGCAATACAAAGATATTGGCGTGATGTTAAGCAGTCGACAACGTCGAGAGAAAGTGGCTGTGACGCTACAGCAATTGGTCTCAGGTTGGTCAGTGCCGGTGAGGGTTGAGCAATTAGGCAGCGTGTTTAGTGTCAGTGTTAACGCTTCGCCGGTACAGCAAGAAAAACAAGAGGTCGATGTGTCGAGCATTTTCAATTAAATCGGTAGTAAGACACAGTACCGTGAACCATAAAACGGTTCATTGGGAATAACAGGTTTTTGCTCTGTTCTTCTTATACATAGAAAAAGAGACATCAATCTTGGCATCGGTGGCAGCCATACTAAGCCAAACGGTGCAATAAACGGAACATGCTATGTTTAGGATCAGCGCGTCATTACTGTTATATACCAGCTCGTTTTGCATTGCTTTATTTGGTAGCGTAATACTTTACAGTGCCAAGGCTCAACAACTTGATACGAAACAGTTTTCTGCCCTTGCTAAAGGCGATGGTACGGTTCCTGTCATTGTGCTTTTACACAACACAAAGACGAACGTTGTGCCTTCATCTAAGCAAAAAGGGCAATGGCTAAATCTGCAAGACTATATTGACGTGGTACAACAGCAACTTGCTGATGATATGGGCTGGGTAAATTTTAATGACATGGTTAAGTTTAAACATGTCCCTGCCATTGCGAAAACCATTAGTCCCCAAGAATACAAACAGTTAGCCGCATCAAATTTGGTGCAAGGTGTATATACCGACCGTTCAAACAGCCTATCGCTCAGTACAAGCAGCAAAACCATTGGGGTAGATGCCGTGATGGACAACGCCCGTCTTGGTCAGGGTTATGCCGTCGCTATAATCGATTCCGGCGTACAGGCTTTCCATCCTTTTTTGGCCTCGCGGGTGGTAGCTGGCGCGTGTTTTTCTTTCAATGCTAGCTGTCCAGGTGGTACAAGACGCGCAGAAGGCATTACCGCTGGGGCGCCGTGTACAGAACCTAGCTGTTTTCATGGCTCCCATGTAGCAGGCATTGTGGCCGGACAACATAGCCAATTTAATGGTGTTGCTAAAGAGGCATCGCTGGTTGCTATCAATGTATTTTCTACCTTGGGGCAGGGCATTACCTCTCGCGACAGCGATGTGATGCAAGCGTTGGACTGGGTTTATCAGCACGCCGAACGCTATCATATTGCGGCAGTAAACATGAGCTTGGGTGGCGGCTATTATTCCCAGCCCTGTGATGATTCCCCCATTAAACGCTATGTGGATTTGTTGGCAACACGTGGAGTTGTGACTGTTATTGCGGCCGGTAATGAGGGCCGTGACGATGGTGTGGCCAGCCCTGGCTGTATTTCTACGGCAGTCACGGTGGGTTCCATTGAACCGGAAGGCACCATCTCTGCGTTCTCCAATAGTTATGCCCAGCTAGATATTGTTGCCCCCGGCGGTGGCATTACCTCGTCGGTGTTAAATGGCGAGTATGCAGAATCTTCCGGTACCTCGATGGCAGCACCCCATGTGGCCGGTGCCATCGCGCTGCTTAAATCCACCTATCCTAAGGCCACTGCACAACAGCTTATTGCGGCGTTACAGCATGGAAATACTTTTACCGACCCGAGAAATAACGTGCAAACCCCAGCGCTGTATTTGCCCACGGCTTTGGCTTATTTGCAGCAGATGATGTCTTCTGTTCCACCACCCAATAATACGCCGGTTCCTGATAACACGCCGCAAACGCCTTGTCGGCAGGTTATAGATGGAATTGTTATCGAACACACTGACGCAGCATGTCAGCCACAAGAAGGAACTATCCAATGGTAATAAGCCGTTATTACTTTTGCATTGTTGCTGGGTTACTGAGTACCGGCTGTGAGCAAGACGCCACCCATGCCTGTGAACGCTTTCCAGCGGTGTGTGCAGAGCTAAACAATCATCAGCCTATCACCGTCATTGTTACCGTTAGCTTCACCGCGGATAAACCCACATTGAAGTCATGGTTGGAGGATGAAGATATTTCCATTGTGTCGGAATTTAAAGCCACCGATCAATGGTTGGTGGAATTAACCATGAGCGAATTTATTGCGCTAAGTGAACAGCCCGGTGTTGAAAACATCAGCATTGATAAATTTTATCCACGATAAGGACCTGATTATGGGCATATTTCGTGTTACCAATCTCGTTAAAGTACTGCTTCTGCTTACGTTAGTAACAGGCTGTCACAGTAAACCCGACACCCAAGATGGAATATCACCGCTGTCTTTATCGTTACCCCAGTACAGTGATTTTCAATTGGCCCTCTTAGCACAAGGAAGCCTGTTGATGGTGACGGTAGACGGGCATATTTGGCCGGCCTACAAAAACAGCGACGACATACTGGAAAGTTATCCGCCCCAGTTGCAGGTGGCGCGCTATCACGATAATACCCCATTGGCGGTATTGATTACCGAGATCCAGTCACCACAAGCCATCGATAGCGCCAGTTATAGCGCTGATGTTTTTATAAACGGGAAATGGCAGGCCGCACATGACTTTAGGCTTCGCCAATTACAGTTTGAGTACCGTGAACAAGTGCAGGCGCCATGGCGCAGTATCGAGCTTGCCCATATCCGGTTCACACCACACTAATTACAAGGAAAGCGATATGTGCGTCATCAATCGATTTGTCAGTGTAGCTCTATGTCTGCTGACACTGCCCGTTTTGGCGGCAGATTTAACCCCACCCAATCAGTTTCCGGGTAGTGGTTTTTTTAAACCCGTGCCCGCCAACGAAATTACTCAAGGCTACGATATACAAACCATTGTGGGCAGTGCCGACTTTGAGAAAATGCGAGATTATCCACCGACCAGTGAACTGTATACCCTAAGTCGCCGGGTGGGTGCGGTATTCGTAAATGGCCGACCTATCTGTACTGGCAGTCTGGTTGGGCCAGATTTATTTCTCACCAATGAGCACTGCGCGTTTTCTGCGGGAAAAGCCATTCCACTGTCACAATACCTGTTTAGTTTTGATTATTATGTGGATGACTTAAAACAGGTTTCTGGGTTGCCCCTGTTTAAGGCGGTGGCTTTGCTTAAATACGACGCCAAACTGGATTACGCCTTATATCAATTAAACCAACCGGTGGGCAATACCCTGGGTTGGTTCCCCTTAGCGGATACCGATAGCGCCATTATAAATGCCCAGCAGGTGAAAATTATTCAGCATCCTGCCGGGCGTTCAAAAGAAGTGGTGCTTAAAAATACTGGGCTCTATAAAAAATACTTAAATGATGGCGTGATCCATTACTTTGCCGATACCGAGCCAGGCTCCAGTGGTTCACCGGTGCTCTCTGCCGATGGCGATACTATCATTGCGCTGCACCACTCGGGTTTTAAAGACAACCAAGGTAAGGGGTTGGTTAACGAAGGGATCCCCTCATCGAGAATTTATGCGCAAATTCGTCAGTTTTTACCCCAAGAAGCGCCAACCCGTCGAGGCAAACAGCGGGCTACCACCACACCGGCTCCACAAACACCAGAGGCACCCGCCGCAAGGCGGCGTTCGGGGCAACAAACACCACCTCAGGCCGACGTGCCCACAACGCCCGAGCCAGTAACTCCCGCTCCATCTCAGCCCAAGACGCCGCCCCCTGCTGAGCCTAAACCTATAGCCCCGGTTCCCGCCAAGCCTGCGCCTAACACGCCAAAACCTGCTCCGGTGAAAACCGTGGATTGCCAAGGGAAGGGCATGGCAGTCACCGATAAAAAGGGCAATGTTTCGTGTGTGAAGTGGTAAAAAAAAGAATTTGTTACATGCAGTAAAAGGAAATCTACCAAAGGTTTTTATAAACCCAGGTAGCAAAAATACATAGATAACTAAGGAATTATTATGCATCACTTGTTCAAAACCCTGGCTTTTGCTTTAACGTTCGGCCTTCTATCTGTGCCTGTTTATGCCGCAGATAATCCTAATTTACTGGTTATGGGCGAGGATGCAGATGAAGATTCTGTGCCCCGTAACAGTCGTGTGTTCAAGCGAGTGGTTTATGCTCTGCAAGGACAAATGAACTACTACAGCTTTGATGTGTACGATGAAACCTACGTCACCATGGATAATTTCACTCAAGGTCGGGTACGTCGTAGTGACGGGGAATTGTTTGATATTGCTCGCTCGGTCAAGCGTCCACCCATTGATGTGGTGGTGGTATTTACCATGTACGCCAGCGCACAACAACAAGAGCATACCACTAAGGTAAAAGCCCGTATTACCGGGCGTATGATCAACGCCAAAAGCGGTAAGTTTATCGACACCTTTGAAGTGGATAGCGGCCAGTTCTGGAATGCTCCTACTGAGTGTAGCCGTGAATGTATTTTGGAAGTGGTGGGCGATAAAGCAAAAATTCTGGCCGACGAATTAGGTGCAGTACTGGCAGAGAAGCTCGATTGGCTAGTGGAAGGCCATATGGCTGAAAATGGTCAAGATCGTAGCGCCACCAATGACATGATCACCGACTACTACCTTGTCTTTGATGGCTTTAGTGCCGAAGATTTCATGGATATTGAAGAATACCTAGTGATTTTCAGTGGCTATAAATCTCATCGCCCCACAGAGCAGCGCCATACCCGTTCGGAAGTCTTGTATCGCTCTAGTATTGGCACCGCCAAACTCAGTCGCAATCTTAAAAAGATGTTAGGTGAATTAGACATGCGTGCCACCACTACCTTTGAAGGGAATACCTTTACCATAAAGCGGATCCTTCGTCGGGGCGAAAAGCGTAAGCCCACGGAAGATGGTGGCTGGTAAGGGGCTTGCCCCATCGGTTTAAACCACCTTGTCACTCATATACCCATGCGCGATCTTGTCGCGCATCACCAAAAAGCTACACCGGGGATAGACATGAAAAAGCTACTTATTACATTTTTAGTGGTGATGTTGGGCGCTTGTGCTCATCAAAACCGCGTTGAGGAACCCCTACGAATCATGCTGCTGGCCCAAGAGGATGGGGCTAGGGCATTACCCGACGCCCACCGCCAGATGGAACGCTTTATTTATGCCGTATCCGGTCAGCTGACTCAGCAGGGTGTGGCGGTGTACCAAGGAGAGGTCGCAGGCGCGAAGACCAAAGCCCAATTACTGGCTATTGCCCGTAATCAAACAACGCCAGTCGTGGATTTTGTGGTTGTTTTAACCGCAGACAGTCAGGTGAGTCGTACCGCTTATACCACCAAAATAGGCACCACGGTTACCGGACAAACCCTAAGTGTGAATAGTGGCCGTGTTAATGGCGCATTTGAGGTGGGTTCTCCGCTGATAAATCGTGACGCCCAGTGTTCAAGGGTGTGCATAAAGACGGCAACAGAAGACACACTTTTAACCCTAACCGGTGAGGTTACCGAGCACATTCTAGGCACGTTACCTGGTGCAAAGGAAAAGGGAAAAAGCAAAAGAAAGCCGTCGGCACCGATTACCCAGAGTGGGCCTAAAACGGTGGATTTCACCTTGGTGTTTGAGGGCTTTAATGCACAGCAAATGGAAGATATCGAGGTCTATTTACCGGTGTTTTCCGGCTACCACAGTATGAGCTATGTTGCCTCTCATCGGCATTTTGCACAAATTCAGTATGTTGCTGCCATTAGCCGTAATAAGCTGAACAAAAACCTTAACCGCGTGTTGTCTGAATTGGGGTTAACCGGTGTAGTTAGGTTATCGGGCAATACGGCCACCATTGTTAAAGGGCGCATTAACAATACCAAAGACGATCTTCATAGCTGGGAAGAATAATCATTCTGCTAACCCTGCCAATTCATTTGCCATCTCCATATTGCCCTTCCTTGGTTTTATAAGGGGGAGGGCCTTTTTCTTTGCGCCTGTTGAGGGTTGTTTTTAGCTTTTACAGCACCGCGAACTAAAAAAACGCCAAAGCCTTTCATAGTCAGATGTGTTCCCAACTGATAAGGAAAAGGCAATGTCGAATTGTATTTTTACACAGACTCACCGCAAGCCACTTTCGCTGACCACAGGTATAGTGCTGGCCCTCGCCCTTAGCGCCTGTACGAGCACGGAAGCAACTTCACCGGTAAGTGCCATTGATCATCACTGTATCACCCAAGCCCAAAAGATGAGCGAGCATGCCGAATATAGCCAGTCGCCGGCGCAGCACTTAGGCGCGGCAAACGCCATGCAACATTGCATTGCCAATCCGTTGCCTGCCCACCTTAGCGACAAAGACCACGAACAGATCATGCAGGTGATGGCCATTTCTGTGCTGTCCTACCTTAAAGCCGGTGATATGGATGGGGCGGCGGCCCAGCTTCGCCGTTTTGATACCCAGTTTCCCGGCCAAGATCTTTACCTGCCAGATTTTACGTCCTTTAGAGACACGGCTACCGCATTACTAGCCGGTGCCAGTTTACAGCCACAGATCCTGGCCTCGTTAAATATTAGTCGCGGACTGCGCCTTGAAATAGAACGTCAACAGTATTGGCTTACCCATTAAGGAGCAAATGATGAAGATACGTAAATTAACCCTTTGTTGTGCCATGACGATTTTGTGGATGAGCGCTTGTAGCGTGGCGTCAGAATGGCAGCCCCAAGCCAGTGACAAGCTCATGACCTTACCGGCCAATATTATTGAAAAACGTATTGAGCAAGATTTTAGTGCATCCCCCATGGCCCGGCGACTGGCCGATCTAGATAGCCAAATGCAGGATAAAACGGCGCGCATTGACCAATTGCAAAATAGCCTACAAACCGCAGACCAAGGGACGCTGGCCGACGTGAAATATGCCTTGGTGCAAGAAAAATCGGATTATTTGGATTTACTGCAAGAAAGCCATCAATTGCGAAAACAGGCGTCGATGCAAAAGCAACAAGTGTATCAGCAGGTATTGCAAAAATTTCGCCATCAGCAAACCACGGCCAATGGGTCAACCCGTATTCAACTAAAACAAAAGCAGGAAGCGGCCTTAGCGCGGATGGAAAAAGTCATGGCAGAGGTGGATCAAAACCTCATTCATGCTGGGTTTAATCAGACTTCGCCCTACGCCGATGAATACGCGGGAAATCTGGCCCAGATTGAACAACTAAAAAAAGCCATTGCCAGCCATCAAGGCAACGCATCGCCCACCTTAAACGGCGCGCAAGTCAGTTCCGAAGAGTATTTACGCCAGTTATTAATGGATATTGCCATGCATCGGTCCTTGTTAGATCAAGAAGGGCTCATGCTGAGCTATATGGCCCGATTGGTGGCCTTGGATGCCCAGGAATTGGAGTATCAACTGGCCTACGGCGATAGCGCCGACGGCAACAAAACCGGTGTGGTGAATCAGGCCAGTCAGGCTGTGGATCTATTTATTTTATAAGGGGCGATGACATGAAATTACTTTCTCTTACAACATTATTGGCGATGGGCACCTTATTGGTGAGTCATCACGCTAACAGTAACGTATTGTTTAGTTTGGAAAATCTAGAACGGGAGCGGGCGTCTTATCTTCACCTAATGACAAACAGTGCGTTAAGTGCCGACGAACGCCTCCGTCAAAGTAAGCAAACCTATCGGCGTATGGTGGATATGGAGCGCATGGTGCTGCGGGATGAACGTATTACCCAAAGTGACGCGCCCATGGTGAAAAACGCCTTTTCCCGCTACGAATTAACCTTCTTGGCCCATGCCAGCGCAGAAAGTCAGCGCATACCTTACAGCCACTGGTTGTTCACACTGAATATCACGTCAGAGGTGTTAGGCCGCAGCAAAATAGGGGGACGATAATGACTCTACTTACCCAACCCAAACAACTTGGCCGGTGGGCGCTGGCGGGCATAGGTAGCATTATTATTATGCTGGCCATGGCGAGCTATCTTACCGATAAAGAATTACCGGATTTACTTCACTGGGCGCAGCAGGTCTTTGGCTGGAGTTTCGCTGGTTTATATACGGTGCTAATGGTGATTGGTGTTTTAGCCTGTCAGGCCACAAACAACCACAAAACCGGCGCTTTTTATTGGGAAATTGCGCAGCAAGCCGGTAACGGCATTGCCTCGCTGGCCCTCACCTTTACCCTACTAGGAATTAGTTTAGGCATAGGTACCTTATCGGTGCAGCCTCTTACGCCAGATAACATCAATTCCATTATCGGGGAGCTTACCGCGCGCTTTTCCACCGCCTTTATGACCACAGTGGTGGGGTTACCCTCGGCGACCTTATTGCGGGCATGGAGCAGTATTCGCTTACAAGCCATTACTTGTAAAGGGGGAACGCAGTCATGAAAACCTTATTTTTTATCATGGTTGTGGCTGGCGCGGCTGTCTATTTAGTCGCCCGCCCGCAGATGCCTGAAAACGCCGTAAGTGGCTTTTTTTGGGAAGATGAAATGGCGCAAACCGCCCAGCAAGTCCTGGATGAAGTGGATGCCCAAATTGCAGGCTTTAACTTACAGCATGAAAAGGCGCAACAAGCGACCTTGGCGAAGGTTCACCAGCGCCTAGATACCCTACAAAATCAAGTTGATGCCTTGTTGCAACAGCAAGCGGCTCATGACAAAAAAGACAGCTCGGTGATGCCGGTTAAGCCGGAACAAACTGCCACATTCCCTGATGAACGAAAGGCAAATACCCAGGTGGTTGATAACCCCGCACCCATCCGCGAGGCCCACTTACAAGCTATTGCTGAGCGTATGCAGGCCTTGTCTTTTGCGCCACTTGTAGAGGGGTAAAACCATGGGTAACAGGCTATGGCGTTTTTTAGGGGTGTTCATGGTGGTGGTACTGCTTGGCGCAAGCTTAGTGGCCTGGACCCATTATCAGGCGGCGCAAGTGTTGTCTAACGCGGCTAAAGGCAGGGTAAAACCGCCGGTACTGACGGAGCCTGCTTTACCGTCAGCACCGCCAGTGCATGTTTTGTCTGCGTCGTCGTTGCCACCGCCACCACCACTAGCCTCCCCGCCTCACGCCGTTAAAAGCCATACTGCCCTTACACAACCCATGATCAAGCCTTCTATTAATCCGGTGAGCAAACCGGCGACAGGGCAAGACATTTATCATCAATTAGCGCAAAACCTTCAATTGGATATTGAATTAGCCTGGCCCCAAAACAAGGGCAAGCGGGAGACGCTACTTGACTACCTTTACACCTGTTTAGCCGCAGAATTTGCCCTTCTTGATGGTCAAACACTGGTTTACTTATCGCCCAATACTTTTGAGCGTAAAAGTGCGTGGTTAAGGGTGGTACACGGCAGTTTAAGCGCACAAGAACAACGGTGGATTAATGGGGCAAGGGCAACCGGCACGGCGGTGAGGTTACTGCCCGAAAGGGTGGATCAGCGTTTATCAGCCTACATCAGTGAGGCCCTTGGTGACGAAAGCCTGATTTCATTATACGGGCAATACCAGTTAACCCATTCCCAACTTTACCTCAATCATATCATTATCAACGGTAAACAGATTGAAAGTGAGTGGTTACTTTCAGCGGGTTCCGCAAATTGTCGATGATGTTACTACCTATTACTTTTTTGCCATGGAGAAAACAGGATGAATAGCACTTACAGTCAGGATACCAGTACCCAAGCCATGACCGAGGTGGCACTGGGTTTATCCATGGCCTTTTTCGCCATACTGATAGTGGCCTTGTTGTCAACGAGCGCCTCCCCTCAACGGCCTGAAACCCAGATGCAGGGCGTGAAGCCGATGACCTTACCGGATGCCTCATTAAGTTTGGGGGCTGCCACGAGCAAGGACAATGACACGAGCAAGGACAATGACACGAGCAATGACAAGGCCACAGTGAATGCCCAGTTTATTTTCTATCATAACGGCAAGTTACTGGATCAAACATTAAGGGCTGTGGTGGTGGATTCGCTGGATCCTGAGCGCCCGGTTTATCTGGCGGTGCCGCCGGATTTAGCGGTGGAACCCATTATTCAAGCTCAGCAACAAATAAATCATCCAAAGCTTTTTATAACCCTGATTGATCACCCATGGCAAACACGGCTGGAGCAACAACCATGATACAACCACCTATTACACCACTTTCCCTGGTTCTTTTACTGTTTGTACTGACGTTTTGCCCGCGGGCATTAGCCTATAGTCCGTATCAGCAATCGGATATCGAGCAGATAATCATTACTGAATCGGTGCGTCAGAGCCTGCCCCCATCACTGGCGCTGGCTATAGCAAAAGCGGAATCGGGGTTTGATCCTTACGCTTTAAGTCATGCCGGTGCCCGGGGAGTTATGCAAATTATGCCCGCCACCGCGGAAGGAGAATTTAGCGTACCGGCCTCGCGCCTTTATGAGCCCACTACCAATATTCGCATTGGGGTGGCGTTTATTAAACAACTCATAAAAACTTATGGTGGCCGAGTAGATATCGCCCTTTCTCACTACAACGGTGGCTCCGCCGTAAAAGATAAAAATAACAATTATCGAATAATTCCAGCCACAAAAGCGTATGTCTCGAAAGTGCTTGCCTATCAAAAAAAATATCAGCACGACGGGTTGGATAGCCGTTTTTATAGCGCTTATGGTGATGGTGAGTATTCACATTTTTACGAGGATGACACCCTGGCCAGCGCTTCAATGCCGTCGCCAACTTTGACGATAGACGCACGCCATGACAGCCGAATTGAGGCGCTGCAAAAACTCCGTGTTCATAACTTGACCAGAAGCGCGGGAGAAGTGCAAACTAGTTTAACCAGGCACGCTGTTTTGCCTTACAACGCTGCGACAACCAGCAAACGCGCCAAGGTTGCCCAGTGGGAGTCCATCTACAAGGAGTAAGAGACGCATGGTAAGTACAGTGGGCTATGGTGTTAGCGAAACGCTACTGAGTATGTTTGATGGGTTAAGACAGACCACGATATCTACATCAGAATCGCAAGGGGAAATTAAGCGTAAATTTCTCTGTGCCGATATTGATCGTCTTGCCCAGTACATTTGTTGTCGAAATTACGGTTTTCTTTGCCACGAGCTGTGTTTTTTATGTTGGGCAATTGTACGTGCCTTTCCTGACAAAGAATACAACGAGCCTTTATTCACGTATTTTTGGCTGACCGATGTGGCCTCCGCCGGTGGATTTCGACGGGCATTTGCCAACCCTTGGCAAAGTGACCAAGGCGAGGTCACTTTGCAAGAAGGCGTGTTGCACATTCAGGTTGGACAAACTCCATTTGCTATATCGTCTTCCCGTGCGGGTGTACTAGCCGGCCTGATGGAATTTATTGTCTCGGTGGATAATACCCAAGTTCAACATATTGACCATACGGTGAGCAAAGGGGGAAGTGGAGACACCGATACATTGTCCAAAACGCTGCAAAAATGCCTGTACGACTTTCTTAAACATCATTTACCCGAAGCCAATGAGCAAAAACGCTATCGCTATGTCACCGATTGGTTAAACCGCAATGGACAAGCGCCAGAAGACATTAACGATGATGATATTTTGCTGTTCTGGCAGCAGGCCAATGATGACACCGCACTGTCTAAACCCAGCCATGTGAGGTTTGAAACCGCGGTAGATGATGTGCTCAATACACTTCAGGCCCTCACGTTATTGCGTATTCAAAAGGCGTCGCAGCGGGCGTTTTCTCAAGGGCTTGATGATGATTTAGGTGAAGTTGATCTCTCTCGGGTTATGGCCGCGCCTGAGGATTCAGAAGGGGAAGATAACCTTGCTGATTTTGTCCATGGGGCGTTGTTTAACGATACGCCCGAACCTCCCCAGCCTAATTTACTTACCCTTACCCCTAAATGTTTAACCAAAAGCCAAGCAAAACGCATGCAGCCCATTGTTAAGCATACCCCGTACCTTAGACGGTTTTGCCTAAGCCTACTTAGGTTGCAGGTATTTGGGCAATGGCAAGGGGTATTGTCTCAGGCAAAGCGCAAATCCGCCGCCAGTGTAAAGGAAAAAATGGCCTCGCCGCCCGATAACGGCTATGACAGGTATCAGCAGGAAGTGCTCACCTGTGCCGAGACACTGGCATTTTCACGGCAGTGTTTGTTGTATGCATTACTGCCCCATGAGCCTAAACGGGTACTAGGCGAGCTTATCGATACCTTGCCGCCACTAGATGAAAACCATATGCAACGGTTGGCTTTGCAGGTAAAAGGAGCGAACAGCCCACAGCAACAACAGGCTTTGGTGGAAAGCCTTGCCCAGACATGGCCCCCATTACAAGATGCCCTGCATCAACTGGCATCCTCCTATAAAGCCAACAATAAAGAGGGTTTTAAAACATTGCCCGACGCCTATGTTTGCGATGCCTATTTAGAAGCACTTAGCGAGGTGAGCAAATTGCAGGGCATTGTGCAACATCACCTAAAGGCCCTGAACGCTTTGGGGGAAAATACCTCCCAAGACGGCAAATTTGTCGCTGATGTTTCTATATTCACAGCCAGATTTAATCAATTATACGGAGAGATCCATGTCGCCAGTGAATCATAAGCAGGCAGAAGCAATTTTTGTGGCCAAGCGACACTATGATGTCCTAAGTGCTGGTCATGAGGCCAGTGAGGAGCAGGCTGCCGTGATGTTTAATGATCTTATGCAAGTAGCCTGCGGGCGGTTACCCGGTAGTCATCGCAACATTTTGCATAAAATTAATCAGTCCCTTGATTTACGTCGCCAATATATGACCTTGGTTAAGCAGTTTTCCTATGAATATAGTCCTGCTCAGGCAGCGGCAAGTAGTCTAGAAACTTTAGTCGGCAGAGAAACCGACAAATTTGCCTTGAGTTTTAGCCGCGATCCGGTGGTGCACTCTCAAATATATGTGGTGCTAACCATTCACTTTCCAAACCCAACACACAGTCGTGATGGTGTACTGGTGAATGTGGATTCTAAAAATGGGATCAGCCAAATACAGTTTCCCCCACTTATTGATAATAAAACCCAATCCTTGTTTGAAGAAAGTGATCTTGCTTTACAGGCATTAATGGATTTGGATGCCAGCATCGTTGTGATGAATTAGTCAGAATAAGGACAGCCCGTGGCCACCCATGCATTTATCGCAACCACCCAAGGCTTAGTTGCCGTGAATAATCTATATACCTTGCCCCCGGCGGTGGCGAACTCCACGGTAACAGCCAAAGGCTTTTCCCAGCCTCTGCCCATCGCCAATAACTATCATAATTTTGTGAAGTTGGGTTCGGGTATTATTGAAGAAGATTTTGGGGAGGGCACATTTCGCATTGATTTAAGTGATGAAATTAACCAGGGCCAGAGCTGGCAATTGGGGTTTTATTTGGCCCATGCCGCACGCCAATGTGGCATTTTGGGCAACGGCCAACCACAACCGGGGGATCGTATTATCTGTGCCACCGGAGCAATCAACACCGCCCAACGTAGCGTGGTGGAAGTGGCACATGTTGCAGTGAAAATTGAACAGGCAAAAGGGCAGTTAGCCCAGTGGCAAAGTACCTGTAGTGTGCTGTTTTTATTGCCTGAGGCTAACCGCGAACACATTACCCAGGTGCAAGGGGTTAGCTTTCAAACGGTTAACGCACCAGAAGAGGTTGGACTTTATCTGCCTGATCCTGCGGGTATTCGCCCTATGACCACTAACCCAGTTTTATCCATTCCCCAGTCACCACAAAAAAAAGACGTTCCTATTAAAACAACAAATTATTGGGTGCTGGCCCTAGCAGCCTGTTTCGTCGTCACGCTAGTCGGTTGGGTTATGTGGCAGTGGCAGGGTTATGAGGCCCCGCTGCAGGCATCGCCCAACCCACAACCTCAAGGGGTAGCCCGCCTAGCAGATAATAAAGTAGACGCAGCACCGACAGTGTCCACACCGTCACCACTGACCCTGTCCTTAGAAGCCCATTACGGTCAATCGTGCGGCGAAAAACAAACCGATACTCGGCCTATTCCCTTAAATAAACAGGTGTTTTCCCCGCTTTTGCTATCGACCAATCTATGCAGAATAAACATTCTTCATTCCAATAACGTGGCTGCTGTGGTGTTTATTGGGTTAGCTGAGCACAAGGTGATATTACAGCAATTGCCATTGGCAAATTTGCTTGTTCCCTTACCCCGAGGTACAGGTAAAAAGCGTTATTACTTAGCCGCACTAACCGCCCTCCCCGATGAAAAGGCACTGAATCGGCTAAGAGGGGACTTTTTTGAACTTGCATCACCAGGTTCATTAGAAGCCAGTGATGTAGAGAAAATGCTTGCGTCAGTGATGCCGCCGTTTGCCCTTTATCAACACACACTTAATGGCGAATAATGACGAATTTTCTGATACATTTTACGTAGAATGAGTTGCAGGCAAAAAAATGTCAGGTTTTCAGTACGACTACTTAATTGTTGGAGCAGGGCTGTTTGGCTCTGTGTTTGCCCATGAGGCGGTGAAAGCCGGTAAACGGGTGTTAGTGATAGACAAACGAAACCATACCGGTGGTAACATTCACTGTGAAAATATCGCCGGTATTAACGTGCACAAATATGGCGCCCATATTTTCCATACCAGTGACCAGGCGGTGTGGGATTACGTCAATCAGTTTGTGCAGTTTAACCGCTATGTGAATTCTCCCATTGCCAACTATCAAGGTAAGCTGTTTAACTTGCCGTTTAACATGAACACCTTTTACCAATTATGGGGGGTGAAAACGCCTGCTGAAGCCAAGGCGAAAATTGCCGAGCAGCGCCAAGATTACCGCCACCTAACGCCGCAGAATTTAGAAGAACAGGCCTTGTATCTGGGTGGGCGAGATTTGTATGAAACCCTTATAAAAGGCTACACCGAAAAGCAATGGGGGCGACCTGCCACCCAAATTCCCGCCTTTATTATTAAACGTCTTCCCTTTCGTTTTACCTTTGATAACAATTATTTCGACGATCTGTATCAAGGGATCCCGGTGGGTGGCTACAATGCCCTGACCGACGCTTTGTTAGAAGGCATTGAGGTTCGTACCGACATTAATTATTTTGAGCATAAAGCCAAGCTAGACAAACAGGCGCGCCAAGTATTGTATACCGGTAAAATTGACGAGTTTTTTGATTGTCAGTTAGGCAAGCTGGAATACCGTAGCCTGCATTTTGAAACAGAAGTGCTTGAACAAGATAACTACCAAGGCAATGCGGTGGTCAATTATACCGACAAAGCCGTGCCCTACACCCGCATACTTGAACATAAACATTTTGAATTTGGTACCCAGCCTCATACCGTGGTAACCCGGGAATATCCCCATGAATACAGCAAGGATAACGAGCCCTATTACCCCATGAACGATGAGCATAATAATGGGTTGTTAACCCGTTATAAGGCGTTAGCGAACACACCACCCTATAAAGATAAATATATTTTCGGCGGTCGGTTAGCGGATTATAAGTATTACGATATGGACGATACGGTGGCTGCGTCTTTGCAGTTAGCAAAGACGCATTTAGGGTAGGGGTTAGCGGATGCGCAATACCCCGCCTGAAGTCAGAGTTTGGTGGGAGATAAAATAGTCATTTAAAGACTGATTATTCCACATCGGTGACGTTTGGGCCTCAGAGGCTTTTTCAATTACCAATGTTTTTCCACCATAGTACTTTTCATCTAAGTGTAAGGTCACTTTATCAAATACGGGTGTGAACAGGGCGTAATTCATGTCACCCGGGCTCATAGGATAGAATCCCATCATACTGTAGACCAGCCAGGCCGATAAGGCGCCGGTGTCATCATTACCTGGGATCCCACCGGGCGTGGTTAAAAAGTGCTCATCGATAAGCTGTTTTACCCGAGAGCCGGTTCTTTTTTCTTGGCCAGGTACAAAATTGTATAAAAATGGATAGGTAATATCTGGTTCATTAGCCATATCAAAGTTATTGGTCTTAAAAGTTTGATCAAGGGCATGAATAAACCCGTCTTCTCCACCGAGGAGGTCGATTAACCCCGGGGTATCAAAGGGCACGTAAAAGCGATAGTTCCAAGCATTGCCTTCAATATAGCCAGGTGCAGGCTCAAAATTACGACCTAATTCGGGGTCATAGGGAGTTAACCAGTTACCGTGACGGTCTTTGGGGCGCAGCATGCCGGTGGTGGGATCAAACAAACGCCGATAGTGTTGGGCGCGAGCCATATACCGTTTCGCATCGTCTTTTTTGCCCAGCGCCTCGGCCAAGCGGGCAAGGTTATAGTCGGCTAAATAGTACTCTAAACTGGTGGATACACTACCGTCATAGGGGCCTTCATCATCAACGGGCACATAGCCTAAATGCAGGTAGTCTTTATTTTCAGGGCGTAAGCGGTTGTTTTCTGTTTCATCGGCTGAACGCTGCATGGCTTGATAGGCCGCGTTGATATCAAAATCGGTGATGCCGCGCAAATAGGTATCGGCAATCATGGGGGTGGCTGGATCGCCCACCATGACATGGGTTTCTAGGCCGTATAACTCCCATTTAGGCAACCATCCGCTTTCTTGTGACATGGCAATGGCAGAGCGCACCATATCGGCCTGTAGCTCAGGGTAGAGCAGACTTAACAATGGATGTACATTTCGGTTTGTATCCCACAGTGAGTATACCGTATACCGGTTTTTATCACCGTTATTGCCTACCTCATACTGGCCGTTTAACGGATAGTCACCGTTAGTGTCTTGAAATATATTGGGGTGGATGAGGGTATGATACAGTGCGCTATAAAACTTAATTTTATCCTCTTTTTTACCTTCCACCTCTACTCGATCTAAATAAGTATCCCAAGCGGTTTTGGCTTGCGCTTTTATGTCATTGAATGCAAAACCATCTTGTTCCGCGGCGAGGTTTTCTCGGGCATTTTCAATGCTGACAAAAGAAATCCCCACTTTTACTTCAATGGATTCGTTTTCAGTTGTATCGAAACTAAGCCAAGCGCCCACATTGTCGCCCGCCATAGGTGCACGATAGTTCACATAAGGTTTGATGGTATCGTTATAACCTACCCATTGGGCTTCCACGTTTTTATAGGCGGGCATTTTTTTCCAAACGCCCTGTTGGGTTGCCGGTTTGCTGAACTGGGCAACAAAATACACCGGGCGTACCGCGTCGGCGTGATAGCAAAATGTACCCACGGTGCGCATACCTTCAATTTCGGTATCAGACACCACATGAACCATGCCGCCGGTTTCGTTTGTTAACCCTAAACCCAAGTTCATCAGAATATTGGCCTGTCCGGCAGGGAAGGTAAACCGGCTAATGCCTGTACGTAAGGTGCTAGAAACTTCGGCAGTGATATCGTACTTATCCAGATGAGTACGGTAATAACCGGGGGTGGCGTGTTCATTTGAATAGGCAGAGCCGTACTGACGGGGATCGGCGTTTACTTCGCCGGTGGTGGGCATAAGCAACATTACGCCGGCTTCCGGGCAACCTACACCGCTTAAGTTAAGGTGACTGAAGCCGGTAAGAAAACCGTTTTCGTAGATGTAGCCCCGGGAATTCCACGCTTCATCTTTTTGGGTTGGATTTAGCTTGTCGCCAAAGGCCACATTAAAGGGCGAGACGGATGCCATGCCGTGGGGGTATTGGGCGCCAGGGTGTGTGGCACCAAAATTAGATGTGCCAATGAATGGATCCACATAATCGCTGTTACCTGCCACTGCATCATGAAGCGAAAGGGCGCTAAGGATAAAGATTAAAATACGTGTCATGGATGATTACTCATTGTGAATACCAGCTTTCCGCCAGCCATTAGCCCTTTGTGTGACAGAATGAAACTGCCCGTGATAAAAATGGCTAAGTCTATGCTTGGTGTGATTTTACATGCATTGCATAATGCACTTTCCCTCACACTTGCCAGTTTTCGTACTAACAATTAATATGGAGTGTAATCGATTACATCTGTACTTGCCATCCTGATAACATAGTGTGATCATTAAACACCGCGCGCATGTTAGGTAAATATGGTTATGGAAACACAAGGCTAATGACAAATATAAAAAAGGTAAGTGAACTGGCAGGGGTATCTACTGCGACGGTCTCCAGAACCTTAAAAACCCCTGATCTAGTGGCCAAGCATACCCGTGAAAAAGTGATGAAAGCCGTTAAGGCAGCTGGGTATAGACCGAATTGGATGGCGACCAGTGTTAAAACTGGGAAATCTAATTCGTTGCTTGTACTGGTACCTAATCTTGTTAACCCATTTTTCATGCGCATTATTGAAGGTATAGAACAAGCGGCTCAAGAGCAGGGATATTCGGTATTGTTAGGTGACACTCAGGGCAAAATCCAGCGAGAACACGAATATGCAGGTATGGTGCTATCGAACCGGGCAGACGGGTTAATTCAACTGGATCATACCTTCCCTTTTTCTGAACAAGATACGGAGTTAGCGCAAAATGTGCCTATGGTGAGTGTTTGTGAGCGCATTGACGGAAGTCGCAAATATCCTTATGTTGAGTTAGATAACTATGCGGCGGGCAGAGCGCTGGCCCATCACCTTATTGCCTATGGCCACACTCAGTTTGGTGTGATTGCCGGACAACGTGCCAGTCAAATCTATATTGATCGGTTAGCAGGTATTCGAAGTGTCATGGCAGAAGAAGGTATTCCCCTTACTGATGAGCAGGTGGTAGGAGAAAGCTATTCTATTGAAACTGGCATTGAGGGCGTGCAACAGTTATTGAAGCAGACTAAAGTGCCCACCGCACTTTTTTGCTTAAACGATGACATTGCTATTGGTGCAGTATACGAACTGAAAAAACAAGGGTTACAAATTCCTGCCGATATTTCCGTTACAGGGTTTGATAACGTGAGGGTTTCTGCCTATTTTGATCCGCCACTAACGACCGTGGATCAACCTGCTTACGAAATGGGTAAGCGGGCGGTAGAAGTGTTAATTCGCAAAATTCGCCGCGAACCTTTACACAGGTCGCGAGAAATCATGCCTTTTCAATTGTTAGAGAGACAGAGTTCCGGTCCTGCACCTTCGACTCGCGTTTCGATGGGTGAATAATTACCCGTTACTGAATCTCTGTGCTAGAGCTAAACTGCTTGTTCATACATTGTATGTTTTACCAGTGTAACCTTTTACATTTTGTTTGCGTACTGCCTTATTGTAACAAGTTAACATTGCTTTAAAAAACGCGGTTCAAGGCCACACGCAAATTCAATTCTGAAGTACAACACTTGGATGAAACTATAACGAGACTGAGGGAACGTTGGGATTTTTCATCACCCTACATGGCTTTCGTCTGACTATACGAATCGCCCGATGGAAAACATCGAGCGCGAGAACTGAACGAAGTAACAATGTGTAGCGGGGCTATTTGGACGCCACTATCTAAAGAAATGCCATATAATGCTGTGCTCAGAGCCCATGCTCCACAACACCACCACGGCTATCATCAAGGCTTCCAGTACCAACACCCCAAGGCATAAAGTGGATGTGGATAAAATAAAGCCCTCTTTACGGCTGATACCTAAAAAGGTGGGGGTGCCAGCATAGAGCAGGTATGCGGTGTAACACAAACCCACAACGCCGGCAAACACGCACAGCCAGAAAACAGGGTATAGGGCGACCACGCCGCTGAGTAGCAAGGGGGTTGCTGTATAGCCTGCAAACACAATACACTCGGCGCGAGAAGGGCGCTGGGGATATTTTCTCGCCATCCAATGTATAATATTCCCCACTGCGGCCACAGCACAAAGAATAAGTAGGTAGAAAATCACGCCTAGACCAATGCCAGTGGCTACAGAAACTTGAAAAGCGTCCTCGCCACCAAATGTCCAGCCGAAACGGGTGGTACCAATAAAGGCACTGAACACGGGGATCAAGGCATACCACAGCACATGATGTGTGTATAAATGACTAACGGTTTCGTGTTCTTTGTTAATGTGCTGCCATTCTTTGTCGGGATGGTGCATCAAGCCCCATATGTGATTGCTCATACTCAACACTCCTGCTGGCGAAATTATGTACATATTCATTATTAACATAAAATTCACAATAATCCACAAAAATTAACAGCCGGTTATATTTGAGCAATAAAAAAGGCCAGCATAACGCTGACCTTTTGTGTGAACTCACTAGCAGAATTAGTCTTCAACGAACCCCTTATTCACACGGATGGTGAGGGGGTGGTAACCCGGTTTGGCTTCTTCAAACGCTTTTTTGGCAAAGGCTTTGCCTTCCGGGGTTTGAGCCAGTGCCTTATAAAGGGGCTTAACTAACTTGTTGCGACCTATGTGCACTAAGTAATCATACAGTCTGTCGTAGGCCGGCTTGTATTCATTGTTGACTGCAATTAACAGCCAGCTATGGGCAATTTCATTATTGCTGCTTTGAGTTAGGTTAAAGGCCGAGTCTAAATCCTGTAATTGGGTATCAGACAAGGCTTTTGGCATATTATTTAAGAAATATAACCATTCATGGGTGGTCCACTGAGCAGTATTAATTTGTGCCGCATGAATATCGCCATTTAACCAAGCTTGGCGGGCGGTATCGATGATATCGAAGGCATCGGATTCCGGCACAGGGGCACCTTCAGGTAAGCCAGGTTCGAAAATCCATTGATGAATACGGGCTTTGCTTAATTTTTCGGGATATTGTTTAAGCAGGGTGTCATTTAGGTAAGCCACGAATGTATCTGTGGTGATACTTTGAAAAGCAAAATGCTCGAAATAAGCCATTAAGAAAGCATCAAAATTCGCCCGCCCCACTTTTTGTTCTAACTCCCGCAAAAATAGGGCGCCTTTTTCATAGGGAATGTCGGAGAACACATCATCGGGGTTGCGACCGCGCAGATCGATGGCCAAAATTTGGTCTTTAGGCGGCAAGGCGTTTAAGTCTGCTTGTAAGCTTTGATAACCCAATACGGCTTCCATATTATAGCGGTGTTCACCATAAACCATTTCCATAATGCGGTAGGTTAAATAGGTGGTGAAGCCTTCGTTTAACCATAGATCACGCCATGTGGCATTGGTCACGGTATTGCCTGACCAACTGTGGGCCAGTTCGTGGGCAATAAGGGATACTAGGCTTTTATCACCGGCAATCACAGTGGGGGTAATGAAGGATAACCGTGGGTTTTCCATGCCACCAAAGGGGAAGGATGGGGGCAGAATAAGCAGGTCATAACGATCCCAGCGATAGGGGCCGTAGGTGTTTTCTGTTACCTCAAGCATGCTTTCGGTGTCTTCAAATTCTGCGGCGGCAGCATCTAAGATCTCTGGCTCTGCATAGACACCGGTGCGCTTGCCCATGGCTTTAAAATCCAGGTGGCCAATGGCAAGGGCAATCAAATAAGACGGGATAGGCTGGGGCATGGTAAAGGAGTAATCGCCATCCCTTGGGGTATCAGGGTCGTTAGAGGCACTCATTACAGCCAGCAAATCTTTCGGTGTACGAATACGGGCATCATAGGTGATACGCACCTGCGGTGAGTCTTGCAGGGGAATAAAGCTTCTAGCGTGAATGGCTTGTGCTTGGGTAAATAAAAACGGATGTTTTTTACCTTGGGTTTGAGCCGGTGTAAGCCATTGTACGCCTGATGCGTTGGCTGAGGTGGCATACTCAATGGTAACTTGACTGGCTTGTTTTGGGAGCGAAATAGACAAGGCGCTACCAAGGTTTTCATCGGGATCAGAAAGGGCGTAATCCACGGGTTCGCCATTTACTGTAACCTGCTTGATGGCAAGGTCGCGGGTATCGACGATGAGTGTATCGGCATCGTCTTTCACCCGTTTAAAATCCAGTGTTGCCGAACCAATAAGTTCATGTAAATCGAAATCGGCAGTTAAGGATAAATCAAGGTGGGTTACCCGCACTTCATCGGGGTTAGAAAATGAATGATAGTCTGTACCAGAGACAATGGCTGCGGTATGGGCTGTCTCGGAGGCCATATTTTCTGTCGGGGTTGGTGGTTTATTCGCTGGATCTGAACAGGCGAATAAAAGCGGTGCGCTTAACAGCACCAATGAGAGTTTATTCATTGCTTTCCTTTACTCTTCAAATTAGTCTGATGGCTGACAAGCCTGATGCATGTTCAGCGTAACATTCACCATAACAGTCTAGGGCGTTGGCGAAAAGGCAAACGCCATAAATCGAAGTGCTTCACCGATTAATCGCTATCGGGATGTACGCCGTAGTATACTTAAAGGTATCAGCCAAGATTAAATTATGAAGGGAAGATAATAATGAAGAAAGTTCTGGTCATTTTACTGTTAATTGTTGTGATCATCGCCGGAGGCGTGGTGTATCTGGCAAGTGGAGCGAACGATTTTATTCGCACACAAATAGAAACCCAAGGGACCAAGTATTTGGCCACCCCAGTGACAGTGAGCGCGGTGGATCTCTCTTTTAGCGAGGGTAAATTAACCATCACCGATATTGATGTGGAAAACCCAGATGGATTTAGTGAAGAAGATGCCTTTAGTTTAGATGGCGTCACCCTCGACTTAGCCGGTGCCACCCAAGAACCTTACCGTATTCAGGAGATCACGGTGGATGCTCCGGAAATTTTATACGAAGTGGATGCCAGTGGTCAGGGTAACTTGTTAGTACTTAAAAATAACTTGATGGAAAATTTACCTGCCAGTGAAGGTGAAAGCACACCTAGCGAATCAGACGGCGCCAACCCCAAACTCATTGTTGATGAAATTACGGTAAGCAATGCCAAGCTAACGCTGAATTTTGAAAAACTCGATACCGGTGATATTGAGCTAGACAAAAAAGTGTACGATGTAACCTTGCCGACTTTCAGCGCCGGTTCTATTGGCCAACCGGATGGGTTACCCGCCGACCAAGTGGGCGCTGCTGTGGTTAGTAAGATGCTCGATAATGTGATTGCCCAAGCAAAAGCCGAAGCGAAAAGAGTATTGGCAGAAAAAGCCAAAGAAAAAGTACAAGAGAAAATTGACGAAGAAAAAGAAAAGCTGATGGAAAAGGGCAAAGATAAATTAAAAGATATTTTTAATTAATATCGGTTCTACCATGGTTAAAAAGCCTTGTTGTGTTGCAACAAGGCTTTTTTTGTACAGGATAAAAAGCGAAGTTTCGTTATTAACTGCAAACCTAAACGTCACCTTTCGTTTTAATTAAGTTGGTTCTTCTATCCCTTAATTTCAGTCTGTAATTTGCGACACCTGTCTGAGGGGGCGCCATGGCGCCAGTACCAGTAACCTAGCAGTACCCTCTAATCCTTTAAGTGGCATTACAAAAGCGTGGTTTGGCTTACGCGAATTTTTACTTTGAAATTAAGTAACTTACAGAGGTCGGTAAGATCAATGCAATCGATTATCTTCAGTTACCATTGCTTAGTGGCGGGCATTTACTGGCAAATTGGGTGTTTTTAGTCGGGACTTGTATTTAATGGCATGTTCATTGCTGTTCACTTTATTAGTCCTATACGCTAGGTAGCAGTTAACCACCTTTGAGAGGCCATTATGGGTTTCTTATAATTGGTGATTTTTAAAACACAAAAGGCTAGCTTAATAGGGTAATTAGGCTAGACTGCAAACTAATAAGTTTCAATAGAATGGCGTGGTTGCATCATGATATTGCATGAGTCAGCAAACACGACGTTTTAGCGGATTTACCTATTTACATTCCACATTTAAAGACAAAAGGAACTTCACAATGAAAACTAAAACAATCGCGCTAGCATTATTATTGTCTACTTTAGGGGTTACAGCCTGTACAGATTCAGACAAAGAGCCAAAAGGTGACGTCAAAGAAGAAATGATGTCGGAAATGGACGATAAAGGCGAAGCCATGAGCGATTCTATGGAAAGTGCCAAAGAGATGGCATCTGACACATGGGATGAAGCAAAAGATACCGCATCTGATGCCTACGAAGGCGGAAAAGAAATGGCTACTGAGGCTTATGAAAGTGGTAAAGATAAAGCCTCTGACATGATGGACGATGGCGCCGAAAAAGGTGACGAATTAAAAGATGCAGCGTCAGATAAGATGTATGAAGCTTGCGTAAAAATGAAAGAAAAAATGGGCGGTGATGTTAGCGAGTGCGAAAAAGACAACTAAGTTTTAATCGTAACTGTTAATCTGCCCCAACGGTTCATGTTGCATCCTCATTCGGTGCCATGAGCCGTTTTTGTATCTCCCGCGTTTGTACTTCCTAATATTAACACTGCAAATATACCGTCTTCATACAGAGTGAAAGTTACTTAACTGGCAATACTAGCCTGAAAGTAATGGTATTATTTTCCACTGCGGCTTCTAGATTAGCATTAATGGCCAAGCTGAGTGTTTTCGCAATAGATAAGCCAAGACCAAAATTATCGCGGGAGGAGCGGGCGGCGTCTTTTTGCCAAAAGGGAGCGAAGAGTTGATGAAGATCGCTGCTGTCTAATGGATTGCAAAGCGGGTTAGTGACAGAGAAAACAAGTGATTTCTTTAGGCTATAGGTGGTAATAATAACCTTTGAATCATAAGGACTGTATTGTTTCGCGTTGTTCACAAGATTACTAATAATCGATTCGAGCGCAAACAAGTTACTTACAATCGCCGGTAGATCCTTTGCTAAATGAAACTCTATGGAAGATACATCACTGTGTTCCAGTATCCTCATAATGACTTGGTTTAGGTCGCAAGCATCCTTTTTAGGGAGCTCTCCGTCGTGATATTTGTGTAGAATCAATAGGTTTTCGACGATTTTCTTTAGTCGTAAACTTATCTGCAAAACCTCGGGTTTGAAGTTTGCGGCAAGTTCTTTTTCGGCGGGAAAACGTATTGATACTTCAGTTAGGTTAATCAGTTCGGCAATAGGTGTCTTAATTTCATGCGAAATATCAGAGGTTAAGCGTTTCTCTCGGAGGTAGAGTTGGCGATTCTCTTCTATAAACAAATTTAAACTATCTACGATAGGAGATAATTCTTTTATGGGTTCATCAATGCTAATACGGGCATTTTTGTCCACAATACTAAGTTGACCAATATCTTCATTTAATTTGCTTAGAGGTGCCAGAGCGGTATCGATGGCTTTTCTGACAAATAAACGAATGAATATGATCACGCTGATAGTCGTGATAATAAAAATGATGTCTATTAGCCAAAGTATAAAGTTAACTTCTTCTGATGAGGCTGCATAGGCTAAGGTGAGTCCATCGTCCTTTCCTTTTTTGTATTCTTTGTCCGCCGCTAGTTGTCGGTTTAGGGCCACTTCTGGCATAAATCGAATGTATATAATTCTACCGTCGCGGCCATCAGGCAATGGGTTTTCTTGTATTTGCGATGTACCTATATCTAGTTTTTTAAAAGGGAGATTTTTTTGGGGAAACAAATCGAGGCTTTTTGAACGGGCAACAATCTTGTCTTTATTCCATACCTGAAAATATTCAGGTTCGATATGACTATTGAACTCGGTCATGTATTGACTTGAAAAATCGAAAAAAATCCCTTCACTATCCTCTTGAATTAGCGTCATCAGCATGTTTGCTTTAGCTTGAATGCTCCGGTCGAATTCGTCATCTATCCAATTATCAACGGCGATGTCTATCGCTAACAAAATGCAAAATACTAATCCTGCAATTGATAGGGAAAGCGTGATAACCAACTTATTGCGAATCGACCGCATTGTCATCCTTGTACCATATACCCAAAACCACGTTTAGTTTGAATGGGCAATTCACCACCGGCCACTCTTACTTTTTTGCGGGCGGAAGATATATGAGCTTCAATTGTGTTTTTTGATACCAAGTCATATTGCCCTGCAATATGATTACTTAATTTTTCTGCGCTAAAAACTTTATTTTGATTATTAAATAAACATTCAACAATTCTATATTCATTGGGCGTTAAGTCGATAATAGTATTTCCGATTTTTAATAATTTTAATTGTAAATTCAATGCTAAATTGTCTACATAGATTACATCACTGGTCGTTTTTAACTCGCCTCGACGCATCAGGTTTATTAATCTTGCATGCAATTCATCAAAGGAAAACGGTTTTGTAAGATAATCATCGGCGCCGGTCAAAATAGCGTTGACCCGATCTTCAGGTTCATGTTTGGCGGATAAAATTAGTATTCTGGTACTAAGTTGCTTCGTTCTTAATGTTTGAACCAAGGTGATACCATCGACACTGGGCAACATGATATCAAGTATTATGAGTTCATACTCCCCCGTCACTGCCATGGTTAATCCCTGAGCACCGTCTCCTGTCTCATCAACGGCAAAACCAAGATTTTTTAAACCTAACCTTAGACTACGTCGCAACGAAATAGAATCTTCAATAATCAATAACTTCATGTGTAATTCATTAACTTAGCATGCTGATTAGTCATTAGTTTACGCTCTTTAGCTTAAGGTTGACTTAAGGGGAGTGCATTTTCACAACATTCAGCTTTTGGTCAGCCTTTCTTAAGTTTTGGTGTCTAGCATTTGCGCACTTTTTGTGTCCGAGTACAGCTATGACAGTAAGACTTATTATCCTAAAACCCGCCTATTCCTTATTAAATAAAATTAGCGATAGGGAATAAGTATGAAGCTTTATTTTTCCCGATTACTTACTAATTTATGGAAGTTAAGCTATTGCCAATATGTTTGCTTGGCTGCCACGTATTTAGTTATTGCATTTAATGGGTTGTTTTTATCAAAATCTTTTCAAGCGGTAACTTTTTCAGATCAGGTTAACTGGTTGTTTATTATTAGTATTCCATGTCTTCTTTTTTGTTTGTTCGTGATTTTTTTAAGCTGTATATCACTAATTACTTTTGTGAAGCCAGTCATTATTGTCAGTGTTCTGATTTCTTCAGTCTTGTTTTATTCGACTTTTAACTATGGCGTGATTTATGACAAAAGTATGCTCCAAAATATTATCGAAACGAACTCCGGCGAAGCCTTATCCTATTTAAATGTTCATGTTGTTGTATTTTTTATTTTTACAGGTGTAATGCCTGCCTACTTATTTTTTAAAATTGAAGTGGTTGGACACTTTCGTCGTCGCCTAAAAAGCTTTATTTTATTGAATTCTATTGCTTGTCTGTGTTGTATTCTTATTGCCGTGCCGTTTTACAAAGATTATGCAGCCGTGGGGCGAAATAATCAGCAACTTACTAGTTATATCACGCCCTTCGCCTTTTACAGTGCGGCTTATAAGTATTTGCGCGACAGTTATTTTTATCCCCCCCTAGCCTTTACAGTACTCGATAAAACTCCCGTTCTTATAGATAGTGACATCTCATCATTGACCGTCATGGTGGTAGGCGAGACAGCGCGGGCGGCCAATTTTTCATCACAAGGATATTCCAGAGATACCAATAACTTTACCACTAGATTGGGCATGATTTACTTTAAAGATGTCTCTTCATGCGGCACTGCAACGGCAATTTCAGTGCCTTGTATGTTTTCTCGTTTGGGGAGAAAGGACTATGATGCTCGTTTGGCCCAAAGCCAAGACAATGCTCTCGATATTATTCAACGCAGCGGAGTCGAGGTCACGTGGATAGATAACAATAGCAGCTGTAAAGGTGTGTGCGCCCGTGTTAACGCGTTGACAATTAATCCTCGCCAGGATAACCCACTATGTGACGGACACTATTGTTACGATGAAATACTGGTGAAAGAATTGGCACGTACAATTGCAAGTAGCCAGGCAAAACATCAGTTGGTTATTTTGCATATGATAGGTTCTCACGGTCCAACCTATTTTCGTCGTTACCCTAACGATAAGAAGCTTTTTATTCCGGATTGCCCACGCAGTGATATTCAAAATTGCAGCAATCAAGCACTTATCAATACCTATGATAATACCATTGTTTACACGGATTGGGTGCTAAGCGAGCTAGTATCAGTGCTAAAAAATAGCGATATATCAGACAAGTCCCTTCTATATGTATCGGATCATGGCGAATCCTTGGGCGAGAAAGGACTATATCTGCACGGATTCCCTTATGCCTTGGCGCCAAAGGAGCAAACCCACGTTCCTATGTTATTTTGGAGCAATAAGTTAGACAAACCCTTGTTTAACCGTTGTGTTCGACACGAGCAGATAAAGCCGCTTTCCCACGACAATATTTTTGACACGCTCTTAGGCCTTACACATGTAAGCAGCTCGGAGTATCGGCCTACTACCGATATTTTCAATTCTTGTACTTCCCTCTGACCGTGATAAGAGAGCTAACCATGCAATTTGATAGCACCAATAAGGCTAGAGGTACTAAGCGTCTATTTCTTGCCTATAAAAACTCAGGTCGAGCTTTATATTGGCTCGCTAAAAATGAAGCTGCCTTTAAACAAGAAGTCGTATTGTTGCTATTTTCTTTAATCGTGGTTTGTATATGGGATATTGGTATCTACGAAAAATTAATACTGGTTTGGTCCGTTGTGTTTATTTTGTTCACTGAGATCATTAATACCGCCATCGAAGCTGTGGTAGACCGGATAAGTTTAGATATTCATCCATTATCGGGTTTGGCGAAAGATTTAGGCTCTGCGGCTGTACTCTTGGCGATTGCATTATGTGCAATAGTTTGGATAACAGTAATAATTCATCATCTGCTACTAGTATGAAATAGAAATAAACAAAAAATTTGATACCTGACATTCAGAGCATATTTCGGATGATAAAGAGCGATTGCTCAGCCATCATACAAATGCTTACATTCTGCTGACATCCACACAGTTGATGGTAAATCATTGTAAATCAAGCAATTTATGTGCCGAATTGGCGTGTTTTGGTGATTTATTTGTATCATTTCTGTTAACTTACAAATCTTGACGAAATTATTCCAGCCTTATAAATTTCGTATTTATATGATTTTAAAGGTTATTATTCTTGGATCAAGGTTTTAGCTATACCCCTGAATAAACTTGTTTCTTCCTACGATGCTGTAGATTTTTTACTCTTTTTGAAGCAAGAAGATAGTTCATCAACGAGATGTTTATCATTGGATCGCATTAATTTGGTGCTTTACTTGCGATTACTGGGAACACCCATTTGGGATCAACTCTCCGAGAAGGCTGTTATTTCACAGCAATCTTAATGCTTCACAGAAGAATAAATGAGTTAAGGCAATAAAGGAGTAAAGATGAAACTCAACAAAATAAATGCTGCGGTACTCGCCGGGCTAACAAGTTATACACTCTCTATACCTGTAATGGGTGTTGCAAACGCACAAGAAACAGAAGCGCAAGACAATGTCGAGAAAATAGCCGTTGTTGGTGCTCGTGGAGCGCCTCGCTCTGTCACAAGTTCACCGGTACCGGTGGACGTGATTAGCGAAGATGAAATCAACTCTGTGTCGTTTTCTGATATGAATGACGTGATGATGACATTGGTACCCTCGTACTCTGTCAGTCGTCAACCTATTTCTGATGGTGCTTCGTTCATTCGTCCGGCTAGTTTGCGTGGCCTACCAACAGATAAAACCTTAGTCTTGGTTAATGGTAAACGACGCCATCGTTCAGCACTTGTTGCTACCAGTGGTTCAGGTACACAAGGCCCCGATTTGGCTACCATTCCCACCGCTGCAATTAAAGGGCTAGAGGTGCTACGTGATGGTGCAGCTGCTCAGTATGGTTCTGATGCCATTGCCGGTGTAATTAACTTCAACCTAAAAGACAATGATGAAGGCGGATCTTTTAGTGCTGAGCTAGGCCAATATTTCGAAGGCGACGGAGGCTCTATTACCATCAGTGGTAACAAAGGTTTCTCGCTAGGCGATAATGGCTTTCTAAGTATTTCAGCTGAGTATGTGAATCAGGAACGTACGGACCGCGCTGAACAGTATTGTGAAAGCTGGTTCTGTGTACCGGATCAATCTGAAGATTATCAAGAAGCCCAAAAAGCCATGTCGAACAAATATTTTGATTCTGACAATGCGAACCCTTGGGGCCAGCCTGAAAGCGAAGCTGCACGACTCTTTTTCAATGCCGGTTATACGGTTAATAGCAACCTAGATTTATATGCCTTCGGTAACTATTCGTGGAGCGACAGTACCACTAACTTTTTCTATCGTTACCCCGGTAACGGCACCATAGAAGACATTCGTTTAGAAGATGGTTCTATTTGGAGCCCAACGGATATCTTCCCAGGTGGCTTCACGCCGGTGTTTAGCGGTGAAGTAACTGATTATTCTATCGTGTTAGGTGGTAAAGGCATTTTAGATAGCGGTTTAGGTTATGATTTGAGCGCTCGTTATGGCTACGATGAAATCGCCTATACCCTTGAAAATACCATTAACCCTTCTTTAGGCGATGCAACACCAACCAAATTTAGCCCAGGTTCGTTGTCTAACGAAGAATTCCAAATTCAAGGTGATTTCTTCTACGATATCGATCAGTACGTATTGGCGTTTGGTTTCAGCTATATGGATGAAACGTATGACCTGATCCCGGGTGATGCTGCTTCCTACGAGGCAGGTATTTACTCTGCGTCTGATCCATGGGGGTTCTGTGATAGCTCTGGCGGTACCACAACCGCGGGTCTGGATGTTATTGCAAGTGGCTCTAGCCTAGATTGTGCTGACGAGGATGATCCGGTTTATCAAATCATGGGTGTCGGTTCTAACGGTTTCCCTGGCTACGATCCTGAATATTCAGGGGATTATAGCCGTGATTCATATGCCGTATACGGTGATCTCAGTGGTGACTTAACTGATAACCTCTTTGGACAGGCATCGATTCGCTTCGAAGATTACTCTGACTTTGGTTCTGAGTTGGTTTATAAGTTAGCCGCGATGTACCAAATTACTGATGAGTTTGGTGTACGGGGTTCATTCGGTACCGGTTTCCGAGCGCCGACTCCAGGCCAACAAGGTACGACAAACGTGTCTACCACCTTACCTGACGGGTTTCCTGTAGCGCAGGGCTTGTTCCCCGCATCAAGTGAAGTGGCACAAGCGTTGGGCGCTGAAGATTTAAAAGCTGAGAAGTCTACCAATAGTACGTTAGGTATAACCTACACATCAGGTAATTTCTCTGCCACCCTCGATTACTACAACATTAAAATTGAAGATCGCTTGTATTCCATCTCTGAGTTGGATATTTCTTCTGATGAAGATGGTGATGAAGAGGCGTACGATAATTACCTGAAACTGTTAGCAGCTACGGATCAAACCACTGCAGACTCAATTGGTGCGGTTATCTACTTCCAAAACGCCTTCGATACCGTGACTGAAGGGGTGGATTTTGTAACTGCTTACAATTTGAAATCTGAGTATGGTAATACTCGCTTCACTTTAAGTTTGAACTACAACACCACCGAGTTCGATTCGGATCCTAGTGATTACTTAAATGCAGAAGCAATGTATGACTTTGAACATTCTACACCGAAAACACGTGGCGTATTCTCTGTTGTGCATTCTCTAGATGACTATCAATTGACGGCTCGCGTTCGGTATTTCGGCGAGTACGAAAATATTGACTCTGTAGAAACGGCTACTGATGGTTCTATTATCTGGGAAGAAACGGGTACGCAAACCTTCGGTCAGGAGTTTATGTTTGACTTGGAAGGCACGTATCACATCTCAAGCGATTTATCGCTAGTGGTGGGCGTACGTAACTTATTCGACAACTACCCTGATGAAGTAAATGACGCTACCTCTGGCGACGCCTGTTGTGGTCGTGTATATAGCTCTGGCTCAGTGGTCGATTGGCAAGGTGGTTATTACTACACCAAGTTTGTCGCTCGATTCTAAGCAAGTGTAAGCGCGTTAAATCTTAAAAAAAGGCAGTAAGCTCACGCTCACTGCCTTTTTTATTATTTGCTACTGAGTCTTTTTTACGCCATGTATGCAAAAGCCTATTATCAATGCAAAGGGTAATTAACAGATTTAATAAGAATTTTTTTGCTCTATGTCGTTTTTAAATCTAACTTAATACGGTGTGCTATAAAAATTACATGGGCACAACAGCTAGTCGTTATCTCTTCTCTTATCCCGTCAAGGAAGCCCTATGTTTAATAAACATCTTATAAAAGAAAATGCTGAATTACGTGAACAAGTACACTTGTTGCGGCAAGTGAGGGAGGGCCTTCGAGAAGAAATGATTTTCATACACCTAGATGGTCAAGCCAACATTCAAGATGTGAATGATTTATTTGAAAGGGTGCTGGGGTATGGGCGGTCAGAGGTCATTGGACGGCAGTTTTTTGAATTCATTCCAAAGATAGCTAAGGGCACGGAACATTATAAAAAACTAAAGCAGTGTATTGAAAACAAAGATCACTATTTTGGTGCCATCGAGTTTTTGCGCCGGGGTGGCGAAGAGGCTTGGCTTCGGGGTGTTATCCAGCCCGTTTTTGATGTGAATGGAAACATATTTAAATATTCAGTGAATTTAAACGATCTCACTCGCACTATTTCGAAATCCAAGGAACACGAAGACTTGGTGGCGGCACTGCATAAATCGAATGCGGTAATCGAATTTGATTTACACGGTCACATCCAAAATGCCAATGAGGCGTTTCTAAGTACGGTAAAATACAGCTTAGAGCAAATAAAGGGTAAACATCACCGTATATTTTGTGACCCGGAATATGCAAATTCCCGCGAATATGCCACGTTTTGGGAGCAACTATCCCATGGTAAGTTCGTTGAGGGACGCTTTGAGCGTATTGACGCCCATGGTAATACCGTATGGTTAGGTGCTACCTATAATCCCATCTGTGATTCCCATGGCCGCATGTACAAGGTGGTAAAGCTGGCCACCGATATCACCGAGCAGGTGCAGCAAGAGAATGCGGTCAATAATGCCGCTGAAATCGCTTATCGTTCATCGAACAGCACGGATAAAATCGCTACCCGAGGGAAGGGAGTGATCAGTGAATTACTGGCTGAAATGTCATCGTTGTCGCAACAAATGGATAAAGCGAAAGACGGTATCAGGGCCCTCGATGATCAATCTCAGCAGATAGCAACGATTATCGGCAGTATCAGCGCCATTGCAGAGCAAACCAATTTACTTGCACTGAATGCCGCCATTGAGGCCGCGAGGGCGGGAGATCAAGGTCGGGGGTTTGCGGTAGTTGCAGACGAGGTGCGTCAATTAGCATCTCGTACCACAGAAGCAACAGAAGAGATTGTGAATGTTGTTAAGCACAATCAATCGTTAGCGTCAGAGGCCGTGGAGTTGGTGAATGTGGGTGACGAAAAAGCACGAAGTGGTTTAAATTACGCCCAAGAAACCGGTGATGTTATTGACCAAATTCAAGACGGTGCAAAAGAGGTGGTGAATGCGGTAGAGCAGTTTACCAGTCGGTTAAATTTAACCGACGAATAATAAGTGAGCAGAGCACTACCCACTTTATTGTTAAAGGCGGGTTTGTAAGAAAGCGCGCATGGTGTCATTAATCGGTGCTTTTTCGCCGGTTTTAAAGTTAAACATGACGATTCGCGCCTGACCTTCACAGACCACCCCTTGATGGGCTTCAGAAAACACCGTGTATTGACTGACAAAACTGCTGTTGCCAATTTCACTGACGCCAACACCAATATATAAACGGTCTGGGTAAGTCACGGGGCGTTTATAGCGAGCATAGTTATCTGCTAATACTGGGCCAATCTTGTTACTTTCCAAGGCATCAAAGAGCCCTGAATGACGAAACAGTTCTATGCGCGCAATTTCAAAATACTTGAAATACACAATATTGTTTACGTGTTGCAAGGCATCCATGTCGCTCCATGCCACGTTAATTAAGTGGGCATCGGGAAACTGGGTTAAAAAGGTTTTTTGAGCATCGCTCATACTTCATCCCTATTGAAAAAACTATCTGGTTTGACCACATTAACAAAGAATGCCTTTTAGGTTAACAAAAACATCCAATTTCAATAGCAAGCCATAGAAAGTGAGCTCCCTCATTTACCCGGTGATTTAGGCCCTTCTACACCTAACAATGCTTCTGCGAGTTTTATAAAATCATCATCAAGAGGGGGAGGGGAAACGTCCACGTGCTTGCTTAAGGCTTTGACGATGGTTTCTATAACGCTTATACGGGCGAACCATTTGTGTTCTGCGGCGATAAGATGCCAAGGCGCGTGTTTAGTATCGGTATAGTCGAACATATCTTCCGTAGCGGCTTCATAATCTTGCCATCGAGCTCGGTTTCTAATGTCTTCTTCGGTGAGTTTCCAGCGCTTGTAGGGGTTGTGCAGCCGTTCTTGGAATCGTGCCAGTTGTTCCTCAGGTGATATATGCATAAATAGCTTGATAATACGAACGCCATCATCAGTAAGCATACGTTCAAATTCATTGATTTCTTGATAGGCTCGTCGCCATGCACGCTCTTCGGTAAGGCTTTCTACTCTCTCGACTAAAACACGGCCATACCAAGATCGATCGAAAATAGCGATCCTACCGGGTTTAGGTAAACGGGTTTGAAATCGATAAAGATAGTGCCGGCCTTGCTCTTCGGCGGTTGGCGAGGCGATGGGATGGACGGCGAAGCCTCTGGGGTCAAGTTGTTCGGTTAATCGTCGAATCGCGCCGCCTTTTCCCGAAGCGTCCCAGCCTTCAAATACAACAATGGCACGTTTGTGCTGATGAAAGTAAGCCTGTTGCACGTGCAGCAGTTTTTTTTGCCATCTTTTTAGACTCGACTTGTACTTTTGTTTGTCCTTTATTTGCAAGGGGGTACCGAGTTTGTCAAACCGGATCTTACGTTGTTTCAATACAATATCTGATACGTATTGGGTCATGGGCGGCTCCGAATGGTCGAAGATGTTTAAGGTAGTCGAATGAAAATCGACTGCGTAGGATATCGAACGGTATAGATCTGTACCGAAATGTATACCCAACTGTCCTATTGTAGCCAAGCATTGCTGCGTAGACTTACCCTATCAGATAACAACTCACCATTAACAGCGCAAAAGCGAAATTCAGGCTGTTGATACTGTGGCATAAGATAGGTAACAGAAAATGAATTTAGTAAAAGTATTAGCCGGGCTAGCGGTAGTGCTGAGCGCGAATGTGAGTGCAAACTTGATTGTTAATGGCAGTTTTGAAGACAATAGTGTGGCCTCAGGATCATGGGCAAAATATAAAGCCAGTGATGTGAATGGCTGGGATGGCCAAAACTTTGAAATTTGGGATACCTTTGGCGGCACCACGGCCTATGAGGGCGATCAGTTGTTAGAGTTAAATGCTTGGGGCGCGCGAAATGGTGACAATAACTCTTATGTGGTTAGCCAATCTTTTAGTACGGACATTAACGAGTTATACGCTGTAGAGTTTGCTTATAAAGCTCGTACTAATAATGATGAGTCGTTCCTGTTTGAAATTAACGACGAGTTAGGTAATACCCTTTACTCTGAAGTGCTGGATGATCATACCAAAAGCGACTGGCTTGTTTTTGATACCACGTTTTTAGCGTCAAGCGCGTTGGCTTCAATTAACTTTACTTCCATCAATAGTGGTACGGTAGGTAACTTAATCGACGCGATTAACGTTACTCGCGTGCCTGAGCCTGCTACTTTCGCCCCCTTTGCTGCAGCCTTGCTGTTAGTGGGCGCCCGTCGTATGAAAAAAGCACGATAATTACCTTATTGCGAAAAAAGGGCCTGTAAGGCCCTTTTTTTATGTCTTCACAAACCTAAAGTGCTGTTGTGTCTACCCGTTATTCATTTGCCCAAAAGCCGTTGCAAATTTATCTTGCTGCGCTAGCATGTTGGTTAAATTGTAAACAGGGAAGGCTATCATGGATCCTCAAGCCAGCGATATTGGACAAGTACTGTCGTCATTTAATATTCCTGACGAACTTAAAAACAAAGCGTATTCAGATGTGTATTTTGAGCAGGATGGTAACAAAATTTACTTCGTCGATTTAGTGATGGAAGGGGGAGGAATGTTGGGCCTAGGCCTGGTGGGCTATACCTACGTACTTGAACAATGCAACATTCGATTTCGTAAAGTGGCAGGGGCTTCAGCGGGGGCCATTAACGCTATTGGTATCAGTGCCGCGGGAACGCCAGATCAACAAAAAACACCCGCTATCGCTCGTATGCTCGACGAGGTGGCTTTTTTTAGTTTTGTTGATGGTCCTAGCAACATTAGAACCTTAATTCAGAATTTTAATAAATCAGGCCTAGGCCACAAGGTGTTCCGTTTTACCATTGGCGCTGCAAGCGCCGTCGTTAGGCTATTTAAAAAACGCGGGCTTAATCCTGGGGATGCGTTTTATCAATGGATGGAAAACAAAATTCTCAAACCCTTTAACGCGGTCACCGTGGCACAATTGGAGCAAAAGTGGGTGCTGCCTGAGGACATTGAGTTGGTATATCCCGACCGTTTTGCTTTCACTAAAGGTCAGGAGTTCAGCGATCTTGCGGTGAAGGCGAGTTGTATGTCTATCGGTGTTGAAGTGACCTTCCCTAAACACAAAAATTTATTTTATCGGGCAGACGCTGCGGTGCCGGTGACAGATTTTGCGCGCGCCAGCATGTCTGTGCCTATTTTCTTCGATCCGTTCATTTTAAAGGATATTCCTTCTTATCAGACCATTATGGGACAGCTACAAACCGAGTTTTCTCACACTTTGATGGATCCTGCGGTGTACGGGAAAGAAGCAACTTTTGTCGATGGCGGATTGATGTCTAATTTTCCCTTTGATGAATTCCATGCGCCCGTTGGCATCATTCCGTCAATGCCCACCTTTGGCGCCAAGTTAGGGTTTGATGTAGATCGGTTTGATAATGGCTCGTTGTTAAAATATTTGACCAATATGGTGGATATTGCCAAAGGCAACAGCGACAGAGAGTATCGTCACACTCATTATGCTGATTATTCTCAGGTGGTTAAAGAAATTGATACCACCGGTATTGCTTGGTTAGATTTTGATATGTCACCTGAAGATAAAAAGAAGCTGGTAGAGAACGGTTGCAAGGCAGCGGTGGAATTTTTGCAATCTTTTGATTGGGAACAGTACAAACAATTGCGTGAACAGCAATCTAAAGTGTTATTAAGTAGTCTTACCGAAAAAGGCATCACAAGTTAATACTTGCCGCTAGTGGCGCACATAAAAGGGCTTTATACTGATTGTTCAAAATTCAACGAGAACCACACTATTGAACATTACCCGGCTACCAGTACTGGCTCTTTTAATTACGGCGCTGTTTATTTTATCGCCATTGTCAGCAACAGGCACTGAGGCCGATAGTAGCAAGGATATAACGGCACCTTTTGGTCCGCCTGAACGGGAACTGATGGTGGAAGTCGAGGGCGGAAAAGTGTATGTGCGGGTCAATGGTTTATCACACCTTGATGGTATTCCGGTGATTTTTATTCACGGTGGCCCTGGCGGAACCCATAATGGTTTTGCCGGTATGTTGGGATTAGCCAGTGAGCGCATGGTCATAATGTATGATCAACTCGATAGCGGTAAGTCAGATCACCCTAACGATGAAGCAAATTGGCGTGTAGAGCGTTTTGTGGAATCACTGGAGAAGATACGCCGTGCATTAAATATTGCGCGCTGGCATATCGTTGGTCATAGTTGGGGCTCGGCGTTGGCACTGGAATACGCCGCAAAATATCCACAACGTACGGTGTCTACGGTGTTGGGCGGTACCTTTATCTCCACACCGCACTGGATCATGGACGCCAATCTGCTGGTTCAGGCTGCTCCTGAAGATACAAGACAAACTCTGAAGCAATGTGAGTCTGACTCCCCGCCGGCAGAAGACACCTGTCAGCATGCCTACACCGTATTATATTCATCATATTATCAGCCTGAGGCACCATCAAACGCGGCAGTGGCTTATTATCAAAACGTGGGCGGAAAAGGCTTTAACCCCATTATTTATAACAAAATGTGGGGGCCCAGTGAATTTTCATCAACCGGTGTGCTTAAGCACTATGATGCCACCCATTTGTTATCTAAGATTGATGGTCGCCGTACCCTTTTTATGATTGGGCAGTACGACTCGGCCCGCATTGATACGGTGCAAGATTACATCAAGCTTACGCCGGGGGCAGAGTTAGCCGTGGTGCCAGGGGGCGCTCATGGTTTCTATGCTGACCGACCCATCATCACCGAAGCCATATTGAAAGACTGGCTTAACCGCAAAGACTCTGGTATTGAAGTAAATAGATAAAACGGTTTCTATAAACAAGTGTATTTCAAAGAAGGTTTTTAATAATGACATCATCGACGGTAAGTGAAACTAGCGCGCCAGTAACCATTCCCCAAGAGGCGTTTGATTGGTACGACGAATATGCCCATGGCGACATTGATCGTCGTACTTTTTTAAGCCGTTTGGCGTCATTGTCTGTAGCCGGACTATCAGTAGGTGTGATTGGCAGCGCCCTTATTCCCGATTACGCCAAGGCCGAACAGGTGTCGTTTAATGATCCGGCCATCAAAGCCACCTACGAGGAGTTTCCGTCGCCTAAAGGGCATGGAACAGGAAGCGGCTATTTGGTCTTGCCCACGGGGTTAACCGCAAGCGAAACTGCGCCAGCGGTACTCGTGGTACATGAAAACCGGGGGCTTAACCCGTACATTAAAGATGTGGCAAGACGTTTGGCCATGGCTGGGTTTATTGCCTTTGCTCCTGATGCTTTATTCCCTCTCGGTGGTTATCCAGGTAATGATGATGACGGTCGTGCCATGCAAAGTAGTCTGGATAAAGCCAAAATTGAACAAGATTTTGTTGCCGCCGCTGAGTGGTTAAGTGCCCATGATAAAACCACGGATAAGCTGGGCGTGGTAGGCTTTTGTTTTGGCGGTTACATCAGTAACTTTTTGGCCGCGGCTTTGCCCGATAAAATTGATGCCGCTGTTCCTTTTTATGGTACTCCAGCAAAAGGTGAGCTTCGAGAGCAAGTGAAAGGGCCATTACTGTTACATTTTGGTGAAAATGATAAACGGGTAAATGCCACCTGGCCGGATTACGAAAAAACACTGAAAGACAATGGTGCGGTTTATACGGCCCATGTTTATGCCAAAGCTCAGCACGGTTTTCATAACGACTCCACAAGCCGCTATAGCCCCAAAGATGCCGAATTGGCTTGGCAGCGTACCATCGCCTTTTTTAACCAGTATTTAGGGTGATGTCGCGGATCTAAAAAACATTTTCCCCCTCGTGATGAAAACAACATTCCGCCGCGAGGGGGCCAGTGTTAATTTGACCAATCTTCAATATAGGAATGGTAGTTATTCCGCCATTGCTCTACGGTTAAAGGGTTACCGTCCATGTCTACCATGGTGGCGTTAAATAAATTGGTAAACTGATAATCTTCAGTGGCCAAATATTCCTCAATATCCTCAGGATTCTCATCTGAATATATATTGGTCACCAGCGCTTTTAATTCAGACATGAAGTTCACCAAGGTTTCTCTTCCGTTTGCTTCTTCTAAATATTGATAAGCTAGGGCGTAGTGGCCGTAGGCATCATCAACGTATGTTTCATCAAAGCTGTAGATCACAAGGGTAGGGTCATACTCATCGTGCTTGTTTTTCGCCACTGTGCCCATACCGCTTAAATACGTAGCCTGACCTTCTAACCACCATCTAGGAAGGGGTTGGACTAGGGTGGCATCCATGGTGAAAACAAGTTGTATGGTATGAATTAATTCGTGGGTGATAAGTTCGCTGGCGTCGGAAGGGGGGTTAACCGATGGTGCCGCAATGACGATCCCCGCATAGGTTCCTTCCCCCCAATAATTATCGTTTACGCCTTCGTGCAAACAGACATAAATTTTATCGTCTATATTTAAGGAGGAATATTCGTCGAAGTCGTTCGCTTCTTCGATCACGGTATCCATGACCGTTTGCGCGTCGGTGTAGGTGGCAAGGGTAACCGCCCATTCATACAGGTTAAAGTTAAAATCCTCCGTGTCACGGGTTTCGAGTATGTCCGTGGGGAGTGTGAATTCTCCAAATGATGATGAAGGATCATCCTTCAGATCTACTAGATCTTCAAGGAAATGGTTTCGTGCAAAAAAGCGGGCATGGGTGCGTTCTGCGTAGAATTCTTCCTTGGTAATACCCATCACATCAAGTGCATCTTGAAAGTAACTTTCCACCCAGTTCGCGGCCGTTTCAAAATCCGAGTCAGGTAAGTCTGGATTGCCAAAAACATAAACGTTTTCCGTTTCATAATATTGGGTGCGGTTTTCTTCACATGGCAAGGCTTCCTCGCCTAAATATTCGGCATCATAAACACCATTGTAATCCGGTGAATAATACACGCCGGTGTCGGCGCTGAATTTAAAGCTGCCTGCTACGGACTCTACGCTGCTGGCTTCTTCTGAACCTCCACCGCAACCCATTAGGGTGACGGCAATTCCTGCCAATATCATTGATCTTTTCACTTTTTGCTTTACTCCAAGTTGTGTTTATTTTTCATATGTTCTGTGCTGACCGTCGAAACCATCCCTAGGAAAATCGAAAGGGGGAGGTGAATTGCGAGTAGGTCACATAAGAAAATTACTAATAGAGTTATCGCCTTTTGGCTTATTTCTTTATATATAACAACACGTTAGTTTTTATTCGGAAAATAGCAGAGAAATGAAAATAAGGAAATGGGTTAAGGGCTTTTAGTGACTTATTTCATGTAAAAAATCAGTAAAGGATGAAACCTAAGAAAAATCGTCAATTATTATGCTTGCGGTCACTAAGCGGACAAATCTGTTCAACCATCCATCAGGGAATAGAGTCACAAGAGTATTTTGGCTTGTAATTCGTCCATTTAGTCAACTATTGCAAAGGATGTGTAAAGAATACATAAAGTTATGTAAGGGTGTATACCCGTTCGCGTCATAAAAATGCAATATAAAAAGAGAACAATCTCGACGCATAAAAACACCACGCCACACCATAAAAGCGTAAACATTTAGAGATTGTTTTGGGTGTGTCTAATGGCAAATACTCTTAAGGGAGAGAAACATGAAAACGAACAGGCAGATCAGCCGCATTGCGATGGCTGTGGCGCTCTCTATTGGTCTCGCGACCAGTGCAGTAGCTGCGACGGGGCAATCATCCGCTATGCGAGGGTCCATTGTAGGGCCTATGGGAAATCCTGCAGCAGGCAGTAAGATTACCATCATTCACCAGCCTTCCGGTACGGTTAAAGAGGTTGAGGTCAACGAAGATGGCCTTTTCTCAGCACGTGGTTTACGTGTTGGTGGTCCTTATATGATAGTCGTAGAGTCTAATAAGTTCCAAAGCCGTATTATTGAAGACGTATTTTTAGATCTCAATAATACCTTTGAACTTGATGCGAAATTAGAATCTTTATCTGATGTGGAACGCATTACCGTAACAGGTACCCGTGATTTCTTCTCTAATAATGGTTCAAATTCTGTTTTTGATGAATCGAAAATTCAAAATGCGCCAACCTTTAACCGTGACGTAAAAGAGTTGGTGAGAAACAACCCGTTGGCGGTGGTTAGTGCCGATGGTGAAGAACTGAGTATTGCAGGTAGCAACCCTAAATATAATACGTTTACCGTAGATGGTGTTGGTGTTAACGATACTTTCGGTTTGCAAGATAATGGTTATCCTACTTCCCGCTCACCGGTTTCATTAGACGCAATTAGCCAAATCTCTGTGGAGTTTACGCCTTTTACCGCCCGTGCGGGTAAGTTCGGCGGGGGTAATGTGAATGTGGTAACCAAGTCTGGTACCAACGAGTTTCACGGTAGCATGTTCTACGAAGAAACCCCATTCGTTGGCACCGCAAAAGACAAAAAGCTGAATAATACAACTTATGATTTGGACAACAACGAAACCACCTATGGGTTTACTGTTGGTGGTCCGCTTATCAAAGATAAGTTGTTCTTCTTTGGTTCTTACGAGAAGTGGGAAGAAGAAGCCGGCACCACATATAACGAAGATATCTATGACGAAGAATTGGTGACTGCTGCCAACGATGCAATCAGCATTCTGGCCAACACCTATGGATTAGAAGATTCAATTGCCACCGGTTCTGCACCGGATGAAGATGAAAAAATTCTGATCAAATTGGATTGGAACATCAATAATGATCACCGTGCAGACTTTACCTATAGTCACCAAGAAAATACGTCTGCCCAAGTATTTAACGATAACGCAGATGTGATTTATTTAACGTCGAATACCTGGACAAAAGCCCAAGATAATACTTACTACACCGCCCACGTTTACTCCGACTGGACTGCTGACTTCCAAACAGAAGTCAGTTTGTCTTATAAAGAGTTTTCTCAGGAGTCAGTAACCGCATCAGATTGGGGTGAAATCAATATCGATACTGGTGCAGGTACCGATAGCGGCTACTCGATTGTGGCAGGTACTGACGAGAACCGTCACGCCAACGTACTGAAAAATGAAGTATGGAATTTTGCGGTTCACGCCACGTATTTGGCCGGTGATGTTGAATATAAATTCGGTACAGAAATCGAAAATACATGGAACTATAACCTGTATGGACGTGATTCTTTAGGTACCTGGTACTTCGATGATTTGGATGACTTTGAAGACAAAAACATCTCTTACTTCGAATATTCAAACGCCTACACTAACGATGTACAAGATTTAGCGTACGATGTTTCTAGTACTTCTTTTGCGTTTTATGGTGATGCCACTTACGAACTGTTCGATAACTTCACGGTTACCGGTGGATTACGTTATGAATATCTGTTGGTGGATGATTCACCTGCGGAAAATAGTAATTTCCTAGACACCTACGGTTTCTCAAACACTGAAAACTTAGATGGTTTCGATATCCTGTTACCTCGTGTCAGTTTCGACTGGGCAGTGTCTGATGATGTTACCGTACGCGGTGGTATTGGTCGCTTCTATGGCGGTATGCCATTGGTGTGGATCTCTAATGCTTACACCACTGATGGTGTAACAAATGACTCGGTGGCATTCTCTTCCCTTGATGCCAGTGCGGTGGACTTCACCTCTATTCCCGAGTCGGCTCAAGCGGCGCTAATGCAAGGCGCGGGTAGCACCAACTCTATCGATCCGGATTTTGAATTGCCTTCTGATTGGCGTTATCAGATTGGTGTTGACTATGTGTTTGACGTACCTGGGTTGGGTGAGAACTTTGCTTGGACAAACGAACTCACCTACGTTGACCGTAAGGATGCCGCATATTGGGTAGACTTATCTCGTGTAGACAATGGCAACACTACTGTTGAAGGACGTACCATCTGGGATAACGTTTATGACGGTACTGAATACGATGGTAACTATGATATTCAGTTAACTAACTCTGATGACGGTGGCCGTAGTATCTTGTTTACTTCTGCGCTAAGCAAGCAGTGGGACAATGGATTCCGTTTCAATGCATCCTATACCCATCAGGATATTACAGAAGCGAATCCAGGCACCAGTTCAACGGCGGAATCAAACTATCAGTACGAAGTTACGGTTAACCGTAATGATCCGTTGGTCGGTACCGCATACTACGAGATTGAACACCGTTTAGTCATGAACCTTGGTTATACCCATCAGTTCTTTGCAGGCTATAACACCACCTTTGATTTGTACTTCGAGCGTCGCTCTGGTCGTCCTTTCTCATGGGTGCTGGGCGCTTATCAGGATGATGATTTCGGCGATCAAGCTGAATTCGATGATGCAGATGTTTACTTGCCTTACTTGCCATCTAGCAGCAGTGATGCGGCCTTTGATTTCGATGCAGGCTTAAGCTATGACGAAATCATGGCCATTGCTGAAGAAGCGGGTATTGCAGCGTCTGCCGGTGGTTATGCGGGTAAATATACCCAAACACAACCTTGGATCACCACGGTGGACTTGTCCATATCTCAGGAAATCCCAGGTTTTGTTGAAGGTCATAAAGGTAAGGTTTACCTGAACATTGACAACTTCGCTAACCTGCTAAACAGCGATTGGGGCAATGTGTACGAGATGACCTATCCTCAGGCAATATTGTATGACTTTGATGTTAACGATGAAGGTCAATATGTATTGTATGAAGCCTACGGCGGCACAAACACCAGTAATTATGACAGCTTTGATGAAGAAGCTTCAGCTTGGCGCATAAAGGTTGGTGTTAAATACACTTTCTAAAAGACGTATTTACATTCTACAGATAAAAAAACCAGCGTTTATCGCTGGTTTTTTTTTACCTCAAAAAGCCGGTTATAGATCGATAACTATTTGGTCAAAATAAACGATTGACCCCGTACCGTCCATTACAGAGAAGCCGGCAAAATCCACATAGCCCGATTTTTGCGTCATGGCGAAGTTATCTCTTTCGTGAATCAATTCATAATCGGAGGTGTTGTTTTTGGTTTCAGAAAAAACACCGAGTACTTCTTTATCTGTACCATGGCGTATCTGTTTACTGCTAAGTAGCAACTGATCGACTTTTTTGTCGTACACAAATGTCAGAAAGAACATGCCCTTATCAGAGGTATTAATAAACTGCTCTATATAGGTAATTTCGTCGCTTTTAATCCGTGAGTTGCCGGTGTCGCCATAGCCAATCCAGTAACTGCTCCACTCATTATCATCGGTAAAAACGAAACTAATGGCATTGTAAATTTTCATTTTTGTGTCATTGTCGTTTGACAGTTTTAATTCGCTCACCACACTGGTGATTAACGTGCGTATACCTTCATCCAAGGTACCGTACTCATCAAGCGCGGCGGCATTAAAAGAAAATAACAGTGAGGCAATTAACAGCAACTTTTTCATCTTACATCCCTTATATTCATAGCAGTTCGAAATCCGTTATTGATGGCGTTGAGGTTATTACCTATGGGTATGTGGCCATTAAACTAATGGGCTGGGAAGTTAGAAAAATGGCGCAAACCAGCCTTATCAATAGTTGTTATAAATACAGCTTTTTGACGAGATAATCCAGCAACAGCCGGACTTTTGTAGAAATATGCCGAGTCTGTGGGTAAACCGCCCATATCCCGTCATCTTCTATTTGATAGCTTTCTAAGACTACATCTAATACCCCCTTTTTGATGTCCTCACTGACGTAATAATCCGGTAATTGGACAATGCCTAATCCTTTGCGGGCCGCATCACGGATGGCGATGCCGCTGTTACAGCGTAATCGAGGATGAACCCGCAATGGGGTTTGCTTGCCATGAAGTGTAAACTGCCAATGAGAGGACGTGCCGGCGATACATTGATGTTGCTTAAGTTCACTGATGGTAGTGGGTTTGCCGTACTGTTCAAAATAGGCTGCAGATGCACAGGTGTATAAGGTCCGTGCACCCAGTCGACGAGCCCGTAGTGAAGAGTTTTCTAAGTCGCCCAGGCGGATGGCAAGGTCATAGTTGTCCTGCACTAAATCTAATACTTGATTGGTTAAATTTAGTGACACTTCAATACGGGGGTTTTCGATTAAAAAGGTATTGATGATAGGCGCGACTATTCGCTCACCAAAGGTGACAGGGGCCGTGAGTGTTAATTTTCCCGAAGGTGTATGTTGCTGTGCACTGATCTGTCGTTCGGCATCACCTAATTGGTCTAGCATATGACGGCATTGGTGATAAAACTGTTGGCCCATGTCTGTGGGTGTCACAACCCGAGTGGTGCGATTTAGCAGTTTTGTCTCTAACCGGCGCTCGAGTGCGGTGACCTTGCGGCTTACTTTTGCCGTGGAAATACCTAATACCTTACCGGCGAGGGTAAAGCTGCGTTGATCCGTCACAGTGACAAATTCCACAATGCCGTCCAAATTCATCTTGTTACCTATTGTTGCATTTATGAAAAAGTGATTTTCAATATGCTTGTATTGTTACATTTATGGAGTAGGTTACAATAGGTGAATATTCAAAGTAGGAGATTTTTATGGCTGAGGTTATTACATGTAAAGCGGCGGTGGCGTGGGAAGCGAAAGCGCCTTTGTCCATAGAAGAAGTGCAGGTTGCGCCACCTAAGGCAGGAGAAGTCAGAATAAAAATCCTCGCCACTGGTGTATGCCATACCGATGCTTTCACGTTGTCAGGTGAAGATCCTGAAGGTGTTTTTCCGGCTATTTTAGGCCATGAAGGCGGTGGTATTGTGGAATCGGTAGGCGAAGGTGTAACCAGTGTACAAGTGGGTGACCATGTCATTCCCTTATATACGCCAGAATGTGGGGAATGTAAGTTTTGTTTGTCAGGAAAAACGAACCTTTGCCAGAAAATTCGTGAAACCCAAGGTAAAGGCTTGATGCCTGATGGCACCTCCCGTTTTAGTATTAATGGTAAACCCATTTATCATTATATGGGAACCTCCACGTTTTCTGAGTATACCGTGCTCCCTGAAATCTCCTTGGCAAAAATTAATCCTGAGGCACCGTTAGAAGAAGTGTGTTTGCTAGGTTGTGGTGTGACCACAGGCATGGGCGCAGTGATGAATACGGCCAAAGTGCAAGAAGGCGACACCGTGGCTATTTTCGGACTGGGCGGTATTGGGTTATCGGCTATTATCGGTGCGAGCATGGCGAAAGCGGGACGCATTATCGCCATTGATATCAACGAAAGTAAATTCGATTTGGCGAAAAAGTTAGGCGCAACGGATTGTGTGAATCCCAAAGCATTCGACAAACCTATTCAAGAGGTCGTTGTTGATATGACGGACGGCGGCGTGGACTTTTCCTTTGAATGCATTGGCAATGTGAACGTGATGCGTTCGGCCTTAGAATGTTGTCATAAAGGCTGGGGCGAATCCGTGATCATTGGGGTGGCAGGAGCCGGACAAGAAATTTCCACCCGCCCATTTCAATTGGTTACTGGACGAGTATGGCGTGGTACTGCCTTTGGTGGCGTAAAAGGGCGTTCAGAATTACCCGACTACGTTGAACGCTATATGGCGGGAGAATTTAAACTCAATGACTTTATTACCCACACTATGCCATTAGAGTCGGTAAATGAGGCGTTCGATCTTATGCATGAAGGAAAAAGCATACGAAGTGTTGTTCACATGGCCTAAATGGGTTCACTGAGCAAAAAACCGGGCTTGTTCCCGGTTTTTTTATCGGTTCATAATGCGTGATACATTTTCGGTTACGCTGACCGCACCTTGATGAATTTCATCCATGACAGCTTGTACGCCTTCTATCTGCTCGGCATTTTTATCTACCTTGCTTTTTACTTCTGTCATTTTGTCACTGGCCTGCTGCGCCAGTCCTTTGTTTTCTGTCACTACCGCTTCTATTTCTACCGTAGAATCACTGGTACGTTTTGCCAGTTGTCGTACTTCGTCGGCAACAACTGCGAACCCTCTGCCTTGGTCACCGGCACGGGCCGCTTCGATGGCGGCGTTTAAGGCGAGTAAGTTTGTTTGATCAGCAATACTGCGAATGGTCGACACAATGGATTCAATATTGGCAGATTGCGAGGTGAGTTGCTCAATAAGCACATTCGCCTGATCCACCTCTAGCAGCGTGTCATGAAATACACTAACCGACTGGTTAAGCGATTCTGTGCCCTGTAAAGCAATTTGCGATGTTTCCTCTGAAATAGACACCGCATGTTCAGAGGCACTGGCTATGCCTTGTTGTTCTACTACCTTTGCGGTGATGTCGGCAGCAAATTTTACAATTTTGCGAACCTTTCCATCGGCAGTGAAAATCGGATTGTACGTCGCTTCTAACCACAGGGTGTCTCCGTTTGCGTGTCGGCGTTTAAACTGACCGGATTGAAAATTACCGGCGGCTAGAAATTCCCAAAAATTAGGATTATCTATGTAAAAATCATCGAAACAGAACATGCGGTGATGCTTATTTTGAATGTCGTTTAAGGTATATCCTATGGCAGTAAGAAAGTTATCGTTGGCGGTGATAATTGTACCATCGGGCTCAAATTCGATAACGGCCATCGAGCGATCTAGTGCACTGGCTATGGCTTGTGCCCGCTCGGCTTGATCTTTTTCGGCAGTAATATCACACGCCAGTTTCATGATTGCGGTAACATTTCCATGGGCATCAAGCACTGGTTCGTAACTGGCCTCCAGCCACACATCCGAGCCGTTACTGTGTCTGCGCTGAAATTGTCCTGTTTGGGCGTGACCTTGAGCAAGATCCCGCCAAAACTGACGGTAGGCAGGGGTTTCTACAAGTTCGGGAAAACATAAGGTGCTGTGATGCTGGCCAACAATATCTTGTGACGATAAGCCGAATATGTCCGCAAAGGGCTGATTTGCTTCGGTGACATGACCGTCTGGGGTAAATACGACGCAAGGATTATTACGTTTTATTGCATTGATGAAAGCTTGATAGTGATGAATCTCGTCTTTTAACTGGCGGATATCGCGCTTATACACCGATTGTGAAACAAACATAATAATGGCTCATAAATTATTATTAAAATATAATTAAATAATACTTAAATCTGGCGAAAAAGCGCTAATCCAATAGTTTAATTTTGCACCCCTTAAAACACTTAAATTTAAGCACTTGTGTCGTGTCACTGATTTTACTTTACGCGGCCACAAGACAAAAAAGAGAGAGGTTAACCCGCTTTTAGGGTAGGCTTATTTTGCCCATTGTCGTATTTGGAATTGCGTATTTGTTGCCGTTAAAACAAGGCGTCCCGCCTAAGGTTTCGTTGGCGAGGATGGCAAATAATAATGCTTCTTTTGCATCAGGGTTAATACCAATCGTGGCCAGATTTTTTAACTCTATCTTGGCCGGTAAGGCCTGAGCAATCCCGTCCATTAGCACCGGATTATGCACGCCGCCGCCGCTGGCATAAACCGTCGCAGACATCTCATTTCCTAGAGTTTGTTGGATACTATCAACAATCACTCGGGCACTAAAAGCGGTAAGCGTAGCAATGACGTCTAGGTTGCTGATCGATAGGGTGTTACTTGTTCGCCTAGCGTGGTTCAAATACGCTAAGTTAAAGACTTCGGGGCCGGTGGTTTTAGGCACTGAATAGGTGAAAAAGTCGTGATCTAGTAAGGCATTTAAAAGTGCAGTATTTACCGAGCCTGCTGCGGCCAGCAGTCCGTCTTTATCAAAACGTAGATGGCTGAAATGCTGAGCCACGAAGGCATCAATAATCGTGTTTCCCGGGCCTACATCGGTACTAAAAACCTCTTCAGCATTATCAGAAGCGGGTAACCAGGTGAAATTAGCAATCCCGCCCATATTGAGCAAAATACGGTTTTCTTGTAACGAAGAAAACACGAGGTAATCACCGTAAACGGCTAAGGGGGCACCTTCTCCGCCTGCGGCAATGTGCTTTTGGCGAAAATCAGAAAAGGTAAGAATACCGGTGGAGGTCGCTAACCGATCGCCATCGCCAATTTGTAGTGTGCCGTTACCGTAATTCGGTAAACCGTGTTGCTCTTGTGGGCAATGAAAAATAGTTTGGCCATGGCTCGCTATGCAATCAATGTCTTGAGGATCCACTTGCCATGCTTGCAGGGTTTGGTTGATCAGTTGGCCATGATATTCGCCCACGTAGCCATTCAGCAAAGTCACTTCCTGTAGATCTACCGTTCGCTTGGCAAATATATCTCGAATGGCAGCTTGAAACTGAGCGGTGTAAGGCACGGTGACAAAACGTTCAACGGTGGCCGCGGTGTTTTTTCCATATCCACTTATATGGCATAGCGCGATATCTAGGCCATCTAAGGACGTCCCACTCATTAAGCCAAGAATACGACGACTGGGTTTCTGGCAGGCGGTATAAAGTTTCTCGATATAGCTATTCATGGGATAAATCACACTCTCACTGAATCTTTGAACCGACAACTGGTGGTCGGCCAGTCTAGGGTAATCATTCAAACCGTAAATTTACCACGATAAAATAAATTATTCTTGAAATAAATGTTCATTTGTTATAAAAAATTGTTACATTATGACGATAATAACAACATACTTAGTCATACTGGTATTTATTCTTCCTGAAAGTGGTCCTGGCACTTGCACTGGCGGAATTACATTTTTCTCATCACTCAATTGGAGATATTATGCAACGCCATAGTAAACACTCTTCTGTACGCAGTTTTACAAAAGCGGCATTCGCTGTTCAATTAGCACTATTATCCGCAACCGGCGCAGCCCAGAGCACTTCTGAAGACGACGTTGAAGTTGTCAATGTAACAGGTTCACGCATTCCTCGTGCAGAAGTGGTTTCTACAAGTCCTGTGACTTCTGTAGAAGAATTTCAACTACAGCTCGACCGCGCGGTGAATGTAGAAGATATCATATTCAAGTTACCTCAAGCACCTAGCAGCGGCGCCAGTGGCGGCTCAGCTACCACAATTGATTTACGCGCATTGGGCCAAAACCGCACACTTGTATTGCTTGACGGTACTCGTGCTGTTCCTTTTGGGTTTCGTAATGCTGTGGATGTCAATGCCATCCCTGCGGGCTTGATTAAGCGAGTGGATGTGCTTACCGGTGGCGCAGCCGCCGTTTACGGTGCCGATGCGGTGTCTGGTGTGGTTAATTTCATCATGAATGATGATTTTGATGGTGTGGAATTTTCTACTAGTTATGAGATGCCAGAAGATGGCGCTGAACAGTTTAATGCCGAAGCCATTTTTGGTGGCGATATTATGGATGGCAAAGGCCACCTAACCGGGTTTGTTAGCTATTCGGACCGTCAGGCGTTATTGGCTGGCGATCGGGCTTTTGCCATGGAAAATAATACAGAGGTTGTCAATACCGGAGGGTATTACACCGATGTAGCATCAGGAAACAGTTTTGGTATTGATGATAGCGGGGCGCTTACGGAAGATAAAAACACCGTAGATTCTACTGCTGGTCGGTATTTGGTTTCACCGATGACACGTAAATCTACTGGCTTATTCTGGGATGTGGATCTACACGACAATGTGACCATGTACGGCCGCGCCCTTTATTCGCAAATGGAAGTGTGGTCTTCAGGCAGTGTGGGGCAAACGCCAATCTCAGTGAATGAAGAAGTCACCCTAACCGCAGACAATCCGTATTTAACCGATGAAATTGCCGACCAGCTTACCTTTGATGCCAACGGTGAGGCCGTGGTCAATGTAGAGCGCAACCTAGGTTTGGGATTACAAAAAACGAAGACCGACCGAGACCGTTTCCAATTCCAAGTAGGGTTTCGCGGTGATATTACCGATTATCTCCGTTACGATGGTTACTTCCAGCATGGCAAAACCGACGAAACCGATACGGTCTATAACTCCGGTTACGAAACGACCAGCAGTGGTACCAGCAGCTTTGCTGGAATTGCCAATAGCGTGAACTTATTCGACCCGTCAGTATCATTAACGGATCTTGAAACCACGCTGACTTACCATACCCGTGAGCGTACGCAAAATGTAGCCGCAATCACCCTCTCTGGTGAATCTACCCCCCTGTTTGAACTGCCAGCAGGGCCGATAAGCTATGCTGTTGGCTATGAATACCGCCGAGAAGCTGGTGTACAAAGACCTGGTGATGCCTTTAGTTTAGGTACGACCTATTCATCAAGTAGTTCAGTCAGTATTGATGCCAGTTTCTACAGTAAAGAAGCGTATTTGGAAGTATTAGTACCGTTATTGGTGGATAAGCCTTTCATTCAATCTTTAGATTTTGAAGGGGCATACCGGGTATCTAGCTATTCAAATACCGACGCAGACGATACCCATAAACTGGGCCTCAACTGGACAGTCAACGATGATTGGCGCGTTCGTTGGACCCGTCAATCTGCCTTCCGTGCGCCCAACTTAGGTGAATTTGCCGGGCCGGTATCTGGGTTGTCATTAGCGTTGTTTGACCCATACAGTGACCAATTTATTAGTAGTTTAGCCGGCCGTTTTGAAGGTGATCCTTGCTTGCTAGGTACAGGTGATGCCGATCAGTGTGCACGTTTAGGTGCTCCTGCGGTGGGAACTGAGTGGGATTCTTCCTCAGCTCAGTATACCTATGGCGGTAACCCAAACATTCGTCCAGAAAAAGCAGATTCCACCACCATTGGCGTGGTTTATACGCCAGAATATATCGAAGGTTTCGACCTTACGGTAGATTGGTATCAAATTGAAATTGATGATGCGATTTGGGTTATTCAACCAGCCGCTGCCTTACAAAGCTGCTATATCGATAATCCTGTTGCTGGTAACCCGTTATGTGATGCCGTTTTGCGAGATCCAGAAACCGGCTTTATCACTACCGCTTTGGTGAATGACTTTAATGTATCGAGTTTTGCACAAGAAGGCGTGGATGTAACAGCGCAATATAAATTTGCAGCGCCGCAAAGCATCGGGGGCGAATTCAGCTTTAATTATTCTGCGAATATTGTCACCTTGGCGGAAAAACAGCTAGATCCCACGTTACCGGTAGAAGATTGTAAAGGTACTTATGGTACGGCTTGTACCGGCGACTATGCCAGTTCATTGCAAGCTGATTACAAACATCGCATGAGCTTTGGCTGGGCGTTAGAAGATGTAAATATGCAGGTTAGCTGGCGTCGTATTGGTGATGTGGTATATGCCAGTGACCCCAGCGTGTCCATTGCTGCACAAAATTACATTGATGTGGCGGCTTCCTGGCAAGTAAGCGATAGCCTAAATGTGGGAGCGGGTATCGATAACCTCTTTAACAAAGAGGCACCTGTACCCGAGGCCGGTGCAACCCGCTATAACACGGTAAGTGGTTACGATGTGGTTGGACGTTCCATTGGCGTATCAATGAGATACACGCCTACTCTGTAACGTTTTACCAGTGTAGTCGCAATAAACAGCATGCGGTCGTTTTTACGGCCGCATTGTTGTAAAAACAATGGTACGTTAACTTTACAACACACCTATGATGTGTGGATTAATCAGATATACCGTGAATTAATAATATTAAATTACATTGTATGATTTATAAGCGGGATAAAAAATTTAATGATAGAGGCGCTTTATGATTGCTAAATTAGTTTCGGGCAGACGGTTGTTGCAGTTCGTAATATGCTTAAGCGGCCTTCAAGTAATAAATGGTTGCGCTATGACACCGGATCCTGAGACAGCGCAAATTCGCCGGGATCTCGCGCAAAAAATCATGCTCGATTTTCGCTACTTCTGCGAACAAGACACCGAGCGTTGTCGTACTCCCATGACACAACTACCGCCTGAACTGTCAGACTTGATCACCGATTCAGGGCTTGGTGGGGTGATCTTGTTTAGTGAAAACCTTGCTTATCCTGACCAAATTACGCGGTTAACCACAGATCTACAACAAGCGGCTATGTCTGCAGACGCCGGACAGCCTTTGCTAATAGGTATTGATCAGGAAGGCGGTCGTGTATTTAGAACGCCACGAATGTTCACCACAGATTTCCCAGGTAATATGGCCATTGGCGCCACTTGGGAGAAATCCGGTACCCAGTACGCGACCATAAGCGGTAAAATTATTGCCCGTGAACTTAAGGCGCTAGGTATTAATACCAACTTTGCACCAGACGTGGATGTGAATGCGAACTTGGCCAACCCGGTAATCAATGTTCGTGCGTTTGGGCAAACTCCGTCACAAGTGGCACAACTGGGCGAAGCACAACTTACGGCGATGCAAAATGAAGGGGTGCTTGGCACCTTGAAGCATTTTCCTGGTCATGGGGATACCCACACCGACAGCCATTTGGCACTGCCAGTGGTGGATCACGATAGAGCCACCATTGATGCCATCGATCTTTACCCGTTCAAGAAAATTATAGCGCAGTCATCACCGGCTCTTGTGATGACCGCGCATATTCAATATCCCCAACTTGATAGCAGTACCTTAAAGGACAAAGCCGGTCGGGATCAGATTAAGCCAGCCACCTTATCGAAAAAAATTCTTACAGGAATTTTGCGTGATGAACTGGGCTTTAAGGGGCTTATTGTTACTGACGCTATGAATATGGCGGGTATTGCTAAGTTCTTCGATCAAACCGATGCCGTAGCGGCCACTTTTGCGGCAGGTAGTGACATGGTCGTGATGCCCTTACCGGTGCATTCAAAAGCCGATATTCGTCGCTATAATACCCTGTTAGATACCTTGGTAGAGAAAGTAAAAAGCGGCGAGCTAGACAGAAATGCAATTGCCGCGTCGGCTGCGCGTATTCGTGCCACAAAACAACAATACCATCTGGCCTCTTGGTCTGCACCGACCCCCGCACTTTTGCAAGGGGGCTTGGTGGAGAATAAGCAACAAGCACAGCGGGTTGCAGATGAAGCCATTACTCGCCTTAAAGGTAAGCGTCAAGATTACATGGTATCTCCCCAAGACAACGTGTTAATGCTGATGCCAGAGGCCCACTTATGTGATGCGCTCACATATCATTTTGCTTTATATCGCCCACAGCAAACAGTGAATTGCTTAAGCTTACAACAGGTAAGTGAAACGTCGTTACAAAGTGCAATGGCGCAGGCTGATACGGTGGTGTTAGGCAGTATGACGCCAGCACCTAGCTTGGTAGAGCTAGGCGGAATGGAAGATATGGATGAAAACGCAGAGCAGATCTTAAATTTTGAACAAGCACAGAATATGCTGCCTGCACTGTTAGAGGATGCCAAAGAAGCCGGGAAACAGCGTATCTTAGTGTATTTGCGCATGCCTTATGATAGCGCTCGTTTGGATAAACGCAGTGATGCGGTGTTGGTCACCTACAACGCCAATGTGTATGCCTTAAGCGAAGAGGAAGACAGCCCCTATACAGGTGTTGCCATAGACAGTTTAACCCGGGTATTTGTCGGTATGCTTGAACCTACAGGCACGGTGCCTGTCTCTTTAGATGAACGTGAACAATACTAAGTTAGTCATGATGAAATGGGTTCGAAACGTGGTGCAGGCCACAGCATTAAGTACCTTTGCCATGTTGCCCGCATTTGCCGATGACATGCAAGGACAGTTGGTATTACGCGCTGAATCAGATAGTGGCGAGGTAACGGGGCATTTTAACGTGCCACAAAAACGGGTGACGTTACGAATTAAGCCCCTCGCTAAAAGCGAAGCACGTATTGCGATTAATGATGAAGTGGTGTTTGACGGAACCCTCGACCCCGATGGCAACGGACAGCTCATTTTAACTGACAAGTCGGCAGTAAAGGAAGGCGACAACGCCTTGGAAATGTCCCTACAAAAAGGCAGCCTAGTGGTGTCGGTGGATTACCCTACCTTACAACCGGCAAGCCAAGAACATCGATTGTCCACTGCGCAAATGGGGTTAATACGACATGCTTTACAGCCATACATTGGCACCGACCCTAATACTTCACTGTTTCCTGGAGCTGCGGTGCTAGTGGCACAAAAAGGCGAGATCCTTTTTGCCGAAGGCCAAGGAATGCAGCAATACAAGTTGCTGGGCGATAAAAGTATGAAAGTATTAGCTTCGCCGCTAAAAACTGACGCAGATACGGTATTTGACCTCGCCTCGGTGACAAAAGTCGTGAGTACCACCGCGGCCATTATGCATTTGGTCAGTGAACGCAAAATAAGCTTACAAAGTACCCTTGGCGAATTAATACCTACCATGGCCGACACCGATAAGGCCAGCATAACGGTACAGCAACTACTGACCCACCGTGCAGGTTTGTGGCAATGGCAACCTACGTGGCTGCACAAAAAGCACAGTCGAGAATCGGTGTTTGCTTATTTGGCGGCGTTACCACGACGCTATGATATCGGCGAAAAACGGGCCTATTCAGATATTGGTTTTATGTTGTTGGGGCAAATCGTTGAGCAGGTAACGGGCGTAAAGCAGGATGAATATGTAAAGCGCGCCATCTTTGCACCCCTTGGTATGGATGGAACTACCTATAAACCGCCAGTTTCGTGGCGGGATCGTATAGCGGCTACCTCTCATGGCAACCCCTACGAACAGGGGATGGTCGCAAATGCCGAACCGTATCCTATCTTGTCGGATCCTCCCATGACCGATACCTTTATAGGTTATCGCAATTACACCTTAGTGGGCGAGGCCAATGATGGCAACGCTTGGTACGGACTAGAGGGAGTCGCAGGGCATGCAGGTTTGTTTTCCACGGTGCGTGATTTAGCCATCTATTGTCAGACGTTACTTAATGGTGGTGGGTACGGCCAGTACCAGTTGGCATCTTTTGAAACGGTGGCAGACTTTCTGAGCACACCATACGACACCAATCAAGGGTTGGGTTTTTGGCGTTACGAAGACGGAGAGGGGCGAGTCGCATACGGTCATCCCGGATTTACTGGGACACAAATTTGGTTTCGTCCTGAGGACGAGCTGATTGTGATCATGCTGACCAATCGACAGCATAATGGGTTACCGTCTTCAGGTACGTATCCGTCTGTAAAACCGGCGTGGAATGCATTACTGCAAACCATCGAGCAACATATTATTGCCCCGAGAGTTACTCACAATCAGTGATATTGTCACCGAGAAAAAAGCCAAAAAAAAGCGCCATAAAGGCGCTTTTTTTACGTAGAACTAATTTATTTGGCTTTACCTTGTTTGGCTACTGCATCCATCATCGCTTTAATGGCGGCAGGATCACCGAGGTAGTCTTTTGAAATGGGCTTTAAATTTTCGTCCAGTTCATACACCAAAGGCACACCGGTAGGAATATTCAGTTCCAGCACTTCTTCTTCAGACATGCCATCAAGATACTTCACCAGTGCCCGTAGGCTGTTACCGTGCGCCGCAATGACCACACGCTTACCATCCTGAATGCTAGGACGAATAACATCGTGCCAGTAAGGGAGTACGCGTTCAATGGTCAGCTTAAGGCTTTCTGCACGAGGTAAAATACTTGCATCCACATGGCTATAACGACGGTCGTGACCAGGAAAATGCTCGCTGCTTTCTTCTACCGCTGGTGGTGGAATGTCAAAACTTCGACGCCAGATTTTCACTTGATCTTCGCCGTGCTTGGCAGCGGTTTCAGCTTTATCTAGCCCTGTGAGCGCACCGTAATGACGTTCGTTCAGACGCCAGTGACGCTGTACTGGCAAATAGTGCTGTCCCATTTCTTCCAGCGCAATGTTAAGGGTTTTGATGGCCCGTAACAGTACAGACGTGTAAGCAATATCGAACTCAAAGCCAGCATCTTTCATCAGCTTGCCTGCGTTCTGTGCTTGCGCTACGCCGGTGTCAGTCAAATCCACATCGTGCCAGCCGGTGAAACGATTTTCTAAGTTCCACTGACTTTCGCCGTGACGGATAAGTACCAGTTTATACATAAAGGTTCCCTAAGACTTGGTGTTGAACAAAAAGTGGTAAGGCATACAGACTGCTATGCCATTTTTACATTCAAAAGTGTCGCTATCATCCTTTATTCGCGCCGAAAAATCCAGCGCCGAGCAAGAGCTAATACCAGACTGGGCTTATGATAACCGAGGTTTTGTATTGAAACCTTGGCGAATAAAACGTCAAAAAAACGTTGGTCTGAATCCTGCAATGTCCTGCACTGTACGAATAAAAAGAAAGAATATGTGGTGGTAAATAATCGACAAATGCCAGTACAGCCACAATAGAGGTGGGCGATGAGTCGCCTAGACATAGGTTAAATAGGGAGTGTAAAACAATGTGTCTTGACGTGATAAACGTAACGAAAGCTCATAAGAAACCGGTTAAATTGAAAAGTGACAGCAGGTTTGAAAAATTTGGCAGCACCAAGCAGTATCGATACAAGATGCGAGGTACCCGCACGTCTCCACTGGTCAAAAAAGCAATATCATCGGCGGCTACGTCCTAGTGACCGCCTTTGGGCTTGAAAAGAAAGGCTACAGGACGGAAAACGACTCTTTTAAACAGTTGACAGTGGCTTGGGTTTTCACTGGCATGGCTTCATGTTTGGGAGTGACGGCATAAACGCTGTAAGTGGGTACGTTCCATTCGGCAAAGATATTGACCAGTTCTCCCGACTTCAGTAGATCTCGCACTTCGGGTTCAGGTAATACTGCATACCCTAAGCCGTCACGGGTTAAACGTATTAACGCCTGCATCGCATTCACTTCAATACGAGACTTTGCCAATGTGATATTGGCTTCGTTGGGTTTTGTCAGCGTAATATTAGGCATGACACGATGACTCAAAAAGGTATGGTCCTGTAAGTCCGAGGGCGTATTTTTCTCGATTTTCGCCAATGGATGATCGCCAGCAACGCATAAGAGTAAATCCCATGTCGCCAGATGACTGCATTCGAGGTTGGCTTCGTTCACCTTTTCCAGCGAAATAGCCAAATCGGCACCGGTGGCAATCACATCCACCGAGTCGTCTGTTAACTCCAAAGCCACAGAAATTTTAGGGTAATCACTGAGCAATTTATTAAGCGGCTTGCTAAGTAGTCCACCGCCAAACCCTTCTGGAGCCGTGATTTTTAACTTTCCTGATGGAGATTCTTGCAATTGTTCAATAGCATGTTGGGCGTTTCTGGCAACTTCAAGTAACTTCATACTGGTTTGATAATAAATCTGTCCGGCTTCGGTAAGACTGATATGGCGAGTATTTCGGTTAAACAGGCTTAGGCCGGCTTCCATTTCTAATTTTCTCAGCTGCTGACTAATAGCGGAAACCGTCATATGAAGGTTTTTTGCAGCCATGCTCATATTACTAGTATGGGCGACTTCGACAAATATCTGTAAGGATCGCAAAAGCTTAGTATTCATAACAAAAGAATTTCCTTAGAAAAATCGCAGAAATGAGTTGAGAAAAAAGGAGAGTCAGTTTATCTTAAATAAAAATAATTCTCATTTCCTAGCGAACTGAATAATTCAGATTAAGGTTCAAAGGCTTTTGTGTCGATGTTCTGTCGGTCAATTCGATAGACTTTAAGACAAATAACCTACGGGTAACAGAGAGAAGGGAAAGCGTTACTTATCCAATGGGTAGGTTGCTGTGCGCGCGATTTTAAATGCATTGGAATTTAAGGAGTACTTAAATGAGACCAGAGGCCCGGTCTTTGAAAAGGCAGGCAAAACACGTTGCTGTGGTGGGTGCCATGCTGTCTTGTTCATGGTTTTCTTCTGTGACGTTAGCGCAAGGCGATGAATTGACAGTCTCTTTGCCTCGTATGTCAGTGGCTGAATACCACGCCCCTTATGTGGCAATGTGGCTTGCAAACAGTAAAGAAAAGCGAGTGAAGGATATTGCTGTTTGGTACGACATGGGTATGGAAAACGGCAAAGGTGAAAAGTGGCTGAAAGATATGCGCCTTTGGTGGCGTAGAAGTGGCCGTAGTGCAGATATGCCTATTGATGGCGTAAGCGGCGCCACCCGTCGTCCCGGCGATCATACGATAGACTTAAACGGTGTATTTGACGGTGTAGCACCGGGTGAATATACCCTCTACGTGGAAGCGGCCCGAGAATTAGGCGGCCGAGAGGTATTAAGTGTCCCTGTTACCTTGCCCGTATCATCTAAACAGCATCAGACTGCCGAAGGCAGTCACGAACTCGCTAAAATTGAATTACTTCTGGAGCCCTAAAATATGAAATTTCGCAGTCTAATTAGCACAGGTGTTGTGGCACTTTCGTTAATAGCTACGCCGGCGCTAGCACACCGAGCTTGGATTAAGCCGACAACCACGGTGGTGTCCGGCGATGATGAATGGATTAGTTTTGATGCCGCGGTAGCAAACGGTATTTTTACCCCTGATCATTTTCCCTTGTCGTTAGATTCTATTACGGTGTTGTCCCCTTCTGGTGAAGATGTCACAAAACATCATGGTCAGAAATTACGCTATCGCAGCGTGTTCGACATAAACCTAAAAGAAGAAGGCACGTATCGAGTTTTTACTGCTTCTCGTTCTATTATGGCATTCTGGAAAGACGAAAACGGCAAGCGTAAAAGATGGCCGGGGCGTGGCGAAACCGCGTCTGTGGATGAATTTGATGAGGCCGTCCCCAAAGATGCAGATGACCTTCAAGTGATAGATTCTGCCCGTAGAATCGACGTTTTTGTAACGGCAAAAGCCCCGTCTGACACCGTATTAAAGCCCACCGGCAATGGCCTAGAGCTGAATGGTGAGACCCACCCCAATGACTTATATACGGGTGAAGCCATCAGCTTAGGTTTCCTCATGGACGGTGAAGCCGCATCCAGTACAAAAGTGACCATCGTAAAAGAGGGTGAAAAGTACCGTGATACTGATGATGCCATGACATTAACGGCCGATGAAAACGGTGAGATATCCGTGTCTTTTGATGAGCCGGGAATGTACTGGTTAGAAGCTGAATATGAAGACGACAAAGCCAAAGCGCCTGCCCAACAACGTCGCGGTATGTACGTGCTTGTGATGGAAGTGCTACCACTCTAATCCCCCTGGTAAGACTCATGCCTTCGGTATGATGTAAACCTGTCTTGTTCTCGGCCACATTGTTGTGGCCGAGTTTTTTTAATTCTGCTTTTTCTCTTTTTACTTTGGCTTTCAGGTTTATCCTTACTTAAAAACTGATAAAGTAAAATTTCTTCGCTAAACAATCTAAGGGAAAATATGAAAAAAGTGATGTCTAACTGGCAACGCTTGCTTGTTATCGGTTTGTGCGTTTTTGCGTTTGCAGGGTGTACGTCTAGTCCTAATAGCACGGCAACCACCGACACCTCGGTGTCTTATCCTTCGTCTAATTATGGCCCTAAAGTTTTCGACAGCACGCCATTCACTGCTATTGTGGTGGCCTATGGCCCAGAAATGAAGGGTATATTAGGGCGAATAGATGCCGACCCAGGCGCGCAAATTACTGAGGTGGTGCGTTATAAAGGCGTAACCTATCGCATGGGGATGTATCATGACGAGCCGGTATTGGTTTTTGCCACGGGTATGAGTATTGCCAATGCCGCACTAACCATGCAAATGGCTTTTGATTACTTCCCTATTAAACAGGTGGTGTATATGGGCATTGCCGGAGCGGTCAATCCCCAATGGCAACCTGGCGATGTGATTGTACCTGAACGTTGGTATTATCATGATGAAAGTGTCTATACCAACCCCGATCCTAGCAACGATGGCGAGTATATTTTGCCAGAGTATTACGCTAAGTTTCTCGCCGAGCAGCCTGCCCGTCGTCAGGTTGATCCTCACGTACCTAAATATGAAAACTTCCAGTTTATCCATCCCGATGAAGTACTGATTATTAAAGACGGTATGGACGAACCTGAAGATACCCCTTATTTTTCTGCAACCCCAAGGCTTTTGGATGCCGCTCGAAAAGCCATGATGGCCATGCCAGAACAGCGGATTTTAGGTGAACGAAAAGCCAAATTAACCGTAGGTGGTAATGGCGTTACCGGTTCGGTGTTTCTTGATAACCGTGCTTATCGGAAGTGGACGCGAACCGTCTTTGACGCCGAAGTCACCGAAATGGAGTCAGCGGCGGTGGGGCAGGTTTGCACCATCAATGATATTGATTGGGTGATCATTCGCGCCGTGAGCGATTTAGCCGGCGGGCAAGAAGGGGTGAACGTGGAACATATCTATGACAAAGAAGTGTCACGGGTAGGAGCCAATGTGCTTTTTGCCGTTCTTGATGCTCTGGCCCGCGAGGACGACTGACCCTCCGCAACAAATAATACCTTTAAGCCACACACTTTCTATTTTGCGATTATAGAATGTGCTGTGGCTAAAGTTGACACCTTTTCTTTGGTCTTAACCTTCCCTTAACCCTCCTTTCTTTACACTGTTTCCATTTACGCTATCAGAGAACTCGAAATGAAGGCGAAATTGTCGCTAATAGCATTAACCTTGGCCGTCGTTTTAAGCGGTTGTGCGAGTCACGACGACCCGCATTACAGTGAACAGGTACAAGATAACCTAGGTGAAAATGTCGCTTGGGCAGAGCAATCCTCTGACGCCGAGCAGGCAAGCACGCTTTTACAGTTGCTGCCTTTGCCCGAGGTGCAAACCCTGATTGATGAAGCTCTGCGCAATAACCCTGGGTTACAGCAGACCTTTATCACCTTAAAACAATCCAGAATTTCTGAGACATTGGCCAACGCCGACCGCTTGCCCGATGCTTCACTTTCGTTTACCGGCGATAAAAGCAAAAACACTGACACCCAGTACACCACCTCTGTGGATGTAAGTTGGGAAGTGGACGTATGGAATAAAATTGGTAATAGCGTGAGTGCGGCGGAGTTTGCCACACAAAGTTATGGGGCGACATTTCAGTATGCACAAGCCACCCTCGCAGCCAGCGTGATGCAAGCTTATGTGGATATTATTGCTGAGCAAAAGATTTTACAGATAGAAAAGAACAAGCTTGTTGCCCTGGAAAACAGCGAGTTGGTCATTTTACAGCGGTATCGGGCAGGCTTAGGCTCACTTGATGATCTTGATACCGCCCGCACAAGTAGCGCTTCAACTAAAGCCAGTATTGCCGAATATGAAAATAATTTGGCCAATGGGGTAAGAGCCTTGGCGGTGCTATTAGGGCGCACCAGTCTTACCGTGGATGATCTCTATGTTGATGCTGACTTTCCAGCCGTGGTGCAGCCCTTGGCTTCATTGCCTAATCAAGATTTAGCCCGCCGCCCCGATCTTATTGCCGCCTACTATGACATTAAGTCCAACGAGTCCTCAGAATTGGTGGCATACAAAAATTTGTTGCCGTCTTTGTCAATTAGCGGATCTATAAGCGATAGCGGTGACACACCGGCCCTTTCTTTACTTAAAGATCCTGTTTGGACATTACTTGGTGGCATCACAGCTCCCTTGTTTCAAGGTGGAACGTTGCGAGCAAACCTAGCCAGTGCTGAACTCGACACGTTAAACAGCTGGTGGGCGTATCAAGAAACCTTATTAACCGCGGTGCAAGAAGTGCAGGCAACTCTGGATCTTGAAAACAGTTACCAGGTACGCCAGCAGTACATACAACAGGCTTATGAGAATGCTAAACGCAGTCAGGACAACTATTCGAGCCAATACCGTCAGGGCCTAGCTGACGTTCTCGATTTCTTGTCGGTAACACAAACCACCTATTCGCTAGAAGCCCAACTAGTGGAATTACAACGCAATCAATTATCAAACCGCATCGATTTAGGTCTTGCTCTCGGCCTTGGAGTTTCCTCATGAGTCAGCAACGAAAAACTATTCTTATTACTTGTCTTTCTGCTATCGCTATTGTGTTAGCTGTGTATCTCGTCGGCGGCAATACGTCCGATGAAGGACCAATGGGCAGGATGCCAGGTGGCGATAGACCCGCCGGGCAAAGACCTTCAGGAGATCGCCCCGCCGGTAATCATCAAGGCGGCGAACGGCCGGAAAGAGAACGTTCTGGAGACGATGCAACTCGGCAGAGACCATCAGAGAGTAGCGCCACGGCCTCCAGAGATTCTGCCAAAACTCAGTCTTCAACGAGTACCTCTTCGGTGCCGGAAATCGGCGTGGTGTCGGTGGTGAAAAAATCCCACCAAGCCTTAGTGACCGGTTACGGTGAGGTTAGCCCGCAGTTTGAGTTGACCTTATCAGCATTGGTTTCTGGTCGTATTCAGTCGTTGGATACTCATTTTGTCACAGGGGCAAGATTTTTAGCAGATGAAGCCTTGGCAGAGATTGATAATACCGATTACCTACAAGCTGTGGCAGAAGCGCAAGCAGACTTAGAAGACGCGAAAGTGGCGTTAGAAGAAGAACGTCTTCAAGGTCAACAGGCCATGTCAGAATGGCAGCGCTCTGGTCTAGATGGTGAGCCCGCTTCTGAACTGGTGTTACGCGGTCCACAATTGGCGGCAGCTCAAGCCACCTTAGCCGAAGCCGAACGTGCGTTAGCACAGGCACAGCGGGATCTAGGTTTTACGCAAATCACCGTGCCTTTTAACAGCTTAGTGGTAAGTCGTTCTGTGCAACCTGGTAGTTTTGTACAAGCCGGAGATGACGTGGCAAGTCTATATTCCACTGACATCGCTGAAATTGCTATTCCGCTTTCTGCCAGTCAATGGCAAAACCTCAAACCTGCTGAAACCTTAAACACCTCTCCTTGGGCGGTGACCCTTTCAGATATGGACAATACGCATATCTGGCATGGTGTGGTTCAGCGCATAGAGCAACACCTTGATACGGCGTCTCGTCAGCGCAATGCCATCGTGCAGATAGAAAAGCCATTGGACCAAACCGCCCCGCTTTATTTCGGTACTTATGTGACTGCAACCATTGCCGGTAAAACCTGGGATGATGTTTGGCAAATTCCGTCATCGGCAATTTCGCAGCAGCAAGAAGTCTGGTTTGTGCGCGATGACAATACGCTGGATAACTTTACCCCAGATGTGTTGTTTATGAAAAATGGCAATGCGTATATTTTGCCAGTTGAAGATATGGACAACGTGAAAATTGTTGCCCGTCCTCTAAGCAGTTACATGGTTAACATGGCGGTGTTGCCAATTGAGGAGAGCTTCGATGGAGACCGATAAAAACGGCATCATCGGTTGGTTTGCCCGCAATTCCGTTGCTGCAAATTTGCTGATGCTGGCCATGATTGTGGTGGGGATTGCGTCGTTAGGGGAACTGCGCAAAGAAGCGTTCCCGAGTTTGGACCCACGCTTCATTAATATTTCCATGACCTACGATAGTGGTGATGCGGTGCAAGCCGAAGAAGGCATTGCCATCAATATTGAAAATGCGCTGGAAGCCGTACCGGGTATTAAACGTATTACTTCTACCTCTACCGCCAGCGGCAGTAACGTACAAATTGAAAAAGAAAGCGACTACGATTTAGATACCTTGATGGCGGATGTGAAAAACGAAGTCGACAGTATCTATAATTTTCCGTCTGATGCTGAAAATCCAATTATTTCCAAAGGCCGCCGGCAGGATCATGTGATTTGGGTCGAGCTTTATGGTGATACGGACCATGGTACCTTGCAACAATTGGGACGGCAGCTAGAACGAGAACTGTTAGCAAAAGATGGCATCCGGGATGTGAGTACACCTAACTTCACTGATCCTATGATGTCTATCGAAATTGATGAAGCCAAACTGCAAGCGTATGGCCTATCTTTTTCAGACATTGCCGATGTAATCAACGATGAATCGGCGACGGCGTTAACCACCAGTTTACGTAATGAGGAAAAAGTCATTCGACTTAAGGCCTCAGAGCAAGCTTATTACAAGCAGGATTTTGCCAATATTCCGTTGCTTGCCAATGATAACGGGACTTACCTTACCGTGGGTGATGTTGCGGTGGTAACGGATATGTTTGCCGACGATAGCTATACCTTGTCCAGATACAATGGGGTTAACGGCTATGGTATTGAAATTCTCATGGATGAAAATGGCGATGTGGTAAACATGGTGGAACAGGCCCAGGAAGTCGTGGATTCATGGCATGAACGGGGGTTGTTACCCCAAGGCGTTGAACTTGAGACCTGGTACGATCGCAGCACTTTGATCACGGACCGCTTGGCACTGTTAACCAAAAATGCGGTTTCTGGGATCATCTTGGTATTTATTACCCTCGCCATCTTTTTAAATGTGCGAGTGGCTTTTTGGGTGGCAGCGGGTTTACCGTTTATTTTCTTCGGTACGCTGTTTTTCATGACCGACAATTTTGCCGGCCTTACCATCAATGAAATGACTACCTTTGGCTTCATTATGGCGCTGGGGATCGTGGTGGATGACGCCGTTGTGGTGGGGGAAAGCGTCTATGCCACACGACAGCGATACGGCGACACACTGAACAATACCGTAAGAGGGACACTGCGGGTGGCGGTACCCACGTTATTTGGTGTATTTACCACTGTGGCGACCTTCTTTGCACTGTCTAATGTGGAGGGTAACCTAGGTAAGTTGTATTCTCAGTTTGGTACCGTGGTGACTATCTGCTTGTTGTTATCGGTGGTGGAATCCAAGCTAATATTACCTTCTCACCTAGCCCATTTACCTACTCATCGTAAACCGAAAAAAGGGCTTGCCGACCTGTGGGGGAAAGTACAGCGCGGAGCCGACAGAGGCCTAATGGGCTTTAATTTACGCATTTATCAGCCAGCCTTACGTAAAGCGATTCGCTATCGCTACGGGGCCGTCATGCTCTTTGTTGCTTTGTTTGTTTTAGTTATTGGTATGCCACTAAATGGTATGGTCCGAGTAGGATTCTTCCCAAGCATGCAAGGCGATACTGTATCGGCAACCCTATCGTTGCAAAGCGATGCTAGTTTTGGTCAGACCGCGAAAAACTTAGAGCGTTTAGAAACTACGCTTAATGAAGCGGACCAGCAACTGATGGAAAAAGTGGGCAAAGAGGGCACGGGTATTGGCAGTTTGCAGGTAACCGGTTCTGGCGATCAAAGTGGTAGTCTAACTGTTGCCTTGGCCGAAGACATGCCTTACTCCCTTGATGAGTTGGCCAACACCTGGCGTGAGCTTGCGGGCTCGCCGGAAGGGGTTAAACAATTAAAGATACAGTCGCGCCGTGAAATGGTGGACGCTTTTAATGTGGAATTAAAAAGTATCAGCGACGACACGCTAGAAGCCGCAGAAGCGGCCTTCACCGAAGCGCTAAATAATATTGATGGCGTGTATAGCGTTGAAAGTTCGCTAACACCGGGAGAGGCCATGCTGCGTTTTGAGCTTACTCCTCAAGGACGGGCGTTAGGTATGGACACGTTGAGTTTATCTAAACAACTGTTGCGGGCTTTTGGTGGTGAAATCGTTCAGCGTTACTTACGTAACAAAAACGAAGTGAAAGTACGAATTCGTTACCCAGAAGAATCGCGCTCAAATCCTGCAGATATTCTTAACGCACGGGTTCGGTTAGACGACGGTACGGTGGTTCCCCTTGATGTTGTGGCTCGAATCATTCCTGATACCCAGCAAAAAGAAGTGGTGCGCATTGATGGTTTACGGGCCATTACAGTGACCGCATCAGTAGACAGCGATGTTATTACTTCTACCGAGTTGGTGGCGAAATTGAATGAACAATTAGTGCCTAAGTTGTCACGTAATTATTCTGATCTTTCAATGTATTTTGCTGGCGAAGCCGAACAACAAGCTGAAACTCAAAGCTCGATGGAAACGGTGTTTATATTGGCCCTTATTGCTATCTATGCATTGTTGGCCATTCCGCTTAAATCCTATATACAGCCCCTGATTATTATGACCGCGATCCCTTTTGGTATCGTGGGAGCCATACTTGGGCATTGGAGTAATGGCTTAATGCTGAGTATCCTTTCTCTGAACGGCATCCTGGCATTGAGCGGGGTGGTGGTGAATGACTCCTTGTTGCTGGTTTCTCGCTATAATGAATTACGTCGACAGGGGGGCGAGGTTGTGGAGTCCATTGTGGAATCTTGTGGCAGTCGTTTACGGGCGGTATTGCTTACCTCGGTAACCACCTTTGTGGGTTTGTATCCCATTTTAGGTGAAACCTCCAAGCAGGCACAGTTTCTGATCCCCGCCGCGGCTTCTTTGGGGTATGGTATTTTGTTCGCTACTGTGATTACCTTACTACTTATACCCGCGCTCATTCTCATTAATGAAGATATCAAATCATTACTGAAAAAAGGTCTTAGAAGGGTGCTTCGGCAGACTGGAGGGGAAGATGACCACATTACTGCTGGTTGAAGATGACTTGGACCTTGCAGGCAATATCATCGATTATTTGTCCTTGGAAGAATATACCTGTGACCACGCCAGCAATGGCGTGGCGGCGCTGACATTCTTGTCGCAAAACCGCTATGCCGTGGTAATTTTAGATATTAATCTGCCGCGGTTAGATGGGTTGTCTGTGTGTGAACGTATTCGCGCCGAAGGTAATGACACGCCGGTGATCATGCTCACTGCCCGAGATCGGCTTGATGATAAACTCGCCGGGTTTGCCAACGGTGCCGATGATTATTTGGTAAAGCCCTTTGCCATGGCTGAATTAGTGGCGAGAGTACAAGCTTTATCGACTCGGCGTAGCGGACAGGTTCGCCAGTTATGTTGTGGGCCTTTGCAAATGGATGTGAAAGGGGGAGTGCTGAAACTGCACGACCTACCCGTAAAAATTAGCCCCACGGCTCGGGTGATCCTTGAACAGTTGATGCGAGCTTACCCTTCTCCAGTTAGCCGGGATGCGTTATCAGAAGCCATTTGGGGAGAGGAAGTGCCAGATAGCAACAGTTTGAAAGTTCATATTCACAATGTGCGTAAAGGCTTAGGCCGAGAGTGTGGTGTGGATGTGGTGGCGCTGTCAAAGCAAGGGTTTAAACTCGTAATAGAGCAGGAATAATTATGGTTCGCGCCTTTAGCTTAAGTCTTCGTCGATATGTCATTGCTGCCCTGTTTGTCGTGGGGACATCGATGACGGTGGGCTTTTCGTTACTGGCAATGAACAATTTCTTTGAAGGGATGGATGGCATGATGCGAGGCACCATGCTCCATACGGCCGAAGATGTAGCGGTTAAGGCTGGCAACCCGGTAAACATACTCACCTTTACTATCGTGGGCGATTGGAACGATTTTCCTGATGAAGTCACCCGGCACTTCGACCCGAATCAGCTACAGCCGTTTAAACTGGAAAAGTATATCGAGCGCGACTTTATTTTTCTTCGTCCCAAGCGGGCGGTGTTTGTGTTGTCCATCGTTGACCGCGATACCAATGAGCGTAAATATATTGCCCAGGTCTTTTCTCGCACTAAACGGGCAGGGGACTCAAGGTATATGATGTCCCACGAAGGCTGGTCGTTGTTAATTGGCTTAGGTGTCCTTGTGACATTTTCATTGTTGCTGTTAGTGTTGATGCGTTCCGTTTCAAGACCGGTAGAACGATTACGGCAATGGGCCAAAACGTTAGATGAAAATACGTTGAGTAAACCCACCCCTAATTTTAAGTATCAGGAACTTAATGAATTGGCGGAGATTGTTCATGCGAGTTTACAGGATGTCCGCAAAACCCTTACCCGAGAGCGTGAGTTTGTTAGCCATGCAAGCCATGAGTTACGCACACCCATTGCAGTAATACGCTCTAGCGTCGAATTACTGCATAAATTTCAAGAGAAAGGGCCGGGGATGGGGGGCAATGCCATCAGACGTATTGAACATGCTTCTCATACCATGACAAATCTCACCGAAACCTTATTATGGTTAGGAAGAAACGACACCGATAATCTGATCAGCAAAACCATACAGCCGGGCGCCCTACTAACGGAATTGGTGGATGAACTTGGGTACTTGCTTACCGGTAAACAGGTGACAATAAACATAGATACCGATAACACCGAAATCTCATTACCAGCGACGGCGACTCGAATCGTGCTTGGCAACTTAATACGCAATGCCTTCCAGCATACGCAGCAAGGTAGCGTGCAGATAATCCAATCGGGCACGGAAATCCGTATTATCAATGACGATGAGCTAGGTGACGATGACACCCCTACCGATAATGAGCACTCGGGTTATGGTTTAGGCTTGCAGCTGGTGCACCGAATTACAAAGAAACTGGGTTGGGGTTATCAGCAAGCGTTTACCGCTACAGGCTGCCAAGTGAAAATTGTATTGCAAGCTTCTGAGTAAACCTGCTGTGCTATAGTGTTGCACTGACTTTTAGTTAACGTGGCGAAAAGTGTGAAAACAGTCAGCCTGTTTGTTGATGTGCAAAATGTGTATTACACCGTAAGAAGCGGTTTTAAACGCCACTTCGATTACAATCGGTTTTGGGCCATGGCCACTATGGAGCGGCAGGTGCTTAATGCTTCTGCTTACGCCATTGACCGCAACGATGAAAAACAAAAGCAGTTTCAAAATATTCTACGTGCCATTGGGTTTGACGTGAAATTAAAACCCTTCATTCAACGGGCCGATGGTTCAGCGAAAGGCGATTGGGATGTGGGGATCACCTTAGATGTGATGGAAGCGGCCGCTGTATCGGACATTATCGTATTAGTGTCTGGCGACGGTGATTTTGATTTGTTAGTACAAAGAGCACAACAATTACATGGTTGTGAGGTGGAGGTTTACGGGGTTGAAAAGCTTACCGCAGACAGTTTAATTCGCTCTGCCAGCCGCTTTATCCCCATACGAGATAACTTGCTGTTGTAACAATAATTTTTAAGCTGGGTGATGCAAAATAACGCCCTCTTGTTGGGAAGGCTTTTTACGTTTGGCCTTTTTCAACGGTGGGCATAAATCGTCATTGTTGTAATACACAATACACTCTAAGCATTGCACGCATTCGTTGTAGTTTATTTCCCCTTTAGGGGTAATGGCTTTAATGTCGCATTTGTGATGACAAAGGGTACAAGGGTTACCGCAGGCTTGTCGGCGGGTAAGCCATTCACCAGCATGAAAATAACCCACAATGGCTAAGCCAGCGCCTAGTGGGCACACATAACGGCAATAGAATTTGTTCACCCACAAGCCCGCAGCCAGCAGCCCGACGGCATAAATAACAAAGGGCCAGTAACGCACAAACTGTAAGGTGATGGCGGTTTTAAATGGCTCGACTTCCGAGGCAACTTCAGCTACCCGCAATGACATGAACGAGGTGATAACCAGTCCTCCAAGAATGGCGTATTTTATCCACCATAACTTGCTGTGAATGTGGTAAGGGATTTTCTTTTGCCGTATGCGGCATTTTTTGGCGATCCAACCCACCATTTCCTGAAGCGCGCCGAAGGGGCACAGCCAGCCGCAAAATATGCCTCGCCCTACAATAAACAAACTAATGAATACGTAGCTCCACAAAATAAAGAGGATGGGATCCATCAAATAGACTTGTATATCAAACCCTTTAGTGAGGCTTTGTAAAATGGGATAAATATTGACGATGGATAATTGCCCTTGCCATAACCAGCCAATAAAAATCAGGGTATAAGTTAAAAAGCCCCAGCGAACGTAACGAAACAGGGTTTGGTTTGCAGATAGTTTGTGCTGAAAGATAAAAATAAAAGTGACGACAATAAGACTAAAAACTAACACGCATATATCCACGATGCGGTTTTCCCAGATCCGCATCCACGCTGGTTTAGTGGCCATGTTTTCCACCGGTTCGGCAAAGTCGAATAGCTCAGCAGGCAATTGATAGTCATCGGTTAGGTGCATTTGACTGCGGATCAGATGGTTTCGTGGAACATCGATATTCAAATTCAAGGTCATGGTTTCACCCGGGTTAAAACCCGACTGAGTATTGACCACAAATATTTGTAGGTTGTTTTTCACCGGCACCTTAGCGGCGAGAACTTGTTTGGCGTAACTATAAAAGTTCAAATCCCGCATAGGAAAGGGCAAATCATCTTGGCTAAATGATATTCGGTTTGCCACGGTGCCGGGTTTAAAATCAGGCTCTAAGTAATTGAAAAAGCCATCATACATCAGTAAAAAAGCTTGCTCGTTGGGTTTGAGAATATCCATTAAACGTTGGTATTCAGCCTGCCCCAGTAAGTTTTTGCCGATGGTTGGCGCATTTAAATACGCATAATACAAGGTAAAGTCATTTCCTTGGGCCAGTTGAAAGGTGTCGTAGGGGAAGTTTTCCAGATTGCCCCCTAAACCGGCCTCGAAGGTGTCACGAGACATTTCCCAGCGTCGCACCAAGCCTTCGTTAACAAGGGTTTCAAACGACTTTGGTGTAAAGGTGTCTTTGGCCGTGGCTAAGGGCGATGAAGCAAAGCCTGAAAGTAATCCCCGTGCCACCTGTAGCGATGAAAGTAACACGGTATCGTTAATAATAATGACGGAAACCGTGGCTTTTGTTACACCATCTACATGTACAGTGGTGTTGTCATCAAGGTTGTTTTTTGCGGCAGAATCGACAATGACACGTTGTCCAACATTGATGCCTTTATACTGTTTAATAAATCGGTCTAATGGTTCAGGGCCTAATCCATGAAGGAAGATGGGTTCGTGATGGGAAAGAATGCGAATGCCCTTAATTTCGCCATGAATATCAATGCCAATGAGCAAATTTACCCGATCCCCCGAAAAGCCAGGTAAGTTCACTAAATCGTTACTTTGAAAGACATACCCTAACAATTCTTGTAACTGGTAGATGGGTTGTACGGGCAAATCTGTTTGTTTTTCGCCAATAACAGTGGCTTTGGGGAAAATAGAAAAAATTAGCGAATCATCCACTTTACTTTCTTCTGCGAACACCGCGGTTACAAACAGCCCCGCAAAGACAAGGGGGAATACCCGTAAAAAAGTAAAGTGCATAAATCCCATGGTTACATCCTCAAAAAAGGGCCGGCATTAGGTCCGCGCTGACCCAGAGAATAAAAAAATCGTGACAGGAGGTTGGGACCTAAACCCTGTCACGATCCTCACGTTAAGAGCGAGGTAACTTGAAGGTCCAGACGGTACCGCCTTGGTTGATGTCTTTGATCCGTGAAGCGACTTCGCCTCCCCACAATGGAACAGCGCCACCCCAACCAGAGAGCACACTTAGGTATTGTTCGCCATCCATCTCCCAGGTGACGGGAGAGCCAACAATGCCTGAACCTGTATTAAATTTATAAACAATTTCGCCAGTCTTCGCGTCGAAGCCTAACAAGTAGCCTTCAGGTGTACCGGTGAAAACAAGGTTACCGGCAGTGGTGAGCACTCCACCCCAAAGCGGCGCATTGTTTTTATATTCCCAAACCACTTTTCCGGTCTTCGGATCCACTGCTTTTAATGAGCCAATGTGGTCTTCGAAGATGGATTTTATGGTGAATCCGGAACCTAAATACGCCGCGCCTTTTTTGTAGCTAACGGGCTCATTCCAAATATCCATACCCCACTCGTTAGAGGGAACGTAGAACAATTCGGTATCTTGGCTGTATGCCATGGGCATCCAGTTTTTTCCGCCTAGGAATGAAGGAACAGAGAATACGGTTTTACCTTTTTTGCCGTCTTCCGAGTCAGCAGGGTTGCCTGGGCGGCTGTCTTCGTTAACGATAGGACGTCCTTTTTCATCTAATCCCTTTGCCCAGGTGATGTTTTTGATAAAAGGGAAGCCCCGTATGAATTCACCGTTCTCTCGATTTAACACATAGAAGAAACCATTACGGTCGGCGGTCGCTGCTGCTTTGACCGTTTTGCTGCCCTCTTTGTAGTCGAAAGAAATCAGTTCGTTTACACCGTCAAAGTCCCAGCCGTCATGTGGTGTGGTTTGGAAATGCCACACAATTTTTCCGGTATCTGGGTCGATGGCAAGACGCGATGCTGAATATAAGTTGTCACCAGGACGTAAATGAGAGTTCCAAGGCGATGGGTTACCCGTTCCCATTAGGATCAGGTCTTGGTCTGGATCATAGGTACCGCCAAGCCAAGTAGCCGCGCCACCGGTCTTCCACAAATCACCCGGCCAGGTTTTGTTGGCTTCGCCGCCAGTAATGCCGTTTTCCTTACCGTTTAAGTAGCCCATATGGCCTTCAACGGTAGGACGGGTCCATACCAGTTCACCGGTTTTCGCATCTCGGGCTTCTACCTTGCCCACAATACCGAATTCACCGCCGGAGATACCGGTGATGACTTTGCCTTTAACAATCATGGGCGCAGCGGTAAAAGAATACCCTGCTTTGTAATCGCCCATTTTCTTACGCCATTTTACCTTTCCGGTTTTTTGATCGAGGGCCACCAAAATCGCGTCCAACGTACCGAAGATCACCAAGTCATCATAAAGCGCTGCGCCGCGGTTGATAACATCACAACAAGGCATGATGCCGTCGGGTAAGCGTGCTTCGTATTGCCATAACTCATCACCGGTTTTTACGTCAATGGCGTAAATACGGGAATAGGATCCAGTGACGAACATAACGCCATCATGAACAAGGGGTTGTGATTCTTGTCCCCGTTGCTTTTCTCCTCCTAAGGAAAAGGCCCATACCGGGTGCATTTTTTTCACATTTTTGGTGTTTAGCATATCCAGTGGGCTGTAGCGTTGTCCTCGGGGGCCAAGGCCATAGGTCAAGATATCTGAGGTAGTGGCTTGATCATTGAGGATGTCCTTGTCAGTGACGCCCGCAGCCTGTGCATTTCCAAGCGCACTTAGCGACAAGGCCAAACCGATAGCCGTGCTAATCAGATGGCTTGAAACTGTTCGACTTTTCATAAGAATTCTCCAGTGGTTCAACAGGTGCTTGAGAAACATCTTTGTGTTCTCAAAACGCAATCAAAACGACACATTCGATTTGATTGGTGTTCGTTCCGTCTCCCGGTGCGTATTGTTGTAGGCATAGAACATCACGGACGACGACAGTGTCAGTATTAGCTAATGTTTTTTTAACAACCATTCAACCTTGGATTATCATTTTTAATCCCTTGGTAGTAATACCCCGTTGTTTTTGGAACTAATAAGAGGCTAAACACGCCGAAATTAGCGTGTTTAGTTGCACGGTCAGATTATTCTTTGTAGAGATCTGGTAGCAGGTAAGAAACGGAATAACGATCAAATATGGCTTTCATCCGGCCATCTTTGATCATGGGTTCGGTGATCCCTTCGATGGCGTAGGCCAGTTGGCGGTAATCCTGTTTCACGGCCATGCCAATATCCCAAGATTTAATGCTCATAGAAGCCAAACCGACAGTGTTAATGGTGTAATTAGCACGGGGTGGTACTGCCCACTCCAGCTGACTGCGCATGCCGGCCACAGCGGCTACCTCACCTTTATTAAATAAGTCCACGGCATCAAAGGTTGTTGGGGTGTGGACAATCTTATTTCGTAACCTGCCGTTTAACGTGGCGCTTAAGAAAAAGTCGGGTAGAGAATCTAATTCAATGGCAATTTTTTCATATTGAAAAATGGCCAGTGTTTCGATCTTGTCCGTTTTGTCAGTATTGCGCAGTAATGCCCATTGTTCTGTATGGTACGGGCCAAACATGACAACCATTTCGTTACGGGGTAAGCCGTAACCGTCCATGGCATAACTGAATTTACGGTCGTAGGGCACTCGCATCATTACATCCGCTTTTTTGCGGGTAATAATGTGTCCTTTCCATATGGCTTGACGTAAGTCATCTTCTAAATTTTCATCAGCATTGATCCACATCCATCGCGGTTCAACGCCCAGTTCTTTGGCAACCTCCGTTGCCACATCAATATCAATGCCTGTGGGAGTATCGTTTTCAATAAACGAATAGGGTGGAAAATTGTTATACACCGCAATGGTCATATACCCAGATTCGATGATGTCATCGAAACTTCTCGCCATAACGGAAAAAGCGCTGAAAGCCAAAATGGCAGTCAGCGCGAGGCCCGTTATCCAGCAACGAAATAAGCGAGCCATAGGCGTTACTCCGGCGTGCCGCGAGTCTCAATGTAGGACTTAATGGCCCACATTGCTTCTTGGCTTAAAATACCTTCAAAGGGAGGCATATATACCCGCCCATCGATTACCGCGCCGTGGCGAATACGCATTAAGAACCATTCATCGGCTTCTTCGGGGCTAAAGAATTCGTTTTCGTCATTGAGTTTGCGAAGGTCTGGTGTAATACCACCTGAAATCACTTCTAATCCGTGACAGCGTGCACAGTTTTGATTGTATGCAGAATCACCAATTTTTATAGCCAGTTCGTTACCTGTGAACGGGTTTGTGGCTTTCCATTCTTCCCCGAGTTGAGGCAGCGCGCTAGTATCAACGGCCTGCGGTGTGACGTCTCCGTGAGCCAATACATGACTGGCAGAAAAAGCGAGGATTGCGGTGAGCATACTTCGCATAATAATTGAAAAATTTTTCATGATGCATCTCCAAAAGTTGTCAAAGTGTTTCCATGCTGGTTAGAAGTGGCGGACAACTTCAGTGGGTTTATGTTGTATTAGCGACACAACCAGGCACGTTTTAAACGGTATTGGATATACAGATGGAGGCCAATTGTACTAAGGTAGTAAACCTTTCATCCTTTGTGCTCATTCATAATGAAGGGGGCATAGACTAGTATGCAGTATAGATTTTCCAGTATAGGAACGCTGATATGTTCGCCCACCAACTATATAAAAAGGCGACAGCAGGCTTAAAACACACATTAAACTTTGTAAAAAGCAGACGTGTGGCTAGGCTTACCTTGTTCTGCTCTCTTTGTCTGTCAGGCCCGGTCATGGCTGATTTACAGATCCCTATTGCCTATATAAAACAAGTATCTGATGAGTCAGTGGTGTCTTTGTCTGTATTTCAGTTACCGCAAAATAATGGTGTGGCGGGGGCCAAACTCGGCATAGAAGATAGCAACACCACCGGCCGCTTTCTTAAACATCACTTCGATTTAACGGTGATAGAACACGCCCAACCTGCTGATCTGGTAGCGGCCACCCTTAGTTGGCTTAAAGGCAACCAGGGTGTATTGGTGCTAGACGTGTCTGATGATGTCTTGCAGTTGTTGTTATCTTCGCCTGAGACCTCTTCGATGTTGATGATTAATGCCACCAATCAGTCAGATAAATGGCGGCAAACTCAGTGTCGGGCCCGGCTACTACACACCGCCCCTAGCTACGCCATGTTGGGGGATGCCTTAGGACAATTTTTGCTAGCAAAGCGCTGGCGCAAGTGGTTTCTGGTGCTAGGACAAAGCGCCTCAGATAAAGCCATGGCAGCAGCCTTCGAACGGGCATCAAAACGTTTTGGTACGAAAATCGTTGAGCGTAAAACCTGGACTTTCGACACGGATTTACGACGCAGTGCACAACAAGAAGTACCGGGTTTCACCCAAGGGGATGATTATGACGTGGTACTGGTGGCCGATACAGACAATCAGTTTGGGTTTTATTTGCCCTATAACACCTGGTTGCCCCGTCCGGTGGTAGGTACCCAAGGTCTCACGGCGGTGGCTTGGCACCCTGCCATAGAGCAATGGGGTGCAGTGCAGTTGCAAAATCGGTTTTATGACGCCTATGGCCGTGCCATGACCGCCGATGATTACAATGGTTGGTTAGCGGTGCGGGCCATTGCCGAAGGGGTAACCCGCACTGGTGAAAGCGATCCTAACCGGGTGTATGACTACCTGACAGGGGATAAATTCGAATTAGCCGCATTTAAAGGCCGCAAACTCACGTTTAGAAAGTGGAATGGTCAGCTAAGACAGCCGATTCCCTTGGCGCACGCCCATGGATTGGTTTCTCAGTCTCCCCAACAAGGGTTTCTTCACCCGGTCACTGATTTAGACACCCTTGGCTACGACAAACCGGAAGTGACATGCCGCATGGTAAAGGAGTAAAGAAATGAAAAAACGGTTGTTGGCTTTATCATTACTCATCAGTAACGGCGTGCTAGCCGATACCGCGTATGTCACCAATGAAAAAGATGACACGATCTCTGTTATTAATACTGAAACCCTAAAAGTAACCGATACCATCGACGTGGGCATGCGCCCACGGGGGATCATTTTTAGTCAAGATTTTCGTTATTTGTACATTTGCGCCAGTAACTCTGATGCGGTGCAGGTGATGGATGTTAACACCCATCAAATTATTCATAACTTGCCTTCTGGAGAAGATCCGGAACAGTTTGCGCTGCATCCGAATAATCGTCATTTGTATATTGCCAACGAAGATGATGCGGTGGTAACGGTGGTGGATACAGAGAAGCGAGACGTTATTGCTCAAATTGATGTTGGGGTCGAACCTGAAGGCATGGCCGCTAGTCCTGACGGCAAATGGGTAATCAATACCTCCGAAACCACCAATATGCTGCATTGGATAGATGCCTCCACTCAAACCCTAGTAGACAATACGTTGGTGGATCAACGTCCACGGCATGTGGAATTCACCGATGATGGAAAAAGCCTGTGGGCGTCTTCGGAAATTGGCGGTACCGTATCGGTTATTGACGTCGCGACTCGCCAAATTAGCCATACCATTCGCTTTAAGATCCCCGGCGTTCACCGAGATAAAATTCAACCGGTGGGGGTGAAACTCACCGCCGACGGTAAATACGCCTTTGTTGCCTTAGGGCCTGCCAATCACGTGGCCGTGGTCGATGCCAACACCTTCGAGGTGCTCGATTACTTGCTGGTGGGACGACGGGTTTGGCAGCTGGCCTTTGCGGATAATCAAACTCGCTTACTTACCACCAATGGGGTGAGTGGCGATGTATCGGTTATCGATGTAGATAAACTTAAAGTCATCAAAACCTTAAAAGTTGGCCGTTATCCTTGGGGTGTGGCGGTGAAACCATGAGCTTGGCATTACAGGTTACATCCTTAAGTTATGCCTATCAGAAGCATAAGGTGTTAAAGGACGTATCCTTACAATTGGAGAAAGGCAAATTTTACGGTTTGCTAGGACCCAATGGGGCAGGGAAAAGCACCTTGTTTAGCCTACTAAGCCAGTTGCTTAGTGCTAACGATGGTGACATATCCGTGAATGGCTACGATATAAAATCTGCACCTCGAAAAGCCCTTGCCTCGATGGGGATAGTGTTTCAACAAAGTACCTTAGATACCGATCTTACCGTACGACAAAACTTGCAATATCATGCCAGTTTACATGGCCTTTCATCGAAGGTAGCGGAACAAAATATTGCCCGAGAACTCGTGCGATTTAGCCTTGAACAAAAGCAGCACGAAAAAATTCGTAACCTTAATGGTGGGCATCGTCGACGGGTTGAAATTGCCCGAGCGTTACTTCATGACCCGGCTATTTTGTTATTGGATGAGGCCAGTGTAGGGTTAGATATGCCCACCCGCGACAGTATTAATGAGCATATTCGTTATCTATGCAAAGAGCGCCGTATTACCGTGCTTTCATCCACCCATTTGGTGGATGAAATTCAAACTGATGATCACCTTATTTTACTACACAATGGCAAGATCTTGCTTGATGCACCGTGTGCTTCTGCACTGCTAACTCATCAGTTTAATGATGTAAAAACACTATATCGACAACTTATTGCGGGAGATGCCCAATGAAATATTGGATGGCTTTTTGCGGTATTGTCACAAGAGAGCTGCGTCGTTTCTGGCACCAAAAAGCCCGGTTGGTAAGTGCGTTGGTCAGGCCGTTATTATGGCTGGTGGTCTTTGCCGCAGGATTTAGAGCCGCATTAGGCATTGCCATTATTCCGCCGTACAGCACTTATATTACTTACGATGTGTATATTGTTCCTGGCTTGGCCGGCATAATCTTATTGTTTAACGGCATGCAAAGCTCGTTATCCATGGTCTATGACCGTGAAATGGGAAGTATGAAAGTGCTGCTGACCAGCCCCTTACCCCGACCATTTTTACTGGTGAGTAAATTGGTGGCCGGTGCGTTAATTTCATTACTGCAAGTGTATGCCTTTTTCGCTTTGGCCTGGTTTTTTGACATTCAGATGAGTTTGTTAGGCTACCTTTTCGCTGCGCCAATGCTCTTTGTTACTGCGATTATGGTAGGGGCTTTAGGGTTGCTTCTTTCTTCGTTTATTCGCCAGTTAGAAAATTTTGCTGGGGTGATGAATTTTGTGGTGTTCCCCATGTTCTTTCTTTCCTCTGCCTTGTATCCACTTTGGAAGTTAAAAGAATCGAATACCATTTTGTACTACATTGCCCAATATAATCCTTTTACACATGGCGTAGAGCTTATTCGTTTTGCGTTGTACGAGCAGGTCAATGTGATGGCATTTGTTATAACGTTACTAACTGCTGTAGTATTCTGTGGTGCTGCAATTTATGGCTATGATCCGAAACGGGGAATGCATAACCGAAAAGCGGGCCGATGAAAGTAACAATTCGTGCTCGACACAAGCAGTAGGAATTGAATACTATTAATTATAATTTAACAATAGGTTTACGATTATGGTAGAAATCCTGGTTGCTGATGATCACCCGCTGTTTCGCTATGCCATTACGGATTTCGTAGAGCGTAATATTGCCGATACGAAGACGATTACCTGTACTGATCTTGACGCCGCCCTTGAGGTGGCAGAAGCACAGCCTGATATTGATTTGGTGTTGCTCGATTTAAATATGCCGGGCATGGATGGCTTAAATGGGATTGTGCGCTTTCGCAACCAGTTTCCGGAAATTCCTATTGTGATTGTCTCTGCTGAGGAAGACAAAAACGTGGTGTTGCAAGCGTTCACCTATGGCGCAGTGGGATTCATTACAAAATCGTCAAGCTGTGAGCAAATTGTTGCTGCCTTAGAGCAAGTGTTGTCTGGGCAGGTTTACTTACCGCCGGATATCATCCGTAAAGGTGGCTCGGGTAAACCTAAAGATGAGAATTCGACTCAACAAATTGATCCTAAGCTTATTGCCGCGTTAACACGGCGTCAGCTATTAGTCTTTGAATGCATTGCAAAAGGGAAGTCGAATAAGCAAATAGCGTACGAATTGAACATCGCAGAAACCACGGTGAAAGCGCACGTTTCGGCTATCCTGAGTAAATTGAATGTGCATAACCGCATTCAGGCTGCCCTATGTGCAGCCAGTATTGATTTTAATCATTACCTTATGCGCTAAAAAAGATGTGGCCGGCCAGTTTCGGCCATTTAGTCGGACGGCCTCTCACGTTGTGACATCAGGTTTGATAATGCTAGCTTCATCTTGTGGGGTTTCACCGGTTTGTTAAGTAATGAATACCCTTGAGCCCGCACTTCTTGTCGCAGTGCATTGGTGTAGTTTGCGGTGATCATGATCACCGGTATATCATCACCGAGCACTGGCTTTACCATGGCCAGGGCGTCAAAGCCGGTATCGTTATTATCTAAATGGTAATCGGCCACCACCACGTCCACATCAATGCTTTCAAGCCAGCCGGGTTTTGCGAGGGCCTCTAAGGTTTGCACGCTAGTCACATTAATTCCCCAACTACCTAGCAAGGTTTCCATACCCTGACAAATAGCTTCGTCATTATCGATAATCAGTAAATTTGCCCCTTCCAAATGACTGTTGAAACGATCTTCAATAATGCGCGGTGCTGGCATGTCGCTAGATAAGCGTGATTTACCGTAAGGAATTATCACGCTAAAGCGAGAGCCTTTGCCTTCTATAGAATCTACATGAATACGGTGCTTCATGACCGTAGACAGCTTATCTACAATGGCCAACCCTAATCCTAAACCTTGATCATGACGTCGCTGTTTGGGATCTACGCGATTAAATTCTTGGAATATTTCGCTTAGTTTATTGGCTGGGATCCCAATACCAGTATCACAGACTTGAATTTCTAAGCCTTCAGGGCGACGGCGAGTACCAAGTAAAATAGCGCCTTCATTGGTATAACGAATAGCATTAGAAAGCAGGTTACGCAGGATCCTCGCCAACAAATAACCATCGGTATGAATGGTGCGGGAGGTATTTTTAAAACGAAAGTGAAGGCCTTTAGATTCCGCTTGGGGACGAAACTCGTTTTCTAAGTTACCCAGTAATTCTTCGGCTGGGAAGTCGTCCATCACGGGTTCGATGAGTCCGGCTTCTAATTTAGAGATATCCACCAGCGCAGTAATTAGGGACTCTAGGTTTTCCAGAGAATAACTTAATGATTGGGTTAGTTTTTGCGCTTCGGGTTTAAGAGATTGCTCCGCTAACGCACTGACAAACAATCGAGCAGAATTCATCGGCTGCAATAAGTCGTGACTGGTGGCCGCTAAAAATTTACTTTTAGATTCGTTGGCTCTGTCTGCTTCGCGCTTGGCTTCTAGCAAACTAATTTGAGCAAGTTGTCTGTCTTCTATTTCTTTTCTTAATTGGGCATTAATTTCGGAAATTTTCTTGGTACGTTGATTAACCCGCTGTTCCATATAATCGTAGGCGTGCTTAAGGGCCTTCGCGGTGCGGCGTTGTTCGGTAACGTCTTGTTCAAGGGCGAAAAAGCCCACGATGTTTTGTTCTTGGTCGAAGTGAGGAATAAAGGTTTTATTGGAAATGCGCTGACTACCGTTTTCTAGCGTGTGTTCCACTTCAAAGTTCACCGACTGCCCCAGCATGGCTCGTTCGATGTATATATACAGGTTATTAAACTCTTCTTGGCCCAATACCTGTTGTAAATGATGGCTAATAATCTCCGAACGGGAGCGATGAAACCATTTCTCGAATTCACGGTTTACAAACTCGTAGCACATGTCTTTGTTCACGTAAGAAATCAGGGCAGGCATGGCATCGGTAATTAAGCGAATACGCTGCTCACTTTCTTGTAATGCACGTTGGTGATGACTACGGTCCGTAATATCCGTTAGGGTATTTAGCATGCCTCCAGAGGGGATAAGATGGCTTTTATAAAGCAGTACGATGCCATTGTCCAAGGTGATTTCTGATTCACAGTATCCATCATCGTCACGCTGATCTAACTGGGACATTTCAAACACAGCCCGTAAGGGAGTATCGGCTAATAGTGCATCGTATTTTATGCCACGGTGTATATCGGTATTACCCAATTCGGCAAATTCCACAAACTGCTGATTCCAGGTTTGCAGTTCGTTGTTTTCGTTAATCAGGGCGACGGCTTCAGTCATGTTCTCTAAGGTGGATTTAAGTAACTGGGCCTGCTCGGCCATGGCCGTTTGGTAACGTAATTCTTCAGTTTGTTTGATATTGGTAATATCGGTATAGACCACCACTAAACCGTCTTCAGCGGTCCGACGTTCGGACATCTGGATCCACGTGCCATCTTTTAACTTGAAGATGGTTTGGGTGATGGAACTGGGATAGGCACTTACCTTTTTTTGTACTTTGCAGCTATGGTCAACTAAGGGTAACGAAGCGGCGGTAATTTGTTGAAAGGTGGTCACGCCCAATTGAAAAGGGATGTTAAAGCGATTCCAAAATTCACGACAACGGTTATTGACCAAAACCATTTTTCGTTTTGCATCAAACAACACAAAAGATTCTGAGATACTTTCTATCGCATCGGTGAGACGTTGGCGGTCCTGATCTGCGGTAAGGCGGTTTTTTTCTGCTTCGTGACGAGCATGCTCTAGTTGTAAGTTTGACTCTTCTAGTCGATGCAGGGTTTGCTGTAACTTATAGGTGCGCTCTTTAACTTTATCAGCTAATAATGCGGCATCTTCAAAGGATTGATAAGCATGGCTATGGTTGCCCCAGCCCATTTCCACTCGCCGCATGAGTACGGCGTTGATTTTTTTTAGTTTGTCATTTTCGTAGCGCAGTTGTTCCAGTTCGTCAGACTGACCGTTACTGTCAACTGCGGGGTACGGGCTATGCGCCGGATAGGGTGGGGTAGAGTGGGTCATTGGGATATCCTATAGCAACACCGGTAAAGGTATGATTAAGATGCAACCCGTTGATTTGCTCGCCGTATGTACTAAAACCGATGACATTATGTTCCCTGTATAACTTAGACATATCAGCCTCTAATTCAAACTGATCTATTTCGGCACGTCGATGGATACAGTCAAAACCAATCAATAATTGAATTTCGCCCACGGACTCTTCTAACCAATTAAATATCATTGAGGTGTGAGAAAGTAAACCAGGGGAGGTCATCTTTGTTAACACCACCCCCGAGTCGATGGCACAAAAGAAGGTTAGACTGAGATCGTCATTTACTTGCTGGATGCTGCGAATGTAGGAATGATCGCCAATTTGTACTGCTAAAGGGTGCAGTGCAAAGGTGCGGGAATTAAGATCTTCAAGCTTGAGGTTGTTAATTCGGCAATATTCCAACGCCGCAGGTTCGGCATTAAATTCTTGCACCACACGTAAATCTGGCGATACCTGTGTGACTACCAGTTTTTCATGTTGAGGTGCGAGATGATGTTGGCTGAACACTTCAAAGCGACAGACGGTATTTACCAACATGATAACTGCAGCATCGCTGTAAAATTCGCCCCCGTAATACACCTGGGTATCAACAAAGTGTTGATCATCTCCGGCAGAACCACCTACTAAGGGGATCTCATGTAAGCTCGTGCTTAATGCGTTGATAACCAATTCTTCTTTTACCGATAAACCGTCGAGCAAGGAAAGCGCGAAGCAGTGCTTTTCGATGGGCGTGGGTGTGACCGCTTTTTTCCTTAAGTTATCGAGCATGCAACTCACCACACTGTCTGAATCGTCAGAGGTAAAAGTGGTTAAATTCTCAATGAGTACGGATTCTACAGAGAATAAATGCTGGCTTAAGCCAAAAGCACTGATGCTGTGTTTGCGAAAGCCCAATGGTGTGATTTCGCCAGCGGACGTACATCCGATAACCGTGATGCCGTCGAAATAACGGGTTAGTTCCCGCGATAACAGGGCCAGAGGATAACGAGTACAGCAATAAAACACCACACACGCAGGTTCGCAAGGGGCGAGAGCACGGTATATTTCGGCAGCAGCCAGTATGGGGTCGGCTTCTTCACTTCCTGCTCGGGCTACACCGGTAAGTGGTTGCTGAGCGACGGCCAGTTGTGATAATTGACTCATGGATCCTCCAGATGTATGAAGGAATAATATCTCTTTCACAATTGCTTAACAAGAATGTATTTGTATTTACACAAAAATATCATCGTTTACGTTTCCTGATAGCAAACCTGGGTATCGCTGGTACAGTTGATGACACAGGGCGGCGATGGCATCGTCGTGGAGATGTCGGGGACGGGGCAAGTTGACAATCTGTTCATGAACAAGTTGCATGGGGTTGGCGCACAAAACAAGTACGCGATCGGCAATAGCAATGGCCTCCTTTAAATCATGGGTTACGTAAATAATACTAAATGGTCTTTTATTTTTTAGCTCGAGCACACGCTGTTTAAGGGCTTCTGCCGATGGCGTGTCTAGTGATGAAAAGGGTTCATCCATCAGCAATATGTCGGGGTTAAACATCATTGCCCGTGCTAGGGCAACGCGTTTGCTCATACCGCCAGATAACTGCCCCGGGTAACCGTTGGCAACCTCTGACAGCCCTACTTGTTCGAGTAATTGGTAAGCATAGCGGGTTACGTCCTCGCTTTGTTTCTTTGCTACCAAGGTAATGTTTTCCAATACGGTTAACCACGGCATTAACCGCGCTTCTTGGAACATCATGCTCACATTGCTGGGCTGCTGGTAGGTAATGTCACCGTCAAACTGTGAATCAAGGCCACAAATAATATTGAGCAATGTACTTTTCCCTGCCCCAGAAGGACCAATTAGCGCCACGATTTCGTTGGCTTTAACCGATAAAGAAAAGTCGCGGATGAGTGTGTGATTACCTTGATAGGCTTTATGTTTAATATGTACGTTTAGCATTGACGCCACCGTGAAACGTAACGCTCTATGGGCCTTAGAATGCCGCTTTCGATGGCATAGACAATGGCTACAAAGGCTAGGGTATAAGCTAAAATGGCGGTGACATCAAAAAGTTGAAAATAGCTGGACAACTGAAAGCCCACGCCACTACTGCAACCGATCAGTTCTACCACCAAGACAATTTTCCATACCAAAGCGAGTCCACTGCGCGCGGCGGCTAACAGGTAAGGATAAAGTTGAGGTAAGTAGATTTTTACAAATTTGCGTACCGGCGAAAGCTGATAAACCCGAGCGACGTCAAGTAGTGAGGTGTTGATGGCGCGGGCACCTTCTCGTAAGGTGACAGCCACATTGGGTAATTTGTTAATGATGACGGCTAGCAAGGCCGATGTTTCATTCAGCCCAAACCACATAAAGCACAAAATAATGGTGACCAATGCGGGCACATTAAGTAGCAGAGTGAGTAGGCCATCAAGCCACTCATCCACGCGCCGACTGTGCCCCATAAGCAACCCTAACCCGGAGCCTAAAAGAAGAGAGATGGTAAAGGTGATCCCCACTCGGCGTAACGTTTCTAAAAGATGAAATAGCATATTTCCAGTTTGTAGGGCTTCTATGAGGCGAACAAACACCGCCGTGGGGGCTGGAAGCAATGACGGCGCAAATGCCATCACAATACCTTGCCAAATAAGAAGCAACACTAGCAACGATAAAACCCGGTTTGTACGTGCTCCAAGCATGCGGAACATAGAACCAGGCGGTGGTGGTTTGCTAATGTTGCTCATAAGACCAAAGTAAATCGTTTGGTAAGTGGGTAAAACTACCGGTGATATTGTCGCTACCTTGGTTGGCTTTAAGGCGCTGGTAAATGGCTTCCATGTTGGCGCTAAAATCGGCCGGAGTGCTTACCACTGCGCCTTGTCGATACTGTGTTTTCAAAGTGTCATGAGCGGCATTGGGATAACGTTGAAAAGCCGGTAGTCGCTGCCAAAGATCATCGTCGCGAACTAACTGTTTTCGAGCCTCTTGAGACATCGCTAAAAATTGCTTTAGGGTGGCGTTGTGCATCTGCGCAAAGTTAGCCGAAAAGACCCAACCTAACATGGGAACGGGCTGGGTTATGCCAGTGTTCGCCAGCAGTTGTTGCAAGGTTAGCAGTGTGGGCATTCCTTTAGCGTTAAGTTGGGCTGCGTAATGCCAGAAATTGATCGCGCCATCCAACTCGCCTTGTGCCATGAGTGCATTGAGAATAGGAGCGGCAGCAAACTTTACGGTGTAATCTTGATTGGCTACTAACCCGGTAGTTTGTTTAATGTAGGTACGAAACAACACCCAGTTTTTATTGGCCCGTCCACCGGCCACACCCAGGGTTTTATTTTTAAGATCAGTCAGGGCATGAATGCCGGCGTCATTATTGACCACCAAATGCCCGGCATTGGTCGAGTAGGGGGAGAAATAGTAGTCACGCCCCATTTCTTTTTGGCGCACCACCCATAGCCAATCGCTAAGTATGACGTCCACCTTGCCCCCTTGTAGCGCAACCAGCAGGGCTTGGGGAGAAGATAAAGGCACCACCGATAAAGACAAGTTAAAGGCGTTTTCAAGGTGACGTTCTTGTATTGCCTGTATTTCCCAATTGACGGTGCCATATTGCAAAATACCCACCCGTAACTCGTTGGCAGCAAAGAGAAAGGGTGAAAAAACCATGCTGCTCACGGTAAGTAGCAATATACACACTAATCTCTTCATCTGTGGCTTACTATTCAGCGGTGGTGGGGTCGATAATTGATGTGACTTGGTTGATTTCATTGGCTGGTAATCCCAGCTCTTGGGCATGTTTGCGAATCATGTCAGCATCTGGGGCAATGTATACACAATACACTTTGTTTGCGGTGACATAGCTTTCTACCCATTGGATTTTGGGGCCAAGCTTGTTCAGCACGCAACAAGAGCCATCTGAAGTCTCTTTTAATTGCTGTTCGGTAAGTTTACCGGCGTCAGGAATATCTCTTTCTATTATAAATTTAGGCATGATGTATCCTTTTTTTTGAGTCCTACCCCCAGGTTGTTGAAGTTGCATCAGGGCAGGAAAATGGCACCCGCAGTTGAAACGGGTGCCTGGCTTACGCCTTCTCAGGCAACGCTTTTAGAAAAAGCCCAGTGGGTTGATGTCATAGCTCACCAGCATGTTTTTGGTTTGCTGATAATGATCTAACATCATTTTGTGGTTTTCGCGGCCAACACCTGACTTCTTGTAGCCACCAAACGCGGCGTGAGCAGGATAGGCGTGATAACAATTCATCCAAACCCGACCGGCTTGAATACCACGTCCCATACGGTAGGCGCGGTTGGTGTCACGAGTCCACAAACCTGCCCCTAAACCAAATTCGGTGTCGTTAGCAATGGCCAAGGCTTCGGCTTCGTCTTTAAAGGTTGTGATACCAACCACAGGGCCAAAGATTTCTTCTTGGAACACCCGCATGTCGTTGCTGCCTTTTAGCAACGTAGGTTCAATATAGAAGCCTTTGCTGAAGCCCTCGATATTGGCAGGGCCACCGCCAATGAGCACTTCTGCTCCCTCTTTTTTACCCAGCTCTAGGTAGCCGAGAATTTTGTCATACTGTTCAGCAGAAGCTTGCGCACCCACTTGAGTTTCAGTATCCAGAGGGTTACCGCGTTTAATTTGCTGTGTGCGAGCTACTACAAGTGAGATAAAGTCGTCGTACATATCTTCTTGGATCAGTGCTCGAGAAGGACAAGTACACACTTCACCTTGGTTAAAGAAGGCCAGAACCATACCTTCAACACACTTGCTCAAGAATTCGTCTTCTTGCTTCATCACATCGCTAAAGTAAATGTTAGGTGATTTACCACCCAGCTCTACGGTTGATGGAATGATGTTTTCCGCTGCACATTTGAGAATGTGTGCGCCAACGGGGGTGGATCCGGTAAAAGCGATTTTGGCAATCCGAGTGCTAGTGGCTAACGCTTGACCTGCTTCAGCGCCATATCCATTAACAATATTAAGTACACCTGGAGGTAACAAGTCACCCACAATTTCAGCGAACACAAGTATTGACGCTGGGGTTTGTTCCGCAGGCTTAAGAACAACACAGTTACCAGCAGCAAGGGCCGGCGCCAGTTTCCATGCCGCCATTAACAGCGGGAAGTTCCATGGAATGATTTGGCCAACAACGCCAAGGGGTTCGTGGAAATGATAGGCAACGGTATTGTTATCAATTTCGCTGATGCCGCCTTCTTGAGAACGCATGCAGCCGGCGAAATAACGGAAATGGTCTGCAGCCAATGGTACATCAGCATTCAGAGTTTCACGCACGGCTTTACCGTTATCCCAAGTTTCTGCGACCGCGAGAGCTTCGAGGTTCGCCTCAATGCGATCGGCAATTTTAAGAAGTATGTTAGAACGTTCGGTGACAGAAGCTTTGCCCCACGCTGTTTTAGCTTTGTGAGCGGCATCGAGTGCCAATTCCACATCTTCAGCGGTTGAACGAGGAATGGAACAAAAAACTTCGTTGTTCACCGGCGAAACGTTGTCGAAGTACTGACCTTTAACTGGGGCGACCCATTCGCCACCAATATAATTGCCGTATTGTTCTTTGAACGTTACTTTCGAGTCTGGTTGTCCAGGTGCTGCGTAGATCATAATTATTACTCCGGTTTTCAATTTTTAAAAGCGTTGCCAGATGCCGGGTTTCAGCTTACAGAGTAATCAGTGTGCCCTGTTGCTCCGGCCCCGGTGACCGGAAATTTGTGTCCTGGTTTTCTCTGGCAATGAAAGCCAGGGCTTAGAAATTCACAATGCCGCCAATAGCAATGCTGTCGGTATCTTCCGTGGCATCACCAATGGAAATTTCGTTCATACTGTATTCAAGGACGAAGGTCACATTACTGTTGATGTTGTAAAACCATGCAGCCTGTGTCGCGTCCATTTCCCACGGTGTTTCTGTTTCTACTTCGGTGTTGCCGTAGGACAGAACAAAACGGTTACTCCCTGTTTTGTAAGAGCCTTGCACCAGATACCCGCTGCTTTCTACTTCGTCACCGGCTTCATACAAAAGCCCTTGTAGATCTAATGCGTTATCTGTGGGGCCAAGTAAAAATCCGATGGCATCGCCGCTAAAACCAGAGGCATGTAAGGCAAAGCCACCCATGTTAATTTTTGCGCCATAAGAAACGCCGTTAGAGTCCACATCTCCTTGGGTATCGCTTTCGGTGGTTTGATTTAAAAATCCAACCCAAGCGTTAAACATCCCGTCGTCAAATTTGGTGGTATAAGTTAATTCTGCTTCGATACGAGGGCGACTTTCTTCGCTTTCCCGGTTAGGGCCATCGTCAGAAGAGGTGTTAGACGGGTCAATAAGTCCTACCGCTAACTTAAATCCGCCGCCAAATTCTGGCGAGCGATACGTAATCTGTGCTGTTGGGAACGGGTAGGTATAACCACTACCAATGTTGCCAAAAGACACGCCTTGGCCATCAATCAGCCCTAAGGTGTCATTCACGTTCCCGTAGCCTTGCAGCATCTCATCCATAAAAATGTTGCTGCGGTTAAACAGGGTGAAATCTTTACCAATCAGTATTTCGCCCCAGTCTGCGCCCACGGTGGCGTAGAATTGTCTGACATCAATACCGGTAGACGTAATGCCTGAATTGCTGTCGTTAATACTGACCCAGAATGAACTGCGTCCACCCACTTTGAGGCCATTGATCTCTTTGCTGAAATTCATTCCCAGCCAATTGGGTAAAAAACCCATTTTCACGCGAGATTGGTCTCGCTCAATTCCGCTTATTTCGCTGTCAGTACTGCTATTTACGTAAAAAGTGTTAAACGACGCGTCCACAGAGACAGTGCCCACATCGTTATCATCAAATAAGGTAATGGCGCCGTATGAGGTGGTGCTCACGAGGGCGGTTAATGCTAAGGCAACGGGTTTTAATTTAAGGCGTATATTTTGGTTGTTCATGTGTTCTACCTTTTTAAAATTAGTTTTTTATTTGGTTGAGCAACATGAACTTCGATCCCGGGTCGCTCTCACCCATGCTTCTGATGCGTTGTCAGAAGACTGTTGTGATGTGTATCGAGTATTGTTGTCAGGGACAAAATTGAAAACTCCCCGATAGGGTCTTTTCCGTTACACTTTAGTCTTTCGCGATAATGACACCATCGTATTGGTACTAAAGTACTGGGCATGTTACTGACTTCAGGTTGGGTTAAAGAGTAGTAAGGAAATAGCCCATAATAGACCTCGAAAATAGCTTCTCTGGCTGGGCGTTTGCACTTACTATTTGTAGCGCATTTATTACAAGGGAATAACGGCGGCTGGCCGCAGTAGAGAAAGGCTAGCTGGCAATGCCGAGTCATCGGCAAAAATATAGGGTTAGTCGGTTTTGTTGTTTAAATGCTAGGTTTGTGCCCCATATCAGCGCCTCATGTCAGTTGATCGCGCTTTTTTTGTTTCCCGTTGTTGTTAGCCTGTAGGGGGTATTGGGCGCGCAGTTTTTCGAGCTATAGCATGCTTGCTTGGCATTCTATAGCTGGAAAAATTGTATTTAAGGATCCACCATGAAAAAAATCGTCGTTGTTGGCGGGGGAGCTGGAGGACTTGAGCTAGTAACACGCTTAAGTAAAAAGCTGGGGCGCAAGGGGAAGGCTGAAATAATTTTGGTCGACCGAAGTCAAACTCACGTTTGGAAGCCTTTACTCCATGAAGTCGCCGCCGGTGTTATTGATAAAAATTCCGATGGCGTTGATTATCGTATGCATGCAGTGCGGCATAAGTTTCAGTTTCAACTGGGTAACATGCGCCACCTTGATCAAGACAATAAGTGCATTGTGCTCGACCCGCTAAATGATGAAGACGGCAATCAAATTCTGCCCGAGCGAACCATTGCTTTTGATTATCTGGTGCTGGCGATGGGCAGTGTGTGTAATGACTTTGGTACGCCTGGCGTGGCCGACCATTGCTATTTTCTTGATTCGCTCTCCCAAGCGGAACGGTTTCACAAAGCCCTGCTCAATCAGTTGTTACGCATTAATCAATCTTGTACCGAGCAATCGGCTTTACACGTGGCCATTGTGGGTGGCGGTGCTACCGGCACAGAATTAGCGGCACAGTTGCATCATGTGGCGAATCTCGCCCGAGCATACGGTATGCCAGAAATGTCAGCGGAACGGTTACAAGTATCCATTATCGAAGCGGGTCCGCGTATTTTACCTGCTCTACCCGAACGTATTGCCGGGTCGGCTAAAAAAGCCCTTACCGATTTGGGGATTAACGTATTGGAAGGCGCCATGGTATCCGAGGCTACGGCGAACGGCTTTGTCACCAAAGATGGAAGTACCATAGACGCCGATTTATTGGTTTGGTCCGCAGGGGTAAAAGCGCCCGATTTTCTTGTGGATATGGGTATTTTTGAAACCAACCGAGCCAACCAGGTATTGGTGAATGAGTCTCTGCAAAGTACGGTGGATGATCATATTTTTGTAATTGGTGATTGCTGTGGTTTTAAGCAAAAAGATGGCTCTTGGGTTCCACCTCGCGCTCAATCTGCGCACCAAATGGCCAGCGTGGCAGCGGAAAATATCATCAGTATTTTCAATGACAAACCCTTGAAAGCGTACACCTACAAAGACTATGGTTCACTGGTGCATTTAAGTCGCTATAGCACAGTGGGTAGCTTGATGGGGGCGTTGGTAAACAGCAGTATGTTTATAGAAGGGCGCTTAGCGCGAATGGTGTATATTTCTTTATACAATATGCACCAGTTCTCTATTCATGGCTGGTTTAAGGGGACCATGACATTATTGGGTCGTAAGGTCAGTAATTTTGTCGGCCCGAAGTTAAAACTCCATTAACCCCTTGTCCTTAGTCTCAGGACGCGTAACCCCATCACCACCTGTTGCGAAGAGCGGGTGGTGACAACCTTGATGTTAATTTTGCTGGCTGTTGGTGGCTACCTGCTCAAATAACTTGGCTTCTTTTAAAAACGCATACATAGCATCAATATACGCGACCACAAGCCCCCGTTTGCCCGACAAAAACTGCCGCTTTAGCAGGTAGACTTTGACAAAAGTGACGGGAAACACCAACAGTAATTTCAACAGCGATGGCCCTTTGTTGCTATTGTATTTTTGCCGAGCTTTGAGGGTTGAGTAGGTATTTTGCTTCGCCATTAGTTGGTCGGTTGAGTTATAGCCGTAATGGGTTACTAAACCTTTCACATCACCCACGGTGGCGTTGGCTGTGAGTTTGACGTTTTCATGCACCAGTCTGTCGGTGGGATAATTTGCTACATCTCGCTTAAATAAGCGTACGATGTTTCTTTTTCCCGCATAAGTCGACATGGGACGGCCCCAAAAAATATCTTCAAAATAAAGACGATATGCATCATGTTGAGGGTTTGACAGTATTTTATGAAGACTGTCGATGTTGGCCTTGGAAAGTACTTCATCGCCGTCAAGATTAAGTAGCCAAGGCTGCGAGCACTGGTTCATGGCAAAGGCTTTTTGTTGAGCAAAGCCTAACCATGGTTGGTGGATCACTTTGGCGCCATAGGCGGTGGCGATGGCCTGGGTTTTGTCGGTACTGCCCGAGTCCACGACAATAATTTCCGTGGCGAAGGTTAACTTGCTCAGCACGTCGGCCAACTTATCTTCTTCATTTAGGGTAATCAGATAAACGCTAACCGGAAGCTTATCTGTCATTATCGGTATCCTTCTGTGCCATTCTTTGCAACGACCATAGCGCAGCGTATTTATGGAACCCATATTGGGCCAAGATCACCGCCATGACAAACCCCGCCTTGCCATCGAGTATGCCGCCGCGCAATATATATTGTTGTAAAAAGTCGGTGAAGAAACGCAAGCTGGCAAAGGCCAGCGAGGCTCGCTTTCCTCGTTTAAATTTGTCCTTTGCCGATAACGAGGCGTAATGAAGATGTTTGGCCACTGCGTGTTCGTAATCTCGCCAACTATAGTGCAAAAGGGGAGAACGCAAGGTGCGTGCTTTGCAATTCGGTAAAATCAGGGTTTCATGTACGCTAGTGTCTTTAAATTTAGCGCCAGGTGCATAAAAAAGCTTGCCCTGAGGAGAACTGTAGCGACCATGCTTTAAGATGGTGCCAAAAAGTACCGTGTGCCACGGAAACTTAATAAAATTAACATCGAGGTTTTCTTCACTGAGCACGGCGATGATTTCGTCTTTAAGTTGTGGCGTGACTTCTTCATCGGCATCAATATTCATCACCCAGGAATGTGAGCACAGCGACAGCGCGCGGTTCCTTTGTGCACCAAAGCCAGGCCAGTCTGTTTGGTAGACTTTATCGGCATAGCGACGGGCTATGGCAACGGTATCATCGGTGCTGCCAGAGTCTAATACGATTAACTCATCGACCCAGCCGTGAACGGATCGTAAGCACCGCTCAATACGGTCGCCCTCATTGCAGGCAATGATAAAGCAAGAAAGCGGGCGTTTAACGGGCATGTACAGCGTTCCTTTCAACAAAGCATGAATATTATAATGTGACGAAAGCGAGTTTTTATGGGTAGTCACTCTGTTAATGGTAAACGTTTTTCGCGGCGAGCGGCAGACTAAGCGCGACAGAGTGCTTACCGGTTGTTGATTCTATAATAACGGTTTCATTACCTTGAAGTGAAACTTTTTGTCTAGGCTTCAGTGTGTTTGGCAAGTTTGTGTGCAAATAATTAGGTTATCACCTGATTTTGAATAGCCCGTAATAAGGTCCCTTGTACTTCTAGGGGAAGCTCGCCAATTTCATCAAGAAACAAGGTGCCGCCATCGGCCAGTAGAAACTTGCCTTGTCGGTCTTCGCTGGCACTGGTAAATGCCCCTTTAACATGGCCAAATAGCTCACTTTCTATTAGGTGCTTGGCGATAGCCGCACAATTAACGTAAACCAGCGCCTTGTTTTTACGGTTAGACTGATGATGGATGGCGCGGGCCACCAGTTCCTTACCCACGCCGCTTTCCCCTTCAATGAGAATGGTTAAATCGGAAGGGGCAGCCAGGCGAATGGTTTTATTCAGTTTTTTTATGGATTCACTATTACCAATCATTTCTGTGGCGTTATGTTGCCCGCCTGCCTGTTCGTTTAATTCCCGTAATATGTTTTGAGTATGTGAGGATTGACTTTCAAGTGTCTCCATACGCCGAGCCGTGGACAGTATCCGTGACACCAGTTCACCAATGACGTCGAGTGCGCCATCGTCGAGTAGGTCAAAAACATTGGGCTCGATACTATCGAGGGTCAGTACGCCCATAAGCTGGGTGTGTTGATATAAGGGTAACCCCATACACGAATGCACTGACATATCTTCACTGTGACCGATGACCATGCCATCGTAGGGATCGGGTAACGGAGAGTCGGCAGGAAATCGAACAACGGCTTTGTGTTGGCATATTTGATGAAGGCGAATTTGAAGGGCGTATGGAGATTGCAGCGGTAAAATCCCAGTTACCGCTGAATGATGGCGAGTTTTATCTGTGTGGCCCTTTACCCTTTATGCTGGGGATAAAACAACAACTGCTGGATGCGGGTGTGGCGGATGATCAGATCCACTATGAATTGTTTGGTCCACATCAGAACCTGTAGTGTGCTCTCAGTGATTAGCGCAGGTTCGTTGCCAATTTAAGCTTGGGATACTTTAAGGCCAACTATACCTGCGCATATTAAACCTAAGCTAACAAGCTTTACCACGTCTGAAGATTCATCGAATAGAAGGATCCCCATGACCGCAGTGCCAAGGGCGCCAATACCCACCCAGATGGCGTAGGCGGTGCCAACGGGTAAGCTTTTTAGCGCCAATCCCAGTAAAATAAAGCTGGCCGTTAAGGAAACCACGGTGAACACCGACGGCCAGAGCTTTGTAAAGCCATCAGAATATTTAAGCCCAACTGCCCAGCATACTTCTAAAACGCCTGCGGCGAACAAAATTAGCCAGTTCATTACTTACTACCTCTCAATTTTGATGGGGCCGTCCCCGATGAAAATTGAGCGGTGGGGTCGTCCCCACATCATACTATTTACTTTCTTGGTGGCATTATTCCTAATTGAGCATAACTTAGCAATCAGGCTGGGCTGAAAAAGTCTGCGGCCCTTTAGTTAGGGGCTAATGGCAAAAGAAACGGCACAATGATCACTTAACATGGCCTCTTCATGCATATCGTCAAACAAATGCACTTGGGGGGGTGACGCAATGGCGGAGGCAGGCATGCCCCCTACAATGATATGATCAATGGGCACAGGATAACGGGGATGACACCCAGTCATCTTGTCAGTGACCAGAATAGGGCTAGGCGTCATGTTTAACAACTCATGGCGAAAGCGATTTTGGGGCAGTGAAAGTCGATGATTAAAATCCCCCATAATAATAAACCGGCCATGGCTTGATTGTTGTTGTGCTATCCAGTTTTCTAAAATGGCGGCTTGATGGCCATAGACTTGGCAGGATCTTTCGTCGCTGGTTTGATAGTCATCGACAAAACAGCCACTTTTTAAATGGACATTTAACAGTGTGACCGGCCCTGTGGGTTCATCGAGGGTAATGGCTAATCCATAGCGCAAACCCGGCATGTCCAAAGCTAAGGCTTCAAAATCATTTACATCGCCAATGGGAAGGGTGTTTTTAACTACAAAAGCCACTTTTTGCTGGGTGGATGTATAGCCAGAACCTCGGCATTCATAGGCGGGGCTGTCGGCTCGGCTAGACAGAATGACTTTCCATTCTTGGGCTGGGAAAATGGCTGCAATGGCTTCTTTAGAGGCCACTTCTTGCAATGCGATAATATCGGCATCTAACGATTTGGCATAGCGTTTCATGGCGTCAAGTTCTGACGGTTGTCTAGGCTTACAGCCGGATAGACTCGGAGACGCAAGGTGTTCTGTATTCCAGGTTGCCACTTTAAGGGGTTGTGGCACAACCTCAGGCATCGGTGTATCAGGAGCGTTAACGTGAAACGTCTCAGTGGAGCAGGATAAAACCAAAAAGCTTGCGGCGATGACAAGCGCGTTTTTTATTTTCATAGTTTGTTGGCCTTCAACCTTCTGCTGCGCCCGGGTAATAGGCGGCTAAAAACGGTACTTCATAGCGGCATGGTTAACCGTCATATTTTTTCTATGTTATAACATAGCCGATACTATTTTGTCTTTATGGGTTTGTTTGTGAAAACGCACCAAGAAGGGAAAATTTACAATCTGTTTAGTTACCTAAAAGGTTTTTTCATGGCGTTAGCAAAATACCTGCGTAGACCTACTGTGTACCTGATAGCCATGGTGTGCGTATGTGCAGTGGTCATCGGGCTAGTTGCGTTTCTCGGTGGGACGAATGTTTATTCGCTTTTCTCTGGCGAAAGTAGCCTTTATAAAACATCGGATACAGCCTTACAGCAGCATTTCGAGGCGCAAGCCCCTCGTGTTATTGGCTGGTCTGAGCTTTTACCGGATGAAGAATACGCGGTGTTCCAAAAGTACCAGTCTAAAAAGGATATTCCCCTTCATGAACAGGTTTTTACTGCGCTGCAGGCCTCGTTCGATGAGCGCTATCAGTCTATGCAACATTCGATGCAAACGGTGCCTGAAATGAACAACTTGTCAGTACAATTAAGCGGTTTTGTGGTGCCGGTAGATACTAATGATGAACGGGAGGTGCTGAGCTTTTTTTTGGTGCCTTACTTTGGTGCTTGTATACATTTTCCACCTCCCTCTCCAAATCAAATGGTCTATGTGCGCACGCCGGGGGGACTACAAATAGATGACATTGAAAACCCTGTTTCTGTCACCGGTATATTAAAAACCTCGATGTTTGAAGATCCCATGGGATCCTCGGCGTATCTAATGGATGCCGTGGCCGTGGTACCTTTTGTGGGGCAACCGGATGATGTGCGCCAACATGATGTGCAAACATATTGAGGGTAAGAGATAAAAAGAGAGAAGAGCACACCGCCGGAGGGCCCGGCGGTGTGGATTTCCTATGCCTACTAGTGGGCTTCAGGAATACCTAACCAGCTGATGGCAGCGGGGGTTATGCCAAGTTCTATGTCGCCTATAACTTCGGCATCATCCAAGTCAATAGTTAGCACGTGGCCTGCGATAGGGTCTGCAACATAAGCAAAATGGCCATTTTGTGAAATTGCCATGCTGAAACTGACCCCTTCAGGCATGAAGCTGAGATCTTCGTCACTAATATCTACCCGAGACGTTAACTCCCAATGATCATGGTCATCGTGGGCATGGGCCGTTAAGACAGAAAGGTACCCTTGATCATCTAAAATCAAAAAGTGCTCGCCGTCGTAGGAGAAGCCATAGCTTACCGGTGTTGCGTCGGTTTCAGGTTCCCAGTCAACCGCTTCCATTTCGCCATGTGATGGGTCAATGGCCATAATGATGGCGCCACTTTCACCATATACGGTGGCAATACCGAAAAAGGTATCGGTATCGTGGTGGGCGTAAACCGTACCAATACGGGCGTCAGCGACGAGGTCATCGGTATTAGCAATTTTGGCAGACTCATACTCTTCATCATGAGCGTGTAACGCCAGTACACCGTCGCTACAACCAAAAACAGCATAATCATCATTTACCGCTGAGCCATGTAAATCTGGACATTCGCCAGCAAACAACTGTTCTTGCTCATATTCACCGTCGTGTAAATGATAAATCGCGATACTGTCAGGCAAAATTGGGTTAGCAGAGATCGTTTCACTGTCATCCCGGCGAAAAGTGGAAATAAGCATGTCGTCCACCGGCTTTGCCACACCGTGCATGTTGACGTCAAAAGTCAGTGTAGGCAGAGTATCTGATTGTGCTGCAATATTGGTATCGGAAAGCACCGTTACCGATGAAACTTGGCTGCTTTCTGCGTCGCCATCAAAAAAGACTGCCATCTGACCATCATGGGTGACCACATGTGTGGGTAAACTGCCGGTGAGGATGAAATCAGACATGGCGGGAGCCTGCGCATAGTCATGCAAGTGTTCAACATGGTCTTCTTGCCATAAGCCACCATCAACAAATTCAACCAGGTCGTTTGACCGGCTAGCGAGCACCGCATAACGATAGCCCGCAGAGCTGCTCAGTGCACTGCCTGAATAGGTTGCTGAAAAGCTGTCAAGTAAGTCGCCGTCGTCTAGGTCGTATATAGCTAGGGCGTTAGAGTCGGCATCTAAAACGGATAGCCGGCCCAAGCTTTCAATGGCGTACTCATCATCACTATGGTCGTGATCATCATCATCTTCACCCACAATCGGATCTTGTTCTACGATATTCGTTTCTGCGTCACCACAACCGGTGAGTAAAATCGAGCCGATAAGCACGGCCAAATAACTTAATTTTTTGCTTGTGTTCATTGTTGAGTTCCTTTTAATCGTATTTTTGAAAAATTTAGAAGTAGCCTCTAAGGCCTATTCCTATGCTGCGTCCAGGGCGTGGCGCCAGATCTTTCAAAAATGAAGTGTGAACACGGGCTTCCGTGTCGGTAAGATTGGTACCTTTTAAATACAACGACATATCTTGTTGTAGTACCGTCATATCGTAAGTCACCACGGCATCCACTAGGGTGTAGCTATCAGTCGTGGTTTCGTAGTCAGCGATGCGGTCTTGTTCACTGTAGTGGGTGATGTCCAAATGAGCGCTGTATGTTTCTGTTTCGTAGCTCAATTGGGTACCAAAACGCAGTGGTGGTGTGCGTGGTAGCTCGCCACCGTTTTTCAAGCGAGCTCTAACATAATCAGAGAATACTTGCGCTTTGAAAGCGTCGGTAACTTGCCATGCAACCTGAGCCTCGAAACCATGCAGAATGGCATCATCGGCTTCAAATAAGTAAACAGGAAGCTCATCGGTATGCTCATCAGTTTCGACTTCTGTTTCCTCATGGTCATGATCATGACCACTTTCAGCAAATAAGCCGGTGTTCGTTTGATAGTAGTAATTATCTACCTCGTTATAGAACAGGTTAAACACAAAACCGATATCGCCGGAGGTTTTGCGAAAGCTGATATCGATATTATTGGCGGTTTCCAAATCGATAGGCTGTTGAGACAAGGCTAAGGCGCTGTCATGATCATCAGAGAGTGCGAATAACGCGCCTATTTCGTACGAGCCCGTACCAATATGAGGTCCAAAGGATAATAACTCAGAAGCTGAAGGTGCTCGCTGCGAACGAGATACAGACAATGCCACGTTGTAGCCAGGGGTGAAGTCCCACACGATACCGGCAGATAAAGAGACCGGCGTGAAGGTTTGGTCTACCGCGAAAACACGGGTAAGACTGGTTTCTTCCTCGTGATCATGGTCGTCTTCATCCTCTTCTTCTTCATGACTGTGGGCACTAAGTTGAGGTAACAGCACATTGGGGGCGTCTAACGTTACCCGTTCAATTCTGGCGCCTAGTTGAACAAGAAAATCACCAAAATGCCGTTCTTCCATTAAGCCTAGAGCCAGTAATTCGGTTTCTGATGGCGGGGTAAAGGCTTCTTCACCTTGGGCAGATATCTCGGCATTTTTATAATGCAGGCTAATTCCACCATTCCAGTCAGCAATTTTGTTGTGCATCAATTCAACACGCACTTCATTGGTGGTATTTTCAAACAGGGTACCCACGGCACCGAGTTCAATTTCAGCATGTTCGTAATCGGTGTAGCCGGCTTTAAATTGAATTTTTCTAAGCCATTCGCTGTCTATGTTGTACTCACCAAGTAGTTGAACTTTGGTTTGTTCAAGATCGGCATAAACCTGCTCGTCTTCATCAAGATCACCTTCGTCACCGTGGGAGTGACCTGGGATGCCGTATTCACGATCAAATTGTTCTACTGCAACACCAATATAACCCTCTTCAAAAAGGTAGCTGGTGCCTAAGGTAAACCCATGGGATTCTTCCGCGCTGTTGGCAACGGTATGAGCGCCATCTGGATCGTCAATGTCAGGGGCCACAGGGGTGTCATAATCATCGGATTCCCGCCAGTAGCCGTCGGCGTAAAAGCCGATATTGTCGGTGCCAGTAGTAAGGTTAAATGCGCCGAGTTTCTGATTATTAACGGAATCTGTTTCCAGTAACCATTCACCTCGTGTTTCACTGCTGGTGGGCACTCGACCATCCACGACATTCACCACGCCGCCAATGGCGCCACTGCCATAGAACAATGTTGCAGGACCGCGAAGTACTTCTATCTGTTGTGATGTGGACGCTTCGGAGGCAACCGAATGGTCAGGCCCCACTCTTGATACATCACTCACATCTAAGCCGTTTTGGGCAATTAGAACACGGGGGCCGCTTAAGCCGCGAATGATGGGGGTGCTAGCCACATTGCCGTGAAAGTTACTTTGTACACCGGGCTGTTTTTCTAATGTATCGCCTAGCGTGGCGGCTTGTTGGCGACGTAAGGTTTCTCCCCCTAGTACACTTACCGGTGCCGCTGATTCCATAATAGACATGTGCATGGGCGATGCCACGATGTCAATAACTTCGATGGGCGAGCGTTTCAGATAAAAAGACACCGGCACCGTGCCGTCGTCGTTAATTTGTACGGTTTGATGTAAATGGGCATAGCCTGGCGATACAATGTGAAGTATATACTCGCCTTGCTCAAGCCCAGGAAGGGTAAATTTACCATTCTTATCAGCGGTTACTGTGACGTTTAACGATTCGATTTCTATCGTCGCATTTTTAAGCGGCGCACCGTTTTGATTTAACGCTTCGCCGTTAATTGTCGCAGCCATGGAAGTGCAGGGCAGCATTAAGCCCGCTAACACTGCCAATTGGTTCCTATTTTTCATCTCACATCCGTATAGTGGTTCAAAAATTGATTATGTTATATTATAACAAATTTACAATTGCAAGGTTTGTAAACCCTTGAGGGGGGTTGGCTACACGGAAATTGGGGGCAAAGTGAACGGGGTTTCTTTACATTATTAGCAGGTGGTTAGTGCTTTTCTGTGCGGGTTAATAAATAACGGGATTTACGCTGTGCGATGGATTGCGCTTCTTGATTGATGAGGTTTTTAGCATCCATATCAACGAGGGGATGTACGCTGTCCCGTTGAAGATGACCATCTGCTACCATGGATAGGTAGCGGGTGCAGCACACCCTTAAAAACGATGTAAAATTACCAATGTCGTGATCAGCATCAAGGGCTTCAAGATACAGTTTTGAAATGAGTTGGTTGATGGCAAGATCATCACGAAAAGCAATCTCTTGCAGAATATTCCAAAAAAAGGTTTCCATGCGAATGGATGTCACAACCCCGTCAATACGTAATGAACGAGTGGTGCTTTTCCACAAATCGGGATCAGCATTGATGAACAGACCACACATGAAAACCTCCTAGTAGAATTAATGGTTTATAGCAAAGCCATAAACTGACTCAACAACGCAGGATGAGCCGGCCACGCAGGCCCGGTAACGAGTTTGCCGTCGGTGATTGCTTCATCCATTTCAACGCTTACATACGTGGCTCCGGCCAATTTTATTTCAGGCTCGCATGCGGGATATGCTGAAACGTTTTTGCCTTCAAGTACGCCAGCCGCTGCAAGGAGTTGAGGGCCGTGACAAACAGAGCTTACGGGTTTATCGGCATCAAAGAAGGCTTTTACCATCGCAAGAACCTTGTCGTTTAATCTTAGGTATTCAGGGGCTCGGCCACCGGGAATATAGAGTCCATCGTAATCGCTAACATTGATTTGGTCAAAACTGGCGTTGAGTGCAAAGTTATGACCTGGCTTTTCGGTATAGGTTTGATCACCTTCAAAATCGTGAATGGCGGTTTTAACGGTCTCGCCTGCTTTTTTGCCCGGACAAACCGCATCAACACTGTGGCCACAGGCTTGAAGTGCTTGAAATGGAACCATGTTTTCGTAATCTTCGACGAAATCGCCGGTAATCATCAATATTTTGCTCATAACCTTGTCCTGTTAATAATGTGTAAAGTTCACTGTTACAACTTATTCATATGAGCATATCTGAAGCAGTGGGAGGTAATATTATAATACTACATGGGAAAAAAGCGCTGATTGACCTGTAAAGTGTAAACACCAGTACCAGCCTATAAGGCTATAGGCTGGCGGTGTGAAAGGGGACGGCTACTGATAGGTTATATCTTTGGCCGTATAGTCATCGCTGTTCGATTTAATGTTAGGCGTGTTAATCAGTTGCAGGTTGTCGAGTACCGTAATGGGTTCACCATTTGTAAGGTACATTGAAATTGGCGCGCTATCTTTTATGGTCGTATTGCTAATATGAAGGTTCTGAACACCATGAAAATACATGGATGCCGCAGTTCTATGGGTTTTCCCTTTGCCCACATTGGTCAAAAGATTGTCTGTTATCGTTACCTTAGGGCCAAAGGTACTTTCGTCAAATCCGCCCCGGTATACAGTGGCCACTTCTTCTTTGATGTCTTTGAAGGTGTTGCCCGTTAACGTGAGGTTTTCTACGCTGTAGACACCTAAATCTTCGGTTTCTTTATTAAGAGACAGCACGGCACCGGTAATATTGCTCATCTGTGAGTCAATAATTTCAATATAGTCGGCAAAGGTGCCTGGATGGGCCTTAAAGAAATAGAAGTAGCCATTGATATCTAGATCGGTGACTTTCACATTTTTGACCGATAATGCGTAATTAATATTCATGGAATAGCGGCTGGTTCTAATGATGCTATTACCTTTGTAATCCGGCGATGCAGCCCCGTCAAACCAAAGGTTTTCAACTTCCAGTGCCCCGCCGTTTTCAATAACGATGAAGCTGGGCTTTTCAGAACGAATCATGGGCTTGTCACCGGCTTTGGCCATAATGGTAATGGGGTGGTGGACGGTAGCGAAACGAGTGAGTAAGTAGTCGCCGCCATTTTCAAGCACCAAAGTATCGCCGGCGCTGCTGTTTGCCAGTGCCATGGCTAGGGTGTCGATGCCAGGTTTTACCGCAATAGTTTTACCGCTGTTAAAGGCGACCTGATGGTCTTTTTTAGGATAATAGGGGGCGCCGGTGTCAGCTTTTTCGACGGGTAATTTTACTTCGCCAAAATCAATGGCATCCAATAGAGATTGTTCCGGTACATAAAGCCCATTTTCATTTTTATGGATGGCATAGGGGGCAGCTTTAAAACCCGCACCAATAGGGTTGTTAGCATCTTCATTGAGTACATTGCCACTAAATTCTATGCCGGATACATCATCAAATACGGTGATGGGGTTGAGGTTTTGCTTACCCAGCATAATATTGTTTTTCATTTCTGAGGTGGTGGGAGGCGCTGAACGTTCTTCGTCTGCACCCGCACCGAGTTGAATGTAGTCACTGTCAATCACCAGGTTATTGTTCATCACAGATTCAATAACTGGGTCGTAACGGTTAGGCGGTGAATTAGGCACCCCATTCATAATCACTAACGCGCCGCGGAAACGGCGACCGGTTAGTCCGTACAGATAATTATTTTTTACCGTTTGATGTTCATTAATAATACGAATACCACCGGTGTTGGGTTTTCTATTCCCTAAGAAATAGTTGTTTTCTACCGTGGTGTAGTGACCATGGCGCATGGTTAGTGTGCCTTGGGCTTCAAAAAATACGTTGCCTTTAAACGTATTGCCACTGGATTTATTGGAGATGATTTCGTGCTCGCCGCTGGTGCGATCAAAATAATTGTATTGTACTAACGTGTTGGCGTATTCACGGGAGAAGTGGCTGGTGCCAATACGCAAGGTTTCACCACCGTTGGCGCCTAGCACTTGTCGTGGGCCAAAATAGTTATACTCGATGGTATGGTAATTTTTTCTGCTTCCTTCAGAGTTCATCCGTACTGCTACGGTGACGCCACGGTTACGTTTATTAATAAAGGAGTTGTGGTCAATGCGATTGTGCTTGCCGTAAATCGCCACCCAAAGATCAGACAACTCTCTTTCTGGGTGGCTAAAGTTGTCGATAACCGTGTTGGTAAGCCGTGAGTGATTTGCTAGATCATCGGGTGAGGTACGAAATGCAATGACTTCACCGGTGGGGGTGTGCCCATCGGTGAAAAACAGGCCATCAACAACCAGGTATTCGCCAGAAAAACTCAAATTAGAAACCCCTGTGATCTTCACCTTACCGGGGGTCTGGGCTTTAAGGGTTATGGGGTTTTCTTCGGTTCCCGAGCCTGTGAGCACCAATTCTACGTCGTGCCATTCACCGTTTGCCATCACAATGGTGTCGCCGGCTTTGGCTTGTTTAACCGCGGCGTTAAATTGATCAATGTTTTTTACTATCTGGGCCATGCCCACTTGATGAAACGCCAGCAATAACAGGGCGATAAATGATTTTCGGATTTGCAACCTTGGCATTCCAAACATAGCTAATTTCCTCTTTTTCGGTACCGTACTTGGGAAAAATCCATTTCAAAAGTGACGGTGTCAGATAACCTTTTGAATATAGTCGATTGCTTTATCAACAACCGTTTCAACTGGGTCGGATACATCCACGGTGAGCCCGTAGTCGGGTAGCTCTAATGTGGCTAATTGTGTGGCGAGTAAGCGGCCATCAAAAAAGTGGTTTTCTCTGGCAGACAGCCGTTGTTGGAGTAACTCAGCACTCCCAGTCAGCATTATCCATTGAACGGGGAGGGTTCCGTGGTGGGTTAACACGCCTCGGTAACACTCTTTTAAAGCCGAGCAGGCAAGTACTGCACCTTTAAGGTGCTGATATTGGGTCAGCAGGGCGGCAAGCTTTTCAAGCCATGGCCAGCGGTCTTCATCGGTGAGGGCCAATCCAGACTGCATTTTGTTGATATTGGATTGGGGATGAAAATCATCCGCGTCGAAAAACGGTAAGTGCAGATGCTCGCTAATGGCTTTGCCAATGGTGGATTTTCCGGTACCGGATACGCCGGCCACAATAATGATCATCAATGCCACCCCTTAGATTTGTTCCGCAATGGCGATGACACCATTAACCGAAATGATAATGGCAAACAATAAGGCCAGGCCAAGTACGGTGTTTAGTAACTTCCCTGGAGTATAGCCTTTCATTAATTCCCGCTTGTTTATCATGATTAATATCCCTGCCACCACTAACGGTAGAACAAAAACATTAAATACTTGGGAAAGAATTTGCCCTTTTATGGGATTAAACCCGAACACGGGAATAATCAGCGCCACAATACAGGCAATACCGGTAATGATTCTAAATTGTTTTGAATTGGTATCGAGCTTACCGGAACGGTAGTCGGCAATGAGCAAAGGGGCAATTAAAAGACACGGGAATACCGAAGACAGGCCCGCGGCTAGGGTGCCGAAAAAGAATACGGTTAAAGCAGTTTTACCGGCGATGGGTTCTAAGGCATTAACCATATCTAATACGTGGGTAATTTTTTTGCCTTCGTGAAATAACGCACCTTGGGCCACGGCCATCACGGACGCGCTAATGGCAAAAACTAAAAACGCAGCAACAAAGGCATCTTTCTTTTGCTGTTTTAAGTTGGCCAATCCCCAGCCTTTACCTTGAATAAACAAGGGGCGAGAAAGAAAGGTAGCCGCTGCCATGGTGGTGCCTACAAAAGCGGCAACCATCATTTTTCCGCCTTCAACCTGGGGGATTGACGGTACAAAACCGGCCACCACTTCCGCGGGCATGGGGTGAACGATAAACAGGGAAAATACAAAGGAAAGCCCCATACAGGAAACAAACATCACCAGGATTTTTTCAAACAAGGAGTACTTACCAATTAGCATAATGGCGTACATAATGCTGATGACACTCACAGCGATGCCCAGCACTAATTCGTATTTATAGGGCTTTAACGAGGGGGCATAGAGGGCAAGCATTTCGAAAATAATATTTGAGGAAATACCTAAAATACCCATCAATGAGTTCCACTGGCCGAATGTCACCCCCACGATAATCAAGATGGCAATAGGTCGGCCGAATTTGATGTGTTTTTTAAAGCTGTATAACGCTGTTTCGCCAGTCACGATGGCGTAATTGCCATAGGCATAGATAAGTGCGCCGGAAAACAAACAGCTTAAAAATAATACCCATAGCAAATCCATGCCATAGGTGCTACCCGCAACAATCATGGATGTCACGCTGCCTGTACCTATGGTGTAGCCTATGGCAAAAAACGCAGGGCCGAACGCCATAATCTTTTTCAAAAGTGATGACATCTTGTTACCTCTGTTTTTGTTATGAATTCTAAGGGGGGGCGAAAATGGCTTACGCCATATACACGCCGCCATTGATGTCGAGGGTGGCCCCAGTAATAAAACCGCTATATTCCGACGCTAAAAAGGCGACAGCCCGTGCAACGTCCAATGGGTTACCGGCGCGCTTTAACGGAATTTCACTGATGGTTTTGTTGGCGGATTCATCGGTAGTGTGAGTAGCATGGAAACGGGTGCCAAGAATAAGACCGGGTGTCACTGCATTGACCCGAATATCATCAGCGGCCAGTTCCGATGCCAATGAACGGGTGAAAGTAAGTACAGCCCCTTTTGAGGTGGAGTAAGCTAAAGAGCCGCCATGGCCGCCCTTTCTGCCGGCAAGAGAAGACAAATTCACAACAGATGCGCCGTCTTGAGCTTGTTGTAAAAGCGGTAACATGGCACGGCTCACCATCATCATGGAAGTGACATTCACTGCCATCACTTTTTCCCAAAACGTGTTGTCGATATCGTCTAGGGTGTGTCGTTCCACCAGATCACCGGTGTTATTTACCAACACATCTAAACAAGTAAAATGCTTTTTCACTTCATCAGCGAAGGCGTTCACGGTGTCTTTTTTGGTGAGATCCGCCTGTAATGGAATGATTTCGCCCACCCCATTGGCTTTCACTTCTTTTTCTAGTTCTTCCACCGCATCCTTAGAACGGAAGTAATGCACAATAACCCGAGCGCCCTGGGAGGCAAGCTCTGCTGAAATAGCGCCACCGATACCGCTGGCACCGCCAGTTACCAAGACATTTTTACCAGATAATGAGTTCATATTTGTATCCACCACCGTATTAGAAAGTCGTGTTTAACCTTGGCTGAGGCACTTTTTTTGTGGCATTTCTAGCGCAAAACTGAAGTGCAGCCGATGGGCTTTTATACCGGGCTAAACCGTTTTAGTTGCCCAGTAAGCTAACATAGGAAGTTACGTTGTCAACGGTAAAAGTAAATGAAATGATACATCAAGCCTTTATTTTGTTAACGATCTGGTTGCATTCTAATGGTAAAAAATCCTTTTAATACAGTGGTTAATCTATCTTTTGTAAATTTTATGAGAAATATTTAAAGGTATTCAGGATTGGTGGTGGAGTTTTTGGATGGATTTTAACAAGGGGCCTGTGTTGTGATACCAAAAAGGGTAAAAAATAATAATTGAGTATTTTCATGGGGTTATCATTTGTTAGCGTAAAAATGTTTTAAAAAAATGAACTTTTTTTGACACAACTGTTGACGCAATTACGATAAAATGTAACTTTATTGTTAATTTCCTGGCTGACCAGGAATTTTTTTACCGGCTAGCTAAACCGATTTAGTAGACCGGTTTACTAGAAAGCAGTAACTTCACATGAGTAAGCAAGGACATGTGGTGCATGTGAAGTGGCAGCTGACCAGCTTTTGGAGAAGCAACATGAATAACAACTTGTCTAAACTTACTATTGCCATTTTATCTGCCACCACCGTGGGGATATCGATGCCGTCTTTTGCCCAGGAAACGCAGAACCCACAAGTATCTGATTCCTCAGAACCGGTAGAAGTTATTGAAGTGCGAGGCATTGCAAACAGTATTGCCGAATCAGCACGATTAAAGCGTTTTGATTCTCGCATTGTGGATGCCATTGTTGCGGAAGATATTGGTAAGTTACCGGACAATAATATTGCAGAGGCGCTCCAGCGCATCACCGGGGTTTCCATCAGTCGAGACTTTGGTGTTGGGGAATCGGTGACCATTCGTGGTATTTCACAAAACCGTGTGGAACTTAATGGCCGTTCTACTTCGGGAAGTGGTCGTGGTGGTATTAGTTTAGATGATTTTCCTTCAAGCTTTTTGAAAACCGTGGAAGTGGTTAAATCGCCCACACCAGAAATGATCGAAGGCGCGCTCGGCGGCACCATCAATATGACCACAGTGCGTCCATTGGAGTTAGAAGAGCCCCTAGTGGCTATTACATTGGATGGTGAATATGCTGATAAAGCGGAAAACTGGGCGCCCATGTTTACTGGCGCTGCCGGGAGAAATTGGGATTTAGGGGATGCCGGTACGTTTGGCGCATCAGTGGTGGTGTCTTATCAAGATCGCACCTTACGCCGAGACCAATTTTTCAATCTGGTTACGCCCACCGAGCTTGACTTAGATGGCGATGGTACTAGCGAAGAAGCCAATAACGCCGGTGGCAACTTCTTGGTACGTAGTCAAAACACCGTTGAACAAAAAACAGAGCAACGTGAACGTACGGCAATCGGCCTGTCGTTACAGTGGGCACCAAAAAATGCTGACGGCTTTATTTATCTAGATGTTAACTCTACGGATCTAGATGGTGGGCAGGAAGCCTATTCGGTGCTGAACGACAGTAAAGATTATTCCGATCTGGTGTTAGACGATGCCTATGGTGATGCCCAAGGCCAGTTGCAAAACTTTGGCTCTGGGAGTGTATTTGTACAGCCAAAAACATGGGCCGATTTCACTACCAATGAGTCTATGTCAAATGCGCTAGGTGGTGAGTGGTACATTACCGATCAACTGAAAATTTCCGGTGAAGTGGCCTATACCAAATCTGAGAGCTTACGTACTAACTCAGAATTTAACTTACGACCCATTTCTCGCTCTCAATTTGAAGAAGACGGCACGATAACCGAGCATTTGTTTACACTTACCATGACTCAAGATGGTGACAAGGTGCCGGGTGTCGCGTTTTCTGATCCTGATGCCTTACTTAATCCGGATAATCTGGCCATCCGTCAGTTTACCCATCAGCGTTACAATGAAGATAATGAAGAAACCGCCATTCGCTTTGATGTGGAATATACCGAGCCGTTCGCCAGTTTAGGCTTTCTTACTAAGATTAAAGCGGGTGTGCGCACCACTGACCGAGACTACGAATTAGACCGATACGATCTTCGTGTTAACGGTAGTGAGCTGAAAAACCTGCAAACCAGTGTCTCCTATGATGGTGTCATCACGCCAATTTGGGTGGATGAGTTTAATGAAGCCTACGGCGGGTTTAAGGAAGTCAATTATAGTAACTCTTTTGAGCAAACCGGCATTTCCGGTAGCAATGCTCTTACCCATTACTATGTTTATGATGGCGCTGAATTAGCTTACAACATCAATGGTACCTTTGATCGGGTAAAACAAATGTTAGCAGGCAGCAGTCATGAGATCACCGGTTCTTTGGACGACAACATGGTGCGCAATACGGGTTCCTATGCACAAATTAGTGAAGAAACACGAGCCTTGTACACCCAGTTCCATTTAGATTTCGATCGCTTAACCGCAGTGGTAGGGGCCCGTTATATCGAAACGGATTTAACGTCTAATACCTATGATCAAAGTGGCACCAATGAGTATTCAGATTTTCTGCCTAGCCTAAATGCCACCTATACATTAACTAACGACACCATTTTGCGCTTTGCCGCAGCCAAGGTCATGCGTCGTCCTGAATTTGGTGAATTAAGTCCGGCTATAAACGTAGATAACTCATTGGTTACCGGTACCCAAGGTTCTTATCAACTAGACCCCTATCGAGTCACCCAGTATGACCTGTCAGCGGAGCATTACTTCGGTGAAGGGGGCATGGTATCGGCGGCGCTTTTCTACAAAGACGTAAAGTCGTTCACTGTGTCTAGCAGTTCTTGTATGGCCGATTCAGATACGGTGGCCGGACAAAACGTGACCGAATACGTTAACGTGTGTTTGCTTGATGTGGCAGGCGTTAGCCAAGCCAATGTGAACTATGTGTCTGGAGACCAAGACCTAGCCTACGTTGAAGCCCAGCGAGATGCAGGCCTTACCGGTATTGTTATTGATACTGATGTGAATGGCGGTAGCGGTGAAGTGACAGGTCTTGAGCTGGCGTATCAACAACAGTTTAACTTCTTACCCGGTTTGTGGTCTGGTTTAGGGGTGAGTGCGAACTACACCTATGCCGACAGTGAGCAGCCCGATGGAAACCCCCTATTAGATATTTCAAACAATACCTTCAATGGTCAAATTTATTGGGAAAATGAAGGTATTCAACTTCGTTTAGCCTATAACTGGCGTGATAAATATCTCGATACCCAAGATGAAAAACGTGTGCGTCCAGTCGGCGCCTTGGCGACTGGTATCTACAACCGTACGGATCCGGACGCTGCGTATTATGACCCAACGTTAGGTAACAACTATCGTGACGCCAGAGGTCAGTTTGACTTCTCTGCTAGCTACGATGTGAACGAGCATGTCACTGTGGTTGCCAATGCGGTGAACTTGACCGGCGAGCCTGTGACTCAGGTCACTGAACTTGGCAGTATCTGGCAATACAGCGAGTCTGATCGACGCTTTACCGTGGGTGTAAGAGCCCGCTGGTAAGGTTGATTTCCACGGCTAGCAAAGCAAAATTTATAGATAAGATGGCAGTTAACCTCTCCCTTCAATATCTTTTGCTAGCCGTTTTTCTTTTTTCTTCTGCGTTATCAATGACAACATAATCTGGAACAATCAATGAAAAAGTTAACATTAACGTGTACCGCTACAATGGCGTTACTTGGCACCACATTGCTGGCAGGGTGTAATGATGCTGGCGATTCACCAGCAGCAAACTCAGAAGAGCAGCAGGCTAACGGCATGCACAAAAAGGCTCCTGGCGAGGTGTTTGACCTGTCCTCTTGGAATATCTTGTTGCCACTAGATAGTGATGGCGACGGCGCAGCCGACAGGGTGAACAATAACGATCTGCAAACCTTCCAAGTTGATGATTTCTTTTACCTTGATGATAACAATCACATGGTATTTGCCGCCGCAAACAAAGCCTTTACGTCACCGACTTCCACCAATACTCGCAGTGAACTACGGCAAGTGTTTGTGGATGAAAACGGCAATGTGCCAGACATGGATAGCCCTAAAAACTACTTTGCGTTGACATCCAACCCCCGCGCTGATGAATTTGCCGCCCTCGGTGGACGCATGGAAGCGACCCTTAAAGTGAATCATGTATCAGTGAATGCGAAATATGGCGACAAAGAGCCTGCTTACTCTGTGGTGGTAGGGCAAATTCATGCGGGCAAACTCGATGAGCTTAGAAGCCACGATTCGGGGTTTGGTTGGGGCAACGAACCGTTAAAAATCTATTATAAGAAATTTCCTCAGCATAAGACCGGCTCTGTATTTTGGAACTATGAACGAAATCTTGTTGAGGACGATGCTAACCGTATTGATATTGATTACCCGGTTTGGGGTGTAGGTTGGGATGATAAGACCGATCCTGCAGATGAGGGCATTGCCCTAGGTGAGTCTTTTAGTTACACCGTGAATGTTTATGGCGATATAATGTATCTCACATTTTCCGCTGATAATCACCCCACGGTAAAGCATCAGATTAATCTGGCGAATAACGTGGATGGCAACGGTGAAACGGATACGTTTGATGATCCAAATGGGTATAAAAACGACTGGCTTTTCTTTAAGGTTGGTGCGTATAACCAGTGCAGCACAAAAGATGCTCCCACTTTCCGTTATCCGGCCTGTCCAGGAACGGGCGATTGGGAAACGGATAAGCAAAACGGTAACTATACCAGCGTGTCATTTTCTTACTTAAATGTAGGTGAAGCAGTGCCTGTGCAATAGCACAGGCTTTTAATTCTAGGCGTCAATGCGAGCCGAATGTTAGTAAGAGAAACATGCAGATGAATAAAAATAAAGTAAGACTTATCGACGTGGCGACCAAAGCCGGCGTATCTAAGAGTACGGCATCTCAATTTCTAAATGGTCGCTTTGACTTTATGTCATTAGATACACGTTTACGTCTTCAAAAAGCGGTAGAAGAGTTAAATTACGTCCCTAACAATATTGCTCGTAGCCTAAAAACAAATAAAACCCGCACCCTTGGCGTTATTGTGCGGGATATTTCCAGTTACTATACCAGTCAGGCTATTCGGGGCATGGATGACTACTGTAAAAGTCATGGCTACGATTTGTTTATTTATAATTCTGACTTTGAACCGAAAACAGAAAAAAACGCCCTGACAGCCTTGTGCCAGTTAAATGTGGACGGAGTGATTATTGCGTCTTGCGGCAATAATGCGGCGCTAATTGAAGAGATTTCTAACCATACCGTGCCGGTAGTGCAGTTCCAGTTAGAACATGATGACTGTGATACCGGCATCGTGGTGGCCGATTATAAACGGGCCTCTTTTGAAGCCACGGAATATTTAATTGGTCTTGGTCACAGAAATATCAGTTTTGTCACTCAGCAATTTGAGACGGTAAAATCGCGGCTAGAAAAATACCAAGGCTTTGTGGATGCCCACAATAAACACAATATTGCGGTCAATGATGAACTGATTATTCACTGGAATCGCAAGCTAGGATTGCAAAGTTCACCGGTAGAAATGCTGAAAATGGCGAATCCGCCTACAGCGTTTTTTACCCAACAAATTGCCATTACCATTGATGTGTTAAAAGCGTTGGAAAATGCACACATTGCCATCCCTCAACAAGTTTCTTTGCTAGGGTTTGAAGAAATTCCTATGGCTGAATTTTTTAAAGTGCCTATTACCATTGTAAAGCAGCAGCCATACGAGATTGGCAGTGAAGCGGCAAGAATGTTAATGAATAAACTAAACAATCCTAAATCGGTGAACACGCGTATGCTTGTACCTTGTTCGTTGGTAAAACGGCAATCTTGCGCCAGCCCGTTGCAACCGGACGATGGCCAAAATAAGGTGGCGAGGGTTGGTTAGAAGTTGATTTTCTGCCGTCGCTGCTTGCGTTCACTGTGTTGTTTTTTCGACGCTTCTCTGCGTTTTTTCACGCCTTTTCCGATTCGCGTTGGTCGTCGTTTTTTCTGTACTACCGTGGCGCCCTTTACCCAGGTGATGAGTCGATTCAGGGCATCGGCTCGGTTTTGTTCCTGAGTACGAAAATTTTGTGCTTTTAAGATGAAAACGCCTTCGGCCGTTAAGCGGCTATCTGCTTTTGCCAAGAGGCGTTGTTTAATGGGATCCGGTAAGCTGGAAGCCTTAACATCAAAACGCAAATGGATAGCACTGCTCACTTTATTCACATTCTGACCACCCGAGCCTTGGGCTCGAATGGCTGTCATGTCTACTTCGGCGTCATCGATAGCCAATGAACCGGTAATGGCAATTGTCATACTATTGAACGCTGAGACATTGCTGAGCAGGGCGGGCAGGGAATACCTGTTGTAGTGTGGTGGTCAGGGTTTGGTAATCACGGGCCATTTTATCCGCCTGTTGAGCGGTTAAGACGCTTCCATTGGCGCTGATGCGTTCATGTTCTACCCGTGTGTAGTAGAAAATATGCATAGGAACGGTGTCTCCTTGCCAACTGGTATTCATATCATCAATATTCTTTTTTGAATCATCAATAAATACGATGGCTTGGTATGTTTGCCCTGTTTGGGCTAATAGCCAATGCAGCATGGTGCCTTTGTTCATACCAGTGGTCATCATAATGCCCCGGCTGTAACTCATTTCCCTTGCTAAGGTTTGTCGGTATACCGTTAGCGAATCAGAGGGTAAATCTGTCTCTTTAATGGCGGTGGTGGCCAAGTCGAAACCATTGCGATACAGCTCCCGTTCAGTGGCAGTGCGGTACTTCGGAGAGCGGGAAGTTAGGGCGATGACAGCGTTTCCTTGTTGTTGCCATTGCGCCACCATGTGATGTAAATCTGGCTCGGTTAATACCATGGGGTTCAGTTCATACAACAGGCCGATGGCATCTTCAAATAGGCAGTTTACCGTTTGCTCTGGGCTTGGTTTTAAGGGCAGCTTCCCCCGTTGCCACTGATACCAGATATCACCGCCTAAATCTGAAGTGCTGGTAAGCAAGGTATTGTCGATATCAGACACCACCAGTACATTTTCGGCACCGTATAAATTGTTTAGCGCTGTTATCTGCTCATTAACTGCAGCGAAGGAGCGCACATCCTCAACAGTAACGTTAGTCGTTGGAGGGAGTAGCTCTTGTCTCTCAGAGACAGACGTACAGGCCGTCAACGAAGTGAAACTTAGCAGAGTAAACAAAAAGAGTAAGGGGCGATAGTTCATACAGTAGCCATGATAAAAACAGAGCCTAATACTTTATCAGGTTGTGTGTAAAGTTGAAGCAGGAATTCATTTAGGGAAGTCGGTGCGTAGCGAAAGGCGACGCACCGATGCTTTGCTTACATGTGTCCGGTTTCTTCAAACCGTTCGTGCCAGCTTAGTGATTCACTGAGGATATGGGGCGTATGCATTCCTCGGCCGTTGTGGCAGGCCCGTTCATAGTAATCGAGTAGCTTTTCTTTATACATAGGGTGAGCGCACTTCTCGATAACCGTGGTGGCACGCTGTCGAGGAGAAAGGCCCCGTAGATCGGCTAAACCCTGCTCGGTCACAATAACCTTCACATCGTGTTCGGTATGATCCACATGGGAAACCATAGGCACAATGGCTGAAATGGCGCCGTTTTTGGCCACAGAAGGGGTCATAAAGATAGACAGGTATCCGTTACGGGCGAAATCGCCTGATCCACCGATACCATTCATCATACGGGTGCCCATAACGTGGGTTGAATTGACGTTGCCATAAATATCCGCTTCCAGTAAGCCATTCATAGCAATAATGCCCAGACGGCGCACGATTTCAGGGTGATTACTAATATCCTGCTGGCGCAAAATGATTTTTTCTCGATAGAAATCGATATTCTCATTTAGCTCATCCATGGCGTCAGGGCTCAGCGAGAAAGCTGTGGCTGAAGCGGCGGACAAGGTGCCACTTTTAAGCATGTTAAGCATGCCGTCTTGAATCACTTCGGTGTAAGCGGTGAGGTTTTTATATGCACCTTTATCTAGGCCATCTAATACGGCATTCGGGATATTACCTACACCAGATTGAATGGGCAGCAGTGAAGCGGGTAATCGACCTTGCTTAATTTCATGGTCAAAGAAATCTAAAATATGGGCGGCAATTTGATTGGAACAATCGTCAGCCGGTGAAAATGGGCTGTTGCGGTCTGGCGAAGAGGTTTCGATAACAGCAACGATCTTTTCTACGGGTATCTGAAGGTATTGTTCACCAATACGATCTGACGGGTTAGATAGCAAAATAGGTTTGCGATGCGGCGGTAACGCAGTGCCATAATAAATGTCATGCATACCTTCTAACTTAATACTTTGCTTGTCGTTTACTTCCAGTATGACTTTGTCAGCTTGTTCTACCCAAGTTTTATTGTTACCGATGGAGGACGACGGAATAATTCGCCCATCTTCGTGAATACCGGCCACTTCAATAACGGCGGTGTTTAACTTGCCCAAAAAGCCGGACCAAGCATATTGGGATACTTCAGATAAATGAATATCCACATAATGCATATGCCCTTCATTGATTTGTTTGCGGCAAATAGGATCGGACTGATAGGGTAAACGACGGTTTATGCCGTCAACTTCGGCCAACAGGCCATCAAGCTCGGGTGCCGTAGAGGCGCCCGTCCACAAATCAATGCGAAAAGGTTTACTTTCCAAATGATGAGCCTTGGCTTTTTCCACTAAAGCGGCAGGCAAAGATTTTGGATGGCCCGCGCCTGTAAAACCGCTCATACCAACGGTGTCGCCGTGCTCAATAAACTGGGCAGCCTGATTGGCTGACATTACTTTTTTACGTAGTTGAGGGCACAGAATTCTGCTTTGAGAAAACATGAAAACTCCAATAAATAGCTCGCGCAGCTCTCAGTCCGACCAGGATGTTTTAACATTATAGGTATACTGCCGAACAGAGGATGTTGTTAACAAGCTGCAAATAGAAAAGAGTATTTACTTTACCTGAATGCTACAACTTAAGTATAAGACCTAAGTTGTAGAAGGATGAAAGTTGTTTGTTTGATGTAACTAGTGTTTTTTATAGTTGTACTTGATGTTTAAATTATGTAAATGGTTGATCTATCTGACTGATTTATAAGTACTATGTATTTATGTTATTCTGGCAATTCATGGTAGTTATGTTTTTTGCCATTTTAACCAAGCCAACGAGATCTGATCAAGACCCCGTTGAGATAGGCTGCTAAAACTGCCAGCTGGCATAAGCGGTAAAGGTTCGAGGTTGCCCTACGCCCACAAATTCTGTGGATTCGATATCGTCATAAATACCTTCGAGGACTTCATCGGCTTCGCCGTAGGTACCAAAGGTATCATAATCTTTATCCAGCACATTATCTACGCGTACACCCAGCTCGAGTGCTTGCGATACTTGCCATGTTGCCGCAATATCAAGCAAGGTATAACCCCCTAATTTCCGGTTTTCATTGGCTTCATCACCGCGGAAATACTGACCGCCGGTATAATCGATGGTTGCACTTATCACCAGTGCGTCCAAGGCTTGCCAATCTAAATCCAAGCCGGCCTGAAATGCCGGTTGTCCTGGGATCGTATCGCCTGCTTCTACCTCTCTATTTGGGCCCAGAGGATTCTGTGGACTAAAAGACGTGAAGTTAGATTCAAAAGTGGCTTTTAAGTAACTGGCCGAAGCCCCCACTGAGAGGGTGTCGAAGTGTTGCCGCGCAGAAACTTCTGCGCCCTGGCGCCGTGTTTTATCGATATTGACAAAATAACCCACAGAGGCACGATCGCCGGCTTGTTGGAAAATAATGTCGTCATCAGAGTCACTGTGGTAAATCGCGGCAATAAATTCACTGTCCTCCTTCTGCCACTGATATCGCAGTTCCAGGGTATCGGTGACAACCTGGTCGAGGGGCGGATCGGCAACAAATCCGTTGGGTAATTTGCACGGATCATCTTCATCGGCACAGGACAGTTCTGCAGGGCTTGGTGTGCGGGAAGACTGGCTGTAGCTTAAGGTTATCATGCTATTATCTTGGAAATACTGAAGACCTACCGATGGATTTAAACGATTGAAGGTATGATCTCCATTCAAAGAGCCCTCACCACTGTCGATTTGATCTCGCATTTCTATTTCTGAGCGATTGTAACGTGCTGCAAACCAAAGTTGCCATTGGGGAGAAAGTATCAAAGTATCGCTAAATAAAAGATGATAGTGGGTTACATCCGTTTTTAGGAAGACTTCTGAGTCTGCATCATAGACGCCAACACCGGTAACGCCCCGGGTGTCTTCGGCTGTGTCGTTATCCAGAATGGCAAATTCTGTCTGGCTGCGAAAATCTATCTTTGCTTTGTCGACGCCGCCACCAAAGACCCAATGATGTGTCATGTCACCGTCTGTGGTGCCGCTAAGCTCAAAGCTTAAGCCGTAACCTTGGTTTTCTGTAGAGCTGGTATTTGCTGTACCGTCAAGTTCGTCTGGATCGGTATCAATAATATCGGATAACGGTGTTTCAGGCAGATAGCCGGTAAACGCTACAGGCGTGCCATCGTCTCCGTCGTCATCATCCCCGTCGTCATCGTCGTCATCGTCATCATCGTCGTCATCGTCCTCCCCTTCTTCACAAAGGGTTTCACCAAAGCCTACATCGCAGTCTTCATAATCGCTGTCATCACCGTTATAAGTATCGATATCGTTTTCTCGATAATACAGGTTGATGGCTAGGTCAATGGAATCTGATAGTTCGTAGTGCTGGTTGAGGCTGACAAAAGTGAGGTTGGTCAACGTTTGGTCGGGCCGGGTGTAAATAGCATCTCGGCCCTCATGGGGAATCAGATCCACCGGAATGGCACCGTTGCCAATAAGATCATTATCAGCCAGAGCCAGGGTGAGCTGTGTTTCACTGCCTTTCGTTTTTCGAGTAACAGTACCAAATAATTGTTTTACCTCGGAAGGTGAAAAGTCTCGCCATCCATCTTCTTCGTAAAAACTGGCATTAACGTAATAACCCCACTCACCGTTATTGCCGCCGCTTTCTAGGGTGCCGCCTTGCTGACCGAAGCTACCGCCTTGGACGGTCAGTTTATTGTCTTGAAAGTTAAAGCCTGTTTTGCTGCGCAAGGATAAGGCACCGCCCAAGGTGTTTTGTCCAAATAGCGGGTTTGCGCCACTTATCATGCTGGCGCTATTTAAGGCAGAAGCGGGCAGTAAATCCCAGTTTACTGTGTCGCCAAAGGGTTCATTAAACCGTGTTCCGTTTATGTAAACCGACAGACCTTGAGGAAGGCCAAGCAGAGGCGAAGCCGTAAAGCCCCGATATTGGACGTCGGTTTGAAACGGATTGTTCTGGACATCATTAATAGATACCGACAATAGCTCGCTATCTAGTAAACGGGCAAGCGTCGCTCCCTTGGCAAGAGACAGATCGTCAGTGGTTAATACACCGTTAACCTTTGAGTTGTCCTCAAAATTGGTAGATAAAGGGGTAGAGCCATATATCGCAATATGCTCCTCATCATCCCAGTTGACTTCTGCTGCATGCAATGAGGGTAAAACTGAGCTTATGGCAAGAGCCAGTACGCTTTTTCGGGTTAAGTGGGCGTTCATATTTATATTCCCTAGTGATATACCTCAAAGCGTAGAGTAAGCATAATTTACATAACATTAACTTATGGTACAGAGTAATATGCTACTTTAGTACCATTAACCTTGCACTTATTAAGGTTAATGGGTCGTTAACAGTGTTATGTCGATGAATGCGGTAATTCTGTAGTTAAAGGGGGCTTCCGTTTTATGCTAACGGTCGTATGGTTATCTATAGGGTAGAAAAAATGGTTTCTACCCGTTGGAGAATGTTATGGGCTATTGGTTAATCGCGATTCTGCTGTATGCGCTGTTTCCATTTAATGGAGACGGTCGGGTTGCGACAACTGAAATAAAGTCTGAAATCGCCGTTATTTCTGCTGATGTCTTTGTCTTAGAACAAACAGACAAGGTGGAGCCTGAGAACGAAAAAGATGGCGGTGATAAGTTTATTTCAAATAGCATAGCCATTGTCACCAGTGAACTGGTGGCTATGTTCTTTGATACTTTTGAATCCCCAGTGTGCATAGCCCTCAAGGCCAATGCCATCCGTGCCCCACCCGTACTTTCCTAAACAACATTTATTAAGGCTTAAAGCCTTCCCATGTCTATAAATTTGTTGAGGAATATCTCATGCACGCATTACCTTTATTTAAAACTGAAAATGTTGAAAAACTCGCTTGGCCTGAAGTACCTGGCAAACTGACCCTGCAATCTCCTGCAAGTGCGGTATTTACCGATTTTAAAGAGCACCTGCCATTGGTGATTGGCTACAATGTAAAAGCCCTCGAGCTTGAGCAATTGATGAAGCAATCCCACGTTAAAATGAAAATTGTGTTGGATAACAAGGACGAGTTTGCCGGTATCATTTCCCTGCACGACATCACCGAGCAATCTATTATGCAAAAGGTGGCACAAGGCATCAGCAGAGAGGAACTTACCGTGGCTGACTTTATGCGGCCAAAGTCTGCTATTCAATCCTTTGATTACGAAAGTATTATGCAGTCAACGGTAGGGGATATTGTTGAGACATTAAAAGATAATGGCCAGCAGCACTGTCTAGTGGTGGATCGCAAAGAGCATGTGATCCGCGGCATTATTAGTGTTAGCGATATAGCACGAGAATTACGCTTGCCCTTGGACATACAAGCGCAACCCTCGTTTTCTGCGTTATCTAATGTGATTGCCGCTTAGGTAATTTGTGTAAGGGCTAGACATGTGTCTGGCCCTTAGAAATCTCTTCTCGCTTAACGTCACCCCCAGATAATTCCACGCTATTTACCCGAGTTAGCAATCATCAACTATACTTATTAATGTCTACGGCAATATATTGTTATTAGTTATGAATGAGGCACACGGAGAATTTACTATTACTCGCTCTGGCAATGTTATGTTGACCCAAGCCTTTGGACCTTGGAACACTGAATGTGTCGAGCAATTTGCCAAGCACTATGCTAATGAGCTGGGATCTCTAAAAGATGAGAGTTGGGCCGATATCATTGTGTTACGTGGTGAAAGTTTATTGATCCCAGAAGCCGAGCGCACGTTATCCGAGAAAGTTCGTTGGGCTACGGAACACGGATTAAAAGATGTGGCTATCGTGACGGGTGAATCTTTTGTTGGTGTTGCATCCCGTATGCAACTGGAGAAGCTCTATACCCATTTTGAGTTTGAGTATGCATTTTTTCGCTATTATGAAGAAGCGTCAACATGGCTTACCCAAAAAGGCTATCACATGGATAGCGATACGGAGCTAACTTTTAAACAACGCTTGCCCCATGCCGCGTTACACGCAGATGTGTAAAGGGCGAAGTGAAGTAAGGTTTATTTAGCGGTGGCAAAGGCTTCGGCATCTTTGCGCTTATCTACCTTGTGTTGATCTTCCGAACGTCCTTCCCGCCAGTAACTGCTGATATAAAGTTGTGAATGGGGCACTTGTCGCTGGTCACGAAATAAGGTTCTTAACCCCCGCATTGAAGAAAATTCGCAAGCTGCCCAAATAGCCGGTATACCCGTTAACCATGGTAGTTGCGCAACGTTTTCGACAAGTTGTGAGCCATGACCAATCACCCACTTTACCTGCACATTGTCAGGCGTCTTCAACAACTGTTTATCCTCTTCACTGGTGATCTGTATCACCGCATAACCGTGTACGTTGCTAGGTAATGCTTCTAGGTGTGAAGCAATTGCAGGCAAGGATGTCATATCGCCCGCAAATAAAACCCAATCATAATGCTTGGCCAGCGGCTTGCCATTGCCTGGTCCGCCCACAAGAATGGAGCTGCCAGGTTGTGCATGTTTAGCCCAGTGAGACGCCGGGCCCTCCTGACTTCCTTCACCGTGTAATGCCATATCAATTGATAGGCGCTTATTTTGGCGCTCTAGAGCCCGAATAGTATAAGTACGCATTTGCACGGCCTCTTTTGATGAAGGTGGCGTGTCTAGCGGGTTGCCGTCTAGATCAAAAAGAAGTTTTATATAGGCCGATGTTGAAATAGCAGGATAGGTAGCCAATGCACTTCCGGTTAAAACAATGCGACGCATATGGGGAGTGATGGGGTTGTTTTCCACTACAGATAGGCAAATTGGGCGAGGTGGGGCTTTCTTTTTCATAAACATCCTAAAAATGAACAACAGCGGCAATGTTAAATGAGAATTGTTATTAATTAAATGTCAGTTTTCAGAATGATGAAGTTTGTTGTGACCGTCTTTTTAGAATAAAAAAAGCCGGAACAGCTAAGTTCCGGCAAAGACATTTAGGAATTCACAGAATCATAGGAAGTGATGAAACTGTTAATAATACTGTAGTTGCCAAGTGGTTAATTAGCGATATGGGGTTTTATATCTAAGTGGTTTTACTGATACCTTTTAATACAAAGGGTGTAGGAAAAAGCAGACTTAATGTTTGTAGGGTTGGAAATTGGTATCGGGTTTGGCACAATTTTATGCTCAGTATGGCAACAGGACGATTATCAGTGACGAGAATCACCTTTTTGACGGTACTCATTGCAGCTTTAACGGGGTGCTCTCCCCGTCCGTCTTCCGACGAGTTAACCGCCCACTTTCGGGAAAATCGCTCGACATTTTCCATGCTAGCTACATTGGCCTGTCGGGTCGGTAATGCCCAAGATGAGGATGTGTATCATATTGGTACTGGCTCGCAAAACGAGAAGGCCATTCTTGCCTTGGCCGACACCGTGGATATTGATGGCATAAATTACCGCACTGTGGAAGGCCGTTGCACCCTTAAAATGCCAGTTTGGTATGATGAAGATGGCGATACAAGGATGTTGATCAGTTATCGTTTCAACGACCCTTTACAAACCCAATCAAACAACATAGACCAGTCTCACCCCGAGTCCATCGACGAATTTATTGAAATATCTCAACAGCAACAGATGTCTGAGAATAAGTTAGTTACGCCACTGTCAAAACATTGGAATTACAGCGTGTCCTATAAAAAGTCTGTGTAGCTTTAACTTTGCCTGTTAGATAAAAAAACTCCCGCCTTTCAGCGGGAGAAAATCAGAGGTATAAATTAGGCCTGAATGGCCTAGGGGAGATAACTGTCCGTTAGGACAGTTCACTTTCAACGTCAGCGACGTTATCAGTGTCCATTATGAATGTAGTCGATGATTTCTCATATCACCACACCCATCAACGCTAAGGTTGCCTGTAGATCATAGCAACACTAACGTAAAAACGTTATCGGCAGCATTCTCGATTTGACCAGAATATTCTGCTTGTAAGGCTCTCGTTTCGGACTAAATAGCCTAAACCACAGTGAACCCTACTTGCTGACGACTACAGTGTAATAAGCGATTAGTATGCCAATACATTCCATCATTTAAAAAAATATATAAACCTATGAAAATAAAGTAAATAAATTGATTTTTGCAAATTAATTGATGAAGATGGGAAAAGAGTAGGGAATTATTTACACGGTAAGTGTCTATATTTTCATACACGCTTTATTGTGACGGTAATGTTTTTCGCTAATGCATCAGGAGTATTGCTTTGGATTCTGAGCCAACCTGTTATTCAGAAACACAGACAACCAAAATTTGTCGTTCGGTTATCCACTTACGTAACGCCCTTGTTGCCCAGTTAGATAGCTCGTTAGATGCGTGCGGTTTAACTGCCGCCCAATATGGTGTGCTGATTAATCTGGTAGAATTAAAAACTGCCACCCCGGCCCAGTTGTGCGAATCATTGGCTTACGATAAAGGGGCAATGAGCAGAATGCTTAAGCGGCTTGAAAGTAAATCATTGATATACAAAAAACCTCAAACCGATGGGCGCTCATTTGTGGTGGCACTGACAGAGCAGGGGGCTTTGCAATTTTCCCAAGCACATAAATGTGTTACGGCGGTATTTGCCCACTGTTTAGCCCCTGTAGAACCTGCAGAGTTAACCGTGTTAGATCACGCTTTATCGTCAGCAATGAAAACCTTCTAACTGCTATTTAACTTACTTTTTGGCCCAGTACTCGCCATTTGGTTGCCTAGGCAACCTTGTGCTTTCACAATGCCGACGTTTTTATCTGACGAGGTAATGTGATGAATAAACAACAAGCTGAAGCCTGGTTATCTAAGGCGATGCAATCAACGTGTGACGTCATCAGTGTCGAATTGTTGCATGCTGGGCGTTGGGCCAATGCCAGAGTCTATTTGGTGAAAGGGGCACAGGCAGATTTTATCATTAAAGACTTCAGTCATTGTCCGTGGTGGGTGCGCCGTACTCTAGCAAAAAGCTTTGTAAATCGAGAAGTCAGGGCTTTATCGATGTTATCTAATAGCCCTTATTTTGATGTTCAGTGCTATCGTTTAAGCGATATCGCATTTGCTTACCCCTATGTGGAAGGAGAGTCCCTTAAAGCCATTCGGGATCGAGAAGCAACACTGCCGGCGACATTTTTCACTGAAATGGAACGCATGATTGGGGCGATGCACCGCATAGGTTTGAGCCATCTTGATTTGCGTAACTTTGGTAATGTACTTTGTACTAAAGAAGGTAAGCCTCATATTATTGATTACCAGTCGGCTGTGCGTTTGTCACACTTTCCCAAAGCAATACAACGCTTTATGCGAGGTGCGGACATCACCGGTGCGTACAAAGCTTGGCAACAGATAGGGCAAACAGCTATACCTACGGCTAAAGCCCAGCTGTATGAAGGTTACAATAAAAAACGCAAATTTTGGGTGTTTAGAGGTTACCCTGTGGCACGGCTGCAACTGCGTTTACAAACCGTTGCTGCCCAGTTTCTTAGTCTTGATATTATTCGTAACCTCATCGACAAACTCTAGTATCCGCTGGTGAGTCAGCCTACGGCGCTGGCTTATCCGTTGCTAGGGTAATCTACCTAGCCCAAAATCACCTTTAGCTACCCCATCGCTGTGCCATTTTTCAAAAGTGTAAAATTTCTTTGTCTTGATATATAAGATTTATATTATATAATGGTTGTCAGTTTCTGGCTGAGCGATGAATCATGAAAAATGTGGTGTCCTTTCTTATTTCGTTAAGCACTCATTATCCTCGATGGGTGTATGGCACGCTTTTACTCATTACCCTTGGAGCGGGGGCGCTAATTCCTGGTTTGCAGGTTGATACCGACCCCGAAAATATGCTGCCGGCAGACCATCCCGCACGCATTTTTCATAATCAAACGAAAAAGACCTTTGCCATGCACGATGCCATTGTGGTGGGCGTGGTTGCAGGAGAGGCTAAAAACGGCATCTATAGTCCTCAAACGCTGCAGCAATTGGCGCAATTAACCGATGCTATTTTGCAATTGGATGGTGTGCTCGACGCCGATTTGATGTCGCTGTCAACGGTGGATAATATTGCTCAGCAAGACACTGGCGCCATTCGCTTTGAATGGATGATGCACACGCCACCTAAAAGTGAAGACGATGCTTTAAAAATTGAACGTAATATTTCTCGGCTACCTTTGCTGTACGACACCTTAGTGGCGCAAACGGGTAAAGCCGCCGCGATTTATGTACCTATTGCCGACAAAAACGAAAGCTATCGGATAGCAGAAGATATTCGCACAAAAATTGATGCCCTCGATTCCTCGCAACACTGGTATATCACTGGGTTGCCTGTGGCCGAAGACCAATTTGGGGTGGAAATGTTCGTCCAAATGGGGGTGTCTGCCCCACTCGCCGGTCTTATGATCTTTGCGCTACTATTTCTATTTTTCCGCAATATTCCGCTTATAATTGCGCCTATGATTGTGGCCATGTCCACCGTTATTGTCACCATGGGCATCATGATTGGCTTAGGTTATACCGTGCATATTATGTCATCCATGATTGCCATATTTCTTATGCCCATTGCGGTGGTGGATTCTGTCCATATTCTTTCGGAGTTTTCCGATCGCTATAAGCCCAACGAGAAAGCGGGGGATGTGATTAGCGCCGTGGTCAAACATTTATTCACCCCAATGTTGTTTACGTCGATTACCTCTACCGTCGGTTTCTTTTCGCTAATGCTAACGCCAATTCCTCCGGTGCAAATATTCGGGGCGTTTGTGGGCTTTGGTATTTTATTCGCCTTTTTGGTGACAATCATTTTTGTACCGGCCTATGTGTCGAGAATGAATGACACGACCCTCGAAAAATTGCAGCAGGCCATGCACCCAAACGGTAGCAACAGTAGTCGAGTGGGAGCCATTGCTCGAGGGATTGGCAAGCTCGCGTTATCATGGCGGCGAGGTTGGTTGTTGGTGTTTGCCGCCCTATTCGGTGTGTCGGTGTGGGGCATCACCCAAATACAAATTAATGATAATCCCGTGCGGTGGTTTAAAGCCGACCATGAAATACGCGTGGCCGACAAAGTGTTAAATGAACACTTCGCCGGAACCTACAATGCGTATTTGGTTATAGAAGACACCGGTGTGGTGCCATCCACCGCTGATCTATTTGCGCAAACCGCCGCTGAAATTGTGCTACCTAAATCATTACTTCCCTGGCAACAACAGCTACAGCAACAGCTTGGCCAGCAAAGCGGTACCGAGGCCCTAGAAAGTCTAATCATTGCCATTGATGATGCCATGTTCGAAGTACAATCAGATGAGGCCATAGACTATCTCGATACGCTGATGACAAAGGTAGAGCAAGCCGTTTCAAATAGTAAAAGGTTTCAGTCTCCTGACGCACTCGCTTACATTGCTAATCTGCAGCAGTTTTTGACGCAAACGGGGTTGGTGGGTAAAGCCAATACGTTGGCTGATGTGGTAAAAGTTGTTAACCGAGAATTGCGCAGCGGCAAAGACGAGGATTACGTCTTACCAAAGAGCCCTCAAGGCGTAGCGCAAGCATTGTTGCAGTATCAGTCTTCTCATCGCCCCCAGGATTTATGGCATTTTGTCACTCCAGACTACCGGCAAACCTTATTGTGGCTACAACTCACCAGTGGCGATAATCAAGATATGACAGCGGTTACCCAGCAGGTGGCAGAATATGTTGAGCGCCACCCGCTGCCTGAGGGGCTTGCTTATCACTGGGCCGGTAAAGCGTATTTAAATGTGGTGTGGCAAGAGAATATGGTTGCCGGCATGCTCGATAGCTTGTTAGGGGCATTCGTTATGGTGTTTGTGATGATGGTGGTGCTGTTTCGCTCTTTGATATTTGGGCTGCTTGCCATGCTACCGTTAACCATAACCATTGCTTTTATTTATGGATTAATCGGCATTGTTGGCAAAGATTACGATATGCCCATTGCGGTGTTATCGGCACTAACTTTAGGCTTGTCGGTGGATTTTGCCATTCATTTTTTAGAGCGGGCAAGGGCGTTGTTTCGCCAGACCAACAGTGTCTCTGCCACCCTTAACGCTATGTTTGAAGAGCCGGCTTCCGCTATCACCCGCAATGCCTTGGTGATTGCATTTGGTTTTACGCCGCTATTGTTTGCCCCTCTCGTGCCGTATATCACCGTAGGGGTGTTTTTAGCCAGTATCATGGCGGTGTCTGCGTTGGTGACCTTGTTGGTATTGCCATCGGCACTAAGTTTATTGAGTCGGTTTGTTTTTCGTCCGCCCAATCAAACAAAATAGAGGAAGATAAAATGGCTATACAAGGGGTAGGTTTTGCAATACTGAGCGTTTTTACGTTTTTGTCAGCATCCGGCGTGGCACAGGAGGTGGATGTTGACGGGCTTATTCTCGCATCAGAAAAAGCCGCATATTACGCTGGCGATGATAGTCGCTCAGATGCCCGCATGATCATTGTTGATGGCCAAGGCCGAAAACAGATGCGCCAGTTCACCATTTTACGCAAGGATGTTGAAGATAATGGTGATCAAAAAATGATGGTGTTTTTCTCTCGGCCTGCTGATGTGCGCGATACGGTCTTTCGCGTAGAAAAGCACGTTGAGCTAGACCAAGACGATGATCGTTGGTTGTATCTACCGGCGTTGGATTTGGTGAAGCGTATTTCTGCTGGCGATAAAAGAACATCCTTTGTGGGCTCCCACTTTTTCTATGAAGATGTATCTGGTCGCGCTGTCAGTGAAGACACGTTTTCACTGCAAAAAGAAACTGAGACCCGCTATATCCTTAAAGCGGAAGCCAAAGATACGCACTCAGTGGAGTTTGCCTACTATGTGGTGGAAATTGACAAACAAAATAATCTGCCCGTACTTATCAATTTTTACGATAAAAACCATACCAATTATCGGCGAGTGGAAGCGGTGAGTGTGGACACGATAGAGGGATATCCCACCGTGACCCGATCCAAAGTGACTGACTTAACCAGTGGCGGATACACCCTAATGGAATTTAGAAACATGACTTACAACTTAGGGCTTAACGAGGGTGTTTTTAGCGAGCGAAGCTTGCGCACGCCGCCGGTGCAGTGGTTGAAATAGCATGGCTAAGTATCTGATTGGCCTTCTATTGTTAACCGGAAGCGTGTTAGCCCAAGAGCAACAAAGTGATGACCTATGGGCTGAAATGGACAACTGGGAAGAGCAAGAAGTATCGCCTTTTAGTTGGGCTGGCTTCGCTGAAGTGGCCTTAGGGCGACGCTTGCAACGTGATGACGTGATAGGACGAAATACCACATTACAAGATGCCCGCGTGCAACTTAAAAGCGACTACCTGCTGTCATCGTCAAAAGTGAGTTTTCGTGGCGATCTCTATTATGACGGCGTGAAAAATCAATTAGAAAGCCAAATACGAGAATTGTATTGGCAGGGAAACTTGGGTTTTCTTGGGACAATGGGTCGCCACTTTGATCTAAAAGCTGGCCAACAGGTGCTTACCTGGGGTACCGGTGATTATCTTTTTCTTAATGATTTGTTCTCGAAGGATTATCAATCTTTCTTTGCCGGTCGGGATGATGATTACCTCAAAGCACCGTCGTTGTCGGTAAAGCTTAGCGGCTATTCCACCTTGGTTAATTTCGATGTGGTGATAACACCTGAGTTTGAGCCAGATAATGGCATAAATGGCGAGTACTTTTCTTACTTTTCCCCTTCAACCGGTACCCTGATAGCAGACGAATTTAGTGTACTAGACAGTAATTTACCTGATGAGCCTGAATACGCTATACGGTTATACGGAACACTGGCAGGCACAGAGTTAGCGTTATACGGATACAAAGGGTATAGCAAGTTACCCCAAGGGGCCGATGTACAGGGCAATCCCCGTTACAGTGAACTGACGGTATCGGGGTTTAGCGCGGTTAGGCCAATAGGGGCAGGCATTGGAAAGCTAGAATATGCCTTCTACGATGGTGAGGATACCTTTGGAAACGATCCTTTTACTGCCAACGATCAAAGTCGTTTGTTGATAGGTTATGAACAAGAACTGATCGCGAATTTAACCGGTAGCCTACAGTGGTATACCGAGTTCAATCATGATTACGCCGCTCTTGTTGCCAATAGTCTGTGGCCACAATATGAAGATGAAGAGCGCCGCCATGTGCTAACAACCGAATTGCGTTACCTTGCGTTGCAACAAACTTTAACCCTTCAACTTTTTAATTTTTATTCTCCCTCCGATAACGACGGCTACCTGCGCCTTCGTGGCACTTATTCGCCCACCGACCGGTGGCAAATTAGTGGTGGAGTGAATGGGTTTTATGGTGATGAAACCTACACATTTTATAGTCAATTTAAAGATGGCAGTAATGTGTATCTAGCGTTTAGATATTTTTTTGAGGAGTAATGTATGTCAGCTGAAAGAGCCCTTACCGCTTTTGCCGGAATGATGGTGTTGATAAGTGTTGTACTGACGGTTTATGTAAGTGAATACTTTGTTTGGTTAACTGTGTTTGTGGGGGCCAATTTGTTTCAACAAAGTTTTACCGGATTTTGCCCTGCCACCATTGTGTTACGTAAAGTGTTCGGTTTTAAAACTGAAAAGGAACTGGCGCTTAAGTCATAAGAACGGTTCATTCGGATTCGCGGAATGCGAGCTTTGTGCTACCATTCCCGTCGTTTTAGCCGAACAGAGCAGCAGCATTGTCGAAACGGATCATTTTTCATATAGGGCCACCTAAAACCGGTAGCTCTGCGATACAGCATTTTCTTCATCATCATCGCACCGAACTGGCTTCGTTTGGCATTTTGTACCCCAATCATACCGTTGACGAAAATGGTATTAGCTCTGGTAATGCCCGAGTGGTGTGCTCTGCCGATGAAAGAGGGCGCTTAATCCTTGATTCGAAAAAGTTAATACGTGCCCTTGATGCATTTGAAAACGAAAAAAATTATCACACACTCCTGTTAAGCTCTGAGTCTTTTTTTCGTATTTTAGATGATGTTATTGAACAGGTACCTGGGGTCGAAATCGTTTGTTTTATTCGCAACCCCGTCGAGTTTCAGCTGTCGATTTATAATCAGTCGGTGAAACGACATGGTAATCACAAGCCCTTTACCCCGCGCACGAAGTTGAATCTTGGGCAGTGGGAGAAACTGTTGGTTGCAAATAATCAGCTTCTACCCGATCTATTCCATTGCTTTGCTTATAAATCGCCCGATGATCAAGGCAGTATTATCGGTGATTTACTGAAGGTCTTACATATCGAAGAGGATGTAAGTGTCTCTACAACCTCAGTGAATGTGTCTTATTCGTTTGCGGCACTCGAACTAAAGCGTTGTCTTAATCAGTTTCCCATTGCGTCGTTGCAGCGAGAGCTTGATACCTATTTACAAGCGACCAGTCAGCATAGCCCGCGTTATCGCTTAATTGATGATGAGGCCTTAACCCAGTGTCAGCAGCAATTAGAGGCGGCCATGTGTCGTTTCCGTTCGCTGCTTACACCGGCAGAATGGAAACTGATTGCAGAGGCGCAGGCCCAACTTACGCTATTGCCCTTTGTTGATCAGGCTCACAGTGAAGATAAAGTGGCAGAACTGGTTATGCAATTACACCAAGAGCGGCCGTCATTATATCGGGCCTTAGCCAATGTGTTAGCGCAGAACAAAAATCCCAAGACAAATAATTTTATTCCCTCACTGTTTAAGGTATCGCTGTTGGCCAGGCTCGCAGGTGGGCTGGTCTTGTGGCGACGAAACCTGGTTGGGTCGTTAAAAGAACGGATAACCCAAGGGGAACACATATCAAAGGAAACGTCTTGTGGCTTTGGCGCAATCCGCTGCGCTAACGTTGATATCCTTATTCAAGAAAAGGGCGCGAACCCGGCTATTGTAAAAGGTGGGTTGCGAGGTGAGGCGTTACCGGATTTTGCTCAACAGTATCGTCACCACCCGATTTATAAGAGTGATGACCGCCCCATATCGGCCACAGACATGTCTAGCCTCAGTAAGAGCCAGGCATCGTTAAAAACCAGACGCGGGGTTTACTACTATGGTGGCCCCGTGTTTAACAACTTTGGCCACTTTCTTGCCGAATGCGTGCATCGCTTAGCGGCGTTAAGTGAAGCCCGGCGCTTAGATACTATTAGTAAGGTGGTTTTCCTTCCACAGCGTTATTCGAGGAAAAGGGGCCTGCCTACGCCTGTATTGCCGCCCCATTTCTACGCCATACTGGCTTACTTCGGCATTGCTAAAAAGGATGTTTTGTTGCCCACAAAAAGCTTTGTTGCCGCCAATTTATGGATTGCTCCTCAGCAAAGTGTGTTTCGCTCAAGAACGGGGATCTCTGAGCCTTACCGTCAATTTCTTGTTTCACGGGAAAAAGCCGCAGGAATAAAAGCCGACCCTAGTAAACCCAAAAAAATCTATATTAGCCGCACCGGGTTTTTGCTCAGAGGAGCCTTTGCCGGTGAGTCCGTGTTAGAAGCGATGTTTGCAAAGCAGGGCTTTTTTATTATGAAGCCAGAAAATTTGAGCTTACAAGAGCAGCTTATTTATTACAAAAGTGCTGAGGTGCTAATATTCGCAGAAGGAACGGCGTTACACGTATTGGAGTTGCTTGGAGAAATACCCGGCAAAATTGTGGTGCTACAACGACGTAAACATGCCGATAAAATGTTTACGCCCTTACTGGCAAAGCGCTGTGATGAGGTTGTGTGTTTCTCTGAAGTGCATGATCTGCAATCTTTATATTTCGCACCTTCGGCAAAAAGGCCGGCCTACGGTAGCGCGCTGTCGGTGCTCGACAGTCACGCGCTTGCTGCTTTTCTTGAGACACACGCACAGTGCAGGGCTCTAGATACTGACCTATTTAAGCAACAGGCAAGTAAAGACATCTCTCTTTATTACCAAACCTACAAGACAAAACGACTTTCGAGCCATTTACATTTGCTGTCTCGGTTTACCGATCAGGTAAGTAAACTACTTGCTGCTGGCATTTTATCTACACCGCCTAAATTTTAACGCCTTCACTTACGTATTTTGTTACCTCATGTTCCTTTTTCTCAATGAGTTTCTTTGCGTTGGATCAAATGCCTATCTCAGGAATGGGTGTATTGTTCTGCCAATGAGATGCAGGAAGCTCATGCCTGTCTGTTAGAGCTAAAATAATCCAATTCTACTATTTAAACTCTACTGGCACGAAGTGGCTGAAGCTCCATCAATAAACGCGCTCTGCGTTTTATGCACTCAACCTATTTATCAATTACACTGGAGATGTTCCTATGAGCGATACATTAGTGGAGTTATCGCGCCTGCAATTTGCATTAGTTGCGTTGTATCACTTTATCTTCGTGCCACTTACCCTTGGGCTTAGTTTTATGCTGGCCATCATGGAATCTGTTTACGTGATGACCGGCAAGGAAATCTATAAAGAGATGACTAAGTTCTGGGGTAAGTTGTTCGGGATAAACTTTGCCATTGGCGTGGCGACCGGACTAACGATGGAATTTCAGTTCGGTATGAACTGGTCCTACTATTCCCACTATGTGGGTGACATTTTTGGCGCACCACTGGCCATTGAAGGCCTAATGGCGTTCTTCCTAGAATCAACCTTTGTCGGTTTGTTCTTCTTTGGTTGGGATCGCATGTCTAAAGTAAAACACTTAGCGGCAACTTGGTTGGTCGCCATTGGTTCAAACTTTTCGGCTTTGTGGATCTTAATCGCTAACGGCTGGATGCAATATCCTGTAGGTGCCGATTTCAACATCGACTCTATGCGCATGGAAATGACCAGCTTTGCTGATGTGGTGTTCAACCCCGTAGCGCAAGTGAAATTTGTGCATACAGTTTCCGCTGGCTACACCACTGGCGCTATGTTTGTGCTTGCTATCTCTAGTTACTACTTGCTTAAACATCGCCATGTCGCCTTTGCCCGTCGGTCATTTGCTATTGCCGCCAGTTTTGGTTTGGCATCCATTTTGTCAGTCATCATTTTAGGTGATGAAAGCGGTTATGAAATTGGCGACGTTCAAAAAGTAAAATTGGCCGCCATTGAAGCTGAATATGAAACCCATCCAGCGCCTGCGCCGTTCACCATTTTTGGTATACCCAACGACGAAGAAGAAAAAATGGAGTATGCACTGCAAGTGCCTTGGTTAATGGGCTTGATCGCAACCCGTAGTGTGGACGAAGAAGTTACCGGTATTAAAGATCTAAAAGATCAACACCGAGTACGGATTCTATCGGGCATACAAGCGTATAAAAATATGGATGCAGTGCGCGATGGCACCGCAACTGAAGCGCAAAAAGCGCTGTTTGAGGCGAACAAAGATAACCTTGGCTATGCCATGTTATTGCAACCGTTCACAAGTGATGTGACTGCGCCTTCAGAAGAGGCACTAAAACGGGCCGTGGATTACAGTATTCCTCCTGTTGCACCACTGTTTTATTCATTCCGCATTATGGTATTAGCCGGCTTTATTATGCTAGGGGTGTTTGCCGCGTCTTTTTGGTATAGCACCAAGCACAAAATTACTCAGCCTCGTTGGTTGTTGAAGACCGCTCTGTTCGCCATGCCTTTACCTTGGATTGCGTGTGAAGCGGGCTGGTTTGTTGCTGAATTTGGTCGTCAGCCATGGTCTATTGCCGAAGTGTTACCGGTACATGTGTCTGTGTCTAACCTGTCGGTATCAGACGTGTTATTTACCATTGTCGGCTACACCTTGTTTTACACGGTGATGTTTGTCATTGCGTTCTATCTGATGAAGAAATTCGCCAAAAAAGGCCCAGTTCCACCAGAAGATGATGACAGTGTAATTGGCTTATCAACACAAGGAGCAAAATCATGATCGATTATGAAGTTCTGCGCGTTATTTGGTGGGTACTTGTGGGTGTCCTACTCATCGGTTTTGCTATAACAGATGGTTTTGATTTAGGGGTCGGTGCCTTACTGACAATTATCGGTCGTACTGATGAAGAGCGTCGGGTAATGATTAACACGATTGGGCCACACTGGGACGGTAACCAGGTCTGGTTTATCACCGCAGGTGGCGCAATATTCGCTGCTTGGCCGATGATCTATGCTACCGCCTTTTCAGGTTTTTATATTGCCCTATTCTTAACGCTTGCTGCGTTATGGATGCGACCTTTAGGGTTTGATTATCGCAGTAAATTACCCAGTGATAGATGGCGTACAAACTGGGATTGGGCCTTATTTGCCGGCGGTTTTGTACCTGCACTTATCTTTGGTGTTGCGTTTGGTAACCTGTTACAAGGCGTGCCATATTCATTCGATAACGTACTGCGTTCAACTTACACCGGGTCATTTTTCGGCTTGTTGAACCCCTTTGGTATCCTTACCGGTTTAGTTTCTGTGGCGTTACTGCTAAATCACGGTGCTACTTACTTGCAAATGAAAACCGATGGTTTTATTGAATCAAGAGCACGGACAACGTCGGTGGTTTTATCACTCGCAACCGTGGTGCTGTTTGTATTAGCCGGTGTATGGGTGGCGTTTGGTATCGATGGGTACATTATCTCCTCTACGGTTGATACTTCTGCCGTATCAAACCCCACAGTAAAAACCGTTATTACCCAGACAGGCGCTTGGTTAAATAACTACAGCCTATACCCTTGGATGATCATTGCTCCGGCATTGGGTATTGCGGGTGGTATGGCATGCAGCTTTTTCTCTAAAATTGGTCGCGCTGGATGGGCATTTGTATCCAGTTCTGCCATGATAGCAGGCGTGATATTAACTGCGGGCTTTTCTATGTTCCCGTTTTTAATGCCAAGCAGCACTGTTCCTAATGATAGTTTGACCATGTGGGATGCAACATCCAGCGAATTTACCCTTCGTGTAATGTTTGTTGTCGCTTGCATATTTGTTCCCATTGTATTGTCTTATACCGCGTATGGATTTTATGTAATGCGTGGCCGGGTGAAACAATCTGATTTAAACAAATCTCACGCTATTTACTAGGAGGCTATATGTGGTATTTCACTTGGATACTAGGCGTATTGTTAGCTTGTTCATTTGGTATTATTAACGCCATGTGGCTAGAAGCCACAGAGAACCTGGACCGCCCCGATAACGAAGAATAAGGGATAACTTGAGTCGTTCCCAAACTTTATCGCGCTGGTTTCAGCAATCAGTCGCCACCTCTGATGCCGCCTCAAACGGCATCTTGGTGGCATTAACTTTTCTACAGGTGTTAAAAGACATCGCCTTAATTGCCGCGTACTGGGGTTTTGCCGGTATTGTCAGTCAATGGGTTATTGACGGACACAGTGCGAGTCGCACAATGCTGTGGCTTACGGCGATGGGTTTGGTGGTGGTGTGGATATCCACCGGACTCGCTATATTCTTAAACCATCACAAACGTTTGCAGCTATCGGCGGTTTTGCAACAGCGTTTGATGGCCACATTTTTTCACCAGCAGCATGCGTTGCTTCGACAGCATTCTACTTTTTATTGGCAAACCCTCTGGCAAATGCACATACCCGCCGTGGTGAACTGGCATTTTGATTATCGCGTTCAACAAATGGTCGCGGTAGTGGTTCCCCTTATTGCCTTGGTAGCGATTTTTATTGTCAATTTGGTGGTGGGCGCTAGCTTACTGATCACACTTCCTATTGTGCCATTGTTTATGGTACTGGTAGGCAAAGGTGCCGCATCGTTACACCGAAAGCACTTTATTGCATTAGAAAGGCTAGGACGGTTGTTTGTTGATCGGTTATCCGCGTTACCCTTGCTAACGATGTTTCAAGCTCACGATGCTCAGCAACAGCTTTTAGACAAGGCCGGGCGTCGGCTTCGTGATCGCACCATGAAAGTGGTGTCCATCGCGTTTTTATCGACAACGGTACTCGACTTTTTTTCTACTTTAGCGGTGGCTCTTATTGCCGTTTATATCGGCTTTACCTTATTGGGAGAGTTTGATTTAGGGGAGGCCATTAATTTACAGCAAGGGCTTTGGTTGCTACTGACCGCGCCTTTATTGTTGGCGGAAATGAAAAAGCTCGGGCAGTTTTATCATCAAAAGGCCCAAGCCGAAGCCGCTAAGGATGCTTTACAAGATTTGCTAAGTGAGGCGGGAGCATCATCAGCAAGCCAAGGGCGTCCGTTACAAACCTTAAGCTTAAGTGGACCATTGACCTACGCCCCTGATTTACAAACGAAAGGGATTACCTTAACCCGCGGCGATAAGATATTGCTAAGTGGGCCCTCGGGGGCGGGTAAAACGGTTTTAATGGAGTATCTTTGCGGACAAAGAGCGGGGTTACAAAACCCGCTAGAAGATTATGCCCTACTTACCCAAACGCCGGTGGTGCTGCCATGTAGCGTGAAAGATAACCTCACGTTAGGCGGCCACTATACAGATGAAAACTTGCATCAGGTGTTGAATGCGGTGGGATTGGCTGACTGGGTGGCGGCGTTACCACAAGATATCCATACCCTGATGGGGGAACATCCGCCCCTTTCTGGCGGACAAGGGCAACGGCTTGCCATTGCCCGGGTGTTGTTACGCCAACCCCAAGTGTGGCTGCTCGATGAACCTACGGCCCATCTACCTGCCCAGCAACATGACGAAATTTCAGCGCTTATCCAACAAGCCAGTCATGATGCAACCGTCATTTGGGCATCCCACAAACCCCTATCACAAGACTGGTTTACTCAGCATTGGGTGGTCAAAGATGGAGGCATTACATGTTAGGGCGTATTCCCTTTATAAGCTTGCTATTGGCCATCATTCATACCAGTGCCGGTTTACTCATTCTTATTTTTTCTAGTTGGTTTATTGCTGCATGTGCGCTGGTGCCGGCTAACTTTAATTATATGTTGCCCGCTGTCATCATACGTGGTTTGGCGTTAGTGCGAATAGGCGCTGGCTATGGGCATATGTGGTTGGCTCACCACGACTTGTTGGGGCGCACCACCTGGCTGCGAAGTGAGCTTTTTTCTCGCCTCAAAGACAAATATTTACCGACCCGTGCCGGCGACGTTGAACGACTTGCTACACAAACTGAAACCCTCTCATCTATATGGGTGGGCTGGGTAGCTCATCAAGCGAGTGCTGTGGTGCTGATAGTGTTGTCGGTTGCTATTGTGAGCAGTCTTGCGCTACCGGGTACTCAGGTTATGTGGATGATGGCGTTAAGCTGGATGCTGCTTACTGGGTGGTTGGTTTTTTATGGTCTTAGGATTGCGCAAAAACAGGTTCAGCAAGAAACCGACTTTCGTTTTCAGTCAGAACACTTTTTAAGTAGCAGTAGCCTTTGGCATATGCAGCTAAAAGAACACCAGGGTAAGTTTCCCTCGGCGCCGGATTTACGTAAGGTGTGGCGTGATCACCAACGGATAGAGTCGGCTGGACAGTGGGCATTGTGGTGTATGCAAGGCTTGTCTATCGTAGGCTTATTGATGCTGTTTATCTTGAATGACAACCAAGGCTTTCACCAACCTACATCACTTATTGTACCTATGCTGTTGTTAAGCATCACTGACTGGCTGGGGCGTCCACTGACAACCGCTGCTCACTTCGGACGTTATCGCAAGGCGAACGAGGCGGTGCAGCTGAATGAAGGCGAGGCGTTGCCAGATGTGGTCGGCGATGAAGCCACTCATCACATTGGACTTAAGGATTTTCAGTCGGCCTATTTAACAAAAGGCATGGACGCTGAATTGCCGGCCAAGGGTTTGGTGATCTTGTCTGGCCCTTCTGGTTGCGGCAAGTCATCTTTGTTGTTGGCCCTCGCTGGCATGACTCAGTCGCGGGGAAGTTTGTTTTTTGATGGTAAACCGGTAAAAGCGGGTAGGCGCAAAAATTGGATCTACGTAGAACAATCGCCTGTTATTTTAGAAGCCACGTTAAAAATGAATCTGGCACCAAATAATCGGCAGTTGGCCGATGACGACGCGCAACAGGCACTGAGCCTTGTTGGTTTAGGTTATTTAACCGACCTTGAGGCTTGGTTAGGTAAAGGGGGAAGGCGCTTATCTGGCGGTGAGGCTAGGCGCTTATCATTGGCTAGAACCTGGTTAGCTAACCCTGCGGTATGGTTAATTGATGAGCCTTTTGAGGGGTTAGATCAGGACAACATAGAGGGGGTCGCCCACTCTTTAATTGCGCAGTCAAAGACCTCGTTAGTGATTGTCGCGACACATGTTTTACCCGACGTTGTACACAAAGAATCCCCTGTATTGATTAAAATGTGAGTTCAATTGCCGAAAACTAACGATAAGGCATTGAACTTATTGATACCATAATGGTGCAGTAACGATTGGGTATTTATTCAGTATTGCACCATCTTTTCCTATTTTTTACATGGTGTTTTTATGTATTGTGTATATTCGTAACATTGTCATTCTTCCTTAATAATAGATCCATAGCACCTTCCTCTACCCCTTTGTAATCCTTACTTTCGCGCACTAAATTGCGACAATAACCTGTTTTTTTAGGATGAATATTTTACATTTTAATAAATGTTATGATATAACATCCGTGTTGTGGTATTCCTTCAATTTTCCCTCCCTGCATTAAAAATGTGCAAATTTTTGCTAATCATAAAGTAAGTTAATTTACCTATAAAAAATAATTATGCGTTTTTTCTGGCATAAACATATTTAATTAATTTCATCACTTTTGGATAAATATTATTTATGTGTTTATTGTTTGTTAATAGATTTATTTATGAGCTCTAAGAGCCTGAAATTCGTGTGTTTAATGCTTTTTTCCTATGTGTTTAATTCCCCAAGAATAATTTACTTTCAATAAAAATTATTTAAAACAATGTTTTGGGTATGCCTTGTGCAATTGTCTGTTGAGTCACTCATCACTTTTTGGAAAGTGAAGGATCACTGAAATAGGCATGCGTCGACAAGCGTCTGACGCAAATAATAATCAACAGTTCAGCAAGCACAGTCTCACACAGGAAAACCACTATGAAGGCAAAGGTATCGTTTAAGACCCAAAAGCTAACACTGGCGGCAGCAATAGCTAGCGCACTTTCCCTGCCTGCACTCGCGCAGGAGCAGGCATCTACTTCAACCGCTGTTGACGAACAAAAGATGGAATCTATACAGGTTACCGGTTCTCGTGTATCCCGAGATGGGTACGATACACCCACGCCTGTTGCCTCTATGTCAGAGGAGGACATAAATACATTTGCGCCAAATAGTGTGGCTGATTTTGTTAACACCATGCCATCGGTTACCGGGAGTAGTACCGCGTCTACAAGTTCAGGTTCGTTAAGTAACGGAGCATCGGGTATAGCAGCACTTAACCTTCGTGGCTTAGGTACAGGGCGTACCTTGGTGCTGTTCGATGGACAGCGTTCAGTGGTGTCAGCATCTACCGGCGAGGTAGATACCAATACCTTCCCCCAATCGCTTATAAAGCGGGTAGATATTGTGACCGGTGGGGCGTCGTCGGTGTATGGCTCAGATGCTATTAGTGGTGTGGTTAACTTTATACTAGACAAAGAATACACCGGGTTTAAAACCGAAGTCGAATACGGTGAAACAACTTACGGCGATCGAGAAAACAATAAAATTGTACTTACTTACGGTACTGAACTCGGTAATGGTGATGGCCACTTATTACTAAGTGGTGAAACCTTTCATGCCAATGGTATTCATAATACCACCCGGGATTACGCCGAAGATGGCAGCGTTGCCATTATTAACCCAGATACCTCTGAAGGCGCGCCTTTTTACTACGTGGGTAACGGCATCGGTATTTCAAGTTACACACCTGGTGGGTTAATTTCATCCGGTCCTTTGCAGGGCACTTACTTTGGTGTCGACGGCTCTCCTGGTCAACTCGCTTATGGTGATGTTTCTGGACAATGGATGATTGGCGGTGACTGGCAATACACCACCTCAGGCATGATTGGTACCAATTCATTGGCAGCAGAAATTGACAGAAATAACTTTTTTGGGCGCTTAAGTTGGATGCTAGGCGATACAGAAGTGTTTTTACAAGGGTCGTACGCGGAATACGAAGGGTTAAGCTACTATATTAATCCTACTTCCACAGGCGTCACCATTTACGCCGATAATGCCTATTTACCCGATTCTGTCGCCGCACAAATGGCAGAGCTAGGTTTAGATAGCTTTTCTATGAATACCAGTAACGTCGATATGCCAGCATCGGGAAGCAACAACAAACGGGATACCACTCGTATTGTAGCCGGGGCTAATGGCGAATTTATGATGTCAGATAAGTTCTTCACCTGGGATGCGTATTACCAGTATGGTAAGACCAATACCGATGAACATATGACGCCTACCTACAATACCGAACGATTAACTTTGGCCACGGATGCAGTGGTTGACCCTGATAGTGGCGACATTGTATGTCGTTCTACCTTAACCGATCCTAGCAATGGTTGTGTGCCGTTAAACCGCTTAGGGGTAGGGGTAGCCAGCGAAGAAGCTTTAGATTATGTATTAGGCCAACCTCGACGTAAGCAAGATTTTACGCAACAAGTGGCAGCCATTAACTTTAGTACCAATGATCTTGAAGGTTGGGCGGGACCAATTTCCTTAGCATTTGGTGCCGAATACCGCAGTGAAGAAATGGGCGGTTCGGTAGATGAAGAATATACAACGGGCTGGAAGTACGGTAACTACAAAGTGACAACAGGTTCTTACAACGTGAAAGAAGCTTATGTAGAAATGTTAGTTCCCGTTATGGATGATTTAGATTTTAACGGTGCAGTACGGTATACCGATTACAGTACTTCGGGCGGCGTAACCACATGGAAAAGCGGCTTAACCTGGACACCCATTGATGATGCCACATTCCGTTTAACCCGTTCGAAAGACATTCGAGCTCCTAATTTATCAGAATTGTATGCGGCGGGCACAGCTCGTTCAAACTCAGTCACCATTGATGGTGAGTCTGTACCTATGGTTCAGAACCTACAGGGCAACCCAGATGTTAGCCCAGAAGAAGCTGATTCCTGGGGGGTAGGTGTGGTCTTGAGACCGTCATTCCTAGAAGGGTTCTCTGCCACTATCGATTATTATGATGTGGAAATTGATGGTGTTATTAGTTACGTAACAGCCGATTCAACCGCAGAATACTGTGTGGAATACGGAGTAGAGCGTTACTGCGACAACATGGTTTACGATTCAAGCGGTACCCTGCAAACCATCAACTTGTTGTATGAAAACCTTAACTCAATGACCGCAAAGGGCATAGATTATGATTTAACCTATCGCTTTGATACGGCAGATATCGTAGCAGGCGCTCCAGGTTCCTTTAAGTTGCGATTCTTAGCAACCAATTATTTAGAAGCCATCACGGACAACGGTGTTACCGCGATTGATGAAGCCGGTTCTGTGGCGAACAGTACGCCGGATTGGAAATATCGTGCGTCAGTGACCTACGATCTTGATGATATGCGCTTTGATTTAACAGCACGGGGTATCAGTGAAGGAACGTTAAGCAATGCTTATATTGAATGTTCATCCAACTGCCCAGTAAGCACGGCGCCGAATTACACCATTAACGACAATCATGTGGCTGCAAAAGTTTATTTAGATGCTTACGCATCAAAAACTATCCCCTTTAGCGATGCCAGTACTTTAGAGCTCTATTTACAAGTACGTAATCTCATGAACTCTGATCCCGCTGAAGTGACGTTCCCAGCATATCAAGGTTCTGAGAACCGAGCGGGTTATCTGTCGACTAACCGTGGTTTGTACGATGTGCTAGGTCGCCAGTTTAAAGTCGGCTTCCGTCTAGAAATGTAAGGGAGTAAACCATGTCAGTAATATCACAACATTTTACCCGTAAAGTCGGCTCTGCATTAGTCGCCATGGCGCTCGCGGGGTCGGCATGGCCGACCCTAGCGTCAGCCAGTATGTCTGCCAGCGAAAGAATGGATGCCAAAAAAGCGTTAATTGAAGCTGTGGATGCGCGGGCTAAGCAAGTGCAGGTGATGAACGATATGATTTTCAGCTTTGGTGAGCTGGGATTTCAGGAATATCAGACATCCAAATACCTCACCGATATTTTAGAAGAAAATGGATTTACCGTAGAGAAGGGAATTTCCGGGATCCCCACGGCTTGGATGGCAACATGGGGAGAAGGTGAACCTGTTATTGCACTTGGTTCTGACATTGATGGCATTCCAAAAGCATCACAAAAACCTGGCGTGGCGTATCATGATCCCATTCTTAAAGGGGCGCCAGGTCACGGCGAAGGTCATAACTCGGGCCAGGTTGTGAATATCATTGCTATTTTAGCGGTGAAGGAATACATGGAAGCCAACGGCCTGCAAGGTACCATCAAAGTGTGGCCTGGCGTAGCCGAAGAGCAATTGGGAACCAAAGCTTACTATGTGCGGGACGGCTACTTTGACGATGTGGATGCGGTGCTTTTCTCTCACGTGGGGAATGGCTTTAGTACCCGTTGGGGAGATGGCCGAGGCAACGGACTGATCTCGGTACAGTATAACTTCTATGGTGAGTCGGCCCACAGTGCTGGGTCGCCATGGCGGGGCCGAAGTGCGTTGGATGCCGTGGAATTAATGGAAGTGGGCATGAGCTATCGCCGTGAACATCTACGATTATCCCAGCGCATCCACTCTATCGTGGTCGATGGTGGGGATCAGCCTAACGTTGTTCCTCCTGTTGCCAGTCGTTGGTATTTCCTTCGCGAAACTGACTACCCCCATATCAAAGCGTTATGGGAAATTGGCGATAAGATGGCCGAAGGTGCCGCCATGATGTCTAACACAACCTGGGATTCGGTGGTGTTAGGGTCGGCTTGGCCACAGCACATGAATAAACCCATGGCTGAAGATGCCTATGAAAATATCAAGCTGGTGGGGATGCCCCAGTGGAGTGAAGACGATATCGCTTTGGCCAAAGCCTTGCAGAAGGAAATTGGCGTAGCACCTGAGGGATTAAAAACTGAAATTGACGAACTGACTGATCCACCTGATCCGAATAAAAACATGGGTGGCGGTTCAGACGACATTGGCGATATCTCCTGGCAAGTGCCGACCATTACGTTGCGTTATCCTGCCAATATTCCCAATTTGCCAGGGCATAACTGGTCGAATGCAGTGGCAATGGCAACGCCTATCGCGCACAAGGGAATTGTGGCCGGAGCAAAAGTTCAAGCGCTCACATTACTTGATTTGATCACCGATGATGCCCTGCTAGAGAACGCATGGGGTTACTACAAAAATGTACAAACCAAAAATGAAACTTACACGCCGTTACTGCGTGAGCAAGATAAGCCTGCCACACATCTAAACAAAGAGATCATGGCTGAATTTAAAGGCGATATGTCACAGTTTTACTACGATCCGGACAAGTACGACACCTATATGGAACAACTCGGTATCACTTATCCCACTGTTAAAGAGTAAAACGGAATGGGTGAGGTTTTCCTCACCCTTCATCAAAAGGAGTTTATATGCAACATAAAGTGTTAAAGGCATTGGGTACCATGGTTGTGTTGGGCCACTTTTTCTCCGCAGCCCAGGCAACAACCCTCAGTGAAAACGAACGGGAATCTGCAAAAGAAGCCTTAGTCTCGGCCATTGATAAGCAAACGAAGCTGGCTCAGGTCATGAATGACATGATTTTTTCCTTCGGCGAATTGGGCTTTCAAGAGGTAGAAACTTCAGCGTATTTAACTGCGTTTTTAGAACAGCACGGTTTTGAAGTTGAGCGAGGGATGGCTGGTATTCCCACCGCGTGGTACGCCACCTGGGGATCAGGTAAGCCTGTGATAGCGTTAGGTACCGATCTTGACGGCATCCCTAAAGCGTCGCAAAAACCGGGTGTTGCCTATCACGATCCTATCGTAGAGGGCGCTCCAGGTCATGGCGAAGGGCATAATTCTGGGCAGGTGGTAAATATTATTGCCGCACTGGCGATGAAAGATTATATGATCGCCAATGACATTGAAGGTACCTTGGTATTGTGGCCCGGAGTAGCCGAAGAACAGTTAGCGACCAAAGCCTATTATGTTCGTGAAGGGTACTTTGACAACGTGGATGCAGTACTTTATTCCCACGTTGGTAGTAGCTTCGGTACTTTTTACGGCAACCCCGCGTTTTCCGGTTTGGTCTCGGTGAAGTATAACTTTTATGGCGAATCTGCCCATAGTGCAGGCTCTCCTTGGCGAGGCCGAAGTGCATTAGATGCCGTAGAGCTTATGTCCGTTGGGATGAATTATCGCCGCGAGCACTTACGTCTTGCCCAGCGTACCCATTCGGTTATCGTTGATGGTGGCGATCAACCCAATGTTGTGCCACAAAAGGCGACGGCATGGTACTTCTTTCGGGAAACCGATTACCCCCATATAAAAGCGTTGTGGGAAATTGGCGATAAAATGGCCGAGGGCGCAGCCATGATGAGCAATACCACTTGGGATTCGGTGGTGATGGGGACAGCATGGCCCGGACATTTCAATAAACCATTAGCGTTAGCGGCTTACGAAAATATCAAAAAAGTAGGCATGCCCACATGGTCAGAAGACGATCTAACCCTGGCCAAGGCGTTACAAACTGAAATTGGTGCAGAACCCATCGGCTTGCCGACAGACGTTATGCCCATGCGAGCACCACCACCGCAGGAAAAACTCACCGGTGGCGGCTCTGATGATGTAGGTGATATTGCCTGGAACGTCCCAACAATCTTTATGTTGTATCCGTCGAACATACCTAACTTACCGGGACATAATTGGGCAAATGCGGTGTCCATGGCCACGCCTATTGCGCATAAAGGCATTATTGCAGGGGCAAAAGCTCATGCTATGAACTTGGTGGATTTATTTACTAACCCCGATTTATTGCCAGAGATGAACCGATATTTTAAAGAGGTACAAACCAAGGATATTCAATATACCTCGTTACTCAGAGACGGCGATGAACCTCAGACCTACTTAAACGAAGATATAATGGAAAAGTATCGAGAGAAGATGAGGAAGTACTATTATGACCCAGAAAAGTACGATACCTATCTGGAGCAATTGGGCATTGACTACCCAATGGTTAAAAAGCCCTAACGGGCAAGGTTATCGCAATGTTATGGGTAATGGGGATCGGGGGGAGTGCCCCTGCTGTAAGGCTCAAAGTAGAGTCACCCTAGAAACAACGGTTATTGTCGGTATTATTGTATTGATGATCTTGCTGACCTTTCCTTTTCCGTCGTTAGTGCTGCCATAGGCAACGAAGGAATTGAATACTCAAACATAGCCAAGTCCTCGGGCTTAGTTAATTTATAATGTTCTAAATAAACAGCCGGTAAATAGACCGGCTGTTTGGTTTTCATTATAGTGAGCGCTGAAGCCGTGCGAACGAGCCTAGCTTAACAAGGCAAATATAAAGCCACTGATATGAGCCATTGTCTGATGCCCAACAACTGTCTTGTATTCCCATTGGTAGGCTCTTTATAATCCTAATTACAACCCCATAGCTAGGGAACTCGATTGCATTCTCACAACCATCACCATCATCACCACGGTCATCATCATGGCGGCGACACATCGCGAATCGGTTGGGCGTTCTGGCTTAATTTTATTTTTACTATTATTGAGTTTATCGGCGGGTGGCTGTTTAATTCAGTGGCCATCATGGCTGATGCCGTTCATGATTTAGGGGATTCCCTGTCTATTGGTCTTGCTTGGGTGCTAAGTAAGGCGGGGCATAAACAAGCTAACGAGCGTTTTACTTACGGGTACAAGCGTTTAAGCCTTTTAGGTGCAATGATAAATGGGCTGATCCTTATTGTCGGATCTAGCTGGGTTTTGACCCAAGCTATTCCACGGTTGTGGTCGCCCGAAATGCCGGTTACCGAAGGGATGATAGGCTTGGCAATTTTAGGCATTGTGGTAAATGGTACTGCGGCGTACAAACTGTCTGGCGGAGACACCCTTAACGAAAAAGTGCTTAATTGGCATTTGTTGGAAGATGTACTTGGTTGGGTTGCCGTGCTGATCGTCGGGGTCGTGCTGCAGTTTGTGCATTGGCCAGTGTTAGATCCACTGTTGTCGGTGCTATTTACTCTGTTTATCTTGTTCAATGTGGGCCGCTATATTTTTCAAACCATTCGTATTTTTTTACAAGGCAGCCCAGATGCTCAGCAACAGCAAGCAATTCAAGACACCTTATTGGCGCTAGGACATGTTGATAACTTACATCACGTTCATTTTTGGTCGTTAGATGGCGAACATCATGTGCTTACTGCACATATTGAATTAGATGCTGAGTTAGATGCCACTGAAACCCGACAACTTAAGCAATGCATTAACGAAAAGCTTGCTCCATTCGCACTGGCCCACACAACCATTGAGTTTGAAGCGCCCGGTGAAGCGTGTCGGGATCACCGGCATGCACATTAACAGCGGACTATTCTTAGGTAGATGAATGTGGTGATTTAATCGAGATATAAAAATGCCCCGTAAAGACGGGGCATTTTTATTATATATCTAGCATGCTACATGAGCATTTAACTTATTTTTGGCAGCGCTTACGGGCAGCAAGACCAAATACACCTAATGCTAAGATAGCGAGTGTGGAAGGTTCAGGTACGCTTACCGCACTTGTTTCATAGGTAATATTGTCAACGATTTCAATCAGACTAAGAGGATTGAACGATGCATCTGCGAAAACAAAGCTGGCACTGTCGAACAGCACGCCGCTATAAGAGATGGTTTGGTTCAGGATATCGTCTAGGTTCATTTCTATGCTAGTTTGTGCAACCTGAGAGGCCCCATTGAAAAGGGTTAACAGAGCAACATCACCGGATTGGGTGTAGCCTGGGTCGTCGTTACCAAAATCTAAAGATAGAAATGAGATTTGACTATCAAAGCTAATGTTCAATGCACTGGCATCGTCTGCAAATATTCCCAGGCCTATACCGTCGCTTTGTGAACCGAAATTTCCTAATTCCAGAGAATTACCTGTAGAGTTACTAAAGTACACACCAGACGCATCAACACTTGAAAATCCATCTACTTGAACCCCTGTGGTGTCTGATTCAAAATCGATTGTGACTAAAGCAGCGCTTACTACGTTACTTAATAGTAAAACGGACCCAGCAATAACAGTTTTTAACAGTGTGTTTTTCATTATCGTACTCCTTAAAATATTGCGATAATTACTTTCTAAGAATTACTGTTTATACAACGTCGTTGTGGGAACAGTAGCTTGTGCTTTGGCCTTATGCATGTATTACGCCACTTTTTATATGCATGATTTATATTGATTTATTTTTTATCTTCAAAGTTTATTAAATGAATTTGTAAAATTATTCGACAAACAGTAATTGAAAAAAGAGATAGGTCAATCTCGAGTGTCCTATGATATGTTTTGATTCATTCGATAGTGAAAACAAATAAAATAAGGAGGCTTCATGGCTGTTGTGACGCCTATGGAAACTCAATTTGATGTGCGGTTTTATGAAACAGATGGGCTTGGCCATGTGGGCAATACCGTGCACGTCGGTTGGTTTGAAGCGGCCAGAGATCCGTTGTTTCGCCTCTTTTCGCCATCCCTATCTTTGTCTGACTGGCCGCTAATTTTAGCCAGTTACAAGGTGGATTTTCTGGCCCAAATTTATTACGGCAGTTCGGTGATCGTGAAAACCTGGGTTGGGCGTTTGGGCCGAAGTTCATTTGATGTGTATCAGGAAATTTGGCAGAACAATACCCATTGCGCCACCGGAAATACCACCATGGTGTATTTTGATTATGTTAAGCAACAGGCACAGCCCATCCCCGATGCCATTCGGGAAAAGGTGAAGCCGTATATCAAAGAGGTGTAAATTGTCATTGCAAACCACGCCAACAGATTTCATTACGGTTGTCGATAACGTTCTGCCCGCCAAGCTATGTCAGCAGATTACCGCAGCATTTGAACAAAGCCAGCACTTATCGGCAGGAAAAACCGGCGGCGGTGTTGATCCGGATAAAAAACGTAGTATGGATGTGTCTTTTACCCAAGATGAGGTGTTCAAGCCCTTTCTTAAGGCAGTTATGACGGCCACCGGTAACGAATTGCTGCGTTATATAGAGCAGCATTTTTTCGCGCTAACGGGTCCTATCGGCTTAACGGTGATGCACCCTCAAACAGGGCAGCCGGTAAAACTTACTGAAGAGAACTTCCATGCAGTGGGTAAACCGAATTTGGCGAACCTGGTTAATTACCTCTTTCGCATTGGTGACATTAATACCCAACGCTATACCGCCGAGAAAGGAGGCTATCCTTATTGGCATTCCGAAGTTTACCCTCAGTTACCTCATAATGAAGCCTTGCATCGTGTGCTGCTATTTATGTTTTACTTAAATGATGTAGAGGAAGGGGGAGAAACTGAGTTTTATTACCAGCAACAATGCATTCAACCGAAGGTCGGTCGCATGGTGATTGCGCCTGCTGGTTTTACTCATACCCACCGGGGTAATGTGCCGGTGAGCAATGACAAATATATTCTTACATCATGGATGTTGTTTAATCGAGCCGAAAAAATCTACACCCAATAGTTAAATGTCATCGGCTTTAGACAACCGCTTTGCCGATGTTAGCGCCTTAATAGGGCGCTACAGCGGCTCCTTTCAACCGATAACCCACAGATGCGATATCTCCCTGCCAGCCTTCCGTTGATAGTGTTCCTGTTACCCATACTGCATCGTATAGGTCGTCTATGGCTACGCCGTTTTCAAAGGTAACATGAACAATTTGATTCGACGCAGGGGGCGGGACGTGGATACACGCACCAAAGTAGGGAACCAAGAGAAACTCGGTGGTTAGCTCATCGGTTCCTTCTAACGGCACCACAAACCCAGGAATTTTTACGTACTTGCCGTTATAAGCTTCTACTACGGGGGCGTTGGGCTGTAATTGGGCCATGGTATTTTCATGGTTCATTAACGGTGTAGGGGCTAGCTCGTTGAAACCCTCGGGTACCAGATCTTCCCAGAATACTTCAGTTGGTGTTTTTGCTGATACTGGCAGTGACATGCATATGAGGGCTAGTAACCAACACATTGTAATTTTTTTAGTAAACAACATCGTCGTATCTTCTTTTTAAGTTATCGTCGTATTATTTCATAACCTGCAATAAAAAAGGGGTCACTGAGCGACCCCTTTATAATACTGGTCGAAGCCTACAGCATAGACTTAAGAAAACGTCCGGTGTGAGAGACTTCGGCTTCTGCAACGGTCTCTGGTGTCCCTTCAGCAATAATTTGACCACCGCCAGAGCCACCTTCGGGACCAAGATCCACCACCCAGTCTGCAGTTTTAACTACATCAAGGTTGTGTTCAATGACCACCACGGTGTTGCCGTGATCTCTTAGGCGATGCAATACCGCCAATAACTGTTTGATATCGTGGAAGTGTAACCCGGTAGTCGGTTCATCAAGAATGTATAGGGTTTGTCCTGTATCTCGTTTACTCAACTCTTTGGCCAGCTTCACCCGCTGCGCTTCACCACCGGATAGTGTGGTGGCTGCCTGCCCCAAGCGGATATAGGCTAAACCCACGTCCATTAATGTTTGTAATTTCCGAGCAATGGATGGAATGGCATCAAAAAACTGCCGTGCATCTTCCACTGTCATATCCAACACTTCGTGAATGCTTTTTCCTTTGTATTGGATTTCGAGGGTTTCACGGTTATAGCGCTTCCCTTTACACACATCACAAGGTACATAAACATCGGGTAGAAAGTGCATTTCGACCTTAATGACGCCGTCACCCTGACACGCTTCGCAGCGACCGCCTTTGACGTTAAAGCTGAACCTGCCGGGTTTGTACCCTCTTGAGCGGGCTTCTTGTGTGCCGGCGAATAATTCACGAATGGGGGTGAAAATGCCGGCGTAGGTCGCCGGATTCGAGCGCGGTGTGCGTCCGATGGGAGATTGGTCTATATCCACCACCTTATCGAGTTGTTCCAGGCCTTTCATTTCGTGATAAGGCGCGGGCTCAGAGGTGGTAGCTTTATTTAATTCACGATGGGCGATGCGATAAAAGGTGTCGTTGACTAAGGTGGATTTACCAGAGCCAGAAACGCCGGTTACACAGGTCATTAAACCCACTGGAATATTAAGGGTGACATCTTTTAGGTTGTTTCCGGTCGCGCCACTTAGCGAAAGCCATTTCTCTTTCTGACACGGCGTACGCGTGGTCGGAATATCAATCTTTTCTCTTCCAGACAGGTATTTTCCTGTAAGTGAGTCTTCACTATTTAAAATATCTTCCAGCGTACCTTCGGCAATAATTTCACCGCCGTGGACCCCCGCGCCTGGGCCAATGTCCACCACATAATCTGCTTCGCGAATGGCATCTTCATCATGCTCTACCACCAATACAGTGTTACCTAAATCCCGCAGCCGGGTGAGGGTTTTTAGCAAGCGCTCGTTATCTCGCTGGTGCAAACCGATGGACGGTTCGTCCAGCACGTACATAACACCGACTAACCCTGCCCCAATTTGGCTGGCCAGACGAATACGCTGTGCTTCACCGCCAGATAGGGTGTCGGCGCTACGAGATAGAGACAAATAGTTAAGGCCCACATTGACCAAAAAGCCCAGCCTATCGAGAATTTCTTTTAAGATTTTCTCGGCAATTTGCCCTCGTTGACCACTTAAATTTAAGTTTTCGAAAAAGGCTAATGCTTCTGAGATAGACATCTCGGTAATTGTTGGTAGGTTGGTGCCTTCAATAAAGACATACCTAGCTTCGGTACGTAGTCGTGCGCCACCGCAGCTGTTACAGGGTTGTTGGCTTAAATGTTTCGCCAATTCTTCCCGTACCGCGTTCGATTCTGTTTCTCGATAGCGGCGTTCCATATTGGGGATGATGCCTTCAAAGGGATGCTTGCGCTCCATTACATCGCCGCGCTCGTTTATATATTTAAACTTCAACGATTTCCCTTTAGAACCAAAAAGGATGGTGTCTTTGGCCTCTTCGCTGAGTTCGCTAAATGGTGCGGTGAGGCTAAAATCGTATGCTTCGGCAACGGCCTGCAACATCTGAAAATAATAATAGCTGCGCTTGTCCCATCCGCGAATTGCGCCGCCAGACAAACTGAGTTCATCATTGGTGATCACAAGGGCGGGATCAAAAAACTGACGTGTACCTAAGCCATCGCAAGTAGGACAGGCACCGGCAGGGTTATTAAAGGAAAATAACCGTGGCTCTAACTCGCTAATGCTGTAACCACAATGAGGGCAGGCAAAGTTAGCCGAAAAAATAATTTCCTCGGCATCGCTATCATCCATGTAGGCCACTTTTGCGTTACCGCCGGCCAACTCCAGCGCCGTCTCGAAAGACTCAGCTAACCGTAGCTGTAAGTCATCGCGCACTTTAAACCGGTCTACCACCACTTCAATGGAGTGCTTCTTGCGAAGATCTAATTCCGGTGGATCGGATAAATCACATACTTCTCCGTCGATACGGGCCCGTATAAACCCTTGTGCAGCCAAATTTTGTAGGGTTTTAACATGCTCACCTTTACGGGCTTCAATGACCGGGGCCAATAGCATTAGCTTGGTGCCCTCTGGCATCGACAGCACTTTATCGACCATCTGACTAACGGTTTGTGCATCAAGAGGGACGTCATGTTCTGGACACCGGGGGGTTCCCACCCGGGCAAACATTAAACGTAAGTAATCATAAATTTCTGTAATGGTTCCCACCGTCGAACGGGGGTTGTGAGACGTAGACTTTTGCTCAATAGAGATGGCGGGAGACAAACCCTCGATGTGATCCACATCGGGTTTTTCCATCATCGATAAAAACTGTCTGGCGTATGCCGACAAGGATTCGACATATCGCCGTTGCCCTTCTGCATACAGCGTATCAAACGCCAGCGACGACTTGCCTGAACCTGATAGCCCGGTGATGACAACCAGTTTGTCGCGGGGAAGGGTTAAATCGATGTTTTTTAAGTTGTGGGTGCGGGCACCGCGTATTTCGATTTTATCCATTGAAGCCTGACGATTACCAAAAAGAGAAGTATGCCACAGACGGCACCAAAGTTAATCATTAGTTACGCTCTAAAGGCATTTGGGATCATTCGAATATTAGGCGTAGAAAGGATTTATGGTACACTTCGCGGCCTTGGTATAACGAGGACGAGAACCTTTGAACGCATTAGAACTTCGCGCTGCCCTCACATTGGCGCTGGTATATGTATTGCGCATGATGGGCCTGTTTATGGTCATGCCCGTTTTAGCTGTGGCGGCTATGGAATATCCCGATTATTCCCCTCTTTTAGTGGGCCTTGCGGTGGGTGGTTATGGTCTCACTCAGGCTGCGCTACAAATTCCCATGGGCATGCTGTCAGATCGCTGGGGCAGAAAACCGGTAATATTAATGGGTTTGTCGGTTTTTGCTTTAGGCTCTTTTGTCGCCGCCACTGCGGATACCATGGTGTGGATGCTAGTGGGGCGAATATTACAAGGGGCGGGGGCCATTGCCGGTGCAATCATGGCGCTGGCAACCGATATTAGCCGTGAATCTCAGCGGGCAAAAGTCATGGCGGTAATTGGTATTGCCATCGGCTTTTCATTTTACCTGGCGGTACTTATTGGGCCTCTTATTGCTCAGCGATGGGGGCTGGCCGGTGTGTTTGGGATCACCGGTATTCTGGCGGTTTGCTGTATGCCGTTGGTGAAATGGGTCGTACCTGATGTCACCCTTTCCGCCAGTGGTGATACATTGCCCAAATTATCTCAAGTGGCCTCGCTATTTTCATCCCCTCAACTGTGGCGTTTAAACGTTAGCGTGATGATTTTGCACATGCTTATTACGCTGCTTTTTGTTCAATTACCGGTGACCCTCACCCAATTTGGCATGACCTTAGAAAGTCACTGGACCATCTATTTACCAGTGCTCGCTATTTCTATTATTGGGCTTGTGGTGTTGATGGGGATCGGTCGTGGCCGTACCCCTAAAAGCGTAGTGATCACAGCGGCCGCCCTTATGATGATGGCATTTTTAATGTTAAATATGCAGCACCATCGCGAATGGGTAGTGGTGTGCGCAGTGGTGATGTTCTTCACTGGGTTTAATTATTTAGAAGCCAGCTTCCCCGCTTTGGTATCCACCATCGCGCCAGCAGGACAAAAGGGCACGGCCATGGGGCTTTATGCCAGTTTTCAGTTCTTCGGTGCATTTATGGGAGGGGTACTATCTGGCGTCGTGACCGACCTATGGACGGCTAAAACGGCCTACTTGGTCGGGGCTTTAGGGGCTGGTGTCTGGATCATTGTGCTTTTCGGTTTAAAAGAAGTAAGCAAATTAAAACGTGTGGTGTTGCAGTTTTCTGTGGATGAAGAAAATCAGACTGCGGTACAAACGGCACTACAAAGCTTAACTGGCGTAGACGAGGTGGTTGTGTCAGCCAGTGATAGCGTCATATATTTAAAAGTCAGTAGAGCCTTCGATGCATCTGCAGCACGAACCCTGCTAAGTCGTTTTACTCAGCCGGCGGCCTCGGATGTTACATAGTTAAATCGCAAAAAAGCCCGTAGTTGGTGATGAATACATATTAAAGGAGGCCAAGTGCATTATGATAGATTTAAGCCATTATAAAGGCATCATATTCGATATGGATGGGACCTTGGTGGATTCCATGGGGGCACACCTTGAAGCATGGCAAGCTACCTGTAAGCATTTTGGTTACCCTTTTGACAGCGATTATATATACAGCTTAGGGGGCGTGCCGACTCACCAAACCGCCATTATCTTAAACGAAAAATACGGTTATAAAGCCGATCCTAAAGAGGTGGCGGATTATAAAATGGCAACCCGAGGACGGATGAATTTTGTGCCTTCGCTGATTGAAGAAACGTTTGCCATTTTTAACCATTATCGTTCGTCTATGAAAATTGCTGTAGGCACAGGTGCTGATCGCGCTCATGCTGAAAAGCTTCTATCCCATCTTGGAATTATTGATAAGCTTGATGCGCTGGTCACCTCATCAGACGTAAAAAATGGTAAACCTTTTGCCGACACATTTTTGTCGGCAGCACAGCAAATGGGGCTTTCACCACAGCAATGTGTGGTCTTCGAAGACACTGATATAGGTCAACAAGCCGCTGCAAATGCAGGGATGGACTGTAAGCTGGTGGTGAAGGGAAAGGTACAATATTAAGGGGGTTTCTTTGGGTGTGTTATCGCTTAGCATAGGAATGAGAGCGCATTGCACCGGAAACATAAAACTCACCGAGCAAGGCGTATTTAGTTGTGGTTAACGTTATCAAAAATTGTGTTTTTTTATTGTCCGTGGCGTTACTGTCAGGCTGTGCTATCGATGTCAGTTCATCAAGTTATCTACAGCAGGACACATCAACGCAACCTATTGAAGTAACAGCTTTAAGTAAGTCAATTAGCCAAGATGAAGCCGTAGCGACCATTACCAAGGTTGAACTGAAAAACAGTCAAGATTTAACCCTTAACGGGGTGGCCGTGACCTATCCTAACGCCATCGCCAACGTGGTCTTGTTTGCTGACAATGAAATGTCTATTACCAAAAACTCGCCGTTGTTACACGAATTTGGGCAGTTGCCTGCAAATGTGCTTTGGGTTGATTACCAGGGAACAGGCGCCAGTGAAAAAGCCAGTCGAGTTAGAATGTATCAATTAAAACGTGATGCGCTTATGGTTTTTGACTATGCCAATCAAGTCTTTAAAAACAACTTACCGACGGTGGTGCACGGTATTTCAATGGGCTCAATACTGGCAAGCTATGTTGCGGTAAAACGAGACATTGATGGCTTGGTGTTAGACAGCGCCATTAATCGGGTAAACGATGTGGTGCAAAATATGGTGCCAGACTGGACGCGTCTTTTCACCGTGCTAAAAGTCTCCCCGGAATTGGCCATTATAGAGAATGAGGATTTTGTTCGTCAGTTCGACAAACCGCTTTTGTTGGTGGTTGGCGACAAAGACAGAACGACGCCCATTACCTTTAGTCGGCAACTATACGAAGCCTCACCAAGCCACGACAAATGGATTTATGTGGTCCCTGGCGGTAAACACAATAAATCCATGTCTTATCCTGACGTCAAAGGTCAATATCGTTTGTTTATCAGGGCCGTGAGACGCTTAAAAGGCATGTGAAGCTAGCACGTTATACCGTTAATGATGTTGGTGCTCGACATACTCGGGTACCGGCAATGTGATCATGGATGCAACGTCTATCACGTCGAAAGATAAAAAACACATCTACCAGTGACAATATGCCACCAATTCCTGGAATATAAATCGATAAGCTGACGGGAATATATCGCTTTAGAATGATAGTGCCAAAGCTCGCTTGTCGCCCCGATAAATCTTCGATACGTATGTTTAAAAACCGTTTCCCCACAGTTTGTCCGTAATTAAATAGCAAATAACCGTGAATCACTAACAGGCTTAATAAACCGTAAGCAAAACTCAATATAATTAACGAAACACTGGGGGTAGCAAATTTTTCGGCACCGACTATAAAAATAAACGGGATCGTGGCCAGTATAGAGACGACGCTATCGATCAGCGCCGCGGCAAAACGCTCTCCCCGAGAGGCTAAACGCTCCTCTTCCTGCTGGTTGGTTGGGTTTGGATTATGGTCTACGGCTTCGCTGTGGTGGTTGGCATCGGCAACAGGGGGGACCTTTTCCTCAGAAAATTCTCCCTGCTGCTTTTTTACGATTTCAGCATAAATTTGCGCCGCTCGCTCGGGTTCGGCATCCCCATCAACGGTGGCGGCAATGGCGCGTAATTCTTGTAGACTTAATTGACTGTACTTTCCCGTCTCGGGCATGAGCGACTCCTTTTTATTTCCTCCATAATGCCAAGTTTTTTTTATAATTAACAAGCATCAAACGAAATAAATGATGAAAAAAAGAGCCGCGGGGAATGGGGCGTTATCACTGGTCTCTTTTTAAGCCGCGATACAAGAAGCAGGATTAATCCTCGAGTTTGCTTTCCTGTTGGTCACAGCGCATGCGCGCAACGGCGGTTTTCCACCCACCATACGCGTGGACAATAAACGCGGGATTACCCGGTTTTCAGTTAGTTACAACCGCGATAGTCAGACTGATCTTTTGTCTGACTTTTCACAAAGAATATGATCAGTTACTCTAGTCTTATATCTAAATGAAATTTACCTTAGCCTGCTGCCTTTTTCAGGTATACTAGCAGGCTTAAATAACTTATTTTATCCGTTATACATTTCGCGCTGTCGGCAGAGTCCTTGCGCAATATAGACAGAATTACAGGAGACATCGATGGCAACGAGAGGCGTCAACAAAGTCATTTTGGTAGGTAATCTGGGCAACGACCCTGAAGTGCGTTACATGCCAAATGGAAACGCCGTAGCAAATCTGAGCTTGGCCACCAGTGAAAGCTGGAAAGATCAGCAAGGTCAGGTTCAAGAGCGGACAGAGTGGCATCGACTGACCATGTATCGTCGGTTAGCAGAGATTGCAGGCGAGTACCTTAAAAAAGGGTCGCAGATCTATTGTGAAGGCAAATTACAAACACGTAAATGGCAAGATCAACAAGGTCAGGATCGCTACACCACCGAAATTATTGTCGACCAAATGCAGATGTTAGGCGGCCGTGACGGTGGTGGCCAAGGCGGTCAATCTGGTGGTGGTTATCAGCAGCGCCCTCAAGGCGGACAGCAAGGTGGTCAGCAAGGCGGTTATAGCAATAACAACCAAGGTGGCGGATATCAACAGCGTCCTCAAGGAAATAACCCAGGAACCCAAGCGCCTCCACAGGGGAATAACCAAGGCGGTAACAAGCCACCTATGGCAGAGCCTGATTTTGACTTTGACGATGATATTCCGTTCTAGAGTTCACCTCAGGCAAAGTTAGAAATAAAATCTTAATTTAGAAAACCCGCTACTAAAGCGGGTTTTTTTTTGGCTTATTTTTATCTGTACAGAGGGCGTATCATTAGCCTTTTAGACAAACAAGTGATTGCGCATAAGCGCGTACGCGAATTTATTTCTTAAAGTACAGTGGTAAACTATGCCCGAGTTACCCATTGATAAGCCCGCGGAAAAATTTATCTTAACCAGTTTGTTTTTCCTAAATCGATTATTTCATCGCCTCTGCCGTTAAGTATTGCCTTAAGCATATAAAGACTAAATCCCTTCGCCTGTTCAACCTCTATTTTCGGTGGCATAACCAATTCTTGTTTCGCCGTTTGTACGCTTAATACCGCAGGTCCATCACAAGATAGGGTTGCTGCGATGGCATCAGGTAGATCTTCAGGGTTGCTCACATTTGTGCCTTTCATGCCACAGGCGCGGGCAATGGCTGCAAAATCTGGGTTATCTAATTCGGTATCTTGAGATAAAAAGCCGGCTGCTTTCATTTCCATGGCCACAAAGCCTAACGAGTGATTATTATAAATAATGATTTTAATGGGTAAGTTGTGTTGTTTTAAGGTTATTAAGTCACCCATTAACATGGCAAAGCCGCCATCACCGCACAAGGCAACCACTTGTCTCTTTTTATCTAGGGCTTGAATACCAATGGCCTGTGACATGGCATTTGCCATCGAGCCGTGATTGAATGAACCTACTAGTCTTCGTTTTCCATTCATCGATAAATACCTTGCCGCCCACACCGTAGGGGTTCCCACATCGCAAGTAAATACGGTGTTGTCGTCTGCTGTTTCATCCACTAAGCGTGTTAAATATTGCGGGTGAATAAGGGTACGGGATGTTTTACCGTTGGCTAAGTCATCTAGGCCTTGTCGGGCTTCTTTATAGCTTGCTAAGCAGGCGTCTAAATGGCGTCTATCTTTTCGCTCTTCTAGCAAGGGTAATAGTGCATTTAGCGTAGGTTTAGTACCTCCTATCACCCCTAAGTCTATTTGTGCGTGGCGACCTAAAGCTGATGAGTCGTTGTCTATTTGCAAGATTTTCGCTGATTGTGGGTAGAAGTTCTTATAAGGAAAGCTAGAGCCAATGACCAAGAGGGTGTCGGCGCTATTCATCGCGTGATAACCCGACTCAAAGCCAATCAGCCCAGTCATGCCCACATCGAAGGGGTTATCGTATTCGACGTACTCTTTACCTCGAAGCGCATGGACAATGGGGGCTTTTAGTTTATCCGCTAGTGTAACCAGTTCTTTGTGAGCGCCTTTTACACCAGCACCGCATAATAGGGTAAGGTTTTCGCTGTTATTTAATGCCTTAGCTAGTTGCTGGATGTCAGATTCTGGCGGTACTAGCACACCTTGTTTTGGCGTTGTCCATTTAGGCTTAATATTACTCGGCATCGGTTGCAGGGTGATGTCGCCAGGCAGGATAATAACCGCAACGTCGTTGTGTAAAATGGCTTGCCGCATAGCGCTTTCAAGCAGTTGCGGCATTTGAGCTGGATTAGACAGCATTTCACAAAAAACACTGCATTCTTGAAACAGGGTTTCAGGGTGGGTTTCTTGAAAATATAAGCTACCAATTTGCGTTGATGGAATATGAGATACGATAGCTAAAACAGGTACTCTATTTCGGTGGCAATCGTAGAGCCCATTCATCAGGTGCATATTGCCAGGGCCGCATGAACCTGCACACACGGCCAATTTGTCAGCAATATGGGCTTGAGCCCCTGCGGCAAATGCGGCAACCTCTTCATGTCGAGTGCCTAGCCATTCTATCGTTCCGAGGGCGCGTAAACGGTCACTGATGCCGTTTAGAGAGTCTCCGGTGACGCCCCATATACGATCTACACCAGCCTGTTCCAGTGTTTGCACAATAAAGTCTGCAACTGTATTACTCATAATTGATTCACCGTGTTTATCTTAGATACCCAATAACTACGGTGGCTAGAAGTAACGGTTTTTTGGTATGGCCCCATTTGCGATAAAGGCGTCAGAATTTGTTATTACCGACATAAGTGTGACAAAAAGTATGCTCTGTTGTGTAGGCTACATAAAATCTTGGAGCGGCTGTGTATGGTTTGCATCTATCAATTAAATTGTTTTTAAATAAGGCGAAGGCCTCAAATACAAGCAATGATAGCTTTGATATAGCTGATTATATTTTAAATTATTAACGATAATAATTTACGTAGTAGCATGCTTAGTCAGTACTTTTCTGGGGCTTCTAGTATCTAAAATCAAATTGCTATACGCCCTTCCTCTAGGCGCAATTTTACCCCTGTTCGGCATATTCTTTTTACTGAAAATAGAAAGCTTATTGACCTCAAGCCCCGCTACTACAAGGACGCTCCAATGGCGCCCTTAGAGTTTATTTTTTAGGTGTGTCGTGTATCTTTGTCTGTTTGAGCACCGCTACACTATTGCACATGATTAAGAAGGCAGATAACTCATAGAGAAGCTGATGCCAGTTCTAGCGTAGCAACTAGCCACTGCTGAGTAAGCCGCAGCACCTTCTTTTTTTGACTTTTTTCTGGCTCGAAAACCCGGAAGGTATGATCAGCGCCACCTAAATAATAGGCATCTTCTGTTACTGCGCTGCTAGCGGCAAAGATTTTGTCTTCGTCGGCGGGTAAAAAGTCATCACTACCGCGAATAGATAAAATATGCCCCTTGAACTGGCCTAAATTCCGCAGTGGATTGTAGCCTAGCATACCCACTATATGTTCTCGGGTAAGGGTAAAGTCTGCCCAGGTATTTAACAGGCCTTTTCCTTCGCTTACCGCCTGACGAATGGTTTTAAAGTTGACAGTATCGGTGGCGATGGCACTTGGGTTGATTGCAGTAGACCACAGGATCATGGCGAAAAAAGCATCGGGATGTTGGCTTACTAATTCCATGGCGGTGGCCCCCCCTAAACTAAAACCAAGTACGATTACAGGCGTTTTTGGGTATTTGGCTTGTAGATAATCGAGTCCCGACTGGGCGTCTTCTACACGACTGGCAAACGTACTGGTTAAGGTGTAATCACTTTTTTCTCGCTCAGATTCTCCTCGCACATCAAAGCGCAACGAGGCGATACAATTTTCCGCCAGTTGTTGGGCTAAAATTTTATAGATATCTGCCACTTCGTCTTTTTGCCCAGCCCAACCGTGGATCATCAAGACACTCGCCTTGGGCGTGCAGTTAGGTTGTTCTAATGCCGCACTGGCCCCAGAACTAAGTAGAAATTCTTTGGCACTCACGGAGTGACAGCAAAGGAACAAGACACTGAAAATCAGCATACCCATTTTGGATGGTAAAATTGAAAAAAAGCGCAGCATAATAACGATTTACTCTCGGTGATATAACGGTTACGGGTTTAAGGTATAACCTTGTTGTTGCAAATGGGCATGGGCGGTCATGGCTGAAAGTTCTACTTCTACGCCCTTTTCAAGCATGTTAGCGCTTATGTCTTTTGCCGTAGCCGATTGACCACATACCAGTACCCTTACCCCTTTACTTAACAGGGCTTGCAATAACGGCGTGTTGGCATTGTCTACCCCTTTAATCTGTTTATAAGCAGCGTTGCTTAACACATCGAAGGTAGCCGAACCGTGAACCACAATGGCAAGGTGAATGTTCTCTAATTTTGCACCATTGGCTACATGCATATTGATAAACCGAGCGAGGGTATCGAATTTTCGATTAATTTCACCAGGCTCTGCCCCTTTTACCGCATCAAAGGCGATATTAAACGTTTCCGTGGGAGCAATGGATACACCAGGGACCGGGGCATGGGTGCCATAGTCGGTAAACACCGGGCCGGCCTTAAAATCCGATATCGCGGCATAGGCGGGAGTGGTGCAAAGCAAGACAAACAGGAGGGAGAAAAGGGTTTTCATTATGGCTATCCTTGGTATGAGTTTTCTTTATCCTAACGTAAATAGGTCGTGGCTTTGAACGTTTTATGTATTTAATTCCTGCTCACCCAACCTTAATTCAATATGCAAAAAGAGTGCTTGACGGTATTCCTGAAGAGCAAAACCTACAATTCGAAACACTAGAGGAAGGTATTGAAGTTACCGACATCATTAGTGAACAAGCACCA